>JAYRWE010000001.1:0-14067 GCA_041918175.1 bacterium
CAACCCGCGCGCCAACAAGAGGCGTTATCCCGCCGCGCCGTCGAGATTTTCACACGCCAGCGTTTGCCAGGTGATGTGCAATAAGAGCGTTGGGGGGCCGCAAAGATAGGGCCCCAACCGGTTTTTTTTTTTGTTTTTTCCGGTTATTGGTTTGTGCGCCCTGGGGGGGGTATTTGTGGGGGCGCATAATTGCGCCCCCCCTACCGCGCGCCCCTACGGAACGTGCGTCGGCTCAAATATTATCCGCATCCGCCATCGAACAAATCGTGTGTGCGCCAACCTCGCGTTCGTTTGGGATTACGCGGCGCATGCGTTGTTCGGCCTCGTCGGGGGCGTTGTTGGGGCGCAGCATTGCTGCGCCCCTACGTTTTTGCCTGCGACGGGTTTTCATTGTCGTCATTCCATCGCAACGGATTTGTATTGATATAATCCGTTATGCGTTGCAACTCGCGTTCATTGCGGATGATGTGTTCGTAATAATTCCGTTGCCAAATGCTGGCGGCATTGCGTTCCCGAGGGATTCGATACGAAACCGCGGATTTGTATGAACGCACAATTGCGCCCAATGAACCGGGCTTGACGTTCATTCTATGCGGATTATCGTTGGGGTGCAGCAATGCGGCGCCCCGATCCGCATTCCCAACGGTATCCGCATGAGGCGCGACGTTCGCGGAGGCGTCGTTGTCGATCACAATAATCCCATGCACATGATTCGGCATGATCACATACGCGCCCAATTGCACGTGTGGAAAATGTTCGGGAATGGCGCGCCAACACGCCTCTGCAATTTTTCCGCAATCGCTTAAAACCATTTCCGCGTCGACAATTTCTCCAAACAAACATTCGCGCTGCTGCGTGACCATCGTCACAAAATATGCCCCAGGCAAGTTGTAATCGTATCCCTTTAGACGAATCGAACGGCGATGATGCTTTTCGGGATTAAATTGGGAATGCGATGCACGCGCCATGTTTGCCTCCTTTCTGCTCGTAAAAAGAACAGGCAATTATCGCCCTTTTAAAAATATTCGTACCCGGTTGACATTTTATATAAGCCCGTTTTTGAAAACAATGCGCGCGCTGCTTTTGCAGAAACGCACATTCTTTATTATTTGCGCAACAACACCCTCCCGCTCTGCGCTTTCACTTCGCATGCGACTTCGCCCGCGGCATTGGCCGTCACTTCCAGCCCTTCGAGCAAATCCACAAACACGCCTTTGCCCGTGGGCAAATTTTCCACGCGCTGCACGTGGCCGCTGTTGTTGATGACAACCACGAGCATTTGCTGTTCAAACGAACGCGAGAACGCATATAATTCGCGCGCGTCGTCGATGAGCAGCGTTTTGAAGTCGCCGAGCTGCAACGCGGGATGATTGCGGCGAATATGAATGAGCTTGCGATAGTATGCGAACAATTCACGATCCACAGCCACACGATCCACGTTCTCCCGCCGCGCGCCGTTCGGCAGCAACGCTTCATCGGCATAAACCAAATCCTCCCACACCATAGGCTTGCGGCAACACGTATCGTTCGCGCCCCACATGCCCACTTCATCGCCGTAATAAATCATGGGCGTGCCCACGTAGGTCATTTGCATGAGCGCAATGAGCATTTGGCTGCGACGCTCGCGCGCGTTCGGTCGGCGCGTGTCGTAATCGGGCGTGTGCACAACTTTTGACCATTGATAGTATTTCACCCACTCGCGCATGCTCATGCGGTCGCGATTCACAATGCGCGAGGCGATGCGATCCGTGTCGTGGCTGTCTACGAGATTTTGCATTACGTGCGCGACCTCAGCGGGAAAGGCTTCGCGCAATTCGCGCAGGCTGCGATCAAACGCGCTCACGCTTGCGCGGCTTGTTTCACTCACAAAAAAATCGTTGCACGCATACGCGAAAGTATAATTCATCACCGCGTCGAATTCATCGCCTTGCAAAAATTTCGACAGCACCGGCAGCGTGTTGATGACCTCGCCGGTGAGATAAGCTTGCGGATTGATGCTGCGCACGTGTGCGCGCCATGCTTTCCAAAACTTGTGATGCACGCACTCGGCCACATCGAGGCGCCAGCCGTCGATGCCGTCGCTCGGATCGCCATCGTTGTTCGGATCCATCCAACGCCGCGTGCTGGCGAAGACATATTCGCGCGGGCCGGCAACGAGTCCGTTCTCGTCTTGCCGCAGTTCGGGCAAATCTTTGAAGCCCCACCAGCCTTCGTAATCGAAACCCGCGCCGGTTTTCGGATCGTTCCAACTTTTAATTTTGAACCAATCTTTGTAAGGCGAAAGTTGCTGCCGCGCGACCACGTCGCGAAACGCCCAATGATTTCTGCCGGTGTGATTGAACACGCCGTCGAAGATAATGCGCATGTTGCGACGATGCACCTCCGCAATCAAACGCAGCGCGAGTTGATCTGCCGCGGTCCACTGCCACGTTGCGGGATCGTGCCCCACTTCGCGCGCGATAAGCTTGCGGTCGCCGAGAGGATCGGGGCCGAGGTTGGGATCGATGTGATGATACGTCGCGCCGTCATACTTGTGCGCAGAGGGCGATTCGAACACGGGAGTGAGATAGAGCGCGTTCACGCCGAGGTCTTGCAAGTAATCGAGCTTGTCGATGATGCCCTGCAAATCGCCGCCATAGCGCCGGCGTTGTTGATTGAACTCGAGATCGCGGCCGTTCGCGCGTTCGTATGGTTGCAGCTCGTACCAATCCGCAGTCCACGGATGAATGTGCCACGCGGAAGTTGTGTCGTGCGGATACGCGCCTCGAATGTTTTCGAGCGTGGGATCATTGCTCGGATCGCCGTTGCGAAAACGCTCGGGGAAGATTTGATACCAGACGGCTTGCTTGGCCCATTGCGGGACAAAAGCAGATTGGTTCATGGCGTGATCTTTCTTTTGATTAAAGCGGGGACGCGGATTGTGAGGAAGAGGCAAACATAAAAGCGGATTTCGAGATTACAATTGTCTCGATCATAAGCCGGAGTTTTGAATTTTTCCAACGGACAAAAGTTGCCAACTGTGCGCACAACAAAACTCGTTGGTAGCTTCTATCCGTTGGAGATGAGCCTTTACTCTTTTTGCCATGCTTTGACGCTTTATCCTGAAAATCCTCCGCCTTTTCTGCGGCATTAGCGTTCAAAGCTTCATCCTCCCATCAACTCCGAAATCGTGACGAAGCGATAGTCTTCGCGCAGCAGCGACTCGATAATTTTCTCCGCGGCCCACACGGTTTGGCTGCGATCGACGTTGCGCGTGTTGCCGCCGTCGTGGAGAATGATGATGCTGCCGGGGCGCACGCGGCGCATGACGCGCTGATAGATTTTGTCCTTGCCGGGCAAATGCGGGTCGCGCGGATACACGTCGCCGATCACGGTGTTGTAGCCGCACGCTTCGATGAGATTCACGGTGCGCTTCGTGAACAAACCCATGGGCGGGCGCACGAAACGCGGCGCGCAACCGGTGTGGATGCGAATGGCTTCTTCGGTTTGATGAATCTCCGCTTTCACTTCTTCATCGCGCAGGAGCGGCAGAATGCGATGCGAAAAGGTGTGATTACCGATTTCATGTTTGCCCGCGGCGATGCGTTGCGCGAGCAATGGATACTTCAACACATAGCGACCGATGAGAAAAAACGTCGCGGGGAGATTGTGGCGTTCGAGCAAATCGAGAATGGCGGAGGTGAATTGCGGATGCGGGCCGTCATCGAACGAGAGCGCGACCGTGCGCTCGTTCGTTTCCACGCGCCAGAGCACGCGCTGCGTTAAACGCGGGCCGAGGCGTTCGATGGCGAGCGCGTGACTGAAATCACCTTTGAGCAAACGCCAACGCGGCGAGGAGAAACGAGAGAGCGGCGGCGAAAAGGAGAGGGACATGGCAATTCGCATTGCTTGCGGTTTTAAAATGAGCTTCGGAAGAATGCGGGAGAGAAACAAAACCTTTTTACCACCAAGGCACAAAGTTCACAAAGAAAGGCTTTGCATCTTTGTGGTAAACGTTGATTTCAACTCGTTCCAGTTATGCCGCGCGGCGCAGTGCGAGAAACTCTTCGCGCACGGCGTCGAGGGCTTTGATCAAACGTTTGCGCTCCAAACGCAGGCGCGTGATGAGATGTTTGTTGGTGAATAAAAAGAATGAGAAGCTGAGGCGCTCGCTCAAAGCGCGCGTGCGTTTGAGATAGAAGAGCGCGAAGAAACCGGAGAGCGGCAAGCTCGCCGCATAAGCCGCGGCCCACCACGCGCCGAAGAAACGCGCAACGCATGCGGTTTGCACAATATAAAAAAACAAAAATGCCAAGCCGCCGGCAAACAAGAGCGCGGTGAGAATTTTCGTGCGCTCGTCCATGAACTTTTTCGCCGCGCGCTCCGCGAGGTGATAGGGCACAAAGTTGTTGAGGATGCCATAGAGCGCAAGCGGCAATCCCGCGAGGCCGAGCATGAGGGCTGTGCCGTGCTCATGCCACGCGCGGCCCGATTCGCGCAACAGCTCGTCGCGCAAACGCAAGCGCGCAAGCTTGCGCTGATAGCCCGTCACTTGCTCGCGGATCGCAGTGAAAATTTCGGGATGATACCTGCGATAGTATTGCACGCCCTCGGCGATTTTTTGCGAGAGAAAAAATGCGGCCACGTCCTTTTCCGAGGCGCGCGCATTTTCCGCCAACAACTCTTCGCGATAAATCTGCTCCAAATCGCGCACGAACGTTTCCAACTCCTCGTCTTCAATGTTCACGGTCAATTGTTCGAGGCGGCTTTGAATCTCGCGCGTGAGGGCGTTGACGCCTGCAACGGCATCGCTGTGATATTGCGTGAAGTATTTCACGAGCGGCACATGCTCGCCGACGTTGATGAGCACGCGGCTGCGAAAATGCGAGCGCGAAAAGAAGTGCAACCCGAGAGGGATAAGCTTCACGCCGAGATCGTAGCCGTTGCGGCTTTCGGTTTCGAGTACGATGCGCGCGGCGCCGGTCTTCACTTGCTTCACTTTGCGCAGCATGTCGCTCGTGCCTTCGGGAAAGATGCCGATGGTTTCGCCGCGCTCCAGCGTTTCATATGCCGCGCGAAACATCGCGACATTCTGCTCCATCTTGTCGGGATCGTCTTGGCGGCGATACACTGGAATTACGCCGAGGTTGCGCAGCAGCCATTGCATAAAGCCGGCGCGAAAAAGTCCCGCATGCGCGATGTAATTCACCTTGCGTTCGAGCACGGCCCAAAGAATCATCGCGTCCATGATGGAGTTGGGATGATTGGCGACGAAGATCACCGGCCCGGTCGCGGGCAAGCGTTCGGGGTGGCGCACTTCGAGGCGTTGAAAGAATATGCCCAAACCGCCTTTGACGACGGCACGCACGATTCGATAGAGGAGGTGAGGGCGGTCCGGTTTGAAGGCCATATTATTCGCTCAACACATTCGAGCACATATAGCTTTGTGAGCCTCTTTCTTTTGCCCACGAAATACACAAAACACCCCAAAATTTTTCGCGTGCTTCGTGTGTTTCGTAGGCAGATTTTTTTGCGCTTTAAGATTGCATGAGCTTCGCTTGCACGGCTGCATGCAGCAGTCCGTTGGTGGAAAAAGCATTCGGCCCGTGAATGGTGGCGTTGCCGTTCCAATCGGTGAAGCGGCCGCCGGCTTCTTGGATGATCGGCAAGAGCGGGCCGCAATCCCAAACGGCCATGCGCGGATCAATCATGATTTCCGCGCGGCCCGTGGCAACGAGCACATGGCCGTAAGCATCGCCCCATGTGCGCTGCAATTTTGTTTCGGCGCAGAGTTGTTGCAAGCCCGCGGGCGAACAATCTTTTTCCATTTGGCGATAGTCGGTGAGCATAAGGCGCGCCTCTCGCATTTCGTTGACTGCGGAAACGTGCGCGCGACGGCCATTCCAAAAGCAGCCATTGCCCTTCGTGGCCCAAATCATTTCGTTCAACGCGGGAAGGTTGATCACGCCGAGCACGACTTCGCCGGCGATTTCATAGGCGAGGAGCACGGCATAAAACGGCACGCCGCAAATGAAGCTCTTCGTGCCATCGATGGGATCAATGTACCACGTGCCTGTGTCCGCGGATTTTTTTTGCGCGCCGCCTTCTTCGCCGACGATGGCATCCTCGGGAAAATGTTTGCCTAAAATGCTGCGAATTTCCTGCTCGGCGCGGAGATCGGCTTGCGTCACAGGCGAGCCGTCGTGTTTGATATCGATATGAACTTGAGATTGATAATATGCGAGGGTGATGCGGCCGGCGCGCCAACAAGCTTCGAGCGCGATTTCCAAACGAGGTTGAAGGGAGAGATGAGAACTAGACATTTGTATATGCTCCAATTGAAAATTTGCAATTTAAAATTTTCAATGCTTCAAGAAGAAAAGCAGCATCCTACAGCGAGCAAACAAAAATGCCCAAGCTGCCAAGACCAACACGATTGCGCATGAACATGCTCAACGAACGCGTTGGGCTTTGCCAACTTGGGCATCAACCGCTTTACGCTCCCAGGAAAAGACCGCGCCGCGAGATTATTTTTTGCCTTTTTTAGCAGCTTTTTTCGCGGGCTTTTTCGCCGCCGCCTTTTTCTTGGCGGGCTTTTTCGCGGCTTTTTTCGCCGTCTTTTTCGCTGCCGCCTTCTTTTTTGCGACTTTTTTGGCAGCTACTTTCTTCTTGGGGGCGGCTTTTTTCTTTGCCGCTTTGGGCTTTGCAGGCGCGCTGACCGGCGGGGCTACCGGCATCGCCATGCTCGGCTCACTCTCCGGCATCGATGTTTCGAATGGGTCGGTATCCATTTCGGTCATCGACATGTCGGTTCCACCCATCCCAGGTTCGGATGATTCCTCATCATCGTCGTCGGGAGTATAGGGCCAATTGTCCATCACTTCCTCCATGCAGTTAGTTTCGGTACGTCACATGGGAATAAAGAACCGCTCTTTATGCACAATCAAAATAATTTATCAATTTGCGATTTGCAAGCGCTATTTTGCCGAAGCGTCAAAAAAGTGCTGATTTCATGCGGCTTTCCTCCACCCTCTGCGAGAAAATGCTTGCCTTCACTGGTTTTTGTGCCTATCTTAAAATGCAATCGCACCGCAAGGCTTCGTGATGAAACGGGTGGTTGCGACTAAACCCTATTTCTAAATATCATCTAGTAGAGGAGTGAAGTGCGCTATGGCAGCTAAGGGAAAAGGCCCCATGACCAAAGGACAACTGATCAAACATTTCGCCGAAGCCTTTGGCCTCACACGGCAACAAACCACAGATTTTTTCGCCGAAATCGCGCGATTGGCCGCGAAAGAATCTAAAAATGGTTTCACGATTCCAGACATCGGCAAGCTCGTGGTGGTGAAACGCAAAGCCCGTATGGGCCGCAACCCCCAAACCGGCGAGGCGATCAAGATTCCCGCCAAGACCGTGCTCAAATTCCGCATTGCGAAGGCCTGCAAAGAAGCCGCGCTCGGAAAGTAACACGCACCACCAACGCAGTTTAAGAAGGCCCGCTCGCAAACGGGCCTTTTGTGTTTTTGCCGCGCTTCAGAACTTTCGAAATCTTTTTTGAACGTTTTGAGCGATCACTCATGGAGCACACAATGACCACTACTGAGCTTGTCAAAAAGTTGGCGGAGCGCTTGCAAATCAGCCAAACTGAAGCGCGCAATCTGTTGCGTCGCTTGCAGGAAACCGTGGTGAAAGATTTGGAAAGCGGCAAAACCGTGGTCATGCGCGGCTTCGGCTCATGCGGCACGCGCAAGCAAGAGACGCGCATTTCCTTCAATCCCGCGCTGCGCAAACGCATGAAACTGCCGCCCAAAATCGTGATGTTTTTTCGCCCCGCGCAACACCTGAAAGACAACATGGCCGCCGGGAGGTCCACATGAGCGCAAAAATAAAATATCTCAACCTGCTTCCTGCGCCCCGCAAAGGCGCGAAGCAAGAGCCGCACTCCGCAGAATTTCTGCGCGCTTTCGTGCAAGAAACGCTGGGCTTGATTGAAGAAGGCCTGCGCCGTGATGGCATCGTGCGCTGGCATGAGTTCGGCACGTTTCAACTCAAGTGGGTCAATGAAAGACGCGGGCGCAATCCGCAAACCGGCGCGCCGCTGGTTATTCCCGGGCAATATCGCGTCACGTTCAAGCCCGCGGCAAAAGTGGAACGGCGGCTCAATCGCAAGTATGCGCATCTCAAACCCGAGCTTATCGAAACGCCGGTCTTGTCTGCCGCACCCAAGCCGCAGTCGCTCGCGCAAGCCGTGAGTCCAAGCGTAAAGCCGCCGCTTGCGCAAAACTTCACGCCGATCTTTATACGCTCGCCTTATCCGCCGCCGCACAATCGCATTCGTTTTGATTTTGCCGAAGAAGAAGACAATGGCTACGAAGAAATCGAAGTCGGCGAATTAGAAGAAGTGCTCGCGCCACGACCGGCGGTTGAAGCCTTTGAGTCCGAGCCGCGCCGCAATCACTCGCGCGTGCGCTGGTACGGCAGTTTCTTGCTGTTGCTCATGCTTCTGTTCTTTGCCTTCACCACGCCGATCCGCGAACGCGATATTCCGCGGCACACTTCCGATCTCGCGCAAACCGTGAAAGTCAATCTCAATCCTATCAATGCGCCGGCGACAACGAAACCGGAAGCCAAACCGCCCGCGTTTCCCGGCGGTTCGCATCGCGTTGCCAACGGCGACAACCTTTGGCAAATCTCCGGGCGGTATTATGTCGATCCGTTTTTATGGCCCAACATTTATCGCGTGAACACCGAGGTGGTTTCCAATCCCGACGTGCTCGAGCCGCATGAAACACTCGCGTTGCCTGTGCTTCACGGCCCGCACGACCAACTCGCGGACGAAGATCGCCGCAATCTCGCAGAAGGATACTTTCTCGTGTTCGATTATTATCGCCAAACGCAAAAGCATCTCGCCCCCTTCGCTCTCTGGGCCGCGGTGCGTTATGATCCGGCGATTTTAGAAACGCACAGCGACACGATCACCGAAAGCGAGTTGGCGTTTTTGAAAGCGCATGATGTCAACACCATTGCTTCGCGTTGAAAAGCAAAAGCCTTTTTGTGTAAATGAAAGACCTCGAAGATTTCTCAACGAGGTCTTTTTAAAGAACGATGTCCTTCCCCTTCGAGCAAAAATTCATTCCCACCAACGGCGTGCAACTGCACACCATCATTGCCGGTCCGGCGCACGGGCCGCTTGTCATTCTGCTGCACGGCTTTCCGGAGTTTTGGTATAGTTGGCGACATCAAATCGCGCCACTCGCCGATGCGGGTTATCGCGTGCTCGCGCCCGATCAACGCGGATATAACCTGAGCACAAAGCCCAAAGGCCTCGGCGCGTATCGTCTCGAAGAATTAGCGCAAGACATTGTCGGATTGATTGCCGCCGAAGGGAGAGAGCAGGCACATATCGTGGGGCATGATTGGGGCGGCGTGGTCGCGTGGTGGTTGGCACTGCAGCATGCGCCGCGTGTGACCAAGCTTGCCGTACTCAATGCGCCGCATCCGTTTGTGATGCGGCAACACTTGCAGAGCAGCCTCACGCAACTGCGCAAGAGTTGGTACTTCTTTTTCTTTCAATTGCCGTTTCTGCCCGAACAGCGTATGCGCGCGGACAATTGGAGCATCGGCGTGCGCGCCTTGCGTGCAACTGCGCGTCGCGGCACATTCTCAGAAGAAGATATCGAACAGTATCGCCAAGCCTGGTCGCAACCCGGCGTAGCTACGGGCATGATCAACTGGTATCGCGCCATGCTACGCCGAAGAGCATCACTACGTTTTGATCCGCGTGTGCGCGTGCCCACGCTACTGCTCTGGGGCGCACGCGATCGTTTTCTCAGTCGCGAGCTGGCGCAACCGAGCATCGACCTTTGCGATCACGGCCAACTCGTTCTCCTCGAAGAAGCCAGCCACGGCGTGCAACACGAAGAACCGCAACGCGTGAATGAGGCGCTGGTGAAATTTTTTGCGAATGAACTTTAGTGTCGCTGTCGTGGCGCATCTTTTTTGGTCCGTACCCCTTCTTCTTCTTATTATTCTTTTCTTAGTGACCTCGTCGAGGCTAACGGCCAATCCCGTTTCGGGCCTCAGTTCTTTTGCTCATATTCGCAGCATACGTGAAACAAACTTAAGATGGCGACACGGCTGGGAGGGGTTTAGTCGTGGAGACGGCGGAAACAATTGTGAAAAGTCATCGAGGCCTAAAGCTCCTGCCATTCTTCCACGGAAATATCAACGTCGCGAATGATTTTGCGCAACAAGCCGATGCCAACGTCCTTGCTGCCGTGCGTCGGAATGGGGATGACTTTTTTCTTGGCGCGGTGAATCATATGCGCATGCCGGCCGCCGGGTATCGGACCTTCAAAACCCAATGCCCGCAGCTTGCGCACGACTTCACCGGCTTTAAGCGGCGTGAGTTTCGGCATAATCGACTTCCTTGATGTCCACGCCGGCAATGGGCGGAATCTCAAACCCGAGCTGCAAAGCCACGACGAGATTGCCTTCGATGGCATCCCTGAGATTCACGCGCGCTTCTTCGAAATTTTCGCCCTGCGAAAAGAAGCCGGAGACGTTGGGCACGGAGGCAACGATGATACCGTTTTCGTCTTTTTCATATTCCGCAAGCTTCAAGGCCTGCTCGACATAGGCTGAAACGGAAAAAGACTTGGCCTTCGGATGATTCGACTTCATGATAATGACTCCATTTTTGTTTTTAAAACTTACGAACTCAGCCGGAGAACTACAATCGCTTTTTCAGCGCGATCTTTTTAAGTAGCTTTTGCACTTTCTTCTGCTCAATCCTTCAGCTTGCCAGACCCTGCCAAAGCCAAACTCTTTTGCGCATACTCGCGGCTTTTACCGTGCAGACGCTTAAAGCGTCCCCACGGTGCGTGCTCACCTGATAATCTTCAACCCTTTTATCTCCTTCACCGGGCTCAAATTTTTTACGGGCGCGCCAACAATGTCGAGCCGTTCCAGGTTCGTGAGATTGACGAAGGGCTAAAAAACTTTAAAAATTTTTTTCTAGTTTATGGCGCAGGCGTCATGAAATGCCACGCCCAGCCGCCGGAGAGCACGATGCAGTCGCGCATGGCCGTGATCTCTTCAAGGATAACGGCCAAGCGCGTTTCGTTCCACAGCTCTTTTGCGCGGGCGGGATTGTGCGGGGCGCTCATGACGAAGCTTCCTTCTTAATCCCCAAACTTGTGGCTGAAATTCGTAATCGTGATTCCCACCACTTTTTTGTCGCGCAGTCTGAGCAAAACACCGTTCTCAAGCAAGTCCGTGTCCGTGGCGTTCTGCGGGCGCTCGAGGCTGATATACATGACGTCAGCTTCTTTATCAAAATCAAACCACAAATTTTTTGCGCCGACTTTCTTCAAGTGCGGCAAAGCCTTGAAGATTTCCTTGACTAAGGTTGCCGTTGCCATAGGATTCTCCGTTTGAAAAGCTTCTTGAGCTTGCTAGTGAAAAACGCGGTCACAATGAAACCGTCGTTTTGCTGAGGATACTCTCGATAAATGACCAACAGGACCTTCCGAGGAGAAAAGTGTTGGATCGCCCACGACTCACCTAAATCGCCTTCCAATACAAACTCAGGACGAGCTACCGTTTCCAAAACTTCATAGTAATAGCTCGCGACCTCGTTGTGATTGCCGACAATGTGCCGCCATCGTTCATCCGTTAAGCGAATGGGCACTTGATTGATCGAATAAACCGTGTTGGTCATGTTTCCAAATTAGCAACAGGGCGGTTCTTTTGCAAAGAGATTTAAGAATTGAACAGCAATCAATCATCAGTTCGAACTGATAACTGATCACTGCCTACCATTATTTCACCTCCACCACACTCCCCTCAAACCTCCCAAACACCTCCGGCGTGTACATCGCCTCTGCGTGCGTGGAGGGCAACATGAACGTGCCGTGAATCTCGATTCAAGCAACGGCCAGTTCTTCGGATTTCGTTGAGAGAAACTCAAGAATCTGTTGCTGCCTTTGCTGAATCTGGAGCAGATAGGGCGCGGCCAAGCGCTCGTAATCCAAAGCCGAATGCGTGCGCCGTGCGGCTTCGAGGAAACGCCACATTTTTTGAACGTCGGATTGCGCTTGGTGCAATTGTTCGTCATCGAGTATCATATCTTGATCTCCACAGTTGGTCGGAGGCTCATTTGATTCCTTCCGGCCTGCAATTCGGCTGATTCTATAAGTATTTTTCAAGTTTATTTCTTCAAACCTGCACGGGTGCGGACGAAATTGCGTAGGTGCTCCAATGCAGCGGTTTCTTCATCATACTTCTCTGCTTTGGGCAGCAGGTTGTTCCATGCTTGCCGCGAAACACGATCTTTTCTGTCAAATATCCATTCCAAGCCGAGCAAAAAGAAAACCGCAGGTATGAAGGTTTTGGTCGAAACACGCTTGTGCAATTCTGCAAATGAAGGCAACTTTGAGAGCCATTCAGCTTTTATTGTTCCGTCGATCTCCAACTCTACAAAAGACAGAAAGCCAGCGAGCGCAAGCAGATTATCTGGTTCCTTTTGATCTTCCGGTGTTTGCCTGCGTTTGGTTAAAACGCCATGGACAGTATCGTGTATTTCAGCATGAAGAAACGTCGCAAAAGTCTCGTCTGCCTCGCCCCATTCAAACCAAAGGCTATAAAGATTCCAAAGGTAAAGAAAAAGATCGAGCGTAGTCGCCTCGGCACAGAGGGCCGCCACCTCTTTGCCGTTACCTGTAGCCAGAACGCGGCGTGCATCCTCGGGCCGGGCCTGTGGGTTTGCCAGAATGAAAAAGAGATGGCGAGCCGCTCGCAGAAATTCTTCATCAGTACGCCAACTCTTCTCTTCCGGGAGAATGGTCAGCAGGGAATCAGTCAATTCCTTTCGGCGTGTGGGAAGTTCATTCGACAGCAGTCGCACACAGTGCATCGCTTCATCGAAAGCGTCGAAATGTAACAAACCCAGATCGACTGTGATGAGATGGGTGTGTAGTAACTGTGAAAGATAATTTTTGATGGTTGAGTCAGGCGATGCTGCAAGAAACGCCGCGCCTCGATTCAGAGCCTCCCAGTCATTGCGCTGAATCAGTGTTTCAAGGGTTGGTTTGAGCGAACCAAGAAAGGCACCAGTGAATTGCTTCGAGAAATGAGGTGAATGCCATCTAACAAACTGTGCAAGTTCTGCGAAGCCGCGGCGTAACAATAACTCCTGCCATTGCACTAGAGAAAGGTCTTGCGAAGCTTGTATCAACTCCCGCTTGGAAGATTTATCCATATAATCCAAAATGTGCCTCAAGTCACTTATCGAACCATTGGCACAAATGAGCTGCCACCAGCGTTTCGCACCGATTTTACGTTCTAACTTTTCCAACAGAGCAGGATTGGTTTCTTTCAAGTCCCGCAACGCCCAATGGATGTTGCCAATGGAACGGGTGGAGGTAATGGTCTTGGCAATCAAAGCATCCAAAATCTCGGCATCAAGAGTATCAATCAATTCTCCGGCCATGGAAGTGGAAGCATGCTCAATTGTTTTGAACAATTCAAAGATGGTTCCGGCGCTTGCGATCAAATGCAGATAGCGTTGCGCACCGATTTTGTGCTCTAAGTTTTCCAACAGGGCTGGATTGGTCTCTTTCAATTCCCGCAGCGCTAAATCGATGGTACCGATGGAGCGGCCGGAGGCAATGGTCTTAGCAATCAAAGCATCCAAAATCTCAGCATCAAGGGCATCAATCAATTCTCCGGCCATGGAAGAGGAAGAATGCTTGGTTACGCTGAATAACTCAACGATGGTTCCGGCACTGGCGATCAAATGCAGATAGCGTTGCGCACCAATTTTGCGCTCCAACTTTTCCAACAAAGGGAGATTGGACTTTTTCAATTCAAACAATGTAAAATTGATAGTACCGATGGAGCGGCCGGAGGCAATGGTCTTGGCAATCAAAGCATCCAAAATCTCAGCATCAAGGGCATCAATCAATTCTCCGGCCATGGAAGAGGAAGAATGCTTGGTTACGTTGAATAACTCAACGATGGTTCCGGCACTGGCGATCAAATGCAGATAGCGTTGCGCACCGATTTTGTGTTCCAACTTTTCCAACA
>JAYRWE010000002.1:0-71691 GCA_041918175.1 bacterium
GGCACATCATCGCACCGCTCGGAGGTCGGGGAAAAGGTATTCGTTTCTGCGGTCGTGTCCTCCGGTTTGGTTCAGAATAATAAACGCAGATTCAAGGCAAAATTCAAATGCGCCGTATGAAAATAAGCGAACGATGAGTTAAAACAACTCGGCTGGGACATCCGCCGCAATCTCGCAAAGATCAACTATCGCATTCACACCGACGCGATCAAAGAAAACTTGATTCCGCCGGAATTGACGCCGCAGCAAACAAGCTTGGTCTATGCTTCCGAAGCGGATGTTTTGAACATGGCGCTCTTTGGCAAAACCGCAAAGCAATGGCGCGACAGCCATCCGGGTGACAAGGGCAACATCCGCGATTACGCCAACGTGTCGCAGCTTGTATGTCTCTCCAACTTGGAAAATCTGAATGCGCTGTTCATTCAAGAAAAGATGGCGCAGGCGGAGCGATTGCGCAAATTGAATCAGATCGCCATTCACCAAATGAAACTGCTCACGGATGATAACAGAGTGAAGCGGCTTGAAGCGGGAAGCAAATAAGGCTTGGTGAGTTCATGCAAGAATTTTACTTGGCAATTGCAAACCGCGCTGGCTATATTTTGCTGTTGCATTTTTTAGGAGGCATGCCTATGCAAGGCTTTTTGAAGAAGGCACAAGACAATCTCGCTCTTGCAAAATACTGCATCGAAAACGGTTATTACGATGCTTCAGCCAACCGCGCTTACTATGCCGCGTTTCAAGCTGCGATTGCAGCGTTGGCCGTTGTGGGAATCACAAGCCCCCAAACCCGAACATAAATGGACACAATCTTCTTTCAACGGCGAGTTGATCAAGCGACGAAAAATCTATCCCAGCAGATTGAGCTCATATTTAGCCGACATGATCAAAGTTCGAATCCAGGCAGATTATTTTGATGAACTCATCAGCAAGAAAACTGCGTCACGCCAGTTTTCCAAGTTGGAAGATTTTGTAACGGCCATAGCGAAGGAGTTGCAGCAATGATCAATTTCAAACAACAACAGCTTCTCGACGAACTTTTCCAAGCCGTCAAAGCTAAATTCCCCGAGGTGGAATTTCTCAACGTGACGGAAAGCCCGGAAGACCCCGCGGACTTATTGCTCAACGTCACCGCGCCCGAGGACGAAGACCGCGATCTCGAGCTTTCGGAATTTACCAGCCAATTGTCCACGGACATTTTGCAGGATTATGGCTATTTGATTTTGGTCATGACGCGCAGAAACGGAAAGCTAGCGGGCGTGCATGCATGAATTGATTGCGAACAAGCTTTCACAACCCTCACCGCTTCGTAAAGGCAAAACGATTTCCGGCAAGACTATTCTTCTTCCAAAACGGTTCAAATAGTTTTGTCGGCAATCGTGGAGCCGTGAAAAAATCATTTTGCGAAGCAGATACCCATGCCCAACGATTTCAAATACGACGTTTTCCTCAGCCACAGTGCGAAGGACAAACCGGTGGTGCGCGAATTGGCGAACCGGCTGAAGAAAGACAAACTGCGCGTGTGGTTCGACGAGAGCGACTCCCTCTCCCCCAGGGAGAGGGCCGGGGTGAGGGAAGAAGCGCTGGAACACTCTCGCGTGCTCGTGCTGTGCATGTCGGCCAATGCGTTCGGCTCCGAGTGGGCGCAGTTGGAGACCGGTACGTTTCGGTTTCGCGACCCGTTGAACAAAGAGCGCCGCTTCATTCCTCTGCGCCTCGACGACGCCCCCATCAAAGGCTCGCTAACGCAATTTCTTTACATCAACTGGCTGTCGCAAGACCGCGAGCAGGAGTATGCGAAGCTCCTCGAAGCATGCCGTCTGCTGGAGAAGTCGGCTATAGCGGAAGCACAGGTCGTGCATAAGCAGTTTGCGGAAAAAACCATTCAACTCGACTATCAAGGTACTAATATCGTCGCCTACGCGTTTAGTTCCGATGGTAAGCGCGTCATTTCAAACACCGAGCATGGGGCAATTAGATTATGTGACATGGAAACAGGATGCTGTCTTCGCGAACTTAGAGGTCACAAAGAGATGGTCAGAAGTGTATCATGGAGTACAGATCAACGTCGTGTTCTCTCTGGTGCGAATGACGAGACTATCCGGTTTTGGGATGTAGAAGCGGGTCGCTGCCTTCGTGTGTTTAGCGATCACACTTCAAACGTGACAAGTGTAGAGTTGGGTATCGATCAACGTCGGGCCCTCTCTGGTGCGAATGACTTGACTTTAAGATTATGGGATATAGAAACGGGGCGTTGTCTGCACGTGTTCAAAGGTCATTGGAGTCTTGTTTTTTGTATCGCGTGGAGCCCCGATCAACGCCGTGCTCTCTCCGGTTCTCATGACAAAACTATGCGCTTATGGGATGTAGAGACAGGGCGTTGCATACGTGTTTTCAAAGGGCATACGGACAGAGTCTGGAGCGTGGCGTGGAGCTCTGATCAACGATATGCTCTCTCCGGTTCCACTGACAAGACTGTGCGGTGTTGGGATGTGGATACGGGAGCCTGCCTACGCGTCTTTGAAGGCCACATGGACACTATCGGATCTATATCGTGGATCCCTAGTACACGATATGCCCTGTCCGGCTCTAATGACTATACCATACGCTTGTGGGACATAGAGGCTGGCCGCTGCATGGCCGTCCTCGAAGGTCATACGAGATCTGTCGAGAGCGTGGCGTGGAGCGCCGATCAACGCCGCGCCTTCTCCGGCGACCGTGAGGGCGGCATCCGAGTGTGGGACTTATCGGAGTTTATCACCGATACGCGATCGCCGATAATCACTGCACCCGGCCAAGTCCAATACACCAACGCCAAAGTCCTCCTCGTCGGCGATACAGGTGTGGGCAAGAGCGGCTTGGCCGAGCGCTTGGTTCACAAGCAATTCGTGCCCACGAAATCTTCGCACGCCCGCAAGGCATACATGCTCGAAAGCAATGTTGTGAAGGAGCCGAGCGGCGTCTCGCTGCATCAGGAAACGGTGCTGTGGGATCTTGCCGGGCAACCTGCCTACCGCTTGGTGCATCAATTAAGCATGGAAGACGCGGCCCTCGCCTGCGTGCTGTTTGATTGCCGCAACGAGACGAATCCGTTCGAGGGCGCGGCTTATTGGTCGCAGGTGCTCGACCAGGCGGCTACCAACACCAAGATCAAGAAGCTGCTCGTGGCCGCTCGCATTGACGTGGGCGGCCTCCCGGCGAGCAAAGAGCGCATCGAAGCTTTTGCTCGCGAGAACGGCTTTGCACAGTTCATTCCCACCAGCGCCAGCACCGGCGATGGTTGCGATGACTTGCTGGCGGCCATTCGCCAAGGCATTCCTTGGGACGAAGTGCCGAAGGTGACCACAACCGACACGCTGGCGGCCCTGCGTGATTATGTGGCGAGGTTGAAGGGAGAGAAACTTTTGCCCCTCACCCCAGCCCTCTCCCCGAAGGGAGAGGGAGCGCCTGCCAGACTGTTTACCATCGCGGAGCTGCACGAGGGCTTTGGCTCGTACTTTGGCAAAAAGCTTTCTTGGGAAGAATTCATCGCGCACCTGCAACGGCTCGAAGCCACGGACGCGGTGGATTTGCTGGTTTTTCACACCACGGGCGCGGCGCCGCAACCGGAAAGTTTGGTGTTGCTCGACCCCACGCGCGTGGATGCGTATGCGAGCGCGCTGCTGGTGGCCGCGAAAGACGAACCCGACGGGCCGGGACATCTGCTCGAATCACGCGTGCGCGAGGGCAACTTCAAGCTCGACCAAGACGAGCGCATTGCCGCCCCCGAGTCCGAGCGGCATCTGCTGTGGTATGTAATGGAGAACCTGCTGTCGCGCGATCTGGCGCTGCGCGAGGCCATCAAGGGTGAAGATTACGTGGTGTTCCCCTCGCAATGCACCGCGGAGCTGAGGTTCCCGGGCGCGGCGGCTTTCGGCGTGGCGTTCGCGTTCAGCGGGCCGGTGCGAAGTATTTATGCGACGCTCATCGCGCAGCTCGCGCATTACGAAGGCTTCAAGAAGCGGGAGTTCTTTCAGGACGCTGCCGCCTACCGGCCAGAAGCGGGCGGGCGCTGTCTCGTCCGGCTGCGCGACCACGGGCGCGGTCAAGGCGAGTTAGAGTTGTTCTTCGATGGCGATACTCCGGCGAATGTCCGGCAGGGCTTCCTCGAATTCGTCAGCAAGCATTTGGAGTCAAAGAGCACACCGGGCAGCGTGAGCAAGCGTCATGACTATCACTGCATCAATGCAGACTGCCGCAAACCATTCGCCGACGATCTCGTCAAGGCGCGGCTTGCGTCGCGAAAGAAAAATTTGCTCTGCCCTTATTGCGAGGAGAAGACGCCGCTCGTCAATCTGCTCGTCGCGCCGACAGCCGCAGCGGAATTAGTGGCAGCAAAAATTGATACGGATGCCAAAGCTGGCCGCCAGCGCATGACCGCCGGGTTGGTCATCAAAGCGAAGGAAGCGGAAGGAAAATTCGACGTATTCCTGAGCCACAACGCGAAAGACAAGGCCGCGGTGGAGAAAATCGCGAAGCAGTTGCTCAAGGTGGGAATTCGCCCGTGGCTGGACAAATGGAATCTTGCTCCGGGCGATACGATTTCTGAGGCTTTGGAACAGGCCATCAAAACCATTCCGTGTGCGGCGTTGTGCTTTGGGCCGGCGGATATTGGCAGGTGGCACATAGTGGAAATCAGAGCCTATGTGGAAAAATGGGCGAGTGGAACGGCGCGGATGATTCCCGTGATTTTGCCCAAGGTTGAGGAAACGCCCGAACTGCCGCTGTTTGTTCGCCAAACTTTGTGGGTGGACATGCGCGATTGGGAGAATGATGCGAGTGATGGCTTCTATCGGCTGGTCTGCGGCATCTTGGGAAGAGCGCCGGGTGATTCACCGATGAAGAGATTCGGCGTTCGCGATGTGGCCGAGTGGCAAGGCGGGAGCTTGTAGTTTTGCATGATACTGCATGCAGTCGTCGCCGTGCAAGGCGGCCACCTGCTAGGCCATGTTGGAAAATCTTCTTGCATGCAACACCCCATTCTCCTAAGTTACTTTGTGCTAATGAAAACAAACTGCTCTTCGAAAAGCAACAAGGAGCAATTCTCATGACGCAACAACATACCGCACTTCATCATTCTTCCGCTGATCTTTTAGCGGCCCTCAGAGAACAAAAGAAGCTGCTGTCGCAAAAATTCGGCGTGCAGCGGCTAGCGCTCTTTGGGTCATATATCAAAAATACGCAACACAGTGAGAGCGACGTGGATATTTTCGTCGAGCTGGAACCGGGGTTCAAAACCTTCGATAATTTCATGGAGTTGAAGTTTTGTTTGGAAGACACGCTGCGCAAGAGAATCGATCTCGGCATGAAAGACTCTCTGCGGGAGGAGATAAAAGCCGAAGTTTTGCGCGAGGCTGTGTATGTCTAGCAGACAATGGGAGCTTTCTTTGCAGGATATGGCGGAAGCCGTCGGCAAAGTGCTGCGATACACGGAGGGCATGACGCGCGAACAGTTCTTTGCCGATTCTAAAACGTATGACGCCGTCCTAAGAAATTTGGAGATTTTGGGCGAAGCAGCGAAGAATATCCCTGATGAGATCAGAGAAAAGAATCCGAAGATTGAATGGCGCAAGATTTCCGGCTTGCGTGATATTGCCATCCATAGATACTTCGGCATAAACGAAGATGTGCTCTGGGACGTCTTGAGCAAAAAATTCAGCCCGCTTCAAGAAGAAATCGAAACGATGTTGTCTGAAGTAAAGAGCCTCGATCCCCCGCAAGAAAACTAAACCCGAACCTCAATTCCATCTAATTTTCCTCATGGCTGAAAAAGAGTACCTCCTCGTCAAGGGAGCACGCGAGCACAATCTCAAAAACATCGATGTGAGCATTCCGCGCAACAAGCTCGTGGTCATCACCGGGCTTTCCGGCTCGGGCAAATCTTCGCTCGCGTTTGATACGATCTATGCCGAGGGCCAACGGCGCTACGTGGAATCGCTCTCCGCGTACGCGCGCCAGTTTCTCGGTTTGATGGAGAAGCCGGATTTGGATTATATCGAAGGCCTCTCGCCCGCGATTTCCATCGAACAAAAAACGAGCAGCCGCAATCCGCGCTCGACTGTGGGCACCGTGACGGAGATTTATGATTATCTCCGTTTGCTCTTTGCGCGTATCGGCGTGCCACACTGCTATCAATGCGGCAAACCCATCGAACGCCAAACCGTGCAGCAAATGGTCGATGCCATTCTCGCGTTGCCGGCTAATGAAAAATTTCAAGTGCTCGCGCCGGTGATTCGCGGCCGCAAAGGCGAGTATCGCGAAATCTTCGACACCGCGCGGCGCGATGGCTATGTGCGCGTGCGCGTCGATGGCACTGTGAAAGATTTGGCGAGCGGGATTAAGCTGGATAAAAATAAAAAGCACAACATCGAGATTGTGGTGGATCGCCTCGTGAACGAGCCGAGCATCAAAACGCGCTTGACCGACTCGCTCGAAACCGCGCTGCACTTGGCGAACGGCTTGGTGTTGATCGACGTCATCGGCAAAGAAGAAATTCTTTTCTCCGAACATTTCGCGTGCGCGGAGTGCGGCATTTCGGTCGAAGAGCTGGCGCCGCGCATGTTCTCGTTCAACTCGCCGTATGGCGCGTGTCAAACGTGCAACGGCCTCGGCTCGAAAATGGAAGTCGATCCCGAGCTGGTCGTGCCCGATACGAAGCTGTCGATCAACGAAGGCGCGATTCAACCGTGGGGTGAAAATTTTGAAGGCTGGTATTTGGGGCAGATCAAAACCGTGGGCAAAGAGTTTGGCTTCTCGCTCGATACGCCGTGGGAGAAGTTGAAGAAGGAGCAGCAGCGCGTGGTGCTCTATGGCTCCGGCGATAAGGAACTGCGCTTTCAATATGGCCGCGAAGATGGCCGCATGCAGGCGCAATTCACCAGCAAGTACGAAGGCGTGATCGGCAATTTGCAGCGGCGCTACACGCAAACCGACTCGCAATGGATTCGCACGTGGATCGAGAGCTACATGAACAAGAAGCCGTGCCCCGATTGCAAAGGCGCGCGCTTGCGTCCCGAAATTCTCGCGGTGAAGATTCGCACGTTGAGCATTCACGATCTCACGCGCATGACCGTGCGCTCCGCGGGAAAATTTTTGAACGAGATTCACCTCAACACACGCGAGCAAACGATTGCGAATCAAATCATGAAAGAAGTACGCGAGCGCCTCGGCTTTCTCGTGAATGTCGGCCTCGACTATCTCACGCTCGACCGCGATGCGGGCACGCTCTCCGGCGGCGAGGCGCAGCGCATTCGGCTCGCCACGCAGATCGGCTCGCAGCTTGTGGGCGTGCTTTATATTTTAGACGAGCCTTCGATTGGTTTGCATCAACGCGACAATCGCAAGCTCATCGACACGCTCGTGCATTTGCGCAATCTCGGCAACACGGTGATTGTCGTCGAGCACGATCAGGAAACGATTGAGGCCGCGGATTGGGTGATTGATCTCGGCCCGGGCGCGGGCAAAAAAGGCGGCAACGTTGTGGCCGAAGGCCCGCCGCGCGAAGTGGAGAGGAATACGAACTCAGCAACCGGCGACTATCTTGCGGGCCGACGTTACATCGCGGTGCCCAGCGTGCGGCGCAAAGGCACTGGCAGTTTTCTCGAACTGCGCGGCGCGCAAGGCAACAATCTCAAGAATGTTGATATCAAAATTCCGCTCGGCGTTTTTAATTGCATCACCGGTGTTTCGGGTTCGGGCAAGTCGACGTTGATCAACGAAACGCTCTTTCGCGTGCTCGCGCGCGAGTTGAACGGCGCGAAGGAGCAGCCGTTGCAATTTCGGCAACTGCTCGGCTTGCAGCATCTCGATAAAGTGATCGACATCGATCAATCGCCCATTGGCCGCACGCCGCGCAGCAATCCCGCCACGTACACGGGTTTGTTCACGGACATTCGCGATCTCTTCACGCAGTTGCAAGAGTCGAAAGTTCGCGGCTACAAACCGGGCCGTTTTAGTTTTAATGTGAAAGGCGGCCGCTGCGAAGCGTGCTCCGGCGATGGCATTATCAAAATTGAAATGCACTTCTTGCCGGACGTGTACGTGACGTGCGAAGTGTGCAAAGGCAAACGCTACAATCGCGAGACGTTGGAGATCAAATACAAAGGCAAGTCCATCGCGGAAGTGCTCGACATGACGGTGTCCGAAGCGCTCGATTTTTTCCAACACATTCCAAGCTTGCGGCGCAAACTGCAAACGTTGAACGACGTGGGCCTCGGCTATATTCATCTCGGGCAGCAAGCCACCACGCTCTCCGGCGGCGAGGCGCAGCGCGTGAAATTGGCGACCGAACTTTCGCGCATGGCAACGGGCCGCACGATTTATATTCTCGACGAGCCGACGACGGGCTTGCACTTCGAAGACGTGAAGATGCTGTTGAGCGTGCTCAATCGGCTCGTTGATATGGGCAACACGATTATCGTGATCGAGCACAATCTCGATGTGATCAAAACCGCGGATTATTTGATTGATCTCGGGCCCGAGGGTGGCGATGCGGGCGGCAATATCATAGCGACCGGCGCGCCGGAGCAGGTGGCGCAGGTCGCCAATTCCTACACCGGCCAATACCTTAAGAAAGTGTTGCACGAAGGCACACGCGAAGCGCGCGTGCTTTCGACCGCCATAGAAGTGCCTGCCACGCTGCGCCCGCGCAGCAGCGAGAACGGCAAAGAGCAAGAGGTCACGTGGAAAAAATCCTCGCGCAAGCGTTTGAAGATAGCGTTCGCGGAAGAAGAAGAGGAGAACGTGCCGGGGAAGGTGAAGAAGAAAAGTAAACGTTGATAAAGGAGTCAGCCGATGTCGAGTTCATTAGAACAAGTCGCTCGGATCAATGATAGAGTCAAGGCTTGTTATCTTGACTTGCACGATTTGCTGCAACGGCTCAATCATTTCGAAAATGCTTATGCCATGCCGTCGCAAGAGTTCTTTAAAAAATTCTCTAGCGGCGCTTTGACGCATGAAACGGATTTCTTCGAATGGTATGCCTACCTCGACATGAGCAAGAGCTTGGTCGCGAAGATTCGTATTTTAGAGGGCGAGCTTGGGAATGTTCTTGAGCAAAACTTACTTGTCGCAGCTTGAGCGAAAGCTTGGCTCTTGGAAGTTGACGCGCGACCTCAAAGTGATGAACCGGAAACTTCTTGCCGAGGTAGACGCAGGCTACATTCGTATACGTGTTCGTTTGAAGAACGGAGATCTTTTTGAAATCTCGGAATACGTCTCTGGCGGCCTTGAAGTGATCGACCGAAAAAGCTATAGCTATCACTGGCAAACCGAAGAAGGTCAGTTGATCAAGCGTTGGGATAATGCCGCGCATCATCCGCACGTCGCAACTCATCCGTTTCATGTTCATGCGGGGAGCGAACCGAACGTTCTTGCGTCCGAAGTCATGACGGTCTTCGAGGTCATGGAAATAATTGAAAAAGAGTTAATGCAAAAACGGCCACAGCAACGGCGTGCAGCTTCCGCCAAGACAATTAAGAAAACGGCAAAGAGCAAGAAGTCACATGGAAAAAATCCGCACGGAAGCGATTGAAGATGGCGTTTGCGGAGGAAGAGGAAGAACTGCCGGCGAAGGTGAAGAAGAAAAACAAACGGTAGTGGAGGCATTGATCATATCAAACGCAATGTGGCAACGCAAGTTTGAAAATATATTTCAGGCGGCGGAATGCTATCGCTTTGAAGTCACTTCATTTGAAAAGATAAAAGTCAGGTAAGCAAGCAACGATGAACCCTCGGTGGAGCAGCGACAAGCCATAAAAAAAGCCGTGATGTTTTGTAAGCAGCTTTGACGACGAGGCCGAGTTCTTTTGCTTTAAGCGCAGCTTTTTTTGCCTCATGCGCGAGGCCTTGGCAAAGTCAAACGTTTCGTGTTAAACCAAAAAAGATTCCGCGCTTTGATCCCGCCCAATGCAACCTCTACTCTGCGAGTATACGCAGCAGCAGCGCGCACAATAATCCGCCATAGTTGCCGAGCAAATAGCCAAGCACGCCCATGAGCACACCCACCGGGGCCATGGATTCATAGTATGCCGCGGCCACGATTGGCGCGCTCGCTGCGCCGCCGATATTCGCCTGGCTTCCGGTCGCAAGCAGAAAGAGCGGCGCGCGCAAGAGCCGCGCACCGAGAAACATGAACGCTACATGAAACAGAATCCACACGACGCCGACGGCGAGCAAAATCTTTGCTTGCATAATGCCGTGCAAATCCGCTTTCGCGCCGATCGAAGTGAGAAAGAGATAGAGCGCAACGTAACCGAGTTTCGACGCGCCGGCGTTCTCGATTTGGCGCAGCCGAGTAAATGAGAGCGCAATGCCAAACGTTGAAATAAACAACACGAGCCAAGTGAAGCGCGTGAAGATCGAAGCCACAAGCGGCGTATAGTTTTGCATGGCCTCGTGGGTCTGACTATAAACCCAGTCTCCTGCGAACTGGCACATAACCGCGCCAGCCAAGCCCAACGTAATAATCAGCATTGCATCATAAAGCGTGAGCGCTCGCGTTTGCTCCTCTTGAAAATCTTTCAAACGGCGATTGAGATCCTCGAGCACGGTTGTGTCCGCGCGGTTCCATTGATCAAAGCGTTTTTGATAATTGGCGAGGAAGAGCAAGACGCCCATCCACGTATAGCCCACCGCGGTATCGACGATGATAAAGAGACCGGCAATGCTATCCGACGCGCCGACCGACTCCTTCATTGCCGCGAAATTGCCGCTGCCGCCGATCCAACTGCCCGAAAGCGCGGCCATGCCTTGCCACGCATCCGCCGGCAGCCACGGCTCAAAAATTAAAAAAGCAATCGGCCCGCCGATGATTACGCCAAACGTGCCAAAGAGCATCATGGCGAGCGCCTTCGGCCCGATCTTCATAATCGCGCGCACGTCCGCGGTAACCATTAACAAAAAGAGGCTGAAGGGCAAGAGATAATCGCGCATCCAATCATACACCGGCGAGTTGCTGGGGATGATGCCGAATGTTGCCGCAAAAGTGGGCAAGTAGTAAATGAGCAAGATGGAAGGAATAACATTGAAGAATTTCTTGGCCCACGCTTGGCGCGTGGCCCAAAGCACAAGCGTACACAGCGCCGCGCAAAACGCGAAGATGGTCATGGGCGATTGCAGCAAGGTCGGAGTCGGCATAGTTTGTCTGCACGAGGAGATGATTTTTGAGGAGGAGTATAAATAAAAATGGTGAGGAAGTCCAATGCGAAATCTTGCTGCGAATATTCTGTTGGCATTTGGTGCGCGGGATGGTTAGATTTTTTTCGAAAAGATCGGATTCGACTTTGCAACCGGATCGCAACATGGAATTCCATTTCACGCCACAATGCCAACAACAGCCGCGCGGTCCGTGGGAAATAACTTGGAGAGGTTATCGTGAGCTCGGAACGCGACACGCTTTATCGCCTGCGCTTGGCTAACGGCTTTCAACAAGAGGCCGAACAAGATTTCCAATTACAACGCTGGCGTTCTTGCGTCGATAACGCGCAGTTATCGGTGGAGAATTCCGGCAAAGCCATTATTGTAAGCTTTCGTTTTTGATGCCAAAGCTTTTGCTTTTCTTCCTAAGATTTCACTTCTGATAATGATGCCCACCCTGCGCCGTATTCTTCATCTTGCTCCCCAAAATATTTCAGGCGTGCCGATCACGTTTGTGCGCGCCGAACGCAAGCTCGGTTTCGCAAGCCGGCTCGTCACGCTCATGCGCGATCCGCGCGGCTATGAAGAAGACGTCTGTTTGGAATTGCCGTTCTTGCGCAATGCCGGCGTGCGTTGGATGAAGCAACTCGTTTCCGCGCAGACGCGTTTGCAAATTTCCAATCGGCAAACGGCTTCACGCACTACGCCGCCGCGTTGGGAGCCGCATTCGTTTTTTGAAAAAAATCTCATCGCCATGCGCGAGCGCGTTTGGCAGCCGCGTCTCGCGCGCCTCCTGCGCGAAATCGACTTCTGGAATTTCGATCTCTATCAACTCGAAGGCGGCATGGAGTTTTTCCGCGACGGCCGCACCGTGCGCGAGCTGAAACGCCGCGGCAAAAAGATCGTGTGTCTTTATACCGGCTCGGATTTGCGCACGCGCGGCCTCATTCCCGCGGTCGATGCGCACGCCGATTTGCGCTTGACGCTGGAGTATGATCATCTCAAACTTGATGCGAGCCTCACGCATATTCTCTTTCCGTTCGAGTTTGAAAAAATCTCGCCCGCTCTGCCGCGCGAATCGCACAAGCACCTCGTCATCGGCCATGCGCCCACGAATCGCCAAGCCAAAGGCAGCGCGGAAATTATCGCCGCAGTGCAGAGCCTCGCAAACGAATTTTCCATTCAACTCGAGCTTATCGAAGGCGTGCCGCATGCCGAAGCCTTGCGCCGCAAAGCGCAGTGCGATATTTTTATCGACAACCTCGGCGAGTTCGGCTACGGCGTGAATGCCATCGAAGGCCTCGCGCTCGGCCTTTGCACGTGCACGAGTTTGATGCCGGAGTTTCTCGCGCGTTATCCCGCGCATCCTTTTGTGGAAATCACTTTTGAAAATTTGAAAGAGCAATTGCGGCGGCTTTGCGCGCAACCGGATTGGCGTCGTGCGCGGGCACATGCGGGCCGAGCTTGGGCGGAAAAAAATCACGGCGCAGTGCAGATCGTGCGGCAAGTGCATCAACTGGTGGAGCAACATGCGCATTCTCTTTCTCAATAGCATTCAAATGTTCGGCGGCGGCGAAATTTGGATGCTGCGTGCGCTGCGCGCTCTGCAACAACGCGGTCATGAAGTGTGGCTCTGTTGCCGCCCTCATACCGAGCTTGCCGAGCGCGCCGCGGACGCGGGCATTCCAGTGAAGCTCGTGCGCTTTCGCAGCGACTTCGATCCGTGGTGCATTCTCCAACTCGTGCGCTTTATGCGCCGCCATCGCATCGAAGTCGTGCTCACCAACATGGACAAAGAGCTGCGCAACGCCGGTGTTGCGGCCAAGCTCGCGGGCGTGCGCGCGGTGATTCCTCGACGCGGCATCGATTATCCGCTCAAAAATCGTTGGCGGTATCGCTTTGCTTACAATGTTCTTGCTACGCATGTGCTCGCAAACTCGCACGCCACGAAACGCGCCTTGTTGCAAAACGCACCGTGGCTCGATGCCGAGCGCATCGAGGTGATTCACAACGGCATTGCGCTCGACGCCT
Source organism: bacterium (assembly GCA_041918175.1). Taxonomy (GTDB): domain Bacteria; phylum Zhuqueibacterota; class Zhuqueibacteria; order Zhuqueibacterales; family Zhuqueibacteraceae; genus JABWAN01. Next base: position 13,204 of record JAYRWE010000002.1, read on the forward strand.
TTGTGCAATCGGCGCGGCATTCGTTTCGCAAGGAATGGAAGATTCCCGCGCAGGCGCCGGTGTTGGGTTTTGTGGGGCAATTGGATGAGCGCAAAGGTCTCGGCGTTTTGCTTTCTGCGTTTGAATTGATTCGGCAACGCCTGCCGGAAGCGCGGCTGGTGCTCGCGGGCGAAGGGCCGTTGCGTGAAATGATCGAAAGCGCCGCGCGCGAAAGAGGTTGGGAAGAAAACGTGGTGCTCGCCGGCTTTGTCGACGACGTTGCGGCAGTGATGCAAGCGATTGATGTGCTCGTGTTGCCGTCGTATTGGGAGGGCTTCGGCATTGTGATCATCGAGGCGATGGCGTGCGGTCGTCCGGTGATTACGACGAACCTCAGCAGTATGCCGGAGATTGTGGAAGACGGGCGCACGGGTTATCTCATCCCGCCGGGAGAGGCGCAAGCTTTGGCGGAACACGCGCTCACATTGTTGCAAGATCGCGCACTGCGCGAACGTATGGGAACTGCCGGTCGCGAACGCGCCGCGCAACATTTTTCTCATGACATGATGATTGCCCGCCTCGAAGCGTTATTCACGCGCGCTCTGCAGGAGCAATGTTAGCGCGGCTCGCCGCCTTGATTATGCGCCAAACTCACTTTTGCAATTTTAGACTCCAACCAACAATTCCTGCCAAGCCAAAGCCCAATGCGTTCGCCGTGCCATGCAACGCGCGCATCCACGGAATATCCAGCCACGCAAGCGGCCAATAGAAACGCACGCCATAAAGCGTCGACAAGATCATACTGCCCGCGAGCGCAATGCCACAGAGTGCGAAGAGCAACCGCGTGAGCGTCGTAAAAGAAGCCATACGCGCGAGACGAAGATGCAACACCGCGGTGAGCAACGCTGCGAGTGAAGCGACGATTGCGGCAATCGTCTCGATGATCGGATTGAAACCGAGTTGCGTGGCGGTGATGCCGAGGGCCACGAGCGGCACGCCGAACGTAACGCCGATAGTGGCAAGCCTCGCTTCATGGCTTCGAATCTCTCGTCCCGCAAGGCCGGTGATGAGCGGCAACAAAAATCCGGCGTAATGAAAATGAATCGCCGTGAGCCGCACGAGGCTCGACTCGAAGCCCAGCGGCTGCACTCCGAGACGATCAAACAGCAACCACACGCCGCCGAGGGCAACATAAACCAACCCCGCGCTGATGGCGCCTTCCTGCCAAGAACGCCACCCTTCCAACCAAACGCGCAACACGCCGACAACCGCAATGAGTAGCGTGGTGAGTAACCACTGCAACGTCAATGCGGCGGCAAGTTTGCTGGGTTCGAGCAAAGCAGCAGGCAGAATAAAGAGCGCTGCGGGCACTTGCATCAGAATCGCAGCACGCCAAATCGCGCGCAGAATGATCCAGGTGCCATCGGGTTCGATCAGACGGAGCGCAAGCGGCGCGAGCACGAGCGGCACGAGCAGCAGCAGCATGGTTGCCCACATGGGTGCGAACAGCGCAGGCATTTTCCAAACGAGCAGCAGCAGCCAGAACAACGCGCCGAATTGTGCGCTGCGTAGCGCATAGCGACTGAGATCATCCGGGGGCAACAGAAATGGGGCCATGCTTCTTCCTTTCATGCGAGGGTCGCGGGAACGAGGAGGCGTTGACTCTTTTGGCGCGGCGAACTGCTATCCGGCAGGTGCATGAGGCACAACTCCGCCGCGATTTGACAAAGTGCGCGCACGCTAAACAACGCTCCGCGCGAGCAAGTGTTCGAGCCGATTACTTACCTCTAAACATGCGCGGCTGTTGTGATAGGGACATTTCCAAAAGCCGATCTTTTCATCCGCAGGGTTCGGCACGCCGGCGCGATTGACTTTCCAATACCACTCCCCGTTTTCTGCGTCGATGATTTTCGTCTTGATGAAGCGCCATACTTTGAAAAAATGCGCGAGATATTTTTCCTCTTGCGTCATTTCATAAGCAAGCAGCAAACCCACCAAAGCCTCAGCTTGTTGCCACCAATGCTTGTCGGTATCGCGATGGCCCGTGGCAAGATCTTTTTCGTTCATCAAGCCGCCGTCGGCATCCAAGCCTTCCAATGCCGCTTCGACCAAACGCAGCGCGCAGACTTTAACTTCCGCGAGCAAAGCCGCGTCGCCATACGCGCGCGCGGCTTCTTCCAACAGCCATGCGCCTTCGATATCATGGCCGTATGAAACGATTTGCGAGCGCACGCGCCAGGCTTCATCGAAAAACAAATTGAAATGGCCGTGCTGCGGCGCGACAATGCGATCTAAAAAAATACGAATGAGTCGCTGCAAAGCCGCGCGCACTTGCGGCTCAGGCCAAACGCGCGCGAGGCTCGTATACGCTTCGAGCACGTGCAGGTGCGTGTTCATGCTCTTCTTTTCGTTGGCATCTTTCTCGCTCAAACGCACGTCGGCAATCGGTTGCCACTCTTCGCCCAAAGCTTCGAGATAGCCGCCATGCGTGCGCTCGGCGCAGTGTTTTTCCATTAAAAAGAAAAGCTGCTGCGCTTTTTCCAAAGCCGGCGCATGCGCGGTCGCCGTGTAATACTCACAGAGCGCATACAGCGCGAAGGCTTGCGCGTAAGTTTGCTTGCGCGGGTTGAGCTTTCGCCCATGCGCATCAACGGACCAGTACACGCCGCCGTTTTGTTGATCTTCGAAATGTGCGCAGACATAATCGAACGCACGCTGCGCCGCGAAACGATACTCGGGCTTGGGAGTCGCGCGATAAGCCGCGGCAAACGTCCACAGAATGCGCGCATTGAGCACACAACCTTTGGGCGCATCAAGCTGCGGGCGGTTGTCGTAATCCACGTGCCCAATAAAACCGCCGTGCGTTTCATCAAGCGCGTGTTTGAGCCAATAGGAGAGAATGTTGTGCTCAAGAATATTTTTAAACTCAGTTGGGAGGGAACGCAGTTGCTCGGTCATAATCTCATGCGTGTTTAAACTGCGCGGCGAATTGGGCGCAACGGAGCTTTCATAAAAAAACGCAGCCCAAGAAATTGCCAATTGCGAATAGTGAGCGGCTCCGCTTGTTATTTCGGCCAGAGCCAACCAAACGTGCCCGCGGTCACGAGCGAATAGAGCAATCCGTCGATCATACTTTTAAACGTCGTGCTCCATGAACGCGCATACCAAATCGACATTTGCAACAACGCGAGCGAATATCCCAAGAAAGCTGCGGTGCCGGCGAAGCGAAAAACATCCAAGTATGTCGCACCCGCCGCTGCCGCGCGGCTTACGACATAGGCTGCGCAAAAGCTGACGATGAGCGAATATACGAACCACAACGCAAGGCTCTTGCCCATGGCCATCGGACCGTTCGGCAAAACGGTGAGAATCATCACCGGACCTTTATGCAATTTTTCGATGAAGGCAGGCGCTTGCATTTCTTTTTGATTCGCGGCGCGCGGGAGCATGTAATCACCGGGCGGAATCGCGAACGGTCGTAACGCGTCCATAACTTTGTCTTGCTCGGGCGCCGCGGGATATTCGCTTTTGTGCCACGGCAGCGCCATGTGAATGACGGCGCTGACCAAAAACACGAACACCGCGGAGAGCAAAATGGGAAGCCAAAGCATATCCAGCGTAATCATCGCAACCTCCTCCGATTGAGAGTGAATAACGCGCTGCCGCCACGACACGGCAACGATTTTTGAGACATGAACAACTCTGCGCACGCACTCAAGCGTAAAGCTGAACGAAGCAAAACGATAAGCCGGCGAAAAGTTTTTCGCTTTTCATTTCTCGGTCTTCGCTTTCAATGCATAGCTCACAAACGCGAATTGTTTGCTATCGGGCGACCACGAGGGCACGTTGATGGTGCCTTGACCGCCAAAGAGTTTGGCAAGCACTTTCATCTCGCCGCCACTTACAGGCATGAGGCGCAGCATCACGTCTTTGTTTGCGGGATGGCCTTGCACGTCCTTTTCATACGACAGAATGACGAGCCATTGGCCGTCGGGCGAAGGATGCGCGAACCAGTTGTTGTATTCGTCAAACGTGATTTGCGTTTGCTCGCTGCCGTCGGTTTTCATGCGCCAAATCTGCATCAAACCCGTGCGCACGGAATTGAAGTAAATGTATTGACCGTCGGGCGAATAATCCGGGCCGTCGTCAAGTCCTTCCGCGGTGGTGAGGCGCGTCTCTTCGCCGCCGTCAACCGAGATCGCATAGACGTCGTAATTGCCGTTGCGCTCGGCGCAATATGCAAGCGTTTTGCCGTCGGGCGACCAGCCGTGCCAATACGAAGGGCCGAGTTTGGTGACGAGTTTCGGCGTGCCGCCTGTGCTCGGCAAAGTATAGATGAGCGATTGATTGTTGCCTTGCGAATGATCGCTGATGACGAGTTGCGTGCCGTCGGGCGAATAGCCGTGATCGTTGTTGCAACGCGTCGCAAAGCCGGTGTCGAGCAGTTTCGGTTCGCCGCCGGAAACGGGAATCGTGTAAAGCCTTCCGCCTTGATTGAACAAGAGCACGTTGCCGTCGCGCGACCAGTTCGGCGCTTCGAAATGCGCGCGAGCATGATGCACCACGCGTCGATCTTGCGAGGCAAGAGTGATGATCTCCAATGTGCTTTCCACCACTCGCTCGTCCGTGCTCTGCGGTTTTCCTGAGGTGATTTCAACGTTGGAAAAGAGCGCATCTTCGAGCGCGTTGTTGTCATGCGCGCACACGCCGAGGCCGATATAAAACGGATCGCTGAATTTTAGTTTGAACGTGCCGCCCGCGGAGCGCAGTGCTTCGTTGGCGCGCGCAATGGACATGGAAACGTAATCGCCCTCTTTCTCAATGCGGAGTTTTGCGGCGGCGCTGACATTGGATTGAATCTCGCGCGTGGGGCCGCTTTGTTCTTCGCGATATTGCAGCGAAGCCAAACCATTGCCGTGCAGCGCGGCGCTGGCATAGGGCGAAGCGGGATCGAGACTTTGGCGAATGAGCAAACACGCTTTGCGATGCTCATGTGTGCTGCGTCCGAGCAATTTGATTTCCGCGGCGAGCGACAAAGCGCCCGAGGCTTTTTTCCAAACAAAATAAAACGCGTCTTTGTCAAACCACATGTTCTCGCCGCTGCCGGACACGAGATAGGTTTGCTGGGCGGCGTCAAATTTCACCGCGCCGGTTTTGCCCGTTGCGCCGATGGCGCTGTGTTGTTCAAATACACCGAGATTTTGTGCCCGCGTTGCTCCCGTGGGCAACACCACGCAAAGGCAGATCACGAGAAGCGATTCTTGCAGGATGAAATTTTTCATGGCGGCCTCGAATTGAGAAGGTCAACGGCAAAGCTAGCGCGTGAAATGATAAACCAAGATGGCGCCGAGCGCGAAGAAGAGCGCATCCTGCAAGCGATCGCGCAGCATGAGCAACATGAGATCGACATTTTTATACTGCTCCACTTCGCGAATGCCGCCGAGCAAAAAGCCGCCGAGACCCGCGGCCCAATAGGACGGCCACACGAGTATGGGCAAAAACACGAGCGCGGCAAAACCGGTGTGGAGCAATTGATCAAAGACATTTTGCCAACCGACGTGTTGCGGACGATAGCGTCTTCGCAGCGCGGCGAGATGCAACACTTCTTGATAGGTTGCCGGCGTGGTATCGGTGAGCACTTCGCCCACGCGATCAACGAGCCGATCTTTGGTGGTGGGATCCATCACAGCCTCCTCAGTTGGGAACTTTGCTCTCTGCCCGCGAAACACACAAAACACGCGAAAATCATTTTGTGAGATTCGCGTGTTTCGTGGGCGGAAAAGAGAACGCTTGGTGTAGAATTAAAACAGAACCAGCTTGCGCGTTTGGACAAAATTTCCTGCGCGGATGCGATAGAAATAAACCCCGCCATTGACGGCTCTGCCTGCATCATCGCGTCCGTCCCAAGCCACGGAGTAAACGCCTGCCGGGCGTTTGGCCGCGAGCACAGTACGCAGCTTGCGGCCAAGCGCGTCGAAAATTTCCAACTCGACGAACTCCGCTTGCGGCAATTGAAAGCCAAAGCTCGTGCGCAAGCCCGTAGCGCGCGCGAAGGGATTGGGATAATTTTGCGCCAATGCAAATTCACGCGGCAAACCGACAGCAGGCGGTGCGGCCACAGCGGTGTTGAACAAATCGTTCCACTGCTTCTTTGCGTTGTCGGCGTTGAGCTGCAAATCTTGCAAATTGTCTCCGGCGAGCAGGGCAAATCCGATCTCGATTTTGCCTTTGGACGAAATATCAAATGGGCCGGCGCCCAAAACAAACGAAACATCCGCGGGGCCAACTTTGGTGACGGTGGTTCCGCCACTAATCGCTTCCCATTTTTCGACGTCGGAGAAACCGTCGTGCAGCCACCATCCCGGCTGGCCCGCGGCGGGATCATTTTTGATTGCGCGAAAGTGTGTGTTTCCATCGGTGATCATGCTCATGCCGACATAGGTTTTCGGGCCGGCACCGGTGTCATAGGCATAGCCCAAATGGCGCGCGGCATCATAATCCGCGACATTGGTCACGAACGCGCCGCCGTCGATATCCCAATCATAGAAAAAACCAAAATGGAAATTGTTAAGCGCATTGTTGCCTTGATTCTCGATCGTATAGCGCAACAGGATGAAATCGTCGTTGGGCGCGGCGCTTTTGGCAAAGGTTTCTTGTGTGACGCGAATGTTCATGGGATTGTTCGCGGCTCGGTCTTCAAAACTGCCGATGCTTTCTTCATCCGTCAAGGCTCCGGGCCGATTCACCCGCAATTCGCCGCCGCTCGCAATCGTGAAGTCTTGATCGTTAACTTGATTGTTGCCGACGAGGACGCCGCGCACCGCGTTGGAAATTTGGCCGGAGCCAGTGCCTGCGATGATGGCGCCTTCGAAGAGCAGACTTGTGCCGTTTTTGAATTTGAAGCCAATACCGTCGGTCGAATTGTCGGGATTCGCATAACCGATGCGACCGATGTTCGTCACCGTGGTTTGAATGTTATTAATCTGCACTGTGCCGAATGTCGGCAGAATCGTAAAGGTGAAACGATCGACGTCGGTATAACCCGGCGCACTGATTTGCAGCGTAAATTCCACGGGATGGCCGCTCGGCGCGTTCGCAGCAATGGTGCAGCGAAACGCGCTTGGCGTCACTTCTTGCAGCGTGCCGAGGTTGGCAATCGTCGCGTTCGCAGTCGTGACGGTCACGAAAGTGTTCGACTCGCTCAAAGTCAAGCTCACGTTCGAAGTTGCAGCGAGATAGTTAATCATCTTCGTCGAGACATTCACGGTCTCGCCTGGTTCGATGACGCCGTCGCCGTCGGTCTCGGTAAAAGTAAAACTCGCCAAGCGAATCGCAGGCACAGATTCCGTCACGGCGCGCAATGCATTGATGCGCCCCTTGCCCAAGCGGCCAACGTATGCCGGATTCTGTGCGTCGATGTTATCCGCGGTGAGCCGCACTTGCTCGCCCGCTTGAATGCCGCTCAACGCCGGATTCTTTGTGCGCACGAGCGCGGCCAAGCCGGCAACGAGCGGACACGACATCGAGGTGCCGCTGATTGAACCATAGCCGCCGTTATTGAATGTGCTCTGAATGTTCGTGCCCGGCGCGGAGACATCGACCCACGTGCCGTAATTCGAGCTGGAGTTTCTCGTATCGGAGTTCGTCGTGTTTGCCACGGCCAAAACGTTGCGATAGGCCGAAGGAAAATGCAGCGCGGAAGTATTGTTGTTGCCCGCGGCGGCCACGATGAGCGCGCCCAAGCCCGTGGCGTAGTCCATCACATCCTGCTCGAACGCAGAGCTGCCGCCCAAACGCCCCCAACTGAGGCTAATCACTTTTGCGCCGTTGTTCGCCGCGTAGAGAATGCCGTCAACGCCGAAGTTCAAACTGTTATCTTCCGTGCGGCTGCTCACGCAAATGCCCATGAGTTTCGAATTCCAACTCATGCCCGCCACGCCGGCATTGTTGTTCGTCACCGCGCATGCAATCCCAGCGGTGTGCGTGCCGTGATGCGCGTTGCTCGGCGTATTGGCAAGGCCGGTCGGGTCGTTGCTGTTGTTCGCAAAATTCCAACCGTTCACGTCATCGATGAAACCATTGTTGTCATCATCAATGCCGTTGTTCGGCGTCTCACCGCTATTGCTCCAGAGATTGCCGAGCAAATCGGGATGATCGCGATCCGTGCCGCCATCGACAATTGCCAAGACAACGCTGCCTTGCTCGCCTTTCACCAGATCCCATGCTTGCGCGGCTTGCACGGTGTTGAAAAAAGCTTGTTGGCCAAATTGCGGATCGTTGGGCGTGGCGTCGATATAGTGAATGTATTTCGGCTCGGCATATTCGAGCAGCGCATCTTGTCGTAACGACGCGGCGACACTGGCGGGCGATTTATTGCCGCTGAAATAGGCGTAATAAATATCCTGCATCCGCACGCTGGAGACATTAGGCTGGCGCATGTGGCGCTCGGGCAAAACCTGCGCGAGTTGATAAACGTTGTGCTGTTGCAGCAACGCATTGAGCGCCGCGGAAGCCGTGCGCGTGGCTTGTTCGCCGAGGTTCGCGTCGACTTTGAATTTGAGCACAACGACATTGGGTACATATTGCTCTGCACTCGCGCCCGAGGGCGCAGACGATTTTGCTCCGCCCGTTCCCGCAGGTGCCGTTTGCGCGGCGATCAACATGAGCAAAACGATTGCGCTCCAGCGCCGAAATAAAGACTGCATGCCGAGGTCTCCTTAATTGGTTTGAGAAAGAAAAAGCGGCGGCGGACTTGAAAATTGAGGCAAAGGATAGCCGTTTGCTTGGGGAAATGCAAGAGCTTTTCCGTCGGGAGGTTGCGCGGAAAGGGCAAAGAGCTTTACGAAACTTGAAAAGTTTGGTGCAGTTCGGGATACGGCACGTTCGGCTTGGAGAAAGAGGAAAAACTATTCGTATTCGGAGGGATTGATGACGGTAAGACCTTCTCCCACTGCGCATGTGTTGAGCAATTTATCCGCGCCCACGAAATCCAAAAGCTCGCCGTCGAGCTGGCGCAGTTCTTCTAAAAACGAAAGCGCGGTCGCGAGTTGTATCGAGTCATAACCGCGCAACGGATATTTTTGAATGAGGCGCATGCCGAAATCAACCGTGGCTTTGACCACGGGTAGGCGCGTATAAAAATCGTCGAAGTCTTTTTGAAAGAGGGCGCAAGCCGTGCGTAAATTATCTTGCGCTAGATCCCTATTGCGAAAACGTCGATGGAGCGCAGCAAAGACTTCGGCGCCGGCAATTTCCGAAATCAAGATTTCGTATGCCTTCGCCTCCTCATAAATTTCGCGTATCCATACGCTGCCTGGTTCACCAATATAGATTTTAACCAGAGCACTGCTATCCATGTAGTATATTAACGCGGCCCTCTGCCTTCAACTATGGTATCGGAGATCGGGCCGCCTTTAATTTTGATCGGCTCGAACTGCTGTGCGGGTTTTCCGAAATTGGCCTCGTCAAAATCCACCACGCCTTTGGCCTTCAACTTCAGCAGCAACTCCAGCAGCTCCTCGCGGCTGCGCTTCTTTTGCACGGTCACATAGACCGCAGTGCCGTCCGCGATTTTCAGCGGCTCATTCGGCTCGATCACGCCGTTACGATAAACGCCTTGCACAGTTTCGCTCATGGAAATCTCCTGATTTGTTGCGAGCAAAGTATCGAGTTCGATTTCGAAAAGCAACAGGCAAATCAACCTCGTAATTTGTGGAAAGAGGAATTTGATCTTTGCTTTTGAGCGAGGCTATTATATCTTGAGCGTGAAAGAAAGCCGGAGTTCCAGATGAAAGCATGAACACAAAACGATTGGGAATGGAATCAAATATTCGAGAACTTGTACGCTCATGGAGAACTTTATGCCCACACCTTGCCGACGTTTTACTCTGCGTGTGCTCGTCAGATTTGTTTTGGGTGTTGTTGCACTCGTTTCCTTTCAATCTCTTCTCGCCCAACCTCTTCCCTCTCTCGGCACGCTGCGCCAACAAGCCGCGCTGCAACAACAATGGCTGCAAGCCCGCGTCGAGCGCGTGTTGCCGCAGCTCATGCGACGGCACGGTATCGCCATGTGGCTCGTCATCTGTCGCGAATATAACGAAGATCCGGCTTTTTACTCGTTGGTTTCGGCCACGACCTTTGCCGCGCGGCGACGCACGATTTATGTTTTCTTTGATCGCGGCGAAAAAGAAGGCGTCGAACGTCTCGCGCTCGGCGGCGGCGCGCAAGGCGGCGTGTATACGGTCTATCGCGATCCCGAGGTGGAGAATCGCGAGCTGTGGGGCAATGGCCAATGGGCGTTGTTGCGCAAGCTGATTGAAGAACGCAATCCCGCGAGCATTGGCGTGAACATTTCGAGCACACATGCTTTTTCCGACGGACTCTCCGCGAGCGAATGGGAGGCATTGCAAAAAACGCTTGGCGAAAAATGGCTCGCGCGCGTCGTGCGCGCCGAGTTGCTCCCCCTCGATTACATTGCCACGCGCTTGCCCGAAATGTTGCCCACGTATCGCGACATGATGAAGATCGTGCATCATCTCATCAGCCGCGCGTTTTCCAGCGAAGTAATCAAACCCGGCGTCACAACCAGCGAAGACGTGGTGTGGTGGCTCCGGCAGCAAGTGCACGACATGGGCTTGGGCACGTGGTTTCAACCGAGCGTGACCGTGCAGCGCAAAGGCAAAACGCGCGAGAGTTTGCTCAATGAAAAGCAGGCCGTGCCCATCGAACGCGGCGATGTGCTGCATGTGGATTTCGGCATCACCGCAATGGGCCTCAACACCGACACGCAGCACATGGGTTATGTGCTCCGCAGCGGAGAGAAGGAGCCGCCCGCGGGCGTCAAACGCGCGCTCATGAACAGCAATCGTATGCAAGATTTGTTGCTCGAAAGATTGCGCCCCGGTTTCAGCGGCAATGACATTCTCGCGCGCACGCTCGAAGCCATGGCCGCGGAGAAAATCAAAGGCACAGTTTACACGCATCCGATCGGCGATCACGGTCACGGCGCGGGTCCACTCATCGGATTGTGGGATCGCCAACAAGGCGTGCCCGGTCGCGGCGACGTGCTCGTGTTGCCCAACACATGGCACTCCATCGAGCTTGCGGCAAACACGCCCGTGCCGGAATGGGACGGCCAAGAACTTTGGGTGGGGCAAGAGGAAGATGCCGTGATTGATGCGGACGGAAAAATTTCCTGGGTGCTCTCGCGGCAAACGGAGTATCATTTGGTGCGATAAAATCTCAGCGTGCGCCAGAAGCACCTTCCGCGAAATTGCAATTGCCGCGAATTTATTGGCTTCGACCACCGCCCACAATTGCCGGAGGCTAGCAGAGCACGGGAAGTTATTTTTAAGATGCGCGGGCGCTAGACTCGCGGCAAAGGGCTTGCATTTGTGCAGCCATGTCGCTATTATCACCGCGCAAAAAAATCGACGAGGCCGACAACATGCACATGCACACAAACCATATTCACGTTTTTCTCCTCATTGCACGCACTCCGCACGCCGACACGGCTCGGCATTCTCATCACCCACATTGCGGCGTGCAGTGCTGCAATTAAACGCCATGCCCCCAACTCGATCCTACTCGACTTCATCCCTGCGATGATGCGCCCGACTATTGCGTGAACCGACAACTTGGAAAAGATCATGCGCACAGCACTAGCTTGTTTCGCTTTATTGTTCCTGTGGGGATGCCGCAACCACGATAGCGAGTTTGAAACGATAATGCAATTGGAAGATCGCCGCGCACCTGCGAAGGAGCTGGTGAAATTCACCATGCATCCGCGCTGGGAAGTGCAGCGGCGTGCGGCGTTGGCATTGGGCCGTTTGCGCGATCCCGAAGCCGCGGCCACGCTCGTCGAAATGATGTCTTCCAGCTCGCCCGAAGTGCGGGTCGAAGCCGCATTCGCGCTCGGACAACTTGCGCTGCCTTCCACCAACAAAGCGCTCATAAAACTATTTGCCGAAGAAAAAGATTTGGAAGTGCGGCTCACCCTCATCGAAGCGTTGAGCAAAGTAACGCTCGATTCTTTGCCGTCGGAAACGGATTCCACACTCGTGCGGCAACTCGAGGATGACATTCCCATTGTGCGCGCTGAGACCGCGTTGGCATTGGGCCGCTTGGCACAGCGCAATTTGAAGCGCCCGCTGTGGAGCGCAAAGCTTTCCGCGTTGTTGCAGGACAGAGGCGAAGAAGTGCGTTGGCGCGCGGCATATGCGCTCATGCGTTTGGCCGATTCGACCACCGCGCCGGCGCTCATGCAAGCATTGCAAGATCGCAGTGCGCGGGTGCGCATGCAAGCCGCGCGCGCATTGGGTGTTTTGTCCGCACACGCGGCTCTCGCTGCACTCAGACAAGCTGCGCAACACGATGCGGATTGGCGTGTGCGCGTCAATGCCGCATCGGCTTTGGGAAGGTTGCCATACTCGTCCGCGGAAATTTCGCCAGCGCATTTTCCGCTGGTTGATGAAAACCTGCACGTGCGGATTACTGCATTGCAAGCTCTGGGCAACACGCTTGCGCGCTTGCGCCAAGTCGAGAGCAGTTTCACCGCGGATAGCTGCAAAATATTTTTGCAAAATCGTCTCGCAGAAAATGTCAACGCAAGCTGGCAAGAGCGCGCGGCGGCGGCGCAGGCATTGGCGCAACTTGCGCCGCGCGAGGCGTTGCCGTTGTTGCTGCCCTTGCTGCATGCCGAGCCGGTGCAATGGCGTGCGGCATTAGCAAGCACCCTTGCTGCGCTCGGCGGCGAGGAAGCTTTTGTGGCATTGGAAAAATTATTCGGCGAAAAAAATACGTCCGTGCAACTCGCTGCGCTCGAGGCTTTGGCAAAATTTTCTGCGCAAAATCGCGCGTTGCCAATATATCTAAAGGCTCTGCAGAGCAATGACCCCGTGCTTGCCGCGACCGCGGCGCAAAAGCTCGCCGCGGATTCGACGCAGCGCTTTGAACGTGCAGAGACCATCATCTCCGCCTATCGCCAAGTGCGCGAGGCGCTTGATGCGGAAACGGCGCAAATGTTTTTCGAGGCGCTGGCGGCGTGTGGCAATCGCGTGGCGCAGCCAGTGCTCGAAGAGGCAGTGCAGGCACCCGATCTCGCAATCGCGCGCGCCGCGGCAGAGGCGCTTAAAAAATTGACGGGCGCGGATTACGCTGCACGCAGGCCTCAAGGGTTTGCGGCGACTCAGCCCTTTGCGTTTGCGGAGATAAAAAAGCTCAAAGGCGCGTGGGCGGAAATTACAACCGATATCGGTACGTTTGAAATTGCATTTCTGCCGGAAGAGGCGCCGCTCACCGTGCTCAATTTTGTGCGCCTCGCGCGCAAAAAATATTTCGACGGGCAAACGATTCATCGCGTGGTGCCGAACTTCGTGATGCAAACCGGCGATCCGCGCGGCGATGGTTGGGGCGGGCCGGGTTATGCGATTCGCGCGGAGTTCAACCGCTTGCGTTATGTGCGTGGCATGGTGGGCATGGCCAGCGCCGGGCCGGACACGGAAGGCAGTCAATGGTTCGTGACGCACTCGGATCAGCCGCATCTCGATGGCCGTTACACAATCTTTGGTCGCGTGCGCAAGGGCATGGAGCTCGTCGACGTGCTGCAAGTTGGGCATAAGATTTTGCAAGTGAAAGTGCATGAATAAAAGCGTTCGTAGTGATGCTCTTGGTTTATTAAAAGTGAACTCCGTGCTTTTAAAGCAAACACTTTGGTTCCGGCGCGTCCGGGTAAAGCATTGGGCGTGAATGAACAGCGGCGTCTGCAGGCGTTGCTGCGAGCGCAATTTTGAAAATATCATTCAGGCAGCAGGATGCCGTCGTTTTGAAGTCAGCTAGCTTGAAAAAATAAAAGCCAGATAAACAAGCAACGATGACACCTCGGTGGAGCAGCGACGGGCCATAAAAAATTTTATTGATCTGCTCATTTGAACAAGCCACGGTTCGTGTGTTAATAAAACTTGTTTGTGTTAATACCACTCCGTGGTCGAGATAATTTTCAAGGAAGTGTTATGAAAGGATTTTTGGTTTCGGCGTTGGCGCTCATGTTATGCGTCGCGCAAATGGGTTGCGGTTCGAATGCGCAAGAGAACGAAATGAGCGCGATCGCAACGCCGGCGCGTTTGGAATTTGATGCAACGCAATCCGACTCCGCGGCCATCGCGCTCGCGGACAAAGTGTTGCAGGCTGCGGGCGGAAACGAACAACTCGCGCGCGTGCATCAACTTTCGTTTCAATTCAGCATCAAGGCTGACAGCGGCGTGGTGAGCATGTGGCGGCATGATTGGGATCGACGCAACCAGCGTTATCGTTTGTCGGGCGCGTTGGCGAGCGGAGAGCAAGTGCTCGTGTATTTAAATTTGCGTGCGCAAGACGGCCAAGCCTTCATGAACGGCAATCCCGCGCCGGAAGAGGAATTGCAAGCGTTGCTCGCGATGGCGTATTCGCGCTTTACTTCAGACACTTACTGGCTGTTGCTGCCGTTCAAGCTCAAAGACGCGGGCGCGCGCTTGGAATATCGCGGCGTGAAGCAAATCAACGCGGCGCATTATGAAGTGCTGCACTTGAGTTTCAGCGATGATGTGGGGCTGACGCCGGAAAATGAGTTTGAGATTTTTATCGATCCGGCGACGTGGGAAATTCGGCGGTGGGAATTTTTCGAGCATCCCGAAGCGGAGGCGCGCATTGCATGGTGGGAAAAGTGGCAAAGCTTCGGCGGCTTGCGCCTCGCCACGCAACGGCGCTTGGAGGAAAGCGACCGCGTGCTTTCGTTTGAGGAAATCGTCGTGTCTTCGCAGGTGGATGACGCGATTTTTTCCGCACCGGCGACGCCACAAGCGGGAATGCATTAGGTCGCGCCTTTTCTGTTGCACTCAAAAACCGGAGATTGCCCTTTGCGTTTCGATCTACCTCCCGCAAGTTTCACTGCGGCGCAACAACGCATAGCCGCCCACGTTCGCCGCACGCCGCTCTTGCCTCGCCCGCGTTTGCACGGCGATTCCTTTCCGCACGTTTCCCTCAAATTAGAAAATCTCCAAGTCGGCGGCTCGTTCAAAGCGCGCGGCGTGTTCAATCACCTGGTGCAGCTTAATGCAGAGCAGCGGAAACGCGGCGTGATTACGGCCTCGGGCGGCAATCACGGCGTGGCGCTCGCGTATGCGGCAAATTGTTTGAACATTCCCGCGATTGTTTATTTGCCCACACGTGCGAGTGAAGATCGTGTGGCGCGCATCGCCACGTGGGGTGCGCAAATTTTCAAACACGGCCGCGATTGGGACGATGCCAATCTCAAAGCGCTGGAGCATGCGAAGCAGGAAAATTTGTATTATGTGCATGCATTCGACGCGGAAGCCACGCTCGCGGGACAAGGCACGCTGGGTTTGGAATTGCTCGAAGACGTGCCGGAATTGGATTGTGCTTTGATCGCCATTGGCGGCGGTGGTTTGATTTGCGGCGCGGCCGCGGCGATCAAACAACGCAAGCCGAGTGTGCGCATCATCGGCGTGGAGCCGGTGGGTGCGCCTTCCATGACGGCGAGCATGAACGCCGGTCGCGTCACGCCGCTGGTTGAGACGCGCACGATCGCCGACACGCTCGCGCCGCGCTCTGTGAGCGAACGCACGTTGGCGCTCGCGCAAAGCTATATCGACGAAATCGTTTTGGTGGAAGAAGCAAACCTCCTCGCAGGCATGCGCTGGCTTTGGCGCGAATGCAATCAACTCGTCGAGCCTGCCGGCGCGGCAGTGCTTGCAGCGTTGCTGCAAGAGCCGATGCAGGTCGCGCATTTCAAACATCCCGTTGCGGTGATTTGCGGCGGCAATGCCGCGGCGGAGAGTGTGTTTGGCAATTATCAAAACGCAGTGCGATAAATTTTAGGTGAGAGGAAGCAAGCGATGAAAAGAGAATCGAGTACAATTCCCATCTTGAGTGGGATGTTCTCCCAAATTACCAAAGTGATTGCTCGCGATGCAATGACACCCCCCTGCCCCCCTCAAGGGGGGAATATTTCGAGCCGCTTTTTTTTCAAACACACTCTGCGCGCAATTCTCATTTTGATTTTCAGCACTGCGTCTTCGAGCTATTCCCAATCCGCGCTCGTGTTTCAAACGGATTTTGGATTGAAAGACGGCGCAGTGGCATGCATGAAAGGCGTGGCGTTTGGCGTTGAGGCGAATCTCAAAATGTTCGATGTGACGCACGAGATCCCGGCGTACAACATTTGGGAAGCCGCATATCAACTCAAACAAACCGCGCCGTATTGGCCCGCGGGCACGGTGTTCGTTTCCGTGGTCGATCCGGGTGTGGGCACCTCGCGCAAATCTATTGTGCTGCAAACGAAGACCGGCCACTACTTTGTCACGCCGGACAACGGCACGCTCACATTAGTTGCGGAGGACATGGGCGTTGCGGCCGTGCGGCAGATCGATGAGAAAACCAATCGCCTCGCCGGCTCGGAGAAATCGTATACGTTTCATGGCCGCGATGTGTATGCTTACACTGCGGCGCGGCTCGCTGCGGGCAAGATTACTTTTGCGCAAGTCGGTCCCGCGCTGCCCGCACAGGTTGAAATGATTGCTTATGAAAAGCCGCGCTATGAAAGCAATGCCGCCTTCGGCACGATTCCAATTCTCGATACGCAATACGGCAACATTTGGACGAATATTGATGAGCAAACTTTTCTCAAGCTGGGTGTGCAGTTGGGCGAGAGTGTTTGGGTGCTAATTAAAAACGATGAGAAGGTCGTGTGGGAAGGAAAGATGCCTTACGTGCGCACGTTCGGCGACGTGGCCGTGAATCAGCCGTTGCTCTATCTCAATAGCTTGCTCTGCGTTTCGTTTGCAATCAATCAAGACAGCTTTGCCGCGGTGCATAAAATCGCTTCCGGCCCGGCGTGGCGCGTGCAAATCATGAAGGCGAAATAGCGATTGCATCTCGCCCGGAGGGGTTTATATTTGCATTGCCTCAACTTGTTATTTGGGAAGAATCTTCCTCGCACACGAGACAGAACTTATATTGAGAAGTTTTTCAAGCGCGAGGAAAGATTCTTTTGGAATGACAAAAAGAGGAAAACACTGCTGCAACGCATGATCTACTTTATTCCTTGTCGTGAGGCCATAAACCATGTCTGCACTTCTTCAAAAAACACTGACCGCCGCAGAATATCTTGAGATTGAACGCCGAGCGGAGTTCAAGAGTGAATTTTACAACGGGGAGATGTTCGTCATGGCCGGCGCGCAGGACCCGCACAATATTATCGCTTCAAACGTGGGTTTTGTATTCAATCTACAATTGCGGCAACGCGATTGTTTCGTTTATGGCAGTGATATGCGCGTTAAAGTTCAGTCTCTCAACAAATACACTTACCCGGACATTGCGGTTGTTTGCGGGAAGAAGATTTTGGAAGACGCGCATGTGGATACATTGTTGAATCCGACGGTGATTGTCGAAATTCTCTCGCCTTCCACTTCAGCCTATGATCGCGGCGACAAGTTTCAACATTATCAGTTTATCAAATCATTGCAAGAGTACATTCTCATCGCGCAGGAGGCTTGCCGCGTAGAGCAGTTTGTGCGTGTGCTCGAATGGGAATGGAAGTATCGCATCTATTCCAGCCTTGAGGATATCGTCAAACTCGAAAGCATTGGCTGCGAATTGCCGCTCAAGGAAGTTTATTTGAAAGTGCCGAATATCGCTGCGGCATAATCTCCCAGCACGTTGAGCCATCCTCTCCCTCTTCTCTCCCCAATTTTTCGAAGCGTCGCAACGAGTGCAAACAGGTTCTGTGCTTTTGCTTTTTGAAGTCTGCGAAGCGCTTTATGTCAGCTTGCTTGCAAAGGCCACCTCGGTAAACAAGCGGAGATGACCCGCAAGAACGCGCAGCGACAAAACAAAAAAAACTATTCTATGCCGGGCAAGCGCTCTTGCAGTTTCAGCACTTGATATTTCTTTAAAATCGCCAGCGTTTTCTCCAGCGGCAATGCTTCGCGGGTGTTGCCGCTCATGCCGCGCACGGTTGTGGCTTGGAAGAGAGAATTATAAACGGCTTCTTCGGTGGCTTCCACTGCGGCGAGAAAGAGGGGCGTCATCATTTCGTCGTGCAGCAGCCGCACGCTTGGCAATAGGCCCGCGGCGTTTTCTGTGCGCGGCAGCGCGTGCGGAATGCGATACGCGGTGGTGAATGCAATCACGTAATCGCCGCTGCCGTTGGACACGAAGCCGCCGGTGTGCGCGAGGCCGAGCAACGCGCGCTTGGCGATGCGTTTCAAATTGCGCGTGGAAAGCGGGGCGTCGGTGGCAACGATGATCATGCACGAGCCTTTGTCATCGGCTGCGCGCACGCGCTCATTCATATAAAATTTCCCCAACTCCCGCCCTACGGGCGCGCCATTGATCGTAAGAATCCCGCCGTAGTTTGTTTGCACGAGCACGCCGACGGTATATCCGCCGAGGTCTTTGGGCAGCACGCGCGATGAAGTTCCGATGCCGCCTTTGAAGCCGAGGCAACTCGTGCCAGTGCCCGCTCCCACACTGCCCTCTTCGACCGCACCTGCATTCGCAGCAGCGAGCGCTTGCAATACATGCTCTTCTTTTACATGCATGCCGCGAATGTCGTTCAAGCCGCCGTCATTGGTTTCTCCCACAACCGCATTCACGGAGAAAACATTTTCATTGCCGGTTTGCGCGAGTGTGTGTTTGATCAATGCCTGCATTGCAACCGGAACCGCGAGCGTGTTGGTGAGCGCAATCGGCGTTTCGAGTGTACCCAATTCCTCTACTTGCGTGTAGCCCGCGAGTTTGCCGAAGGCATTGCCGCAATAAATGGCCGCGGGCATTTTTTCTTGAAAGAGATTTCCGCTTGCGGGAAGGATGATCGTGACGCCGGTGCGCACGTGCTCGTTTTGCGTGATAGTCGCATGACCGACCTGCACGCCCGCAACATCGGTGATCGCATTTAACGTGCCCGTGGGCAGAATGCCAACTTGCACGCCGGCTTCGCGCGCGCGCGGTCTTGTCGTTTCGTCTTGAGCAAAGGCAATCATGGCGGCACAGAGAACAATGGTGGCGCAGACGGTGCTCATCATCTTTGACTCCTTATTTGCAGGTTGATTTTTCTGCCCACGAAACACGCGAAAATTTTTTCGCGTCATTCGCGTGTTTCGTGGGCAAAGAGAAAGAGGGGTTGGCGAAAGGTGAGGAAGGGTGATCTTACTTGCAAGATGAAAGGCGAGAGCAAAGCAAGCGAGGAGAAAGCGCGCATTCAACTTTCAATGAGCTGCGAGGCGCGCCGCGTGGCTTCGACGACGGCTTTGATGAGCGTGACGCGCAGGCCGCCTTCTTCGAGTTGCAGCAAGCCGTCAATCGTGCAGCCCGCGGGCGTGGTCACGGCATCTTTGAGCAATGCCGGATGCGCGCCGGTGTCGCGCACCATGCACGCGGCGCCAAAGCACATTTGCGCGGCGAGTTCTGTTGCAACTTGTCGCGGCAATCCGACTTTTACGCCGCCTTCGGCGAGCGATTCGAGAATGACATAGATGTAGGCCGGGCCGCTTGCGCTCAAGGCCGTGACTGCGTCCATGTACTTTTCATCGATGAAGAGCGTGCGGCCCACGGGATCGAAGAGTTGCCGTGCGCGCTGCAAATGTTCTTCGCGCGCATGCGTGCCCGCGCTGAGCGCCGTCATACCCGCGCGAATCAACGACGGCGTGTTCGGCATGGCGCGCACGACCACGGCATTCGGCGCGAGGTGGCGTTCGATAAATGCGGTGGTGGCCGAAGCGGCAATGGAAATGAACAACTGCTCCGGCCGCATGACGGGCTTGATTTCTTCGAGCACGCTGCGCAACGTTTGCGGCTTCACGCAGAGCAACACAACGTCCGCGGCGAGCGTGGCTTCGCGGTTGTCCAATGTCGTCGCGAGGTTGAAGTGCTGTGCGATTTCGCCGATGCGTTTGGCATGTTTCGCGGTGGCGATGATCTGCTCCGGCGCGAGCAATTTGGTTTCAAGCCAGGCTTTGATGAGCGTTTCACCCATCTTGCCCGCGCCGAGCACGGCGAGTCTATTGGGCTGGTGCATGAACCTTATCTCCACAATGCTGATTACCTCTTCTTCCCGTTCTCTTTATTCAACTCAAACAAATAGCCCGCGCCGCGCAGCGTTTTCACGTAGCGCGGATTGTCAGGATCAGGCTCGATGTGTTTGCGCAGCCAGCGCACATGATTATCCACCGTGCGCGTTGTGGGATAAACTTCATAACCCCAAATCTCATTCAACAAGCGCTCGCGCGAAAGCAATTCGCCGGGATGTTGAATGAAGTAAACCAGCAACTCAAACTCGCGATTGGTGAGATTTTGCAATTCGCCGCTCTTGAACACTTCGTGACGCTTTAAATCCACCACGACACTGCCGAAGGAAAATTTTTCCATTTTCGGCGCGCTCTTGGTTGCGGCGCTCGTTTTCTCTCGGCGCAGTTGCGCTTTCACGCGCGCCAAAAGTTCGCGCACGCTGAACGGTTTGGTGAGATAATCGTCCGCGCCCAATTCCAAACCGAGCACTTTGTCGTTCTCTTCCGCTTTGGAGGTGAGCATGAGCACGGGCGTCTTGCTGCCTTCGTCGCGCAGACGCTTACAAACTTCTAGGCCGCTCATGCCGGGCAACATGACATCCAGGAGAATCAAATCTACTTTTTCTTTTTTCGCGAGGCGATAGCCATCCGTGCCCGTACGCGCGGTCACCGTGTGATGGCCTTCGCCCTGCAGCGCATGCTCCAATCCGAGCACGAGCGCTGCATCGTCTTCGATGATCAGAATTTTTTTCATGCGTTCACTCTCTTCTCATGCAAAATGATTGTCGGCAAAAACGGTTTTTAAAAATCACTTTGCTCAAAATCATTGATTGGCGGAAGCCATAACGGTTTCATAAATCCCAAGCCACTCGCGAAACTCACGGTCCGGCGTCATGGTGGCGACGGTTTGAGCCGCGCCTTCGGCCAGCCGTGTTGCAAAAGACGAATCGCCCAACACCGCACTCAACGCTGTGGCAATTTCATCAACCGAGCCGGGCTGCACCAACAAACCGTTTTCCCGATCGCGAATGATTTCCGGAATCGCGCCGGCGCGGCTGCCAATGATGACTTTTTTGAGCGCCATTGCTTCGAGCATCGAAAGCGGGCAGCCTTCGGAAAAGAGCGAGGGGAAAACGAGAATGTCGAAGAGTTGTAAATAATCGGCCATGCGGTCGGACGGAATTTTTCCCGTTACGATCGTGCGCTCGGTCAGCTCGCATTCGCGCAACCATTGCTCGTGTGGGCCGCGGTCTTCTTCTTTGAAATAGTCGCCCGCTAGCAACACCGTGAAGTCATGTTTTTCTTTTAATCGCGCGAGCGCTTTGAATAAATACACCAAGCCTTTTTTATAACGAAAGAGACCAGCGCTGCCGATGACTTTGCCGCGCAACGGCAGATCGGGCTTGCTCCTCGGCTGCAGTTTGGCAAGATCGACCGAGTTGAGAATCGTCTTCGCCTTATGCGCGAGCGGCGTGACCGCGCGTCCCGCAAGATCGGTCAAGCTCGTCGCCACGGAAGTGACGTAATCGGCATTCTCCAACGACGACTGCACAAACGGCAAACGCAGCGGGTCGAAAACATATTTGCCCACGTCATTGCCGCGAATGGAGGCGATCACTTTCACGCCGTGCATGCGACCGACGAGGCCGGCAATGAACCCTGCGGGATATAAAAAGAACGCATGCAATACCTCATACTCATACCGCTGCTGAAAATGCTCCACCGCTTGAAACATCTCGCGATTGTAGCGCGTGAGAATTTCCGTTTCCGAATTGGCAGCGTCGTTGCCCGGCGTGGGATGCAACACTTTCACACGATGCACCAACACCTCGCCCTCTTGCGTGCTCGTATAACTTTCGTCGAACGCAAGCGGCGTGGGATGTTTCTGTAATGCGACGACATGCACCTGCAAGCCGCGACTCGCAAGCAAATTCGCGACGCGATGCGCCGAATGCCCGACGCCGCCCACTTGCGGTGGATACTGGCCGGTGATTAAACAAGTTTTCAGTTTCATGGGTGCGCGTTCGTGATGGAATGAGGAGTTGTTTGTAATAGCGCCTTCAGGCGCAAATTGCTTTGAAGAACGCAAGACGCTCGCGAGATCTGCGCGGCCAAGCCGTGGCGGAACATTACCCGGCAAGTTTCATGAGGCGTTTGATGCCCATGAACCAAAACGCCTAAAGGCGTCACTACGAACGCTTATGACCTCGCATGCCGCGCTTCTTCCGCGAGCTGCACGATGCGACGCGCGTTGTTGTCCCACGTGCGCTCTTCATAAACCCACGCGCGCGATTGCTCGCCGAGACGTTTGCCCAACGCAGGATCATTTACCAAGCGCACGAGCGCGGCAGTGAGCGCGGCAATATTTCCCGGCTCGAAGAGCACGCCGTTCTCACCGTCGCGCATGATTTCCTCCACTTGGCCGATCTTGCCCGCGACCACGGGCTTGCCCATCACCATGTACTCGAAAATTTTGATCGGCGAAAAATAAAAATGCTCGCTCGGAATGTACGGCGCAACGGTAATGTCCATCGCGGCGAGATAATGCGGAATTTCTTCGTGCGGCACATTGCCGGTGAAAGTGACTGCGCCGTTGAGTTTAAAATCGCGCGCCGTCTGCTCCAACTCAGCGCGGGCCGGGCCGTCGCCGACGATAAGTAAATGCGCGTGCGACGCGAAGCGCTGCAATTGCGCAAACGCGGCAACCAGCGTATCAGTGCCATGCCACGGCTTCAAACTGCCCACAAAGCCGATGACGTGCTTGCCGCGCAAATCATATTGCTCGCGCACTTTCGTGCTCGCGCGCGCGGAAGAGAAGCGCTCGGCATCAACCGCATTGGGCAACACCTGAATGCGCGCTTCGGGCACACCGCACGCCGCGACAAACTTTTTCAAATTCTCGGAAACGACGAGCACACGATCGGTGTTTTGATAAATCCAACGTTCCATCGCGCGCGCGAGTTCTTTCATTTCCAAGCCGCGCATCTTTTCTTGTTCATCGGCCAGCGGCGCGTTGACTTCGAGCACGTGCGGCACGCCCAACTCGCGCGCGAGACGAATGCCCGCGTTGCTGAAGAGCGAGTAACGCTCGTAAATGAAATCGATCTGCCGCGCGCGTAGTTGCTCATGCAGCGTCTCGTACAGCGTGATATTGTAAAGCATGTTGCGCAACTCATGGCGCAGGCGCGTTTTCATGCCGTAAGTTTTATCGACGGTTTCCAACTCGCGAAAGAGCTGGAGGTGACGCTCATCCGGCGGCACGAGTTGCAGCGTCGCGTTTTTCTGCCACGCATGAATGCTCTCGTCAAGCTGCTCCAACTTTTGCCCGCCTTCCGTGGTGCCGATGGCGGGAGAGAAAAGATGAAGCGTGTGGCCGGCTTTGCGCAAAGCCGCAACCATTTCGCGCACGTGAATGGATGCGCCTTTATAGCCAAAAACATGCACGCCGAAATCGGCGGTGATATAGGCGATATTCATGATATGAACTGAGGCTTAATGAAAAGAGGGAAGAGAGTTCGTAGTGACGCCTTTAGGCGTTCGCTGCTATCGCACCAAACGCCTGAAGGCGTTACTACGAACATATACGCTACGCTGCGATTGCCGCGGGCGCGGTTGCATGAGCGCGCGACACGCCTTCGCTGTGGCGCACAGAAGCGGGCAAATAGCCGAGTTCTTCCAGCCGCAAAATAATTTTGCGTGCGCTCTCTTCCGGCGTTTCGTGCTCGGTGTGGCAAATCACTTCGGGATGATCGGGCGGCTCATAAGGATCGCTCACGCCGGTGAACTCTTTGATTTCGCCGGCGAGCGCTTTTTTATAAAGCCCCTTCACATCGCGCTGAATGCAAGTTTCGAGCGAGGCCTTGACATAGACTTCGACAAAATCGTTGATCTGCTCGCGGACTTCGTTGCGGATGTTTTTATAGGGAGAGATGGCGGCGGACACGGCAAACACGCCGTTGCGCGTGAGGAGATGGCAAACAAAACCGATGCGGCGAATGTTGGTGTCGCGATCTTCTTTCGAAAAGCCGAGGCCTTTGCTCAAGTTGGTGCGCACGACATCGCCGTCGAGAATTTCCACTTTGCAGTTACGGGCTTTGAGCATGGGAACGAGTTGCTCGGTGATCGTTGATTTGCCGGCGCCCGAAAGGCCGGTAAACCAAATGGTGCAAGCGCGAGAGGGGTTCATGAGAAAATCCTGGTTGCTGGTTGTTGGTCGTTGGTCGTTGGTTGCTTGATGCTGATCACTGTTCACTGGTCACTGATTACTGCTCACTGCTCACCGCCCATTCCCCATGCTTTTCATCAACACGGCTGCGACTTCGGCACGCGTGAACTCCGCGGGCAGGGCCTCGCCGCGCGTGAGCATTTCGCGCACTTGCGTGCCGGAGAGTACGAGATGATGCATCACGTCGTGCGGGCACGTTTTGCTGGTCACAATCGCGCCGCACTTTTTACAGAAGAAGGAATTCTCAAAATACAGCGGCGTGAGGCCCAACTCCGCGAGCGTGAATTGCTGAAAAATTTTTTGCGCGTCATATGTGCCATAATATTTGCCGACGCCGGCGTGATCGCGGCCGACGATGAAATGCGTGCAGCCATAATTCTTGCGGCACATGGCGTGAAAGATCGCTTCGCGCGGACCGGCATAACGCATCGCCGCGGGGAAGACACTGAGCAACACGCGATTGGCGGGATAATATTCGCGCAAGAGCACGTCGTAACTTTCCATGCGCACGTCCGCCGGGATGTCGTCTTTCTTGGTTTCGCCGACGAGCGGATGGAGCAAGAGACCGTCAACGATTTCCATGGCGCATTTTTGAATATACTCATGCGCGCGATGCACGGGATTGCGCGTTTGAAAGCCGACGACCGTGTTCCAACCGCGTTCGCTGAAAATACGGCGCGTCTCCGCCGGGTCGCGGCGAAAATCGGCAAAGGAAATATTGGAGGGGCGATTGAGCATCCACACGTCGCCCGCGAGGCACACGTCGCCTTGATTGAGAACGCGCGCCACGCCCGGGTGCGCGGCTTCAGTGGTGCGATAAACCTGCTGCGCTTCGACGTTTTTATCATATTCAAACTTCTCGGAAATTTTCATCATGCCGAGAATGGCGCCCTGACTTTCGACGAGGGCGACTTCTTCGCCGACACGGACCGCTGCCGCAACTTCGCGCGAAACGGGCAGCGTGATGGGCAGCGACCAAATCAAGCCGTTGGCGAGGCGCATGGTGTGAACCACGCTGTCATAGTCTTTTTTGCTCATAAAGCCGGTGAGCGGACTCATGGCGCCGTTGGCGATCATCTCCAAATCGGAGACGCCGACTTCAGAGAGCGGAATTTTTTTTGAATCACGCGCGCGATGCAAGGCGGCTTCCCGTTCCTCGCCACGCAGCATGCGATCTACCAACGTGTTGCCGTGCGGGGTGCTAAGAGGCATGATGCGGTTTTACTCCTGAAAGTTTGATAAAAAGTTGAATTGCAATACTAGACATTCGACAGGGCTGCCGCAGGAATTTTGATTTTCAAAATCGGCACTTCGGTGGAAAAAGCATTGCCGCCGAGTGACACCGAAGACACCGAGTGTCGCCGAATATACTTCTTGCGGTTCGTTTTGTAAGTCATGCCCACGAAACGATGCGAAAGTTTGTTCGCAGGTCGCGTGGGCAAGCTCAATGAACGAGCGCCCGGCCAGTGCGGCAAGGCGCTTCCGCGGTTTAGAAGAAGTTCGAAACTCGCGCTTATTGGAGCAACGTCATCTTGCGCACGAAGTGCAGGCCTTTGCCTTCCAAACGATAGAGATACACGCCGGAGGACGCGCGCGTTCCGGAACGAAGGCGGCCGTTCCATTCAACTTCATGGGTGCCGGCTTCGTGATATTGCCGCACGAGCGTCGCCACCTCTTCGCCGAGGGTGTTGAAGATCGTGAGCTTCACTTCCATCGCCTGCGGCAAATCGAAGCGAATACGCGTGCTGGGATTAAACGGATTCGGATAGTTTTGGTGCAGTTGAAATTCTTCCGGCAAAGCGGAGGTCGCGTTTAGCGTTTCGCTGTTGCCTCGCGCCAACGACCCGCTCGTCAAGCCGCGGAACTCGATCTCGTCTATGTACACGTCGTCGTTGTTGTCGCTCGCATCGCACATGAACCGAATCTGTGCGTTGGCCGGAAAGTTATATGAAGTGCGGGGGATGGTGACGACTCGATTGTAGAAGACGTTGTTGGCGTAGGTGGTGCCTCGCGCAAAAGTGGCGACAGTTTGCCACGTGGTGCCGTCGAAATATTGCACCCAAAAGTCTTCGCCGGTTTCCATGCTCACCATCTTGAACCAGAACGCGACTTCCAACGTATTGTAGGCCGTCACGTTGTAGCTTCCCGTATGAAAGAATGACGAGGCTGTGCCGCTGTTGTCTTGAATGTCGGCCGCGGCTGCGCCTTGATGCGCGTGCGTAGTGCCGGTATAGCGCGACATGTCCGCGCCGCCATCAGTATAGTTGCCCATGCCGGTTTCAAAATTATCGAAACTCAGGACGACTGCACCGCCACCGCCGCCGCCGCCAGAGACGTTGAATGAAAAGATGCGAGTCCACCAATTGTACGTGCCCGTGGTAATCACATACTCATGGTTGCCGACAAAGGTGGTGTTGTTGGAAGGATCAACCGCGAGCGAGGAATAGTCGCCCCAACGCCCGGTGCCGGTTTGCGAGCCGGTGCCAGCGATGATGGTGGTCTCGGTCTGCATGGTGTTGAGCGGATCCGCGGCTAAACGTCCGGTCGCGCGAATCGAAGGAAAGACCGAGCTGCTTGAAGCCGTATACGACAAACCGATGTCGCCGTTTGCATTCATCGCAATGCTCGGCATCCAACGATGCGTCGAAGCGTCCGGCGAAAACGTGCCTTGTTGATGAACCGTCCAAGAATTGCCGGTGCGAGTATTGTCCCGCAATTCATACCAGCGCACGCCCGCGCGATTGGAGCCCACATCGACCGTATGCGTCAAAGCCATTCTAAAATTCTGGCCCGCGCCGAAGTCGCGAATGGTGGCGCGATGCATGGTAAAATGCGCCAACGCATCCAAGCTGCTGCCCGGCGCAGGTTGCGGCACGGAGGTCACAGTCAAATCGAATTGCGTGACCGGCACCGCGCTCGCGAGACTCAAGCTCGAATTGCTCGGCGTGGCAAAGTCCACGTCGAGTTTATAAACTTCCAACTCGTTGTGTACGAGCGTAGGGCCGCCGTTGTGGCCCACGATGAAACCCGGTGTTCCCGCGGGCGGCGCAGCGCCGTCCAAATCCACGGGAATAAAACCCTCGACGTCGGGATTGATGGCCGACAAATTAAAAATCTGAATCGTGGCCGGGCCGCCGAGCAACATTTGCGCGCGATCCATGGCTGCGACGTCGATATTGAACGCGCCGTCAAAATTGCGGATGGTCCAATAGTACGCATCGCCCATCACGCCGCCTTTGGGATAGTCGTTGCCCGGCGTGGTGAATTGATAGCGATAATAGCTGCCGGTCGGATCAGAACCGGTCGAAATGCAAACGCATTGATCCGTGGAAAACACAAACTGGCTGATGAGCCAACGATCGGCGAGATGATCGTAGAGCACAATGGGATCGCCGTCATTGTTCAACTCACACGGCCCGCCGAAGCCGGCCCAAAGATCGCTCGTGGCAAACGGGCCTTCGAGCACCGTGCCGGTCTTGTTCCAAATCATCGAAACCAAGTTGACGGATTGCACAATGTGATTCGGTCCGACATCCATGCTCGGATCCGGCGGCGCCACGCGGCCGCCCACCACGGCGAGGTTGTCGTTGTTGCTCGCACCCGCGAAATTCAAAGCCGGGGTCACGGCAAAGGAGCTGTTGCTCGGCCCTTGCATGAGAAGAGGATCGGGAGCATTCAATTCGCCGCCGGGCTTTGAGCTGCGCTTGCTGCTCGCAGAAAGCATGTTGGGAATTTCACGCTCTTGTCCCGAGGCCTTGTTGAGGGTTTGGGATTTTTGTATCATCGCCTTCAACGGCGCGGAGACATCCACTTTCGTCGGTTTGATAACCTTCACAACTTTGCCCGTTTGCGCCGATACAAATGAAGCACACAACATTGCAACCGCCAACAACTGTGTTACTCGTCTCATCACATCCTCCTAGAATGAGATGTTGTGGAAAAAAGATACTTGCGGTGAGCCGCTCGCTGAGGTTTAAGCTCTCACCGAGGATAGAATGAATACGGTTTTCAGCGGCCTCCTTTCGTTTGAGTGCGACTGCAAAATGATTATTGATTTGGTAGCGCCGCGCTTTGCGGAATTTTATCCCAATCGATCAAATCCGGGCTATTAAACACTGAAGCGGGCAGGTCATCATACACTGCCAAACCGGAATGCTTTTTCGCGCCGCGATCATCGGAGAGCAAAATGCGTCCGTACTTTTGATAGTTGCCCCACTTCGCCGTAAAACGCGGCAACTCGTCCGTGGCATCCATATAATATGCCCACTGCGTGAGCAGTTTGCTTTCTTCGTCAATCCACACATGATATTTATTGTTCGGCGTTGCGCCCACGTTTTTGAACGTCAAACTCAGCATGTCGGCCGAGTGTCCTTCTTCGGTTGCACCTTCGCCGAGGTACTTCAACGTCACGCCGCCGTCTTTTAATTTAAACGGCAATAACAGCCAATAGGAATCGTTAATCCAAGCTTCATAGCCGTAATCCAGGGCGCGTTGCAAATCGTCCGGTTCGGTCAGTTCCGCAGTGCCTTTCCAGGCGCGGCCTTTTTTGGTGTGCAAATTCATGAGCACGAGCGAAGCCGGAGATTCGATGCGTACGTTTCCGGTTTGCTTGTCCCACACGTTGAGCCTCTTGCCTAAACAAACCCATTTGAGGAAACGAGTCTGCTCCCAATTTTCCGCGCCGCCGCTTGCCGCCATCACGGAATCCGCAAGGGCTATGGCCTTAGCATCCGAGCCGGAAACATCAAAAATCGGCGGCGGCGGAATGGTTGGTTTGTAATCGCTGCACGCTGTCAGCAATGCGAACACCAAATACAAATGCGCGCCGGCTTTTATCGGAAGCAGCATGCGAGTAACGACACGGTCAAGCTTCATCGGGTCTCGTATTTTTTAAGGAATGCCGATTCAATTACCTACCCGTTTTTTGAACCGCGAATCAACGCGAATGTGCGCTAATTCTTTTTAATTCGCGTTCATTCGCGTCTATTCGCGGTTTAGAAGCCGTCCGTTGGCCGATTTTATCCGGTGGGAAAAATTTTGCCTTTCTTGTACAACTCTTACTATTCACTCAACGGAGCGGTTTGAACCACTTCATGTACAAACGCAGATTCAGCGCGATGACGGCCGTTGCTCGCGCTCAATTTGCGCAACGAGGCCTCGGTTAATTTTTGCCCGCTCATTGCGCCGCGCAACAACATGCCGATCTTTTCCACGTTGCGCAAGGCATCAAACTCTTCTTCCACTCTGGCGCGGCCCGCCAATCCGATGCGTTCCGCCAACTCCGGCCGGCGCAACAATTTGCCGATCGCCTCGGCCAGGGCTGCGGGATTTTTTTCCGGAACGAGAAATCCATTGACGCCGTTTTCCACCAACTCGGGAATGCCTGAAATCGCGGTGGAAACAGCCGGAATGCCCATGGCCATTGCTTCCACCAACACGTTCGGAATGCCGTCGCGGTCACCGTCTTCTTGCACTTCACAAGCAAGCGCAAACAAATCCGCGCGGCGATAATATTCCAGCAACTCATTCTGCGGCATCGGCGCGACGAGTTTAATAGAATCGCTCAAGCCCAAAGCTTTGATCTGCTGCAACAACTCGTCTTTCATCGGCCCGCTGCCGACAATATCGCAATGAAACGAAAGGCCTTCTTGCCGCAAACGATGCAAGGCTTGAATCAAAATAGGGAAGCCCTTTTTGGGTACGAAGCGCCCGACGGAAATTATGTTTGCAGAAGTCGAAGCGCGTTTTCTTAACGGCACAGTAAACGCGTCGATATTCAAGCCGTGATAACAACGAAACACCGAAGTCGCGTTGCCGCTCACTTCCTGCAAATATTTTTTATTGAACTCCGTGCACGTGACGACGAAGCGCGCCGCATCGACTTTGAGGCTTAAAAAATCGTGCTCCTGCAAATAGATGTCTTTCGCGTGCGCGCTGAAGCTGTAGTCGATGCCAGTGAGCTGCGAAGCAAAATAAGCGACCGTGGTCGGGCCGTGGCTGAAGTGCGCGTACAAATGCGCGATCGTGATCGGCTCAAAACGCGAACCGGGCCGGGCATACAAATGATTTTCGACTAAATACGCGGCTTGCGCGAAGCGTTTGATCGTAGAGGAACTGAATTGGCGCAGGCTGCGAAATAATGCAAAACGAAACGCACGCCAATATACGCCGGGCTTGCGCCACCAGAGTTTTACATTGGCCTTGATAAACGCAAAAAAGAACGGCCAGAAGTAATCGGGAATATAAGTCACACACGCGCGCACTTGCTTCACGCTGTCATGCACCGTGGTTTCGCCGGGGTTGCGCATGGCGATGATGTGCAGCTTGAAGCCGAGTCGCTCCAAAAGCAAAATTTCGTTGAGGATAAAAGTCTCCGAAAGCCGGGGATAGCCTTTCAGAATAAAGCCGATGGTGTCATTCGAGGTGTTCGTCATAACGGCTCGTCTGCTGGTGAAGTGGCGTATTGAAATGGATGCAAGGTTTAGACTGTGCCGCAAGAAGGGCAAAACCGCAGAACGAGCAAGAGCGACACGGAGGGGCTTGCAACGCGCGATAGCATGCAATGCCGCGGCCCAAGCGTCAACACTTGGGCAGGAAAGGAGACCTTGGAAACTACTCCGTGTGCGATTCAGCGTCCAGTGCAATGATGTGTGACACGGTTCAGCCCAAAGCAGCGAAAGCAAAATGCAAAACCGATAAACGCTAAAAATGAAAAAGCCGAATTGTAGGCAGGAGTTCCGCCTCCAAAAGCGGCGTCAATCGTTTCGTTGTGTTGATAAACCCAGGGAGGGAAAGGGGCGTGACGGTAAAACTTCCCGATCTCACGGTACTCGCAATCGTAGCAGGTTAGAAAAGATTGCGAGTGCCTCACGCGCTCAAAAATAATGGGCGACAATATAGAAACCTCGCCGCCGAAATCAAGTTCTTTTTCAAAATGTTGGCGCGGCGCGGTTTGCGAGGAAAAATAAAAATCAATTTCGTCGTTCGCAAAGTTTTGGTATCTTTGGCAGCACAAAGCGCAATGCTCGCGCGCGCTGGTTATCGCACTTTCAGAAAATCGCCGACGTTCAAATTATATCGAAAGGATTCTTCCTATGTCACACTTCCCCACCATCCGTTTTCACGATCAACGCCTCGCGCCCATTTGGGAAAGAGTGCAATGCGGCGAGCGTTTGGATTTGCAGGACGGCCTGGCGATGTTCGAGACCGATGACGTGCTCAATCTCGGCAAGATGGCGCATGCCGTGCAGCGCGCGAAGAGCGGCGACGCGGTTTATTTCGTCGTCAATCGACAAGTCAATCCCACGAACATTTGTGTGCTCTCGTGCAAGTTCTGCGACTTCGCGGTGAAAGCCAAAGACGAGCGCGCTTATGAAATGACCATGGCGCAAGTGCTCGGCAAGCTCACGCATGACTTGCACGAGGTCCACATTGTCGGCGGCTTGCATCCGGATTGGCCGTGGGAATTTTATTTGGATATGATGCGGCAGATCAAAACCAACTTTCCGAAGATCGATATTAAAGCGTGGACCGCGGTCGAGATCGACTTCTTCTCGAAGAAATTCAAATTGCCGATTACCGAAGTGCTCGGCCAACTCAAAGCCGCTGGGCTTTCCACCATGCCCGGCGGCGGCGCAGAAGTTTTTTCCGAGCGCGTGCGGCGTTTGCTCTTCAACCAAAAAATCGGCGGCAAACGCTGGCTCGAAATTCACGAGGCCGCGCATCGCCTCGGCATTGCGACGAACGCGACGTTGTTGTACGGACACGTGGAAACGTTCGAAGAACGCGTGGTGCATATGATCAAGCTGCGCGAGCAACAAGATCTTTCGCACGGCTTTCTCTCTTTCATTCCGCTTGCGTTCCAACCCGGCGATACGGGAATCAAAACACGCTACACCTCCGCGGTCGATGATTTGAAAACTATTGCCGTTTCGCGTCTAATGCTCGACAATTTCCCGCATATCAAAGCATATTGGATCATGCTCTCCGAACAAGTCGCGCCGGTGGCGCTTTGCTTCGGCGCGGATGATATGGACGGCACCGTGGGCGAAGAACGCATCGCGCACGCGGCCAAAGCCACGAGTCCGATTGCGCTCGCGAAGGAGCACGTGATCAAACTCATCAAGAGCAGCGGCAAAGTGCCGGTGGAGCGTGATATTGTTTACAACGTCCTCGCCGTGCATGATAAAGACACGGTCGGGAAAATTCCGTATTTGAATTGCGTGCCGTTCTATGATCGCTTCGAGAGTCGCCCGTTCCGCGTGTTGCCGCTCGTGCCGAGCCTCATGGGTAAGCTCGCCGCGGCAAATCAGATCGACGGCGGTCCGTTCTCTCTGCTCGACTATTGGCGCGTGGAGAACGAGTATGAAGCACTCGGCAATGGCATCGCGGTGAAAAATTATGCGCGCAGTGTGATTCTATATTCCAATCATAATTGGCGCGAGCTTGACGGCAAACGTATCGGCATCACGGCCGACACTTCGACTTCGATTGAGTTGCTCAAAGTGTTGCTCGCGCACAAATACGGCGTGCGCGCAATGCTCGAACGGATGCACCCGGTTTTTCAAGCGCAAGAGACGGAGCAATACGACGCCGTGCTCGTGATCGGCGACGAAGCGCTCTTGCGCGTCAAAGCCGGGCTTGCAAATTTTCACCACGTTTATGATCTCGGGAACGAATGGCACGAATGGACGGGGCTGCCTTTTGTGTTTGCCATTTGGGCGATCAAACGCAATGCAAGCGCGGAGAAAAAAAATGCGCTCGTGCAACAACTCGAAGCCGCGGCGCTCGAAGCCGATGATCGCCATCCACATTTCGGCGCATGGCACGGCAAACGCCTCGGCCTCACGCCCGCGGAAGTGCAGGTGTATTTGGATGGGTTCGCGTATCGGCTTGATGAGAGCGAGCGTGAGGCAATGGAAAGGTTTCGCGGGTTGGTGATCGAAGAAAAGACCGCGGAACCGATGGCTTTTCTCGTGTAGGCTGAATTTTGGATGAGCGATGAACGACACCTTAAAACGTATCAAGCGCTTGCTTCTTGCAGGACGATATTTCTTCACCGACAAAGCCACTATCGAACGTGAGCGTGATGGGCTTAGCGAGGAAGACGTTGTCGAAGCCATCATGAATGCGCAAGGCATTCAGAAGGTCATCAATTCTAATAGTCCAAATCGCAGCGAAAAACGCGAGAAATTGTACGTAATTCTGAGTTTCACTTTTGACGGCGTTTTGGTGTATACGAAAGGGAAAATCGTTCACGAGCCGGATGGTGCTGATAAATTTTATGTGCTGGTTTCTTCGAAAAGGTCAATTCTCAATTGAAGGTTGGATTTATGAAATTAATAATTTCTGAATGCCCAATGTGCGGAAGCGTATCGATCTCGCGAACAACTATCACATTTGTCAGCCATGACGGTTTTCGCGTTCCAGGAATCAAGTGTTTCTCTTGCCGCAAGTGCGGTGAAAAGTTTTATGATAAAGAAGCCTCCGCTAACATCGATCATGCTCTCCGTAAGGCAGGGCGATTGGTAAAGAAAGGTTCGCGCGCAATCGCGGCATGAGACTTCGAGTCAAAAAGAAATCATCCAACCGCTTTGAGAGGGAAAAATTTCATGCGCCAAGTTTCCGATCGCGGCTACAGAAAGCTGTTCAAGAACAAAACCATTTTCCGGCAGTTGTTGGAAACGTTCGTGCATGAAGATTGGGTCAAAGAGTTGGACTTCGATTCGTGCGAGACTTTGGACAAGTCTTTCGTCGCCGATCATTACAAAGAGACGATCTCCGATCTCGTCTACAAGATCAAGTTGAAGCGCACGGAAATTTTCATTATCGTGCTGATGGAGTTCAAGTCCGAGGTCGAACGCTTCACCAGCGTGGCTCTTGCGAATTATGTCGGCAATTTTTATATGGACTATATTGCCTCGCACAAACGGCTCAAAAAACTTCCGCCAGTCTTTCCGATTTTATTGTATAGCGGCAGCCGCAAATGGACCGCGCCGGAGAGCTTGGCCAAGCTGATCGAAGGCGAGGAATATCTCGGCGAATACGGCCTGCGCTTCAAATACTTCAAGATTGCGGCGAATGCCTTCAGTAAAGCAACATTGCTGAAGATCAAAAATATCGTCTCGACGCTGTTCTTAGCCGAGGCCCATTATGATCTGGATTTGATCAAAAAGCAGCTTCAGGGGTTGTTCCAGCGCGAGAGCGATAAAACCGCAATCTCGTTGTTGTTGAATTGGTTTGTTCAGATGCGCAGGCACGGAAAAATTTCTCCCGCGACCGAAGAAGCTTTGGAGCAAGTTTATGAATCTCAAAAGGAGGTACGACAAATGTTGGAAATCGCAGTACGCAAAGAAAAAGCCGCATGGCGCAGACAGATCACGCGCGAAGTCAGGCATGATGCTTTGCTTAAAGGAAAACTTGAAGGTAAACTTGAAGGCAAGCGTGAAGGCAAACGTGAAGGCAAGCGTGAAGGCAAACGTGAAAGCCAGGAAGAAATGGCTTGCAAGATGATCGCAAAAGGGTTTGCACTTCCCCTCGTCGCCGAAGTCACCGGCCTTTCAGAAGCCGCGCTTCGCAAGCTTGTTCATAAAACCGAAAAGCAGTAGCCGCCAATCCCTCAAAAATATGGCACCTCTCAAAACCGTGCATCGCATCATCCTCGGCGACTCGCGCGCGATGAAAGAAATCGCGGACGAATCTGTGCATCTCGTCGTCACCTCGCCGCCGTATTGGCAACTCAAAGATTACGGCCACGCGCATCAAATCGGCTTCAACGACAGCTACGAAGATTACATCAACAATCTGAATCTCGTGTGGAACGAGTGCTATCGCGTGCTGCATCCCGGTTGCCGTTTGTGCGTGAACATCGGCGATCAATTCGCGCGCTCGGTTTATTATGGCCGCTACAAGATCATTCCGATTCGCACGGAGATCATCAAATTTTGCGAGACCATCGGCTTCGATTACATGGGCGCGATCATTTGGCAGAAAGTGACCACGGTCAACACCAGCGGCGGCGCGACGATCATGGGATCGTTTCCTTATCCGCGCAACGGCATCGTGAAGCTCGATTACGAGTTCATTCTGCTCTTCAAAAAACTCGGCAAATCTCCCAAGCCGACGAAAGAGCAAAAAGAAAATTCCAAAATGACAACCGAAGAATGGAATGAATATTTTTATGGTCATTGGAATTTTCCGGGTGAGAAACAGAGCAAGCATATTGCGGCGTTTCCCGAAGAGTTGCCGCGCCGCTTGATTCGCATGTTTACCTTCCCCGGCGAGACGGTGCTCGATCCGTTTCTCGGCAGCGGCACCACGGCCCTGGTCGCGTGCAATCTCGAACGCAATTCTATTGGGTATGAAATCAATCGCGAATTCCTGCCGATCATCGAAGAAAGATTGAGTGTTATCTCCGGTACTCTTTACGGCGATTCCTCAAACGCCATAGTGATTGAACAAAAGCCGTCGCAGGTAGTTTTCAAAGCTGAGATCGCCAAGCTGCCGTACATTTTCAAAGATCATGTGCGTTTCGATAAAAAGATTGATCCTCGCGAGCTCCACTTCGGTTCTAAAATCAACGGCAAGGAAGAGAATAAGGAAAAGTATTATTCCGTCAAGTATGTCGAAGCGCCGCATCTGCTTGAGTTGAGCGGTGGTTTGAAGATTCGATTGCTCGGTGTTAAACCGATACCGGAAAAAGAAGGGGCGGCGATTGACTTTGTTCAGGAGCTTGTCTCCGGCCAAAAAGTGTTTTTGAAGTTTGACGAGCAGGAAAATGATGAGGAAAACCGGCGATGGGCTTATCTTTATTTGAAAAACAAGACCTTTGTCAATATGCACCTTATTAAAAACCACTTGGCTGAAGTGGACACGACAAGAGAATATCGTGCAAAAAAACGTTTGCTGATCAGCTATGAAGCCGCAGCTACGAATTCTAACTCTACATGAGATCAAGAGCGGCTAAAGAAATATCCACCCCGAAGTACAATTTACGAGGACAATGAACGCAGGAGGATCTTCAATGGCTCGATGGATAGCTTTGTTGGTAGGCGTAGATGAATACAAACATCTTGCTAAATTAAAAGGTGCCGTCAATGATGCTGAAAAATTATTTGAATGTTTAATAGATCCCCATATTGGCCTTTTTGACAAGAATATCAGTCGAAATATACTGAATCCCACCAAAGCTCAACTGGATCAGGAACTGTCTACTTTCTTCGATGAAATAAGAACTGATGATATCCTGTTGATTTATTTTGCCGGCCACGGCGCAGCGTTGCAGAATAAACTTTATCTCGCAACTATTGATACACGCCTAATGAACACAGGGCATCTTAACCCTGCAACGGCCGTCCCATTTGGAGTGTTTGAAGATTTGTTGCGCTACTCACCTGCAACCTCAGTGATGACAGTCATTGATGCATGCGAGAGTGCTATCCTTGGTGAGGAAATTATAGGATTAAGACGCGCATTAGGTGGCGCTGGTGCCAATGTGCTTCGA
Organism: bacterium; assembly: GCA_041918175.1. GTDB lineage: Bacteria > Zhuqueibacterota > Zhuqueibacteria > Zhuqueibacterales > Zhuqueibacteraceae > JABWAN01. The sequence goes on from JAYRWE010000002.1 coordinate 49,970, forward strand.
TCACTTGGCCAGGGGTATCAATACCTCTCTGCATGCAGACCACATCAATCCGCACAGGAAACAATGGTAGATGATATCAATCACGGCCAGCTAACATCTGCTATCATTCATGCACTTCGTTCCGGTTCAAGTGTGCCAGCTTCCGAAGAATTTGTGACTTTTACCGCAGTCTGTCGCTTTGTTCAGGACTTCATGGTTGGTGTAGATGATCAACAACCAGTTCAATTCAACAGCGATTTAGTCAGCCCGATTCGAATTGCCCGAAATATCAATTATCGGCCACGTCAAAGCTGGCAAGTTAGCTTTACGAGTGATTTTTTTGATATACTTCAGCGTTTTGAACGAGCTGGTGATGGTTTGCACCGAGCAAGAGAAATCTTGGAAACTGTTCAATGGACTGTGTGGCGGAAGTTGGAGCATTGGAAAGTAATTGAATCGCCAAGAAAAGGCTATGGTCGAATCACAAGAATTGGACGTGAATTTTTTGATGGTCGAGTTGAATTGCCAAAAACACTCGAGATCAGGAATAATCAGGTGCTAACCAAATCTACTGAGACCGTGAATATTCGTGATTTTACTTAAAATTTGACGTGACACTGTTATTCACTTTATGTCAGGAATCTCCTCTTGTCCCAATTCCCTCAAATCGACCTCTCCCAAGTCAAAACCTATCCTGTGCAGCAGCGGCACAGCAAGGTGCATCGCGAGGAGATTGCGCAGCCGTTTCGTCGCGGCGATTTTTTCGAAACGTTCTATCACTCGCTGCCAAACATTCTTGCCGCGAAAGATTTGCGCGAATTGGTGCAGCACGTTCTCAATGCGAGAGAGATTGGCAAGCCGATCATCGTCATGATGGGCGCGCATGTGATCAAAGTCGGACTCTCGCCCGTGCTCATTGATTTGATGCGCAAAGGCTTCATCACGTGCCTTGCCATGAACGGCGCGGGCGTAGTTCACGATTCCGAATTGGCTTTGCTCGGACAGACTTCGGAGGAAGTCGCGGAGGGATTAGCGGACGGCACCTTCGGCATGGCGCGCGAGACCGGCGAGTTTATCAATCATGCTGTTGTTAATGGGAGGGCAAGGGCGTTGGGATTTGGCGAGGCCATGGGCGAGGCGATTTCAATGATGCAAACGGAGTGCGCGAAGTTGAGCCTCTTGGCAACGGCGCACGCACTCAACATTCCGGCGACGGTGCATGTGGCCATCGGCACGGACATCATTCATCAACATCCGAGCGCGGACGGCGCGGCTTATGGCGAGTTATCGTTTCGCGATTTCAAAATTTTTACGGCGCACGTGGCAAAGATCAACGAAGGCGGCGTGGTGCTCAACTTCGGCTCGAACGTGCTCATGCCCGAAGTTTTTTTGAAAGCGCTGACCATCGCACGCAACGTTGCGCCGCCGGTCAACAACTTCTTCACCGCGAACTTCGACATGTTCAATCACTATCGCCCCCGCGTGAATGTCGTGCAGCGGCCAACCCTGCAAGGCGGCAAAGGCTACAACTTCATCGGGCATCACGAGATTATGATTCCGCTACTCGCCGCGGCGTTGAAGGAGTTTGCGTAGACGCCTTCGGCGGGTTTTATTGGGGGCGTTTGATCTTTGTGACGGCTTCCAATGCTTTCACGTCTTCCACATCTTGCGGCCTTCCCGCAATCTTCCGGCGCGCCAAATTCCGCCAGCGCTTTATAAAGCCGTTGCGCATTTTCGAAAGAAGCTTCCACCCAGATGTCGATATCCTTTGTTGTGCGCGGCTCGACGTGAAATCCTACGGCATACGCGCCGACGATCAAGTATCTAACGTTTGCGGCGTTCAAGGCTGCAAACATGTCGAAGTAATCTTGGTTCCACTTCATGTTCGCCTCGCAGTATTCTCATATCCACGACGAGTTGCCACATCGCGCCGAGTCGTTCTTCGGCGGAAAGGCTTTGCCAAAATTCGTAATCAAATGAGCGGTCCGCCTCTTTGAGTCGAACGAAGCGCGCGCGTGCGCCCGGCCGATTGCGCCGCTCTTCTGCTCGTTGTTTCGCATCCATCATTCACCTTGCAAAATTATGTGCGCAAGCAAGGTAACGATTCGCACGCAGCATTTCAAGCGCGCAAATTCGCAGATCATTTCAGCGACGCGAAGATCGCATCAAGCTGATCATTCCCCGACTGGAGCAAGAAACCGGGATTGCGTCCGTAGCTCTTCACTCCGACGATAAACAAATTCGGTTCGCCGCTTTGCAAATCATTCGGATTGATCTCAATCTTCGCCAAACAATCGGTGATGTTCGAGAGCGCTTTGTATAATCCGCGCGTGCCTTCGGTGACGCTCGAAAACTCCGCGGTGGTTTCGCGCAGTATGTCGAGATTGGGGCGATAACCGGTGAGCGAAATAATTTCATCGACTGCGATCTCCTCCGCACTCTTCCACACTTTAAGGCCAACCTTTATTTCTCCTTCTATTTCTTGCACGCTCTCTAATGCTGCTCGGCGCAAGACACGCAAGTTCGAAGGCGGATGCACGGCGAGCGCATTCGCAGCCTCGACCACCGCGGCGCGCTCGTGCAAAGGATCGTCGGCGACTTCGAGCACGGGTTTGGTGCGATCCGAGCGCACGGCCCAAATGATTTTGGTTTTCGGCTCGCGTTGTTGCACGCGCGCGAGTGCAACAATCGTGTTTGCGGCGGAGTGGCCGTGGCCAATGAGCACAATTCTTTTTCCAGCAAAACGCGCGGCCTCGCGCTCAACGTCTATTGGGTGGCGAATGATGCGCTGATTGAGTTTTCTCTCGCCGAGCGCGGGCAGGCCTGCGCTGCCGCTCCAATTGCCTTGGGCGAAAACGCCGCTCGCATCGAACACGATCTCGGCGGGATAAACATGCTCATTGCCGCCGCGATCTTCGGCGAGCACGCGAAAGCCGCGCTCCGCGCGCAACGGGTGATTGGGCAAACCCATTTTACCAAAACCCGTGCGCGCAAGCGCAACGACTTTACGCTCAAGAATAATTTTGTCTTTTAAAATATCCGACTGCGCGAGGGGTTCGAGCACGGTCGCGACATACTCCGCGCCGGTTTGAATGGCATCGAGCCGCGGCAACCGCTCGCCCAAAATTTTCTTCGCATGCTCGGAAACGTTCATGCCGAGCGGTGAGAACAATCGAATATGTCCCCACTGCCGAATGTGCTCGCCGACGCGGCCCGCTTCGAGCACGGTGGTTTCATAACCGCGCGCAATGGCGCGCAGCGCGGTTTCCAATCCCATTGGTCCCGCGCCGATCACGAGCGCGCGTTTGCGGGCAGAACTCGTCAACATCTTCGTCTCCTTTTCGATTTCAGCATCGCATGAGTTTTGAATTTGATCGGACGCGCCGCTCGCGCTTGAAGATCGTTTGCTTGAAAATTTGGGCTAGGTGGCGGGATGCCATCGCTTTGAAGTCACCTAGCCCGAAGAGATAAAAGTCAGGTAAACAAGCAAAGAGGACACGCAGGTGGAGCAGCGACACAACATAAAAAACTTCTAGTCGATGAACTATTCTTCGCGTGCCTGCACATTCAACGATTGAATATGATGCACGAGCGAAGAACCCGCGCGCAGCGAAGCGCCGACTTGCACGGCCTCGGCCATTTGCTCGGGCGTGGCGCCTTCTTTCTGCGAACCGCTCGTCCACGCATCGATGCAATATGGGCATTGCAAAACGTGCGCAACGGAGAGCGCGATGAGGGCTTTCGTTTTTTTATCGAGCGCGCCATCTTTGTGACATTCGTTGTACCAATCCAACCACATCTTGAAGAGCTTGGGTTGCGGACCGCCGACTTCGCCGAAACGCGCGAGGTCTTCACTCAGGTAATAACTGGGCATAACGCACCTCCGAAGGTAAAGGGATACTTGGATTGATGGATTTGTGGATTGATGGATTAATGGGCCCAACAATCCAGCGATCCATCAATCCAATTTGCTTAACAACATCCGTCCGGGCCGCAGCAGGCGGCTTCGCTCAACTCGGTTTTGTTGTAATCATGGCCTTTTGTTTCTTGGGGATGACGGCGCGCGTTCTTCGTGCAATTGAAAGCCTGCGCGTCTTCGATTGCGACTTCATTGTACGGCGGCAGCGCGATCAATTGCGATGCATACGGGCTGTGCTCATTCGTATACAAACGAAAAGTTTTGTCGCACACGGCCATGCGCTCGCCGCGATAGAGCGTGTGACCGTCATCGTCGATCACTGCACGCCACGGGCCTTTGTACATTACGGCTTGATTGCGCTCCACGCACGGACCTTGCTTGCCTTTGTGCGCGAGCACGGTGACGCTGCGAAACTCGAGGCCTGCGATCGTTTGCCAGGGCTTGTCATCGCGCTTCACGAGTTCAATGCCGTGAAAGCCCGCTTCTTCGAAGGCTTTGAGAAAATCCGTCTCCGTAAATGCGCCGGAAATGCAGCCGCTCCAGAGTTCTGAATCATTCTTCAAATGCTCCGGCACTTCTTCATCGCTCACAATGTCGGAGATCGCGGCGCGGCCGCCGACTTTGAGCACGCGAAAAATTTCCGCGAAGAGTTGGCGACGATCTTCTTCCTTCACCAAATTCAACACGCAATTGGAAACCACGACGTCAATCGAGTTCGATTCGACGAGCGGCGTTTGTTGGCGCAAGGCTTCGCAATATTCAGTGAAGTGTTGCAAGTCGCCGCTCGTGCGAAGGGGATGTTTGGTGAGATAGTCGTCGACTTCTTCATAATCGAGCCGCAGGTCTTGAATCTTTCCTTTACGAAACTCGACGTTGGCGCTGCCGATCTTTTGCGCCATCTCGCCTTGATATTTGCGCGCGAGGCCGAGCATGTCGTCGTTCATATCCACGCCAATGACTTTGCCTTCGCGCCCGACGATTTGCGCGGCGATATAACAAATTTTGCCGCCGCCCGAGCCGAGATCAAGCACGGTGTCGCCTTCGCGCACGAACTTGGAAGGATCGCCGCAGCCGTAATCGCGCTCCAAAATTTCTTGCGGCAAAATTTTGAGCAGCGCTTTGTCGTAATCAACGGGACAACACAACGCGGCTTGCTTTGCTTGCGCGCCTTGGGAATAGCGCTCGCGCACGGCTTTTTCGACCAACAGCTTTTCATCGGTTTGAAGCATTTGAAGATCTCCAAGTTTGAGGATGAGGTTTGTAGTAGTGCCTTTAGGCACATTAGTCCATGGACATTGGCTCTGAATGAAATTTGACGATCAAATTCGGTAACGAGGCACACTACCTCTATCATGTCATTCAGAAGGAATCTTTTTGAGCACTGGAAAAGTCTCCAGCGAGTAAAAAGATTCCTTCTGAATGACAATTCGTGGAGGTGGTTGCCGATTTTGAAAGTCAAAACCCATAAGGAGCTACTACGAACGCCATGATTAGGGATTATTTTTCAAAACACATCCGAGCACATATGCAAGCAGCGCTGCGGTGGGCAACGTCACGAGCCACGCGAGCAGAATATCGCGCACGACTTTCCAGCGCGCGCCAGCTTGCGTGCGCGTGCCGATGCTCACGATTGCGCTCGTGGTCACGTGGGTCGTGGAAAAGGGCAGACCATAAAACGTGCCTGCAATGATTAGCGCAGCGGAGCCGAGGTTCGCAGTGAAACCTTGCAGCGCATCCATGTTCGTAATCTTCCGCGCCATTGTGTGCAAAACTTTTTTGCCGTTGAGCAAGCCGCCCAATGTCATCGCCAGCGCGACGAGGGCGAAGAGCGCAGCGTTGCTGAACGGCGCGCCGGCCAGTTGCACGCCCACCAACAGCGCCGCGATCTTCGGCGTATCATTCATGCCGCGCGCAAAACTCGTCAAGCCGCTCGTGAGCCAGTGCATGCCGTCGAGCACATTGAGCTTGAGCGGGCCGCTGACGGTGCGATTGCAATTTTCATTTTTGTCGAGAACAACTTCGCTCGGCGTGCTCCGCAATGCGAGCGTTCCGCCATGCAACATGACCGGCGCGACGTGCTGCACTTCCATGCACACGCAGTATTGTTGTGCGTTGCCCAAAGCCAGTCGCGTCATCGGAAAAAGAAGCTGCGCCAATCCGAAGGAGACAAGCGGACTGAGCGCCAACGGCAGTGCAATTTTTTTGAGCAAGAGACTCCACGCAATGCCTTCCGCGCCGAACAGCGCCAAGCCCGCGCCCACCAAGCCTCCGGTGATTGCGTGCGTAGTCGAAACTGGCAAGCCGGTGGCTGTTGCGATGAAGAGCCAGCCGCACGCCCCGAGCGCAACGGTGAGCGGAAAATTCGCCGACGTGATCGGCGAGGTGACGATGCCGTTGGAAAACGTGCGCAATAAAGCCGAAGTCAAACCGATGGCAACGAGTGCGCCCACGAGCGTCGTCAGTGTCGCCCAGAAAATTGCGGTGCGATCTTTCACTGTGCCCGAGCCGGCGAGTGTTGCAATGCCTTTGGAAATGTCGTTCGCACCGTTGTAATAGGATAAAAGCAAAACCGTGAGAAAGAGAGCTACAGATAAAAGCATGAGTGCTCCTTAATTCGAGATTAATGGAAGATCGGAAAAGCGCGCGCTCCAATTGCTGTCATTCAGGAAGAATCTTTTTTTTAAAGCACTGGATAATGTCTCCAGCGAGTAAAAAGATTCCTTCTGAATGACGGCGCGAAGATTGGCGTGAACCCCAAAACTTAAGCTTGCAACGGCAGCACGATCAAGCAGCGAGGCTTCGGCATTTAAAAGGAGAAGTTAGTGCAGAACAACAGGCGGGGCTTTTTGGAAACGCAGAGGGTCGTGGCAGTAAGTGTTGGGCGAGAGCAACGAAGTGGCAGGGGAAAAAGCATTTGGCTCGAACAAGCTTGCAGCATATCTGCGCAAAAAAATCGGTGTATTGCGGCCGCTGCTTGCGCGGAGCAAATCGGCAGTGGAGTCGACATCGCTATGCTCGTCGAGCAAACTCGTGGCGATCGTATATCGGCGCGCGGAACGCAAAAGCTCGGAAAAAACGATGGCGGTTTGCCAATGGCACTCTTGCACGGCGCGCAACACGTGCGGCAAGTTTTCGCGGCGCATGCCGATGAGATAAACGCCGCCGTCCTTTGCCGCACCGAGCACGAGACTGCGGCTTGCAAGCTGCGCAAACGCGCGACGCAGATCATCGGTGGAAAGCTCTAAGCAATCGTTGCCCACACACACGATTTCTTCATAGCCTTGGGCAAAAGCGGATTGCAAAGCATGCGCGAGTTTGTCGCCAAACGAAGCGCCACGTTGTTGGAAGACCGCAGCGACATTGCTCGAGTAGCGCGCAAAGTTATATTCCGGCTCGTCGGTCGCGATGAGAATCGGATAATCGAGCGCATGCGCTTGCGTGAGCACGTGGCGCGTGAACGATTCATAAAGCCCGACGCGCTCGGCAAAGGACAAGCGCTCCAGCGGCTTCATGCGCGCCTCGTTTTCCGGCGCGCGCGTGAAGAGCAGAATGGCGCGATTTCTTTTTTGATTGGATGAAGTCAAAGAATTCCCAAAGTATCATTCAGCGCTAGGCAATAAGCGCGAATGGAGAATAGAGAGTTGAACCGATTCGATCCTCCATTCTCTATTCTCGATTTTCAAAATCTTCCGCGTGCGCGTTCTTTGCCGGGGAGAATTTCCAAGCATGTGGTCCACCAGCCGGTGCGCACGGTGTCGATGAACTCTTGCGGCAACTTTTCTTCTTTCATCTCGCGGCTGAGGCGGTGATAATCATACTCCAACGCGCGATATTCGACGCGCAACTCCGGCGCGAAATGCACGAGGCTATACCACACATTCGTGCGGCCGTCATTTTCCGGGCGGCCGATGACGCCGACGTTGGCGAAGAGTTTGTCTTCGGGCAAACGTCGCTGCCATTTGATGCCGGTGTGCGTGGTGAGAATCGCGCCCGCGTCGTAATCGACAAAAAGCTTTTCTAAAAAGTGCGTGGGCGTGGTTGATTCCCACAGGAACTCGTTCGTCTGCCGCGGGGAACCATGACAGAGTAAAACTTTTTTGCCGAAGGCTTCAAAGCGAATGAACGAGGGCAAGGCTTTTTGATAAGCCTTAAACTCGTTGGAAGTGTGCGACTGCGTGTAATCATAACTGAGCTGCGCAAAATAATTGTCGCGCGGATCGGTGTAGCCGCATTGGCAATCTTTCAAATCGTTGCCGATGCTGTTGTCGTAATTGCCCTGTACGACTTGCACGCGGCCTTCGACGAGCAAGGGATACACGCGATTGGGATGCGGCCCAAATGCGCCGAGATCGCCGAGGCAAAAGATCGCGTCGTGCGGAATGCTCTGGGCTTCGCGCAATAAAGACGAGAGCGCGAGATAGTTGTTGTACACGCCGCCGAAGACGAGAATGCTGTTGTAGTTGGTTTGGCCGAGGTTCATTTGTTGATGATCAGTGAACAGTAATCAGTGGTCAGTTTCCTTGTCATCCTGACAAGGAACTTCCCTCGCGCTCGCGACACTTCCCTGAGGATGAGTCTCTTCCGAGCACGAGGGAAGATTCTTCCAGAATGACATTTTCTTGGGGTACTTTTCGTGATGAGCAATCACAGATGACTGGTCACTGGTTACTGATCACTGCTGACTGAACCCCTGCTTCGTAAGAAACAAAGTTGCTGCAAATCGCGCCGCTGAGATAGCAGGTGTAGCAAGCTTGATGACGCAACGGATACGGCATCATGGCTTCGGCGAGCGTGTCGCCGAGATTGGCGTCGGGCTTTTCGATTAAGATGGGGCACACATACACGCCGCGATTGGTGACGATGCGACTGTTGCTGCACAAGAGTTGACGATCATCATAACCGACCATCATTTCGGGCGTGACGAACTCCGCGGCGGTATAGCTGCGCTCGCGCTCTGCCTCGCGGCCAATGCGAAGCTGCGGCAAAATTTTCAAACGCGGTCGCATGTACCCGATGTCGCGCAGCACTTTTGGGAATCCGGCGAGCACATGATCGTGCTCCTGCTCCGGCCAGCTTTGCATGCAGGTGATAATGGGCAGGAATCCAGCCTCGACTAAATTCTTCACGCCTGCGAGCGCGCGCGCAAACGTGCCTTCGCCGCGAATTGGATCGTTGGTTTCCGAGGTGAAGCCGTCGAGGCTGATGCGCAATTCGAGCGTGTAAAGACTCGCGTCCGCAAGCTCGCGCAATGCTGCTGCAATTTTCGGCGTGATGAGCAAACCGTTGGAGAGCACGCTGGCCGGGCCGTGTTGCAGTGTGTCTTCCAAAATGCCGAGCAGCTCGCGATTCATAAACGGCTCGCCGCCGGTGAAGTAATACTCTTTCACGCCGAGCTGCACGGACTCGTCGAGATAGCGGCGAACGAATGGCCGGGAAAGAAATTCGAAGGAGTGATTCTTGGGGCTGCAACTGATGAAGCAGTGGGTACACCAAAGATTGCAAACCGTGCCGCCGACTTGAAACCACAGCGCATCAAGCGCGTGCAACGGCACTTTCGGAGAACGTGAAATCGGTTGGACAAACTCGGCGACAGCAACGGACATATTGCTCCTTCTCAGACTTAGGCTCAAACGAAAATCAAAAACTTTTCTGGGCGGCTCTGCGTGAACTTTTTTTTGCCTTCTCTTACGCCGATGGAACCCATGATCTTCGTTTTTGAAACGGCAATCTGCGCGAAGTTATTCCAAAATCCAAAAGAAAATTTGCCGTCGTGCTTGCCGAAAATTTTCTATTGAAATTCTCGGCGTGCGCGACTATATACTCGCACTGCTTAAATCCGACCAACAGACTCTCACGAAAGAACGCAAGCCATGACGGAATCGCACGACAATAAAATTCTCTGGGCGCCGTGGCGCATGGAATATATACGAGGGGAAAAAGAAAAAGGATGTATCTTCTGCGACAAGCCCAAGCAAACGAGCGATCGCGAGAACTTCATCGTCGCGCGCGGACGCACGGCGTTTGTGATCATGAACAAATATCCCTACAACAACGGCCACTTGATGGTCGTGCCCTATCGCCACGAGGCGCACATGGATATGCTCACGCCGGAAGAGTGCGGCGAGATGATGAAACTCCTGCAGCAATGCGCGCGCGCGCTCAAAATGATCTGCGCGCCTCATGGCTTTAATGTCGGCATGAACGTCGGCGCAGTGGCGGGCGCAGGCATTGACGGACATTTGCATTTTCATATCGTGCCGCGTTGGGATGCGGACACGAATTTCATGCCCATTCTCGGCCACACCAAAGTGGTGGCGGAAGGATTGTGGGACACGTGGGCGCAGTTGCAAGAGGCATTCAAAAAATTGGCGGCTTGACTTTGCGGGTCTCGCGCTTTATTTTTTAATCGATAAAAAACTTGAGATGAAAAACATGTCCACAATGACTGCACAACCTCTGCAAGCACGCGCCGCGCGTGAATACTTACCGGAATCGGATGGGAAGCCTATGGCAGAAACCGACAGCCACCGCAAGCTCATGATGGGTTTGCTCGAAGGTCTCGAAGATTTTTTTCGCGACGACCCGCTCGTATACGTCAGTGGTAATATTTTTTTCTATTATCTCGATGAAGACGGCGAGCGCCAATCCGTTTCTCCGGACGTGATGGTGATTCGCGGCGTGCCGAAGAAGAATCGGCGCTACTATAAACTCGATGATGAAGGTCGTGTGCCGGAGGTGATCATCGAATTGATGTCGCGCAGCACCAAGCTGGAGGATTTAGGTAGCAAGAAAGTGCTTTACGCGAGCCTCGGCGTGCGCGAATATTTTGTCTTCGATCCGCTCAAAGAAGTGTCGAGCACAATGTTGCGCGGCTTTCGCTTAGAGCAGGGCGAATATACCCCCATGGTCGGCGCGCGTTTGCGCAGCGAAGCATTGGGTTTGGAGTTGCTCGTTGAAAACGAGAGCTTGCGGCTGTTCGATCCTCTTTCGAAAAAATATTTGCGCACGCACGAGGAAGCCGAAGCCGCGTATCGCGAAGCCGAGGGCCGCATTGTAATCGAAGCGGCCGCCCGCCGTTTAGCAGAAGTGTCGGCAGAGGAAGAGGCGACTGCGCGACGCAAGGCGGAAGCGCTTGCGACGCAAGAGGCCGCGGCCCGACGTAACGCTGAAGCGCTCGCCGCACAAGAAAGCGCAGCGCGAAAAAAATTGGAAGCAGAGCTACAAAGTCTGCGCGAGGCTTTAGCGCGCGCACAATCTCAGCAAAACTGACCACCGGTGAACGGCAAACGCGGCATTTCCATTTTTAGTTTGAAGCCGACAACACGCGCCAAGCTTCCGCTGCTCGGCGCAATGCTTTTATCTTTTCTTTTTTTCTGCAGCACCTATCTGCCCTTGCCCTCCTCTCGCCTCTCTCCCTCGAAATTTGAATCGCTCTTCTTAGTGGATCGCCACGGCGCATTGTTGCGTGAAGTTCTTTCTTCGGTAGAGGGCCGCAGCCGTTGGGTGGAATTGGAGCAGGTATCGCCGTGGGTGATGAAAAGCCTGTTGCAAATTGAGGATCGAAATTTCTATCGGCATCGCGGCTTGGATGCGTTTGCGTTGCTGCGCGCGGCGCATCAAAATCTCACCAACAAAAAAATCATCAGCGGCGGCTCGACTTTGACGCAACAACTCGCGCGGCAAATTTATGAATTGCCGCCGCAACCCTTCGGCAAAGCAGTGGAAATGTGGCTCGCACTGCGATTGGAGCGCAACTTGTCAAAGGCGGAAATATTGGAGCAGTATTTGAATCGCGCGCCGTTTGGCAATCAATGTTTCGGCATTGCCGCGGCGAGCCGAATGTACTTCGACAAGCCCGCAGCGCATCTCACGCTCGCGGAGTCGGCGTATCTCGCGGGGTTGCCGCAAGCGCCTTCGGCATACGATCCGTTTCGCCATCCCGCGCGCGCGCGTGCGCGGCAGCGGCGCGTGTTGCAAGCCTTGTGGCGCAACGGCGTGATTGACTCGCTGCAATTCGTTGCAGCGGAACAGGAGTCGTTGCGCGTGCGGCAACGTCCGAAAAATTTTCTCGCGCCGCATGCGTGCGATCTCGCGCGCGAGTTGCTCACCGAAGAACAGTTCGCCTCGGCAAACACGGTGCGGCTCACGCTTGAGGCATCATTAAACAAGAGCATTGAAAAAATTTTAGCGAGCAACCTGCAACTGCTCGCGTCCGCAAACGTGACCAACGGCGCGGTGCTCGTGCTCGACAATCGCTCCGGAGAAATTCTCGCGCTCGTCGGCTCGAAAGATTATTTTGACGCGGAGCATGACGGTCAAGTGAATGGCGCGCTCGCATTGCGGCAGCCTGGCTCCGCACTCAAACCTTTCACGTATGGCCTCGCGCTCGAACGCGATTATACCGCGGCGAGCATCCTTCCCGATATTCCCACCAACGCGCCGATCTTTGCGGGCGGCGGTGATTTTACGCCGACGAATTACGACGGCAAATTTCACGGGCCGGTGCGCTTGCGCACGGCATTGGCTTGCTCTTATAACATTCCCGTGGTGCGTGTGTTGGAGCCGATGGGCGCAGAGCTGCTCTTGCAACGCTTGCAACGTGCAGGCTTTGTTTCATTAAAACAAAACGCGCAACATTACGGCTTGGGATTGACGCTCGGCAACGGCGAAGTTTCTTTGCTGGAGTTGACGCGTGCTTATCTGGCGTTGGCGAATGATGGGCAGGTGAAAAACGTGCGCCTGTTCGCCGATCAACAACTGCCTGCGCTCGCCGCGATTGAGGAGCAACATTTTTTTTCACGCGAGATTACGTTTATCTTGGGAGACATATTGCGCGATGATGCGGCGCGTGCGCCCGCGTTTGGCGAGGGCAGCGTGCTCGATTTGCCGTTTGCGTGCGCGGTGAAAACCGGAACGACAAAAGACTTTCGCGACAATTGGTGCGTGGGCTTCACGAGCGATTACACGGTGGGCGTGTGGCTCGGCAATTTCGACGGTACGGCCATGAAAAAAATTTCGGGTGTGGCCGGCGCGGGCCCGATCTTCCGCGAAGTGATGCTTTTGCTGCATCGCGACTTCGCACCTTTGCCCCAAGCGCGTCCGCAGAGTTTAATCAAAGCCACGGTTTGCACGGCTTCAGGCGCGCGGCCGAATCAGTTCTGTCCCAATCACATGCAGGAAATCTTTTTGCCCAATCATGCGCCGAGCACAATGTGCGATTGGCATCGCCTCCTCGCCGCGCCGCATGAAGGCGAAAATCTTCTCGCGCAATTTTCTACGCCGAGACTACACCCGCGCGTGGCGTTGCTATTTCCCGCGCTGTATCAACCCTGGGCCAAAGCTGAAGGCATCGCGCAACCGTTGCTTTTATCCGAAGCATTCGAGCCAACCAGCAACCAGCAACCAGCGACCAGCAACCAGCAACCAGCAAGCCTCACCATCACCTTTCCCGACGAGGGCGACATTTTCAAAATCGATCCGATCTTGCGGCAAGAGTTTCAAACTTTGTTGTTGGAGTGTGTGGCAACGGAGGGAATAACCGAGGTAACGTGGCTCGTTGATGGTGAGATCGTAAAAACGGTCGCGTCGCCTTTTCGCGCGCGTTGGCAATTGCGCCCAGGCGAGCACGTGGTGCAGGCCCGCGGCCGAAGCGGCTCCCAAACGCTTGCCAGCGCGCCGCGAAAGTTTCGCGTGTTTTAGGCTGATGCCGCTGCCACTTATTTTTTGATCCCCAACTTCTCCATTCTCGAACGCAGCGTGGAGGCATTGACATTGAGTATCTTCGCCGCGCCACGCTCGCCGCTGATGCGCCAGTTGGTCATTTGCAAAATTTTGCGAATGTAGTTGCGCTCCATTTCTTCCAAAGTAACGATGCCGCTCTCAAACTCGGTGAGGTCGCGCCCCGGCAATCCTTCGTCGAGTTTGAGTTGCTTGCCCTGGCTCACGATCACCGCGCGCTCGATGATGTTCTCCAATTCACGCACGTTGCCCGGCCAATCATACGCTTGCAGCGTGGCGATAATGTTCTGCGAGACGGTTTCAATTCGCTTTCCGGTGCGCTGACCGTACTTCTTCACAAAGTGATTTATCAAAAGCGGAATGTCTTCGCGGCGCTCGCGCAGCGGCGGAATGGTGATGGGAAAGACGTGCAAGCGATAATACAAATCTTCGCGGAAGCGGCCGTGCGCAATCTCTTCTTTTAGGTCGCGATTGGTGGCGGCCATGACGCGCGCATCGACTTTGAGGGTTTGCGTGCCGCCCACGCGTTCAAACTCACCCTCCTGCAAAACCCGCAACAGCTTCGCTTGCAGCTCCAACGGCAGCTCGCCGATTTCATCGAGGAAAATCGTTCCGCCGTGCGCGAGTTCGAAGCGCCCAAGCTTACGCGCGAGCGCGCCGGTGAATGCGCCTTTCTCATGCCCGAACAATTCGCTCTCGACTAAATTCGCGGGGAGCACGGCGCAATTTACTTTGACCAACGGCCGTTCGCGGCGCGCGCTCAAATTGTGCACGGCGCGCGCGAGCAGTTCCTTGCCCGTGCCCGACTCGCCGAGTATCAACACGGTGGCGTCGGTGGCGGCAACTTGCTCGACTTTGCGCAAAACTTTTTTCAATGCTGCGCTGCGGCTAATAATGTCGCCAAAATTGTGTTCGAGCTTGATTTCATCTTGGAGATAAACATTTTCCGCTTCCAAACGATTCTTCAAATTTTCCACTTCGATGAGCGCGTGCTGCAGCGCGTCGGCAAAGGCCGTGCGCTCTTTCACTTGCGCCTCCAATGCGCGGCGTTTTTTCTCCAAACGCGAGATTCTTTTTTGATACCAAATAAAACCGCTCAGCAAAACCGCGGCGACTGCGAGAAAACGAAACCACCACGTGCGCCAAAACGGCGGCGTTATCATAATGCGCAGCGAAGCGCCGTCCTCGTTCCACACGCCGTCGCTGTTCGCGCCTTTCACGCGAAAAACATATTCGCCCGGATCGACGTTGGTATAGCTCGCATAATGCCGCGTGCCGCTTTGCACCCAGTCGGGATCAACGCCTTCGAGCTTATACGCGTATTGATTCTTGTTCGGCGCGGCATAGTCCAACGCCACAAAATCGCAAGAAAAAAAGTTCTGTTGATAAGAAAGCTGCAGAGCAGTTTGCGCTGCGGGCAGAGGAAACGGTTTGTCGAAAACATTGAAGCGCGTGATCACCACCGGCGGCGCGTGCGGGCTATCTTGCAAGCTGTCGGGATGAAACGCAATCGCGCCGCCCTCGCCGCCGAAAAATAATTTGCCTGCCGCGTTTTTATAATATGCGCCGGAAAGAAATTGATTGTGGAGCAAGCCTTCTTGCGTCGTAAAATTCTTAAACGTCTCGCGCTCGGGATCAAACTTTGACAAGCCGCGATCCGTACTCAGCCACAGATTGCCGCGATCGTCGGACAAAATGCCTTTCACATAATTATCGGGCAAACCGTTTTTGTCGGTGTAATGCACGATGCGCCCGCTCTCAGGCTCGAGCCGGTTCAGGCCGCCGCTGTATGTGCCAATCCACACGCGCTCGCTGGCATCGACATAGAGCGCGTAGATCGAATTATTGCTCAGACGGTTCGGGGTGTTCGCTGCGAATTGATAATGCGCAAACGTGCCGCTTTCTCGTTTCATGCGATTCAGCCCGCCGTCGAATGTGCCGATCCACAAATCACCGTTGTGCGCGGCGGTGATCGCCCAAATATTATTGCCGCTCAGGCTCTGCGGGTTTTGCGGATCGTGCCGATAATACGTGAAAGTTTTCTGCGCGCGATTGAAGCGGCACAAACCGCTGCCTTTGGTGCCGATCCAAAGCTCGCCGGCGGCATCTTCGTAAACGGCTTTCACTTCATAGTGATCACCATTATGGGGATTAAGCGGTTCATGAAGATAGCGCATAAAATTTCGCGTCGCGGCGTCGTATCGGTTCAAGCCGTAGCCTGTGCCGATCCACAGCTCGCCATGACGATCTTCGTGAAGCGCCAGAATGCCATATGTGATGAGCGTCGCCGGATTATCGGGATCGTGGCGATAGTGCGCGAGGAGTTTTCCTTCGCGATCATAGCGCAACAAACCGTCGTTGCTCGTGCCCATCCAGAGTTCGCCGTGGCGATCCTGCAAGATGGCATAAATCCCTCCGCCGCGCGGAACTGGGTAGCGCGTAAAAACATCCTGCCGTCGCTCATAACGATTGAGGCCGTGACGATACGTGCCCACCCACATCACGCCGGAACGATCTTCAAAGATGCAACTGCTGCGATCTTCGCTGAGTGAATGAGGATTATTGGGATCGTGGGCGTAGCGAAAAAACCGCTCCGTGATTTTATCATAGCGCCACAAGCCGAGATGAAAAGTGGCAATCCACAGCGTGGCCTGGCTGTCCTCATAAATATCGAAAACCACGTCGGGAATAAAAGTCTGCGGATCTTTGGGATCATAACGGCAGCGCGCGATTGTGTCCGACTGGCGGTCATGGCGATTCAGGCCGGCGAAGGTGCCGATCCAAAGCACGCCGCGGCGATCTTCCCACAGGCAACTAATGACATCGTTGCTGAGGCCGGCCGGATTGTTGGGATTGTAGCGATAATGCATGAAAACATTTTGCCCTGGCGCCAAGCGATTGAGGCCGGCAGAGGTTCCAACCCATATCGCGCCCGTCCGATCTTCGCAGAGCGAGGTGATATTGTCATTGCTGATTGTCGTCGGATCGCGAGGATTATGCCGATAGATCCTCGGCGCCTCACGCTGCCGATCATAGCGATAAAGCCCCGCGTTCGTGCCGAACCAAAATCCACCGTGCGCGTCTTCCAGAATAACGTTGACGGATTTGCCGGCCAGGCTTTCCGGGTTTTTCGGATCGCTTTTGAAACGGTCGAACTTGTCGGTGTCGGGATTATAGCGCCGCAAGCCGTCATAACCCGCGCCGACATAGACATTGCCCGCGCGGTCGGCATACACCATCTGCACAAAGCGACTCGGCAGCGAATTGGAGTCCGCCGGATCGGGTTTGTAAATGGTAAAGGTGTAGCCGTCATATTTATTCAACCCGTCTTCCGTAGCGATCCAGAGAAAGCCCTGTTGATCCTGCGCGATTTTCGTGACGGCGTAATTGGAGAGACCCTGTTCCACGGAAACGTGCTCGAAGCGAATATCGCGCGCTTGCGCAAAGAGCGAGGGCGCGCACGCAAGCGCGAGCCCAAAGAGACGCCAAATTTTTTGCGAGAGGTTCACCTCAAAAAGTAACGAGCTTTTTTGAGAAGCGCAAGACCGAGGCGGCACGAATGAGTTTTGACCTTCAAATTCGATAACCCGTTGCTCGTTCCCACGCGAAGCGCGGGACCGAGATAACCGACGTTCATTGGTCGGTGACCTACTCTCGCCATTACTTCGAATTTTTATTTCGCCAACAGCATTTTTTTAGTCATGGCAAAGCTCATCCCCTCGCGCGGTTTGACGTGCAAGCGATAGAAATAAACGCCGCTCGCGGCCATTCGGCCACTGTGGTCGCGACCATTCCAGCGCGCGGTGTGATTGCCCACGTTCTTATGGCCTTCGGCAAGCATTGCGATCACATTTCCGCTGAGATCATAGATCGTCAAAGTCACCGTGCTCGCGGCTGGCAATGTATAGCCAATCGAAGTTTCAGGGTTAAATGGATTCGGATAATTCTGCTGCAGCGCAAACACGCGCGGTGTCGAAACGTTTTCCTCAACGCCCGTCGTGTTGCTCACGCGAATCTGCACGGGGATGGTTTTGCTCCCCCCGTTGCTCGTGATGCTGATTTGACCTTGATAATTGCCCTCGGCAACGCCTTGCGCGTTGAACGTGACGCGAATGGTTTGCGCGGCGTTCGGCGTAAGCGTGCCGGTGTTCGGAGCAACAGTGATGCGGCTCGCGTCGTTGGGTGTGATGGTGATGAAACCGATCGCTTGGCCGGTTGCGCCGTTGTTGTCCGTCACGGTGAGTGTGGGAGAAAAATTTCCCGCGCGAGTATACGCGTGCGTCGCGATCATTTGCGTGCTCGTGCTGTTGTCGCCGAAGTCCCAATGATATTGCACGATCTGCCCGTCGGGGTCGGAAGATTGCGAGGCGTCAAACGTGATGACTTCTCCCACTTTCGCCTGCGTTTTCGAAATTTGCCGGCGCGCGATTGGCGGTTGATTGCCGCCGCCGCTCTTTGTGCCGAACGCGCGAATCAAATATGCGCCGTTCTCAAAACCGCTCACCGCGCCGATCGCTTCGTAATCGCCAATGGCCCAATTGTAATGAAAGCTGCGCTGGGGCACCTGCGCGTTTTTATCCGCACCCGCGGGATAGGCAATTGCCGCGTTGCCGCCGATCTCGATGAAAAACGTGTTGCCGGCTTTGAATGCAATCGCGTTCGTGAGCGTGATCACAAACCAGCCGCCGTTCGCCGCGGTCGGCAAAGACACGTCGCCGCGCACAATGTCGAGCAGCTCGTTGTTCATCACCGCAATCTCGATCACATTGCCAGCCAGCGCCTCGCTGCGCATGTAAATATCAAAACCTTTGAGCAAAAAATCCTGGCCGAGATCGAATTGATTCATCCAATAAAACCTGTCGCTGCTGCCCGGGCCCTCGCCGATGAAATTATCCGGAACATCATTACCGTCGTCGAGCACGAGCACGTCGTTGTTTTGCGCCGCGGCGAGCGAGGCTTGCGCGATCTCATTGGCATTGTGCGCGCGACGGTTTTGTTTTCTTCCCAAAGAAATGCTTTGCTGGGAAAGCGCGACAGCCGCTTCATTCTTCCGCGCCAAACTTGCGTTCGCGCTATGAGCATTGCCGCGCAGCGAGTTTGCTTGCCCGCCGCTCGTCGTGATATTGAAACTCAACTCCGCGCCGCCGGTGTTGGAAATGGTAAAACTCGCCTCGCCGGTTTGTCCCGGTTTGGTTTGAATTTGAATCTCATTCGCATTCACGCTCAACACGGCTGCGCCACTAACGAGTTCCGCGCTGAATGCGCCGCGGCCGTGGGTGGCGGCATAAACGCGATTCGAATTGGCGTGCAAGAAAATCGCGGACACTTGCACCGTGGGAAAATTGTTCGTGCAGGGTTGCCACGTTTGCCCGCCGTTCTCGCTGAGAAACACGCCGATGTCCGTGCCGAGAAAGAGCACGTTCGGCTTTTGCGGA
Source organism: bacterium (assembly GCA_041918175.1). Taxonomy (GTDB): domain Bacteria; phylum Zhuqueibacterota; class Zhuqueibacteria; order Zhuqueibacterales; family Zhuqueibacteraceae; genus JABWAN01. Next base: position 69,041 of record JAYRWE010000002.1, read on the forward strand.
TGCACTTGAATCGTATTCGCGGGCACGTCCGGCAAGTTGCTGCTAATGTCCGTCCAACTCGCGCCGGCGTTGTTCGATTTAAACACGTGCGACGTGCCATAGCCGGAGTACGTCAAATAAACGTTGCGATTATTCGAAGGATCAAACTCGAGGTCCGTGAGAAAGCGTTTGGGCAAATTCGCGCGCGTGACATTCGCATACGTTGCGCCGCCGTCCTCCGTTTTGAAAATACTCTTTGTTGTCGCAAACCACATGATGTTGTCATTCCCCTCCGCAATGGCCACGGCCACGAGCGCCGAATCGACTTCCGTGCTGAGCGCGGTCCAACTATCGCCGCGATTGGTCGAGCGCAATAAACGATTCGTGCCCAACACGAGCACATTGGGATTGTTGGGCGATAATTCATACGGCGCATAAAAAGCCGCGTTGTTATAGTCGCGCTGCGTGATGCCATTCGAGCCGTCGAAATAGCCAATCAATTTGAAATCCGTCTTCTCACCGGTTGTGTAGTTCATCATCATCCGCGCCATGCCGAGCTGCTGGGTCGAAGCATAAATTATGGTAGGGTCGGTGTGATCAAAATATGTTTGCCAGCCATCGGCGCCCACGAGCTCTTCCCACGCATTGACTTGATCATTGAGAACCATCGGCGTGCCGTTGTCCTGCGTGCCGCCGAGCATGATGTTCGAATTGGTGGGATGAACCGCGAACGTATAAAACTGCGTCACCCCGAGATCATGATTGAGCGCTTGCCAGCTTTGCCCGAGATCACGCGAGCGCGTCACGCCGCCATCGCTGCCGTTGTAAAGCGTCGGCGGATTCGTCGAACCGTCGAACGCAAACACGTGATGATCGGCATGCACGTAAGGAATGCGCTCGGGATTTCCCGGCGTGCCCGGCTCCAGCCACATGCTCACTTGCGCCCACGTGTTGCCGCCGTTCGTGGTTTTGTAAATATCGAGGCCGCCGACGAACACAATATTCGGATCGGTTGGATGCACGATGAGCGCATGCGCGTATCCGCCTTGGGAACCGAGCGCGGTGGTGTTGCCTTGGTTGCGATTGTGCTGATTGCTCGTCAGCGGCGTGGTCACTTGCGTCCAACTCTGGCCGGCGTTGGTAGTTTTCCAAATGCCCAACATCGCGTCGTCTTTAAGATTAACCGTGTCCCCGTTCTTATATTCATAAGTGAACGAAGCATAAAGAATATTCGAATTTGAGGGTGCCATCTCCAGCTCGATGCGGCCATAACCCATATTGGGCAAACTCGGATCGGGCAAGCCATTGAGCAAGCGCGACCACGTCTGCCCGCCGTTGGTGGATTTCCAAATGCCGCCCCAATAATAAAGCCCGAACGACGCATAGATCACATTCGCATCGGTTGGACTGATCACCACGTCCGTTGGGATATTGTCAAAACTTTTAGCTGGGTCGTGATCAATGCCTTTGCCTGTGGTCACGTCTTGCCAAGTTTCGCCGCTGTCGATAGATTTGAAAATGGCGTTGATACCAGGATCAGGTACGGTCTCTGCCGGCCAAGGGACTGATAGATACTCTTTTCGTCCGGCCGCATAGACCACATTGGGATTGGCCGGAGTAACGGCGAGCGCGGTGATGAACGACGAATTGAGGCCTTGCGCGATATGCGCGCGCTTCCAAGTATTGCCGCCATCGCTCGTTTTCAAAATGCCGCGTCCCGGCAAGTTATCGAAATACATCAGCCCTTCGCCGGTGCCGGCATAAAGCGTATTCGGATCGCCCGGCCTCATCGCGAGCGCGGAAATGTTGAGCGTGATAAAATCATTCATCGTCGGAAACCAACTCGCGCCCGCGTTGGTGGATTTCCACACGCCGCCGGAAACCGAGCCGGCGTAGAGAATGTTGGGATTCGTCGGATGCACGATCAGCCCGCGCAACCTGCCGCCGATGTTGCCCGGCCCGTGATATTGCCAATTCAATTGTGCGGCCGCAGATTTTTGCAAGCTCGCCGCCAGTTCGGGCATCATGCGCGTGCGCACGTGCTCCACCGCGCGAATCTCCGCGTCTGGCGGAATGTAGCCAAGGCCATACGTGCGCTGCGACATGTACCACGCCGCGCCCGCGGCTTTGCGCTCCACGCCCGAAAGCTTGCTCTTGAACGATAACCGTTTCTGCGGCGCCGGTTCGTCATTTTGCCATTGCACCAACGCCAACGCCGCGACGGCGGCGAGCGCAATTCCTTTTAACCAAAAGCGTTTCATGAGTCTCCTCGAAGGGTTAATCAAAATGAACATCAATTTTGCATTGTCAAATTCGGTTGAATAAAAGCAATGACAGAAAAAAAACTTTCACGCAAAGACGCAGAGCCGCAAAGAAAAGCTTGGCTTTGCGTATTCTTTGCGTCTTTGCGTGCGCTTTTGATTTGCTTTACCTCTTGTTCCCAAACTCCGTTTGGGAACACACGTACCGAAGAAACTCCGTTTCGCTTTGCGCGAATCAAAGCCGGAAACAGAGTTTCCAATCCAAGCGCGTTCCAAACGGAGTTTGGGAACGAGAAGAAAAATGGCGCGACTCACTTCGCAACGAATTTGACCTCTTGTTCCCAAACTCCGTTTGGGAACACACTTGCCGAAGAAACTCCGTTTCGCTTTGCGCGAATCAAAGCCGGAAAC
>JAYRWE010000003.1:0-97097 GCA_041918175.1 bacterium
ATCAGGCTAAAAGGTGAAAGCGATCTAAAGATCGCTAAACACCCATTGGGTGGCAGCCCCGTTCACGGGGCTTGCATCTCCTAGCCTGATGCTTACAGCATCAGGCGATGGCCGGCGAAATTATTAGTGCAAGATTCAGGTACAAACACTTCGTCCATTAACAACACCAGGCTCTCAAATTCTCGGAAAAAATTTGCTGTAAAGCCCACGCACTTGATCGTGCAGGCTGTTTACGCTCCCTCCCGGCTGCCCGCCGCTTCATTTTGATTAACTCCACAATATAGGCGTCTTCCCTTCTAACGATTGCCTCATGCATGCGTGGGCATGGCTGTTGCCGTTTCGGGCAGAACTCACGTTGTCCTCACATGATGAAGCGAAAGGAGAGTCGGCCATGAAGCCGCAATTGTTTTCAACTGTTCTTCTGACCATTGTGCTCTTGCTCGCACTTTTGTTCATGACCACAATGTTGCGGTCACAATCGCTCTTGCCCGAAACGATCGCCTGCTCGCAATGCCAACACGTGAACGAATGGAGTTATAAGTTTTGCGTGAATTGCGGCATTGACTTGAGCGCGGCAAAAACGGCGCAGATTCAAGAACTGCAACGCCGACACGAAGCCGCACTCGCTTTGGCGCAATCACAAGCGCGTGCCGATTCTCTCACGCAAGCAAAGGAAGCAGAGCGGCAAAGACAAACAGCGCCTTCGGCCACACCAAAGCTGGATTCCCTTGGGACTGCTTCCTCCGCACGAGCGGAAGGGAGAAAAGAAAACCACAGCGCTCCAACGGCACGCTCGAAACAAGCACTGCCGCACTGGTTCAAGGGCGCGTTGCATGAGCCGGTGTTGCTGCCGCGTTTGTTCAATGTGCCCACAGCCGGGGTGCTCGGCTCTTTGGATTTGTATTTCACGGGCGGCGGCGCATTTGGCATTGAGAAGGAACGCAACTTTCTCGGGCGCGCGGGCATGGGGCTGGGCGATATTGCGGAGGTGGAGTTCGCGACGCAGGCGGTGATCAACTCGTTGCAGCGCGGATCGGCCACGGTTCCGACTTCCGCGTTCAAGATGCTCGTGCTGCGTGAACGCGGCGCGTTGCCCGCAATCGCCGCAGCTCTGCGCGGCACAACGAGTTGGCAAAGCTTGCAAGGCACGCATGAAAACGTCTCTTTCGAAACGCGGCTCACGAAACTCTATCTTGTCGCTTCAAAGAAATGGAACGCGGTGAGCGCACATGTTGGCCTCGGCTTGACGGATGTGCGCGTGCGCCATCCGCAGGGTTGGAATTTTAAGATGGAGAATGAAGGGGAATTGCAAAGCAATCTTTGGGCGCCGTTTGCGGGCGTGTCCATTCAAGCCAATCCCAAAGCGCAAGTGTTGTTTGAAATCGAAGGTTTGCCGGCATATAATTTTTCCGAAGGAGGAAGCCACGGGCGCGAGGCGATCAAAAACATTTGGGCGGGAGTGATCGGCGTGCGCTTCTATTTTACCAACTGGATCGCGGCGGACACGGGCGTGCGTTATCGCAGCGATTTCGACGGCATTGCGGATGCGAATATTCAAGCGAATCTCAACATGCTGCTGCCGCTCGGAAGGATGCGCCGCGCGGAAAAAGTGGAATAGGTATTTCTACATAGGCCGCTGAGAATTCCTGCCCACGAAATACGCGAAACACGCGAAAAGAGCTTTCGTTCCATTCGCGTGTTTCGTGGGCAGAAAAGGAATCCGTTGCAATAGAAATATGAATCGGAGTCTCTTCATGAAAAAGATAGAATGCTTTTTAGCCGTCGTCGCGTTGTTTCTGCTCGCGCAAAATCTCGCGGCGCAAGTGGACGCCGCTTTGCATTGTCCGTATTGCGGCGGAGTCAATCTCGCGGCAAATAAGTTTTGCAATGTGTGCGGCTCACGTTTGCCGCAAGCGCACGCGCAGAGGAGCGCGACGGATTCGCTGGCAACATTGCCGCGCGTTGCAGCAGAAAGAGCGTTGGAAGCGCGCACTGAAAAAGCCGCGCAGACGCTCTATGAGAACGCGATGGCATTGATCAAACAAAACCACTTTGTCGAAGCCGCGCATCTCTTTCGGCGTTTGGAAAAAGATTATGCGGGTTCCGACTATGCAGCAGGAAGCGGGCAGATGGCAAAAGCTTGCGACGAACTCGCTGCGGCGCGCAAACAAGGGGAGCCGAACCCGCGCAAAAACGATCGGACAAACAACGCGGCGTTTGGTGGCGCATTTCTCGGTTCATTGGCGGGAATGTTCGGGACGATCTTGATATTGGTTGTAATCTCGAGCGGAGGGTAAAGGCGGGTTTGCAAATTATACTCAGAACGATTTCTGCTTGCTTGATTGTCGCTCGTCCAATTGGCGGTGCATCGTTTTTGAATGTGCGAAAGGCCAATTTGAAAACATCCGTTGGGCAGCGGGATGCCCTCGCTTTGAAGTCACCTCGCTTGAAAAGATAAAAGTCAGGTAAACAAGCAACGATGACACCTCGGTGGCGCAGCGACGGAACAAAAAAATCGTCGGGACCGACTTGCTTACGCCGATTCACGAATGATCAATTCGGTTTTGAATTTTCGAATTTCAACCGGGCGATCGTGTTTTTCGATGCGCTGCAAGAGCATGCTGATCGCAGCCTCGGCCATTTTATCGAGTGGCTGTCGCACTGTGGTCAATTGCGGATAGAGAAATGAGGAGAGTTCCAATCCATCGTATCCGACCAAAGCAAAGTCTTCGGGAATTTTGTATCCGAGTTTACGCAGCCGCGCGAGTAGGCCGCAAGCCATGTAATCGCCGGCAATGACGAAGATCGCGGTGGGTTTGTTGGCAAGCGCGTGAAAATAATCCGCGGCGAGCGTGCCCTCATGTGCCGAAAAGGTCAGGGCTTGATAATGATGTTTTGGCTCCAGATGCAGCCCGGCTTCGTGCAACGCGCGAAGGGTGCCTTGCATGCGCGGGTGAATGACTTGGGTTGCCATACGACAGCCGACGACCCCGATGTGGCGATGACCGCGTTTGACGAGATAGTGCGTGGCGTCGTAAGCGCCGAGTTCGTTATCCACGGCAACGCAATCGACCCAACTCAATTCGTTTTCAAAAACGACCATGGGCACGCGCAACGACTCCAGCCGCTTGAGGTCGGATTCCGCCATTTCGAGCGCTTTGTGAATGAGGCCGTCCACGCGGCCTTCGGAGCTGATGCGATGATAGAGTTCTTCTTCCCAATTGGAAGTGGCGATGGTGTCATAGAGCACGAGGCGATAGCCGGTGGGGATGACGCTATTGGAGATGGCGCGGAGCGCGGCGGCGTTAAACGGCTCGACCAAGTCGGGCATGATAATGCCGAGGGATTGCGTGCGTGCGGTGACGAGGCCGCGCGCGGCAATATTGGGGACGTAATGATGCTCTTCGGCGAGCGCAAGAATTTTTTGGCGCGTGGGCGCGCTGATATTGTTCTTGCCATTCAAAACCATGGACACTGTGGCCGCAGTGACGTTTGCCATGCGCGCCAAATCTTTGATGGTGATCTTTTGCTTCATAGCGGCTTTCCCGATTTGATTGGGCCATAAAATAAAAAGTCACCCTTCGCCTCCGCTGGGGTGACTTTGCAATCGATCAAACCGGCCTCATACTTCCATGATTTCGGCTTCTTTGCGCTTGAGTATGTCGTCAATCTGCGTAATCTGCGCATCGGTCAACTTCTGGATTTCCTTTTCCAACTTCTTTTCTTCATCTTCAGAAATCTTTCCGTCTTTCTTTTCTTTGCGCAGATGTTCGTTTATGTCGCGGCGCACGTTGCGAATGGCGATGCGGCCTTCTTCCGCGAGCTTGTGACAGAGCCGCACCAAATCTTGCCGGCGCTCTTCATTGAGCGGCGGAATCGGAATGCGAATCGCATGCCCATCACTTTGCGGATTAAGCCCGAGATCGGCTTTGAGGATAGCCTTTTCAATCTCGGCGACTTGGCCTTTGTCAAAAGGCTGAACCGTGATCAAACGCGCTTCCGGGGTATTGACGGTTGCGATTTGTTTGAGCGGAACGGAAGAGCCGTAATAGTTGACGCGCACACTGTCCAACAAAGAAGGGGACGCTTTGCCGGTACGAATCTTGGAGAGTTCACTGCGCGTGCTCTCCACCGCTTTGTGCATGCGGGTTTCCGCATCTTTTGCTATTGCATGAGCCATAGACCAATCCTTCCCTTGCCGAAGCAAATGTTTGAGTTTCGCCTCGCGCGTGCGGGCGTTGCCGATTTCAAGCGCGAGAGGTCACCGTGGTTCCGAGCTTTTCCCCAAGCACGACACGCTTGAGGTTGCCTGGTTGTTTCACATTAAAAACGACGATGGGGAGATGGTTTTCCATACAAAGAGTGACGGCGGTCATATCCATCACTCTCAAACCGCGTTGCAGCACTTCTTGATGCGAGACCGTTTCAAATTTTTTTGCGTCTTGATAGAGCATCGGATCGGAATCATACACGCCGTCGACTTTCGTGCCTTTGAAAATGGCATCGGCTTGAATTTCAACTGCGCGCAAGGAGGCGGCCGTATCCGTGGTGAAGTAGGGGTTGCTCGTGCCGGCGGAGAAAATGACGACGCGCCCTTTTTCGAGATGGCGTACGGCACGTCGCCGAATGTATGGCTCGGCGACTTGCTCCATGCGAATCGCGGTCTGCAAGCGGGTATGCACGCCGTGGCGCTCGAGAAAATCTTGCAGCGCGAGGCCGTTCATAACTGTGGCCAGCATGCCCATATAATCTGCTTGCACACGATCCATGCCACGCGCACTGGCCGATAATCCGCGAAAGATGTTCCCGCCGCCGATAACAATACCGACTTGCACCCCGAGAGCTGTAATCGACTTGATCTCAAGCGCTACGGATTCGACAAAAACCGGATCGATGGACAAACCTTTGTCGCCCATTAAAGCTTCGCCGCTCAACTTGAGCAGGATGCGTTTGAACGCCGGTAGGTTATCGGGCATATTCCCTTGCGGTTATTCGCCGAGGTGGAAACGCACAAAACGACGCACGGTGATGTTTTCGCCGATTTTGGCGATCACTTCGGTGATTACTTGCGAAACCGTGCGCGTCGGGTCTTTGATGAAATTTTGTTCGAGTAAAACCGATTCTTGATAAAACTTATCGAGCTTGCCTTGCGCGATGCGATCTTGCACGGCCGCGGGCTTGTTCTCATTTGCCGCTTGCGTGCGGTAAATTTCCATCTCTTTTTCAATCACCTCTTGCGGCATATCTTCGCGTTTCACCACGCGCGGGCTGGCTGCTGCAACTTGCATCGCAAGATCGCGCGCCAGTGTTTTGAAGTCATCGGTTTTGGCGACGAAATCGGTCTCGCAATTGACTTCAACCAACACGCCGAGGCGACTGCCGGGGTGAATATAGGATTCGATGACGCCTTCATTGGTGGCGCGTCCGACTTTCTTTTGCGCACTGGCTGCGCCTTTTTTCCGCAGCCATTCGATTGCTTTTTCAATATCGCCGGCCGACTCGGTCAAAGCCGCTTTGCAATCCATAATGCCGGCGCCGGTTTGCTCGCGAAGCTGCTTCACGACATCTGCTGATACTGCCATTGGTGCGATCTCCAAATTCTAAATCAAAGTTTTGAAACCGGCGTAGAATTTTTCTACGCCAGGTTATATTCACGTTCAGGATTAACGTCTAGCGCGGGGTTGTGCTTCCGTTTCCGCTTCGGCCTCTTCAAATGCTTTCATCGGGATCGGCGCCTCCCCCTCCATCTCATCTTTGCTCATCATGCGATCTTGCATGCCGCTTTGGCCTTCGAGCACGGCATCGGCAATAGCGCGCGTAATCACGCTCACGGATTTGAAGGCGTCATCGTTGCCGGGGACGGGATAATCGACGATATCGGGATCGCAATTCGTATCCACAATGGCAAACACTGGAATGTTGAGCTTGCGCGCTTCGGAAACGGCAATGGCCTCTTTGCGGATATCAACAATAAACATTGCGCCGGGGAGGCGATTCATTTCGCGGATACCGCCGAGCACTTTTTCGAGTTTTTCGCGCTCGTGCTCAAGCATGAGGATTTCTTTTTTGGTGATGCGATCATACGTGCCGTCATTGCTCATCTTCTCGATGTTCTTGAGGCGCTTGATGCTCTTTTTGATGGTGCTGAAATTGGTAAGCATGCCGCCGAGCCAACGTTCATTCACATAATACATATTGCAGCGCTCGGCTTCGGCTCGAATAATTTCGCGCGCTTGCTTTTTCGTGCCGACAAAGAGCACGCGATCACCGTTGCGCACGGATTGCGAGAGCGCGTTGTACGCGGCTTGCAAGCATTCCATGCTTTTTTTGAGATCAATGATATGAATGCCGTTGCGCTCCATGAAGATATAGCGCTTCATTTTGGGATTCCAACGGCGTGTCAAATGGCCGAAGTGTGTTCCGGCGACGAGCAGATCCTGCAGGCTAACGTTCATGTTTTTGTAACTCCTGGTTGGGGTTCATGCTTGTCCTGTATGGACAAGCTCGGTCTTTACGACCGATCCGCCATCCGCGCCGAGACGTGGCTCATCGCTCCACAATGTGGAAACCCCAGAGCCACGGCACGGATGTGTGTGATTGATATGTGAATCGGAAAATAGACGTGGAAAAACTGCGGGGACAATCGCGGCAGCGCTGATGGGCGAAAATGGAGAAAGATGCCAAGAGTCCAAGGCTCGCATACCCGCAACGATTTAACGTTTCGAAAATTGAAAACGTTTGCGCGCACCTTTTTGTCCGTACTTCTTGCGCTCCTTCATGCGCGAATCGCGAGAGAGAAAGCCCGCGACCTTGAGCTTTTTCCGAAAATCAGCATCGATTTTGAGCAATGCGCGCGCAATGCCCATGCGAACTGCTCCGGCTTGCCCGGTAAGGCCGCCGCCATCAACGTTGGCATAGACATCATATTTGCCGATGGTTTCGGTAAGTTGAAGCGGCTGCTCAATGATCATCTTCAAAGTTTCGCGCTTAAAATAGTCGAGCAAGTCTTTTTTGTTCACGCTGAACTTGCCCGCACCCGGCACCAAGCGAATGCGTGCAACAGAATGTTTGCGCCGGCCAGTGGCGCCAAATGCAACAGCTTTCATGAAATTCCTCTTTGAGTTGCTTAAAGTCGTGAGCTATGCCAACACTTCAGGATTTTGCGCCGCATGAGGATGTGCATTACCGGCATAAACCTTCAATTTCAAAATTTGCCGAGCGCCGAGCCGCGTATGCGGCAGCATACCTTTCACGGCACGCGAAATCACTTCTTCCGGTTTGCGTTTGAGCAGGTCCACAAAACGCTCCTCGCGTAAGCCGCCGGGATAACCGGTGTGATGGAAGTAAGTTTTAATTCCAGACTTCTTGCCGCTGAGACGAACTTTGTCGGCATTGATGACGATGACGTGATCGCCCAAGTCCAAATGCGGCGTAAATTGCGCGCGATTCTTTCCGCGCAAAATTGCTGCAATACGACTGGCGAGACGGCCAAGGACTTTGCCGTTTGCGTCAACCAGAAACCACTTGCCTTGCACGTCGCCTTGTTTGGGAATGTAAGTTTTCAACTTCACCCTCTCAAAAAATTGCTTGCTGTGTGAGAAAATTTAGGTTTTTGCCGCAACACGAGTGCCGATAATAGCAATTTCGATTTTCGAAGTCAAGAACTTTTCCGGTCTAATTTAAGCAAACAAAGCTGTTTCGGAGAATATCATTGACGCCCAAAAATGAAATCGGTAAACTTTTCCTGCTCGCTTGCTGTCCTATGGGCGAACCGCGGTTACGTTTGGCCAAAGATTAACCCGTTGCGATACCGGTATTCGAAAGGAAAGAATGAGCAACAATGAAGCGCGCTTGCTGCAACGCTTGCAAGCGGGCGAAGCTTCGGCTTTCCAAGAGTTGGTGGAAACGCACAAGCAACGTGTGTTTACTCTGGCTTATAATTTCACGCGCAATGTGCAGGATGCGGAAGACCTTTCGCAGGAAGCTTTCATTAAAGTCTTTCGCGGCATTGACAACTTTCGCGGTGAAGCGCAGATTAGCTCATGGCTCTATCGCATCGTCGTCAACCTCGCGCTCAATCGTCGTCGCAAAAAGGCTCTTTCGGAGATGGAGCTTTGGGAAAACTTCGAAGGCGAAGAGCAGCATCGCGCGCAGGCGAGCACCGCACCGGAGTTCAATCCCGAAAGCGTAACCGAAGCCAGGTTCATACGCTCGCATCTGCGCCAGGCGCTCGAAAAACTTTCCGAGCAGCAGCGCACGATCTTCGTGCTTCGACACGACAGTGATATGCCGCTCCAACAAATCAGCGCAACGCTCAAGCTCTCTGAAGGTACGGTCAAAAGCCAGCTCTTCCGCGCGTTGCGCAAACTGCAAAAACAGCTTTCGTTTTATAAAGCCGATCTTGGAATAACATGAAACCCTGTCATCACTACGAATCCCTGCTCACCGAAAAGCTCTTTGGTGAAATCGCCGCCGAGCATGAGCAAGAGCTTCAGGCACATCTGCAAACTTGCGCCGCATGCCGCGCCGCACTGGTAGAGTTGCAAAGTGTTCTGCATGCGCTGGGCAAGCCCGCAGCCCCGCAAATGCCCGAACATTTCTGGACGGGCTATTGGGATCGTTTGCGCGAACGCATGGCACACGAAGCGCCGCCGCAAAACTCCTGGCTCGAACGTTGGCGTGCCCGCTTCAACGTGGCTTGGTCACCGGCGTATCGACTCGTAGCCGCGACAGCTTTGGTGTTGCTCGGCATTTTCATTGGCCGTTTTATTCAACCGCAAACGCAACAGACCGTTGCGCAACAACCTGCGCTGCAATACAATGTCGAAGAAGTTGCCGCGATCAGCCAACGAACTGCCAATGTGCTCGATCGCTCCAAAATTCTTTTGCTTGGTGTCGTGAATGAAGACTACGGCGCGGCCAGCGTGGAAGATGTGATGCGGCAGCGCAAGGTTTCGCGCGAGCTGTTGACGGAAGTGCGCAGCCTGCAAACCGTGCTGCCCAATTCTCCCGACCGCCGGTTGTTACAACTTGTGGAGCAGCTTGAGCTCGTGCTCATGCAAATCGCCGCGCTCGAAGCCGAGCACGATCTCACCAATGTCGAACTGGTGCGCGAAGGTATTGATCGCGAAGGCTTGCTGCTCAAAATCAACATCGAAGAACTCACCCGCAGAGCGCAGGTGGATAATCCGGAAAAACCGAAAAAAGTTCTCTGACCCGAAGGCAAAACGATTGGCGGCAAAACCATTTTATCAAGCAACGGCTTCTATTTGTTTGCCGAAAATAGTGGCGCATAAAGCAGCCTTGCCTGTTTTGCTTATTCAAAAAGGAATCAATCAATATGTTCAAAAGAAGCTCTTTACTCACTGCGACCGCCGTCTTGTTGTGCAGCAGTATGGCTATGGCCGGCGCGCGCAAGCCGACAACGTGGCTCGATTATATCTTCGCGCGACAACGCGCAGAAAGCGAGCAACAAGACGCGACGGCACAGGCTTATAAAACCGCGCAAGCATTCGTCTACGACCAGCGCTGGAACGAAGCCATTACCAACCTGCAAGCCTTCCTCGAAAAGTATCGCGACAGCAAGTATGTGGACGACGCGCAATTTTGGATTTGCTATAGCCGGGAGAAACGCGGCGACGACGCCGAGACCGTGTTCGCGGCGTATAAAGATTTCCTCGCGAAATATCCGCGCAGCCAATATGCCGACGATGCGAAAGCGAACATGATTCAAATCGCCACGAGCCTCGCCAATCTCGGCAAGCTCAAGTATCGCGCCGAAGTGGAAGCCATGCAGAAGGGCGATGACGAAGAGTTGCGATTGCAGGCGCTCTATGCTTTGAGCCAACACGATGATCCGCAAACCGTGCAAACGCTCACCAGTCTATTAGAAACGGAAAGCAGTCCCAAGATTCGCCAAAAAATTGTATATCTCTTCAGCAACCTCAGCGATGACGCAGCTAGCGCGACGTTGAGCCGCATTGCCACGAGCGACCCCGATGCCGGTGTGCGCAAAAGCGCGGTGTATGCGATTGGCAATCGCAGCAGCAATGCCTCTGTGCCCGCACTCATTCGCATTGCGAAAAATGATCAAGATCCCGAAGTGGCCCAAGCCGCGGTTTATGCTTTTGCCAATCAAAACTCGAGTGAGGCGATGACCGCGCTCATCGATCTGTTGCAAAATGCGACTTCGCTTAAAGTGCGACAAGCGGCGCTGCACTCGTTGAGCAACACCGGCCGTCCCGAAGCTTTGACGGCTTTGGAAAAAGTTGCGCTGCAAGACGCCGATCCCAAAATGCAAGAGACCGCGGTTTACGCCATCGCAAACCTAGACTCCGACAACGCGCTAAAATCATTACAGGCCATTTTCACCAAGAGTACCAATGCGAAAGTGCGAAGCGCTACGGCCTATGCGATTGCAAACACGGGCGAGCCTGCGGCCGCGACTTTTTTGGCAACCGCAGCCTTGAAAGAAACGGAAGCGAAAACCGCGGAAGCACTCGTGTATGCGCTCGGCAATCTCGGTTCGGATAATGCCGTGGATGAGTTGCTCAAACTCGCGGCCAGCGCGAAAGCGCCTTCCGCGCGGAAAGCGGCTTTGTATGCGATTGGCAACTCTGGCGGCACGAAAGCCGTAGAAGCGCTCGCGCAAATCGCGGCAACTTCCACCGACAGCGAATTGCAAAAAGCCGCGGTCTATGCGATTGCCAACATCCGCGAGCCAAAAGCCGTAACCACGCTCGCGAATCTTTTGCCCAAGCTCACCTCCGCAGAGGCGCGACAAACAGTCGTGTATGCGCTGGGCAATACCGATGATGAAGCTGCGATCCCCGTGTTGCTCGAGCTCGCGAAAAAAGATGCAAGCCCGAAAGTGCGTGGCGCTGCGGTCAATGCGCTCGGTCAAATCGATTCCCCGAAAGCCAAAGAAGCCTTGTTGAAAATCATTCGTGGAGAACAACAATGAAAAGTCTTCGCACCCTCCTGCCTCTTGTTCTGCTGTTGATCAGCGCCTCCGTGTTTGCGCAAAGCGCCAGTGAAGCGCGAGCCAAAGCGCGTGAAGATTCGGCGCGCGCGCGTCAGGCTCAACAACGCGCACTCGAACGCGAAATGCGCCGCGACCATCGCCTCGCGCCCAAATTGGAAAAAGATGCGCGCGAGTTGGAAGCACGCGCACGCGACATGGCCGAAGCTGCGTTAGCAGACTTTGAAGCGCTTGATGAAGAAGAATTGGAAGAGCGCGCACAACATGCGGCGGAGCTAGCCGAAGAAGCAATTGCCGGTGTTCATTGGGAAGGATTATCCGCCGGGCTGGAGCATCTTGGCGAGGCCTTTGAGCACATGGATTTTTCCGGGCTTTCAGCTTTGGAAGGATTGAGCGCATTAGAAGGCCTTTCCGCGCTCGCAGAAATTCCGCCCTTTCCTGCGCTCGCGCCGATGCCGCCCATTCCGCCCATCGGCCCGATTCCACCACTTCCGCCTATGGTTGCCGGCGGTGTTTGGCATGATGACTGGCACAGCCCAACGCAACGCTATCGCCAATACTTGAGCGAAGACGAGCAAACGCGCCTCAATGCTTTACAAGCGCTTCTGCACAACGATGAAAAACTCGCGCTGCCGGAAGTGAAAAATCTTTTGCAAGCAAAGAATTGGGCCATGCGCGCCTCGGCATTGTCGCTGTTGGCGCAGGTGGAGCATCGCGAAGCTGTTACGATTTTACGCGAGGCGCTGCAAAGTGAAACCGATAACCGCGTGAAACGCGCCGCCATTCGAACGCTCTCCCAGCGTGATGAACCTGAGGCTCGCGAGGCATTGCGCGCGTTGTTGCAAAAATAAGCCTCTCTCGCTCCCACTCCAAAACGCAACGTCTGCTTGCTCTCCCACCACGGGTTGCACGGATTATTTTCAGTGATCCGAACAATCCGTGGTTTGTTTTTCCCACCACGTTTGCCACGAGTCAAATTTCGCTCCACCTATAACAAAATCTTCATCTCCGAACTCGCCTCTTGTATGTCTCATAAGGATTGCTAAATTCTCGCGTTGAAAAATTACTTCCTAAAAGATTTTCTGGCGTTCTGGTCGGACAGTATTTTGGAACTGTAAGACGAGGCGTAGACGATTGTGACAGAGTGTTCGAACGACACCAATCTTCTCCGCCTTTTTTATTTGCGGCTGGACGTCACGCGCGTCAACCAGCCCCTTCGGACGCAGTACCCTTGGAGGATTATTATGTACCTAGATCGCAACAAAAGTATAGAAGAAATTGTGACCGCGGTTTTGCAACAAGCACGACAAGCCAATGACGTGGTTTTGCTTTTGATCGGCGAAGAGAATCCGCCGGATATCGTGGAGTTGATTGCGCAACTTAACGCGCGCAACGTTGAATTTTTCGGCGGCATATTTCCAGGCATTATTTATGGCGAACGCAGGTTTCGGGAAGGCGTGATCGTGCGCGCGCTACCGGCGCTGGCTCCGCCGTTTGTCGTTTCAGGGTTGGATAAAGAAGACGTGGCTTTGCCGGATTTTGGGCCCAAAATTCTGCAGCCTGCGGAAAAGAAGTACACGGCGTTGATTCTCGTGGACGGCTTGACGTCAAACATCGCGCTCTTTCTTTCTGAAATTTTCAATCGGTGCGGCAACTCCATGCACTATGTCGGCGGCGGCGCCGGCTCGTTGAGTTTGCGCCAAGCGCCGTGCGTTTTTTCCAAACACGGCTTTTTGCAAGACAGCGCAATTGTGGCCTTTCTCAAGCTGGAGAGTCACCTTGGGGTGCGCCACGGTTGGCAAAAGATCATGGGCCCAATCGTGGCAACGAAGACGCAAAAAAATCTGATCATCGAATTGAATTGGCGCAACGCCTTTGCCGTGTATCGCGAAACCGTAGAGCGCGACGCCGGTAGAGAAATGTCTCCGGAAAATTTCTTTGACATTGCCAAAGGCTATCCTTTCGGCATTTATAAAGAAGGCGAAGAAGATGTGGTGCGCGATCCGATTGCCGTGAACGAAAAAGGCGAGTTGATTTGCGTCGGCGAAGTGCCGGAGAATACCGTGCTCTACATTTTGAAAGGCGAACCGGCAACGCTCATTCAAGCCGCGGGGCAAGCGGTGGAAGACTGTCGTCTTCATGTGGGACAAATGCCGCAGCACACACTCATTGTAGATTGCATTTCGCGCACGCTCTTTCTGGAAGAAAAATTTCCGCAGGAATTGGCGACCATCAATCACAAGTTTAGCGGTCTCGGCGCGCGCAATCTCCCCATCGGCATGCTTTCGCTGGGTGAGATCTCTTCCTACGGCGAAGGCTTTGTGGAATTTTTCAATAAGACCATTGTCACGGGTGTGCTTTATGACTAAGCCGCAAGACCACACGGGCATCATTCAAGATATTTCGCTGCTCTACGAGTTGGCGCTGTCGATCGGCCATTCGATGGATTTAAAAACCACGTGCGACGTTTTTCTAAAAACGTTGATGGCGCGGAAGAATCTTGACTATGCCGCGGTGTGGCTTCGCCAAGACGTGCTCGCGCCGGAGGAAGAGAGTGCGGGGGTGCGCTTGGCCTACGCCAACCCGCGCTTTCGCGGGCGCGAAACCAGTCTGGACGCGCACCATCCCATTTTGCACTTATTGCAACCGCACGAAGCGTTTTCGCGCTCGGCCACGCATCCGCAATTCGACGAGTTGGTGACGGAGAACGATTTGAACAAAGGCACGTTTGCCGTTTTCCCTTTGGGCAAAATCGGCTTCCTCAAACTGCACAGTTCCGTGCGCAGCCAGCCGTTCGAAATGTGGGAGCTGAACAAGCTGCAAAATGTGATTGCAAAATTTGCCGTGTCTTTGCAGGGTTGTTTGGATCATCAGCGGCTGCGCGAAGAAATATTCGAGCGCAAATTGGCGGAGCGCGCGCTTTTGGCCAGCGAACAGCGGTATCGCGCGCTCTATGAAGACACGCCTTCGATGTATTTCACGCTCGACGGCGAGGGCAGAATTCTCTCCGTCAATCAATTCGGCGCGGAACAGCTTGGCTATGAAGTGGAGGAATTGCGCGGGCGCGCGCTGGCTGAGACCTCGTGGGCAGATGATCGCGCTATGGTTGCACACGAATTGGCGGAATGCTTATCGCATCCGGGTTTGATGCGCCAATGGCAAACGCGCCGCGTCGCCAAATCCGGTGCGCTATTCTGGGTGGAAGAATTTGCCCGCGCGCTGCCGGAAGTGCAAGGCCGGCCGCAGTTGTTACTGGTGTGCCAAGACATTTCGATGCGCAAACGCATTGAAGAAGGCTTGCGCTCTTCTTTGCGCGAGAAAGAAATGCTGCTCAAAGAAATTCATCATCGCGTGAAAAACAACATGCAGATCGTCTCCAGCTTGCTCAATCTGCAAGCGGGGTATATACAAGATCACAACGTGCTCGCGTTATTCAAAGAAAGCGACAATCGCATTCGCACCATGGCGCTCATTCACGAGCGGCTTTATCAATCGTCCAACCTTGCGGATATTGCCTTCAAAGAATACCTTCCCACGCTCACGGACTACCTCCGCGCGTCGTACTCCAACGTCGGTAACAACGTTACGCTAAAACTCCAGGTGGAGGATATCTATCTCGGCATCGATGCCGCGATTCCATGCGGCTTGATCATCAACGAACTGATCTCGAACGCCTTTAAGCATGCGTTTCCCGGCAAAGCCACCGGCCAAGTGAGCATCGCTTTCGTGCGCCGCAACGGCACGCCGGAAACGCAAACTGCGCCACAGTTGGTATTGATCATTCGCGATGACGGCGTCGGTTTCCCACACGGTGTGGATTTTCGCCAAACCAAATCTTTGGGCTTAAAACTCGTCGTATCGTTGGTGCGTCAACTCAAAGGCGCGATTCAAAAAACCGAGCGCGAGGGCACCGAGTTTATCATCACTTTTCAGGAGCACTAAGGCATGAGGATCGAGCAGAGTTTATGGACCGAAGAAACGCAATGGCAACCTCAACCCGGCAGCCTCGGCTCGGCGGCCCAGTTGGTTCTTATCTTCGGCAGCACGGCTTTGTTGCAACAGCGCGAACGCCTCGCAGAGATTCAAACGGCATATCCGCACGCACATCTCTTCGGCTGTTCCACCGCAGGTGAAATTTTCGACACGGAAGTGCACGATCATTCTCTGGCCGTGACCGCGGTGCAATTTGAGCATACCACGCTAGTATTGGCGCAGGCAAAAATTAGCGGCGCAGAAGAGAGCCAGCAAGCCGGAGCCGCACTCGGGCGTGCATTGGCAAAAGAGGATTTGGCGCATGTGCTCGTGCTCTCCGAAGGTTTGCATATCAACGGCAGCGCTTTGGTGAAAGGCTTGACGGAGCAATTGCCGGAAGGCGTGACGGTGACCGGCGGCCTTTCGGGCGACGGCGATCGGTTTAAAGAAACGTATGTATTGTGCGATGGCCGGCCCACGTCGAACGCTATCGTCGCGGTCGGTTTGTATGGCGCGCGTTTGAAAATCGGCTATAGCTCGCTCGGCGGCTGGGATTCATTTGGGCCGGAGCGTTTGATCACGCGCGCGCACGGCAATGTGCTTTATGAAATGGACGGCAAGTCCGCGCTGGAATTGTACAAAAAGTATTTGGGCGCGCATGCGCATGATTTGCCGGCCTCGGGTCTGCTCTTTCCGTTGAGCTTACGCACGCGCGAAGGTCAGACCGGCGTGGTGCGCACGATTCTCGCGATTGATGAAAAAGAGCAGAGCTTGACTTTTGCCGGCGATATTCCCGAAGGCGCATATGCGCGTTTGATGAAAGCAAACTTCGACCGTTTGATTGACGGCGCTTCCGGCGCAGCAAAAGTATCGCATGCCGCAATGGGCAAACAGTCGCCGCAATTGGCGTTGCTCATCAGTTGTGTCGGCCGCAAAATGGTGCTCAAGCAACGCGTGGAAGAAGAAGTGGAAGGCGTGCGCGAGGTCTTGGGCGCAGGCCCGGCGCTCACCGGCTTCTATTCCTACGGAGAAATTTCGCCCTTCACGCCCAGCGCCAAATGCGAGCTGCACAATCAAACCATGACGATCACAACCCTCAGCGAGGAATAGTGAATGGAGCAGCTTCACAGCCTGCTGCAACGCCAACTCAAGCGACACACACTCACGCCCGCGCAACTTTCGCCGGAATTGCAACAGTTTGTGTTTGCGGTGAATCAAGCCTATCACCAAGCGGATGAAGACCGAAGCATGCTCGAGCGCTCGTTGGAGTTGAGTTCGCAAGAATTGCTGCAGGCCAACTCGGAAATGCGCGCGATCTTTGAAGCCCTGCCCGAAGTTTTCTTTCGCATGGATCGCACCGGGTTGATTTTGGATTGTAAATCCGGCCGCGGCGGCGACTTCAATTTTACGCCCGAACGTTTGGTGGGCCAACGTCTCCACGATATACCCGAGGCGATGATTCGGCAAAAGTTTGAAGACGCGCTACAGCAAATACGCGCCGGACACCAGCTTGTCAGCATCGAATTTGCGTTGACGCGGCATGGCCGAGAAGTTTATTATGAAGCGCGTTTGCTGCCGCTGTTTGAAGAGCAGGTCGTGGCCGTGATGCGCAACATCACCGCGCGCAAACAAGCCGAAGTTTCGCTGGAAAATTCTTACTCGCTGTTGCGCGCTTCTTTGGAGGCGACGATCAACGGCATTCTCGTCGTCAATCGCGAGGGGGCGATGGTAAGTTATAACCAGCAGTTTATGGAAATGTGGCGGATTCCCGCGGAGGTCATGCAGTCGCGCGACGATGCCAAAGCACTATCCTATGTCCTGGATCAGCTCCAAGAGCCGCAAGATTTTCTGCAAAAAGTGCGTGAGCTTTACAATCAACCCGAGGCCGAGAGTTTTGACGTGCTCCGTTTTAAAGACGGGCGCATCTTTGAGCGTTATTCCGCGCCGCAAAAAATCAACGGCGAAAGTGTGGGGCGCGTTTGGAGCTTTCTAGATGTGACGGATCGCAAACGTGCGGAAGCTCAGGTCGTCGCATCGCTGCATGAAAAAGAAATGTTGCTCAAAGAGATTCATCATCGCGTCAAAAACAACCTCCAGATCATTTCCAGTTTGCTGAGTTTGCAAGGCGGTTACATTCAAGATGAAAAAATCTTGACGCTGTTCAAAGAGAGCGAGCTGCGGGTGCGCTCTATGGCATTGATCCATGAGAAACTGTATCAATCGGCAAACCTCTCGCGCATCAATTTTGCGGAATATCTTTCGCACCTGACGAGCAGCTTGTTGCGCTCATATGGCGCTGCGGCACACGGCGTGAAATTGCAACTGCACGTCGAAGAGCTCTTCCTCGGTGTGGATACCGCGATTCCATGCGGCTTGCTGGTGAATGAATTGGTTTCGAACGCCTTGAAGCACGCCTTCGTGGGCCGGAACTCCGGCGAAATACATTTGGAATTACACCGCATGCCGCACGAGGCCGCTTCCAATAAAGAGCAGCGTTTCGTTCTGGTTGTGCGCGACGACGGCGTCGGTTTTCCGAGCGAAATCAATCTGCGCCAAGCCCAAACCCTCGGCTTGAAATTGGTTGCCGCGCTTGTGCGCCAACTGAACGGTGTGTTGACGCATCAGCAAAACCACGGTACCGTCATTCAAATCGAATTTAGCCAGTTGGAAAAAAGGCCTTAGCCTCGTGCCGGGCTTTAGCGTTGCAGCAGCATATAATCAGAAAAGAGTAGGAACGAAATGAAGCCAGGGATACGCACGAAGATTCTGATTGTCGAAGATGAAGGCATTGTGGCGATGGATATTCAAGATCGCCTGCAACGTCTCGGCTATGAAGTTTTGGGTATCGCAGCGAGCGGCGAAGAAGCCTTGGAATTTTGTTCGCACACCTCGCCCCATCTGATCTTGATGGACATCATGCTCGCGGGCGAACTCGACGGCATTCAAACCGCGGCAGAAGTGCATCGGCGTTTCGATATTCCCGTGGTCTTTCTCACGGCTTTGGCTGATGAAAAAACGCTGCATGCGGCGCAAGCCACAGAGCCGTTTGGCTACATCTTGAAACCGTTTGCCGAGCGCGAACTGCACACCACGATCGCGATGGGGCTATATCGCCACAAAATTGAACGCGAGCTGAAAGAGAGTCGGCAATGGTTTGCCACCACGCTGCGCTGCATCGGGGATGGCGTGATTGCAACCGATGCGGATGCCCGAGTGGTGTTCATGAATGCTGTGGCGGAAAGTTTAACCGGATGGCAAGAGCAAGAAGCACTAGGCCATGATTTGGTGGAAGTGTTTAACATTATGAATGAAGACACGCTCACGCCGGTGTCCAATCCGGCATTGCGTGCGTTGCAGGAAGGCGCGATCATGGGGCTGGCCAATCATACTTTGCTGATCCGACGCGACGGCGTGCACGTTCCCATCGACGACAGCGCGGCGCCGATTCGAGACGAGCGCGGACGCATTAAGGGCGCTGTGCTCGTGTTTCGCGACATCACGGCGCGCCAGCAAGCCGAAGCAGAAATTCGCCGCTACAATGACAAGCTGGAAGAAATCGTGCAGGAGCGCACGGAGCGCATTCAGCAACTCGAACGGCAACGCTTGGAAGATGAAAAGATCGCGGCGACCGGGCGCATGGCCGCGCGCATTGCGCATGAAATCAACAACCCGCTCGCCGGCATCAAAAATTCTTTTCTGCTGGTCAAACGCAT
This sequence comes from bacterium, assembly GCA_041918175.1. Classification (GTDB taxonomy): domain Bacteria; phylum Zhuqueibacterota; class Zhuqueibacteria; order Zhuqueibacterales; family Zhuqueibacteraceae; genus JABWAN01. The sequence goes on from JAYRWE010000003.1 coordinate 18,667, forward strand.
TGTGCCGCAAGAGCACGAGTATTATGAGTTCGTGCCGCGCATCGAAAAAGAGATCGATCGCATCGCCGGCATCGTGCATCAGATGTTCAATCTCTATCGCCCCGACCGCAATTTAACCCGCGCCTTTCCTGTGGAAGAAGCGATCCGCGACGTGGTGGCGCTCGCCAAATCCAGCGCCGCGGAGAGCGGCGTAAGCATCAATTTGGAGTTGCGCGAGATTTCGAACTGCAAGATTCAATCGGAAGGCGTGTTGCGCCAAGTCTTGTTCAATCTCATTCGCAACGCCGTCGAAGCCTCGCCGAATGGCGCGGAAATATTGGTGACGGCAGAAGCGCAGGGCCACAACTTGAGCCTCTCCGTGAGTGATCGCGGTTTCGGCATTCCCGAAAATTTGCGCTCACAAATCTTTGAGCCTTTTTTCACCACCAAAAGCGGCAAAAAGACCGGCGGGCTTGGGCTTGGTTTGTCGATCTCTAAAAGTTTAGTTGAAGCTGCCGGCGGCGCACTCAGTTTTATGAGTGCGGCCAATAGCGGCACAACGTTTCACTTCTCTCTGCCGTTGTTTGCCAACGCAGACCACCTGCAAAGTTAGTGGCGCCGGGCCCTGCTGAGGAAATCGTAACTCACAAGCTTTTGCCCAGCGCAAAATACCACCGCAATTGCGTGCGCCTCTCCCCTTCCGGCGGATGACTCAACCACAGCGGAAAATAAATACGCGCGGAAAGATTCGAGAACAGCGCAAGGTTGCCGCCGAACAAACGTGACTTGTTGCCGAGCAACGCCATGCCGACACCTGCATCAGCGCGCGTTTGTGCCAGCGCATCACGCACGCGCCAGAGTTTACCCACATCATAAAATCCAAACAGACGCAAGCCGCCGCTCGTGCTCAACTCAACATTCGTCGTGAGCAAACGCTCCGCGGGCAAAGGCAAGCCCGCATAGCCGCGCAAATAGCCGCCGCCTTCCACATATCTTCGCGACGAGGCGAGCAACCCGCCTCCCGTGTCCAACACGCCGTTTCGAAAACGCTCGCGCGGGGACGCGCCTTCTCCATAAAAAAGATCTTGTCGCGGCAATGGATCTGTGCCGAAAGCCGTTGCGGCATTGAAGCGCGCGCGTAATGACATGCCGAAACTTTTATACTCCGTCTCCATGCGCCCGCTCAACTTCGTGAAGATTCTCGTGCGCCACGCTTGCTCCGCGGCTACGCGCGTGTCTGCTTCAAAAATTTTCCCGCCGAATCGGAGCCGAGCATTGAGATATGAAAAGAATTGCCGCACGTTATCCCACTCTTCCAAACGCACCGCGCCGGTGTCATTGCGCACTTCGCGATAGGTATATGCGCCATCAAGCAAATCGCTGTAGTTCAAACCGATTTCAAGGCTGCGGCTGTTCGCCGTCATGATGCCGCTCGATCCATTCAATTCGAGATGCGCGTCCGCTTCGAAACGTCCGGCATGTTTGCGCGCGAGCACATGATAACGCGTGAGCAGGTTGCTGCGGCGCAGCGGATGATTATAAGCAATCTTGCCGTCAAGTTCGCGGGAGCGCGCGCCGAACATGAACTCTAAAGTGAGATTGTTATAAAACGCGCGATAGCTGCTGCTCGTGCGCAAGCCTACACGCACGCCGTCGATCTTATTGTAATCAAGCAAAGGCTTCCACAGCACGAGATACGCATCGCTCGGCATGTGCAGCAAACGCATGAACGGCAAATCCGGTTTGAATTCCAAACGCCGGCGGCCGTTGTTGAGCAGGTTGCGATCCATGATGCGATCTTCCGGATCGACGCGCACATCTTTCGGCTTCGTCTTCGTTTCAAACACGAGCGTGTCGGCGCTCGCTTTGCCATCCCACCGCTGCACGAGTTGCTGCGCATCGCCCAAATCGAGCGCAACGTCGATGGGCATGATGCCATTGCCTTGCCGTTGTACCTCCACTTCCGTCACCCACATCGAATCTCCGCGTTGATATTTGCGCACCGCGCCTTTTTTATAATCGACGACAGGCGTGTTGCGCAGCCATTGCTCAAAGAACCAATTCAAATCTTGCCCGCTCACTTCCTCGCACACGGTTTGAAAATTCTTTTCCTCCACGTGCTGAAACGCAAATTGCCGCACATACGCGCGCAGGCTCGCGCGGAACAGCGAGTCGCCGATGACGTAATGCAGCATTTCAAAAAAAATCTCGGCTTTCAAATAGGTATTCGCTGCCATGCCCACGGGATCGCGATAGTCGTGAATCTCGTTAGCAATCGGCTCGTTCTGCCCGGAATCCATATACAACCGCGCGAAGTTGCGCAACGCATGATCGAGCGAGGGCAGCGGGTATTGCCGCTCGAAAAAGTTCATGTCCTCTTGCGCAGTCTTCATGTCATAGCCGCGCTTGCCGTATTGCCGCTCGTTCATGGCTTTGGCAAAATACATCGCCAAGCCGCGCGTCATCCACGCCGACTTTAAGCCATTGCTCGCCACCATTGCGGGAAAATAAAGCCCGGCGCTCGCATAGGCCAATTCAAAATAATCCGAATCATCGCAGAACATCATGCGCGGCTGGGCCGCGTTCGCGCGCCCGGATTGCACGAGGCTTAATTCGGAAAACGGATACGGCCCGGCGTGCGCAGCAATGAAAGCGAGCACCGTATCGAGGCGCGCGCTCGTGTTTTTCATCCAATCATATGCACCTTTGCTTTCGGCAAAGAGACGCAGCGTCGGTGCGCCTTTTTTCTCCACATGAACGAAGCGCGGCGAGGCGCTCCAAATAAAATTGTGCTGCCGCTCGGCATAAAACTGCGCGACTCGCATGGGTGCATGCAGCGCAGTATTGGCGCGCGCACGCGCAAGCGAATCGCCTTGCGTTGAAAAGGCAAGACTATCGTTCGACAATGAGAGCTTGACTTCATCCCACCCTGCGTTGCCGGTAATAAGCTCGCCGGAGCCGACGATGACATAATTCGCCGGCACGCGCACCGTCACGTCCATCTCGGCAAACTCGCTGAACACGTCCTCGCTTTCCATCATGAAATGAAACGGCTCCGCGTGCCAACCGGCTTCATCGTAAACACACACGAGCGGAAACCACTGCACGGCATCTATACGCGGCGGTTGCGTTTTCGTGCGCTCAAACAGGCGGGCATAATCTTGTGTGAACTGCATGGTCAGCGCGAGTGAATCGCCCGATGGCAACGGGCGGGGCAAACTCAAATTTAAAATCGTGTCGTGAAAGTCGAACGCTTGAATGGCAAACTCCGTCTCCGCGCCGATAGCGAGAAACTGCACGCTCGAAATGGTGAGCGGATAACCTTTGCGTTGCGCGAAACGCACGCCGCCTTGATTGACGCGCTGCATCTCGCGCGCGGCGGTGTTTTCTTCATCATGAAAAGCATTGGCCGGAACTTGCAAATAAATGCGGTCAAGCGCGCTCGGCGAATTGTTGCGATAGAAGAGCGTCATCTCCCCGAGGAGTTGCTTGGCTGTTGTGTCCAATTCAACGACGATTTGATACCGCGCGGTTTGTTGCCAGTTTTTTTTGTTTACCTGAAGCGGTTGTGCGATTCCAGCTTTGTAGAGGAGGGCAGAAAGTAAGAGCAGATAGATGCTGCGCATGGGGTCTCGTGTTTAGGCCTGAGGAAATGTAATTGCGCGGTGAAGGTACCGGCAAGGTTGGGGTGAAATTGCCAGCGGAACGAGTTTTTGGGGGCTACGTCGTTTTTTACGCCAAACTCATCTTAGAAATTTGGCCAGCTTCTCCATCGCTTTTCGTAAATCGTCGGGTACGTCGTTCGGCGTCAAAGCTTGGATGATCGAACGATCACTTAAAGTAACGTTGTATTGTTGTTGGAGCGCTTCTCGTAAGCGCGGCAGTACCATTTCTTTCGCATCGCACCAGTCAAAACGTTGATTTCCATGCCAAACTTGGGCGAGAAATTCTTCCGCCTTTTCCGTTATTGTCGAAGCTTGCCACCCCAACTTGTCAATACGACTACGATCATGGAAAGCATCAATCAATCTTTTGCGCACAGCTTCGCGCGAAGACTCGACCGTTTTGTCTAGCAATTCCAAGAGCCTTTCTTTCGTGGGATCAAAGAATGTTGCGTCAGTGGGTACGACATCCATAATGGCACGAACAATTGCTTCCGGCACAAGCAAAAAGTTCTCAATTTCTGCGCGTTGCCAAATATGCCAGGTTTGGTTTGCAGCGAATGCGCCGTCGGGGCGCGTATACTTTGTGAGTTCTTGAGCAAGTTGTTCGTCCAAGGCATAATCGCGATCGGCAATCACGAACGCCTGCACTTCAACTGCTTGGGTGCCGCGGAAGGCCTGGCGCAATGTGTCGATCATTTTTTTAACAGAATCACCATTGGGTCGGGAGTGATGATGGAGGAAAATTAAGCGGCTTTGGAGTTGAACGTATTCTTGATCGCCGAGTATTTGCCGCAGGAACAGATGCACAAGGCTCTCGTCGTATTTGTCTTCAACAATTACCACTTTTCGATATGAATCAATAAGTAGCAAAGCGAGGTTTTCAAGTCCGCCCAAGCTATCCAATGTATTTAAGACCTCGGTTTGAATTTGCAGTCGATGCGGCGTAGCATGCGTAAAGCTAACGATCTGCTCCGGGCTGGCTGCGGCAATCAACTCGGTAGAGTGTGTTGCAGCAATTACCTGTATACCGTCATCCCTTAATAGCTTCAACACGCCGTAAAGCTCTGCTTGGAGTTTGCTAAAAAGATGTGCATCTGGTTCGTCCAATAAAACCGTGCTTGTTTGCTCGACGAGAATCCCCGATAAGATTTGTAAGAATTGGTGAAAACCACTGCCACTGGAGAAAATATCGAAAACAGCCGTTTTTTTCCTGCGAGGAATAGGCAAGAGTTCCCCTTCGGAGTATATGACGCGTATATAGCGGTCTACCTGCTCTTCAAATTCCGGCTCAAAAAGATGCAAACCAGGAAAGATCGCTTGCAGCACATCAATGAACCGTTTCCATCGTTCTGGGTTCTCACGCAAATCGAGCAAAATGTTTCTGATGATGGTGCCGCTTTGGCCCAGCGCACGCAACTCCCGACGAACGACAAGCGTACGACGTTCTTCACGAGGATTAAAACCGGTATAGCCTGGGATGAGAGCAATGTTAAGGGCGCCGCCTTGCGCGAGAGGCGGGTCAGTAGAATTTATTTGCACACTAAACCGATTAAAGCGCAGGTTGACTTCAAACTCATATTTCGATCCACCATGCAGTTCGCCGGAAACGCGAATTGGAATAAGAGTATTACTCCCCTCCTGAGTCTTGCGGTCTTTCCATAAATCCTTAGGGTCCGGTGCAGGAATAACATTAAACTCATCAAGTCCAAAAGTTCGTTTTTGGAAAACTAAGTCGCCATTGCGTTTCTCAACGCAGACCCGATAACAAAAATTGAATAGCGCACATGCTTGGAGCGCCGTAGACTTACCACTGTTATTCGGCCCCACTAACAAATTGAGTCCTTGAAAATCGAGATCCAATGTGTCGAACCGTTTGAAATTCTCGACGTGGAGACGTTTGAGCCAAAACTCACGCGGCGTCATAGTTTCACCTCTACAATAAAGAAAACGAACGGGGCGGAACCTTAACTTTACCAAGCTTGAAAAGTTTGGCAAAAACTTTTGCTCTTGTGAATCTATTCTCTCACACACACAATTGCAAGCAAAGTTCTGAACCAATTTTCATATCGGCATAAACTCCAGCCCCATGATTCTCTCTACAAACCAGAGCGCGCCGAAGAGGAAGATCACGGCGGAAGCAGAGTAAACCGCGGCTTTGCGATATTGCGCGCGCGTGAGAAAGAGCACGAGCGGAAAGAGCAGCGCGACGATAGCAACCTGCCCCAGCTCCACGCCGAGATTGAACGCGAGCAAAGAGCCGATCAAACCTTTCGCCGGCAGCCCGAGATCGCGCAGCACGTTGGCGAAGCCGAAGCCATGCACGAGGCCAAAGCAGAACGTGAGAATCCAACGATGCTTTGTGCTCTCTTCCAGCGGCGTTTTGTCCGCGTTGTTGAGCAAGAGAAAATTTTCTGCGCCGACATAGGCAATGCTTAACGCAATGCCCGATTCGACAAGGCGGCCGGGGAGCGCGAGAATTTCAAGCGCAGCACAGATGAGCGTAATGCTGTGCGCGATCGTAAACGAAGTGACGATCTTCACGAGGCTGCCGAAACGCCCGCCGATGATGAGCAGACCGATGAGAAACATAATGTGATCATAGCCGAGAAAGATATGCTCTACGCCGAGTATCGTGAACTCGCGAATCTGTTGGCCGAACGTGGCTTCTCCGCCGACGATGAAGCGCTGCCGCGTTTCCTCGCGCGTGAACACGGCTTGATCAAGCTTCTCGCCATAAACGATTTTGGCGAGCACTTTGTGATCTTCGCCGAACTTTTCAAAGTAGTCGATGCTGAAGCCAAGCTCGCCGGGCACGGCTGCGATTTTTTTTATAAAAAGAAAATTGATGAAGAGGTTGCCAAAATCATCCTGCGTGAAGCCGCCCTCCTGTTGCTCCACTTCCACAGGCGTGTAGCCGATTGTCATCGTGAAGCGCGGTGCAAAGTATTCATACATCGCCGGCATCGCTTCGAGAAGTTCTTCGCGATCAACGGTTCCATCTTGATTGCGATCCAAACGAAAAGCCTTGTTCAAATCCGTGAGATCGAAGGTGAGCAGCACCTCGATTTGATTTTCTTTTACCGTGAGCGCGACATAGCTGGTGTTGGTTTGATGGGCGAGGAGCGGGTTTGATAAACAAACGAAGAGAAGAAATACGAGGCGTTTCAAACTTGATCTCCTGGGCGAAGGGTGGCAAAGCTGCAAGTGTGTTGCAAGGGCGCAGCCGAATTCGTGTTTGTTGCGTTGGCAAAGTAAGCCAATCCGCACAATTAGTCAAGGCAACCAACACGAACACATACGTGAGAAATTTATCATCTCCTTTGCGCACTCTCTTGCGAGAGCTTGTACTTGGGTACATATTAAATGCACAAAGGTGCTTCCCAATATTTCACCCTAAAATTGGAAGCCTCACCTGTCATCTAATATGGCGCGCGTGCTCTTGTGTGCCTAGAGTTGCAGCCGAATCACGCCGCATCGCCTGCATGATGTCATGTGAAGGCGGAGGGTCATGCGGCTACGAGGGGCATTCATTCTTTCAAGAAACATGCTCATGTTCCTACCTCATTGCATAAAACCTTGCAACCTCTTTCAGGTTTATTTCTGTCGCCATCTCAGCAGTTGTTTTCCATTCACGGATGAGTTATTCGTTTTGCATGGTCATGGACGCACCCTGCACAAATTTTCGCTGTGAGTTTGAGTAAGAAAACATTCAACGTGTCAGGAGGCTACACATGAAATTTTTGACAAACGGAACGCAAGCTCGCACAAGCAGCGCCACGCAATGGCTGCGCCGAGGGCTGGTGCTTGCCGCTTCCGTGCTCGCTTTGGATGGGCAACCTGCCTCCGCGCAGACTTGCACATCCACTGCGGCCACCAAAGGCTATCGCGATTTTAATTTCGGCTCCACGGTTTATAACCTGCCCACCGCGGAAAAGCCGGAGCACAAGCTCTGGTGGAACGACGGCTTTTGGTGGGGCAGTTTGTGGGATCCTTCAGCCAACAAATACCGCATTCATCGCTTCAATCTCGCGAGCCAATGTTGGACGAGCGTCGGTCCGGATATCGACGACCGCTCGCAATCGCTTGCAGATGCTTTGTGGGACGGCAACAAGCTCTACATTGCTTCGCACATCATGGAACTGACGAGCGCCACGGGCAATGGCCGGCTCTATCGTTATAGCTACAACTCAAGCTCGGATTCCTACACGCTCGACAGCGGCTTTCCCGTGGAAGTGAACAGCGATGAGAGTGAAACCTTGACGCTCACGAAAGACGGCACGGGAAAGTTATGGGTCACGTGGGTAGCGAGCAGCAAAGTCATGGTGAATAACAGCACGACAAGCGATGCGACGTGGGGCACGCCGTTTCAATTGCCGGTGCAAGGCGCCAATGTCGGCTCCGATGACATCTCCGCGATCGTGCAATTGAACAATCGCGTCGGCATTTTGTGGAGCAATCAAAACGACAAGAAAATGTATTTTGCGTCGCACGTTGACGGCGACGCGGCAACCACTTGGCAAGCGCGCGAGATTGCAAAAGAAGACGGCAGCAAGCCCGTGGCCGATGATCATATCAATTTGAAGCTGCTCTCCGACGGCAGCGGGAACATGTATGCCGTGACGAAGTCGAGCACGGATGTTTCGAGCGAGACCATCGTCTACTTGTTGAAGCGCGACAACAGCGGCAATTGGTCTTCCTATGAAGTTTCGAAGAAGTCGGACAATCACACGCGGCCGATCTTGGCATTGGATTCGGAAAATCGCATGATCTATGTGTTCCTGGCGCGTTTGAGCGGCACGCCGCGCACGATCTATCGCAAGAGCACGAGCATGGACAATATTCAGTTCGCGACGGGCCTCGGCGATGAGTTCATCAAAAGCTCTTCCGATGCGATGACGAACAATCCGACTTCGACGCGGCAGAATGTGAACAGCACCACGGGCATTTTGGTTTTGGCGAGCGATGAAGAGACGCGCTACTATCTGCACGGCTATATGAGCTTGCAGGGCGGCAGTTCGAATCAACCGCCGGTGGCGAACGCCACGGGTACACCGCAAAGCAGCATCGCGCCGCTGCAAGTGAGCTTCAGCTCTTCCGGCTCGAATGATCCCGACGGCAGTATTGCTTCTTACTCATGGAATTTCGGCGACGGCACGTCTTCCACTTCGGCGAACCCGACGAAGACGTATAACAATGTAGGCGTGTATAACGCCGTGTTGACTGTCACCGATAATCAAGGCGCGACCGGAACGGATAACGTTTCGATCACGGTGAATGCGCCGAGCAATCAACCACCAGTGGCGAATGCTTCCGCGACGCCTGAAAATGGCGAAGCGCCGTTGCAAGTAAGCTTCAGCTCTTCCGGCTCAAATGATCCCGATGGCAGCATTGCTTCGTATGCGTGGAATTTCGGCGACGGCAATTCTTCAACCTCCGCGAATCCGACGCACACATACAACGCGGCCGGTAACTATACCGCAACATTGACCGTGACCGACAACCTCGGCGCGACGGGCAATGCGAGTGTGAACATTTCCGTTTCGCCCGCGGGCGGCGGCCAGGTTTTGACCTTCACGCCGATTCATGATACGCAAGCCAACGCTTCAAGCCCTGCGAGCACATACGGTTCGTTGACCACGTTCCGCGTGCGCAACGGCTCGCCCACTTATAATAGCTATTTGAAGTTCAACGTGACGGGACTTTCCGGCACTGTCGTGAGCGCGAAGCTGCGTTTGTTTGTCGGTGATGACGGCCCAGATGGCGGCACGGTTTATTCGATCTCCAACAATTATCTCAACACGAGCACGCCCTGGGTGGAAACCGGTTTGAACTGGAGCAACGCGCCGTTGCTCACCGGATCGCCACTCGCGAGCGCGGGCACCGTGGTGCTCAACACGTGGGTTGAATTGAATGTGACTGCTGCGCTCGCAGGCAACGGCACGTTCAGCTTTGGCATCAATTCGAACAATACGAACAGCGTTTATTATACCTCGAAAGAGCATAGCACCACCTATGCGCCGCAATTGGTGATTGAAACGATTCCGGGTAGCGGCAATCAATCACCGGTCGCGAATGCTTCGGCCACGCCGGAGAGTGGCGACGCGCCGATCGAAGTGAGTTTCAGCTCTGCCGGCTCGAATGATCCCGATGGCAGCATTGCTTCTTACTCATGGAATTTCGGCGACGGCAATTCTTCCACGCAGGCGAACCCGACGCACACGTACAACACGCCGGGAAATTACACGGCAGTGTTGACCGTGACCGATAATCAAGGCGCAACGGGCACGGCTAACGTTGCAATCACGGTGACCTCTTCCGGGCCAACGCCGCCGGCAGCGCCCACGGGTTTGACCGCGACGGCAACGAGCACCAGTCAAATCAATTTGAGCTGGACCGATAACGCGAGCGATGAAGACGGCTATCTCATTGAGCGCAAAACCGGCGCGAACGGTACCTTTGCGGAATTCTCCAGCACGGCGGCAAATGCCACTTCGTATTCCAACACTGGCCTTGCCGCGGGCACGAACTATGTGTATCGCGTGCGCGGATTCAACGCGGGCGGCAATTCGAACTACTCCAACGAAGCAAGCGCCACCACGCAAGGCGGGAGCAACACGAATCTCGCTTTGAATATGCCTTCGACCGCGATGACTTCGGACGCGAGTTATCCGCCGAGCCGCGGCAACGACGGCAACACGAGCAACTATTGGCGCAGCGGCAGCGTGAGCGGCAGCAACCCGACCAATTGGTGGCGCGTGGATTTGGGCGCGAGCCAAACTGTGGCGCGCATCGTGGTGCAATGGCGAGACAGCTACTTTGCGAAGATTTACGATATTCAAGTTTCCGACGATGATGTGAATTACACGACGGTGCATACGAACAACGCCGGAGCCAAAGGCTCGCAGGATATTTCCTTTGCGCCCGTGTCCGGTCGTTATGTGCGCATCTACATGCGTGCGAATCAAAAGTCGAACTATCGCATCATCGAGTTTCAAGTCTATGCGAGTGGTTCGTTGGGTAAAGGTTTGACTGAGGCGGAAACCGAGAGCACGATTGTGCCCGAGGAAATTGCGCTGGAGCAGAACTATCCCAATCCGTTCAACCCGAGCACGACCATTGCGTTTACGCTCACTAGCGAAGCGCGCGTTATGCTGCGCGTGTATGATATGCTCGGCGCAAAAGTCGCGACGCTGGTGAATGGCGTGCGCAAAGCGGGTCGTCACACTGCAACGTTTGATGCGAGCCACTTGCCCACAGGCTCGTATTACTACGTGTTGCAAGTCGGCGAGACGCGCATCGTGAAGCGGCTCTCGTTTGTGAAGTAGGTTTGCTTCTGAGTGGGCACTTGAAAAGTCCCCCCTTGAGGGGGGTTCGGGGGGTGTCATCGCAGCTCAAGCCGCCAATGCAGATCAGATTTGCGGTTTGACCACTTGCAATTGCGCATTGAAAAGTTTTGAAGTGCTCACTTGCGCTGGAAAACACCCCCCTAACCCCCCTCAAGGGGGGAATTGTTGGGTGCCCGGACTTTTCAAATGCCTTCTGAGTGACAGACCGCTGAGGGGTTGCCGACATTTAAAGCCGAAGAGCAATATGCTCTTCGGCTTTTTTATTTTGGGCCAGGGCAGACAGCAGCGCGCGGGAACAACGCAGGTTTTGAAAACCGCCGTGTGGCGATGGGAGCCAATCGCTTTGAAGTCACCTCGCTTGAAAAAATAAAAGTCAGGTAAACAAGCAGCGATGACACCGCGGTGAAGCAGCGACAAAACAAAAAGAGCGGAAAAATTTTGTTGCATCGCCTGGGCGAGTTCGTTATTCTCGCTCGGCGCTTTGTTCAGTTACAGCTTTGCACTTCAACGAGAACGGTTCTCCTTCCATGGCACCGGCACAAGATTACGACGCATTGCAACGACAATTCACGCGCTATGATTTGAGCATGAGGCAAGCCGCCATGCAGGAATATTTGCGCATGGTAGATGAGCAGGAAGGGCTTTGCCGCGCGCTTGATTTATTGTGGGCGTGGGAAGGTCATGTGGGTTATTTTAATCCCGAGGCGCTTGCACAAAATCGACGCTACGAATTTTTTGACGAGGCCACGGCAGTGACACTGCGCGCGCAAGTGAATTTTGCGCGGCATCGCTATTCCTCGCAGCCGCAAAGCCCGAGCGCGAGCACGCGACACTGCGCGATTTGTTATGACAATCTTGAACAGCCCGGCAAGGAGAAATTGCGCGTCTTTCGTTTGTTATTAGATGATGGGCGCGAGTATTTTGTGCAAGTCACGCCGTTTCCGTTGTTCCCCAAACACTTCGTGGTGATTTTGATGGACAAGCTGCCCATGCAAATGAGCGGGCAGAGCTTGGCAGACTTGACGCGCTTCGTCGAACTTGCGCCGGGTTATGTCGGCTGCTCAAACAGCGACGTGGAATGGGCGGGCGCTTCAATCTTAGCGCATCATCATTATCAAGTTTTCGAGCAACTCGATTTGCCGATTATGCATGCGCAAATCGCTTCGCCGTTCTATTATGAAAACGCTACACTCAGTTTGGGCTTGCTGCATTTTCCGATCGCCTGTTGCAAAGTGACCGCGCGCGCGCGCGACGCTTGGCTCACAGCCTGCGACAAGATCATCGCTGCATGGAAACAGCTTGCGCCGGGAAAGAACACGTGCAATCTTGTCGTCACGTTGAACGACGGGCTTTATGCCTGCTATATTCTTTTTCGCAATCCTAATTTTCGCACTGCGCCAGAATTGCTCGGGATCAAGTCCGAAGGCGTTGGCGTGATCGAAGTGGCGGGCGAAGGCATCTATCCCGTGCCGAGCGGCGAACACGCAGAGGCGATTTGGCAACAGCTTGAGCACAACGGTCTGCACGTGATTAAGACGCTCATTGCGAGCAACAATCCCGTGCCGCGCGAACGTTTCGGCGAGCTATTCGCGTTGATCAAGCGCGCGGTCTTTTGAGTTGAAATTGAGTCGAGAGTTGTTATCTTGCAAAGCGTTTTTTCGATACGCGATGAGCTTTTCAAACTCAGAATAAAATTCTAAAAGTTTTTGGGGCCACACACGGATCAAAAACGCACTCGGAAAAATCAAAAGCCTTATCCGTGTACGTTTTTAATCGGCGAGTGCTCCACATTTTTAGATTCCACACGGATCAAGAACACACGCGAAAAAAGCTCGCTATACGGCGTGTATTTTTGATCTGTGTGTTCCGCCCGAAGGGCTGCGGTTTATGGTAGTCCAAGGACTTTCAAGAAGTTGCTTCTTTGTTTCGTGCAATTGAACCCAATCATGACGGCCATGTCGCCCAAAGGTATTTATGATTGCCGTGTGCTCTCCAGTGATGAAGTCGCACGCGGCATTTTTTTGATGCGCCTCGCTGCACCGGAGATTGCCGCGAGCGTGCAGCCCGGCCAGTTTGTGAATATCAAAACGCAGCCGGAAGGCTCCGTTCAAATCACGCCGCTCTTGCGCCGGCCATTCAGTGTTTGCCAAGTTGCGCGCGACGCGGGATGGATTTCGATTTTGTGGAAGAACGTCGGGCCGGGCACGCGCTTGCTCTCACAACATCGCGCGGGCACCGTGCTCAGTGTGATTGGTCCGCTGGGCAAAGGCTATTCATTGCCGCAAGAAAAGAGCAGCATCGCGCTCGTTGCAGGCGGGCTTGGGGTTGCGCCGATGCCGATCTTAGCTCAGAGCTTGTGCGAGCGCGGCTGCGACTGCACATTGCTGCTCGGCGCGCGCGCGGCGCATGAGTTGTGGGGCAAAGAAGAATTACAACGTTTAGGTGTAAAAATAAAAATCGCGACCGACGACGGTAGTGCTGGCCATCGCGGCTTTGTCACGGAGTTGTTGCAAGGCTGGCTCACAGAACATGCGCCAAGCACGAGCCGCGTGTTTGCGTGCGGCCCGATGCCCATGCTCGCGCGCGTCGCTGCGATTTGCTCCGCAGCAAACGTGCATACGGAAGTCGCGGTCGAGACCGTGATGGGTTGCGGCTTCGGCATTTGCATGGGCTGCCCGATTGAGCCGATTGCCGGCGTCGAACAATTCGGTCGTTATTATCTCGCTTGTCTCGATGGTCCCGTCTTTTGCGCAGATCACATTCGCTATGAATCCACTTCGCATTAAAATCGCGCACGTTGAATTTCCGAACCCCGTGTTCGTAGCTTCGGGCACGTTTGGCTATGGCCAAGAAGCCGCGGACTTGACGAACATTGCGGCGCTCGGCGCGATCATCACGAAATCCATTGGCGCGCAACCTCGGCGCGGCAATCCGCATCCGCGTTTGTTTGAAACGCCTGCGGGCTTGCTCAATTCCATCGGTTTGCAAAATGTCGGCGTGCAAAGTTTTATTCAAGAGAAACTGCCGTTCTTGCGCGCGCAAGCCGTGCCCCTCATTGTCAATGTCGCGGGCCGCACGATTGAAGAGTATGAAGAAGTCGTGCGCACACTTGAAGCGCACGAAGGCATCCTCGGTTATGAATTGAACTTCTCCTGCCCGAACGTGAAAGAAGGCGGATTGGAGTTTAGCCAGAAAGCGGAAGTGACCGCAATGGCAACCGCGCGCATTCGCAAGCTCACACAGCGTCTTGTGATTCCCAAACTCACGCCGAACGTGACGCGCGTGAGTGAGATTGCGCGCGCCGCGGAGGCCGAAGGCGCGGATGCGGTTTCGCTCATCAACACGCTCACGGGCATGGCGGTTGATATCGAAACGTGGCAGCCGCGCATCAACACGATTGTCGGCGGCTACTCCGGCCCGGCGATCAAACCCGTTGCGCTCGCGAAAGTTTATGAGACTGCGAAAGCGGTGAAAATTCCCATCATCGGCATCGGCGGCATTCGCACGTGGCAAGACGCTGTGGAGTTTTTTCTTGTCGGCGCAAGCGCAGTGCAAGTCGGCACCGTTAGCTTCGTCGACCCGCGCAGCGCGGAGCACATCGTGAAGGGCTTGTTGGATTATTTAGAGAAGAAGCAACTTACTAGCATTAATGAATTGCGAGGCGGCTTGAGAGTGGAGAAGCGTGGATAGTGGATCGTGGATTGTAGATATACTTGTTGCGGGTTGGTTTGTAACTCCCCTCATGTTGTCATTCTGGAAGAACCTTCCCTCGCACTGGGAAGAAACTCAAGCGCTAGGGAAGGTCCTTCCAGGATGACAACTCAAAAAGGCCATTACAAATTGCCCCAGAAGCAGTTAGTAGATGGTGAAGAGGTCATGTCACGCCCAACGATCCACTATCAACGATCAACGATCCACGATTCACAATCTCCCCTCTACGATCTTCGAACAAACAAAACGGAAGGAGGCAGGAATTGGATTGGCGCAACCTCGGTCAGCGTGTTGCAGTCGGCGTGATTTTCATACCTGTGATCTTAGGCGTGAGTTGGTATGGGAGACACGCCTTTTTGTTTTTAATGTTGGTCATCATCGGCGCGGGCTTGGTGGAGTTTTACAATTTGGCGCAGCAAAAAAATATTCGTCCGCAACGCGAGTTGGGTATTATGTGCGGACTTGGCATTGCGCTGTGCGTCTATGCCGGTTATGCCGATAAAATTTGGTTGCTGCTCGCCGGGTTTATGATTGCGCTGCTGCTCGCCGAGTTGTTTCGCAAGCCGGAGCCGAACAGTAGTTCGCTGTTGAATGTCGCGGGCACGACGCTGGGTGTGGTTTATGTCGGCGGCCTGCTTTCTTTCCTCGTGTCGATTCGCGAATTGCCGCGCATGATGAATGTCGAATATGCGCAAGCCGGCACCTGGGTGATTATGATCTTCGTAACGATTTGGGTGTGCGACACGGCCGCGTATTTCGTCGGCAAAGGTTTTGGCAAACATAAACTCTTTGAAAGAGTCAGCCCGAAAAAAACGTGGGAAGGCGCAATCGGCGCGCTCTTCTTTGCCGTGCTCGCGGCCTTGGTTTGTCATGCGACTTTCGTGCAGGGCTTGCGCATGATCGATGCGGTCGTCATCGGCATGCTCGCGGGCACAGTTGGCCAAATGAGCGACCTCGTTGAATCGCTTTTCAAACGCGACGCGGGCGTGAAAGACTCCTCGGTGTTGATTCCCGGCCACGGCGGCATGCTCGATCGTTTTGATAGCGAAATGCTCGTCGCGCCATTGGTGTATTTTTATCTGCTCGCAGTGGGTGCTTAAATCGGGAGAAGCTCATGCCTACCGACAAACTGCTTTACGAGTATGCCACACAATTTCCCAATGCCGTTGCCAAGTTCGTTCGCGCGGCAGACGATGAATATGAAGCCAAGAGCATCACATTCAAAGAGACCGAGAAACGTGCGGATCTTTTTCTGATTGGGCGCTCCGGCCAGAATGTGGTGTTGCTGGAGCCGCACGGCTATGAGCGCGAAGATTTTTTCTATGATATGCTGCAAAAAGTTCTATTTTATTGCACGCACAACAAGTATTGGGGCAGGATCGATGCCGCCGCAATCTTTCTTGAGGAAGCGCACTATCGCGCGGCAAGACGTTTAGAAGAACAATTTGATGATCCCTCGTTCTTGCATTTTGCGCCCAAAGTTTTTGTGTTGAGCCGAATCAAAGAAGAGGAGATGACGGCGATACATGATTTGCACATGATTCCGCTTTATCCCTTGTGCGCCCTCTCTCCGCCCGAGATCGTGCAGAAGGCGCCAAGCTGGGCGGATCAAATCAAAGCCGCGCCGGAGTTGACGGAAACGGAGCGCAGAAATTTGTTGGGACTTCTCGGCGGCGCCATTGCGCATCGCATTCGAACGTTGTCGAAAGATGATTTGAACAACCTATTCGGAGGCTTCAAAATGGAAGACACACGTGTTGGTCAAGAGATTCTCCAAATGGGAATCGAGCGCGGCTTAGAGCAAGGCCTAGAACGAGGCTTAGAGCAAGGCTTAGAGCGCGGCTTAGAGCAAGGTTTAGAGCAAGGCATCCCCCGGGGCATTCAACGCATGCTGTTCAAACAAATCGCCGCGCGCTTCGGCGCGGTGCCGGAAGATTTGCGCCAAAAAATTCAAGCGATCGACGACGTGGAGAATTTGGAGCGCATCGCCACGCTCTTGCTCACGATTCGAAGCGTGGACGAGTTGAAGGATTTGGTCAATTGATCGGCCGCTCGATTCCAAAGAACAAGTCGCGGTCAAACCGCGGCTGAACTGATACTAAAGCGCAGATTAAACCTTCCGAGAGGGAGTGGGAGTATGAGCAAACTATCCATCCTTGCCGAGTTTTGGCAATTCATGCGCGTGCGCAAAAAGTGGTGGCTCGCGCCCATCATCGTCGTGATGATGCTTCTGAGCTTGTTAATCGTGCTCACCCAAGGCTCGGCGCTCGCGCCGTTCATTTACACACTTTTCTAAAACGTGGCGCTTTTATCAGAGCGCCTGATATGAAAATCTGCGGACCACACACGGATCAAAGACACACGCTGAGAAGCTTTTTCCGCGTGCGTTTTTGATTCGTGTGTCGCCACTAGGCTTTTAACTTTTTTCAATCGCTGAGGCTGCACTCGTCCGATGAACGCCAAACTTATTTTAGAAGACGGCTCTATTTTCAGCGGCTCGTCTTTTGGTTGGAACGGCTCGGTCGCCGGCGAAGTCGTGTTCAACACCGGCATGGTCGGCTATCCCGAATGCTTCACCGATCCTTCTTACAAAGGACAGATTCTCATTCTCACCTATCCGCTCATCGGTAATTACGGCGTGCCTGCAACCGCGGAGCAAAACGGCCTCAGCACTGCGTTTGAATCCAAGCGCATTCAAATCACCGGACTCATCGTGGCGGAATACTCCGCGAGTTTCAGCCATTGGAACGCGCACGCTTCACTCGATCATTGGTTAAAAGAGAATCACATTCCCGCAATGGCTGGCGTGGACACGCGCATGCTCACGCAGAAGCTGCGCACGCATGGTTGCATGCTCGGCAAACTCACACACGGCGAGGAACTGAAAGAGTTTTACGATCCCAATCGCGACAATCTCGTCGCGCAAGTGAGCGTGGAAAAACCGGTCACGTATGGCAGCGGCAAGAAGCGCGTGGTGGTGATTGATTGCGGCTGCAAGAACAACATCATTCGCTCGCTGCTCGCGCGCAATGTCACGGTCACGGTGGTGCCATGGAATTGGCCGGTGGAAAAAGAAACGTGTGACGGTGTGCTCATTTCGAATGGCCCTGGCGATCCGAAAATGTGTGAAGCCACCATCAACACCGTGCGCAAACTTTTCAAACAAGAGAAACCGGTGTTTGGCATTTGCCTCGGCAGCCAAATCCTCGGTCTCGCCGCGGGCGCGGATACGTTCAAATTGAAATACGGCCATCGCGGACAAAATCAACCGTGCGTGCTCGTGGGCAGCAAGCGTTGCTTCATCACTTCGCAAAATCACGGCTACGCGGTGGATGAAAACACGTTGCCCTCCGAATGGGAGCCGTGGTTCTTCAACGCCAACGACGGCACGAACGAAGGCATCCGCCATCGCAGCAAACCCTTCAGCGGCGTGCAGTTTCATCCCGAGGCTTCGCCCGGCCCGGTGGACACGAAATTTTTGTTCGATGCGTTTGTGGGGAGGTTGTGAACGATTTAGCTGATCGTGTGCCGTTTGCGCGTGTATAAATATCCGTGCTTGGCTTTCATCGTCAGAATGCTGATCATTTGCCATGACGAATATCGACAACATTCATGATAATTTTTTTCGTAGAGTTCTTTCCGAAGTCGCCAATGCTCGCGATTTTTTGCAAGCGCGTTTGCCGGAAGACTTGCAGCAGGAGCTTGACCTGAGCGAGATCACGCTCGATCCGACTTCCTACGTTTCAGAAGAATATCGCGAGGCTTTTTCGGATGTCGTGGTAAGATGCCGCGCCAAGACGGAAGGGGGACCCGTTGATATCTACATTCTCTTCGAACACAAATCGCATCCGGATAAAAAGATTCTCATGCAGCTCTTGCGGTACATGCATCTCATGTGGGAGAAAGACGGCGACGAGAAAAAGCCGTTGCGTATCATTATTCCATTTGTATTTTATCACGGCAAGGATCCGTGGCGGATTCCGCGACGGTTCGTGCAGCAATTTCCGGCGACGGAAAGAGTGAAAAAGCTTTTGCTCGATTACGAGTACATTCTCTTTGACACGAATGCCTGGGATTGGGAAGCCGAGAGCAACCAGCCCTTGAAGCAAAACGTGTTTCTGCTTTCAGCGCTGTTGCTGATGAAGGCCGCGTTTCAACAGAACGTGGAGATTATCCGGCAAGTTTTTCAGTTGTGGAATCAAATGGGCTTCGTGGCGGAAACGGATCGCATCAACTTTTTGATGATTTATATCGCTGAGACGCACGATGTTCCAGCGCCGAAATTAACTCGAATGTTGGAAGAGAGTAAAATTGAAGGAGAAAATCCCATGTCTACTTTAGCGCAAAGATTGAGAGAAGAAGGCAAAGAACAGGGTGTGCAGTTGGGAGTGCAGCAGGGAATGCAGCAAGGAGTGCAACAGGGAATGCAGTTGGGAGTGCAGCAGGGAATGCAACTAGGCCATCTTCTCGGCAAACAAGAAGCGTTGATTATGCTCTTGGCCAATCGTTTTCAAATGACCGAATCGGAAAAGCAGTTCATCGCGGCAGTAAAAGAGGCGGATAAACTGAACGCCGCTTTGCAATTGGTCATCACGGCGGACTCAAAGGAAAAAGTTTTGAGCGTTCTAAAGAACGGCTCGTCTGTTTGAATGCGAGCCGTTGCTTCCTCGGTTACGACTAAACACCCCAGCGCCGCCATTCTATTTTTGCTTTCGTGCGCACGTGCAGTCATGACGATGATGTTTCCCCTACTCGCTGACGACTCTCATGCCTTGAGCTTATGCCTTCCCATACGATCCGAGACCATAGCTTTCGCCCGCGCAAATTTCTGCCTCAGCTCTGGCTTTTTCTAACGTGCCCATTTCTTCTTCTCGCGCAAACTTCTCCGATAAAATTCGAGAGCATACCTCTTGAAGAGGGGCGCACGATCTACTGCATCGTGCAGGATCACCAAGGTTTCATGTGGTTCGGCACGGGCGATGGTTTGATTAAATATGACGGTTACGAATTCACCGCATATCGGCACGATGCTTTTGATTCGCTTTCGCTGTCGTCGAATGTCGTGTATGCTCTTTATGAAGATCGCGCGCACACGCTCTGGATCGGCACGGTGGGCGGAGGCCTCAATCGCTTTGATCGTGAACGTGAGCAGTTCACACGTTTTGTTAACGCCCCGAATAATCCCAATAGTTTGAGTTTTAATTCTATCGGCGCCATTTATGAAGACCGCTCGGGTACGCTTTGGGTCGGCACGGCAGACTTACTCTCCGAAGCAGGCGCGGGACTCAACAAGTTTGATCGTGAAACGCAGCAATTCGTTCGCTTTGTGTACGATTCCAGCGAAGTACACAGCCTCAGTCACAATAGCGTTTGGGACATATTCGAAGATCACACCGGCACGCTTTGGATCGGCACCCAGCGCGGGCTGAATAAATTTGAACGCGAGAAACAGCAATTCACTCGCTTTCTGCATGAGCCAAACAATCCCCACAGTCTCAGCCATAGCGACGTGCGCGTCATCTATGAAGATCGCTCGCACACACTTTGGCTTGGAACTCGCGGCGGCGGGTTGAATCGCTTTGATCGCGACCAGCAACTTTTCACGCGCTTTCGTTTTGATCGGAATAATCCACGCAGCCTCAGCCAGGATAGTGTTTTGGCGATTTGTGAAGATCAAATCGGCACGCTATGGATCGGAACGTTTCGAGGGTTGAGTCGATTTGATCACGCGCATGAAGAGTTTGCCCGCTTTGTGCATGAGCCAAACAATGCCCACAGCCTCAGCAACAATATCATCTGGTCGCTTTGCAGAGGCCGCTCGGGCACGCTTTGGATCGGAACCTTTTTGGGGGGCATTGATAAGTATGACCCAGGCCGGGAACGATTCAAGCAATTTGCGCCTGAGCCGGACAGTGCTCGAATTTTCAGCCAGAAAAGTATCGGCAGTGTCTATTGGGATCAGTCCGGTGCACGTTGGATAGGCACATCCGCAGGACTCGCACGTTTCGAGCATGCGGCGAAGCAGTTTTCTTATCTTTTCAACAAATCGTTCAATAGTCAAGTTAATTGTGTCTATGGGGATTTTTCTTCGCGCGGCACACTTTGGGTGGGGACGAACGGAGACGGTCTTTATAGAATCGATCATGGCACTGGAAAACTCACCCGATTCGTACACGACCCAAATGATCCCCATAGCATCAGTGACAGCCAAATCGTTGCAATTCACCAAGACCGCTCCGGCACTCTCTGGGTGGGAACCTTTGGTGGACTCAATCGCTTTGATCGTGGAAAAGAACGTTTCATTCGTTTCCTGCATGATCAAAACGATCCTCATAGTATTTCAAGTGATGCCGTTTGGTCAATTTGTGAGGATTCTGTTTCTCAGAACACTCTGTGGCTAGGAACCACGAACGGGCTGAATCGCTTTGATCGTCAAACCGAAAGGTTTACACGTTTTCTCAACGATCCAAAGAATCCGAACAGTCTTGGCAACAATTTTATCTGGACGTTGTTTGTCGATCACACCGGCAAGTTGTGGGTTGGAACAAATGCTGGGCTTGATTGCTTTGATACCAACGCCGAGAAATTTGCGCATTATAGCACCAAAGACGGTCTGCCGAGTGGTCAGATTCTGGGCATCTTGGAAGATGATCGTGGTCGATTATGGGTAAGCACGATCAAAGGACTCTCTTGCTATAACCCAGAAACCATGTCTTTTCGTAGTTATGGTCTCACAGATGGCTTGGCCGCCAACGAGTTTATGAATATGCAACACCACAAAAGCGTTGACGGCAGATTATTCTTCTTGTCCTACAACGGCATCGTGGCATTTCACCCCGACAGCATCAAAGACAATCCCTTCATTCCGCCGGTGGTCATCACGGCTTTCAAGCGTTACAACACGGATGATGCGAGTGGCGTTGCTATTGAAGAGAAGGGCGTCTCGGCGAAGAGAGAAATTTCGGTTTCATACAAAGACAATGTTTTGAGTTTTGAGTTCGCAGCGCTCAACTATCGCAACGCATCGAAGAGTCAATATGCCTACAAGCTCGAAGGCTTCAATGATAACTGGATTCAGCTCGGCACGAAGCGCGACGTTACTTTCACCAATCTCGATGCGGGCGCATACACTTTGCGCGTGAAAGGCTCGAACAACGACGGCGTGTGGAATGAAGAAGGCACGTCACTGAAAATCATCGTCACCCCGCCGTGGTGGCGCACGCGCTGGGCGTATGCGGCGTACGTCATGCTCTTTGGTGCAGCACTTTATGGCTGGCGGCGTTTCGAATTGAACCGTGTCAAGCTGCGCAACGAGCTGAAGATGAAAAATTTCGAAGCGCAGAAGCTGCAAGAGATGGATCATATGAAATCGCGCTTCTTTGCCAACATCTCGCACGAGTTCCGCACACCGCTCACGCTCATTCTCGGGCCGCTGGAACAGTTGCACGCGGAGCAATTCAAGGGCAATGTCAAAGAAGTTTATGCCATGATGCTCCGCAACGGCCAACGCCTACTACGTTTGATCAATCAATTGCTCGACCTCGCGCGCCTCGAAGCCGGCCGCATGACGTTGCAAGCGCGACCGGAGAATATCGTCGGCTTTCTCAAAGGCCTCGTGCTCTCGTTCGCTTCGGCGGCAGAGCGCAAACGCATCGCGTTGAGTATTTCCGCAGCGGAGGAAAACCTTGTTGTTTATTTTGATCGCGATAAATTGGAGAAGATCGTTTCGAATCTGCTCTCGAATGCGCTCAAGTTCACGCCGGATGGTGGGCGCGTGGAAGTGGTTGTGGCATCATCGCGGGAGAACACCCCCCTGAATCCCCCCTCAAGGGGGGACTTTGGCATTGCCCCCTCCTCGCAGAGGGAGCACAACACAATTCCCCCCTCGAGGGGGGCCAGGGGGGTGTCGCCTCAATACGTGCAAATCTCTGTTACTGACACAGGATCAGGAATTCCCAAAGATCAGCTTGACAAAATCTTCGACCGCTTCTATCAAGTCGATGCCTCCCAAACGCGCGAGCACGAAGGCACGGGCATCGGCCTCGCGCTTACGAAGGAGTTGGTCGAACTGCATCGCGGCGAGATTTTGGTTGAAAGCGAAGCCGGGCGCGGCACGAAGTTCATTGTGCGGCTGCCCTTGGGCAAGGCGCATTTGAAGGCGGAAGAAATTGCCAGTGATCAGCTATCAGTGACCAGTGAGCAGTTTGCGAGAATCGAAGATCGAGCATCCAGCGACGAGCAACCATCACTCCAACAATCCACCACTCCATCAATCCACGCGCACATGACCAGCGACGAGAACGTCATCCTCATCGTCGAAGACAACGCGGACGTGCGCACATACATTCGGCAATATCTTGCGCCGACGTTCCAAGTGATCGAAGCCGTGGATGGCGTCGAAGGCGCGCAAATGGCGCTCGCAAGCATTCCCGATTTGATCATCACCGATGTGATGATGCCCAAGCGCGACGGCAACGAGCTGTGCCGCATTTTGAAAACCGACGAGAAGACGAGCCATGTGCCCATCATTATGCTCACCGCGAAGGCGGACAGCGAGAGCAAAGTGCATGGTCTCGAAACTGGCGCCGACGACTATCTCATCAAGCCGTTCGACTCTAAAGAGCTGCTGGCGCGCGTACATAATCTTATCAAACAGCGTCGACAACTGCGTGAACGCTTCAGCCGTGAGATTGTTTTGAAGCCGCAGGACATTGCGATCACGCCGAGAGACGAAGTTTTTCTCAACAAGGTGAAAACTGTCGTTGAAAAACATTTGAGCAATGAAAATTTTGAAGTGGAGGAATTAGGCAAGCAGGTGGGCATGAGTCGCTCACAATTGCATCGCAAGCTGCGCGCGCTGACGGACCAAACTCCCAGCCAGTTCGTGCGCTCCATGCGTTTGGCGCGCGCGGTGGAATTGCTCAAACAAGACGCGGGCACGGTCGCGGAGATCGCGTATCAAGTGGGCTTCGGCAGCCAGGCCTATTTCACGAAATGTTTTCATGAACAGTTTGGGTGTTCGCCGAAGGAGTATGTGAAGAGAAATTTTTAGTTTGTCTTCATTCCAAAGCATGCACGCAAAGGCGCAACGAAAAGCTTCGTGAAGCAACGCGCGCCAGAGAAAAGCGTTGAACCCGACAAACGCTGTCTTTATATTGTTTGCAACAAAACGGAGCGCATTTATGGAAACCTTTCAAGTGCAATTGCCGTTGCCGCTGGCGCAACGGATACGACAGATCGCCCGCTCGCACGAAGCGTTGAATCGTGTCGTTGCCGAGGCGTTGCAAAATTGGCTGGCGCATGAAGAGGAGGAGAAAACGGATAGAGAAACCGTCTTAAAGACGCTTCGCGCTGCGGGGCTTATTATGTCTTCCGAAAGACAACGCGCGTTTGCCGAGGGCATGATCGCGACGCTACCGTCTAGGGTTCCGCCGAGCCGAGCGCAGGTTGAAACGGCATTGGCGAAATTCAAAGTGCCGCTCTCCGAAGAAATCATCGCGATGCGAGGGGAATACTGATGGTTTATTATTTTGACAGCAGCGCCGCGGTGAAACGGTACGCGCTCGAAAAGGGCAGTTCATGGGTGAAAGATCTCGTCGAGCCGGCTAGGGGGAACGTCATTCATCTTGGCCAAATTGGGGTGGTAGAAATCGCTGCGGCGTTGAGCAAAAAAGTTCGCACCAAAGAATTGATGCAGGAGAATTACGAAGCCGCGTTGCAGCTATTTTTAACGGATGTCAAGAATGAAGAATACCTTACCGTCCCTCCGAGCGATGCCATCATCAACCTAGCAGTCGAGCTCACGCAGCGTCATCCGTTACGAGGATATGACGCTATGCATTTGGCTACAGCCGTCTCCCTGAACCCCGCCTTATTGCTGGGAGAGTTGCCACCGCTTATTTTCGTTACCGGAGATCGTGTCTTGCGTGAAGCGGCGCAAGCGGAGGGGCTTGTAACCGAGAATCCGGACGAACATTGATAACTTGCAACCAAGCGGAGCATGAAACGATGACCAACGCCACAATTGAAATCAGCGCCAATAGCCGCGAAGTTTTGTTGAAGTTGGCCACAGAGGAAGGGCTTCCGCTTCAAACGTTATTGGATAAGGTGATCGAGCATTATCGTCGGTAATTTTTTCTAAAAAAAGTCAATCAGGCTTATGCCACACTTCAACAAGATTCGGCAGCCTGGGAAGGAATAAAACAAGAACACGAAGTGTGGGAGAGCACGTTAAAAGACGGCTTGTCTTTGCAAGACGCATAGCCTTTATACTCGTTACGAGTTGATTTGTAACTCGCCTCAGTTTGTTATTCTGCAAGAAACTTCCCTGGCGCTGGAACCAACGCCTTGTTTTTAGAGGTGTGCCAAACGCCGGGGAAGGTCCTTATAGGATGACACTTCAAAACAGAGTGTTACAAAATAACCCACAAGCATATTCCCACCCCAGTCTATTCAAAGCTTCGACTTTCCACATTACATTAAAATCCATCTCTAGTTTTCGCTTCGTGCAGCGCCCGCAGCAGGTCGAGATACTTTTCGAGCATGTTGCTCCTTCAATGATTGTTGCGCCAACAATGCCAGCTCAATCGCGCCGACCATTTGTTCGAACCGTTCGCCGGGCGTGAATTGCAGAAAACCGCGAATCTTGGCTTCCATGGTTTCATGCTCGAAGCCGTGATGGATTTTAGGTTGAAGCGGCATAGCTTCTCCACTGCGCGTTAAAATAGCCTATCGGTTGAAAACAAATTAAGCATTCCCCTCCGCGCAAACAAGCGGCTTTTTTCCCCAATCCCTCGCCCAATCCAAGCCGTGCGACATAAGTGCAAACCTCCGCGACATACGTGAAAGATTTCTCCTCCGCGTTTTGATAACTTGGCGAAAAGGCTTTCTCACCAATTAGCAAAGGAGGAGTCATCATGAAGTCGAAACGAGGGTCGCGGTTGTTTTCAAGCTCGGGTCGAGTCGGTCGCCGCAACCGGCTGCGGGAAGTCGCCGTGGCGATTATTATGCTCGCAATGTGCTTTCCTTTGTGGGCGCAAACGCCGTGGATCAAGCACAACAACAATCCGGTGTTGAGTGGCGGGCCTGCAAGCGCGTGGGATGGCGGGCGGATTTATTATCCTACCATCCTTTTTGACGGGACGCAATATCGCATGTGGTTCGCGGGATTCAATCCCACTTTGAACGCGCCTCCGGCTATCGGGTATGCCACTTCACCCGACGGATTTCATTGGACGAAGTATGCGAACAATCCCGTCTTAAACTCAACACCTGGAACTTTTGAAAACGATGCGGTCTTTGAGCCGGTTGTGGTTTATGACGGTACGCGCTTTCACATGTGGTATGCCGGCGCTTCCCAATCAGGAACTGCATATGCGGTTGGATATGCGACTTCCTCCGATGGCATCAATTGGACGAAACATGCGAACAATCCCGTATTGCAGCCTAGCCCCGCAGGAAGTTGGGACGAGCAAGGCGTTTTTCCAAGCGCCGTGATTATTGACGGAAGCATTTTTAAAATGTGGTATTCCGGTATCAAGCAGGATGTCGCGCGCACCGGATATGCGACTTCTTCCGATGGCATCAATTGGACGAAGCATGCCAGCAATCCGGTTTTGGAGGTTGGGCCTGCGGGATCCTGGGACTCTGATTTAATTTGGACACCCGACGTACATTTCGATGGCACGACGTATCACATGTGGTACAATGGCTTCAATCCCTCAGCCGCGCGCATCGGTCACGCAACATCGCCGGACGGCATTCAATGGACGAAAAATCCGGCGAACCCGATCATCAATCCTGGGGCAGAAGGAACCTGGGAAAGCAGAGAAGCGGGACATCCTCGTGTGCTCTCCGAAGGCAATGCGTGGAGAATGTGGTATATCGGTGTTGATGCTCAGGTAAACATTCGCATCGGTTACGCCAATGCCGCGCTGCCGCACGACATCATGATCGCAACGATTCCCGAACATTTGCGGAGCCTTCCTATGATGGCGAACGCTGTTCCGAAGGTCGTGCTCATGAATGCCGGTTTAAGCAATGAATCGAATCTCAGTGTCACGTGTCAAATCGATTCCGCAGGCGTGGTGGTTTATTCGGATACGAAAGTGCTCGCGTCTTTGCAAAGCCTCGCAACGGGAGAGATCACTTTCAAAAATTGGCGCACGCACGGCGAGAGCCAATATCGGGCTTCTTTCTTCGCTACAAAATTGAGCAATGACGGGAACCTCGTCAATGATACGCTGCGCACGACGATCAATGTCTCTCCTCTTATGGATGATTTTGAAACCGGTTTTGCCAAATGGACTTCAGCCACGGGTTGGGGCCTTAACGGCCAACGCTTTCGTTCCGGCAAGTTTAGCATGGACGACAGCCCAACGGGCAATTACGGCAACAATGTGAACAACGCAGTGACTTACAACTATAGCTTTGACCTTTCCAAGCAAAGCGCAGCGCATCTCTCGTATTGGAGTTGGAACGTTTTGCAACCCAACGACTATGGCTATGTGGAAGTGAGCACGGACAGCGGCGCGACGTGGAATCAACTCGGCGCGCGGCATGAAGGCTTGCAGCGCAGCTTCGCGCAAGAGCACCGTTCGCTCACGCCCTATTGCGGGCCAGGCTTCAACGACGTGCGCATCCGCTTCCGCCTCGTCACGGATGCGAGCGGTGTTTTTCCAGGTTGGAATTTGGATGATGTTGAAATTCACGAAGGCGAGTCGCCGACTGCCGTTGCAGAGCAGGAAGCGGAAGGCGTGCCTCAAACGTTTGCGTTGCTCGGCAACTATCCCAACCCCTTCAATCCCGAAACCACCATCGAATATCAACTGCCGCGCGCGAGCCGCGTTGAGATTGCGATCTACAATCTCGCGGGACAACTTGTGCGCACGTTGCACCAAGCGCATCAACCCGCGGGAAAATACAAACTTAGTTGGGACGGCAAAGATGAGCGCGGCAACAAGGTTTCTTCCGGGGTCTATCTCTATCGCATGCACGCCGGAGAATTTTCCACAACAAAGAAAATGATCTTGGCAAAGTAACGGTAATGGAGAAGCGGTAAGTCCGCGCACACCGTTTGAATTCGCTTTCACGCGGATCGGAGAAGTACCTCTGATCCGCGTTTTTATTTTGAGTGCTTTGCGTTCGAGCTAGTGAAAGCGCCGACGGTATTTTAGCCGCGCGCTTGCTTTTCTCGGCGGAGAATGTTATGCTGCATGGCACACAAAGAGTGCGTTCAATCTCTAACCGACCTTCGCGCGAATCATGAACCACGCCTCTATTTGCTGCTGCCTCAGCCTTTTGCTTCTCCCCTTTGAAACAATCGGCCTCCTCGCCCAAAATCGCGGGATCAAATTTGAGCGTCTTGGCGAAGAACAGGAGCTGCAGGGCACGGTGCGCTGCATCCTTCAGGACCGGCAAGGCTTCATGTGGTTCGGTGTGCAAGGAGGTGTGAACAAATATGACGGCTACCATATCACCGTCTATCAAAAAGACGTGTTCGATTCGACTTCGTTATCAAACGGTGGCGTTAGCGCGTTGTGCGAAGATTATGCGGGAGCGCTGTGGATCGGGACGACTGGCGGCTTGAATCGCTTTGATCGCAAGAGCGAGGGCTTCACTCGTTTTGCGCTCACCTTCGAAAACCCTCACAGTTTCGATAACGATGTCATCTATACGATCTATGAAGATCGCGCGAACGCGCTTTGGGTGGGAACGAATCACGGATTGTACCAATTTGACCGTGACCATGAGCGGTTCATATCTGCGTCACTAACCATGAGCGCTCTCGAACAACTTGCTCGTGACGACGTTTTTTCACTCTTAGAAGACCATGCGGGAACGTTTTGGATTGGAACGGCGCGCGGCCTTTTTAAGCTTGATCCTCAGAAGGGCCGGCTTTTGCATTTCATGCACGACGAGAATAATTCGCGCAGCCTCGGCCACAATGTTATTTGGCAAATCTACGAGGATCGCTATCGCACCCTTTGGTTCGGCACCGAAGGCGGAGGTCTATCGTGCTTGCGCGTTGACGAGCGCGAAGCCGGAAACTTCACGCATTTCGTGCATGATCGTGCCGATGCATACAGTTTGAGCGAAGACACCGTTTGGGCCATTCGTGAAGATCGCTTTGGCTCTCTTTGGGTGGGAACGGGCAACGGGCTGAATCGCTTCGAACGTGAACAAGAACGCTTTATTCGCTTTCAACAAGATGAGAAGGACGTTAATAGCCTGAGCGATAATTGGATTTGGTCGATTTATGAGGATCGCTCCGGCATCCTTTGGATAGGCACATACTTCGGCGGAATAAACAAATGGGATCGCGGGCAAACGCGCTTCACGACGGTGGCGCATGATCCGCGCGATCCTCACAGTTTGAACAACAATATTATCGATACATTTTATGAAGATCGCAGCGGCGCGCTGTGGGTGGGGACCACCGGCGGCGGCGTCAATCGCTTGAACCCCGCGAGCAAGCGCTTCACGCATTTCATGCATGACCCGAAAAATCCTTACACCCTCAGCAACAACTGGGTGTTCGAAATCAATGAAGATCGTACGGGCGCGCTTTGGATCGGAACCGGAGACGGCAGGGTTAACAAATTTGATCGCAAGACGGAACGTTTCACTCATCCTAGCCTCGAGCCGAATCATCCGCGCCGACTTGACCATGATACCGTCAGCGCAAATTATCCCGATACTGCCGCGCAAGACATTCTCTGGCTTAAGATCGGCGGCGGCGGCGGGCTTAACAGGCTTGATCTCGCCGCCAATCAGCTCACGCGCTTTGTTCACGATGCGAATGACTCGCTTAGCCTGAGCGACAATTCTCTTTGGGCGATTTGCGCGGGCCGTTCGCCGCACCTCTTGTGGGTTGCCACGAGCAACGGGCTCAATCGTTTTGATCTGCGCACGGAGAAATTTACCCGCTATTTTCACGACCCGAAAAATCCTTTCAGCTTGAGCAATAACGTTGTCTTCGCAATTCTTCAAGATCGTTTCGGCGCGCTTTGGGCCGGAACAGCTCAAGGCCTCAATCGTTTCGACGAGCAATCCAGCAGATTTACCCGCTACACCACGAAAGACGGGCTTCCGCACAACACGATTTGCGGCATGCTCGAAGACGCTCGCGGACGTTTGTGGTTGAGCACAGATCAGGGCGTGACCTGCTTTGATCCTCACACCGAGGTTTTCCGCAACTACGACGTCACCGACGGCTTACCCAGCAACGGGTTTATGGCGGGCGCCGCATATAAAAATGCACGTGGCGAGATGTTCTTTGGAAGTTTCAATAGCGGATTCACGAGATTTCATCCCGACAGCATCAAAGACAATCCGTACATTCCGCCGGTGGTGATCACTTCGTTCAAGCGCTATAACACCGAGGATGCGGCAGGCGTTGGCATTGTCGAAAAAGGCATTTCAGCAAAGAAAGAAATCGAGGTTTCTTATAAAGACAACATTTTGAGTTTTGAGTTTGCGGCGTTGAGTTATCGCAACACGTTTAAAAATCAATATGCTTACAAATTGGAGGGCTACAGCGACCAGTGGATTCAACTCGGCACGGAGCGCCGCGTTTCGTTTACCAATCTCGATCCCGGCACATATACCTTGCGCGTGAAAGGCTCCAACAACGATGGTGTGTGGAATGAAGAAGGCACGTCGCTCAAAATCACCGTCACTCCGCCGTGGTGGAAAACGCGTTGGGCTTACGCCTTCTACTTTTTGCTTTTTGCGACGATACTTTACAGTTGGCGGCGTTACGATTTAAACCGCATTCATCTCAAAAACCAATTGCGGTTAGAGCACATCGAAGCCGAGAAACTTAAAGAAGTCGATCATCTCAAGTCGCGCTTCTTTGCCAACATCTCGCACGAGTTCCGCACGCCGCTCACGCTGATTTTGGGGCAGATCGACAGCGCCATTTCACGAACCATCGATGAGCCGATCAAAAACAAACTCAACATGGCCTTTCGCAACGCGCGGGAGTTGTTGCGGCTCATCAACCAACTGCTCGACCTCTCCAAAATCGAGGCCGGCAGCATGGCTTTGAAAGCGCGCCGCGCCAACTTCATTCCATTTCTGAAAAATCTCGTCTTCTCGTTTGAATCGCTGGCCGAGCAGAAAGGAATTACATTGCAATTTCACACCACGCGAGAAGACATCGAAATCTATTTCGAGCCGGAGAAATTGGAGAAGGTGTTTTATAATTTGCTGTCGAATGCGTTTAAGTTTACGCCGGAAGGCGGGAAGATCAGTGTTCAGTTATCAGTGAACAGTGATCAGTTGCCACGTCAACAACTGAAAACTGCTCACTGTTTACTGGTTACCGTCAAAGACACCGGCATCGGCATTCCCACCGAGGAACTCCCGCGCATCTTTGATCGCTTTTATCAAGTCGATGGCACGCACACGCGCGAGCATGAAGGCACGGGCGTCGGCTTGGCGCTGGCGAAAGAATTGGTGGAATTGCATCATGGCGAAATCACCGTGACGAGCGCAGTCGGCCACGGCACCGAGTTCGTGGTGAAATTGCCGCTGGGAACGCAACATTTGAAAACGAATGAAATAATCGAACAGGCCACGCCGCTCGTCTCCGAAAGTGAGTATTTGACCCGTCCCTCGGAAGAACTCTTTATTCCTGCAACTGCCACTGCAACTCCGTTATCTCCGTTTGCTCCTGTTGAAACTAAACCTGCCACCGACCTCGTTCTCATCGTCGAAGACAACGCCGACGTGCGCAGTTACATTCGCGAGCATTTGGAGGAGCATTACAAAATCCTCGAAGCGGCAAATGGCGAAGAAGGCATGGCCAAAGCGCAGGAAGCGATTCCGGATTTAATCATCACCGACGTGATGATGCCAAAGATCGACGGTTACGAATTCAGCCGAAGATTGAGAAACGACGAGAAGACGAGCCACATTCCGATCATCATGCTCACCGCCAAAGCTTCTCTGGAGAGCAAGATCGAAGGCTTAGAAACCGGCGTGGATGATTATTTGACCAAGCCGTTCAGCCCGAAAGAACTGCTGGCGCGCGTGCGCAATCTCATCACGCTGCGGCGGCAACTGCGCGAGCGTTTCAGCCGCGCGACAATCATCAAGCCTTCCGAAGTTTCCGCGGTGTCGGTCGATCGGGTTTTCCTGCAAAAAGTGATTGGCGTCATCGAAGCGAATATGGGCGAGGAAGAATTCAGCGTTGAAAAACTTGCCGAGGCCGTTCACATGAGTGTGTGGCAACTCAACCGCAAGCTGAATGGCCTGATCGATCAACCTGCCGGCCAGCTTCTGCGCTCGATGCGGTTGCAGCGCGCCGCGGATTTGCTCCAACAAAACGCCGGCACCGTCGCGGAGATCGCGTATCAAGTCGGCTTCGGCAGCCAGGCACATTTTGCGACGATGTTTCAGAAACAGTTTGGGTGTACCCCCTCCGAGTATCGCAAGCGTAGCGCATAGAGCAGAGGGCATGGCACATTGCTCTATGCCCTCCGCGCCCCGACCCACACCTTCCGAAAATTTTTGCACAAAAACGACCCCTCGCCAAAAAACGAAAACTTTCGCTCAATAACCGAAAGATTTTGCCCACCTTCTTTGCCTACCTTTTTCCACACAAGAACTTCCAATTGACCGCGGTTTCATCGAACTAGCAGGGAGGGTTCCCAAGCTACGTGATTTTTGCTTTAACTGAACGGACAGAGCGACCAGCGAGATGCTGCTCGGCCGGCAGATATGATAGCTGACCTGCGCTGTCCATTTTTCCACGGGAGGTGGAAAATGTTGAAAAGGTTTCTGACTCTGTCGGCTAGCCTCTTGCTTGGAGTGATGGCTTGCCAAAAAAGTCCGACCGAACCTGCCGGTGTCCCTCGAACAAAAATTTTTGCGGGGACGGAGCAAGGAGCGTATCGTTCGCTTGACGGCGGCGAACACTGGGAAGCCGTGAATGATGGTCTGCCTTTTACAGCAGGCCCTGCCGGAAGAAAAGAGCCGGTGCCGATTTATCGGCTTGCTTTCAACGTAACGACGCGAACGTTATTTGCAGTGACAAAAGGAGGCCTCTATCGCTCACTCGACGAAGGAAGAAATTGGGCCTATGCCGGCTTAGGATCTCATGATGGCGTGCCGACAATCGGCGTTGATGGCAAAGGCGCAATCTACGCCAGCGCCGTTATTCCCACGGATTTCTTCCGTTCCGGGGATAATGGGGAGACTTGGAAATCTATGAAGGAGGGTTTGAATAATCAGGGTG
Source organism: bacterium (assembly GCA_041918175.1). GTDB lineage: Bacteria > Zhuqueibacterota > Zhuqueibacteria > Zhuqueibacterales > Zhuqueibacteraceae > JABWAN01. The sequence continues at coordinate 51,612 of JAYRWE010000003.1, forward strand.
TGATCCAAGCTCTGGCGTTTGATGGAGACGTCGTTTATGTCGGTACTTCGGCCGGTAATCTCCTTCGGTTGAGCGGAGAGAAGTGGGAATTAATTTTCACATTTGGCGTGGGAAATTTGTGGATCAATGCTCTCGACGTTGAACCCAATGGTGTTGTCTTTCTGGGTACTTCTCGGGGCTTATATCGCGTGGACATGCAGAGCGGCAACACTAATAATACATTGGTGCAAATAGGAGCGGACCTAGGGATCACGAGTTTAGTGACGGCACTGACGGTTCATCAGAACAAGGGCATATTCGTCGGTACGACGCGCGCCGCATATTCCATTGATGCCAGCGGCGAGATCAAGCAAATCGGAGAAGGGGTGAGCGCTCTCGTCGTCGCAAACGACGGCGAGATCTTCGCCGGCAGTAGTGAAGGGGTTCGTCATTCAAATGATAACGGCGCTCATTGGGCCAAGCTCGGCCCCGAGGTTTTGGTTTACTCGCTCATCGTTCTTGATTGAGGTTGCGCTTTTAGCCGACTGGCTTCGAACTACTTTGAGTGAAATCGTTCGTCTCAAGCATTGCACGCGAATCGGAAGAGTATCTCTGATTCGCGTTTTTATTTTTGGAATGAGCAAGAAAGCCCAGCCAATGGTTCAGCCGCGCGCTTGCTTTTCTCGGCGAGGTGTGTTAATCTTGGCGGGCAAGAAAAGAACAAAATCAAACACGGCAATGCTGAAATTGAGGAAGACGAACTGTAAACGTCCCGTCGGATTTTCAGCGTGCATTTTTGTTCCGTGTGTTGCTTCCCTCAAAAGTCTTCTGAATTTTATTCTCTATTTCTCTAGCCCCAGAGAGCTCCCCTGCCCCACTCTTGCCGCATTTGCGGGTGCCGCCGCCGAAATGAAAAATTCTCCGGCAGAGGCCACGCCACCCATGTCTGCAAAGATTGCCAACGCATGCCCGCGAAGAGCAGACAGGCAATCGACTTTGATGATGAACTTGACCACCAACCAATGTGAGCGGGGAACATGCGCGTCCCCGGAAATACGTTTGATCGAAGCGCAGTTTCATCTCGTTTCGGCAGAAAAAATAAAGCGCGGGAAAGTTTGACCAAAGCCAAAGAGTTGATCGACAAGATGGGCATGCACCAGTGGGATTTTGAAGCGAGGGAGCTTGCAGAGAAACTCTCGTGAAGTCGGACTACGGCTTCTTTGCGGTCAACTCTTGCAACTTGCTACGAATTTGATCAAGTAATTTCGAATTGACCCTTCCAAAAACTTTGACCACGATAGACTGCGACAGGGTATAGATTTTATCCACTCGTACTTTACCCGGACGATTCAATTGGCCCTGCTCTAAATCGGACGAAGTGATCGTAAAACTATAATCGACAGTTTGCGGGTTAGAGGTCATTGCCACAACAACGATATCAGCAGTTTTGTCGTTGTAATCATTGTTTGAGATCACAATGACCGGCCGTCGTTTTTACGAAGAGAGGTCAGTGAAGGGAATTGGAATCGTAAGAATATCGCCTTGCTTAGGCATTGTTCCAGTCCTCATCGTCAAAGGGATTATCCCAAAAATCGAGGCTGCTTTCGGCCGCTGCCATCAAATCGCCAAAGCTCTCAGGCGATTCCTTAATGACAAAGACCGTCACACGATCGCCGGCAAAAAACGGGACTTGCAATTCCACTCGGCCTTTATCTTTCACTTCCAAATCGTATTTCAGCGCTGTTTGTGCCATGAAAGTAGCTCCTGGTTTGTAGGTTGGCAAAATGTAAAGGATGTTTTCCTCAGATGCAACGTCTGAGATAAAGACATTGTTGCCGCAACACATGCTTGCACGAGGCCGATTGCCAGTTAGAAAACGCCTGGCTGTACATGGCACGAGTGAAAAAGACGAAGCGCGAAAGCACCGTGGAGGGTAGCCGCGCGCTTGCTTTTCTCGGCAAGGTGTGTTATTCTTGGCGGGTGTGAAAAGAAAATGTCCACGTGGAGTGATTTGAAAAGATAGCCACAAATAGCTCACAAGATTTGAGATTACTGGCGGCGGAAGCGATTCGAATGGTGCGCCATCAGCCGCGTTGGAAGCCAGGCAAGGATGTCGAACATATGGAAAAGCGAATAAAACCAGGAAAAAGCTCGCTGTAACTTATCATTGAACAAAAGGAGCGCGACGGTGCCATCAGTATTTTTGGACAAAGCCAGAGCAAACCTTGAAGCAGCGCAGCATAGCTTCGACCATGGCCTTTACGAAGCTTCAGCCAATCGTGCTTACCATGCAGCGTTCCAAGCGGCAATTGCCGCGTTGCGAGGGCGCGGAATTCGTAGCGACAAAAACGAGCATAAATGGGTGCAAGCCAGTTTCACCGGAGAGCTAATCCATCGAAGGAAAATCTATCCCAGCAAATTGCGAAGCTACTTGAGCGATATGCTGTCCACGCGAAATGAAGCAGATTATTCGGAAATACGCTTGAGCAAGAGAGCCGCACAACAGCAATTAACCAGAGCTAGGGAATTTGTCAAAGCCATTGAACAGGAGTTACAAACATGATCAATTTCAAATTGCAACAACTCGCCGATGAGCTCATGCAAACCGTCAAAGAAAAATTTCCCGAAGTAGAACTTCTCAAAGTCATCGAAAACCCAGGAGATTCTAGCGACCTTTGGATGCAAGTCACGGCGCCGGTGTCCGAGGAGCAGGAATTTGAGTTGCGCGATTTCGCGAGCGAACGGTCCGCGGATATTTTGGATGACTATGGCTACTTGATACTCGTTATGCCGCGCAAACAAGAGCTGGCACAGCCGATGAGTTTGGTCGAATGAATTACTACAAGGAGCCCTTTTCATGAAAACTTTTCCGCCGTCGTTGAACATTGCCCGGATACAGGTCTCTATGTTGGTTACATTCCCGGCTTTCCCGGCGCTCATTCGCAAGCAGAAAGCTTGGACGAGTTAAAAACCAATCTCCAAGAAGTCATTGCCATGCTTCTCGAGGATGGTGAGACGAAATTGGAGTCAGAATTTGAAAGATTGCCAAAGACATTGGCTTGACCACCGACGAGTTTTTGAAGCACAAAAAATAATTCACGCATGCAAAACCCTCCTCACAAAATCATCCTCCTCGGCAGCGCGGCGCTGAAGATCGGCGAAGCGGGCGAGTTCGATTATTCCGGCAGCCAGGCCATCAAGGCGCTGAAGGAAGAAGGCATTCACACCATTCTCATCAATCCGAATATCGCGACGATTCAAACTTCGGATCATCTCGCGGACAAAGTTTATTTTCTGCCCGTGAATCCGTATTTCGTCGAGCAGGTGATTGCGAAAGAACAGCCTGATGCCATCCTGCTCGGGTTCGGCGGACAGACCGCGCTCAATTGCGGACTCGCGCTCGCGCAAGCAGGCGTGTTCGAAAAGCATAACGTCAAAGTGCTCGGCACGCCCATCTCCGCGATTCGCGATACGGAAGATCGCCATCTCTTTTGCGAACGCTTGCGCGAGATCGATGTGAAAACGCCGCGCAGTCTCGCGGTCAATTCGACGAAAGAGGCCGTGCGCGTCGCGCAAGACATCGGCTATCCTGTGATGGTGCGCATTGCGTATGCGCTCGGTGGACTCGGCTCCGGTTTGTGCGCGAACGAAGCGCAATTGCTCGAACTCGCCGAGAAGGCATTCATGTACACCGATCAAATTCTTGTCGAAGAATATCTCAAAGGCTGGAAAGAAGTCGAGTATGAAGTCGTGCGCGATAGCTTCGACAATTGCATCACCGTGTGCAACATGGAGAACTTCGATCCGCTCGGCATTCACACGGGCGAGAGCATTGTCGTTGCGCCGAGCCAAACTTTGAGCAACACGGAATATCACAAGCTGCGCGAACTCGCCATTCGCACGATTCGACATCTCGGCATTGTGGGCGAATGCAATATTCAATACGCGCTCGATCCCAAGTCGGATGATTATCGTGTGATCGAAGTGAATGCCCGACTCTCACGCAGCTCCGCGCTCGCTTCGAAAGCCACAGGCTATCCGCTCGCGTTCGTCGCCGCGAAGCTTGCGCTTGGACACAGCCTCGTCGATCTCAAAAACTCCATCACGCAAACCACGATGGCGTGCTTCGAACCCGCGCTCGATTATATCGTCGTAAAAATTCCGCGTTGGGATTTGAAGAAATTTCGCCACGTGTCGAAGCGTATCGGCTCGGGCATGAAATCCGTGGGCGAAGTCATGGCCATTGGCCGCAACTTCGAAGAAGCCTTGCAAAAGGCGCTGCGCATGCTCGATATTGGCGTGAACGGATTGATTGGCAACGAGCATTTGCAATTCGGCAATCTCGAAGAAGAATTGAGCAACCCGACCGACGAGCGCGTGTTCACGATTCCGCTCGCGCTGCAAGCGGGTTTGAGCATTGATCGCATTCATGAATTGACGCACATCGACAAATGGTTTTTGTATAAAATTAAAAACCTGCTCGACATCGCGCGGCAATTGGAAATTTACGCGAGCGGCGTTTGTCCGCGCGGTGTGTTGGAGAAGGCCAAGCGCGTGGGCTTCAGCGATATGCAAATCGCGAAGATTCTCAAAACGAATGAAGCTGAAGTGCGCACCATGCGCAAGAATTACGGCCTCGCGCCGCACATCAAGCAGATCGACACGCTCGCCGCGGAGTATCCCGCGCAAACGAATTTTCTTTATCTCACCTACAATGGCAGCGTGAGCGACGTTGCTGCGAGCGGCAAGCAAGCGGTGATCGTGCTCGGTTCCGGCGTGTATCGCATCGGCAGCTCAGTGGAATTTGATTGGTGCTGCGTGAACGCCGTGATGACGCTCAAACGCCTCGGCTATCGCACCATCATGATCAATTATAATCCTGAAACCGTGAGCACGGATTATGATGAGTGCGATCGCCTCTACTTCGATGAGTTGAGCCTTGAAACCATTCTCGAAATTTATGAGAAGGAGCAGCCGCTTGGCGTGATCATTTCCATGGGTGGACAAACGCCGAACAATCTCGCGCTCAAATTGCAGCAAGCGGGCATCAACGTGCTCGGCACTTCGCCGCAGCAAATTGACATGGCGGAAGATCGCCACAAGTTCTCCAAGCTGCTTGATGAGTTGGATATCGATCAACCTTTGTGGCGCGAGTTGAGTTCACTCGAAGAAGCCAAAGCTTTTGCCGCGAAAGTAAATTTCCCCGTGCTCGTGCGGCCTTCGTATGTGCTCAGCGGTTCCGCGATGGCAGTGGCCTCGAATGATCATGAGTTGGTAAAATTTTTAGAGAAGGCGACGAAGGTTTCGCGCGAGCATCCGATTGTGATGAGCAAGTTCATCGAGAACGCGAAGGAGATTGAGTTCGACGGGGTGGCGCAAAACGGCGAACTGCTCGTGCATGCCATCTCCGAGCATATCGAGCACGCGGGCGTGCATTCCGGCGATGCGACGCTCGTGTTGCCGCCACAATTCACGTATATCGAAACCTTGCGGCGCGTGCGCAGCATCGGTCGCGAGATTGCCGCAGCGCTGAAAATCACCGGGCCGTTCAACATTCAATTCATCGCGCGCAACAACGACGTGAAAGTGATCGAGTGTAATCTCCGTGCCTCGCGCAGCTTTCCGTTCGTGTCGAAAGTTTATGGCGTGAACTTCATCGATCTCGCTACGCGCGCGATCATGGGCGAGAAAGTGGAGCGCGTCGAGAAATCGTTTGTGGATTTGGAATACGTGGGCGTGAAAGCGCCGCAATTTTCTTTTACCCGATTGATCGGCGCGGATCCCACACTCGGCGTGGAAATGAGTTCGACCGGCGAAGTGGGCTGCCTCGGTGATGATTTTGATGAAGCCTTTCTCAAGGCAATGATCTCTGTGGGCAACAAGCTGCCGATCAAAAGCGTGCTGCTCTCCACCGGCCCGATTGAGAACAAAGCCGAGTTCCTTTCGAGCGCGCGGTTGCTGCAAGAGCACGGCATGAAGCTCTACGCCACACGCGGCACCGCGGAGTTCATGGCGCAAGTGGGCATCAACGCGGAGGTGCTGCACTGGCCGCTCGAAAAATCCAGCCCGAATGTTTTGGAATTCCTCGCCGCGCGCAAGATCGATCTCGTGATCAACATCCCCAAAAATTTTCAAGAAGAGGAATTGACGAACGACTATCTCATCCGCCGCAAAGCCGTGGACTTCGCGATCCCGCTCATCGCCGAAGTGCAACTCGCCAAACGTTTCGTCGAAGCCATCACGCGCAAACCGCTCGCGGCGTTGCAGATTAAGAGTTGGGAAGAGTACGGAAGATGAAAAGCATGTAGTACAAATCATTTTCTCAGGAGAAACTTATTATGATGACGTCGTTCACACGGTGTAGAATTCTCGCAACTGGAGCTGCCCTTGCTATTATCGCACTTCAGGCTTGCGCTCCAAAGGCCCGAAGCGGTAAGATTGATCAATTCGGATGCAATGAACCTCCTCCCGATGTTTTCACAACAGCAGGCATTGATGTCAAGTTTGCCCAGACGCAGTTCATGAAACTTGCAACTGGCGAAATGAATATTAAATCAGATCCTAAAGTTATTTCACTCGCCAGTCAAGGTGTTATAGATGGACGGATCATAGAATACATCCGTTGTTTAGCTATTCAGCGCGACAAATTCACACTTGAGCAGGCTGTATACTTGGAAAGCATGTACCTCTTTATGAAAACCCAGCCCACACCAGAGCAATTTCAACAGTGGCAAGACAAAAATCCGTTTCCTAAAAACACTGGCACAAAAGACGACGTCAAGTTACCTCCGCATGCTGATTTGCAGAAGGTAATTGATGCTGCAGAGCCGAACAGTGTAATCAATCTTTCTGAAGGGAACTATCATCTCTCGTTGCCGCTGACAATCAACAAGCCGCTGCAGATGATTGGAGTTTCTAGGGATAAAACTATAATCATTTCTGACGCGGATCAATATGTCATGAGAATAATTGGGCCTCTCACATTTTTTGCCAAAGAAATTACGTTTGAACATCGTGGAAGCAAAGCAGCAGATGTTTTGTTAATTGAAAGCTCTGAGGTTACAATAACTGATTGTCGGTTCTCTGGTGGCATTTTCGATCAAAAGCAACCACATGGGGGAAATGGTTTGGTATTCGTTGGTTCAGCGAAAGGCACAGTAAATCAGTGTTGGTTTTCAGATAATATGGGGGCTGGCATCGTGGTCGGAGATCGCTCGCATCCAACACTAGAATATAATCAAATTTCTAAATGTAATATGGGCATTGTTTACAGGAACAGCACGAGAGGCATTGCAAGAAACAATGAACTCTTTGGAATACAAAATTCTGGATTCATAGTTGTTGATCAAGCCCAACCAACTATTGAGAGCAACAAAATACAAACGAATGGCGAGAATGGTGTAGGGTTCTTTGGCTTCGCTGGAGGCTTGATGCAAAGAAATGAAGTGTTTGGAAATTTAAAGAATGGAGTTTTCATTACAGGAGACGCCTCTCCGAGCATTGAGGACAACCAAATAAGCCAGAATCAAAGCAATGGGATCTATGTTACTGAAAGAGCACGCCCTAAAATGGAGAGGAATATAATTACAAATAATGGGGATTGCGGCATCAAAGAGAGTTCAATTTATTCCAGAGGTGTCATTGGGAATAGTAATAATATCTCTGGGCACAGAACCAACCATTGTTTTGGGAAGTAACATTAAAAATCGCGCAAGAGACAACCATGCGTGAAGTTCGCGCAAAAATGCTCGTATCCAACCCCATAGCCGTTGGAGCACATCCCATCGAGGTGGATTGCTTGGTTGACACCGGAGCCGTCATGCTCATGCTGCCAAAGGACGTGGTTGAAAAGCTCGGTTTAACGGTCACGGGCAAAGCTGTGGTAACGCTTGCCAACGAGACGCACGATGAAATGGAGATTGCGGGCCCTTTGAGCGTCATGATTGGAGACCGGCGAACACATTGCGATTGCCTCGTAGGCCCGATACTCGGCGAGCCGCTTATCGGACAACTCGTGTTGGAGAGTTTGGATTTGTTAGTAGACCCGCAACGTCGCACTCTATCTCCACGCCCCGAGTCGCCGGCTTATCCTTCGTTCAAACTCAAGTAGTCTTGAGGAAGCAATCAACAGAGTTGGTGACACATAAAAAGTCTCATCGAATTGGAGCGAACGATGACCCCCCTCAACCTCCTCCCCGAAGACGTGCAATGTCCCAATTGCGGCGTCGAGTTGAAGCTCAATGAAGAAGAAAGAACGCGGCGGCAATTCATATGCTCAGTTTGCCGCGAGAGCTTTACGGTTTCGCTTGATACAAAGTATTGCCCCGAATGCGGCGCGGAGTATCGGCCGGAGATTGTCGAATGCGCGGATTGCAAAGTGCCGCTCGTTGCCACCCTTCCCGATGAGGCGACGGAGCGCGAGCCGGACACCTATCTCGAAATCATGTCCTCCTACAACGTCGGAGACTTGGCCGTGATCAAATCGGTTTTGGAGGGAAATCAAATCGCGTTTTATTTGCACAACGAAAACTTTCACGCGCTCAATCCGTGGATTCAGCCAGTGAAAATTTTCGTGCGCGAAGATCACATGGAAACGGCGAGGGAATTGTTGCTCGGGCTGGATTTGCAAGCGACCGCGGTTTCGCTAACCACGGAGCAGAAAGACGATGACGCACTCGGCGGGAAAGAATGATCGTATTCGTTGACGAGGCTGGTGATAAAATAAAAAACCGAAACCCTATCCTACTTTCGTAGGAACGCAAGCCATGTAGGCACAGTTCGGGTCTCGGTCGATTCTGAGGCAAAGATATAAAGTTATCCCGATAATCCAAGACTTTTTTCATGATGTTTTCCCATGGATTGAACGCTAACCAAGACCACGCATGAAAACTCTCAATCGGCTTTCGCGCGCTCCATTCAAAGCGGCTGCACTCTTGACGACTTGCGCGCTGCTCCTCACTTGCTCCGAGCACCCCACCGACGTGCCCAAAGCGAACGAGCCGCCGGTGACGCATCTCGCCGTGCGCTCGGCAACGGATTCTTTGAATGCGACGATCAGCAAACAAACGCTGCACTGGTGGGGCGATGATGCCGACGGCGTGGTGGTGGGATTCATTTATACTTTCAATCCCAACGCGAGCAACCTGCAGGCGTGGAACAACAATGCTTCCGATCCCAATTGGACTTTCACAGAGCAAACGCAAGAGACGTTCACGCTCACGCTCTCAGGTTTGGACACGACGTATTCATTTTGGGTGAAGGCGGTGGATGATGCCGGCGCGACCGATCCGATTGGCGCGAAACAAAGTTATCCCATCATCAACACGCGGCCGCGCGTGGAGTTTCCCGTTGGCACCGATGTGCCGGATACGACTTTCACTGTGGCAACCTTTGTGTGGAGCGCAACTGACCTCGACGGCGACGATACGATAGCGAAACTGCAATACGCGCTCGATGACACGTTGAACGCTTCGGCTTGGAAGGATATAAATGCGAACACAAACTCCGTGACGTTGAAAGCGACGGACGGACTCACCATCGGGCCGCACGTTTTCTATCTGCGCGCGGTGGATATTGCGGGCGCAACCAGCAACATTATTCGCATGCCGCGAAGCGTGAACGAGGTTTGGCATGTGCGCACGCCGCAGAGCAAGTTTCTCGTGGTCGACGATTACAACATTACGGACAACACCGCAAATTTCTACCACTCACATTTGCGCGATTTGGTCGGCGCGTTTGACGTGTGGGATATCAAAAGCAATAGCCGCGCACTCGAACCGCCCGCATCGGAAGCCTTTACCCAAACGCTGCTGTTGTTCGAGCGCGTCTTTTGGTATGCCGACACCGAGCCGAATTTGGAAAAAGCGCAAGTAAGCCTACCTCGTTTCCTCGACGCCGGCGGCAAAATCATCATGATCACTTCGTTTCGAGAGTTCGCGAGCAATCAAGGCGATCCCGTGGACTTTGCGCCGGTGGATAGCTTGGGTCCGCGCATCAGCCGCATTACATTCAGGGATTCCATACTGTTTGTACCTTCAGGAAAGTTTTCAAATCAAGGGTATCCGCAGTTACGCATCAATGATCGTGGTAGCATTTTTAATGTGTTTCCGCTCGTTCCGAAAGTTAGCGCGGATACGTTGTACACCCTGCCGGTGGCGACTGATACTACGCGTTGGAAGGGCACGCCGGTCGTGGGCGTGCGCGACGCCACGGGTGCATTCGCATTTTTCACTGTGCCGCTGGCTTCGCTCGACGGCTTGGGCACCGTGCGGCAATTGCTTGAAAAACTCTTGCTCTAAAATTGGAACGCTGTGATGAAACTCAAATCTCTCACGCCCATGCTTTATACCGAAGACCTGCGCGGCACGATTGCGTTTTATACGGACGTCCTCGGTTTTGAATGCAAAGCATTCGAAGAAGATTGGGGCTGGGCAGTTCTTAGTCGCGACGGCGTTGAAGTCATGCTCGCTTTGCCCAATGCGCATCTGCCGTTTGAAAAACCGACATTCACCGGCTCACTCTATTTTAAGACGAATGAAGTCGACGCGCTCTGGCAAACGTTGCAAACCCGAGCGCGTGTGTGCTATCCGCTCGAAGACTTCGACTATGGCATGCGCGAGTTTGCCATCTACGACAACAACGGCTACGTGCTGCAATTTGGGCAAGAGTTGCGGGGGTGAAATTTTAAAAGCAGGTGAAGATTTATGAAGCCACAAGCCCAAACCGATTTAGTAAAAGCCATTGCTGAAATCGCCGTAGTCATGCCGCTCGCGCGAACCATGCAGCTTTATGAATTTGCGCTTTTTCTTCAATCGCATCCGCTGCCGGCGGAAGAGGCCTTTGAGGAAATCGCTGCGGATGAAAAAATGTGGAATGGGCAATTCGCTGCGACTGACGACAGCAAACTCGCCGCGCTCGTGACCTCGGTCGAAGCTGAGATCGACGCGGGGCAAACGCTGCCGATGTTCGATGAACGTTGCTCATCAAGGTCTGTCCTACAAAGTTGTCGCTTCTAACGTGCTTGACGACTCTTTCGATTTGTTGTTGATTGTAATACTGATGAGAATCAATTATTCTACGATCATTTCGTAGTTCAGTGTGGAGTTGAAGGCGTAAACTGAAACAGAGCAACCACAATACGAGGGCGGATGAAATGATTTCAAAAGAACATTCAAAGTAAGACCATAGCGTTGACCTACTCACTAATTTTGAGAGCGTTGGATTTCGCATAGGCCATCAGGAAACCATATCGGAAGTGGTATGAACCGTGATTCGTTTTACTGCCAGATCATTGAACGACTCAACGAAAAACTCGACCCAGAACTATTTGAACAATGCTCGACCGATCTTCTGCGCGTCATTTATCCCGGCCTCACCCCTATGCGCGGCGGTTCTGACTCTGGCATGGACGGCGCGATTGCCGATGGTTTAGGTGAACCCTTCCCGCTTGTCGCCACTACCCATAAGAATGTCATTGGCAATCTCACCCACAACCTGAACACCTACATTCGCGAAGGCCACTCACGCCGCCTCGCCGTGTTGGCCACATCGCACCCACTCACCCCTCGCAAAAAGCAAAACCTCTACGCCCGCGCCCGCGAACTTGACTTTGAATTGGTCAACATTCACGACCAGGATGCGCTGGCGAACTTGCTCTACCACAGCCCGGCTTGGTGCTTGGAATTGCTAAACCTGCCAAGCAACCCGCCACCTCTCTCCAAAGTCCCGCGCACCGAGCGTCCTTTGCTTCATGCACCGCTCATCGGGCGCGAAGCTGCTCTCCCCTGGCTTCGCCAAACCGGCGACGACCGCATCCTCATCGGTCAGCCCGGCGCAGGCAAGACCTTCCTGCTGCACCAACTCGCACAAGAAGGCGCGGGGCTGTTCCTTGTCAGTTCCGAGCGGGACGATATTGCGGCTGGTATCCGCGCCCAACAGCCGACTGCCATCTTTGTAGATGACGCGGCGCGTAACCGTGACCTTCTGCTTACATTGCGGCAGATGCGCGAAGAGATGGGCGTGGGCTTCGCCATCATCGCCACTGGCTGGCCCGGCGATCAAGCATCGCTCGCGCAAGCCCTCAACCTGCCCAGCGCGCGCATCCATCAACTCGAACTATTGACACGCGATGAGATCGTGCAGGTCGTCTACGGCGTGGGCGTGCGCGGCCCCAATCGGCTCGTCCGTGAAATCGTGAATCAGGCCGAGGGCCGCCCCGGTTTAGCTGTGACGTTGGCCTTGCTTTGTCTGCAGGGCGGCGTGCGCGAAGTCGTCCTGGGCGATGTCCTGAGCGCATCAGTTCGGCGCTTCGTTGAACCCCTTGTCGGTCAACAAGCCGTAGATATTCTGGCCGTATTAGCGCTAGCGGGCGATGCGGGTCTCCCGCTTCAAGCTGTCGCCAATGTCCTGAATCTCCCTCTCATCGAAGTGCGCCTAGCGTTGGTACAACTGGCGGCGGGCGGCATGGTGATGGATTTGGACGGACAGCGACTAACAGTCCGCCCTCCGGCTTTGCGTTACGCTCTCGTTCGGGATGGCTTCTTTCAAGGCGCGTTGTCTATTCCTATCGAGCCGATCCTGGCGCACATCACTAATCGTGTCGAGGTTGCCCTCACTCTCATTGGCGCACGTGGGCGTGGCACCGCAATTCGTGACCATCTGCTCCGAAGGCTTGTGGAAGAAGCCCGTTCTGCCGAAGTGTGGGAAGCATATGCCTGGCTTGGTCGTGAAGAAGCTGAGTGGGTTTTGCGCCAATACCCCGACCAACTCGCCACGATTGTTTCTCCCGGCCTCACTCATGCGGCCGAGGCTTTTCTACCTTCGCTCCTCAAAGGAGCAGTCGGCGACCGTCGCCCTCTTCACACTTCCCCGGACCATTTGCTGCGGCGCATTAGCGATTGGGTCGTATCGGCCTCCCCCGGTACAGGGGAGGCATTTCGTCGCCGTCGCCTTTTGCTGGATGTGACGGAACGCTGGTTGCCGAACAACGGCGACGGAGCTGTCGTTGGACAAGCCCTGCAAATAGCGTTATCACCTCGCTTCGAAAATCGTACTACGGATCCCGGGCAAGGGCTTCAGGTTTCTTTGCGACGCGGCACGGTCTCTCCCAATGACTTGCGCCAGATTCAAACCCTGTGGCCGCGTGTGTTGAATCTAATCACACATATACCTGTTGCTGATAGGGCACTTGTTCATAGAATGTTAGAAGATTGGGCTTATCCTGGACGCCACAATCCCAATCTCCCCGAAGATATCTACATCATGATGCGCGCCTTTGCGACGCAGATGTTACAAGATGTCATTGCATGGGCCGAACAACGCCCCGGTACGTTGCACTGGGCGCAACATGTTGCCCGACATCTCGGTGCTGATCTTGCCATCCCACTAAATGCCGAGTTCGAAATTCTGTACCCGCTGCGCGTTTATGAGGATAATTGGAGCGAAGCTGACGAGCGCAAGCGTGCCGCCGTCTCCGATTTGGCCGAACGTTGGAGCCGTGATGATCCCGAAGATATCGCTCGCCGCCTGACACATATCGAAACCGAGGCGAGCATAGCCGGTGTCGGCTGGCCGCGCTGGACGCCGTTTCTTTGTGCAGAACTCGCTGCGCACGTTGTTTCGTGCCTCGGCTGGGCGCGTGCGTTGATGACCGCGAACCTTTCCGGCGATTTAATTTTTCCATTTCTTCAGCGGGCTGCGGAAGCGAACGAGGAGGGTTGGCAGACCGTTGCTTTTGCTTGCCTCGACCAACCCAATACGCGTGGAGCCGCCATCCAACTCGTTCTGACACTGCCCCACGTCCCGGAAGATTTGCTCACAAAAGTGTTGACGCATGTAGATGCCTACACCGAATACGTGCGCCGGGGTGGCGCACGTCGAGAGATCCCAGAGTATCAAACTCGTCGGTTGTTACAGCACCCAGCTTCAGATGTCGCTTGCGCCGCCGCTGAAGGGATCTGGCACGCCTCTAACGGACGCATACCTGATTCGTTGCGTGACGAGTGGCGAGTGGTAGTCTTACAAAGTGTAACAGATAGCTATTGGCTTTCCGAAGTGCTTCGCGCTGATCCAGAATTGGCTTGCCAATGGCTCCAGGCCCGACTTACCGACGAAAATCTCGGTTTCTTCCCTTTGCTGCATGAGAAAGTCATCCAGTCTGCGGTCAGTGGATTAAGTGAGGAAATGCGAAGAGCATTACTCCTACAAATCCCGAACTCTGCCCGCAATGGATTTGTGAAAATCATCACTCGGCTACTCATCGAGGGCCATCCAGCTTTATACCTTACCCTCTTGAGCAACGAAAAACTGCGCTGGATTCATCTCGCCCCCTTATTAGGCACACCGGAAGGCGGCTGGTTGGAAAAGGCATTGATGGCGGTTGAGGCAGGTTACAGTCCTGACGACATTGCTCGTGCTGTTTATAGTCCAATAGGGGGCACGATGTCTTGGGGCAATGAGTCCGCCATGTGGTTAGAGTGGATGGAACACTTTGAGCGCCTCTGCGCTCACGAGGATGAGCACCTTCGCCGAATTGGTGAAGCGGGGAAGGCACAAGTCAGCCATTTACTCGAAGACGCCCGACGACGCGAGCGACACGAGGCTGTATACGGATTGAGCTAGCGAGACCATTCGACCAAGAATCGCTTCACGTCTTCAGGTTTGCTCATTGTGAAAATCTCGAGGCTGGTCTGAATCATAAAAAACTAAAAAGCCACGGCCAAGCCGTGGCTGAACTGTTCCCTCCACTTCGATCCTCGATCTTCTATTCTCCCTCCTCGATCATCTATCCCTTCTTCTCCACACCCCTCGCCGCCATGTACTCATACATGCTCCAGCGCGTGCTCACTTCCTGCTTCGCCTCTTGCAAGAAACGCTTCGCGTCTTCGGGCTTGCTCTTCGTGAGCATTTTGAAGCGGTTCTCCATGTACATGTATTTTTCCAACGCGAGCTTGGGCGCTTGCGAATCGAGTTGGAGCGGGTTTTCGCCGCGACTGGAGCGCTCGGGATGATAGCGATAGAGCAGCCATTGGCCGGAATCCACTGCGGCTTTTTGGTTTTGCATGGCCGTGGTCATGTTAATGCCGTGCGCGATGCAATGGCTGTACGCAATGATGAGCGAAGGCCCGTCATACGCCTCGGCTTCGAGAAACGCTTTGAGCGTGTGCTCGTCTTTCGCGCCCATGGCCACGCGCGCGACATACACATTGCCATACGTCATCGCAATCAAGCCGAGGTCTTTCTTTGCAGCCGGCTTGCCGCCCGCGGCGAACTTCGCGACCGCGCCTTTCGGTGTGGACTTCGACATTTGCCCGCCGGTGTTGGAATACACTTCGGTATCGAGCACGAGGATATTCACATTGTGGCCGCTCGCCATCACGTGATCGAGGCCGCCAAAGCCGATGTCATACGCCCAGCCGTCCCCGCCGATAATCCACACGCTCTTCTTCACCAACATATCCGCCAAGCTCAACAAGTGGCGAGCGTCCTCCGTGTTCACATTTTGCAAACGCGCTTTGAGCAAAGCCACGCGCTCGCGTTGTTCGTAAATATCGGCTTCATCTTTTTGCGGCGCAGCAAGAATGGCTTGCACCAACTCATCGCCGATAGTGCTCGACATTTTTTTCAACAAATGCTCGGCGCTGTCTTTTTGTTTGTTGACCGAAAGACGAAAGCCCAAACCAAACTCGGCGTTGTCTTCGAACAGCGAGTTCGACCACGCCGGACCGCGGCCTTCCGCGTTCTTCGTCCACGGCGTTGTCGGCAGATTGCCGCCGTAAATCGAGGAGCAGCCCGTGGCATTCGCAACGAGCGTGCGGTCGCCGAAGAGTTGCGTGACGAGTTTCACATAGGGCGTTTCGCCGCAGCCCAAACACGCACCGGAAAATTCAAACAGCGGCTCTTGCACTTGTTGCTGCCGGATGTTCGAGACTTTAATATTGCGGCGATCCATCTCCGGAATCTTCAAGAAGAAATCCCAGTTCACGGCTTCTTGCTCGCGCAGCGGCGGTTGCGGCCGCATGTTGATCGCCTTCAAGCGCGTTTCGGATTTATTTTTCGCGGGACAAACTTCCACGCAAATCGCGCAGCCGGTGCAATCTTCCGGCGCGACTTGAATCGTGTACTTCAAACCTTTCCATTCGCGGTCTCGGCTCTCGCATGATTTGAAAGTTTGCGGCGCGCTCGCGAGATGTTTTTCATCATACACTTTGATGCGAATCACGGCATGCGGGCACACCATCGCGCACTTGCCGCATTGAATGCACACGTCTTCATCCCACACCGGAATTTCCTCTGCGAGATTGCGCTTCTCCCATTTCGCCGTGCCCGTGGGATACGTGCCGTCATTCGGCATCGCGCTCACGGGCAACTCATCGCCGCGACACGCGATGATCGTGCCGAGCACGTCGCGCACGAACGCGGGCGCTTGCGTGGAGATTGCGGGCGGCATCGAGGTCGCACCGTTCAAACGTTCGGGCACGGCCACTTCATGCAAATGCGCAAGGGTTTGATCAACCGCTTTCACATTCATCGCGACAATCTCTTCGCCTTTTTTGCTATAGGTTTCTTCAATGGAATGTTTAATCGCGGCAATGGCTTCCGCGCGCGGCAACACGCCGGACACGGCAAAGAAGCACACTTGCATCACCGTGTTGATGCGATTACCCATGCCGCTGTCACGCGCGACTTTGTTGGCATCGATGACATAAAACTTCAAGCGCTTGTTGACAAGATGCGTTTGAAACTCACGCGGCAAACGCGCCCACACTTCTTCGACGCTGTGATGCGTGTTCAACAAGAACGTGCCGCCGTTTACAACTTGTTTGAGCATGTCGTAGCGTTCGAGAAACACGGGTTGATGGCATGCCACGAAGTTGGCTTTCGAAATGAGATAGGTGGAACGAATCGGATCGGGACCGAAGCGCAAGTGTGAAATCGTGACCGCGCCGGCTTTCTTCGAATCATAAACAAAATAGCCTTGCGCATAGTTGTCCGTGTTCTCGCCGATGATCTTGATGGAGTTTTTGTTCGCGCCCACGGTGCCGTCGGAGCCGAGGCCGTAAAACATCGCGCGCACAACATTGTTCGGCTCAGTGGAAAACTCGGCATCATACGGCAAGCTCGTGTGCGAAACGTCGTCTTGAATGCCAAGCGTAAAATGATTTTTGAGATTGCCCGTCGCGAGATGATCGAAGAGGCCTTTGATCATCGCCGGCGTGAATTCTTTCGAAGAGAGGCCATAACGTCCACCGATCACTTTCGGCACCGACTTCATTTTGCCCCAATTGTTTTGCATGCCTTCGAAGATCGCGTTTACACAATCGAGATACAGCGGCTCGCCCGCGCTGCCGGGTTCTTTGGTGCGATCGAGCACCGCAATCGTTTTCGTGCTCGCGGGCAAAGCTTCGATAAAACTCTGCACGTCGAACGGACGATACAAGCGCACTTTGAGCACGCCGAGTTTTTCGTTGTGGGCATTGAGGTAGTTCACAGTTTCAATCGCCGTCTCGCAACCAGAGCCCATGAGCACGAGCACGCGCTCGGCATCAGGCGCGCCGTGATATTCAAACAAACGATATTGCCGGCCCGTGAGCTTCGCAAAATTATCCATCTCTTTTTGCACAATGGCCGGGCACGCGGCATAAAACGGATTCACGGTTTCACGCGCTTGAAAGTAGACGTCGGGATTTTGCGCGGTGCCGCGCAGCACCGGATGATCGGGCGAGAGACTGCGACTGCGATGGCTGCGCACCAACTCATTGTTGATCATCGCGGCGAGCACTTCGTCCGAGAGCATTTCGATTTTGGAGACTTCATGCGAAGTGCGGAAGCCGTCAAAGAAATGAATAAACGGCAAACGCGCTTCGAGCGTGGCTGCATGCGCGATCAACGCGAAGTCCATGGCCTCTTGCACGGAAGCGGAGGAGAGCATCGCGAACCCTGTTGCGCGGGTGGACATCACGTCGCTGTGATCGCCGAAGATCGAAAGACCCTGCGCGGCCAATGCGCGCGCCGCAACATGAATCACGCACGAGGTCAACTCGCCCGCGATTTTGTACATGTTCGGAATCATGAGCAGCAGGCCCTGCGAGGACGTGAACGTGGTGGTGAGCGAGCCGGCTTGCAACGCGCCATGCACCGCGCCGGCGGCGCCGCCTTCGCTTTGCATTTCAATCACGGTGGGAATCGTGCCCCAAATATTCGGCACGCGTTCTTCGGCCCACGCATCGGCCCACTCGCCCATCGGCGAGGAAGGCGTGATGGGATAAATGGCGATGACTTCATTCACGCGAAACGCAACATGCGCGACGGCTTCATTGCCGTCGAGAGTTTGGTAATTGGGTTTCATTCGTATGTGCTCCAAAATCGAAGTGAGTTGATTGCAGTTTCATGGCAATTCCCCCCTTGAGGGGGGTTCGGGGGGTGTTCTTGAGATCGACGAACAATTCAAAATTCATCATACCACCAACACCCCCTGGCCCCCTCAAGGGGGGAATCACGATTCAATGCGCGTGTGTGTGAATGCCGAACGGCTTGTAGCTCGTGATGGCTTTCATGTATTGCGCGCGTTCATAAGCGCCGGGATCGGGGCAGTTCTTTTGGCTCATGCTGCCCTGCATTTGCTGCACGGAAATATATTCGTGCTCTTCCATCCAACGCCGCAGCTCTTGCTCTAAAATGCGCAAATGATAAATGCCGTGGCGCAGCAGCACCGAGCAGAGCATGGTCACGTTCGCGCCGGCCATGAGCATCTTCACGATATCTTTCGCCTCGTGAATGCCGCTTGTGGCCGCGAGGCTCGCTTTGATGCGACCGTGCAGAATCGCGATCCAACGCATGGGCAAACGCTGCGCTTGCGGCGTGCTCAAAATCACGTTCGGCCGCACGTCCAACGTTTCGAGATCAATGTCGGGTTGATAAAAACGATTGAACAGCACCAAACCACTTGCTCCGGCTTCATCAAAGCGTTGAGCCATGTTCGCCATATTGCTAAAGAACGGGCTGAGCTTGAGTGCAACGGGAATGCTCACCGCGGACTTCACGGCTTGCAGCACGTCAAGATAACGTTGCTCGATTTGCGCGCCGGTGGTTTCCAGGTCCGTGGGAATGTTGTAGAGATTCAATTCGAGCGCGTCGGCGCCGGCCTGTTGCATTTGCTGCGCGAACTTGGTCCATCCGCCCAGAGAGGAGCCGTTCAAACTTGCGATCACGGGAATGCTCACCGCAGCTTTCGCTTTGCGAATGTGCTCCAAATAGGCATCAGGGCCGAGGTGATATTCCTGCGGCTGCGGAAAGAAACTCAACGCTTCGGGAAAACTCTCGGTGCCATAATCGAGATGATGATGCAGCTCGAACGTTTCGAGGCGCAGTTGTTCTTCAAACAAGGAATAGAGCACCACGGCGCCGGCGCCGGCATCTTCCATTTGTTTGATGTTGTCAAGCTCCTCCGACAGCGGTGAGGCCGAGGGCACCAGCGGAGAGTGGAGCTTCATGCCCAGATACTTCGTGGTGAGATTCATACGCGTTCTCCAAGGGGCGATTAGAGCATTAGAAAAATTTGAAGGTCAGCCTGTAAGGAACGTCCCTAGTCCCTGGTACTCTGCCGAGCGCGAGGGAAGGTTCTTGCAGAATGACAATTATAGGTGTAGTTCGCTTGAACAATTCTTCACACTGTCTTCCACAAATTGATCGCGAGGCAAGCAATCGCAAACAAACCGAGCGCGCCGGATAGTGCAAAAGCGGTTTGTGCGATTTGAACCGCGCGGGGAGCGGCTTCGAACAATGCCACGGGCACCATGAGCGGCAGCACACGAAACAGCGTCGCACCATTCCCCAACCAAAACGTCGCGCTCACCAATTTCGGCTGCGCGATTTTTTTCTTCCCCATAAAACCCGGAATCATGCGCACGGACATGCCGAGAATCAAATTCGAAATGAAACCGAGCACATAGATATGACGGCCGGCATCGTTGCCATGCAACAAATCAAAATTGAACCAGCCGGCGGCAATCGAGAGCATTTCATAAATTGCCCCGAGCACGAGCCAGGCATAGGCGGAATACACGAGCCATTCGAAGCGGCCAAACTCGCCATAGTCGGGCAAGCCGGGGCGCGTGGGTTGGCGCTCCGGCCCGGGTTGAAAAATGCGATTGATGGTCCACGGCGCTTGCCGGCGCGTGAGCAAATCCAATTGCCAAACAAAAATTAAAACCACGCTCGCTTTCAAAATTTTGCCGAGGCTCGTGAGCCAAAGCGCTCGATCAAAAAAAGCTTCTTGCAGCAACGGCAAACTCGACGCGAGTTGCAGCGCGAGGGCGATGAGATAAGCAAGCGCAATTTTTCGCACGGGCCAATCCGGGCCGCGCAGGCGCAGATAAAGCGGAAACATGCGCACGGAGAAGGCGAACGCAACGGGCAAGAGCACGAGGCCGAGGAACACTTCAATCGCGAACTCATTCCACGCTTGGCTCACCACGATATTGTTGCTCCACGCCATATGCACGAGCACGGCAAGATTGAGGCTCGCATAGAGGAGCCAACCGGCGAGCATCATCATGAAGAACGGCGCAACCTCGCGCACGGCCGGGCCTTGTTTGACGCGGTCCGCATGAAAAAACGTGGTGACGAGGAGAGACACATACGCGAGCACGCCGCACCATTCGAGCACACCGGAGCATGCGACGAGCCAATTGCCCGTAGCAAATGAAGCCTGCTCCGAAAAATAAGGCATGATCGAATGCCCGAGACTACGCAGCAAAATTCCGCCGGCCATGAGCCACAGAATGCGATGGAGCCATTGCGGCTGCGCGAGCGGCACGCCGGCAAGGCGCGGCAAAAAGTGCAGACTGATGCCCATGATGAACATGCCCGCCCAACCGATAAGCTGCACATGCCCATGCGTTTGAATGTATGCGTAGAAGCCTTTGCCGAGCGGGAAATCAAAGCCGATGACGAATGAAAGATGCGCACCGAGGGCGAACCCGAGGAAGAGCGCGCTCGCAAGCGCGACCCAAATGAAGTCAATGGCAAATGCCGCATGTAGCGTCGAAGGTTTCTGCGCGAGTAGTTTCATGTTTCCGACTTGATGTTATTCGCAGAGAGAAAAACTAAGAGCATCAAGCACAAGCCGCGTTTCACATCAAGCACATGTCGCGTAGATCTCTTATTCCGGCTTGCGGGTTCTTTCGCAAGTTTTAGGCCGAGGCGGTAAAGCTCGAAATAAGGATTTAGAGGAAGGTATGTTGCCCATCCGGGATTTTTTTTCCCGACTATGCGAATCTAGAAAGAGAATTTCTCAAAAAAGAAAAGCCACGGATTACCGTGGCCGAATCTTGTCTCGTTGTCCCCTTTTTCTCTTTTGGCTCCTTATCGTTTCGCCGTGTTGATTTTGCAAACGGCCCACAGCGGACAAATGCGAACCAAACCCGTGAGCAATGCAATGGCTGCAACAACATAACCCACGATCGCCAACGTGCCGCCCAAAACGCCGGAAACGCCAAGCGCAATGAGCACGACTGCGACGATCAAGCGGATGCCGCGATCTACTTTGCCAACGTTAATACCCATGTTACCTTCTCCTTGAAATGAAAATATGCGACTGGGATTAATTCAACAACGCTTTATCAAGGTGGCTCGCGATGACTTGCTGCGGCACCGCGCCGACGATGCGATCCACAACTTTGCCGCCGCGAAACAGCAACAACGTGGGAATGCCGCGAATGCCGAACTGGCCCGGTGTGAGATTGTTATCCGCGTCCATTTTTCCAACTTTAACTTTGCCCGCGTATTGTTGCGCGACGGCTTCCACCGCGGGCGCAACCATACGACACGGCATACACCAATCGGCCCAAACATCCACCAACACCGGAAGGGATGATTCCAAAACTTCTTTTTTAAAATTCGCATCGGTAATTGCAATCGGCTTATTCATAACCGTTCTCCTGAAAAATTTGAAAAACACTTTGTGGCTTCATGAAATTGGAGACACGGTTTGCGAAAAGGTTTCAAACTTTCTCGAGGAATTTTTATAGAGCGCCAAAGTGTTCGCAATGACCTTTTCCTGTGAAAATTCTCTTTCGACCAATTTTCTTCCTTCTTCTCCCAAACGTATGCGCAACGTGGCAGCCTCGAGCAACTTTATGATCGCATCTGCCAGCGGCGCAACTGAGCGCGCGGGCACGAGCAAGCCGTTCTTCTCGTGCTGCACAATCTCGCGGCAGCCGGGCACGTCGGTCGCGATCAATGCGCGACCGCACGCCGCGGCTTCGAGTAAACTTTTCGGCAAGCCTTCGCGATAAGAAGGCAGCACGGCAAGATGCGCTTGCGCCCAAACGGTGCGAACGTCTTCCACCTCGCCCCACCATTCCACCAAACCTTCGCGCTCCCACGCACGAATCTCTTCTTCGTGCAAACAACTCGGGTTGAGCTTATCCAATCCGCCCGCGAGAATAACGCGCATGGGGCGGCCTAGCGAGCGCAACAAACGCGCGGCTTCGACGAGTTCGACGATGCCTTTATCGCGCAGCATTCTCGCAACAAGCGCAACGGTAAACGCGCCTTGCGGCTCCGGCAAAACGTGATAGTGCTGAACATCAACGCCCGAGCCTCGAATCATCACAATACGCTCCGCGGCGATGAGTTTGTTTTCAACAAACAAACGCGCATCGTCGGGATTTTGCAGAATGAGCCGGCTGTTGCCGCGATTCAATACGTGCCGAAACCATGCGCGAATCAAAGGCCGCAGCGCTCGTGCTTGCAAACTTTCACTCGCGAACACGAAGCCGAGGCCGGCGAGCGCATTGACCACAGCCGGAACTTTCGCGCGTTGTGCGGCCATCGAACCAATGAGCACGGGCTTGAGCGCAACGTGATGCACAATGTCGGGCTTCACTTCGCGATACACGCGCGTCAACTCTCGCAACGCGCGATATTGGCTGCGCAAACTCAAACTGCTGCGCTCCATTTGCAGGGGCACGAGTTGAAAGCCGTGCGCGCGAATTTTTTGTTCATGTTGATCCACGCGCGTGGCGACCCACACTTCGTAACCCGCATCGCGCGCGGCGCAGGCAAGCGCCAACCGATGCGAGCAGAAATACCAATCTTCGGTGACGACATATAACAGCCGGGCCTTCACCTTCTCCCCCACTCTTCCAACCACGCTTGAAACATGAGCACATCCCACAAATGATATTGCCAGTCGTGCGCGCTGCGTTGATGCTCTTGCCATTTTTGTTGAATCGGTTGTGGCAGAAAAAAACCTTCGCGTTGCAAGCGCTGCTCATTCAGCAATGTCGCAGCCCATTCGCGCAACGGGCCGCGCAGCCATTGGTGAATGGGCACGCCGAAGCCCATCTTTTCACGCTCAACTAAAGTTGGCGGAATGTACTTGTACAAAACTTGGCGCAAGAGCCATTTCGTTTTGCCCTCTCGCAGTTTAAGGGCGAGCGGTATTTGCCACGCAAACTCGACCACGCGATGATCCAACAACGGCACACGACTTTCCAAACTCACCGCCATGCTCGCGCGATCGACCTTCACAAGAATGTCATCGGGCAAATAGATCGCCGCGTCGAGAAACATCATGAGGTGCATGAGTTCCGGCAGTGCGAGTTGCCATTGCGGATCAAGCATGCCCGCGCGCGGTTCGCGGCCGTGGAGGACAACCTGCTCCGGCGCTTTCCAATGTGAAGAGAGCATTTGATAAAAATTTGCTTCATGCGCGTGAGCCAAAACTTCGGAGACTTTGTGCATTTTGTCGCCGATCGCGCCGGGGCGGCCATACTTTGCCAACGCGCCGTTCATCCAACCGAAACACCGGTTCCATGCGCTCACCGGAATGCTTTGTATGGCGCGCGCCAATGTTGTGCGCACGGAGGTCGGGAGCCATTTTATTTTGCTCCAAATTTTTTCTCCGGCTTGATAATGTCGATAGCCTGCAAACAACTCGTCGCCGCCGTCGCCGGAAAGGCTCACGGTCACATGTCGTCGCGCAAGCTGCGAGACGAGAAAGGTCGGAATCTGCGAGGAGTCTGCGAACGGCTCGTCATACATCATGGGCATGCGCGGAATTACGGCGCGCGTTTCTTCGGGCGTGAGATAAAGCTCGGTGTGCTCCGTGCCGAGATGTTGCGCCACGGCTTTTGCATGTTCGGCTTCGTTATAGCCTTGCTCATGAAATCCAATCGTGAAAGTTTTCACGGGCCGCGCGCACTGCGCTTGCATGAGCGCAACGATGGTCGAAGAATCAATACCACCCGAAAGAAAAGCGCCAAGCGGCACATCGGCCTCCATGCGCAATTTCACGGCTTCGCGCAAGAGTTCATCGAATTGCGCAATCGTCTCTGAGGCATCGTAGCGCAGACTTCCAGTCTGCGAGCCGTGCAGGCTAGAAACCTGCGCTACACCACTTTGCGCCGTTTCGCGCAGAGACCAATATGGCTCCGGCTGCGGCAAAGCAAGCGACGGCGACGCGCAATCTAGTTTGAGGAAAGTCGCGGCCGGTAGTTTGTGAATCCCCGTGAAAATCGAATATGGCGCAGGAATGTAGCTATAACGCAGGAAGAGCGTGAGCGCGTCGCGATTGATGTCGTTTTTAAAACTCGGATGCGCGCGCAGCGCTTTTAATTCCGAGCCGAAGAGAAACGTGTTGCCTTGCCGGCCATAATACAACGGCTTCTCGCCCATGCGATCGCGCGCGAGCAACAAACAGCGCGCGCGGCGATCCCAGAGCACAAAGGCAAACATGCCATTGAAACGTTGCAACGCATCTTTCATAGACCATTGCACAAACGCAGCAAGCATGATTTCGGTATCGGAATGACCGCGAAATTTGTGGCCCAAGCTTTCTAACTCTGCGCGCAGCGCGCGGAAGTTGTAAATCTCACCGTTGAAGATGATGACGTAGCGCCCATCCGCGGAACACATGGGTTGATGCCCAAGCGGGGAAAGATCGATGATGGACAAGCGCCGATGTCCGAGCGCAACGCCGGCTTCGGCATCGCACCACGCGCCGAAATCATCCGGGCCGCGATGTTGAATCGCAGTTGCCATGCGCGTAACGAGTGCATGCAGCTCGTCGTTGCTGCGCTCGCGTTGGGTTTCTATAAAGCCGGTTATGCCGCACACGTGATGCTATCCTAGTTCATGATGAGGAAAGGCCGTCTCAGTTTTTCATGCGTGGAAGCTGCGCCATGCTCTCATAAAACTCTTCAAAGCGCTGCACGATTACGTCCAATGCAAAATGCGCCTGCACACGCGCGCGCGCGGCCAGGCCCAATTGGGCGCGCGCATCATGCTTGAGCGCGAGCAACTCGCACCATGACTCCGCGAGCGCGGCCGCATCGCGCACCGGAACCACGCGCCCGGTGTCGCCGACGAGCCTTGCGGAGTCGCCAACTTCGGTGACCACACACGGCACGCCGCACGCCATGGCTTCGCCGATAACATTGGGAAACGCTTCGCCCACAGATGCCGAAGTCGCGATATCAAACGCAGCGGTCAAGCGCGGAATGTCCTCCCGGCGGCCGAGCACATGGCAATGCGTTTCAATGGCCGCGGCCTTTATCCAACGCCTCAAGTCTTCATTCTCGCGCGTAATGCGCTCGCCACATAAAACAAAATGCACCGCTGGAAAAATTTTGTGCAGCCGTCCGGCAGCTTCGATAAAATTGCGATGGTCTTTTTGTGGATCAAATCGCCCAACAAGACCGATGAGCAGTGTTTCGGTGTGCAAGCCCAGTTCGCGACGCACGGCAATACGCGCTTGCGCATCGGGCTGGAACGCAGCGAGATCAAAGCCGTTGGGAAGCACGAGCATCTTGCTCGGCTCGTATCCAAACGCAATATGATTCGTGCACGCGATTTCGGAATTGCACACGATGCGCGCGGGGAGCACGCGCGAAAAGCGCGCGCACAATTTTGCGACGAGCAAGGTGCTGCGCTTGTTGTATTGTGGCTCGAGATTGCTATGCCGAATGCCCCATGCCAACGGCGCGCGCGTCGCGAGTTGGTTCGCCAAGCCGCCGAGCAAATCGGCATGATACATCCACGTTTGGATCACCTCAGGCCGGAGCCGGCGCAACACCCGCGCGAGTTTAAGAACAGCCAACGGGTTCGGCACGCCGCGCCGCAGATGCAGCGCATGCACCGGGATATCGAGCGCGGCAATCTTCTCTCCCACACTGCCGTTCCGCGCGAGCACGATAACCGTATTGTGAAAGCGCGCGCGTTTCATGCGCGAGAGCAGCTTGTACAGCATCATCTCCGCGCCGCCGGTGTCGAGCGTGGTAATGATATGCGCGAGCTTGATCATGGCTCAAGCATCCGTTAGCAATTTTTTTAAAGCGAGCGCCGTCTTTTGCGCCAGCGCCTCTGTGGAAAAGTGCTTCACGATGCGCTGCCGCGCCTGCGCACCGCGCGCTCGGCGCTGCTCCGAGGATTCGTTAATGAGAGCTTGCCACGCCGCGGCGAGTGCGCGCGCCTCATTGGGTGCGATCACTGCGCCAGTTGCACCGACGATCTCCGCCGAGTCGCCGACATTGGTGACAACGCACGGCACGCCGCACGCCATGGCTTCACCGATAACATTGGAGAAGCCTTCGCCAAAAAGTGATGTGGAAGTGAGAAGATCGAGCGCATTGTATGCGGCGGGCATATCCTCGCGGCCGGCGCTCCATTGCACGCGATCGTGCAATTGCAAAGTGCGCGTGAGCATTTGCAGCGCGCGCAGGTCCGCGTCTGCGCCAGCGCCGATGCAGATGAAACGCACAAACTCATTCTCATTTGCAAGCAAAGCCGCGGCGCGTAGAAAAGTCGAATGATCTTTCATCGGATCGAGGCGTGCGACGAGGCCGATGAGAAATTCGTGCTCGCGCACGCGCCACTCATTGCGCACGCGCTGGCGGGCTGCCGCATTGGGGGCGAAACGATGCGTGTCAATTCCGTTGGGGATCACCACAATTTTTTTCGTGGGAAAGCCCTCGCTGCGCAGAAAATCAAAACCGGCGTTCGAGTTGATGATGATGAGATCTGCCCAGCGCGCCAGCCAACGTTGAAGCTGAAACACGATGCGCTCGTGCCAGGGATAGCGGCTCCAATCCATATTCGAAGCGCGCACGCCCCAAACAATGCGCACGTGGCGCAGAAACGGTTTGAGCAAAACGGCGAGCACGTTGGAAACGCCGAGATAGCTGTGCAAAATCTGCGGGCGCGCATGGCGCAGCGCTCGTCCGAGCCGGAGCATGAAGCTCAACAGCTCCCAACGCCGCTCTTTATTCAAACTGAGGTACTTGACCTGCGCGAGGTCATCGAGTTGCGCGCGCAAGAGCCCGCCGCTATAAAAAGTGAGCAGCGTTATTTCGAATTGTTGGCAATCAAGCCCAGCCGCAAGCGTGAGCAATTGCCGCTGCGCGCCGCCGAGGTTGAGTTGGCGAATGAGAAAGCAGAGGCGGATCATGAGGTGCGTTGGCCAAGCGCCTCGCTTGAATGTCATTCAGAAGGAATCTTTTTACTCGCTGGAGACAACGCTGCATGCTGAAGAAGATTTCTCCTGAATGACAGCAAGAGAGGCGTGAAGTGTAACCTATTTTGCGCGCCGATTAGTGAACTATTCACGTCGCTGCAACGCGCGTTTGAACTGCAGAGCCGCGCGCCAGACCTTCGACGCGGCCCGATCATACCGTGCGATTCGGCGATGCCCGTGTTGCGCTCGCATCTCAGCAACGCAGGTAAATTCCGCGCGACGTTCTTCGATCATTCTCGTAAAACGCGCAACGTCCACAGCCTGCCAATGATTGTGATGAAAGCAAATCGTCCACACGCCGAACGGCATTTTGCGAAAACGCCAGAGTTGTTGCGGCAGCCAAAACATTCCATTAGTATCGCAATGCGGATAAAGAAAGAAGCCGTCACTGACGGAATGCACACCGAACTTGCGCAAAGCGGCAACCGTGTTCTCGTCGAACGAATGTCCGGGCGCGATCCAAATTTCCGGCGTGACGTGTTCGCGTTGAAAGACGGCGAGCGCGTTTTGCAATTTCTCTTGTTGCTCGAATGCGGAGAGACCTGCAAATTCGCTGCGCGCGTTGAGGCCGAGGAGCCCCGCATTGTCGGTGACGTAAAGATGTTGATAGCCGTGCAGCCCAATGGTCCAGCCCATGCTTTGCCAGCGTCGCGCTTCGTCCCAAAAATTTTCATGCGCGGGCGCAACGCACAATTGCGGATCGCGATTGTCCGGCACCAGGGCGAGCAGCGGCTTGATCTGATAAGCCAGCAAGGCCGTTTCAATTTTGCGCCAGACTTTCCAATTCATGGTCGGGCAAATGTCATCGAAGCGAAGTAAATAGCGGGCGCTCATTGTGTGGCTTTGCTCTTCACAAAATAGATCTTGTCATTCAATTCCGAAGAGTAATCAAGCACCAGTTCGTCGTGCGGAAAGCGCTGCAGCAAAGACGCGATGCGGCCGTGCGGCGGATGCGGATGGCCGATCTTCAAACCGAAGCGCGCATTGAGCGCATATTGCCACCTTCTTTGGGCGCGGTCGCGATCAAACGCCGGCGTATTGCTTTCTATATATGCCGCACCACCGGGCTTGAGCAGTTTATAAATCAAGCTCGCGAAACTGCGATCATTCATACAGTAACACCAACAAATGCGATTGAACACGAGATCAAAAGGCTGTGCCTGCCAACGCCTGGCGCTCTCCAAATATCCGAGCGAATAAGTGAGCGTCACGCCGGCTTGCTGCGCGCGTTCTTGCACGATGTGTTCATAGCGGCGACTGACATCATGCCACACGACTTGCGCGCCGCGTTGCGCGAGTGCGACGCTATAATTGCCGGGCCCGCCGCCGAGATCGAGCACGCGCTTGTTTTGCAAACCGTGAAGACGTTGCTCCAATTCCGCGACCAGCGTTTGCGCCTCGGCGAATGCCTGCCATTGCGCTTGCGCATAATCTTCTGCGTGCTCGGCGGGCACAGGATCCCATCCCTTTTCGGGGCGATGAAAGAGGCTGTGGAGGTAGTTGATCATTGAGAAAGCATTAAGGGTTTTGAATCTAAAATTCGAAACAGAGTTTCTTGAACAAGTGCGCTCCCAAACTCCGTTGGGGGAACGAGAGTCAATGCGGGGACTTGCGTTGAAACACAAACTCGTTACAGCCGCGTCCGCCGCCGCAGGTTTTAAGTTGGAGCAATTCGAAGCCGCGTTGGTGATAAAACGAAAAAATTTCTTCCGGTTTGGCGACTTCAAAGGGATAGCCGCCGATCCAGTCTTTCACATCGCGCCAAGCGGACATGCCGCGTTCGGAGCCGTAGTTGCGCCAAGTATGAAAAGGCCGGCCGCGCAACAGATCACGCAACATTGTCGGGCCCCATTGCCGCGCCAACGCGGGCCAAAAGATGATGAACTTCAGGCCGCGCGGCAAAGCATTATAAGTTTTCTTCACCCACAACCAACGCCGACTGGCGCGACCTTGATCGTTATAGAGCGCAAGAAAAAGTTTGCCGTGCGGTGCAACAAGAGCGGTGGCGTTTTCTAAAGCTTGCCACATCGCGCCGGTGTGATGCAGCACGCCCCAGGAGTAAACAATGTCAAACGTTCCGAGCGCATTGAGATAAACTTGATCCAACACCGATCCCGATTCGATTTGCCAGTTGGTGTCGCTATCAAAATAGCGTCGCTTCAACTCGCGGGTGCATGCCACGGAGTCCGGATCATAATCAAACGAATGCACGCGCGCACCCAAACGCCGGGCGGCAAGGCTGAACAAGCCGCTGCCGCTGCCGATATCCAAAAAACTTTTTTGGTTTAACTTTTCCGCGGCTAGCATGTGCTTGAGCGAGGCTTCGGCTTTCGCGATACTGCTTTCATTCAGAGCGGAAAGAAACTCGCGCCAGTTTTTGCCGAACGCGAAGCGCGCGCCAAGTGCGACTTCACGAGCATGTGCATTCATGGAGCGCTCCTTTTTTGGCCGGCAAAATAAATACTGGGAATCGCGAGCGCAACGCCGCGTCGTGCAAGCAACCAACGTAGTGCGGCGCTGATCTTTCCGGCAATTGAGCGGCCGCGCAGGGCAACAAATGCCGTGCGGCGGAGTTCGAGCTTGTCAAAGTAAGGCGTGAGTTCGGCGCGCATGGTATCTAGGGCAAAGACGCGCTGATGGCCCCAGCGATGAAACACATCGCCGCATTTGGGACAAACGGCTTGGTTGCCCGCGAAATCTTCCTGATACGGCACAGTACCGATGAACCAGCCTGCGGGCTTGAGCACGCGCGCGATTTCGGCCACGCCGAGGCGGCCTTGCTCTGCAGTCAAATGCTCCAACACTTCCGAGGCAATTACGAAATCAAATCCTTCATTGGCAAACGGCAGTTTTTCAATATAGCCTTGTTGCGCTTCGATCTTCTGTTCGCGCAAACGTGCGATGCTTTTGGCATCGGGATCAAGCGCAAATACACGCCAGCCGCGTCGCTGCATGGCAAGTTCGAGATAGCCATTGCCCACGCCGATGTTCAACACTGTCGGCGTCTGTGCTCCGGCTATGCGCGCGATGCGTTTGACAATCGTATCGAAGCGCGGCTGCGAGAGCGCGAACACTTCCGGCGCTTGGTTTTGATAATAATTCCAAATTTTGTCGTTGGTGTTGCAGGAGTTCATCTTCGTTCATTCTTTAAGAGCAAAACAAGTTTCGGCGAAAATGGCGCGCTCGTAGAGTCGGAAAGTTTCATCGTGCTCCCGAGACAGAGCAGTTCGTAGGAACGCCGCTGCGAGAAAGCGCCCATTTGAACGCCAAGCCCGAGTGCAGGCCTCGGACCGCAAGCGCTTCACAAGCGGGATTCCCGTGAGAATAACACGGGACTGATGGTTTGTGGGAAACGGAAGAGTGGGCGCAGTGATCGTCTCGAGGCATTTGCCTAAGTGCGCTTCTGAAAATTACTTCCCGAAATCGCCGTAGTCCCGCCCCCTTGTGGGGCGTTGATGGAACACAGAAATTTCATTGTTCCACCATCCCCCACAAGGGGCGGGGACTACGATGGCGAGGGAAGTTATTTTTAGATGAACCCTTAAGTCGCGCCGCACTCAGCCTGCGCGCGCCAACTCACGGCGCAGCGTCCAGAGTATGAGTGTCATGGAAACGAAATACACCAAACTGGTGGAGAGCGCGATGCCGGCCACGCCCATATAGTGCAAAAAGAAATAGTTTGCCGCGACATTAACCACGAGATTGATCGCTGTGATGCGCAGCAATGTTTGATTGCGAACCATTGCGCTAAGCACGCGAACGCCAAGCAGGCCGAGAAGATGAAAGGGCATTTGTAGAAAATAGAAAGCCTGCACACGGCCCACCAGCTTCGTATCGGCCGAGGAAAAAGCGCCGCGCTCAAAAATCAATCGCACGAGCGGCTCGGAGAAAACCACCAGCAACAATGTGCTTGGGATGGTGACCACCAAAATGAGGCGCGCATAGGTACGAAACGTATGGCGTAACGCCGGCCAATCCGCATTTGCGACCATCCGCGCGAAATGCGGAAACACCGCGGTGCCAAGGCTCATGCTGCCGAGGCCAACCACAAACGCGACGACTTTGTTGCCATATCCCAAAGCAGAAACACTGCCCGGCGTCAGCATCGCCGCCATGGCTTGATCAATGACGCCGGCACCGGTCATCAGCACTGCGCTTGCGGCCAGCGCAAGATACTGTGCGGCCGCTTGGCGCGCAGCACGATCGTTTATGTTCCATTGCAACTGCAAACGCAATCCCGCTCGCCGCACGGCGATTAACATGACGAGCGCCTCGCAAGCAAAACCTGCCAGCGTCCCGCTCGCGAGCGCATAGATGCCGAATCTTTCACTGCCCCACCACAAGCTGAGAATCGCAATGCTGGGCGTGAGCACGGGCGTCACCGCGGCGAGCACGAACGTTTCGCGAGCATTGAGCACGGCGCCCGCAATCTTTGCCGCGCCGCTCAATAGAATGCAGGGCAGCAAAATCATGTACAGCCGCTGCGTGAGCGCAAGTTTCTCCGCCTCAAAGCCGGAGGCCAATAGACTCAACACCGGCTTGGCGAAGATCCCCAAAAGCACTACAAACGCGAGCATCACGAGCAGGCAGAACGAAAAAACTTGGGTGAAGAGTCGGCTTGCGGCCGCCTGACCTTCGCGTTCCCAAATTTGCAGGTATGTCGGAATGAATGCGGAACCGAAGGTGCCGGCCATGATGCTAATCACGAACGCGGGCGTTAGATAGGCAATTAAAAAAGCGTCGAGCGCATCGTTCGTACCGAAGTGTTGAGCAGTGAACAACTCGCGGGTAAAAAACGCGAGATTGACAAGCAGCGTGCAGGCGCCGATAAGCAATGAGGCGGCAAAGATACGACGATTCACAGAACGCTCACGCCAACTGCGCCATTGCTGAATAATACGCGAAAGGATGGTAATCATGACACATGTGCGCGGGGCGATACGTCTTCGCGATGCCCCATTCCTAGCCCGACGAGGAACCAAAACATCGTGACGACTTCCGCATCACCGAAGGTCCAATCAAACAGTCCGGTCACGAGAAAGCTAATTATCGCGGCGCGGCAGGCAAAGACGAAATTCGCGTTCGTCATCGAAGCCAGCATTGTTCTTCCCAAGCTGCGCCACACGGCAGACAGCAACCACACAAAAGAGAAAAAGCCGAGCAGGCCGCCGCAGGTTGCGAGGGTGAAATAGGTGCTGTGATAATGGCCAATATTAAAGATGTCGTGACTCACTCCCGCGGGCAAATTCGGATCGGGTTGCGCATATTGCCGCGTGAGCGCAGCGAGATCATGCCAGCCGACGCCGAAGAAGGGATGATCGGCGATGATGCGAGCGGCGATCTGCCATTGATTGAGGCGGACGAGAATGGTGGGATGCTGCAAGTCCATCATACTCGCGAAGCGCTCTTTGAATATTGCCGGTGCGAATAAAACGCCGACGAGAATAAGCACGAGCGCTGCGGGTAAAAGGCGCTTCCAGTAGCGATGAAAGAGATAAAACGCGCCGGCGATGAAGCCGAGGTATGCGCCGCGCACGAGGCTCAAGAAGAGCGCGGCAAGTTGCGGTAGAAAAAAAGCGCGCGCACTCCAGCGCTCGCGCGAGGTTGGCAAATGCGTTGCGGCAAAGAGCGTAATCAGAATAAACATCGCCGACATCGCGCCCCAAGTCATGGTCGTGGATTGCGTGCTCATGACTTTCGGAGAGAGGCCGAGGGCAAATTCCAACAAGCCCCACAGCGCTGCGCCGGTGGCGCTAATCATGAAAATCCATAGCGTGGGTTTGCGCCATGCAGGATATGCGCGCAATGTGAATGCAACGGTGTATGCGCCTAAGATCGTGAGGAGATTTTTAAGATTGCGGAAGCTATCCCACGGCCGGTCGGAGAGCAGAGTTGAAATCAAGCAAACGATTACAAACGCGGCAAGGGGCCATTCAATGCCGAGGGCGAACGACAGTTCTCGCTCCTTCCGGTGGGCTTGCACGATTTGGAGCGCAACGCACAGAGTCAACAGGCCGAGGCTGATGTGCGAGCCGGCGATGGAGAAACAAACAAAGGCCGCGAATGCAAACAAGGCGAAGGCCTGCGTGCGTTGCAGCCAATTGAATGATGCGCGTTGCGGTAAATTTTCAGCGGAGTCGAGAGCAGCCACGTGTTGAGTTTGTTTAATGAGAATGAAGGCGATTCAAACGGGCGAGAATATAACCATTCGAGGAGAGGATGCCAAAGGGATTTTCAGTGGTGTCTTTCGAAGAGAAAAGCCGCCACGGCTCTCTCTTGCGCAAATAAAACAAAAACCCTCGCGAAGAATTAAATCTTCGCAAGGGTAAGCTTTCGCAATTCCGCCTCGCCAAATTCAACTATGGCCGAGCCATGGTTGAATCATGCTTTTCATTAAAAAAGCCACGGCCAAGCCGTGGCTGATCATATAAGAACTCTATCTCGCAAACACGAGCTTGCGCGTGAAGCTTTGCTCCGGCGTTTTCAGCATAATGAAGTAAACGCCGCTTGCAACCAACTCACCGCGCTGGTCGAGGCCGTTCCACGTTGCCACGCCTTTTCCCGCGGGCCGGCGGCCTTCGATCAACGTGCGCACCAATTGCCCTTGCAGGTTGAACACTTGCAAGGTCATCTCCGTGGGCACAGGGAGTTGATACGCAATGCTCGTCTGCGCATAAAACGGATTGGGCTGATTTTGCGAAAGCGCAAACGCGTTTGGAATGTGCGATTCTTCCGCGACGCTGCTATTGGGATCAACTTGCAAACGCACGGGAATGAACTTTTCAAAATTGAGCGGGTCGTTGGAGTTGATGATCAGCAGAGCTTGATACGTTCCAGCCGCCAATGCACTCGCATCGAAAGTCAGCGTGACGCTCGCACTGCCGACGCCCGCAATTGTTCCTTCCGCGGGAGACTCGCTCAACCACACAGCGTCGGCATTGGGATCCAAACCAATGGTGCCGTGGCCTTCATTGGGCGCGCCGTCAAACGAAGTTGGATTATTGTTAACCGTGCGCGCGAAATGATATGCGCCGACCACGATATTCATATTGCCGTCGTCATTGCCCAATTCGGAAAGAAAAAGCGTTGCCGCAATCGAGCTGTCGGCATTCACCGTAACTGCTCCCACACGCGTGAGGGGCGCGCCGCCGTGCAGGTTATCGAAGATAAGAATGCTGCGCGCCGGCGTGCCAACCGGGGGAAGCGGCGGAACCGTAAGAATGACGTCATACTCCGGGCCGAGATCATTAAAAAAGATTCCAACGGAATGGTCGCCGGTCGTCGGGTCGCTATCGGTATCCAACGCGAGACTCACCACCAAACTATCGACGTCAATGGGGTGTGCAAATTTTATCTTCAGATTGATGGCGTTCGCCGTTTTCTCGGCATAGACACTCATGATGTCCGGGCGCGGGCCGCCGAAGGAGTCGCGCGCTGGGTCCGAGATGATCTCTTTAAAATCTGCGGCGTTCGCGCTCGTTGCAGCGGGATTGGCTTTCGTGCTCATTTGCGCGGGACGTTCTTGCAACGCGGCAACGAGGTTCAAATCCGGCAATCGTCGTTGCGCCGCCAAGCCGCCGGCATTGATATCGCGCACGACATAACGCAATGTGCCCGTACCGGTGTTGCGCAAGGTGAGCGTCTTTTGCGCGATTGCGCCGGGCGCAACAGTCGTGCGAATGGTGTCATCCTCAACCGCGAGAAAAGCATTTTCCGGGCGCAGACGAATATCAAATACAAGATTATTTTTGCCTGCGGGCAAGTTTACGTCAAGTGTGTCGGTGAAAAAGCCGATGCGCGAGACAATGAGTGTGTGCTTGCCGGCATTGGAGCGCAAGCGATAGTCGCCGCTGCCGTCGCTCGCAATTTTCTTGTTGGCCTCAACAAACTGCACGAGCACGTTTTCCAATGCCGCACCGGTTTCGCTGTTCGTGATTTTGCCTTGCACGCCGCCTGCGGCCACGGTGTCAAACTTAAAGATGTACAAACCGGTTTGCATATCGGAGACGACGAAATTGCCGGAGGGAAAATATGGAAACACGCCCCA
Source organism: bacterium (assembly GCA_041918175.1). Classification (GTDB taxonomy): domain Bacteria; phylum Zhuqueibacterota; class Zhuqueibacteria; order Zhuqueibacterales; family Zhuqueibacteraceae; genus JABWAN01. The sequence continues at coordinate 87,155 of JAYRWE010000003.1, forward strand.
ATCGCCGGCGAAGCCTTCGCCCGGCTCGGGATAGGTGTCATAGTATCCGACCTCAATGGGATCGCGCGGGTCGCTGATGTCCAACACTTTTACGCCTTCGACGTAATGGGAGAGATACGCGTGGTTGCCGCGAATATGAACGTTGTGCGCGATCTGCGCGGGATCGCCGATGTACTCTGCCACCAACTCGATGTTGCCGTCGTTGCTCGGATCGTTATCCCACAACACGCGAATGTCCCACACTTTCATCGTGTAGCCAGCGACTTCATCGGTGGTGAAAAGGTAGTTGCCGTCTTCCGTGGTGCCGGAATTGTGCGAGAAGCCTCGGGGGTAGATGATCTGCGTGAGCAGGCGTGGCGCAGCGCGATCGGAGATGTCGAGCACATCAATATGGCCGCCGTTATTGATGTTGCTGTTGAAGAGCAGATGTTTGCGCACGAACGAATCATGCACGTAACGCGGGTTATAAAATCCGACAGGAACGGGAACGAGCGGGCTGGCCAAGCTGAAGATGCGAATGCCGCCGTTGACGCCGCCCGTGCCCGCAGTAGCGCTCCCGCCTTGAATGTAGAGATAACCTTCTTCATCAACCGTTACGCTGTGCGCGCGCGCGCGAACCGTGGGCGTTCCGACATTGGGCCAATGCGAGGCGTAAACAAAGGAGCCGGGGTTCGGCAAAGTCGAAAGGTCGATCGCTTGAATGCCGGTATGCTCTTCCGGCGAAGTGGCTTCGCTAACCACATATGCAAAGTTTTTGTAGACTTTGATTTCGCGCCAGGCGGTTGGGCCGGGGCCGGGAATAAAATCGACTTCAACAGGATTGGTAGGGTCGGTGATATTTACAATCGACAAACCGATATCAGCTCCCAACAAAGCATACTCATTGCCTTCGCTGTCGGTATAGCCCCAGATGTTAGAGTAGCCATTGTACTTGTGTTGCTGCCCGAGCAGGGTGATGTTGTTGTTGACTCCAGGTTGGTATTGCGCAAAAGCAGAAGTGGCGAGCAAAGCAAAGAGAACCGTCCCGCGTAACAATCGCATGAGCATCTCCTCGTTTGAATTGTGGGGTGAGAGTGAATGAACGAACAGGCTCAACGTCAATTAGGCGGGATCGTCGTTGCAACCTGTGACACTATAGTGGCCGCATGATACGGCGAAGGACAACACAGGTTGCAACAGTGCAGCAGGAAAGATCAACCGAGGGAGGAATTTGGGGTTTGCAGTTGGTGGGGACTTCTGGCGTGAAGCTTGTCTAAACGATCATGCCTAGGACATGAATCGGTCATAAACCGTCGTCGAGGTGCATTCCACTTTAAGACTGTAGAATGCCGTCTGAAGTTCGCGGCTGCATCAGACGATGAAATTCCAACGCAGCGCCCTATTCTCGCGTAAGCGCCTGCAACAATGCTTCAGCTTCGTGCCGGCGTAAATGCGCTGTTTGTTGCGAACTTTGCAGGTGAGAGATCGCTTGCGTTTGATCATCTAACATCAAGTAGGCTTTTGCCATGTAATAGTGCGCCAAACCCAAATAGGCTTCATTTGCAGCAGTCGCAGGAATTTCACGAACCATGCCGAGTTCCATCTGGGCAAGGCTTTCACGCACTGCGGACTTGTCAAAATGCGGAAAAAGCCGAACGTATGAACGGTGCGCGGATTTTAATGTGAGCATGAGATCGCACAGACGCAAACGCAGGATTTGCTCTGCGGATAACGCGTTTTTATCAATCTGAAGTAACCGGGCCTGGGCTTTATTGTAGTCGCCCGAGTTAATCAAGCTCTCGGTCAAAAGCAAATGCACTTCGGTGTTGGAGGTGCCGCGTGCAACGGGGAGTACGTCCAATCGGTCGGAATTGAGATTTGCAAATGAATAGGATTTCGGTTGGAGCGAAAAACTCAACCCAAAAACGAATAACACCGCGGCACAGGCAATTGCCACCGGAAAGATGGCTCGCGGCATGGGAGGCATTACGGCTTTTTTCTTAGCCGGAGATGAATGCTTCGTTGCAACTGCGGGGCGATAGTCTTGCTCAAAAGTTAGCTCATGCGCCACATTTTGCATGAGACTTTCGACTTCTTTGATTTCCCCTTGCATGTGTTTTACTCGGCCCTGGCACAGGGTGCACGAATCCACATGCGTCTTCAACTTTTCGAAAGAACCGACTTCATCAAATTGTGTCGATTCGTCCTTCGTCAGATAAGCCAGCAATTCTTCCGGCGTCGGATGCGAGGCGCTCAACATGGGCACGAACCTTTTTTTCAGTTGCCTTGCTTGTTTCAGCATGCCTTGGCACTTGGGACAAGTGGCAATATGCTGATCAACACGATCAACCAACTCATAGGGAATCGCTTCATCCAAGCGCAACGCTCGTAACAATTCCCTATGCTCGCGGCGATTGAGAACCATGAGGGTGACCCTCCCCAAAGTTAGAACCTAACAACTTTTGTAACTTTGTTTTTGTCCGCCAAAATTGCGTGCGCACAGCTCCTTCAGTGGATTGAAGAATTTCGGCAATTTCGGCAAAGGAGTGACTATCAATGTAACGCAGAAAAACAATATCGCGCTCAAAAGTGTCTAAGCCTTCGAGCAACCGAGAGACTTCGAAACGGGCAAGTTCGGAATTTTCAAAATCACCATCCGTTTTCTCAAAATAAGTCTCATATGCGGTGACATGCTTCTCATGATATTTCCGAAAGGCGTTTGCTTGAGCGCCGATAAACACGCGCAACAACCAATTCTTCAAATTGCGAATATGCGGCAACTGCCCGAGCAACTTAATAACGACATCTTGCGCAAAATCCTGCTGATTATACACCGAAGGCAGCTTCATCGTCAGCGCTTTGCGATAGGCGACCTTCCACACAAATGCGCAGAGATCACATTTCGCTTGCTCTTCGCCGCTCTGAGCCTTATGCAGCCAAATGTCGATGTTACTCCCTCCACCATCCTTTCCATCCCCATGCCTGCTATAGTCGGGGGATTTCACTGTGGTCTCCTGCTGTTTGACTTTACCTGCTTACCATTCCAACAGGCGGGCCGGGATTAGCCCAGAGTTGAAAAATAATTGAAGAATTATACCTTCAGTCCCAGCAAAATGCAAGTCAAATTTAAAATCAATTCGCCTTTTTGTTGGATAATTCTAAGAGCAACGCTTCGGGCACATTTGAAATGCCAATGGGTTTGCCCGTGATTCCTACACTCTGACCATTTCCCGTTAAGCGAATGACGAGATTGTTTTCTCTGTTAAACAATACTGCGGTTGTCAAATCCGCAAGCCGAGGCTGTATGCCGAGCGCATCTTGCGGATTGGCTGAAACCGCAATACTCTTATTGTTAACCCAGAGCTCGATTTCACCTTTAACGTCTCCCAAAACTAACCACAATTTTTCACCGCGCCATGAAATATCCGGTTGAAACTTCGTGCGATACCAGACGGCGCCGTTGTAAGTTGCAAAACCTTGCTCCGCTAGCGAAGTTCCCACTCTGACTTTCGGCCACAAATTTTCATGTACTTCACCTTCGCCCCATTTTTCAACTGCGCCCTGTGCCCATGGGTCGGGTTTAAAAAACCAATTTTCAGCGAGGCGCATCATCTTGGCCTGTTTTAATTGGAAACCGTCAACATAAAAACGCACCCGCTCCCCCGGTTGCAACTCAATACGACCGCGCCAACCTGGGCGCCAATTGCGAGGCATGTCTTGTTCATCCAGTGAAAATAAGCTATAGATTTCGGTTAATGCAATCGGCCCGCCACGCTCGTCCGCCACGAAATCGAGCCGCACGAGATCTTCCGGCTTGGTATTAGAAAGCAAAGGAATCGCAGTTTGTCGCGCGTACGTGCGTTTGGAATTGACGATAAGTCGCGACGAACCTAAATGTGAAGAATACTCGAAATCACGATTGCGATATTTCGCCACAAAATATCCGCCTGAAGCGCGCCCGGTATCCAACGGCTGCGCCGTGAATTCCACAAAAACATAATTCCGCAAATCGGAAACGCCGAGCGAGTCAACAACATTGCCGCGCTCGCGGCGTGCTTCTTTGGCGCTCACCTGCCAAGTCCACGGCGCATCGAGCATAATTCTCTCACGCGGCCCCTCTTTTGGCATTTGCATACGAGGCGGCAAAGAGAAACGCAACTTCGTGGTGAGGCTATCCGCAAGCATATTGTTCAGCGTAACGACTTGCAGCGTTGGTTGCTCATTCTCCAAACCGCCGCGAAACGGAAACGTGACGTGATCCGGGCCTTGAAAGAAAGCACGTTCGCGGGTTTTGCCGTCCGCCTTTAACTCTACGCGATAGACCCATTCAATATCCGTGTAACGTCCCCAATAATGCAACAAACCCACGGGCGGAGTTCCGCCGTCTTCGTTGCTAAACACCATGGTGTATTCGATGTTCGTTAGTCGCCGCGCGCTAGAGCTTTCATTCCACCGCGGCGCGTAAGCAAGCACAAGCGGTACATCGGATTTGCGCATTTCCCAACGGCCAAAAACTATTGGCGCATGGGCAAAAATGGGATACTCTTCATGGTCTTCTTCATATCCTTCTAACAGCACATTTACGATGCGCATATTCACTTTTGCCTCTGTCGTATCAGCGCGCAAAAGCTCTAGAGTATGCGTGCCCGCGGGCACCAAGCCCAAATGCACTTCATAGGGATGATATTCTTTGCCGGCATACGTCACCAGATGCGAGCACAGCCTGCCATCGACAGCCACCGAAAGCCATGCGCCGGGCAGTTCTTTATTCTCCCAGTTGGTATTCGCAGAGAGTTGCAGCAACGCCACCACGTGCGCCGGTTTCTTCATCACAAATTCACGCGCCCAGCCTTCATTAAAAAACACCGTGCGCGGGCTTAGTTTTTTTGACCACGAAGGCTTGGTTGTCGTTTGGGAAAATAAAACGCCAGCGGTCACAAGCCAGCAACACGCGGCAAGGAACAACGTTTTGAGTATGACTTTCATATTTCCTCACAAGGAAGATCAACTTCCAGTTGATGTAGAATTGGCGGGCTTTTGCGAAGGCAAGATGTTTGTGTCAATTAGAGGATTTTTCCGCGCGCTGCGTTTAATTTGCGTTCGCTTCGTGCGCAAGCAAAGCGCCGTTTGCATTCGCGGTAGCGCTGCGTTTCGTTTTGCGTTGCGCGGGCTTTGCGGATTTTCCTTTCGCGGGCTTGGCGGGCACAACCAGGCTGGGCGTCTTCTCTTCCGCGTTCAGAGTTTCATTGAGCAACGTCAGAATTTCACGCAAGCTCTTCTTTATTTCAAACACCGCGTCTTCTTGGCGCAATCGCTCAAAAGAAAAATCCATTTGCTGCCCGCTCTTTTGCATCGCCGCGAGGCGCTGCCGTGCGCCCGCAATCGTATACTTATCTTCATAAAGCAGTTTCTTGAGATGAAAAACCAACTTGATGTCTTCGATGCGATAAATCCGATTCCCGTGGCGATCCTGCTTCGGCCGCAATTCTTCAAACTCCGTTTCCCAATAACGCAACACATACGCCTGCAAGGAAGTGATCTGGCTCACTTCCCGTTGCGAATAGGATTGCTTTTTGGTTCGGCGGGTGTTCATGGATAGTTCCGCGAAGGTATTAGCACAGCAGCTATTTCGTTCAATGCGAAACTCTTCTCAATATATTTCTAGGCATGAGAGTTTTTCATCTGCAAAGAAAATTCTAATTTCAACTTCACGATCGCGAAGTAAGCTTTCGATAAAAGGAGTGGGCTGATTCCCACAGCGTAGCCATATGACTTTCGGAGGCGAGCCATAGAGAAGGCTTAAAAGAGAGAAATCAGCGTCTTGAGTAACGATGACAAACTCATTCTGTCGGGCATATCGCCAAATTTCATCGTCGTCCCTTTGCGCCAACCCAACCAAGCGAACCTGAGTTGAACCAGGAAAAACATCCCGTAGTTTAGCGCATAGTTTATAACTGAGGTTTTGATCAAGGAGCAATTTCATTGCGTCAAGCTAGTACTTTGGCCTTGAACTCGCGATTCGCTGCAAAAGTCAAACAAGCGCGGATGTCGTCATTGGTTATTTCGGGGAAGTCGCTCATGATTTCCTCATGCGTCATACCTGCGGCTAACCACCCTAACACGTCGCCCACAGTAATGCGCATGCCGCGGATGCAAGGTTTGCCGCCTCGCTTTCCCGACTCGATAGTAATGAGGTTTTGATAATCGTTCATCGCCATTCTCCGCAAACATTCACTTGGGGCATTTTCGTGAGTCCAAGTCTAGCATTTCTTTCGAAGAAATCAACAGCAATCTCGTTTCAGGGCCTTCACGAGCACCGTGCCGTACGAAAACACACTGATCGCGCGCTGCCGCATGCGCTCGCGTTGCGAATCATGGGACGCCTCCACGCGGCGTTGAAAACTCCGTAGAGTATCATGTAAATAAATTCCACGGCGCGAGAAGATTCGCAACTCGGCTTGTTTATCACCCAAGGCAAAATCTTTTTTATTAAAAGAAAACTCCTGCCCGAGCGTCGCAACGCTGTCATAACCACATTGCCGCGCGCATTCAAGCACGCGTTCATTGCCGCGCCCAAATGGAAAAGAAAGATGCCGAATCGGAATTTGTAGATTCTGCTCAAGTATCTCACGCGAACGGAGCAGATCTTCGCGCAAAGCCTCTGGCGCAAGCGCAGGCAAATAAGCATGCCGCATCGAATGGCTGCCGATCTCCCATCCCGCAGCCGATAGCTCGCGCAGCTCATTCCAATCCAGATGCCACATGCGACGCCACAATAAATTATAATCCCAGCGATTCTGCCGGCCCACAAATTCCACCACGGGAAACACCGTCGCAACAAATCCGAAACGTTGCAACACCGGCAGCACGTGCTTGCGCAAGGCGCGGTAGCCGTCATCAAAGGTGAGCACAACAGCTTTGGGGGGAAATGAAACCTCGGTTTGCAAACAATCGGTGAGCGAAAGCGTGTGATAGCCCGCCTCAGCAAGCCACGCCATTTGCCTTTCGAACTGGCGCGGCGTCACCCACGTGATACCGAAATCAAAGCGGCGATCAACCAAATGATAGGAAAGAATGATGGGACGAGATTTCATAGCGTCAATCAAAGCAAAATCGCCAGACAATTCGCTCTTGAGAATTGGGGCGAGTACGATCTGTAATGTTCAGCCAATCAGGAGAAGCTCATCCGCCGAGCCTCGCCGAAGTCACCGAGTGTCGCCGAATAACAGCTTTTTGGGGCGAATCTCGGTGCCTTCAGTGTCTCTCGGCGGAAAAATCTTTTGCACTCATTTGAAGCACATACTAAAACGGCCCGAGCGCAATTGCATGCGCGACAAGCAACGCAACAAGCCCGAGCGCGAGCCATATCAGTAGCAGCGGCATCAGCCAGCGCGCCCAAATATTCCACGGAATGCCGATGAGCGCGAGCCCCGCCATGAAATAACCTTGCGTGGGCGTGAAAATATTTGTGAAGCCATCGCCGAATTGATACGCGAGCACCATGGTCTGCCGTGTCACGCCGAGCAAATCCGATAGCGGCGCAAGCAATGGAATTGAGATCGCGGCCTGTCCGCCGCCCGAAGGCACGATGATGCTGAGCAATACTTGCGAAACATAAATGCCGAGCACACTCACTTGCGCCGGCAACTCACGCACGGCATTCGAGAGCGCAAACATGATCGTGTCGATCACTTGCGCCTCGGAGAGCACCACCAACGTCGCGCGCGCCAAGCCCACGACCAATGCGCCGCCAGTGAGCGAGGCTGCGCCTTCGATGAACTTTTCCGCGGTCGTATTCAACGAAAGTCCGCCAATGGGCCCGGCAATAAGCGCGAGCGCAAAGAAGAGCGCAGAAAGTTCGTTGATGCCCCACTCCCACTTCATCGCGCCGACAATAAGCACAACAAACGTGAGCAGAAAGAGCATGAGCACGAGCGCATGACGCATTTGCAGCTTCGCGTTGCGCGTGGCTTCTGTTAAAGAAGCTTTTTGTTCATCAAGCCCAAAAACAGGACTGCTTTGCGGCTCGCGTTTGACGCGGCTCGCATAGCGCGAAACATAAATCACCGTTGCAAGCGTGAGCATCGCCCAAACGCCCATGCGAAATTCCCAACCGGAAAACAACGGCAAGCCCGCAATGCCTTGCGCCACGCCAACAGTGAAGGGATTGAGAAACGCGCCGGCAAATCCTGCATTCGCGCCCACGAGCGCAATCGCGCCGCCGGTGAGGGAATCGTAGCCGAGCGAGCGACTCAACAACACGAGTGCGGGCAGAAACGGCAACGTCTCTTCGGCCATTCCAAACGTTCCGCCGCCCACTGCGAAGGCAAACGTGAGCACGGGCACAACAGCGCTTTGAAATTTTCCCAACGCACGCACCAACGCATGAATACCCGCGTCAATCGCGCCGGTCCCCGCAATCACGCCGAACGCACCACCGACAATAAAAATATAAAACACGATGTGGCTCACTTCGAGCAAGCCTTTGGGGAAAGCCATGAAAACATCAACCACGCTCGCGGGATTCGGTTTCACATGATGAAACGAGTTCGGAGCAACGACTTGGCGCTTTTCTTTTGTGATGCGATCAAAAGCACCGGCAGGAATGAAGTGCGTCGAGATTGCGGCGAGCAGAAGGAGAATGAAGAGCAAAACATAAGTGTGAGGCACGCGCAGTTTCATGGCGGAGGGAGTAGTGAAGGCAGTTACGCTTTGATCATGCGTTCGTACTCGCGGATGCCGTTTTGGATTTGTTGGCGCAATGAAGTCTTATCGCACTCTGCCAATAGATTCAGCGCCAACTCCGCCTTCGCGACACGCAGCGAGCATATGACGTTTTTATGAAATTCCTTTGAGTCCATATCATAGGCTTGCGATTTCGCCAAACTTTTGGCTGCTTCAAAGAATTCGCGGCCATCCATAAACTATCCCACGATTGGTGAGAAATGAATGAAGTGCAGCTTATCTCGCGGCAGGGAACGAACGAGTGCTTGCGTCAGCGCCCAATCTTGCGGCAATAGCTCTTCGACTGTTCCATAGACGGTTGCGCGAATCGTGATATAAGATTCATTTTCAATTTCCGGATCGACGTCATAAGTGAAGTGGAAGCCGTCGATCCGACGAAAACACTGCTTCGCCAAACGCACCGCGGTCTCCAAATGTGCGAGCAAATCATTCTGCGCAGCGAAACGCCAAACTTCATTCGGAGCAGAAATCTCGGCGATACGGCGTACGGTCGTCGTATTGCGGCTGCGCGCCGGAGCATAGACGGCAAGCGACTCCGCGACTTTATCGCTACGCCCAGAGGCACGCTCCTCTGCCGTCTCGTAAACTTTGGCTTTTCTTTTTGAGGAAGAAGGTTGATTCATTTTCGCCTCCACCGAGAAAACAAACTACGCGTATTTGATCTTGCGTTCGTATGCGCGGATGCCGTTTTGGATTTGTTGGCGCAGAGGTTCTTGCTGAAACGTTGCAATGGCTCTGACCGCTATCTCCGCTTTTGCGACAAGCCAGGCGCAATCATTTTGATTAAGGAAAATCGCCGTTTCCATGTTGTAGTCGGCAAGGTTTCTTTTTGTGCGCAACTCATCCAAAGTGCGAGCGAAATCCACTGCTGGAGTAATCCCGCAATTAAAGAGATAGTTTTTGACTTCGCCGTGGCCGCTTGGGCTTTGTACGATCACCACGCCCAATTCGCGCAGGAGGTGAGATGCCGAATTAAACAGCGCATAGTAAGCTCGGCTAATCGCGGAACGGGAGGCGGCTTCCGTTCGCAATTGCAGCATCGCTTTGGCAACAACAAGAAAATCTTCGCCTTTCATTCCTCACACTCCACGCTGGAAAAAAAACGAATGAGCGATTGTTTGTCGGCCGGCAAAGCAATCGCCATTGCGCGCGTGTAGCTAGCATCTTGCTGCAATAACTCCTCAAAGGTGCCTTTGATGCGAGCATGAAGATTGATCCA
>JAYRWE010000004.1:0-83647 GCA_041918175.1 bacterium
ACGCACGATCATCGTTTGCAAAAAATCTCGTTTGGAATGCTGGCTCATAACTTATGTCCTCCGGTTTGGGGTAACATAAATTATGAGGCAACGACACATTGCTCAAAATGCTTGGGTAACATTTATTTTGAGGCAATGCGGTGCTCCGACTCGTGCAAAAATTCTATTGTGTTTTGTGTTTGATCAAGGCAGATTCACGGCAAGCATATTCCTTCCACCTCTCACACAGAAAGGCCGCCATGAAGCGTCGCGAATTTGTGCGCACAGCCACTGCATTCGTTGGCAGCAGTTTCTTTCCTTCTCTTGGAGCTAACATGCTCGAGGCTTCTTCCCACTTACCCGAAGCAATCATCGGTCACGGCACGCATCGTTACAAAGTTGATTTGCAATGGGGCCAACTCGATCCCGCGAAAGTGCCGGTGAATGATTGCCACGAGATGGTGCAGGATAAAAAGGGCCGGCTCATCTTGCTCACCAATGAGACAGAGAACAACGTCATCATTTATGATAAATCGGGGAAGGTGCTTGCCACATGGGGTCATGAATATCCCGGCGCGCACGGCCTCACGCTCTGGAATGCAAATGGCGAAGAGTTTTTGTTTATCTCCGACAACAATCGCCATGAAGTGATCAAAACCACGCTCGACGGCCGTGTGCTCATGACGCTCGGCTATCCGCGCGAGACCGGCAAATATGAAAAACCGGAGCAATACGTTCCCACCGAAGTGGCGATTGCGCCGAACGGAGACATTTATGTGGCCGACGGCTATGGCGAGCAATATATCACGCAATACGATATGCACGGCAAACTCATTCGCTGCTTTGGCGGCCGCGGCGAGGGCGAGGCCAATTTCAAAAACGCGCACGGTATTTGTTTGGACGCGCGTGATAAAAAGAATCCCACGCTGCTTATCACCGAGCGCGTTGATAATCAACTCAAACGCTTCTCGCTTACCGGAGAATATCTCGGCGCGATTGCTTTGCCCGGCGCGTTTATCTGCCGCCCGGTAATTGACGAGGAGAATGTTTATTGCGCGGTGCTCATCTCGCGCACACCGTGGGATTCGCAAACCGGCTATGTCACCATTTTAGATAAACACAACCGCGTGATTTCGAATCCCGGCGGGAGCGAACCGGTTTATGAAAACGGCATGCTCCAGCAAATGCGCCAAACCGTGAAAGTGTTCAAACATCCGCACGACGTTTGTGTGGATGATGATAAAAACATTTACGTCGCGCAGTGGAATTCGGGCAAAGTATATCCGATCAAACTCGCGCGCGTGTGAAAGTTCGTATTCATATCTAAACATTGTCATTCAGGAGTTGACAATTTCACCTTTGTGTTGTCACCCTGCCAGGAATTGCTCTAACCCTTGACGTTGTGCCATGCACTAGGGAAGGTTTTTCCAAAATGACACTTTGAAGTGAGGTTGCCGGCGCATTGTCATTTACCCCGCCTGTAAGTTTTCCCCCCACTCTCCGACCAATCTTCGTTAAAGTCTGCACGGACTAAAATCACACGCACAACTTTGAGCCGCTTCATTCGGAGAGAGAAATGGAAAGCAATTTCACCAACGGCAGCGAATCGCACAATCACAAACACGAGCCGAACCGTTTCGCCGTCATTCCCACCGCAACGCGGTTGCGCGCGAATACGGAGTTGACCGGCAAAGGCGTTACGATTGCATTCATCGATGCGGGCTTTTATCCGCATCCCGATTTGATCCAGCCGAAGAATCGCGTTCTCGCTTACGTTGATATCACAGAGTCTGATTCGCCGCTCGACCTGCTCGCGAAGACGCAGCCGGAGACATGGGATTGGCACGGCACGCAGACTTCGATTTCCGCGGCGGGCAATGGTTTTCTGAGCGAGGGCATTTATCGCGCGCTTGCATCCGAGGCGCAAGTGGTGTTGATCAAAGCGAGCGAACGCGGCAAAATTACGGAGCCGAATATTGCGAAGGCATTCGCGTGGGTGCAGGCCAATCGCGAGCGTTACAACATTCGCATTGTGAGTATTTCGCTCGGCGGCGATGAGGATGTGCCGTATGAAACGAATAGTGTCGATCAAGCCGCGGAGGCTTTGGTGCAAGCGGGTGTTGTCGTAGTTGTTGCTGCGGGCAATTCCGGTTGCACCGCGGAGCACAAGCCTGTGCCGCCGGCAAATTCGCCTTCGGTGATTACGGTGGGCGGATACAATGACAACAACCAACTCAACGGCGCTTTCGATTTGTATTGCTCCAGCTATGGCCCGACCGCGAACGGTTTTCTCAAGCCGGAAATCATTGCGCCCGCGATGTGGGTGGCCGCGCCGATTTTGCCGAACACGGAATTTTATAAACGCGCGGCAGCGCTTTCACAACTCGCCGCAGCGCCGGATTATTTGTTGAACGCGCTGGTGCGCGAGCTTTGGCAAGTCGCGGAACTGTCGCCGGAGTTTGCGCAGGCGGAGCCGGAATTGATTCGCGCGATGATTGACGCGAAACTGCGCGAGAGCAAAATCGTGGCGACGCATTATCAACACGTGGACGGCACTTCGTTCGCCGCGCCGATTGTGGCCTCGCTCGCGGCGCAAATGCTCGAAGCGAATCCACGACTCTCACCCGCGATGGTGAAGCATATTTTGATTGCGACCGCGGATCGCATTCCGGGCGCGAGCACAGTGCGACAGGGTTACGGCGTGGTGAATGCGCGGCGCGCGGTGGATATGGCAAGTCGCGAGCAGCATCAGCTCAACGGTCATCACTTTCTGCCGCCGCGTATCGAAGACGGCAAGATGGTTTTTTATTTTCATCATGACGAGGCCGAGAGTGTGTGGCTCGTGGGCGATTTCAACAATTGGCAACAAGCGCACACGCGTTTTGCGAAGCATGAGGAAGAAGGCATCTGGCGCGCGGAGGTCGCAGCGCCTGCCCCGGGCCGACATGAATATAAACTTTTGATTGACGGCCAGCGCTGGTTGGACGATCCGAACAATGCGCTCAAAACGCCGGATAACTATGGCGGGTTCAATTCAGTGTTTTATGTGAAGTGAGGCGCGAAGGGCTTAGAGCAGAGGGCTGAGGGTTGAGAATCGAGAATTGAGAGGCGAGGGCTGAAAGCTGAGAACCGAAAGCTGAAAGCTGAAATCAAAAGCACTCTGAAAACAAATTGACGCCGCTTGAAAGAGTTTATCATGAAGATCGATTTTCAAACGAACACACAACTCGCAGAGCGCGATGAGCAAGGCGCAAAGCCTAACGCCCCAAATTCTCTGCGTTCCGCCCTCCGCCAACACTGGCAGGAGTATTTAATGGAAGCCGCGGAGTTGGGCCTCTTCATGATTGTCGCGTGTATGCTCGCCGCGGCGATTGATTATGCCGGTTCGCCGGTGCGGCAGATGTTGCCGAATGACTTGGTGCGGCGCGGCGTTTTCGGTTTGTGCATGGGCTTGACCGCGATCGCGATTGTGTATTCGCCGATGGGCAAACAATCCGGCGCGCATTTTAATCCCGCGGTGACGCTTACTTTTTTTCGGCTCGGCAAAGTCGCGCCGTGGGATGCGTTCTTTTACATCATCGCGCAATTTGTCGGCGGCGTGCTCGGCGTTGTGCTCTCGGCGCTTGTGTTGGGAAGCATCATCACCGATCCGACGGTGAACTATGTCGCCACTGTGCCGGGCAAAGAGGGCGTCTGGATCGCGTTCGCGGCGGAAATTGTGATCACGTTTATTCTGATGACGGTGGTGCTCAACGTTTCGAACACGGAACGCCTCGCGAAATACACCGGCCTTTTCGCAGGCGCGCTGGTCGCGACATTCATCACTTTTGAAGCGCCGCTTTCGGGCATGAGCATGAACCCCGCGCGCACGTTCGCCTCGGCGTTGCCCGGACAAATTTGGACCGGCCTGTGGGTGTATTTTACCGCGCCGGTGCTCGGTATGTCGCTCGCTTCATTCGTGTATACCTCGAGCAAAAGCAAAACGCGCGTGGCGTGCGCGAAGCTGCATCATCAGAATCCGAAGCGTTGTATCTTTTGTGAATATCATGCGGGGCGTTGATATCCTGCCTTAACGCGCTCGCTTCATTGCAAAGAAGGCGAGCACTGCCGCCAACAATCCCCACAGAATATATCCCAACTCCGTGGCTTGCAACCAAGCCGGCTCGATGAAAGCGAGTGCGCGGCCTTTTTCCAAAAAATAAAAAGCCAGTGTGCCGATAAAACCCGCAATGATGGCGGCATGCACTTGTCGCGGTTGTGTCTTCGGCAGGAAGAGCGCCAGCATCGGAATAAAAATCGTCGTGGTCAAAATGCCGGAGGAGAGATAAAAAATATCCCACAACGATTCGATGACGAGCGCATAAACAAATGCCACCGCGATGGCGCCAACCGAAATCAAGCGCGGGAGTTTCGCCTTCATCGCGGGCGAAAGCCGGCGTTCCATTGCCGGCTCGATGAGATCATATGAAAGCGAGAGCGCGAGCACGTTGCCCGTGGTATCGACGGTGGACATGGCTGCTGCCGCAAGCCCAACCGTGAGCAAAACATTGAGCCACACGGGCGCATAGTCTTGCATGAGCACTGCAAAAATTTTCTCGCCGTTCGCCAACTCCGCGGGAATGTTCGCGCCTTGGGGTTGATAAAGCAACAGCGCGGCAAGGCCGATGATCATTGGCCCAATGGCTACGAACAAGAGCGAGTTCGCCGCGGCAATGAGCACGCCTCTCCGCGCTTCGGCCGTTGAGCGCGAAGCTTGCATGCGAATCCACACGTCAGTGGTCACAAGCCAGCCCGGCAAGTATGCGATGAACGTCATCCCAAGCAGCGCGAGGCCGGTGGAAAGTAATGAGGTCGCAGGCGCATGCGCTTTCGGCGGTCGCGGCAAATTGTTGATCCACGCGGCGAGACTACCTTGCTCCAAAATCTGCGCGCTGCCGAGATACGCAATGGCTGCAATAAAAAACGCGACGAGCGCGAACTGAATTTTATCCGTGGAAACATCCGCGGCCAATCCGCCTAAGGCTGAATACGTTGCGACAACGAAGGCCATTAGAAAAAGGATGAGATAAAAATTCGTGTTAAACAACGGCGCGAGAATTTGCGCCGCGGCATAAAGCTCCGCGCCGCACCACACCATGTAGACAAACGCGAGCGGCACCGCGAGCAATTGCCGCGCACGCACGCCGAAGTGTTTGCCCACCATTTCCGGCTGAGAAAAGGCTTGCAATTTTCGCAAGCGCGGTGCTAATATAAAAAAGCCGAGCATGGCCAACAGCCACGGAATGCCCAACAACCACAGGCCGCCCACACCGTACCAATAAAAAAGCTGCACGCCATAGACGCACGACCAACTGATCGACATCATGCTCGCGGAAATCGAAAGCCCCGAAGACCAACCCGAGAGCGTGTGGCTTGCGGTCCAAAAATCTTGCGAGAAATTTTGCGCGACGACGCGCGCTTGCTTGCGATAGGAAAAATACCCGACCGCAATCACGACGACAGAGTAGAGCGCGAAGCCGCACCAATAATAAAATGAGGGAGGCATGTTGAGCTTTCGGTTGATTACGGAGCCGATGCTTGCGGACAAAAGCAAGTAGCGCGATAAGGCGGAAAAAGTCAAGGTGAATGTCTCAGTTTACGCACGCGCGTTCGGGTGTAGGACAGTGTTGGAATAAAGTAACGTGATAAACGCGTGATTTATTGAAGTGGCGTAGTGGCATTACGGTTGCATTGCAACGCGAAGGTTTGCACCGCCTGCTTCTGGGTGAAGCTTTGAATGAGCGAAGTAAAGTGTGGAGCCGATAATGAATCAAATCCTGTTTGAAGGTGTGAGATGCTTTCATGATTTCAACGCCTGTCCGTTGAGGCCGATAACTTTGTTGGTAGGAGAAAACAGCTCCGGCAAAACGACGTTTTTGGCCCTCACGCGGATTGCGTGGGACATTGCGATGGGCAACTTGGGAGAGGACATCTTTAACGATGAACCGTTTATGTTAGGCTCTTACGAGCATATCGCTTCTTTTCGCGGGGGCAAAGCAGGACGTGTGAAGTCATTTACGATTGGTTTGGAAGTCGCGCTTGATCCTTCTCCAGTCAAGCTTAAGTCGAAAAACCTATTTGGAGAGAAGATTAAAATCTTTGCTCGCTTTTCTGCGAGAGGCTTGGAGCCGCGAATTGAGGAGTGGCGGTTTGAGTGCGGCGATTTTAGCATACTGGCGCAAAGATCTATAAACGAAAAACCTCTCGAATTGAAAATAATTACGCCCCGAGGCTCGTTGAAAATTCCTATAGATCAGAAACCGTATGCCTGGTTTAATCTGCAATCACTTTTTGATATTCCCTTACTTATTGCCTCCATGGAGTTTCAACGATCGAAGAAAAGCACAGCAACGCGGCAATCCGTTTTGAGTGAAGAGGAGTTTGGCGATTTGTATAACGTCAATAATCAAGCGATACGCGCCTTTGGCCAAAGACCTTACGCTTTCGCGCCGATTCGCACTCGCCCTCAAAGAACTTATGATCCTTTAAAAGAAGTTCCCAGGCCGGAAGGTTCTCACGTGCCCATGACGTTGGCTAGAACTCTTTTAGACGATTCGGACCTTAGTAAGGCTCTGCGTGATGCGCTCAATTCTTTTGGAAAAGTATCCGGCTTGTTCAATGACATCGAGGTGCAGCGCAAAGGGACAAAAAGAAGCGACCCGTTTCAGATTGGCGTAAGAGCCAATGGTCAAACTTTTAATTTGGTGGATGTCGGCTACGGCATTAGCCAAGTTTTGCCCATCATCGTGGATGTGTTACAAAATCCGAAGAACAGCACGTTTTTGTTGCAGCAACCCGAAGTTCATTTGCATCCCAAGGCGCAAGCCGAGCTAGGTTCGTTTTTAGCCGTGCTGGCGAAGGAGCAAAACAAGCGCTTCGTCATTGAAACGCACAGCGACAATATTATAGATCGCATTCGCATGGAAGTGCGTGACCAGAAATTCCTGAGCCCGAATGACGTTGCCATTCTCTACTTCGAAAAAAATACCAGCGGAGTGAAAATTCATCATCTCGAGTTGGACGAATTTGGCAATTTCGTCAACGTGCCTTCTAGCTACAGGCAATTCTTTCTCGCGGAGGAAAGCCGCATGTTCGGGGTTTAGCCATGTGCCTCATCGTCGATGCCAATCTAGCGTCTCTGATTTTTGGCGAGCCGGCATCTAGTGATTTTCAACCGATCATCGCTTGGCTCACCTCGCCACAACAAGAGGGCAGGCTCGTATTTGGCGGCCACTTGGCAATTGAATTGAGCAAAGTGAATGCTGCGCGCCGCTTCGTAAAAGTGTTGCTACAGGCAGGTCGAGCGCGCTTCATTCCCGCGGGTGCATTAGAAAACGAGACCAATCGCTTGCGCGGCGTTTGTTCTTCCAACGACCCTCACGTTATCGCACTGGCAAGGGTGAGCGGAGCGCGCATTCTGTGTTCTCGCGATAAAACGTTGCATCAGGACTTTTCAAATACAAAGCTCATTTCACGTCCGCGAGGGCACGTCTATCAACGCGCGCAGCATAAGCACCTTTTGCGTTTATATGGTCACACTTCGGCGTGCAAACAAAATCTGCGGGCCAAGTAATCGTTGAGTCATTTTATGGAAACCACCAAATCTACCCCGTTTTATCGTCAAGCCACAATGTCGCGCCGAAACATTTGCAAGCTTTCGGCGATCATGTTTACGGACATCAAAGGCTTTAGTCGCCGCATGGGCGAGAGCGAGCAGCTTACGCTCAAGCTGCTGCGCGATCACAATCGCATCATTCGTTTTCTCGTGCGCAAACATCACGGCAAAATCATCAAGAGCACGGGCGACGGATTTCTCATCGATTTCGACAGCGCGGTGGTGGCGCTGCAATGCGCGGTCGAAGCGCAGCAGCGCTTTCTGCGTTATAACGAAGACAAAGCCGAGTCCGACCGCATTCTCGTGCGCATGAGCGTGAGCCTCGGCGAAGTGATGATTGTGGACGGCGATTTGTTCGGCGATGAAGTGAATATCTCCGCGCGCATTCAGCCGCTTGCCGATCCGGGCGGCATTTGCATCACCCGCGAAGTTTATGAGCGCGTGAAGAGCAAACTCTCGCTGCTGGTCGTTAACATGGGGCCGCAAAATTTGAAAAACATTCGCCAGCCGGTGGAAGTTTATAAAGTGCTCATCAAAGATCCGGAGCAAGGCCGTATCGCCGTGCCGGACAGCGACATCGAAACCCAGCTTGAAACCGAGGTTGCAGCTCCGCCGGAAGAACTTCTTGCCAAGTCTGTGCTCTCAGAAACCTCGATTGCCGAACCCCCACCCGTTGCAGTCAAGCCGGCAGCGCGACGCTGGTCCGCGCGGCAATATGCCTCGGCGCTTTCCTTGGCAGCATTGGCCGTGATCGTGGTGCTCTCTTTGAGCGGCGCATGGGGCAATATGTTCGTGCGCAAGAGCGAAGCCCCGCAACAAGCGAGCGTCATGGAATTGCCCGCGCGTTTGCTGCCGCTGGCGAACAAAACTTTACTCATTAGTTATTTTGAAAACCGCACGCGCGACGCACGCGACGAATGGATGTGCATCGGCCTTGCGGATATGCTGATCACGGAATTGCAGCGCAGCACCTCGTTGCGCGTCTTGGGGCGGCCGCAAGTGAATGACGCTTTGCACGCGCTCGGTGTGAAATCCGAACAAGCGATGAGCCTTACGCAGGCGCGCGCCGTGGCGCAAAACGTTCATGCCGATTTTATGCTCTGCGGCGCAGTGGCGCATGAAGGCAAGCAATTGCGTTTCGACGTGCAACTCTTCGATGCGCAATCCGGCGAGTTGTTGTTGGCCGAGAGCGAGCAGGGGGAAAGTGTATTTGCAATGATCGATCAGCTTGCCGCGAGGTTGAAGAAGAGTTTGCGCTAATACCAAGCGCGTTTATTCTTTACGTTTCATCGCCTCTCCTTTGCGCTTGAAACGCGCGGCGAGTTCTTCGCTGCCGATACCGCCTGCCACGCGCGCGGCCCATTCATTCGCGCGCGCATCTTGCAGGATGCCGAGATTATCAGCCAGCGCCAAAGTGGCGTGGCACTGCTCGCGCTCCCGACGCTGCAAGAACGCGTCTGCGAGCAGGCAAAACATCGTCGCATAATTCGCCGTGAGCGTGCGCGCCGCGGCATCGCTCGGTTCGGCGCTATACGTGTACGAATAACGTTTGCGCACGTTGGCCCAGGTCGTATCCGCCTGCACGGCATTCACTCTCCTCGGGTGCAGCCGCCACGCCAATCCTTCCATCGAAAGAAAATCCTCCAACCCCAATTTATTTTCCGGCGCGAGCGTGACCGCGAAATACACCGGTCGCTGCCAGGCATTCCACGTCAGCAAATCCAGCAGCACAACGTCTTGCACGCGCAAACTTTTTTGTTGCGCCGCGGGCGGCAAGATCCAACGCAGGCCCGCGATTTCCATCGGTTGCGGTTTGGGCCAGTAACGCTCTTGT
This sequence comes from bacterium, assembly GCA_041918175.1. Lineage (GTDB taxonomy): Bacteria > Zhuqueibacterota > Zhuqueibacteria > Zhuqueibacterales > Zhuqueibacteraceae > JABWAN01. The sequence goes on from JAYRWE010000004.1 coordinate 9,468, forward strand.
AAGCGCGTATGCAATTCTTCCTCGACATACCGTATTTGCAATTGCGGCTCACGCGTGCGCAACGTGCGCACATACCACGCGAAATTCAACAAGCCGACATTGATCACGCTCACATCGCGGCGCACGCCTTCGCTGATTTGCAAATACCACAGCGGGTACGTGTCTTCCTCCCCGTTCGTCAACAGAATCCCGTTCTGCGCCACGGTGAGCAACAAGTTGTGATTGAACTCCACGAGCGCTTGCGACATGCCGCCTTTGCGTTTCAGCTCGCGCCAATGCTGCGCCGCGCGTTCGGCATGGCCTTGCAGCAGATGAATGAACGCGAGCTTTTCGTGCGGCTGGGCATAAGCCGGATCGCGTTGTATGGCTTGCTCAAAATAGGCTACGGCCTCTTCCTGCTTATCATCATAAATCAAGGCCAGCCCCACGTAATAACTTGCTTCCGCGTTTTCATCGTCCAATTGCAACGCGAGGCGATATTCCGCGAGCGCGCCGGGATAATTTGCTTCGGCTTCCCACAACACATGACCAAGCCCCAAATGCGGCGCCGCGGCCTCGGGCCGGAGTTGCTGTGCGCGCGCATAGTTTTTTCGTGCGTGCGCATACGCGCCTGCGCGCAAATACAGATCGCCGAGCGCGAGGCGCGGCTCATAATAATTCGGCGCAAGGCGCAGCGCAGTTTCCAATGCGAAGCGCGCGGAATCGCTCTCGCCCGACATCAAATACCCGACGCCGTTTTGATAATGCTCCAACGCCGCAACCGACAGCGCAGCGTCCTGCGCAAAACTCGTCGCGCACATTAAGCTGAAGACGAAGAAAAAAACACGCACGTGGAGGTTCTCCTGATTTGAGGTTGAGATGAAACGCTACGCATGCGCGCCAATCGAAGCGATTGATTCCCCCCTTGAGGGGGGTCAGGGGGGTGTTGATCGATTGAAAAATGCCTTTTAAAATTGTTCACGTGACCAACATCTCCCTGAATCCCCCTTCAAAGGGGGACTTTCTCTCGCGCTGCGCGCGTTCGGTTGATGCGAATGTTCGGTAGCGGGAGCCAATCGCTTTGAAGTCACCTAGCTTGAAAAAATAAAAGTCAGGTAAACAAGCAACGATGACACCGTGGTGGAGCAGCGACAGGCCATAAAAAAACTGCGCGTGATGCAGGCGAGTCTGTGCGCAAAGGCATCCACCTGACACTCGCTTTTTTGTCTTGTCGCTGCTGCACCGAGGGTTCTTCTCCGCTTGTTTACCGCGGTGGCCTCTTCGAGCGAGCTGACTTCAAAGCGACGGCATCCGAGCGCCGCGCACATATCCAAAATTTCATAACGAGCGCGGCGCGCGGCCTTGTGCTTGGCCGCCTCGTTTCTTATCTTTACCCGCAAAGGCCTAGATTTGGTGCAAACGCATTGCAGATAAACGGAGACGTGCGACATGATTGAAACCGGCGTTAGCTTCACGCTCACTGAAGAGCAAAAGCTTTTGCAACAAACCGCGCGCGAGTTTGCGCGCAATGAGATCATCCCCGTGGCCGCGCATTATGATGAGAGCCATGAGTTCCCGTGGCCGGTGATGCGCAAGGCACAGGCGCTCGGCTATACGACGATGACCGTGCCGCAAGAATATGGCGGCTCGGGTTTGACGATGTTCGAAGAATGTTTGATCACGGAAGAGTTGGCGTATGGTTGTTCCGGCATGAGCACGAGCATCGGCTTGAACGGGCTTGCGGCGTTGCCCATCATGCTCGCGGGCAATGAAGAACAGAAGCGGCACTATCTCGGACATCTCGCGCAGGGCGGCATGGCGGCTTATTGCTTGTCCGAAGCCGCGGCCGGCTCCGACGTTGCGGGTTTGCAAACCGAAGCGCGGCGCGAAGGTTCGTATTACATTCTCAACGGCGCGAAGACGTTCATCACCAATGCCTCGGTCGCGGAATGGTTCACCGTGTTTGCCTATACGAACCGCGAGGCGAAATACAAAGGCATGAGCGTGTTCATTGTCGATCGCAACACGCCGGGCGTGTCGGTTGCGAAGCCGTTCAACAAACTCGGGCAGCGCGCTTCGAACACAGCGGAGGTGGTGTTTGAAAACGTGCGCGTGCCCGTGGAAAATCTCGTGGGCGCTGACGGCGAGGGGTTTATGATCGCGATGCGCGTGTTTGATCGCAGCCGCGTTCCAACCGCAATTGGCGCGGTCGGCGTGGCCCGTCGCGCGTTGGAAGAGTCGATCAACTTTGCGCGCGAACGCAAGACCATGGGCAAACCCATTTGGCAACATCAAGCCGTGGGGCACATGATTGCGGATATGGCGATGAACGTCGAAGCCGCACGCTTGCTCGCGTGGGAAGCGGCGTACTTGTGCGACATCGACAAAGCGAGTTCCACGCACACGGCGTTTGCGAAAGCGTTTTGCGCGGACACGGCGATGAAGGTTTGCGTTGACGCGGTGCAAGTGTTTGGCGGCTATGGCTTCATCGAAGACTACCCCGTTGCCAAGCTCATGCGCGACGTGAAGATTTATCAGATTTATGAAGGCACGAGCCAGATTCAAAAGAACATCATCGTGCGCGAGCTGTTTCGATAAAAGGCTCGAAGACAGAAAGAGGGAGGACAGAAAAATGTTTTCCCCTCGCCTCTTGTGAGCATCAGTTTTTCGCGCATGATGCCAAGTTTAATTTTTCTGTCCTCCATTTTTCTGTCTTTGCCTTTCTCTCGTTCACAAACGCTGTTTGGGAACGAAATTGCGATTGAAACTCCGTTTCAATTGCGCGCCACGAGTCATTGAAGTAAGCCGTCTCGAAACGTGTTCGAAGTTGCGTTTCTCAAAAATCTGCGTTCCCGCTTTTAATCATCACTATCGAGCATTACATGCCCACGACTGAAGCTATTGCTTATCCACAGCAAAACCTGTTTGCAAAAATTGCGGCGCAACTGCGCGTCGTGTATCTCGCGATTGCGACCGTCGCCACTTTAACTCTCGGCATGCTCGCCGTGGTGATCGCCTCGGTGCTCACGCTTGGGCAAGCGAAAAGTTGGATCACGTATCACGCGGGCCGCGCGATTGGCTACACCGTGCTCTGGTTTGCGGGCGTGAAGCTCAAGCTCGAACAGATGGGCGCGCGCGTGCAGCAGCCCGCGGTGTATATTTCCAATCACAGCTCGACGCTCGATATCTTCATCATCGTTGCGCTCGGGTTGCCGCGCGTGCGCTTCGTCGCGAAATATGAGTTGATGTTCAATCCGCTCTTTGCCGTGCTCGGACTTTTGACCGGACAAATTTTTATCAAACGCCAAGACTCGGCCAAAGCGATTGCGGTGCTCAATCGCGCGTATGAGCGCATTCGCCGGCAGCGTCTCTCTTTGTTCATGGCGCCCGAGGGCACACGCATCACGAGCGGACAAATTGGGCCGTTCAAAAAAGGCGCGTTTCGCATGGCGCTCGATTTAAAATATCCCATCGTGCCCATTCACTTCGCCGGCGCGCGCCAACTCTGCCCCGGCAAAACGTTCGTCGTCAATCCCGGCACAGTCTACGCGCGCTTTTATGCTCCCATTGACACGAGCACGTGGACGCCGGAAAATTTGGAAGTGCATGTCGAAGCGATTCGCAATGAGTATGTGAAGTGGGAAAGGGAGTTTGAAAGCAAGATGTAGCAATAACATGATAAAGGTTTCGGACATATTTTAATTGCAACCACAGGAGAATGCGTTTTGAGTATCAACACCAATCCCCCCAGCGGTACGCGCGATTTTTTAGCGAGCGATATTCGCAAGCGCCGCGCGGTGATAAAGATCATTCAAGAAGTTTATGAGTCGTTCGGCTTCGAGCCGCTCGAGACGCCGGCGTATGAAAATCTTTCGACGCTGCTCGGCAAGTATGGCGAAGAAGGCGATCAATTGCTCTTTCGCATTATGTTGCGCGGGGAGAAATTGCAAGAAGCCGTAGCGCAGAACGTTGGTAGAGACGTTCCGGCGGAACGTCTCTACGCCGACCTCGCATTGCGTTATGATCTCACCGTCCCCCTCGCGCGCGTGATGGCGCGTTATGCGGGACAGTTGCCGAAATTTTATAAGCGTTATCAAATCCAACCCGTGTGGCGCGCGGATCGTCCGGCCAAGGGCCGCTTTCGCGAGTTCATGCAATGCGATGTCGATGTGTGCGGCAGCACCTCGCTCACGGTTGAGGCCGAAGTCATTGCCGCGGTGAGCACGGTGTTGGAGCGTTTGCAGTTCAATGATTTCTCCGTGGCGCTCAATCATCGCGAAGTGCTGCGCGGGTTGATTGAAGCCGCGGGCATTGCCGCGGAGATGGAAGGCACGGCGCTCGTGGCCGTGGATAAGTGGGACAAGATCGGCAAAGCAGGCGTGGCCGCGGAGTTGGTCAATCGCGGCATTGCTGCCGAGGCTGCGGCGAAGCTGCTCGATTTGCTTGAAAGCGCGAATGCGCTCACGGAGAACTCTGCGCGGCTCGCGTTGCTGCGCGAAAATCTCAAGCGGCCTTCGGCGCTCAAAGGCCTCGATGATTTGCAAACGATTCTCCAATTGAGCGAAGCCACGGGCATGAGCCGTCGCGTCGCGCTCGCGCCGAATCTCGCGCGCGGGCTTTCATATTATACCGGCGCGATTTTCGAAGTGATCGTGCCCAATGTTTCCGGCTCGCTCGGCGGCGGCGGCAGATATGACGGCCTCGTGGGCATGTTCGCGGGCCGCGAAATTCCCGCGTGCGGTTTCTCGCTCGGTTTGGAAAGAATTATTTTGCTGCTCGAAGAGCGCGGCTATTTTAGCGAGAGCAAAAGCAGCCTCGATATTCTCTTCACGAACTTCGGCGACACGCAAACGGATACGCTCGCATTGGCAACGCGCGCGCGCAAGCTCGGCTTGTTGTGCGACGTTTATTGCGAAGGCGCGGGCTTGAAGCCGCAGTTCAACTATGCCGCGGCGCGAGGCGCGCGTTTCGTTGCGTTTTTTGGCGAAAGAGAAAAAGCCGAAGGCAAGCTGCGTTTGAAAGATCAAGCCAACGGCGCGGAAACGAGCATTCGCATTGCTGCGCTCGAGGCCGAGTTGCCGCAAATCGTTTTGCAAAAGCTTGCATGAAGAGTTGCGTACAAAAGCATGCGTCGCAAGCTACAAATCTTTTTTTGCGAGGCAGCTATCTCGGATTTTCAGACACGCTGAAAACCGAAGCCCTTTGTGCAGCACACGGATCAAAAACACCCGCAGTAATGCACAGCTTTTTCCGCGTGCGCTTTTGATCAGTGTGTAGCCCCAAGTTTTAGAATTTTATTTTAGGTTGATCCACGAATCCGCTTACCCACCTGAGGAAGGAAGCAACATGACACCGGTCGAGCAAGCAGCACTCACGTCTTCTCCATTTCAAGCGCTCTATTCTCCCACGGAAAAAATTCCAACCATCGTCGTGGATAATTTCCCCGCGCTCGGCAAACTTGCGGCGCTGCGTTTTATCGAATGGGCGCAGAACAATCCCGGCGGCGTGATTTCATTGCCCACAGGCAAAACGCCGGAGCATTTCATCAAATGGGTCAAACACTTTCTGAAAAATTTCAACACACCCGAAGCGCGCACCGAGTTGGAGCGCAACGGCATCGATCCCGCCAAACGGCCGGACATGCAGAGCTTCCACTTCGTACAGATCGATGAGTTTTATCCGATCAATCCGCAGCAGCACAACAGTTTTTATTTTTATGTGAATGAATATTATCTCGAAGGCTTTGGGCTTGATCCCAAGAAAGCGTTGTTGATCGATTGTTCCAAGATCGGCTTGGCGAAAAATGAAACGCTGCAATCTGTGTGGCCGGAGAGTGAAGTCGATCTCTCGTTGCGTTTCCGGCCGGGCCATACGAATCTCGAGCGCATGCAGAAGCGCGTACTGGAGAGCGTGGATCAATGGTGCTCGGAATATGAAGATCGCATTCGCGAACTCGGCGGCATCGGTTTCTTTCTCGGCGGCATCGGTCCGGACGGCCACATCGGTTTCAACGTGAGCGGCTCGGATCATCACTCGACCACGCGCCTCACGCCCACGAATTACGAAACGCAAGCCGCGGCTGCGACCGATCTCGGCGGCATTGAGATTTCGCGCAAACGTTTGGTCATTACGATTGGCTTGGGCACGATCACGCACAATCCGAAATGCGCGGCCATCATCATCGCCGCGGGCGAGGCCAAAGCGAGCATCATCGCGTCTGCTGTGCAAAGCGATAAGCACATCAATTATCCCGCAAGCGTGCTGCAGAATTTGCCCTACGGTCGTTTTTATATCACCCTCGGCGCGGCGAAACTGCTCACGGAGCGGCAATATCACTTGCTCAAAAACGTCGAACGCGCGAGCGAGGAGGACGTGGAGAAAGTGATCGTCGATCTCGCGGTGAAAAAGCGCAAGCGTCTGATTGATCTCGAACACAAGGATTTTGCGAGTGATCGTCTCGCCGCGGAGTTGCTTAATAAACGTTCGGAAAACTGGCGCGAGCTGGCGCAGACCGTGCAAGCCAATCTCATTGCGAAGATCGAGAAGGGTGCGCAAACTTTGCAAAACACGCGCTTCTTTCACACTGAGCCGCATCACGACGACATCATGCTCGGCTACTTGCCGTATGTCGTCCGCCACGTGCGCAGCGCCACGAACACGCATTTCTTCGCGTGCCTCACGAGCGGCTTCACCGCGGTGACGAATCAATACATGCTCGGGCACGTGCAGCGTTTGCAAAAGTTCATCGACTCTCCGGAGTGCGCGGGCTTGATGCAGAATCGCTACTTCGACGACGACAACGACACGGGTCGCAATCGCGATGTGTGGCGCTATCTCGACGGCGTGGCGAGCGCGAGCGAAGTGATCAAAGATGAAGGCGCGGCGCGGCGACTTTTGCGCAATCTCATTCAACTCTTCGACGAGCACGACTTGAGCAACTTGAAGCATCGCATCACCGAGCTGTGCCACTATTTCGAAACGCAATATCCCGGCAAGAAAGATCCGGAATACATTCAACGTCTCAAAGGCATGTGCCGCGAATGGGAAGCGGAATGTTTGTGGGGTTACTTCGGTTGGAATTGCTCGCACGTGTTGCACCTGCGATTGGGATTTTATACCGGCGATATTTTCACGGAAGAGCCGACTGAGAGCCGCGACGTGCGCCCGGTGCTCGATACGCTGCACAAAGTTCAGCCCGACGTCGTGACGGTTGCGCTCGACCCCGAAGCAAGCGGGCCGGACACGCACTACAAAGTTTTGCAGGCCATCACTGCCGCGCTGAAACATTATGAAACGCAAACCGGCCGCAGCGAGATCAAAGTGTGGGGCTATCGCAACGTGTGGTTTCGATTTCATCCGAGCGAGGCGAACATCTACGTGCCCGTGTCGCTGAACATGTTCACGATCATGCACGAGGCGTTTATGAATGCGTTCATCTCGCAGAAGTTTGCTTCGTTCCCGAGCTACGAGCACGACGGCCCGTTCTCCGAGCTGGCGCAGAAGATTCAAGTGGAGCAATACCGCAAGATCAAACAATGCCTCGGTCGCGAATGGTTCTACGAGCATCCCAGCCCCATGATCCGCGCCACGCGCGGCTTGGTCTTTTTGAAGGAGTTGAACCTGCAAGAGTTTTATCAAAGAAGCCGCGAGTTGCGACAGGCCGCGGAGAATCGGTAAGATATTATTCCCCCCTTGAGGGGGGCCAGGGGGGTGTGACTCTCAAATTTCTGCGTTGACTTTGAGAAGGAATATGATAGAATAGCTTCGTTACCATTAACCAAAACGGGAGAAGGCTTATGGCCATTTTATTCGTCGAGAAGCCACTGCGCGAGAAACTTGGTGAGGAGGCCGTTGACTCTTTGGTTCGGCTCATCAACAGCGCGCAAGCCGAACAGAAGAACGGCATTTTGGAGTTTGTCGAAGAGAAATTCGAACGGCGGCTCGCAAGTGAAATTTCGAAGGTGAATCAAAACATCACTGAATCGAAAGCTGAGATGATCAAATGGATGTTCCTCTTTTGGATCGGGCAGGTCGCAGTGATCTTGGGAATTCTGTTCGTCTTCTTCAAAAGATAGGAGAAACGCCATGATCGACGATCCTACCCTCGAAGAGATTTGGGAAACGCGCCGGAAGATTTATGCGGAATGTGGCAACGATCCCTACAAGCTGGTAGCCTACTATATCGAGCTTCAAAAGCAAAACCCGGAGCGTTTGCTGCAAGAGCGCGGAGGCTTGCAGAAGCGGGACAAGGTTGTTCAAGAAAACTTGCCCGTTGAAGTCGCAAAAGATATTGCGGCATAACGCGGCTCCCCAAGTGTGCGCTATTGCAGATTGGTTTGAAGATGAAAGGCGATTCCAATGAAGACTTGGCAAACTTTAGATGCAGTCGAACGCAGCCCCGACAAAGTGAGCGGCGCGTGGGTCTTTCGCGGCACACGAGTTCCAGTGGCCGCTCTGTTCGAGAATTTGCGTGACGGCGCAACGATTGAACAGTTTTTAGAATGGTTCCCCGGCGTAACGCGCACGCAAGCGGAGGCTGTATTGAATTATGAGTTGCTGACGTTGACCGATGCGGTTGCGGCATGAAGATTCTATTCGATCAAGGCACGCCCGCGCCGTTGCGGCGGTATCTTGTTGGGCATGTGGTCGATACTGCCTTTGATAACGGCTGGTCTAGTTTGTCGAATGGTAATTTGCTCGATGCCGCAGAGCGTGCGGGGTATGAACTGCTCATCACGACCGATCAAAACTTGCGCTATCAACAACAATTGACCGACAGGCAAATCGCCATTCTGGTGCTGCTCTCGACCTCATGGCCGCGTATCCGAATGCGCGCCGACGATATTCGCGCGGCGATTGAGCGCATTGCGTCGTATGACTACGTAGAGTTTTAGTTGTGATAATGATGCGGAAACGAGAGCATAAGGTCAAAACATGCCTTCACCACAAATGGTTCCACGAGCGAATGATTGACGAAAAACTTAAAACTCTTAGAAGCTACAAAGATGCTCATTTGAAAATCGGTGAGCTAATATTAAAGGCTGATAATTACGCAGTATTCCCATTGGATTTTCTCGCTGTAGCTGTATTGAATAGATCGATCTCTCTTATTGCTGGATTTTCTAGCCTAATTGAAGCAAGAAATTTTACGTGCGCTGCTCCGCTTGTTAGGTTGCAAATCGATAATTGCCTGCGGTTTCACGCGTCTGTTTTGGTAAACGACCCACATGAGCTTGCAATTTCAATACTGCAAGGTACACCGGTAAGAAAACTCAAGAGTAAAACAAACGAAAAAATGACGGATCATTTTTTAGTAGAGTCGTTATCAAAACAATACACATGGATAAAAGGATTATATGAACGAGCCTCTGGTTACATCCATCTATCCGAGAATCATATTTTTAATACAATTTTTAGGTCTGATAGCAAGGAGGTATTCAACGTAAAGATTGGCTTTGAAGATACTCATTTGAGCGAGGAGATTTACGTAAGTGCAATTGATGCACTCATTCAAGTAACGGAAATTTTGCTAAGGTATCTTTATGGCTGGGCATTTACAAAAGAAAATCCGAAGGCGGCTTATGAGATGAGGACGAAAAACGAAGAGTCTAATGAGCAAAGGAGTGAACAAATTTACGAGACTAAAAATGAACGTGTCCATCTTCCTTTTCGCCTCCTCTGATATAAATAACTTTCATTCTGCTTGCTAGGCCGTGATCTCATAGCCGTCAGCTCTGGGAAAAGACAGGGGGTTGATTACGGGGAATTGATTGAAAGGAAATGGAACTCTTTCCCCAACAATTCCCGCACGCGCAAGGTCAGTTTTGACCACGACGCGATGTGGTTGGAGCTTGCCGATGGCCGCAAGCTTGGTGTGCCGCTCGCTTATTTTCCGCGCTTGCTCAATGCCGCGCCCGAACAGCGCGAGGCCTATGAAATTAGCGGCGGTGGAACAGGTCTACATTGGGATGAAATAGATGAAGACATCAACGTGGAGTATTTGTTGTTAGGCGTGATGGATCGCACACGTCCGCACAAAGAATCGCAACGAGCCCAAGCAGCATAAAAGGATTTAAGAGAGAGCGATGCGCGCATCTTCTCCCTCAAGAATATTTATGCGAACCCACTTGCAAATCCTCTGGCCCACCACTTCTCCCTTCCCAACTGCCCCATTCACGTGCGCAATGAACTGCTCATGCAAGCATCGCCGGAGCGCGTGTGGGCGTGGCTCGTGGCCGCAACGTTGTGGCCGAGGTGATATGTAAACGCAGCGAGTGTTCGCATTTTGCAAGGCGCAGATTCCGCTCTAGCGCTCCGGACGAAATTTCGGCTGCTCGCGCCGCAAATTAAAGCTTGTGGGTTTCCCTCGCTTGCGCCATCTTGGGGAGAGCAAGAAAATGCGCTGTTTGCTATTTTTTAGCAGCCGCATACTGTTCATGAACCCTCGCTTAACTTGACCTACCGCGGATAGGCCTCGGCATAACCAGATCATGTTCCCACGTTTCTAATTTTTCCAAGAAAGGAAATACCTCATGGGCTTTTGGTCTTCCCTCAAAAATAAAATCAAGAAGGTCGCAAAGAAAGTTTGGCGCGTGGTGAAGGCGGTGGTGCGCGTTGTCGTGCGCGTGGTGATGACCGTGGTGGGCGCAGTGCTCGGCATTGCGGATCTTTTGCTCGGCTTTATTGCATGGCCGCCGAAGAAGTTGCGGCTGCACATTTTCATTCTTTCCGATCAAAACGGGCCGCTCGTCAATCCCAGCGACCTCACGCCGGCGATTGATTATGCCCGAAAGGTTTTGAAAGACCGATTCAATGTGAAGCTCAAGCCGTACAGTGAAACTTTTGTGGAGATCATTCCCGGCCCGGCGCCCACTGCCGCGCTTGAAGTGCATTGTGATTCCGGCGCATTTAAAGAAGAGTTTTGGGAGGCGGGAGAATATTTTGCGAAACACTTAGCCGGTTGGAATGCGATTCCTATTTCACTCACCTTTCCCATCACCGCGTTTGTGGTGCGCGACATTGACGGCAAACAAGGTTGCTCTTTAGGGCCGTTGTCGGATTATGTGACCATCGACCTCGCCGGTGTGAAGAGCGACAGCACGCTCGCGCACGAGATCGGCCACGCGTGCAGCTTGTGGCATTCCAAAACGCAATCGAACTTGATGTGGCATGACACCAAAAGAGGCGACGGCGCGAAGTGGTTTCAAAAGAATTTGCTGCGCAGCTCGCGGCACGTGATGTATTGGTAAAAGCGTGTGTAAAGTGTAAAGTCGGAACGCGCCACAACGGCCAAACACTTTTTCGTTCTCACGCATGGCAGCCATTTCAGCGCGGTTGTCGTTTTTCAAATTGCCCGGCCGCCCCGTTCGTCGGCTTGTCTGAGTTTTAATGCGCCCAACACATCCTTCGCTTACTATGTCTGAAACTTTCCGCATCCTCTGTCAAGGCCGCTGGCGGCCGAAGCAAGTGCTCGCGCAATATCATTCTCAACCCTACCAATTGCCTTCGCCGCATAAGGCGCGTGCTGTTTCGTATTGGCAAGCCTTGCTCGCGCGCGATGAGCAGCATTTGTTTAATGGCGCGCTCTTTCGGTTGGAAAATTTTGCTGCTTCAACTGAGCAACTCCAACTCATGCTCGGGCACACGTGTTATCGCGATCAAATCTATTGCAATGCGCACACCTCCGCACTCGTGCAAGCGCATGGCGCAAACGTGCTCGCGTGCGGCTTGGGCGTGAGTGCGGTGGTGATGACGAGTGATGGCTATCTGCCGCTCATGCGTCGCGGCGAGTGTGTGGGCGAAGAGCCGGGCAAGCTCGATGTGTTTGGCGGGCACGCGCATCCCGATCAACATCTGCGCGAGGGCAAGCCGGATTTGTTTGCGGCAATCGCGGAAGAGATTGTGGCGGAGTTGAACGTTGCCGCGGATGACATAACGAGAAACACATGCTGCGGCTTGGTGGAAAATCTCCTCACGCACAAACCGGATTTGGTGTTTGAAATTGCGCTGCGCACTTCACGCGAAGAGATTGCAGCCGTTGCCGCGCACGCACCCGAAGCCGAAGAAGTCGCCGAACTCCTCTTCCTCCCCAATGAAACCGCCGCGCTGCAAAATTTTCTCGCCGCCCACCGGTTCGCTTTGACGCCTTCCGCGCTGGGAACGCTCGCTCTCTTCGCCGCAATGCGATCACGCTAAGCTTTAGTGCCTATCTCAAAACCTCTCGCGGTTTATAATGGCTGCCTGATAAAATCACTCGGGCATGACATTGCAGGATGGTTTTGGGATAGGCTCTTAGCGCATTAAATGATGGTAACAGCGGTTTTCAATCTTGCATTTCAAACGCGAATCGGTTAGTTTGGTGAAGAAATTTTACCCGCACAGTTCATCCTAACGGAGCCATGCGAAAGCTGCAAGCTGCTGAGGCGCGCGCACATATGTCACAACCTCCACTACGAGAGCAATCTTCCTCGCCGCAACCGCTTGCGCCGCTCGGAGGAACCACCCCCGCTCTTTTTTCTTCCACATTCCCTTTTACCCAACTGTTTCGCGATACGCTCGAAGCCATGGTATTGATCGATGGGCGCGGCGATATTCAACTCTTCAGTCGCGGCGCGGAGCGATTGCTCGGCTATCGCGCGGAAGAGCTGCAAGGCCGGCGCGCACGCACGCTGTTTGTAAAAGGCGCATACGAAGTGCGGCAACTGCTCCTGCAGCTTGATCGCCAAGGCTATCTGCACAACTATGAAGTGCAAGTTTATCGCAATGATCGCAGCATCGTGACGCTGCGGCTTGCGCTCACGCGTGCGCGGCAAGAAGACGGGCGCGCCGAGGCGTTTCTGGTTTTGCTGCATGAGCCTCGGATGACGCAAAGCGCGGAGCAATTGCGCCGCCGCGAAGCGGAGTTGGAAAATTTTGTTTATGTGATTAGTCACAACCTCAAAACGCCCATCATCTCCATTCAAGGCTTTGCCAATTTGTTGCGCGAAGAGTTGGGCGCGCACCTCAGCGCGGAGCATTTGCATTTTCTCGATCGCATTCAAAAGAATGCGATTTTGATGGAGAAGATGATTCTCGAGCTATTGGAGTTTTCGCGCCTGGGGCGGGAGTTGCCGAAGCGCAGTGAGTTTGATTTGGCAGCGCTGTTGCGCGAAGTGATGGCCGACGCCCGCGCGCAGGAGCAAATGGCGCAGAAGCAAGAAAGTGTTGAAGCGCGCGCAATCCATCCCGCGCGCAGTGCGCCCGCGGAATTTATCATCCCCGAAAATTTGCCGCGGCTTTGGGCCGATGCCGCTAGTTTGAAAATTGTTTTTCAAAATTTGTTCAGCAACGCGATGAAATATCGCCGCGCCGACACGCCGTTGCGCATTGCGATCGGCTGGCAAGATTTGCCGCGCTTTCATGCTTTTTGGGTGCGCGATAACGGCATGGGCATGGAATTGCTTTTTCAAAAAAAAGCTTTTGAGCTGTTTCAACGCGGACCGCACGTGGGCCACATTCCCGGCACCGGCGTTGGTCTCGCGGTCGTGCGCCGGTTGATTGAAAATCATCAAGGCCTCGTGCGCTTGGATTCCAAGCTCGGCGAAGGCACGACGGTTTATTTTACGCTGCCGAAATTTGAAACGCCCGCGGAGCAAGCGAAAGCCGCCGCGGAATAATCGAAAACGTTTTGCCTCAGCAAGGACAAGCGTGAGCGCCACACAACAGGGAGTTCTTGCCACGGAGGCCAGCCCAAAAGAGGCGCAACGTTCACATTAGTCGGTGAATAGTTCGCGCGCGAGCAGACAAGTATTCACATGAATCGCGACGGTATCCTCGGGGCTAACGGCATAACCGCCGCCTAGCGTGGCCGCAATGGGGATGCGTCGTGCGCGCGCGCATTCATAAACGAAACGATCACGCTGCGCCAGTCCGGAAAGCGTCAGTTTCAAATCGCCGAGTTGATCATGTTCATAAGGATCGGCGCCGGCTTGGTAGAGAATCAGTTCGGGTTGGAAATCCTCGAGGTATTGCGGCAAATGTTTTTTCAGCAACGCTAGGTATTCCGCATCGCGAATGCCATCCGGCAAATGCAAATCGCAATCGCTCGCTTCTTTTATGGGGTACAAATCATTTTGATGCATGGAGAAAGTAAAAACCTCGGCGTCATGGGCGAAGATTTTGGCCGTGCCATTGCCTTGATGCAGATCGCAATCGACAATCATGGCGCGCCGAATCGCGCCGCGCGCTTGCATTTCGCGCACGGCCACGGCGAGGTCGTTGAGATAGCAAAACCCTTCCGCGCGTTCGGCAAAAGCATGGTGAAAGCCGCCGCCGATATGCACCGCGACGCGCTGCTGCAGCGCAAGTTCCGCGGCTCGAATCGTGCCGCCGCACGCGAGCACGAACATCGCGACAATCTCTTGCGTTAAAGGCAGCTCGGAATATGCAGTGCGTCGGGTCAAACGCAGTTTCTCTAAATCGCTCCAATATTCTTCCGCATGCACGCGCAACAACTGCACGCGCGAAGCCGGCTCCGGCTCGATGAAATGCGCCGCAGGCATTTCATGCGCCGCACGCAAGCGCTCATAAATCAAACGATATTTTTGAATGGGAAAGACGTGCGGACCCAAATCCGCGAAATATGAGGGGGAATAGACGAAACGCATGAAGGCACTAAACCAGTTTGGTTGCGAGCGCCAAAACTTCGCGATACTCTGCGGGCAAAGTTTGTCGCTCAAATTCGCGCCTGAGCAATTCCGCGAGCGCGGGTGTTTGAAATTCATATGAGCGCCGCGCTTGTTCTGCTTCATCAAACGACACTTCAATGTGCGGCGTGGCTCCCTGGGCTTGGAGCACGAGTTGGGCGGCCATTGCTTTGCCGTCAATACTCATCGCAAGTTCCAGCGCCTGCAATTCCGGCAATGCTTCCGGTTGGCTTTTGATTTCCGCCACGATCTCGCCTCCGGCTTTTTCCCACACCGCGCGAAAACACCCCTGCGCATAATCCAAAGTTTCGATCAACTCCCAGCCCAAGCGGTGCGCAATCCAACTCAGCAATATTGCCGCCTGCCCTAGATTGTTCTCCTCCAACGCGCCGCCCAAAGTGAATGAGATTTTATTGCAGCGCAGATTCGCGGCACGCGCCAACACTTCTTCCAACGCCGTGCGCCACGGCGCGAGACGAGTCCAATTCAAATCGCTGAGGCGCAAACCTTCTTCGAGCAAAGCATTCGCTCGCGCGAGTGTGATCCCCAAATCTTCCGCCCTCGAAGAATCGAAAAGAAGGAGAAGTTCACGCGCGCGCAGTTGCTCGAGCAAGGGCGTATCCGCGGGAATGCCATTCACAAACCAATAGCAAACGGGCAACTCTGCTTGTAATA
This sequence comes from bacterium, assembly GCA_041918175.1. Classification (GTDB taxonomy): domain Bacteria; phylum Zhuqueibacterota; class Zhuqueibacteria; order Zhuqueibacterales; family Zhuqueibacteraceae; genus JABWAN01. Next base: position 24,806 of record JAYRWE010000004.1, read on the forward strand.
ACGGTCCAACCAGCGCGGCAACTTCCCCGACGCGCGTTCCGCTTGCCAAGAACAAAACTTGCTCGCCGGAGATGATGGCTTTGTCTCCGGATTGTGCCTGCAACACCGAAACGGCCGCAGTCAATTCTTCTTCTTCGGAGTAGGGATTGAGCACCAGCATGTGCGCGCGGCCGGGGTAAGTTTGCGTAAACTCGCGCAGCGTTGCCGTGGTTTGATCGATGAGCGCAGGATTGCTCATTTGCACGAGTAGATTCAGGCGGTGCTTTTCGGCGAGGCGGCGTGCTGGAGGAGTAGCGTCTTGCAATTCGGCAAGCGCGCTTGCGATTTGTTCAAGCGGCAACGCTACTTCTTCGCCCTGCAGATAGCGGCTAATGATTTCGGGAGCAAGCATGGTTCACTCTCTTTGGTCTAGTGCATTCTATTGGCAAAAAGAACACGACCGAAAACTTTCTAACGTGGCAAGTACCAATGCAATTCTTTGCGATTGCGGGCGGAGACCACCTGATATGATTCGCCGGGCGTTCAGCGAAGCCTGCGACGCCGGCATCATACTCAAAAAATTGCGAGAAAGCAAGACCGCCTGTTGCGCCAAACAAAGCCATTGCATCTTGCGCGTCAAAGTTTAGATTATGCAGCCTTAAATAGCCACCTACGCGCGCGATCGTTCGGAACTATTGCTCCAGTTACGACAACACGGTTTCGCTTTGGCAGAGTAACGAACTTTTTTCGTGGATCACTATGTCATACTCACAATTTGAAATCATCATGTGGGGAGCTTTCGGAGTATTCATCATTTTTATGATGCTCCTAGATTTGGGCGTTTTCAATCGTAAATCCCACACGCTTTCGATGAAAGAAGCGACGCTGTGGTCCGTCGCTTGGATCGTTTCGGCGTTTTTGTTCAACTTCGCGATTCATCAGACACTCGGACCCGAAGCCGCGGGCGAATTTCTCGCCGGCTATTTGATCGAGAAATCTTTGAGCGTCGACAATATCTTCGTGTTCATCATCATCTTTAGCTACTTCAAAGTCAGTCCTTCGCAACAACCGCGCGTGTTGAAATGGGGCATCCTCGGCGCGCTCATTATGCGCGGCATTTTGATCGGCGCGGGCGCGGTATTGATCGAGCGCTTTCATTGGATGACCTATGTGTTCGGCGGCATTCTGTTGTTGACCGTAGCGAAGATGATTTTCCTCGACAACGACAGCTTCAATCCCGAAAACAATCCGTTGTTGCGCTTGTTTCGGCGCTTTATGCCGGTGAGCACGCAATATCACGGCGAAAAATTTTTCATTCGTGATCATGTTGGGCGCCTTTTGGCCACGCCGTTATTGCTCGTGGTCATCGTCGTGGAAAGCTCGGATTTAATCTTCGCGCTGGATTCTATTCCCGCGATCTTTGCCATTTCACACGACCCGTTTATAGTTTACACTTCGAACATTTTCGCCATTATGGGTTTGCGAGCACTATACTTTTTGCTCGCCGGCATGGCCGAGCATTTTCATTATCTCAAACCCGGCATCATTCTCATTCTGCTTTTTGTCGCGGTGAAAATGCTCATCGTTGAGCTTTACAAGATTCCCACCTTCGCCTCCTTGCTCATTATCGGCGGCATTCTCGCAGCTTCAATCGTGGCTTCGCTCTTTTTTCGCAAAAAACATCTTGCAGCCGAAGCGCGCACGCCTGCACTGCCCGGCGAAAAAGTTCAGCCCGTCAAAATTCCGCCCAACGGACAAGCCCACGTTGTTACGCCAAAAGCTGATCAACAAAAGCACGCAGTGGTTTGATTCACAAGCGGCGAACCAGTTGCATCTTCTCGCTGAATTGGTTAGCTTGCCGTATTCAAACACGAGGTTTTGTCATCGCATTTGAAAACGGAGGAGGAGATGAACGAAACGGTATCCCCGAACGCTTCCACCCAACGCCCGAGCCGCGTCGTAGCCTACTACGCGCTGCTTTTCTTTTTTATCTTTCTCTCCAGCCAATTGCTCGGCGAGCTTGCCGGGCATTATGATCTCGCGCGCTTCGCGAAAATCAGCCAACTTCTGCAAAGCGCTTTCGATTCTTGGAAGAACTTCGATGAAGTGGTCACCACGCTCTTTGCTCTGCTGCTGGCTTTTATTTTCGCATTGCCCGTGGCGTGGACTTATACCATTTCCAAGTCCGAAGAAGAATACGATCCTTCTTTGGTGCAAACGATCGTGGTGTTGACGATGGTCGTGACCGGCGTTATGATTGTTGTTGGCACTGACCTCGCGCGCGCGTTTGGGCTTGTTGGCGTCGTGGCCGCGGTGCGTTTTCGTAACACGTTGAAGGACACGAAAGACGCAGTGTATGTTTTTATCGCCGTCGCGCTCGGCATGGCTTGCGGCTTTGGTGTTTATCACATTGCGGTGTGGCTCTCGGTGGTGATGTCGCTCACCATGTTTCTCTTGTGGAAGTTTAAGTTCGGCAAAGAGCAACGTCTCGGTTGGGTTGGCGGAAAAAAAGCCGCACAGCTTGCGTATGAGCAAAATTCGGCAATTGCTTCTGCGCGCCTGGCGCAAACTTTTGAACAGCAGTTGCGCCTACGCCAATGGGCCGACCTCGCCTCTGCGAAAGAAAAAAAGAAACCCAATGCCGCGTTGATCATTACCGCTGCGCATGCCGCAGCCGCGCAGAGCCATGCCGACAAAGTGCTCGCCGAGTTTGGCGGCAAATGGCAAATGGCAAACGCGCAAACCGCCGGCGCTGACGGCTCCGTGACGATTGAATATGTCGGGCGTATTCCCAAAGAAACTTCCGCGAGTGCGCTCCTTCTTGCCATACAAGAAGGAAGCAAGGAGATTATTAGCGCGGTAGAATATTTTTCATTGAAAGGCATGAAGAGCGCGAAGCCCAAACCCAACGATCCTGCCGAGGATGACGAATAATACGGGAGCGGTTTTCAATCCCAGAGCATACAACTTCGAGGTGCATATGTCCGAAACTTCCAACGTCGTTGATTTTGCCAAGCCGGCTTTTGAAGTGCCGATCAATGTCGGCATTCGCGGCGGTGATTTACCCACGCGCTACTTTACCGGCGGCGCATTGCTGCTCTTAACCATCATGGCGTTTCCTTCTTTGGGCTTCACACTCAGCGCCGTGAAAATTGCCGCGCTCGTGATCGGCATGTGCGGCACAATCTTGTTGATGTGCGGCCTGGTGTTCGGCCAGAAAACGCATTATGCCGGCCTCATGCTCATTCCTGCGCCCTTTGTCATTTGGTTTTTGGTTTCGTGGAAAATCACGTGGCTCGCGGTGCTCATGGGCCTGCTGTTCATCAGCATGGTGACGTTTAATATCGTGACGAAGCGTTGCGGCGTGAATCGTCTCTTCGGCATTGTGAGTTCGGATGCATCTGCCGCGTGCGAAACGCCGGCGCAAGTTTGACGAGCGCGTTCCCAAAAGTTTGGCCGGCAAAGCCGGAGCATTGCGTCTCACCCTTCCAGCGAGAAATATGAAAAAAATTATTGCCCTCGTTTCCCTATTTGCGCTGCTCGGCACGGCTCGCGCGCAGGAGCGTGAAGATCGCTTGCGTTTGAACGAGTATGAAAGCGCGCTCGTTTCCGGCATTCCGCTCATGTTTTGGCTCGAAACAAAACTCTATCATCCCGATTCTTCCTATCGCGAGCGCGAAGGCGGCTGGAAAAATCCCGTGGATGCCGCGGCGCGTGCGCTCTTCCACAATGCGCTTTTTCAGAATCATGAGAAGCTGCCCGCGGCGATCAGCGATCATTTGCGCAACGCCGTCATTCTTTATCCCTTGCTCTTCTTTCCTAGAAAAAATGAGCCTACATACGAACTGCATCAACCTTTCTCTTTGCCCAAAGATGCGCGCTTCATCTTTTCGTACCTCGAAGCACAGAGCGCAACGTTGCTGGTAACGCAACTTGCGAAGTTTCTCGGCAATCGCCAACGCCCGTGGGTGGCATATGAAAATTTTTCGGCGCCGCTTTATCGTGCAGGCCGTCCTGAGCGCGCGAATGTTTCGTTCTTCTCCGGACATACTTCCGTCGCGTTTGCCTCGGCCTCGTTTCATCATCGCATGCTCGAACGCTTTCAAGGCAAACGTTTCGGGGAAGCAGAGGTGTGGGGCGTTTATCTAGCAGCAACAGTCACGGGCCTCATGCGCATCAGCGCGGACAAACATTATTTGACCGACGTACTCACCGGCGCAGCCGTGGGAACGTTGATCGCGCGTTGGGTGGTTGATCTTTCGGACTACGAAATTGAAGGCCGCGGCAACGAGGCCGCGGCTGCGCGCACGACGCCGCTCTTCGCACTTAGGATTCAATTTTAACCTGCCTAGAACTCTACTCCCCAAATCACAAAGCCAACGCTGCCGTAATCGGATAGAGCAAACGCTTTATCCGATTACTCATTCTTGCGATAACGCCAAGCGTCGGCAAACCACCGGTTCATAAGTTTTATCCTCCCGCCAACGCTCCGCAATCCTTTTCGCCGAAGGTATGTAATAACGCCGTGAATGCTCGCTGCCATAACATGCAAGTCGACTTTCACCTTTGGCCAACCTCGGGAGTACATATGGTGTGGAAAAGTTCCTCTTTGCAAATCCTCAACGTAACGTTGCTCGCTTTGGGGTTGCTGCTCTCCTGCAATTTCCCTTCTGAAACTGAATCTGCCGATGAAACTCCGGCGCCGCGAGGCATTCACCAAACCGAACAAGAACGGCGCGGCCTCATCCTACACACCGAAAGCGCGCGCACGCTTTCGCCGGCCAAAATCGCGCTCATCCTCAAAGCCACCACGGAAAAAGACTCCGCACTGATCGATTTGACGTGCGACAACTTTGTGCTCTCAGAAAATGGCGAAAAAATTTCAATGCCGGAGAGTGAATTTTTCGTGGAAAACCCTCCGCAAGACTTTCATCTCAGCGTACTTCTGCTGCTCGATTTAAGCGGCAGCATCATTGATTCCAATTTGGCTCAGCTCAAATTTTCAGCGCATCGTTTTTTCGCTGACCTGCTCTTCCATGACGCGGCCAGCGCGAATTTGAGTCTCGGCATTTATTGGTTTGACGGCGGCGGCCACATCAACAGCTTGATCGAATTTACCAATGAGGCTGCAAGAATTGATTCCGCGGTTGCCGGCATCGACAAAGAATTGAGCCGCGACCGTTCGACGAATTTATATGGCGCTATTGTCGAAGGCGTCAATCTCGTTAAAACGGAAACGCAAAAGTTGAAGCCACCGTTTGTTTCGCGCGGCGCGCTAATAGTTTTCACGGACGGCACGGATCGCGCCTCGCGGGTGACGCGTGACAATGCGCAGCGCGCCGTAGATTCGAATCGACCCTTGATCGCCACGTATAGCATTGGTCTTGGCCAAGAAATCGCGCCGGAACATTTGCGTGCGTTCGGCAGAGACGGTTTCGCATATGCCGAAGAGCTTACAGAAATGCCGAGAAAATTCGGTGAAATCGCCATGCTCATTTTGAACAGCATTAAGACCCGGTATTATGTGGAGTATTGTTCGCCCAAACGCAGCGGAACGCACAAGCTGACCGTTGCCGCGTTCGACTCTTCTTCGGAGCATACGCACAAAGGCTATGGCGCAGTGACGTTGTCTTTTTCCGCGGAGGGTTTTGAGGGTGGTTGCGTGTTGGAAGGAGTGCGGTGTTCGGATAAGTAGCATCATTAAAGACCAGTTTGCTCTTGCGCCATGAGCGCGAGTAACTTGCGCAGATGTTCCGTCAGCATAATCGCGGCGGGAGAAGATACTTGCTGCCGGGAAAAAGCAGAAGCATCCAAATAAGTCAACATCGTCTCACGGCTGGCGCGAGGGCGATAAACATATTCGCGGTTTTTCGCGTTCAAGCTGCTCATCTCAATTGCAAACGTGCCGAGCACGGTGAATTCGTTTTTGGGAGAAACTTGCTCGCGCGCCACGAGACCCCGCCCCACCATGTTTTCCAGAATCACATTCACTTCTTTATAATTCAACTTCGCGCTGTCCAATTGCGCATAAATGTTCGCGGAAGTGGCCTCGCCTTTTTTCCACAACACATTCATCACGCGAATTTCGGTTTCCGAGGGCAGAATCGTCCACGGCGAAACCACAGTGTTGCCCACGCCCATTTTGTTTGCCAAATACTTCACGCCTTGCCCGATCAAACTTCCGATATTGAATTGCGCGGAGGGCCCTTGCTGGCTCCGCAAGCGCTCGCCGATATAATCCGTTTGTGGCGACGTTTTCGCTAGTTCTTTTTGATCGAGACCAAGCGTTCCCGCAGTTAAAGCAAAACGAAACGCGAACACGCTGTCGCCCATGCTAAAAGCCGCTTGCTCAAATATGCTCTCAACGAATGCCCGCCGACGCAACCAAAACATGCGCTCCGCCTCGGTTTCGCCGCGGAGCCTGGCGGCAACCGAGTCGTAAGCGGCATATGATGAATCCGAAATGGGGAAAGCAGCATTCGGTGGAGAGGAAGCGTTCTGCGCATGTGCCGGTATTGTCGCTGCGAGCATGACACTGAGTAGAAAACACGCGCGCAATCTCTTTGCTCTTGCAGATAGTGCCGAAGGTCTCTTGGCAACGAACTCCGCACCGAAAAGAAGAACAACCTTGCCAAATTTTTCAAGCTTGAAAAGGTTTTGATTCCGGCTGAGGGCTTGTGAGGAAGTTGATGTCGTTTTCATCGTGAGCTTTCAACTGAGTAGCGTCAACGCTTGTTCCCGCCAAGATAAAACTTGCTTCTTTAGCGAGCAAGCCTTACTCTAAACTCGCCGCCTTCACGCTTTCTTACACACATTTTTTGAAAGAAAATCTGTGAGCGAAATGACACCTGCCTCCACAGCGCTTGCGCAACGGAGCGCGATTTTCCCATGGTATGGCTATGCCGGTTTAGCCGCCATATTGATTTCACAAATTTTCATGTTCGCGCGCCTCGAGCCGTTCTATAGTTGGTTCACGCCGGTGCAATGGACCGGCTACATTTTCTTGCTCGATGCGCTGCTCGTTAGACTGCGCGGCGAGTCATTTATTTTTGAGCACACCAAGACTTTTTTTGCGATGCTGCTCGTCTCCAATATTTTTTGGTTTATGTTCGAAGGCTACAACTTGCATCTGCGCAATTGGGCTTACGTAAATTTGCCGGAGAATATGCTCAAACGCGCGTTCGGCTTTGTGTGGGCGTTTGCCACGGTCTACCCGGGCGTGCTCATGACCAGCGAAGTGCTCGATGAACTCGGTGCGTTTCGCGCCGCAACGTTTGGCCGCAGGCGCGGCGACGCCAATGTGCTCACCATTTCGCCCGCGCTGCACAAGGCTTTCATCATCATGGGATTCCTCTTCTGCATTGTGCCGCTCCTCGTTCCCGCCGCAATCGCAAAGTATCTTTTCGTCTTCGTATGGCTCGGCTTTTTCTTTTTGCTCGACTCGCTTAATTATCGCAGGCAAGCGCCGTCATTGCTGCGCGCGTTCGAGCAGGGCAGCTTGCAAAAGTTGTTGTCACTCTTTGCCGCAGGATTGATATGCGGCGTGTTGTGGGAGTTTTGGAATTATTGGGCGGGAACGAAGTGGGTTTATACCGTACCTTATTTCAGCGAACCGAAAATTTTCGAAATGCCGCTTTATGGCTATCTCGGATTTCTTGCGTTTGCGGTCGAGTGTTATGTGATGTGGCACTTCGCGCAGCGCTTCTTGCCGGAGAGTTGGAGGGATCGATTTAATAGATAATCTTTGGGGAGCTGTCACCGTTAGAAGGGAAGAATCTTGAAACCGGCTTGAACGAAATGATAATCCACCGTCAAACAGGCATTGAGATTATATCTTTCCATCACCACAAACGAGAAGCAATCAATCATGCCCCACTCTTTGTCTCGTCTTTGTTCATGAAATTGATCGCTAGCGTTATAGAGACCTTGCAAATAAGCCGTGTCAACAAACAGCCGAGTCAGGTCAAGCATTGCGTTTCCTCGGATTGCGTTTAGGCGTGCCGTAGAGATAGTGATCGTGATTCAATGCCCAGTCTTTGATCCCAAGCTCTTCCGACATCGAGAGTATCGTATCAAACACATCCTTTTTTTTCTTTTTGCCATTCTGAGTTTGAGGCAGAGCAAGATCGATCTCGATAATCGCTTTTTTGCCTCGCTTTTTATAGCTTACGGTATCAGTCAAAGACACGCCGAGATCTTTTGCGGCTTTTCTTAAAGTGGTTGTAGGCATATTAACCTCATATTATGGCGAAAGCCTATTGGTTTGCTTGAAGCAATTTACTCAACGAGATTGATTGACAAAAGATAATTTTAAAATACTTCATGTCTCTCGAACTCATCGTGCTCGGTTCTGGTACGCGTGTGTTGCTCAATGAACGCAGCATGTCGGGCTATGCCGTGCTCGCTCCGGATTACTTCGTGCTCTTAGATTGTGGAGATGGCGTGCTGCGCCGCGGACTGGAAGCGGGCTTGCCCATACTGCGCGTGGATGCGATCTTGTTCTCGCATTTGCACCTCGACCATGTCGCCGACTTGCCGCCCTTGCTTTGGGCTTTGCACGGTGAAGGCATGCAGCGCGCGGAGCGCCCACTCCATCTTTTCGGGCCGCACGGCTTTCGCAAATTTTTTGAAGGCATGGCCGGCTTGTATGGCGATTGGGTGCATCGCATTCCCTGTGAGATTATCGTGCGCGAAGTCGAACAGGAGCGTTTTAATCTGGGGCCGTGGCAAATTCAAACGTATTCCATGACACACGGCATCCCGGCGAACGGCTATCGTTTGGAAGCCGAGCACAAAGCGCTCGCTTACACCGGCGACACCGGCCCGTGCGCAGAAGTCGTCACACTCGCACGCCGCGCGGATTTGTTTATCACCGAATGCTCTTTTCCCAATGGGCAAGAGTCGGCAACGCACTTGACCGCGGGCGAAGTTGGACGTATTGCCGCAGAGGCAGAGTGCAAGCGCGTTGTGCTCACGCATCTTTATCCCACGGCTTTGCAAGCCGAGGTCGTAAGTCAAGTGCGCGAATATTTTTCCGGCGAGGTCGAACTATCGCACGATCTCAAGCGTCTTATGGTGTAACGCTCGCAAAGCAGTTCGAATTTCTAACCAGGCTGTGGAAATGTGTCGTCGTTCAAAAATCGTCTTGCATGATTAAGAGCATCAAAAAATATCCCTTCCATTGGGCGCTGCTCGCTTCACTGTTGCTGCACGTCTTTATTTATTTTTTCACGGGCATGGGGATTTCGATGCTGCGCTTGCTCCAACTTTTACCTGCTCCAGTTGTTGCCCAACCGGAAGAGCAGCCTAAGCCTCCGATTATTTTTGAAGTGGTCGAAACGCCGAACTCTGCGCGACGCGAGCAAACGCCACAAGACCCCAAACATTTTTCTGATAAAAACGCCGCGGCACAAAATCCCGAAGCGCCGCAGAATCTGCCGCTCGGCGCGGCCTTCACGCTAGGCGAACTAGCTGATGCCGAGGCGACTTCCCGCGTTTCACCCTCCTCCCCCACGGAAAACCGGTCTGAGCCGAAAGAACAGCCGGCGGAGCCTTCGCAAAATTATAGTTTCTCGCAGCAAGCGTTTCGCCGCGAATATTTAATCGGCAAACAACCGCCCACTGCACAAACCAGCGCAGCGCAAATGGCATTGCGTGATCAACGCCAAACGCGCGCGCCGCAACTCGGCAGCTTCGCGCTCGACACCTATGAGTGGAATTTCGCGCCGTATATGTTGTGGCTCAAAAAAAGAGTGCAAGGCAATATCTATCCGCCGCCGGCCTTCACGCACATGGGTTTGATTAGCGGGCAAACACATCTGCGTTTCAAAATTTATCGCGACGGCACGCTGCGCGATCTCGAACTCATCGACTATCGCGGCCACAAATCGCTCATGGAAACGAGCATGCGCGCCATCGAGCTTTCCGTGCCGCTGCAAAAGCTTCCGCCCGATTTTCCGAAGGAGTATTTGGAGGTCACGGCGCAGTTTGATTATACGATAATGAACTCGCCGCACGGAAAAGAGCCGTGACATTTCAAACGCATTGACGCATGCCGTTCTTTGAGTGCGCACACCGATCAAAAACGCACGCGGGAAAAAGCCTCTGCGGGATTTTTGGCGTGCGTTTTTGATCCGTGTGCAGCCCACAAAAGATCATCAAAAATTAGCTCCGCATCATCATAAAACGGAAAGGTTCATGGAAGCCATCTGGCAATTCTTAGTCAAAGGCGGCATCACGATGATTCCCCTCGGCCTGTGCTCCGTGGTCGGGCTGGCGGTCGTCATTGAAAAACTCATCACCTTGCGCGAGAAACGGATTCTCATTCCCGAAGTTGTGGCCGTGGCCGAAAATATCACCTCTCCCAAAGATGTGACGCTCGTGCTCGCCGTGTGCGAGAAATATGCCGGCCCGCTGCCCAACATCATTCGCACGGCGCTCGTGCATCGCCATTTGCCGCGCGAGGAGATGAAGGAATTGATTCTCGATCAAGGCCGGCAAGAAGTGCGCACGCTCGAACGCGGCCTAGTCGCGCTCGAAACCGTGGCTGCGATTTCGCCTTTGCTGGGCTTGTTCGGAACCGTGCTCGGCATTTTCGAACTGTTTGAAGTAATCAGCAAAGTCGGCGTCGGGCAGCTTTCCATGCTCTCCGGCGGCATTGCGGAAGCGGTGATCACGACGATTGCCGGCTTGGCGATCGGCATCCCGGCAGTCGTGATTTATAATTATCTCACCAGCCGCGCGGAGAATTTGATCTTGGACATCGAAAAATATACTTCCGCCTTGTTGCTCAAACTCAGATCATTCGAGAGCGAACATGCAATTTCGTGATTCCGGTTTGTCCTTCGCGAGCAGTAGCCGCGCGCGTTCGGGCCGCCGCGTGCTCGTCAACGTCACGTCGCTGATCGACGTGCTCTTCATGTTGCTCATCTTTTTTATGGTGAGCACCACGTTTGTCGAACAGCCGGGCATGAAGCTCGATCTGCCCGCGGCGAAGAGCGCCGAGGTTTCTAAAGTCGAAGCGCTGGTGTTGAATCTTTATCAAGACGGCAACATGAGTTTAAATGGGCAGACCATCACGATGGATAAGCTGGAGGAAGAGTTGCGTGCAGGGTTATCGCAATCGCCAGAAGGCGCGCTAAATTTGTTCGCAGATAAAAACGCAACGCACGGCAAGGTAATTGAGGTGATGGATATTGCGCGACAGGCAGGAATTAAAAAATTGGTGGTAGCGACTTTGACGGAAAAATGAAGTTTGGAGTGGTGGATTGGTGGATTGGTGGATTGGTGGAGTGATGGAGTGTTGGAGTGATGGAGCGTTGCTTTTACAACACTCCATCACTCCACAACTCCAACACGCCATCACTCCAATTTTACCCCTCCCCACACCGCTTCGCGGGTTTCCTTCCAAAAACAATCTACTTCTTGAAAGCCGGCCTCACGCAGTAATTGCACATCAAGCTCAAGGCGCAAAGGTTGATCGCCGTCGGTTTGTTCGAGTTGCGCCAATTCTTGCGCAATGGCAGAGAGCGAGCGTTCTTCGCCAAGCTGCTCTCGCGTGCGTCGTTGAATGCCCAAGCAGCGCAAGTATTGATAGCGTTCTTCGATTTGCGTGTCAGGCAGCGCGACAATATCGGCGTTGATCAACCACGCGCCTTTGCACATCTTGCCGAAGAGCGCGCGATAGAGTTCAAGCTTTTGGTCCGCGGAAAGATGATGCAACGCAAAACACGAAACCACGGCGTCGAGTTGCGGCAAGGATGCGGACTCGCGCGCGAGTTCTTGAAACGTGGAAATTCGCCATGTGAGCGCTTGCGCTTTGTCGCGCAAACGCGCTTGCGCTTGCTGCATCATTGCTTCCGCGCCATCCACGGCCACAACGCGCGCGTGGGGGAATGCTTCCAGCACGTATGCGGTTAAGAAGCCCGTGCCCGTGCCGAGGTCAAGTATCGCCGGCTTTTCGCTCGCTGCAAATGGGAGCATCGCACACACGATCTCGGCCATTTTCGCGCGATTCGGGTGCATGATATTCATCTTCGCGTCATAAATCGCGACGCGCTCGGCGTCGTCATAAGCGGCAGCGCTGCGGATCTGATCTTTCATTTTTTGATTCTCTGTATTTGAAAGCCTACTTCGCGAAAATCTTTTTGAAGAACTGCTGCAAGTCGGCCCAGGATTTTTCATCCGCAGCTTTGTTGTATTCTAACGGTAGCTCGAATTTCTTCCCGTTCGTATCCGCGTCGGGATTGGTGAAGCTATGCTTCGCGCCTTCATAAGCGAAGTATTGAAAATCCACGCCGGCATTCTGCATTTCCTGCTTTAATCCTTCCACTTGCTCTGCGGTAACAAAGGGATCGGCGGCGCCATTGCACACCAAAACTGCGGCTTTGACTTTTCCTTTTTCCGCGGGCGTTTGTGTGCCGAGGCTGCCGTGAAAGCTCGCGACGCCTTTAAGCTCGAAGCCGAAGCGCGCCATGTGCAACACGACACCGCCGCCGAAGCAATAACCGATAGCCGCAACGCGCGTCGCGTCAACCGTTTTATGTTTCTTGAGCACGTCCATCGCTGCGGTGAAACGCGCTTTCGCGCCTTCGATATTTTGAAACACTTCATTGGCAAACTTGCCGGCATCATTGGGATGATTTGCTTGTTTGCCGTCGCCATACATATCAATCGCGAGCGCGGTGTAGCCCAACTCTGCGAGCATGCGTGCGCGTTTGCGCGCGTACTCATTGTGTCCCCACCATTCATGCACGACGATCACGCCCGGGCGTTTGCCCTTCACGGCGTCATCATATGCAAGATAGCCTTTCATGTGCACGCCGCCGGCGGAGTAAGTGATTTCTTCGGTTTTAATCGCGGCATGAGCCGAGGCGAGCAGAGCAGAGGACAAAAGCACAGCCTTCAAACTGTGTTTCATAACGGTCTCCAATATGATTTGAGATTTCAATTACATCATTGTGTTCCGAACATGCCGGCAATACGGTCTTGCACAGTGCGAGGAAAACAATGCAAAATTTTATGGCGTGAATTGCAGCAAAATGTTTTCTATATTTCGCCGAAAAATAAATCCTGCAAGGAGCAAGACGATGCAACGCATGACCTACCAAGAAATCGAGCAGACGTATCCGAATGAGTGGGTGTTAATTGATGAACCTGACTTGGATCAAGCGCGCAAAGTGCGTAGCGGTGTTGTGATCGCGCATAGCCCAAAGCGTAATGAAGTTGATGCCGTTTCCCTGGCTCATCGCGGGCATCTCGCAATCAGCTACACGGGCAAAATCAAAGGGCGAGTCTTTGTCTTATGAACACACTGGCCGTGTTTGATCCGAACGAAGACCTCATCTTCCTCAATGCGACGGTTCATGGCCCGTTGGGTGCTCGCACGGCAAGGTTGGCGCTAGATACGGGCGCAACCACAACGATGATACGTCCTGGAATACTTGCGGCAATCGGGTATGATTACAGTAGCCTCAAACCGAGCATGCAAATTATCACCGGCAGCGGTGTTGAGATCGTGAGGGAGTTAGCGGTTCGAAAAATTCAGGCTTTTGATCAAACACTTGAAAATCTAACCGTTCTCTGCCACGACCTTCCCGAAGAAAGCGGCATTGATGGCCTCTTGGGCCTCAACTTTCTGCGCCTGTTTGATATCGAAATCAAATACAGCGACAGCACATTGACCTTGCGCTCACACTCCGTTTGAATCCCTCAGCCTCTCCTCAACACAAATCAACTCCGCAGTTTTAATTCCACCGGCCCGGGCGGCATGTGCTGTTTCAAATACCGCGTGAGCAATTCGTACAAATGCCGCGTCGTGCCGGCGCCTTCGAAGATGCCGTGCGAGCGGTTGGGATATGCCATCATTGTGAACGGCTTGTTCGCTTTCACCAGCGCGTTGATCAAGACTTCGGAGTTTTGATAATGCACGTTGTCATCGCCAGTGCCGTGAATGAGCAACAAGTTGCCGCGAAGCTGATGCGCAAACGTGATGGGCGAGCCGTTCTTGAAGCCTTCGGGATTCGTGCTCGGCAGGCCCATGTAGCGCTCTTGATAGATCGTATCGTAATTACGTTGATCTGCCACGGGCGCGACGCTCATGCCGGTGTGATAAAGTTCGGGGTGGCGAAAGAGCATATTGAGTGTCATGGAACCGCCGCCGCTCCAGCCCCAAATTGCGATACGCGTCGAATCCACAAACGGCCACGTGCGAATCACACGACAGGCCGCGGCTTGATCTTGCGAAGCGAGGATGCCGATCTGCCCATAAATGCTCTTGCGCCATTCGCGGCCGCGCGGCGCGGGCGTGCCGCGATTATCCACGCTCATCACGATGTAACCTTGCTGCGCGAGCATGAGATGCCACAACTTTTGGCTGCCGCCCCAACTGTCCAAAACCGTTTGTCCCGCAGGCTCGCCATAAACATGAAACAGCACGGGATAACGTTTGCTCGCATCGAAGTCCGGCGGCTTGATCATCCAACCATCCAACATCACACCGTTGCCAATATCCACGCGAAAAAATTCTCCGGGTCGTTGCGCGAGGCCGCGCACTTTCGCGCGCAGTTTTTTATTGCCGGCTAATTCGCGCACAGTTTCGTGTTTGGGCAAATTCACGAGCACCGTCGTTGTCGGCATATTAAAATTCGAATAGCGCTGAATCGCCCATTTGCCGTCGGGCGAAACTTGATAACGACTCGTGCCGCTCAAATCGCTCGGAGTCAAACGCTCGGGCTTGCCGCTGCCGTCCAAGCGTGTGCGATACAAATAACGTTGCGTGGGATTTTCCGGCGAGGCGATGTAATAGAGCCACCCACCTTTTTCATCAATACAACTGATGTTTTCAACATCGAACGCGCCGGGCGTGATGGTGCGAATATTTTTGCCGTCACGCGAGATCGCATAAACATGTCGCCAACCATCGCGCTCGCTCACCCATGTGAAAAACTTACCGTTCGCGAGCCAATTCAAGTCATCGACCACTTCCACCCATGCCGCATCCTTATCCGTAAAAATCGTGCGCACTGCGCCAGTGCTCGCGGTGCCGAGCATGATTTGCAGCGTGTTTTGCAAGCGATTGAGATGCTGCAAAATAATTTCCTCGGAGCTTGCGGCCCAATCCATGCGCGCGATGTAGTTGTTGCGCGGATCGCCGGGCACTTCAAACCAGCGCGTGTTGCCGCCGCTCACGCTCACCACGCCGACGCGACATGCAGAGTTCGTGGTGCCGACTTTCGGATATTGCACGGGAATGACGAACGAATACAGCGAGTCGGTGTTGTTGATCATGAGAAAGTCACGCACGCCCGAGGCATCAAGTTGCCAATACGCAATCGACTTGCTGTCCGGGCTCCAACGAATGCCGTCGCGCAAGCCGAATTCTTCTTCATATACCCAATCGAAAGTGCCGTTGATGATCGTGCGCGAACCATCGTGCGTGAGCTGCGTGATCTTCCCGCTCGCGAGCTCTTCGACATAGACATTGTTCTCGCGCACATAAGCCACGCTGCGATTGTCCGGTGAAAATTTTGCGAACATCAACGTTGCAGGCTTCGCTGCGCCGCCGAGCTGATGCAACTTGCTCGAAAGGAGATCGAGCACCCAATAATCGCCACGCGTATTGGTGCGCCAGACGCGTTGCGTGTTCGTGAAGACGAGGAGCAACTTACCGTTGGGCGACCACTCGTAGTCTTCAATCTCCAACGCTGCGCTTGCGTTGCTGGGGATGAGCCTCTCCGCAGCGACTAGAATTTCGCGTTGACCGCTTTGCGGTGCATAACGCACAATGTCGCGGCCTAAATTCGGCGTGGCAGAAGGTTCGAGCGTGGTGTAGCCGGAGCCATCTTGTAACCAACGCGCCGGCCCGAAAATCTCGCTCGCAAATTCCCGTGAGCTAAAAATGCGCTCGAGAGTGAGAAGCGTGGAGTCCGCGGTTTGTGAAAGTGCGGAGAGGAAAGTTGCAACGAGCAGCAACGCCATGACAAGAAAATGGCATTTTTTCAATCTTACCTCCTTCCAGTTTTAATGCGTTCATATCCGAAGCCTATCAGCCCATGAAGTTTATCCGGCTGCAAGTATAGTGGGAAAATTCAGTTTTGTTCTAAAATTGCCCGCTGAAGTTTCTCCAATTTGCGGATATTGGAAACTTCACACTCCCAAATTATTAGTACTTTCCATCCGGCAGTACGGAGGCTACGGACATGCAACTGATCACGCTGCTTATTGCGCCGGATTTTGGGCAGCCAATAAGCCCGATTCGATTTTGGCTTGCGGCGGCCATCAGCGCACTTCGGGCAGTCATGCCAGAAACAACCATGTACGAAAACGCATATCCGCTTGCTGACAAAAACAATATCAGGCTTTCCGGGCAAAGTTGAAACGTGGAGGCGATAGCGGCATCCGGCGGCGTGAAGAAATTTCCGGACGAGAAGCTCCGGTTGCGTATTCTTACCGCGAATCCGAGACATCATCTTGCTACGATTTTGAGGAGAAACGCGATCCATTGACTGCCAGTCAAATGAGTTCGACGGAGCATTTTTGCTCTATGGCTGTGAGGTCGGTCAACCCAAGAGGGACAAAGTTTAACTTCTTCGTCGTCAATATCTGGGGATTAACATAGTCATTGAAAAGCACGCACGGTACATGAACTGGCCCTTGGAGACCTGTGTGCTGCGCTAGAGACCGGCTGCCAGCACTAACCGAGATGTCCGCTGCTTCCATATTAAACTCACCGTTCTTACATTGAACTGATACGATAGGACGATGAGGCATTGAACCGATCGGAAGCAGCCATAGAATATCAAGCCCCCCATCCTTCTCTTTGCCCAATGACACCGGCTCACCGAACCCTAACGTTTGCAGGTGAGCGTTAAAATCACCTCGGTTCTTTTTCTTATCGCGCGGAAATCCTACACGATGAATAGAACCGGTGGCTCGTTGTCCGAGGCGTGTTGCTACAGAGCACTCAAAATCGCGCGATCGTTTGCCGATGCTTCGGATGTCTTTCATTTCGCTCACAAATGACAGGAATTCGGCATCTGTAGCCGTGAATATTCCTGTTGCAGGCACATACTCGAAGGGCAACCTGGAACCTTTCGAATCAAAGTGTTCCTTTAGCTTTTTAACTGCGCGTGGGATTGTGTCATCCAAGCCACTCGCCCTAGCTCCTTCATTAGCACTTCCAAAAGAGGCGAATCGCCATCATCATTAATCCTAAAATCCTCGCGTGTAATAACTTTTGAGCTAGTGTCGGACAATTCTTCTGCGATAAACTCGAAGAACTCGAAAAGCGGTTTCGGCATACCTAAGGCTCCTTGCTGGTGAATGCCTTCACCGCGGCTTTGAATTCCTCGTATACACGACGCAAGTTCGCGCTACCTTCATCTTTACTTCGTGACACAAGTTTTACTATTAGCAGCCCAAGTTCTTTTGTTACTTTTACTAACCTCTTAATACTTTCCTCTCTCGTGTCAACAAGAATCTCTGCTTCCTCCAAGGGGCGGCCTTTTCGCAAGGCTGCAATTGCCTTTTCCGAGCCAAGCACATTGCTCAGCCGTGACAGATCACGAGTGTCCTCAACAACTCTCCCTGATATATCACGACTGCCACCTTTGTGGGTAGTTCCGTAAAGATAATCCAGAAGCAAATTTATGCTCTTCTTGTCGCAGTTTAGTATTTCTAAAGTTTTCGAATCGATTTCAAGCTGGAGAAATTTCTTAATGCCAGTGCGGCTTAATGCTTCGCCGAGCATCCAAAAATCTACTCCAGCAGGCAACTCCGCATGAACATGCTTTAGAAGCCTATATGGAATAAGGAAACGTCGCGCCTCTCCTTATTTTTAACTGGGTTTCTTCCAAGGCTCTATCTAACCCCCCAGGTTCTTTGCAAGCACGATCAAGATATACGGCTTTACTCAGAGGCGGCCATTCGCGGAATCCAAGCAAATGCCGAACTCCTAGATAAACACGCTTCTCGCTTTCCTGTTTGTCATTCGGCTTGTCGGGGAAAACCAGTGCAGGGATTCTCTTCAAATCATCGGTTTTTCCTTTGTAACGATTAGGATTGGCTAAAATTTCCCTTATGGCCGCCAATCGTCGATTACCTTCAATAACTGTGTAGTGCTGGCCTTCGCGTCTAACAACAAGCAGCTCATAGTCAATGAATCCATTCTTCAAAAACGAATCCACCAATTCAGAAGCAAAGTAGGGTGCTTCGAACAGGGCTTTCTGAATTTCCTCCTGTTTACGGTTTTCCATGCTCCCACCAAACCGAGGATTACTCGGATCGAAATCAAGTAATTGCTGATCAATGTACTCCAGCGTAGTCTCGGCTTCGTTAGGCATTGGGTTTTGCATTTTGTCTCACCAGAGGTTTTCTAAATTTTTGACTACTGCTTGAAACAGCGGTGGTGGCACCGCGTTCCCAATCATCTGAAAACGTTCACGAACGGTTCCCCTTTTCCAAATGAAGCTTCGAGGGAAGCCTTGCAAGGCAGCGCACTCACGATAGGCAAGCCTTCGCGCCTGGCCTTTATGTGAGAATATCCATTTATCTGTGTGAATGCGTTTCAACGGTGGGCTTAATGGGTGAAGAGGAACATGACGCCAATGACCGACGATACAAGGACTGGGCTCTTCCCAATCATGCCGGCGCCTTCGGGAGAGATAATACCAATGAAATGGTTCTTCATTAAAATCTCCCAAAGGCCACTCCGGCATTCCTCCCAGCGCATCTTTTTGCGTAACTAATCTCCGACCGGTGTTCAAGCCAAATTGTGGATCAGGAAAGGAGTACATGAAATCCAAATCCGAACGCACTCCTACTATGAAGACGCGCCGGCGGCTCTGTGCGACTCCGAAGTTTTGTGCGTTTAATACTTGCCATTTAACGCGGTAACCGGCCAACCTGTATCTGAATATCTGATTGTCTAGAAGCTGCCTGTTTTCACCGAAGGCCATTCCATTAACATTTTCAACCACAAATGCTTTTGGACATACAATTCGCAGGACCCGATCAAATTCTTGGTAGAGATAATTAATAGAGTCGCCCCAATTGCGGCGACCTCCCTGAGTAAAACCTTGACAAGGGTAACAGCCTATGAGGAAATCCGCGTTTGGAAAACTTTTATAGTCTGCAATATTGCCGCACTTAATGACCGGGGCTATGTTGTCGCGATACGTGTCGCATGCAACTTGTGAAATATCGTTAGCCCAAGTAACGTTGTATCCCAGTCTTTTCAGAGCAAGATCAGAGCCGCCGCATCCGCTGAACAATGAAATTGTCCGTGTCTGCTTCATCATTATAAGGAGAGTTGTTGGACTATAGTTATCTTTAAAACATTATAGCTAGCATCTGCGAGACTGGCAAGACCAAACTTTCGGAAGCCCTTTCAGAAATATAACTTTAGACCTCGTTAGATTGATCTACAAAAAGGCGGCCTGCTCCACCTTTTTGTAGATCTTATGCTCGTCTTTATCCAAGCTATTGGCCGCGTTTGCCATTCGTGTAAGTCGAGGTCGTTGTGGCGCACGAAGCTTGTAAACTTGCGATTTGTTTCTCCACGTCTTTGCGGCGTGGATCGCGCTCAACCTTCAATGTCGCGGCGCGCGTCAACTCACGGCAAGCGGCTTCGGCGTTTCCCGCTTTGAGTTCCAACCGCGCGAGTTTTGTTCTCCCCACAGCTTCGAGATATGGGTTGAGCTTTCCCTCTTCCGTCAAAGTGTTGATGAGCCGCTGATAAATTTCCCGCGCATAATCTAGTTTTTCCAAACGTGAAGCGGACTCGGCCACGCCCCACATAAAAAAACGGCTGCGCGGATGCTTCTGCAAAATCGCGTCTGAAATCGCAAACGCCTCTTGCGCGTTGTTCTCATCCAACAAAATCCAAGTCAAGCCATTGAGCGCGGCGTAGCGGGAGTATTTGCCGTGCGTGCCGGCTTTGCGCACCATCGCCAATCCCGTTTCTCGCTCATCTGCAAAGAAGAGCAATTTCAATTTACTGCGATAATATTTGTACGTGCCGATGCCGAGATAGGCGTCATACAACGTCGAGTCAAGTCGCACCGCGGCTTCGAGATGTTTGATCGAATTCCACCCCAAATGCGCAGCCTCAAGATAGCGCTTCTTTTTTCCGATATAAAACGCTTCGTAGCCATAGGCGCTGCCGAGCGCGAAATGCCCCCACGCATCGTTCGGTTGGCGCTGCAATTTTTTCTCGGCCAGTTGACGGCACTGTTTGATACTTTTGAAAAACTCTTTTTCGTCCTCGTAAACTTCATAGTCCATCATGCGCGATTGCAGCGTGGCGGCGCGAAAGAGCGGACCGAGGGGATCATTGGGCGCGAGAGCAATTGCTTGGTCAACCACACGAAAAGCCCGATCATATTCTTGATCAACGGTTGCGATGACGGCGCGCTGCAAAAGCGAGTCAAGGTGCGCCGCGGAGAGGGCTTGTGCAACGCAGGAAGTTGCGCAGATCACGAAAAGAAAGAGGCAGCATATGTTAAAACGCGAAAGATACCGTTGCATAAATTTTTGCTCAAGTGGTGTGATACATGAAGGATTGGTGTAAACGCGTCGGCGGGAATGGTTTGTGGGGTCTGACCAAACAAACGTTTTACTTCCTGCTCGCATTTCTCATTCGGCTATTGCGCCCGCAGGCACATGTGCAGAGGCGCACACTGATTCTGCGGCAATAGCGTTATTGACGTAAATTAGTAAAACCGTTTCCAAACGCAAGCGGTGTGAAAAGGGGCAAGGCGGATGTTTACACGAATTTTACCGTTACAGGACAAGGCCATGACAACCTTCGCCCGCGATTGTCGGTATAATTTGCTCAAAGAAACAGGACGCGAAGCTTGCTTACGGCGAGCTTCCAATCAAGAACACCGCAACCCAATCAGGAGACATTATGAAAGCGTTCACGAAAGCTGTAGTGCTTGGTTCCGTTTTCGCGTTGGCCGCAACCACGGCGTTTGCGCAAGCGCAAACCGCCAAGAGCAAGCAACAAGTCGATATCTTCGCCACCGCGAAGCCGGGCCAATGGGCGGAGTTGAAGGGGCCGTATCAGAAAGACAACACGATTCTCGCGTCGAAGATCAAATTCGTCAGCGGCAACATTTTGGAAGATGATTGCGAAGTGAGCGGCAAAATTCTTTCGCTTGATCCGCAAAGCAATGAACTGAAGCTTGTGCGCCAATGGGCGGTCAAAATGAGCAAAGACGCGGAATTTAAAGACAAAAACGGCGTGGCGATTACTCTGGCAAACTTGAAACCGGGCATGGTGGTTGAAGCCGAAGGAAATTACTCCAAGGAAGGCGGCTTCGTTGCCAAAGAAATTGAAGAAGACGAAGTAACGGAAATTGAAGAAGCAGAAGAGGTTTCCGTGTTCGGCAAAATCGAAAAAGTTGACGCCGCGGGCAAAACGATTCAAGTGATGGGCATCACCTTCGTGGTCAATGAGAAAACGAAGAGCAAAGCGGCAATAAAGTAGTCGCGCAATTGCAAAAGCGATTCGCACACCATACACTCCAGCAGAGACTTGCTCTGTTGGAGTTTTTTATTTGCGCTACGTCGATTCCGGCGCTTCTTCTAATATGACCTGCTCACGCATCGTTTCAATCTCCGCTAAATTCGCATAACCTGGCATGTCGTGCAATGCGTTTACACAAGCCGCGGCAACCGCGAAACGTAACAGTTCTGCGCTCGGCATTTTCCTCAACCAGCCATACAAAAATGCGGCGACAAACACATCGCCGCCGCCGAGGGGATTGCGGCACACGAGACGCGGCGGGTGCGCGAGAAAACTTTTGCCATTTAGCCACGCATGTACAGTGCGCTCCGCGTCGGTGATAATAATGGCCCACGTTCGCTCCCGTTTCAACAATGCAAATAGCCTTTGCTTCTCTTCTGGATTGCGCACGTCCAATCCAAAAGTCTGCAACGCTTCTTCGCGATTCGGCTTGAGAAAGTGCGGCTCGGCGTTTAAGCCTTGTTGCAGCGGCGCAAGGTAGGAATCCAAAAACACGGGGACGCGCGCAGCATGCGCTTGTCGAATCAAATCAGCGTAGAGATTATCGTGACCTGCGCTCGGCATGCTGCCGCACAGGGCCAACGCGTGACATTGCGGCAATTGCTCGCGCACGAATTGTTTGAGCGCGTCAACTTCACTCGACTCCAACTGCGGCCCCGGCTCAAATACTGCCGTGCGCGCGTTGGTTGCATTATCGACAATTGTAAATCCCTCGCGCGTGGTTGCGGCAATCTCGAGGAACTGATGCGGAATATTTTGCGCGTCAAGCAAGCCGCGAATCACTTTTCCGGCGCCGCCGCCAAGAAAACCCGTGGCAAGAGTGACTGCGCCCAGCCCCACCAACGCCCGCGAAACATTCAAGCCTTTGCCGCCGGCAACTTGTTCCATACGCTCGCCGCGATGCACTTCTCCTTTTGCAAACGACGAAACCCAAATCGTTTTATCCAACATCGGATTCGGCGTGACCGTGAGAATCATGATGCGTGCTTCGCAAAGGGGACTTAGAAAATCAAGCAGGATAAAATGCCGTAGGCCTTCGCCTGATGCAGCATCAGGCAGAGGCCTACGACATCACGCGTGCAAAATTCAGGTAGAAATCTTACCCTTCAAAACGCAACCAGCCAAAGCGCCACGGCAAATGAAACGTAGGTTGCAGCGTCGGGCTCCACGCATAGAGTTCGCTCTGCGCGTGTAGCGGCGTGTCGATGCGATAAAAATTGACGCGCCACTCCTCCCCCGGCTGCGGCGGCAGATGTGGCGCGCCGACGAGTGCATGAAAAGGAATTGCAAACTCCGCGGACCAACGTTGCGCTTTGCCCGATTGATTGAGTTGGCCTTGAACATGGACCGCAGTACGCAATCCTGCTGCATGCCATTCTTTTAAACCGATGAAGTCGAGTTGTGCTTGGGAAGCGGTGCGAGGATTGAGAATGCACGCGTCGAAAACCACGTTGCGCGGGCTGACATTGATTTCATAATACTGATGCGGCGCGCCCGCGGGGTTGATGAAGATCTCCACGCATTCTTCTTCGTAGATGGGCGCATCATGTATGGTGTGCGTGCCCCAAACGTAATCGTCTTCACATGCAAATGCGAAATAGACATAGTCGTCGTCATATAACCCGCGCACGGTAGTGGAAAAGCGCCCCGGCAATCCCGTAAGGGCGTCGTTCAAATCTGCGAGCGGCGCAATTTGCCAAAGCGAATCGTCTATCTTTCCGGAAAGGCGCAAGGCTCGAGGTATTTTCTTGCAGGAATAACGCGGTAGCAATGAAGTGGCAGGCATGCAAACTCGCGGTTGGTCTACGAGCGGCGTGGGTTACGGCATCCAAATGTCGTAGGGGCGATCTTTTTTCGGCGCCGAGCCCAGACGCAGAACATTGCCGTCAAGGTCTTCGACGCGCATCTCCAGCGCCCAAGGATAATTCAAAGGCTCGTCGCGAATGAGCGCGCCTTTGGTCAAAAGTTCGTCGTGCAATTGTTCAACATCATTAACGCCGATCCAAACCCAAGCGCCCGCTTGCCCCTGCCCGCCGCTGCTCAAATAAATGCTCGCGCCTTCGCGCGTCACGCACGTAAAGTTGCGGTCGCCCCAAGACGCTTGGGTGAAGCCCAATACTTCGACGTAATAGCGCACCGCAGCGGCCATATCCGCGACGCACAGAATCGGATTGCAACATTCAAATGTGAGGGAAGAGGGTTCAGGCATTTTGAGTTCTAATTTTTTTGCCAACGATTTTTTTTTGTGTCTTTCGCGTGTTTCGTGGGCAAACAAGAATCCGTTGAAATCGAATTACGCTGACAGTATCATTTCCTCGCGCGGCACTTCCAATACCTCCGCCAAAACTTCGACAATCAAAGCTTATACTTGTGAATCTTATAGCGCATCGTGCGCAGGCTAATGCCCAACCGCTTTGCCGCTTCAGATTTATTGCCGCCGGCTTTGCGAATCGCATCTTCCAACACCATCTTCTCCGCCGCCTCCATCTTTTCGCGATACGAAGGCCCGGCGTTGATGAACGAACCCGAGCTTGAGCCGGCATGCACACGCGAAGTGAGCGTAAACGGCAAATGCTCCGGCAAAATAATCTCGCCTTCGCCGAGCACGATCGCGTTCTCGATCGCATTCTCCAACTCGCGCACGTTGCCCGGCCACGCATAGGACATGCACATTTGCAGCGCCTCTTCCGACATGCCGGTCACATTCTTATTGTTCGCCGCGCTGTAGCGTTTGATGAAATAATCCGCCAGCGCCGGAATGTCCTCAATGCGCTCGCGCAACGGCGGCAGGAAAATCGGAATCACGTTCAAACGATAATACAAATCCTCGCGAAATTGGTTTTCGATGATCGCCTTTTCGAGATCGCGATTCGTGGCCGTGATCACGCGCACATCGACTTTCAGCGATTCCGTGCTGCCCAAGCGGCTCACTTCTTTCTCTTGCAGCAGGCGCAACAGCTTGGTTTGCACGCTCCCGGAAATATCGCCAATCTCATCGAGGAAGATCGTCCCGCCGTCGGCCATTTCCACGCGGCCTTTCTTGCGCGCCGTCGCGCCCGTGAAGGCGCCCCGCTCATACCCAAACAACTCGCTTTCCAACAACGTCTCTGGAAACGAGCTGCAACTGATCTCGATCAACGGATGCGAAGCGCGCGCGCTGTTATAATGAATCGCACGGCACACCAATTCTTTGCCCGTGCCGCTTTCGCCGCGAATGAGCACCGTGGCTTGGCTCTTCGCCACTTTCGCGATGGCTTTATACACCAACTGCATCGCCCCGCTTTGGCCGATGATGCCTTCGTAATGATACGTGTGCAGCCGGTCTTTGAGTTCTTGATTCTCACGCCGCAGGCTTTGCTCCTCCACTGCCTTTTTGAGAATCACAAACAACTCGTCGAGATTAAGCGGCTTCGTCAGATATTCATACACCCCGCGCTTCATCGCATCCACCGCTTCCTTCACCGAACTGTACGCGGTCATCACGATGGTCTTCATCTCCGGATGCGCCGCGCGTGTTTGCTCGAAAAGCTGCACGCCGTCGAGATCGGGCATGCGCAAATCCGTGAGCAAAATATCATACGACTCGCGTTCGAGCGTGCGCAACGCCTTCGTTCCGCTATCCACACCGCGCGCTTCATAACCTTCTTCTTGCAAAATTTCCAGCAAGCCCGAAAGCGTGTTACGATCATCTTCTGCGATGAGTATGCGTGCCATGAGCATTTCCAAATTTAAAAACGTTCCGCCGCGGCTCGGCCGTGGCTTGCGTGCATGCGTTGAGAGAAGCACGGCCACAAAAATTTTTATGGCCCGTCGCTGCTCCCCCGAGGAGTCCTCGTTGCTTGTTTACCGCACTTTTATCTCTTCGCGCGAGGTGACTTCAAAGCGACGGCCTCGCGCCGCCTGAAGTATATTTTCAAACGAAGTTTCATGCCTTCCCATGATACGCGCGCTGCATCGCCGCAAGCCCCGCGCCCCATTCGAACTTCCAACCCAAATCGTGCAGCGTCATTTCCAGCGCACCGAGCATAGCGAGCATATCGAAGTGATCATAATCGCCCATGTGCGTCACGCGCATGATCTTGCCTTTCAATTGCCCCTGCCCGCCCGCAACGATGAAGCCGTGTTGCTCGCGCAGACTTTTTACCAACTCCTTGCCGTCAATTCCCTGCGGCGCTTTGATCGCCGTCAATGCATCCGAAGGAAGTTGCGGAAAAATTTCCAATCCGAGCGCTTGCATGCCGTTGCGCGTCGCATGCGCCAAACGCGCATAATGCCGCCACAAATTTTCCAAGCCGCGGCTGCGAATCTGTTTGAGCGATTCCGCAAGACCGAGTATCGCATTGATCGCCGGCGTCCACGACGTGCCGCCTTCGAGTGCGGCCTCGCGCGCTTTGGTGAAATCGAAATAGTAATGCGGCAAATCGCTGCTCTGATGCTTTTGCCATGCGCGCTCACTCAACGCCACGAATGCCAAGCCCGCGGGCGACATCGCGCCCTTTTGCGAACCCGAAACACACACGTCGATGTGCCAAGCATCAAAATAAAACGGCAACACGCCGACTGCCGTGACGCCATCGACAATCACCAGCGCTTCGCTCAATTCATGCACAAGCGCCGCCACGGCTTTGATGTCCGTAAGCGCGCCCGTCGAAGTTTCGCTGTGATTGCAAAACACCGCGGCGAGATTTTTATGCTGCTGCAACAGCGTGCGCAACTCTTCCAAGTTCGGCGAGTGGCCCCACGGCATTTTCATCGTGAGCACTTCGAGACCATAGGCTTTGCTAATTTCCGCCCAGCGTTCGCCAAACTTGCCGCCTTCGAGCACGAGCACTTTCTCGCCGCGCGAGAGAAGATTGCCCACGCACGCTTCCATGCCGCCCGTGCCCGAGCACGAAAGCACGAGCACTTCCTGTTTGGTTTGAAAAAAACACTGCAAGTCCGCGAGCACTTGCTGAAAAACGTCGCGAAACGCCGGGCTGCGATGATAGACATTGCCTTGCATGGCCGCAACGCGCACCGCCTCGGGAATCTGCGTTGGGCCTGGAGTATAAAGACGTGTGCGCATGGGAGACGTTCAAGAGTGCGTTAGCATGTTCTACTTCAAGTTGATTTGTAATTCGCTTCCCATCGGTGTCATCCTGGAAGGACCTTCCCTAGCACTGGGCACACCTTTGAGAATTGGAGTTGTCTCAAGCACGAGGGAAGGTCCTTCCAGGATGACAACTTTGCGGGAAGTCACAAGGCCGTAGGCACGGCTAAGCCGTGGCTGAACCGTTATGGCGTTTCTTGATACGACTGCACCAACGCAATAACCTGCTGCCACAATTCTTTGAAGCCCAAACCCTCTTCCGCCGAAAACATGAGCGTGCTCAACAGCGGCACATGCACCGTGGATTTGCCAATCTCGCGCTGCATGTCTGCGCGTTGCTTGTTCGAAAGTTTATCCGCTTTGGTTGCCACGAGCACGGTCGGCATCTTGATCGACGCGAGCCACGTTAATAGCTCCATATCATTCTCCATCGCGCCGTGGCGAATGTCGATGATCGAAAGCGCGCCCGCAAGCGCGGAAGATTTCGTGAAGTAATCTTCAATCAACGCGCGCCAGCTTTCGCGCTCGGCTTGTGAAACTTGGGCGTAGCCATATCCCGGCAAATCGACAAAGTAAAACGGTCGCACGCTGTGCCCTTCGGGCTTGATGAGATAGAAATTAAGCTGTCGGGTTTTACCCGGCGTGTTGCTCGTGCGCGCGAGGTTTTTACGCCGCAAGAGCGTGTTAAGCAAGCTCGATTTGCCGACATTCGAGCGCCCGCACAATGCGATTTGCGGCAAACGATCCTTCGGAAACTGTGTCGCGCTCGCGGCGCTGATGACGAACTCGGCGTGGGATATTTTCATTTGCTATGAAGGCCATTTTTAACCGCGAATAGTCGCGAATCAGCGCGAATAAAACATTCGCGCTCATTCGCGTGAATTCGCGGTTCGAACAATTAATTAATCGCTTCCGGTTGCTCGCTGATTTGCTTCCGCGTGGACTTGGTTTTAATGGCCGGCGCTGCGTGGTTTTCCACTGCCGCGGTTTCATTTAACACACTCTTCTCACACAACACATGCCCGAGCACTTCATCGATGTGCTTCACCAAAATCACTTCAACGCCTTTGCGCAATTCCGCCGGCAGCTCTTTCAAGTCTTTCATGTTCTCCTGCGGAATGATCACCGTGCGAATGCCCAAGCGCTGGGCGGCGAGCATTTTTTCATTCAAGCCGCCGATGGCAAGCACGGCGCCGCGCAGTGTTAACTCGCCGGTGAGCGCAATATCGCGCCGCAACGGACGACCGCTCAACGCCGAAATCAACGCCGCCGCGAGGGTGATGCCCGCGGACGGTCCGTCTTTCGGCGTCGCGCCTTCGGGAATGTGCAAATGGATATCGCTGTCTTTCCAAAAATCTTGCGTGATGCCGAGCTTCTCCGCATGCGTGCGCGCATAAGAAAACGCCGCACGCGCGCTCTCTTTCATCACGTCGCCGAGTTTGCCCGTGAGCGTGAGATTGCCTTTGCCCGGCATGAGGCTCACTTCGATCTCGATAATGTCGCCGCCATAGCGTGTCCACGCCAAACCCGTTGCCACGCCGATGGAATAACGCTCAAGCACGGGGCGCTGCGGAAATTTCACCACGCCGAGAGCTTGCTCAATCGTGTGCGGCGTGAGCAAAGATTTTTTCGTCGCGCCGGTTTCGGCAATATCATAAGCCGACTTACGGCACACGGTTGCCATCTCGCGCTCTAGATGACGCACGCCGGCCTCGCGCGTGTACTCGCGAATGATTTTAAGAATGGCCTTGTCGGAAAATTGCACCGGCGCTTCGGCGAGACCATGCTCGCGCAAAAGCTTGGGCACGAGAAAGCCTTTGGCAATGCCGAGCTTTTCATGCTCCAAATAACCCGGCAGATTGATGATCTCCATGCGATCGAGCAGCGGCTCAGGAATTTGCGCGCGCACATTCGCCGTGGTGATGAAAAGCACTTGGCTCAAATCGTAATCGACTTCGAGATAGTGATCATTGAACGCTTGGTTCTGCTCCGGGTCGAGCACTTCAAGCAATGCCGCGGCTGGATCGCCGCGATAGTCGTTGCTCATCTTATCGATTTCATCTAACAAGAAAACCGGATTGATCGACTTCGCGCGCTTCATGCTTTGAATGATGCGGCCCGGCATCGAGCCGATGTACGTGCGTCGATGCCCGCGAATCTCCGCCTCGTCGCGCACGCCGCCGAGCGAGATGCGCACGAAGTTTCTGCCCATCGCGCGCGCAATGGATTTCGCGAGCGAGGTTTTGCCCACGCCCGGCGGCCCGACAAAACACAGAATCGGGCCTTTCATTTTGTGCACGAGCTTCAGCACCGCGAGATGTTCTAAAATCCTCTCCTTCGGTTTCTCAAGGCCGTAATGATCTTCTTCGAGAATTTGTTTCGCGCGCGCGAGGTCGAGTTGATCTTCGGTTTTGTTCGTCCACGGCACCGAGGCGAGCCAGTCCACGAAATTGCGAATGACCGTGGCTTCGGGCGAGAACATTGCGGTTTGTTTCAGGCGGTCGAGCTCTTCATTGGCCTTGTCTTCCGCGGCTTTGGGCATGCCCGCTTTTTTCACGCGCTCGCGCAGCGCGGCGATGTCGCTGTCCCCCTCGCCCTCCTCGCCCAACTCTTCTTGAATGGCGCGCATTTGCTCTTGCAGCCAAAAGTTGCGTTGCGTGCGCTGCACGCGCCCGCGCACTTTGTCGTCGAGATTGCGTTCCGCTTCGAGCACTTGCTTCTCGTCTTCCAACAACTCCGCGAGAAAGAGCAATTGCTCCAGCACCTCGGGAATTTCCAAAATCTGTTGTTTGATTTTGGCCTCGCGCTGAATTTGCGCCGCGATGTAATCCACCACTTGATGTGGCTTCTCGAAATTTTGCACCGCGAGCAGCGTTTCTTCGGGCAGATTGCGATTGAGATGCACATACTCGCGAAACAAGCCATGCACGCGCCGCAGCGCGGCTTGCACTTCGAGACTGTTGGAGTCGTGATCGGGAATCGCCTCGACGCGCACTTCAAGATACTCGGCGTTGTTTTGAAAGCGCGTGATACGACCGCGCACCAAGCCTTCCACCAGCACTTTGAGCAAACCATTCGGCAGCTTGAGCACTTGCAGAATGCGCGCAACCACGCCGATGCGGTAAAGATCATCCTTGCTCGGATCGTCTTTGACGAGTTCCTTTTGCACGGTGAGAAAGATGAGCTTATCAGCCATCATGGCTTCGTGAATCGCGCGCATGGAAACTTCGCGGCCCACGAGCAGAGGATAGAGCATGTAGGGGAAGAAGACCACTTCTTTGAGCGGCAAAACCGGCAGGCTGTGATTGAGATCGATTTCGAGATTTTCGCGAACGACTTTGGACATGCAGAGTTTTTCTAGTAAAAGTGAATGTGTTGCTTTCGGGAACGTCGTTTAAATAAACCAGCCATTTTGCTAAACCGCGAATCAACGCGAATGAGCGCCAATTCTTTTTCATTCGCGTTGATTCGCGTCCATTCGCGGTTTAGAAAATGGAAGGTTTTTGATCGGTGCATTAGAAATAAAAAACGCCCGCCCATGAGCGAGCGAGCGTT
The DNA here is from genome assembly GCA_041918175.1 of bacterium. Taxonomy (GTDB): domain Bacteria; phylum Zhuqueibacterota; class Zhuqueibacteria; order Zhuqueibacterales; family Zhuqueibacteraceae; genus JABWAN01. The sequence continues at coordinate 54,958 of JAYRWE010000004.1, forward strand.
GCAATATAGCCAAAGGCGAATGCGCAGTCAATGCAAATTTCCACGGGAGGCGCATGCGCGAATAGCAGTTGTGTCGCCTTGCGCAAACTGCGCATGCTAGCGTCTATCTAAAATCTTCCCGAACGAAAATAGCCCTCGCCCCTTGAGGGCGATTGATTCGAGCAATGAGTTCATGCTCGCCACAGCGCCCCACAAGGGAGGCGGGACTACATTGCCTTCGGCAAACGCTCACTTCGCGCCGAGCGCCTGTTCAATCTCCGTCAGCGTTTCCCGTGTTGATTGCAGATCATCTGGCGCTCGCAGGCGTGTAAAAATTTCGCCAGCGTCGTGAAGGAATGTCACGGCGCATTGTAGGGGCGCAGCAATGCTGCGCCCCTACGCGCTGATTGCACATCACCTGGCAAACGCAGGCGCGTGAAAATCTCGACGGCGCGGCGGGATAACGATAACCCCTCTTGTTGGCGCGCGGGTTGGGGTTGGGGCGCAGCAATGCTGCGCCCCAACGCGCTGATTGCACATCACCTGGCAAACGCAGGCGTGTGAAAATCTCGACGGCGCGGCGGGATAACGCCTCTTGTTGGCGCGCGGGTTGGGGTTGGGGCGCAGCAATGCTGCGCCCCTACGCACCCAATGCTTTTTCAATCTCCGTCAGCGTTTTCTGCGCCTCGGGTAATTCGCTATAGTGCAGGCGCGTGAAAATCTCGACGGCACGGCGAGCATAAGATAATGCCTCTTCGAGATTTCGATTTTGCTTGAGCCGGGCTTTGGCGAAAACGTTGCTATAGTAGCCAATCAATTCCTGCCGCTCAAATTTTTCTGAAAGTACGATGGCTTCGCGGGCAAGGGACTCAGCTTCTGCCCATTGCTCACCGTCGAGGACGAGCGCCGCTAGGTTGCCTGTGTAGATGGCTGTGCCTTCATCGTCTTTGATTATTTTCGCAATGCGCAGGGCTTCGCGGTAGTCGCGCTCGGCGGCATCATGATCTCCGTTAGCCTTTTCCACGCTCGCCAGAGAGTCCAGCACGATTGCGACTTCCTCACTTTCAGGGGAGATGAAGCGGAAAATTTCCAGTGCTTCGCGGTAGGCGGTGATAGCGGCGGGGTAGTCTTTATTCAGTTTGTGACCGAGCCCGCGCAGGCGGATAGCAAACGCTTTGTTGCGCGGCGTGCTATCCTGCCAGTGTTCGGCGGCGCGAACGGCGGATGCGAGCACCTCAGTTGGTTGGTTGCGGAGGCTGTACGTGTATCCTGCCTCATATGCTCGCCAGCCTGCGTTCTCTTTATCATCGGTGGCGAGGGCGCGCGCTGCGGCTTGTTCGGAAAGCCAAATCCAGTCACCCCATCTACCTGTGAAGTCGAAAAATCGGAATAGTTTGTCGCAAACCTTTTGCAGGCGAGCATTGTCGCCTGTCAACAGACGCGGCAGGGCGGCGGAGATGAAGTCCCATTCGGCGTCCAGTGTGCGGAAGCCATCATAGTTGTCGTATCCGCCGTATTGTTGGGCGAGGGCGTAGGCGCGGTTGGTGAGGGCATCGCCTGTCTGGGTCACGGCTTCGGGGCGGCGCGTGCGGATGAACTTCGCTGTCAGCGGGGGTAAAAAGTAGGTTTGGGCGGACAGGTCAGAGGTCAGGATGGAGCGGTCGGTCAGGTCTTCCAGCGCAGTCTCCGCGGCGCGTTCGGGTAGGCCGGTCATGTCCGCAATCCACTTGAGCTTGGCGGGCACGGTGAAATGCGTCAGCGCGGCGAGCACTTTGGTCTCGTCTTCAGTGAAGGTCTCCAGCAGGTCGCCGAAGATGTATTCGAGCGGGTCGTTGCCTTTGGGGGCTTTGTCAATGAAGGCACAGGCTTCGGCGATGGTGCGGCACTGCGAACCTGCGCGCCCCAACTGCCCCGCGATCCAGCGGATGAAGAGCGGGTTGCCCTGCGTGATGGCATAAAGTTCATCTCGCTCCTTTTGCGAGGCGTGGTTGAGGCGCGGATATTTTTGCGCAAGCTTGGCGAGGAGTTGCAGCGCTTCATCGCGCGAGAGGCGGTCAAGGCGCACGATGCGCGCGTCCACGTCCGAGCGGCGGCGGGAGGTGACGATGGCTTTGTTGCCTTCGGGCAGGCGTGAGAGAAATTGGAACAGGCGCGTGCGTTCGTCTTCAGGCAGGGTTTCCAAATTGTCGAAGATGATCAGCGCCTTTTTGCCCGCCAGCGCGAGGCGCAAGATATTGGGGCGATCATCTGGTGGGAGTTTTTCCAAGCTGTCTTCGCCCAATTCCTTTCCCAACTCGGCGAGCATGGCAAGGTAAGTTGGGCGCGTGAAATCGGATAATGGCTTTTCTCCTTCGACGGTCAGTTCGCGCACTTTGGCGGTGATAAAAATTTTGCGCTCGAAGAGTTCCGCGGGCGCGTCATGCGCGGCCTTGATGGCGAGGGCAGTCTTGCCTATACCGCCAGGTCCGTCAATGAGCGCGCCCCAGGTGCGGGATTCGGGGGAGAGGGCGGCGGCGATGGTTTTGAGTTCTTTTTCACGTCCAACAAAGAAAGACTCTTGCGGAAGTGTATTGCCTGTCGGTTTTGGAGATTGGTAATTGGCAATTGGTATTTGAGAATTGGGATGTTCGGAGAGATAACGCCCAACCGACGAGGCGATGTTGTTCGCCAGATTATCTGGCGTGGTGAAAAACTCGACGGGCTGTTTTTTGACCTTGCTCAAAAAGGCGTTGAGTTTGTCTTTCTTGCCATGCTCGATGTGTTTGGGCGACCAAGGATGCTCTTCATTGATGATGAAGCCAAAGATGGGCTTGCCAAGTTTTTGCGCATGGTCGAATTCCTGTTCGGTGATGGAAACATCTTTGCCGTCAGGAATATATCCGTAACGATGAGCGTAAATACCAACGAACAACTCGCTTTCTTCCACTTCATCCAAACAAGCTTTGGTGGATTCAACCGGACGCGCGCCGAAGGCTTCCATCCAGATCACGTGCAAGCCAAGTTGTTCCAGCGCGTCGTGCGCAGCTTTGCGGTGTTCGATGAGATCATTGTAGGTGGAACTGAGAAAGACTTTCATGGAGTTTCACTCCCGTTTTCGAACACGATAAAACTGCAAGCCACGGCTCAGCCGTGGCTGAACGACTCTTAACTTTCACGAGGCACGATCGCATTCACAATCGCCTCCGCCACCAATTCCGCGGCAATAGCGCCGACGGCGAGCACATCCGCGTGTTCGTTGCCCACGGAGAGCGCGAACACGATGTCGCCATCATAGGGCGTGTGCACGGGACGAATTACTTTCGGCAAACCGTCTTGCGCCATTTGCGCAATCTTCGTGATCTCTTCTTTGTTGAACACAGCGTTCGTGGCCACGGCAACCAGCGTCGTGTTGCCGCTCCACGGCGAGAACGGCGCGACGGGGTGCGCTTTGAGATGCGCGAGCGTATCGATAAAACTTCCGTCCTCGCGTTTTGCGCCGGCCAAAATTTTTCCAGAGTGTTGATCGATAATATCGCCAAACGCATTGACCACGGCGAGTGCGCCGATCACTAAATTATCTTTGCGCCACGAGGCCATGCCAATGCCGCCGGGCATGCACGAAGCCATCGCGTGCAGCTTGCCAATCGTCGCGCCGCAGCCCGCGCCAATTGCGCCTTGTCGCGCTTCATTTGTGCTCGCGGAGAGACAGGCTTGATACGCCATTTCCGCATTGGGCCGCACGTGCGCGTCGCCGATGGCCAAATCAAAAATCACAGCAGCGGGAACGATGGGCACTTTGGTCACGCCCACGTCGAAGCCAATGCCGCGCTCTTCGAGATATTTTTGCACGCCGCCCGCGGCATCTAAACCAAACGCGCTGCCGCCGGTGAGCAAGAGACCGTGAATCGCTTGCACCAAACGCACGGGCCGCAAGAGTTCAATCTCGCGCGTGCCGGGCGCGGAGCCACGTACATCAACGCCGGTGACGGCAGGTTGGTCGGGAAGAATAACGGTGCAGCCCGTGCGCGCGAGGAGATCGTGCGCATGGCCGAGGCGGAGGCCGGGAACGTCGCAGAGGGAATTGAGCATGACTGGTTGCTCGTTGCTCGTGATTGTGCGTTAGATTGGTCGTTGTGTCAGCGAAAGAAACACAGCGCGACTTTGCCGTTATCTAAACCGCCAGTTCCAACGCAATCTCAAACATTTTCGTGAACGCAAGCTGGCGCGCCTCCGCGGTCTCTTCCGCCTTCGTGACCAAACTGTCGGACACCGTGAGCAGCGCGAGCGCTTCGACTTTGTGATAGGCCGCGAGCGTGTAGAGCGCCGCGGTCTCCATTTCAACCGCGAGAATGCCGTATTGCGCCCAGAGTTTCCATTCTTCGGGATCGGCGCTGTAAAAATTATCGCTGCTCAAAATGCCGCCGACTTTCACGGGAATATTTTTTTGCTGCGCGATTTGATGCGCTTGCTGGAGCAAACGAAAGTTTGCGGTTGAGGCGTAATCCATGCCGCGAAAGCGCACGCGATTGAAACTCGAATCGGTCGAGGCGGATTGCGCGAGCACGAGATCGCGCAGTTGCAACTCCGGCTGCAGAGCGCCGCAGCTTCCCACGCGAATCGCGCGCTTCACCCCGTAAAACGTCATCAGCTCACTCGCATAAATCGCCAGCGAAGGCATGCCCATGCCCGTGCCTTGAATCGATACGCGCTTGCCTTTGTAATAGCCGGTGAAGCCGAACATGTTGCGAATTTGATTATGACACACGACGTTTTCGAGCATGGTCTCGGCAATGTGTTTGGCGCGGAGTGGATCGCCGGGCAGGAGCACGGTTTCGGCAATGTCGCCGGGCTTGGCGGAAATATGAAAGGACATGGTTCACTCGCTATTTGATTCGTGAGAGAGGTTTATCGCGGCGGGAAAGTGTATGTGAAGGAAAGAAGGAAGTCAAGCAGAAATTCCTCATTCGCGGTTCAAAAAGTAGTCAGGCAATTTAGTCGCCGCGCCCCATTCATTTTTTTCGCAAACCCATTTGCAACACCGCCAACGCGGCCAAATTCAAACTCACGCCCAAAGCGAGATTCCAGCCGAGGCCGAGTTGGAAAAGCATTCCGCCCAACAACGCGCCAACCATTCTGCCGAGCAAGAGCACGGTCATGTTGAGGCTCATCGTCTGTGCGCGCGCCGAAGGCACCAGCTCGGACATGAGCGGCAGCATCGCCACAATGGCAAATTCGTACGTGAGGAAAAGCAGAAACAAACCGAGCAAAGCGCCGCTCACGCTGAGTGCAATGACATGCAATAGAGCAAAAGCGAGCGCGCTTGCGATCAAGCCATAAGCCACTGCGCGCGGCTTGCCGAGACGATCCACCCACGCCATGACGCCGCCTTCTCCCAACAATTCCGCGGCGCCAATCACGAAACTTGCCAAGCCCAAAGCCGCGAGGCTGAGGCCGAAACTTTTTTCGAGCCACACGCCGAGAATCACCAACACACTTTCATTCGCGACGCTTACTAAAAAGCCGAGCACGAGGCCATACCACACGCGCGTTTCTTGAAACACGATGCGCCAGCGCTGCATGGTGGGCGCGTGCGCGCGGTGTTGGTGCGGGTGCGCCGCCGGGCTTTGTAAGACGCGCGCTAAAATCACAATTGCCACAACGCATGCGGCAGCCATGACCCAAAAAGGAAGTTGCCAGGCCTGCGCGGAGTTGCGCGCCATGAGCCAACCGACCAGCGGCATGCCGAACAAGAAAGAGAGTGACCACGAGGTTTCGTAAACCGCGAGCACGAAGCCGCGACGCGAATAGTCCGTGCGTTCGCTCCAATAGGCATAGGCCGCGGGGTCATAAATATTTTTCGCCGTGCTGGCTGTGAACAAAAGCAGCGCGAAGGTGATGAAGCCGGGCAATGCCACCGCCAACACCAGCGCGGCACAGAAGAGCGCCAACGCAAACAGCATGACGTTACGCGCGCCGAAACGCTCGGGCAAGCCGGCAAATAAGGGCGAAGTAGTGGAAAGGGCGAAGCGCGCAGAGGTGACGAGCATCAACGTTTGCTCGGGAACTTGCAGCGCGCGGCTAAATTCCGGCATGAACGGATAAATCATGCGAATGGAAACATTGAAGAGCACGCGCGCGAGCGTGGTTGTCGCAAGCTGCGCGCGCCAATGCGTGGGCAATTGAATCGCGGATGCGGATTGATACAAGTGCGGGGCCTTTGTCATTCGTGCGAGGCGCAATGAAAAATTTCTACGCATGCAAAGTCGCGGCTTTTATCGCCAAGCGCAAAGCTTTTTTTTGTGAATGTGCTAGTTTGCGTTGCGTGCTTGGGTGGATTGAGCTTGAAAGCTAAACGTGAGCGCGGCGTTGCCGGTCTTTTCGCAGGCAGAAAGACAGAGGCCGCAGTTGAAGCAATAGGGATAAACGTTGTCGCGTTTGGGGGAGAGTTGCAACGGGCAGGCATAATGGCAAGGCGCCGTCTGCGCATGGCAGGCGCAGGCGGTTGCGTCATATTCGAGATGCATCGTGGCTTTGCCGCGAAACACTGCGAGCGTGGCGCCAACCGGGCAGATATATTTGCACCAATAGCGCCGCGCGAGAAAAACTTCCGACCCGAGAATGATGAGCACAAAAATGATTTCGAAGCCAAGGCTCATGTGCAAAACGCTTTGGGAAATCGCACTCGAAATGATGCCGGGCAACGAGAGATAGTTGAGCACAGGCCGCGCAACGAGAAACGTCATGAGCAGAATCGCAACGAAGATTGCCCAGTAGCGCGCTGGGGAAGGGTTGCTCGCGATCAGCCGGCGATGCATTCTTTGCCAAGGTTTTCTCGCGAAACGTTTCAGCAATGTGTCGAGCCATTCGGAGAGCGTATTTTGCGGACACATCCAACTGCAAAACACGCGGCCGAAAACCAACGCGAGCAACACAGGCAGTATCACGCCGAGAAGCAGGGGAAGATAAATTTGTTTGGTGAGCAGAATGGTTTGCAGCACCATGAGCGGATCGGTGATTTCGACGCCGCCGAGGGAAAGCGAATAGAGCGTGCCGAGGAGCGCATGAATGCCGAGCAAATTCAAAAGAGGCACGGCGAACAAGAAGAGCAGCGAAAAAATCTGAACGGCGCTGCGGAGGCGGTGCAGCGTGCGATAAGTTTGACGTGGTGTAACGGTTTGCAATTCGAACCTCTCAGAAATCCATCAATCCAAAACTCCATGACTCCACCAATCCCTCACTCCAACCTGCCTCGCACGGTGATCGCCGCTTCTTCTGCCGGGCACACGTGCTCGCAGATGCCGCAGCCGATGCACTTGTCTTCATGCACAAGCGGATAGATCTCGTCTTTCAAAGTGATCGCCTCACGATAGATCGGACAGCGCTCGAAACACGCGCGGCAGATGACGCCGCTATAGGGCAGACATTTCTCCGTGTTGATCACGGCCGTGCCCATGCGCACTTTTTCTTTTTGCGTGAGGTGATTGTCGAGCGCACCGGTGGGGCACACGGGCGGGCATTTCATGCAAACATAGCACGGCGTGGCGCGCGGAAAAATCTCAGGCGTGCCGAAGCGCACGCCTGAATGCAACGGCGCCATTTGAATGCTGTCATAAGGACAAACGTGCGCGCACTTGTTGCATTTGATGCAGCGCAAAAGAAACTCGCGCTCCGGCACTGCGCCGGGCGGACGCAAGGGGGATGATGCACTGACGGCACGCGTGAGAAATTTGAGGAGCGTGGCGAACATAGCTTATTTTGAAAAACACCGTTGGGCAGCGGGATGCCATCGCTTTGAAGTCACTCTGCTTTGAAAAGATCACCTAGAGAAACAAGCGGAGATGAACCCTCGGTGAAGCAGCGACAAGACAAAAAAAGCGGCGCAGCGAGCGAGACTGATTTTGCTTTGTACTTCGTCGCGGCGTTGTGCCGAGCACTGAAAAGGATTCCTGCTGAATGACATTTGCAGAAACACGCTCACTCTTCTTCCTCTTCCGTCACATACGTCGGAAACACGCCGAGCACGCCGGCGATTTCATGCGTGAGGCGTTTTGAAAGCAGTTCCAATTCTTCCACACTGCGCGCTTCGGTTACGAGAATAATGTTATCCTCTTTGTGAATGCCGTATGTCGTGACATTCGGCATGCGCTGCAACTGCGCTTGCACAGCTTCGGCTTCGTCTGCGACGACTTTGACGATCATACTTGCGATCAACATGGTTCCTCGTTGGATTGATGGATTTCTGGATTGGTGGATTGTTGGGATTGCCCCCCATTGCTCCATGACTCCACCAATCCATCAATCCAAACTCGTTAAACTTTCTCGATTTTCACCGCGCACACTTTGTACTCCGGTTCTTTGGAGCCGGGGTCGATGGCGTCGGTGGTGAGCAGGTTCGCGAGCTTTTCCGGCCAATGCCACGGAATGAATATCGTGCCTTTGCGCGGACGATCAATCACGCGCGTTTCCATTTCCAAACTGCCGCGTCGCGTCACCAAACGCACGGTGCTTTTATCCGCAATGCTCCATGCCGTTGCGTCTTCGGGATGAATTTCCACATACGGCTTGGGCACGGCGCGGTTGAGCTCCGCGACTTGTCCGGTCATCGTCATCGTATGCCAATGTTCGAGCACGCGACCGGTGGTGAGCGCAATAGGATATTCGGCGTCGACCGGTTCTTCCGGGCCTTTGTCTGGGCGCGCGAAGATCACGGCTTTGCCGTCGGGCTTGGTGTAGAAATACATGCGGCGGCCCGCGGCTTTCTCTTTGGGAAAGAGCGGATCACCTTCAACAAAACGATGCGTGGTGCCGGGATGATCGACACTCGGCACGGGCCAACGCAGGCCGCGTACTTCCCGCAAACGCGCGTAGGTCGCACCAGTCAAATCCATGTCCTTGCCTTTGGTGGTTTGCAGATATTCATTCCACACGTCTTCGACAGTTTTGAAGTGCGCGAAGTTTTGTCCATGCCCGAGGCGCGTGGCGAGATCAATGAGAATCGCGCCGTCCCAACGCGCTTCGCCTTGGGGTTCGAGCGCTTTGGCCATGTGTTGCGAGCGGCGCTCGGTGCAGCCATACACACCTTCTTTCTCTCCCCAAAACGCCGCGGGCAAAAGCACGTCTGCGAACTTGCTGGTTTCGGTGGGATGAAAAGCCTCGCTCACGATTAAGAATGCGTCTTGCATGCCTTTGAGATATTTGTTGAGATTGGGCAGCGAGTGCGCGGGGTTCGTACACATGACATACATCACCTTGATTTCGCCTTTTGCGAGCGCATCGAACATCGCCATCGTGTGCTTGCCGGGCTTGGGTTGAATCTTTTCCGGCGGAACGTTCCAAATCGCAGCGATCTCTTTGCGATGTTGCTCATTCTCCACGGAGCGATGGCCGGGCAGAAGATGCGAAAGGCCGCCGCCTTCGCGCACGCCGCCGCACGCATTGGGCTGGCCGGTGAGCGAGAACGAATCGCTGCCGGGTTTGCCGAGCTTGCCGGTGAGCAGATGCAGATTGTGCATGAGATTGTTTAGCCACACGCCGCGCACGCGCTGATTCACGCCCATGGTCCACATGGTCATCGCGGTCTTCGCCTGCCCAAACATGCGCGCGACTTGCACGATGTCTTCCGGCTTCACGCCCGCTTGCGCTGCGGCATATTCCGGCGTGTACTTCTCCAAAAACTTCTTGAAGTCTTCATACGTCATCGGGTTCTGGCCGTCGCTGAAATTCACCGCGTCTTTGATGAATTGCTCGTCGGTGAAGCCTTCGAGCACGAGTATGCGCGCGAGGGCGTGCATGACGGCGAGATCGTAACCGGGAATGACTTGCAGATGCAGATCCGCGATTTTGTTCGTCGGCGTTTTGCGCGGATCGATGATGATGATTTTGGTTTGGGGATTTTGCTTTTTGCGCTCGACCAAACGATCGTACAGCACGGGATGCGCTTCCGCGGTGTTGCTGCCCACGAGCAGAAAGAGATCGCAATGATCGATATCGTCATATGTGCCCACCGGCTCATCCGCGCCGAACGTCGTTGTGTATCCGCCGACCGCGCTGGCCATGCATAAACGCGGGTTGCCTTCGACGTTGTTGGTGCCGAGGTGGCCTTTGAAAAGTTTGTTCGCAATGTATGTTTCTTCGGTGGTGCCTTGGCCGGAGCCGTAAAACGCGACGGCATCCGGGCCGAACTGCGTGATGGTCTCTTGAAACTTGCTCGCCACGAGCGTCATCGCTTCTTCCCATGTCGCGCGCACGAGTTCGCCGTTCTTGCGAATCATGGGATGGAGCAACCGGCCTTTGGCATTGATTACTTTGTGCAGATAAAAACCTTTCACGCACAACAAGCCGTGATTGATGGTGTTCTCTTTGTCGCCTTTCACGGCCACGGCTTTGCCGTTTTCCACGCCGAGCATGACGCCGCAGCCGGTGCCGCAAAAGCGGCAAACGGATTTGTGCCACGCCATCGCGGGTGCTGCATGAGCATTGTCGTATAACCATTCCATACCAATGCTCGCCGCTGCGGCGCTGGCCGCGGAAGCTTTGAGAAAATCTCTTCGTGTCATGGGCATATGAAACTCTCCTCTTCGTTAGAAAAGGTTATTGGCGGTTTGGAGGGAATTGTGAAGAAAACGGGGAAGTCGGGCTTTGCAAATTTTTGTAGCCTTGAAGCATTATGCAATGCGAAAGTCTTCATTCGAGCTTGGTGTTGCAAAGTCCGACTTCGCCCGCTCTTATTAAAGCGCCTCTTCTTTGTGGCGCGTGAGGCCCGCGCCGATGGCGACCAGCACGAGGCCGATCGCCGAAACGCCCGAACTGATCTGGTTCGCTTGCGTCAAGTAATCGACGGCTTTGAAGATTAAAAGGATCAAGCCGCAAACGACTAGAATGAACCCGAGCGCGCGTTTCGTTTTGTTTGTCATAGTCGCATCCTCTGCGGAAGTACGACGAACTTCAATCCGCTTTGTGAAATTTTAAATCATGTCCGCCATGGCAGCCGAAGCAATTCTTCACCGGCAACGCGGCGAAGTTCACTTCTTTGGCGGAATGGCATCCGATGCAGCGTTCACCTTGGGGCTTGGCAAAAAACTCTTCTTCGCCGTCGCCGTGGCAAACAAAGCATCCAACATTCACTTGGCCATGCTTGCCGGTCTCCCACTTCGCCACGATTTCGGGCGAGGCATTGAGATGACATTCATAGCAACTCTGGCTGAAATCCACTTGGGGATGTTTCGCGGACGCGGAAGCCGGCTGCGCCGAGGCTTGCTCGCTCGTGCGCAGCGCCTCGTTTTGGGCACACGCGAATAAAAGCAAAAGGCTTCCAACAGCAAAGAGGATCAATACCAACCATCGCATTCGCATCGTCGTTCTCCTCGTTCAAAAAACTCAGACAGAAAAATGGAAGATAGAACCTGAATTTTGCACTAACAATTTCGCCCGCCGTCGCCTGATGCTTACAGCATCAGGCGGAGGTCGGCAGCATCACACGTGCAAAATTCAGGTAGAAAGTATCTTGTGTTTGTAGGTGCGCGCCATTTGATTTTTCTTTGACAACGCCCGCTCCCTAATTTTTCTGCCCTACATTTTTCTGTCTTCTTCTTTTCAATTGGCTCTTTGACCAATTATCTTTGTTGACTCCTTGCTAAAATTTGAACTCAATCATCGTGCGCAGTTCAATCGCTGCGTCGTCCCACAGATCGCTGCCGTTGATGAGATATTGCGCGCCTTTGCCGGGGAAGAAAATGCCGCCGCGCAATGCGCCGGTCAAGTTCTCTTGGAAATTAAATTCCAAACGGCCGTCGATCTCTTGCCCAATGTCTTTCGAGCTGAGATTGAGATTCGGGCCGCCGGTTGCGGTCCACGCATAAATCGGCTGCGTCGCGCGAATGAACGTGTACGAGCCGAACAGCGAAACCTTAGGGCTGAATTTATAAGTGCCGTTCGCTTGCACGAGCGTGGTGTTTTCAAACTCGCGATAGCCGCGCGTGTTCGGCGCGCCCAAGCCTTGCGGCGTGATGCCTTCTTCATCGGGCATCACCGAGTCTTCCCAAATTTCAGTGACATAGAAAAAGCCCGCGGTGCGCAGCTTGTTTACGTTGCCTTTGCCGCTCGTGGGATCATCATCGCCGGAGCCTAATCCGAACACCACGCCGGGCGTGAACGTGCCGGGCAGCGTTGCTTTCAAATAGAGATTGTAGCCCGACAAGTCGCCGTCATTCACGTCGTGCTTCAACGCATCGTTCGCGCTGCGATTCACATTCAACGCGCCCGCAAAACCGGCGTTGGCAATATCGTCTTTGCCGATCAAATAACTCGCTTCGCCATTGAGCTTAATTTTACCGAGCGTAAAATCACAAGCAAGGCCGCCGGCAAAAAGCTGCGTCACTTGCGGCGTGAAGCGCGGACGATTGTATTGCAGATCGTCAATGAGATACGCCGAGCCGTCGCGAATGCCGCGATCTTTATAGAAGAACCCGAAGAGATTCCATTTGTGCTTCTCGCCGGCTTTGCCGAAATCCGCGAGCAAGAGATCCGCGTCGCGCGCATCCGTGTTGCCGTAAAGATCGGGCGCTTGATCGGTCTTGTCCGTGAGGCCGTCATAGCCTTCCCACACTTTTGCCCAACCGAGTTTAAGTTTGCTTTTCCCCACAGCAATATCCGCCTGCACGCCGTCGTAGTTGTTGTCAATGAGCAAACGGTTGCCGACGAGCCATTGCATGCGACCAATCGTGAACGCGGTTTTAATCTTAGGCACATTCACCCAGAAGTACGCTTGATCCACGTGCGTGAGGAACTTCGTGTCCTTGTTGTTGTACGTGCGCGAAGAGCTTCCCCCCGCAGGCAGTTCATTATCCACGCCCCACCAGCCTTGGGCCATATCGAAACGCGTGACCACCTTCGTGTTTTCAGAAGGCGTGAACGCAAGGTTCAAACGCAGCATCTGCACGATATAATCGTCCTGCGCTTTGAGTCTGCCCAAAAAAAAGTTTTGTTGCGAATAGCCCCACGCATTGTACACGCCGCTGATCTTGAAACTCGGCGCGGGCGCCGGGGTTTGCGCAAAACTTAGAACATACGCGAACAATACGAGTCCGACCATCACAGTTCGTTTCAACATACTTTTTCCTTTCTTTTTAGTGCGCAGTGAGTCAGCTTGTGGAAAAGAACGGAACTCTCTTCCTCCCTCGCATTTGATATGAGCAAAGTTATGACAACAAAAATGCCACACAGAGTATTGATTCGTTCGAAGTGTAATCTCCTGATTTCTGGAAATACGCTGGCCAGGGCCGGAGCTTGTTGCGCGCAACTTTCTCAAATTTGAGAGGCTTTTATCCGATAAATGAGAAAAACACCGGGCATCAATTTTCCACGCCAAGAGCCGTGCTCGCATCTCCCGCGAAGTAACTTCAAAAATTTTAGAACCTCCCTTGCGTCACTGCCACTCGTTCTATATATTGCGCTGCATTCCAACGCCTCTCCCCTCTTTGGTATGATTGCTGCAAAATAACAGATACTTTTATCCGAATACAAAATCGATCAACACGCATTTCAATCAAATTCGGAGGCAATGTGGTAGAAGACTCCAAACCCACGCGACGTTCTTTCCTCTCGCAACTATGGATGGGCGCGGGCCTGTTTTTTAGCTATGGCACTGCGGCTTTCTACGGTCTCCGCTTTTTGAGTCCCCGTTTTAAACAGGCGCAACCGCGTCGCATCTTGGTCACCTCCGCGGATAAACTCCCGCCGGGCGCGAGCACCACGTTCAAAGATTTGAGCGGAAGAAAAATCGTGCTCGTCAATTCCGGCAACGGCTTCGTTGCGCTTTCAACCACATGCACGCATCTCGGCTGCACCACGTATTGGGAGCAAGACAAGCGACAGTTCTTCTGCCCATGTCACAACGGTTTCTTCGACGTCAACGGCAACGTCGTCTCTGGCCCACCCCCACGGCCATTGGAGAAGTATGAGGTAGTGGTAGATGAGAATGACAACGTCTTCGTCGAGGTTCGAGAGGCGTGATTTGTGGATCGTGGATAGTTGATCGTGGGTCGTGCCTTCTCGTTTGTCATTCAGAAGAATCTTTTGACTCACTGGAGATGTTGCCCGTTGTTCAAAAAGATTCCGACTGAATGACATGCACGAGGCGCGCTCACCTGCTCCTTTAATTTACGCAAAACACAAGCATTTTTAGGAGAGATGATGGCCGCTTTGCAATCTGTAAAAACCTGGGCGAAAGATTCCTTCCCCATCGATCTGGACGTGTTCAAAGAAATGTCCAGCGAGCCGATTCCGTATCATCTCAAACGCTGGTGGTTTGCCGTAGGCGGCACGCCGCTGTATCTGTTCGTCATTCAAGCCATCACCGGCATCATGCTCACGTTTTATTACGTGCCTGATCCCGCAGAGGCGTATAACAGCGTCGCGCGCATCACGAACGAAGTGCCGTTCGGCTGGTATTTGCGCAGCATCCATAAATGGTCCGCCAATCTCATGATCGCCGCGGTGATCTTGCACATGCTGCGCGTGTTCTTCACCTCGGCCTATCGCAAGCCGCGCGAGTTCAATTGGATGATCGGCGCCGCGTTGCTGCTCACGAGCTGCGTGTTCGGTTTCACGGGGTATTCGCTAATCTATGAGCAAATTTCATATTGGGCTGCGGTGGTCGGCACGAACATCGCCGAGGCCACGCCATTGATCGGCGGCTGGCTCGCCAACTTCGCGCGCGGCGGCCCGGAGGTCGGCGCGAGCACGCTCACGCGCTTCTTCGTGTTTCATATCGGCGTGCTGCCCACGGCGATGGTGCTCTTGCTCGTGCTGCATGTGGTGCAAATCCGTTTGCACGGCGTCACCAAATTGCGTTTCGACGAGCGCGGAGAAGGCAGCGTGCGACTTGCCATCGACGTGTCCGCGCCGGTCACGCCGGTCTCCGTGCCTGATGATAAAAAGGGCGCGACTTCTTCCGAAGAAAAATATCCCACGTTTCCATTTTATCCCGATCACTTTTATACCGAGTTGATCATCGGCTTGGTGCTCACGTTTTTGCTCACGATTCTCGCGCTCGTTGCGCCGGCCACAATGGGCGAGCCGGCGAATCCGCTCGTCACGCCGGAGCACATCAAACCGGAATGGTATTTCTACGCCACATTTCGCTGGCTCAAACTCACGTCGTTCACCGTCGGCGTGGTGGGCACGATGATCTTTGTGATGACGTTCATCTTCTGGCCGTTCATCGACCGCTGGCTCGTGCGCCGCTATCCCACCAAAGAGTTGAGCTTCTGGCTTGGCATTATCGGCTTCGCAATTTTCATGATTTTTACTTTGTGGGAAGCGTTTGTTTGAAATTGGAGTGGTGGAGTTTTGGAGTGAGGGATGGTTGGATTGATAGATTTGTAGAGTGATGAAGTGCTAGCGTGGGGAGTGTTGGAGCAATGAAGTGAGGTTTAGTGCTGTTGCTCTGCGTCGAAGCCGAACTCTTCTTTCATGTCATTCTGGAAGAAACTTCCCTCGTGCTTGAGACTCACCAGGTTTTGAGATGTGTCGCAAGTGCGAGGTAAGGTTCTTTCAGAATGACAATAGTTGAGCAGACGAAAAACTCTGCACAGTCGTCTACGATGGGGCTTTTACATCCACCCGAAGCATGCTCTTTTGAAACCGTGAGATGCGCCGTTTTTCTTATTAAAAAAAAGCGCCGTTTTCTTTAATAAGCCTCGGCGTTATTAAAGTATCCTTTAATAACGGCCGGCAGCGCAAGCGCTTGTTCGTTTATAAAAAGTATTTGGACATTCTCAGCGAAGGCACCGAGCCTTTCATCTCATGAAACTTGACGCTCCATTTCGATAATCAGACGAGCCCCCTCATACCCTGTCATTCAGGAGGAATCCTTTTAAGCACGCGGCTGCATCTCCAGCGCATAAAAAGATTCTTCCAGAATGACACACGGGGAGGGATCGCTAAGCCGTTTCTGTCATCTTTCTTTTGAAACAACGTTTCACTGCAAAGCAACCACTCGCGGAGGAAGTTCCATGCTCTCTCTCGACACCAAACGTCGCATCATCGCGGTGCTGAGTTTTTTCTTTCTCGCGGCATTATTGATCGTCGGCTATATCGAAGCCAAGCGCTCGATCCCCGGACAAAAGCCGAAGATCGTTATCTCCGACGACAACAAGAAGTGCATCGAATGCCATGCGCAGCCCGGCAATGCGACCACGCTCGTGCAGCAATGGAAAGACAGCTATCACGCGCGCCTCGGCGTGGGCTGCCTTGAATGCCACACTGCGGAGAAAGGCGATATCGACGCGTTCGATCATTACACCTATTCGATTGCGACCATCGTCTCGCCGAAAGATTGCTCGCGCTGCCACAAAAAGCAGTTCGAAGAATTTCAGCGCAGCCATCACGCGCAAGGCGGAAAGATTCTCGGCTCGCTGGATAACGTGCTCGCGGAAGTGGTGGCGGGCAGCGTGCACATGGGCAATCCCGTTGCGGTGAGCGGCTGCAAACAATGCCACGGCTCGGTGGTGAATTTTCTGAAGAACGAAGACGGCTCGGTGAAAAAAGATCGCAACGGCATTGCGATGATCGATCCCGAAACGTGGCCGAACACCGGCATCGGCCGCGTGAATCCCGACGGGAGTTTGGGGTCGTGCGCCGCATGCCACAATCGCCATTACTTCTCCGTGGCGCAAGCGCGCGAGCCGGACGATTGCGGCAAGTGCCATCTCGGGCCGGATCATCCGCAATATGAAATCTATCGCGAATCGAAGCACGGCATCAACTTCATCGCGCACAAAGATGAGATGAATCTCGACAAGCGGCCGTGGGTCGTGGGAAAAGATTACAACGCTGCGCCGACGTGCGCCACGTGCCACATGGCCGCCACGCCGAATCAAGAAAGCACGCACGACGTGGGCCTGCGCATCAGTTGGACCCTGCGCCCGGCGGTTTCGGAGAAGGTCGATGCGAGAGATTTGAAAGAAGGCAAGCAAACCGTGCCGTGGGAAAAGCGCCGCGAGAACATGCAGGACGTGTGCTATCAATGCCACAGCAAGCAATACGTGCAGAGTTTCTATAAACAATACGACGACGTGGTCGTGCTCTACAACGAGAAGTTCGGCAAGCCCGCGACGGCTTTGATGAAGAAGATTAAAGAAGGCGGCTTGATCACGACCGACGTGGAGTTCGATGAGAAACTCGAATGGACGTATTATTATCTCTGGCATCACGAAGGCCGGCGCGCGCGCATGGGCGCTTCGATGATGGGTCCGGATTACACGCAATGGCACGGCATGTTCGAAGTGGGCGACCGTTTCTACATGGAGTTTGTGCCAGAAGTGCGCGAGGTGATTGCAGAAGGCAAGAAGCACGGCAAAGCCGCGGGCGCCGCGGAGGTGGAAAAATTGTTGACCGAAGTTTTGAACTCCGACCTGCACAAATGGTACTCGGGCAACATGAGCGCCGAAGA
Source organism: bacterium (assembly GCA_041918175.1). GTDB lineage: Bacteria > Zhuqueibacterota > Zhuqueibacteria > Zhuqueibacterales > Zhuqueibacteraceae > JABWAN01. The sequence continues at coordinate 72,368 of JAYRWE010000004.1, forward strand.
AAAAGCCGCGCGCAAACAAGCGCAGGACGAGTTTAAAAAGAGGTATGTGGGGAATTGAAATGGAGTTTTGGATTGGTGGAGTGATGGAGTTGTTGGAGTGATGTTGCATGCCAATCCGCCCATCATTCACAGTTAGGACAAACCACAATCTGAAAATTTCTCCCACGAAAGTAGAACTCCCACGAAAGTGAAAGCATTTTCGTGGGAGAAGCCTAGCGGCTTTATGAAAAGCTCGCGATCGGGTATGATTGCTCAGAGCAAAAAAGGAACACAGTCATGAGTAAGATGAAAACTTCCGAATCTCCAGGGAAAATTCTTCATTTCGTTAAAGAAGATGACTTGACCGATGAAGAGGTGGAATCGCTTTGGCAGCAAGGCGTAAATATGGATGATTGGGATTATATGCTGCTTGGTCCCACGGATTTGATCCACGCGGTAAAGGTGCGTGATGCCTGGGATCAAAGCGAAGCGATGGTCTTTGAAGGCAAAGATTGGTGGTTGGGAAATATGTTGTCAGGCAGCAGCTCAAATCGTTGGTATCGAGCGAAATTACGCGGAAAGGAATGGGCAATGGGAATCGCGTATCACGCCTGAGATGTCTTCACATTGCGTCAATGAAAAATGTTTTAAAATACGAGGAGCAAAGATCATGGACTTCACCCGCAGAGATTTTTTAAAACACCTCGCCGCGGCTTCCGCGTTGGCGACAATTCCGGAAGTGGTGCAGCCGCAACCCGCGGGCGCTTCGCCGTTTCCCACGAGCATCGATCTCGATCCCAATTTGAAATGGGACAAAGCGCCGTGTCGGTTTTGCGGCACAGGCTGCGGCGTGATGGTCGGCGTGAAAGATGGAAAGATTCAAGCCGTGGCCGGCGATCAACTCCATCCCGTGAATAAAGGCTTGCTGTGCATCAAAGGCTATAGCTTGCCGGGAATTTTGTATGGCGCCGATCGTTTGACCAAGCCGCAAATTCGCGCGAACGGCAAATTGCGCGAGGCAAGTTGGAATGAAGCGCTCGACCTCATTGCGAATCGTTTTAAAGAAACGCTTGCACAACACGGGCCGGAGGCGGTTGCGATTTACGGCTCCGGCCAATGGACCGTGACCGATGGCTACGCGGCGAGCAAATGGTTTCGCGCGGGTATGGGTTCGAACAATGTCGAAGCCAACGCGCGCTTGTGCATGGCGAGCGCGGTCACGGGCTTCATGAGCACGTTCGGCATGGACGAGCCGATGGGCTGCTACGATGATTTTGAAAAGGCCGATGCGTTCGTGCTCTGGGGCAACAACATGGCGGAGATGCATCCTGTGCTCTTCTCGCGATTGCTCGAACGCAAGCGCACAGCATCGTGGGTGCGCATCGTGGATATTGCCACGCGGCAAACGCCGACCACGGAGTTCGCGGATATGTATGTGCCCATGAAGCCGAACAGCGATCTCGCGCTTGCGAATGCGATTGCGCACGTGATCGTGAACACCGGCCGCTACAACGAGAAGTTCATCAACAGCCACACGCTCTTCAAACGCGGCAAGACGAACATCGGCTATGGCCTTGAAGACAAGTTTCAATTTGCCGACGAGCCGCAAGCGATGACATTCGAGGAGTACAAAACTTTTCTCGCGGATTACTCGCCGGAAAAAGTTGAGAGCATCATCGGCGTCCCCGCGGCGCGAATTCGCCAACTCGCGGAAATTTACGCGGACAAGTTCACGAAGGTCGTTTCGCTGTGGTGCATGGGCATGAACCAACACACGCGCGGCACGTGGATCAACAATCTCGTTTATAATTTGCATCTGCTCACCGGCAAAATTTGCGAGCCGGGCAACAATCCGCTCTCGCTCACGGGCCAGCCGAGCGCGTGCGGCACGGTGCGCGAAGTGGGCACGCTGTCACATCGTTTGCCCGCAGATATGGTGGTGATGAATCCCGAGCATCGCGCTCTCGCGGCGAAAATTTGGAACGTGCCAGTGGCGAAGATCAACGCGAAGCCGGGCTACAACACGGTCGAGATGTTTCGTGCGCTCGATCGCGGCGACATCAAAACGATGTGGATTCAAGTCACGAATCCCATGGTCACCATGCCGAATCTCGCGCGCTATCGCGCAGGCGCGGAGAAGGAAGATCGTTTCGTGATCGTGTCGGAGGTTTATCCCACGCCGACGACCGACATTGCCGATGTGATTCTGCCCTCGGCGATGTGGGTAGAACGCGCCGGTGTGTTTGGCAACACGGAGCGCCGCACGCAGCAATGGAATAAAATGGTGGAGCCTTCGGGCGAAGCGCGGCCGGATAATTGGCAACTCGTCGAAGTCGCGAAGCGCATGGGCTATGGCCATCTCTTCAACTTCGCTTCCGATGATCTCGATAAAGAATTGTTCACTGAATATCGCCAATTCACGCTTGGGCACGGCCATGATCTCGCGCCGTATGAAACCTATCAACAAGTGCGCGGCTTGCGTTGGCCCGTGGTGAATGGCAAAGAGACGCCGTGGCGCTACACCGAGCGTTTTGATTCATACGTGGAAAAGGGCGCGGGCATTGCGTTTTATGGCAATCACGCGAACGGCGACAATGCGGTGATTTGGGCGCGGCCGTTCGAGCCGGCGCCCGAAGTGCCGGACAATGATTTTCCGCTGTGGCTCTGCACGGGCCGCGTGCTCGAACATTGGCACACGGGCACGATGACGCGCCGCGTACCGCAACTCCATCGCGCAATGCCGGAAGCGTATCTTGAAATGAATCCGACGGACGCGGCGGAGATGGGCATTCAGAACGGCGAGCGTGTGCGTGTCGTGTCGCGTCGCGGGAAGATTGAGTTGAAAGTCGTGCTCAACGGCAAAGGCCGGCCGGAGCGCGGCAATGTGTTCGTGCCGTTCTTTGATGAAAATTATCTCATCAACGAACTCACGCTCGATGCTTATTGCCCAATCTCGAAGCAGCCGGATTATAAAAAATGCGCAGTGAAAGTGGAAAAGATCACGCGCTCGTAGTAACGCCTTCAGGCGTTGGAAGTGATGAGGTGGGAAAGAGGGAAAGACATTAGTCCTCCCATCGCGCCAAAGCTTGTTCTGAAGAGAAGCGTGCCCAGATACGATCTTCTTCGATCTCTTCAGGAGTGCGAGAGGTGTAGTAAGCAACGATTTCGCGATCAATTTTCTGTTGCAGCCAGGCTTGATGCCAGCGCTTCAAGATTTCTTCGATTGCTTCTTTGCGTGAAGGCAAGCCCGAGCTTTGCACAACGGCATCTAACGCCGGAAACATATCGGCCTCTACGCGAAGAGTGAATTCGGTGCTCATGTTCATTTCCATTAGGTAGAAGTGAAAGTTAGGCGTCTATTGTTTGATTATATGAACTAATGTAGCTTTCTTGTTTTGAAATTTCAAATGAAATTTCGGCATATGAAAACCAAACTCGCCCTCTCATTGCTCCTTGCTCTCGCCTCTTTATGTCTCTTCCTCTCCTGCGGCGAGCAAGCCGAAAGCTCAACCTATCCCGACTATCGCCGCGCGGATTTGCGCATGTATGAAGGCGCGCCGCCGGTGATGCCGCATGCCGTGCGCAACCGCGATTGTCTCGATTGCCACGCCGCGGGCATGATCACCGAAGGCAAGCAAGCGCCGATCACACCGCATCCGCAGTTTGCCAATTGCCAACAATGCCACGTTCCGCAGCAAAACGTCGCGCTCTTTCGCGAGAATGAATTCACGCGTACGGTCAAAGCCGCGTCATTACCCAAAGCCAATCCGAGCGGGCCGCCGCTGATTCCGCATCGCATCTTCATGCGCGAGAATTGCCTCGTGTGTCACAACGATCCGGCCCGCAAAGAGATCGTGCAGACCACGCATCCCGAGCGCGCGAATTGCCGGCAATGTCACGTTGCGCAAAACGCGGAGGTTGAGCTTTTCCGCGAGAACGCAAAGATAACGGATCCGTTTGCGCGAAGCCGATAAAAACCCCAAAACGGCACGTCGTTGCAGGTGACCTCGACGCGCAAAATGATCGCACGAGATTGATGCCATCACCGCCATTTCGTAATGCGCTCACGAATGCGGCCGAAGCCAAGCTCACCAAAGAGCTTCGTGATTTTTGTGCGATCAGCGCCGCGATATTGCAACTTTTTCCACGTAGCTTTACACGGCGCATCCGTGGCAATCGTCGCGAGTCGCTTGGAAAGAAACGCGGACTCGCGGTCGGCTTCGAGTTTCGCGCGAATAGACGCAGCGCCGCGCATATCCATCTTCTCCACCTGCGCGAGTTTGACATAAAGCGCTTCGAGGCTCGGAAATTTTTCCAACAAAGCCACCGCGGTTTTCGCACCGATGCCCTTCACTCCCGGAATATTATCCACCGCGTCGCCTTGCAGCGCGAGCAGATCGACGATTTGCTCGGGCTTCACCCCGAAATGTTCGCGCACCGTTTTCGCATCGAAGCGGCGATCCTTCGCATAATCCCACAAGAGCGTGCGCTTGTTGACGAGCTGCGCGAGGTCTTTATCTCCCGAAACCACCACAAAGTCGCACTCCTTCTTCTCAAACTTTTTGATGAGCGTTCCGATAATGTCGTCGGCCTCGTAGCGATCATCGATAAAGGCCTTCATGCCGAGCGCCTCCGTCACCGCAAAGCACGCGTCGAGTTGCGCCTCCAATTCGGGATCGGCGTGCTCGCGCTGGGCTTTGTACGCGGGGTAAAAATCGTTGCGAAACGAAGTGGTGAGACTGCCGTCGAACGCCACGGCTATGTGCGTCGGCTCTTTTTGTTTGATGAGATCGAGCAAGAACGCGGTGAAGCCATACACCGCATTCGCCGCGGTGCCCGCTGGCGTGCGTATGGTCGAGGGAATCGAAAAGAACGCGCGAAAGATATACGGGCTTGCGTCGATAAGATAGAGAGTAGGCATGCGGCTCCTTTTGTTCAGTCGAAGTCAGGCACCAATTTGCGGCGATGATGCCGGCAACCAGCAACCAGCATCAAGATAAACAAATTCCTTTCAAATTAAACCCGATTTTCTTTCCTTTGCCGGTCAAAATTTTGAGTCAAAGTCTCGCGCAGAGTATGGAGTCCTCATGTTTCAAAAGATCAGCATCGAAAACTACAAGAGCATCAAAAGCCTGCCCGACTTCGAGCTGAAGCCCGTGAACATTTTGATCGGCGCGAACAACTCCGGCAAGAGCAATTTTCTGGACGTGTTCGCGTTCTTGCGGGATACGTTGCTGGATGATGTCTTTCAAAATCATAATGGAAGTAAAGAGCCTGGCTGGCGCGGAGCTTTGACTAAAAGAGGCGGCGGGGAAAGTGTTTGTTTTGCAGGTGAGAAGCATTTTCGCATCACCTGTTTCGGCGATCCGTTACAATACTCATTAGAAATATCTTCAGAGACGGGCCTTTCAAATTTCAAAGTTAGTGATGAGGAATTTTTGTTGACTCAAGGCGATAATGGCGCTATTGATGCGTTTGGCCCTTTACAGATGTTGAACGAAGATGAAAGAAAAAGAATGGGGCTTGCTTCGCGCGATGAGCAGACTGATTTGCACCAGTTTATAAAATTTCATCTGAACGATGCTAATAGAAAGTCCGCACACCACTTCAGATCGAAACTCTCTCAAATCAAAATCTACGATCGCCTGCGCACTGAAATCTGGTCGCCGGTTCGCATGCCACAAAAGCCCAAAGGCGAAACGATCTTGGATGAAGACGGCGGCAATTTGGTGGGCGTGCTGCATCAGCTTGCGCAAACAGTGCCGCGTTTTTTGGAGCGGCTCAATTCTCTTCTTCGAGCGTTGTTTCGCGACTTTGCGCAAATTTCGTTTCCCAGCAGTGCTCGCGGCGAACTGGTGATGCGGTGGGAAGATAAGAATGGAAGGTTCTCAAACACTTCTCAGCTTTCCGACGGAACGCTGAAGTTTCTTGCTCTCTATGCCATTCTTAATCATCCCAGCCCGCCGGCGTTGATCGGCATAGATGAGATTGACGCCAACTTGCATCCGAAGATGCAAGTCATTTTAGCCGGCATGATCGAAGAAGCCGCGCCCAGAACTCAAATCATCGCCACGACGCACAATCCTGATTTTGTGTCCATGTTCCATCCGGATGAAATCTTGATTTTGCAGCAGTATTACGGCGCGACGGAGGTGCGCCGCTTTTCCACGAAGGGCGCTCTCGATTTGTGGCTCAAAAATTTCGGTACGCGCAAACTTTGGTTGATGGGCGAATTGGAGTCGCGCTGGTGAAACATAAAATCATCCTGTGCTCCGAAAGTTTGAAGCCATCCAAACCGAAGGAGAGCACCTTGGAAAAATACAGCGTGGACGGCGAAGCCATTGCCGGTTTGTTGGGCAACAACATCTTGGCTTTAAAAGAAAGAAGAGTGGAGATCCAAGCCGTGGGGTTCAACGGTAGAACCGAGTTTATGCGCGAAGTTCCTCGGTTTGTGTTAAACAAGATCAAAGAGTATCGCTATTACGCGCAGCCGGTTCAGCTTTTCATCGTCGCCGTGCGTGATTCGGACTCAAACGAAACGAAAAAGATCAACGCGACGCGGCGACAACTCCTCGACAAGTTAAAGAAACTTCGGCTCAAGAAAGATGAGTTCGAACGCATTCACCTCCTGTTCGCGGTGCAAGCCGTGGAAGCTTGGCTTTTGGCCGATGAGCAAAAGCTGAACGAATATCTCGGCGTGACGAACAAAGCAAAGCATGAAAACGATCCCGAAGCGATTGCAAATCCGAAGCAGCTTGTGCAAAACCTTTTTGCGCAATGCGGGCAAACTTACATCCCGAATCATCTCTTGAATTTGCTGCCCGAGCTTCGCATTTCCGAACTCCTTCGCTGCCGACACTTCAAGGCGCTCTACGACTGCATCGAAAACATTTGCAGCGCGGCATAATTCCATTTGAAACCAAACAACAACTTTGAACTTCAACCCGAGACCCACATGAAGCTAGACTCCATCCTCCAAGCCATCGGCAAAACGCCGCTCGTGAAACTCAATCGCGTCGGCGCATCGTTGCAATGTAATTTGTATGCGAAATGTGAATACCTCAATCCCGGCGGCTCCTTGAAAGATCGCATCGGCAAATCCATGGTCGAAGCCGCGGAACGTGAAGGCCGCATCAAACCCGGCGACACCTTGATCGAACCCACGAGCGGCAACACCGGCATCGGCATCGCACTCGCGGGCGCGGTGCGCGGCTATCGCGTCATCATCACGCTGCCTGAAAAAATGAGCCGCGAAAAACAAGTCGTGCTCGAAGCGCTCGGCGCGGAAATCATTCGCACGCCCACCGAGGCCGCGTTCGATTCGCCCGAAAGCCACATCGGCGTTGCGCGACGCTTGCAAGCCGAACTCCCCAACGCGCACATTCTCGATCAATATTCCAACCCGAACAACCCGCGCGTGCATTATGAAGAAACCGCGCAAGAAATTCTCGACGACCTCCACGGCAAAGTCGATATGGTTGTGATGGGCGCGGGCACCGGCGGCTCCATCACCGGCGTGGCCAAACGCATCAAAGAAACATGCCCGCACTGCGTCATCGTTGGCGCCGATCCCGTCGGCTCCATTCTCGCCGGTGGCAATGAAGTCGGCACGTATAAAGTCGAAGGCATCGGTTATGATTTCATCCCCGACGTGCTCGATCGTCGCACCGTCGATGAATGGGTGAAGACCACCGATCAAGCTTCGTTCTTGCTCGCGCGCAGACTCATTCGCGAAGAAGGATTGCTCGTCGGCGGTTCGAGCGGCTCGGCTTTGTATGCGGCACTGCAAAAGGCGCCGCGTCTCGGCGCAAATCAAAACTGCGTCGTCGTGCTCCCCGACGGCGTGCGCAATTACATGACGAAATTCGTCGACGACAAATGGATGCGCGATAACGGTTTCTTCGAAAGCTCGCCCATGGCCGGCAAAGTTGGCGACATTCTCGCGCAAGATGCGAAGCGTCCGCGCCTGCTTTGCGCCGAAGACATGCAAACCGTCGGACAAGTCATCGACACCATGCGCGCCAAAGGTATTTCGCAATTGCCCGTCACCTCCGGCGGCGTGCTCGTCGGCATCGTGTCCGAAGCCGATTTGATGGAATACCTCGGCTCCGGCGCGGGACAAGCGAGCGCGCTCGTTTCGAAATGTATGAATCGCCAAGTGCCCGTCGTCGGCATGCACACACCGATCTCCACCCTGCAAGAAACGCTGCGCCAAAGCAACGCCGCGGTGGTCGTCGATGAGCACCGCAAACCGCTCAGCATCATGACGCGCATCGACTTACTCGATTATCTTGCGCACAACACGACGGCACAAAGCAATTGAATGCGCTCTCATAATGTCATGCAGGAGGAATTTTTTTACTCGCTGGGAAAAGGCTCAAGGCCGAGGTGTTGTCTCCAGGCTTAAAAAGATTCCTTCTGTTTGAAAGCCTCGCTGTTGCTAGATTTTTTTATGGTCTGTCGCTGCTTCACCGAGGTGTCATCTCCGCTTGTTTACCGAGGTGGTCTCTTCGAGCGAGGTGGCTTCAAAGCGATTGCATCCCGCTGCTGCACGGATATTTTCAAAATAGGCTTTCTCCCAAAGTATACTCGTTGTGGTTCGTTTTGCAAGTCATGCTCGCGAAAGCGCATTCGCGTCAACCGAACGCGCGCAGCGCGAGAGAAAGTCCCCCTTTGAAGGGGGATTTAGGGGGATGTTGGTCACGTGAACAATTTTAAAAGCCAGTTTTCAATCGCTCAACACCCCCCTGGCCCCCCTCAAGGGGGGAATCATTCGCGTTCGGTTGACGCGCATTCGCGGGAATGACAGAGCGGCGTGAAATTCTAAACCCCAACGAATATGTTATACCGGAGAGCTGGCCTTCATCAAACAAAAAGCTTCGTAAAGGAACGCAACACATGCTGCCTCGCTGTCTCAAAATCGTCGCCTACATTGCCGCTGTTCTCGTTATCCTCTCTTGTTCCGAGCAACCCACTGCGCCGGATTTTAAACCCAAACTCGTCGTTAATGGCTTTTTGAAACGCGGCTCCGGTGTGGATAGCATCACCGTAAGCCGCACCGTTCCCATTGATCAAAAATTCGATCCCACATTTTCGCGCGTAACGGATGCGGTCGTGCGTATTCGGCGCGTTGGCGGGCGTTGGCAACAACTCGCGCAATATCCGCCCGCACCGGTGCGCGATGCGCAGGGCAACGTCGTCGCACAAGTCCGCGGCGTTTATTATCTCCCCAAAGATTCTTTAGAAATCGCTGCAGGCACAACCTACGAACTGAGCGTTACCGCCTTCGGCGAGAGCGTGACCGCGCAAACCACCGTGCCCGAGCAAGTTGCATTGGTGGAGATGAATCGCGGCGAGCGCTTGGGCGAGCGCCCGCTCTTTTTTAGCGGCGATACGATTGAATACATCTCCGGCGCAAGCTTCGCCGATACGCCGTTCTTCACCGTGTTTTGGAATCACGTGCCGAACGTGACGATCTATCGTATGATCGCCGATGCCGACAACGGCGCTTTCACGAACCTCATTCGCGACACGACCACCGCAGCAAACATTTTTAAAGAAGATTTAAAAGACCGCGAAGAGCCATTCGGTTTCAACATTGCCGATGACGTGAATTTGCAACCCATGCGCGGCCGCATCATTTGGCTCTATTACTATTACTACGGCTGGCACACCATGCGTTTGCTCGCGGTGGATGAAGCTTATGCGATCTATCAACAAGGCCAGTTTGCCGAAGGCCAAGTGCAAGAAACGCCGCGCAGCAACATTCAAGGCGGCTTCGGCGTGTTCGCTTCCTATTCGGAAGTCACGTGGCGTGTGTATGTGAAAAAGGGGCCGCGGTCGGAGCCCTAATCCCAGTTCGAATCTCTGCCGCGGCAATGCTAATTTGCCTCCATCATAAAACGACAAAAACTCTGCGAGTCACTTTTGTGAGGTGTTTCTATGGTAACAGTTCAACTCACTTCGAAAATTGAAATTGATTTTGACGAAGTTCTGAAAGGCATCGCCGGCCTGGAGTCCAGTGCGATGGAACAATTCATCGATCGCGCGCTGGCGCTGAAAGCCCAACGCCGCGCGCCAAGCTTGCCCAAACGTGAGGCTGAACTTTTGCAAAAAATCAATCATGGGACGTCATCCGCAACGCGAGAGCGATACACCGAATTGAACCAAAAGCTGGCTGAAGAAACCATCACTTCGGAAGAACATCGCGAATTACTACGCTTGATTGATCAAATTGAACTCGCTGACGGGGAACGATTACGCGCGTTGATTGAATTGGCCGACTTGCGCCATGTGCCTTTAGATATGCTCATGAGTCAACTGGAAATTCGCCGAGCATCTCATGCCTAGTACACTGTTACCTTAATTTATTTATGTCATAAAATTTTCATATCTTCCCTTAAACAAGCGATCCAACGTTACCAGGGAAGCATATGAAAAAGTATCGTGTTAAACTTTCCGCATCAAATCACAAACAGCTTTTGGAATTGGTTCGGAAAGGAAAGGCGACGGCCCGCATCATCAACCGTGCCCGTATTCTCCTGTTAGCTCACGCCGATAAAACTGACGAAGAAATCGCAGCGGCGCTGCAAATCAGCGTGCTAACGATTCATTACTCCTCGTTCGCTTATTTTTTGCGCCTTCTTGGAATTAACCACTGGGTTTGGGCGCGGGCACATGATAGAGGGTTTCGGGAACGTGCATCAAGTTTAAAAGCTGTTTCTGTAAATCCGACAACGGGGTGAGCGCATGAACTTCTCGTCCGTCTTGTTGCCAGCAATACAGCGTGATATTGCTAAACGCTTTCAACATGCGCTCGGTGGTCGGGGTTTTCGTTTTGCGTTTAGGATTGCCGTCGTAAAGGCCCGCGACCTCCGTTTGTTCTTTGACCAACGCTTGGCGCACGACAAATTCCACCAGCGTAAAAAAACGCAGCGCGAGGCCCAGCACCAACATCAAACCGCGAATGCGCGTTTCGCTGTCCACATAAATCGGCAACGCCGAAAGCTTGCCGCCTTTGAGGCGATGAAAGCCGCGCTCGGGTTGCCATTGCCCGCGATAATGCTTCACGGCATCATGCCGATTCAAACGCTCCGCGGTGACATTGGTGACATAGATGCGCCAGCCCGCAAGCTGTTTCGCTTGTGCAAGCGCTTCGGTGCGGCGCGAAAACGTCACGTGCAGACGCGTGCGCGTGACTTCGCGCGTGGCGCGTTTCGCACTCGGACGCCCGCGGCCCACTTGGCGAATCTCATGCGTCGCCTCTTCCGCAACGTTGGTCTCAAAGAACGCCGCCACGCG
>JAYRWE010000005.1:0-86488 GCA_041918175.1 bacterium
AAGCGATGGCAGATGCGCTTCGGAAGATGAAAAGCCGATTCAAAAAAATGGCATCACTTCATAGCGCCAACGTATGCCCTGTCCGCATCGCAACCGCTAGCGGATTGCTGTCAAAGAACAATTTGGGTGCAAAATTCAGGTAGAACGTAGGTTGTGTAAGCTTGTCGAGTCGAATACGATCCACGAGCCACTATTCACGATCAACAATTCTTTATTTACGATCCACGATTTACCATCTATACTCGTTGCGGCTAGTTTTTTTAGTCATGCCCGCGAAAGCGGGCATCCACAAGTCGTAGAAAAACTGGATTCCCGCATTCGCGGGAATGACGGTGTGGAGTAAAATTCTAACCCGCGGTGAGTATACAATTATCAACAAAGGAGCCGCCGCAATGCCTTCGCAAACCACTGATCAAAGTATGACCTGGCTGATCTTCGCGCTCATGACCGTTGTGTGTTGGGGATTATACGGCGTGTTTCTGCACTCCGGCCAAATGGGCATGGCCGATCCCGTCAACGGTCGCTATAAAGCGTTTCTCTTCGTCGGCATCGCTTATTTGATAACTGCGGTGCTCGGGCCGGTGCTCATGCTCATGCTCAACGGTGCGAGTTGGACTTTCTCCGCGAAGGGCATGACGTGGTCGCTCATTGCAGGCATTGCAGGCGCGCTCGGTGCGTTCTGTGTGCTGCTCGCGTTCGGCGCGAAAGGCACGCCGAGTGTGGTCATGTCCATCGTGTTTGCGGGCGCGCCGGTCGTGAATGCCATCGTTGCCTTCGCACTGCATCCGCCCGCGGGCGGCTTTGCGGCCATGCGCTGGCAATTTCTCGCGGGCATCGCGCTCGCTGCGCTCGGCGGTTATTTGGTGACCATGTATCGGCCGGGCAATTAATTTTTAGTTGGTTGGACCAGATAGAATTCGCAATCAAGCAAAAGTCTAGTGCTTTTGTTCTTCCGTGTGGAGGTATTCGAAAGAATGGACAAGCACCCGTCTGGAATCAAACCGGAATCATGGCTCGTCTCGGCGGGCCGTGCTTCGGAGCCGGGCGCTCCGTTGAACGTTCCGCTGATGCCTGCCTCCAACTTCATTATCGGGAAAGGGCGCGAATACTCGCGCGATGATGGAACACCGACTTGGGAAGCACTCGAAGAAGTCGTCGGTGGGCTTGAGGCTGGTAAAGCTGTGGCGTTCGCCTCCGGCATGGCTGCTATTGCCTCGGTGTTTGATCAGCTCGCGGTTGGCGCCGTCGTGGTGCTACCGGATGATTGCTATCAAGGTGTTGCCGGCCTGGCAGCCGCAGGTGCGGAAAGACAACGTTGCTCAATTCAACGCGTAGCAGTAGAAGATACCGCCGGCTGGATTTGCGCCTGCGCCGCCGCCGACTTGATTTGGCTTGAATCACCTTCGAACCCACTGCTAACGGTGGCGGATTTGGAGACGATCTGCGCCGCGCCGCGCAAGCCCGGAGCCATCGTGGCCGTGGATAACACCTTCGCCACGCCGTTGAATCAGCAGCCGCTTGCCTTAGGAGCCACAGTGTCTCTGCAATCCGCAACCAAATTCATTGGCGGCCACTCAGACTTATTAGCGGGGGTCGCCACAACGAAAGACCACGCACTCTGGCACGCGCTCCGGAAGTCTCGCGAGTTGACTGGCGCCACACCAGGAACGCTCGAAGCCTTTCTTGCCGTCCGCGGCGCGAGAACGCTTGCGCTTCGCTTACAACGGGCCCAGCAAACAGCCATGATGCTTACGGAACGGCTTGAGAGACATCCGTTGGTCGCATGTGTTCGGTATCCGGGCCTGCCCTCACATGCGACGCATGCTATTGCCAAGCGTGTGCTCAAGGGCTTCGGAACCATCATTTCGTTCGATCTATGTGGAGGGGCTGAGTTTGCTGATGGTGTCTGTCGCAACCTTCGGCTCATCCGCCATGCCACCAGTCTCGGAGCAGTGGAATCAACGATGGAACGAAGAGCTGCGATCTCGGGACAGGAACATCTTCCGCCGTCGCTGTTGCGACTCAGCGTTGGTATTGAAGACGCCGAGGATCTCTGGGCCGATCTCGACTTGGCCATATACTCTGCTGCACCTTGACTTTGTCAACGGTAATGCCACGTTCTTGGTGGTGCGTGTGTGGCCGGCGGCTTACTGGCTACACTTATTCTTACCTGACTAACACTCGCATCCAGCCGGCTTTGTCTCGCTATGCTTCACCAAGCGGCTGAGGCGGAACTTGCAACTCTGCCCACGAAACACACGAAATACGCTAAAGAACTTTCGCGTATTTCGTGGGCAAGTTTTTTCCATTCATATTTTCGTCTTGCCATGCCCTACGAATTTCACACGCAACGCCGCGTCGAGTTTTGCGATACCGATCTCGCGGGCGTCGTTCACTTCTCCCGCTTCTTCATTTTTATGGAAACCGCGGAGCATGAATTTTTGCGCTCGCTCGGAACAAGTGTCGCGACCAAGCTTGACGGCCTGCAACTCGGCTGGCCGCGTTTGGCCGCCTCGTGCGAATATTTAAGTCCCGCGCGATTCGAAGACGTACTTGATATTCGCCTACTCGTTGCGCGCAAAGGCACGAAATCCCTCACCTATAAATTTGAAATCAGCAACGCCGGTAAGCCTATCGCGCGCGGACAAGTGAGCACCGCGTGTTGCATTTGCGATCCCGTTCACGGCTTCAAGGCAATTCCCCTCCCCCTTTTCCTCGCAGAGCAAATTGTTGAAGCCCCTGCTGCCCTTTGCTGAAACGCGAAAACCTCCTTGCATGCGCGCTCTTTGCGTTTTACATTTCATGCCACAATGCCTTCTAACAGATAGAAGAGCCCAACCGGCGGCGATGCGCATTAAATATTTACTTTTTTTTATGGCTTGTCGCTGCGCCACCGAGGGTTCATCGTTGCTTGTTTACCTGACTTTTATCTTTTCAAGCTAGGTGGCTTCAAAGCGACGGCATCCCGTTGCCTAGAACATTTTCCTTCTGCCGGAGATTTACTCCAACATGATGAAAGAACACGCGCGTCAAATCGTGCTCGCCACGCGCAATCGCGACAAAGTGTTTGAGATGCGCGAGACACTCGCGGAACTGCCGGTGAAAATTCTCACGCTCGATATTTTTCCGAGCGCGCCGGAAGTGATCGAAGACGGCGACACGCTCGAAGCCAATGCGGCCAAGAAAGCGTTGGCGATTCATTCGCACACGGGCTTGCCCGCATTGGCGGACGACACCGGTTTGTTCGTTGATGCGCTCGGCGGCGCGCCGGGCGTGTACAGCGGCCGCTACGCCGGCGAAAACGCAAGCTATCGCGACAATGTGCAAAAGCTTTTGGCGGCAATGCAGGGCGTGCCTGAACACCAACGGCGCGCGGAGTTTCGCAGCGTAATTGCATTTGCAGTTGAAGGCGAAGTTCGCTTTATTAAAGGCGCATGTGCCGGCAACATCGGCTATGCGCCGAAAGGCTCGGGCCAATTTGGTTACGATCCGGTGTTCATCGCTTCGGCCACCGGTCGCACGTTCGCCGAGATGTCGCTCGCGGAGAAGAATGACGTGAGCCATCGCGGCCGCGCGCTGAGTGCCTTTAAAGAATTCTTGCGGAAATTGTGGTCGTTGTGAATTCATGATTGCGAGTAAACGAATAGCACGAAGAATGCTTTTTAGAATGCCGTCTTTCTGGACAAGGAGTCTGAAGAATGCGAAAAAATGAATTGCTTACGCTGGCGCGCACGGGCGCGGCGATTCTTGGTTTCCGTTTGCTAGCCATATTTCTCCTCACGTCTTTGGTCGCGCGTTGCAGCAAAAAGATTTCTCCCAACGCGGCTGATCCGTTTCCGGATTTGCATGTGGTGAGCGTCAGCCCCAGTGATAACGCAACCGGCGTGGCAACGACGACGAATCCCACAGTCACTTTCAGCGCGGAAGTGCCGGTGAGCACGCTTGGCATTGTGCTCGCGCCCGCGCCGCAAAATTTTTATTCTTCGCTCCAAGCCGGAAGCGATGCGAAACAGATTATCTCGCGCGCCGCGCTCTCTCCCAATACCAACTATTCGCTCGTCATCTTTTCCGCCTCGGATAAATTTTCCGATCGATTGCGCACGCCGTTTGTGAGCCGCTTTAGCACGGGCAATGCGAACGCCACGGGCGCGGTGAGCGGCGTTTCGCTTGCTCCGTTTAATGAACCCACACGCGGCTTCGTCGGCTTGTTGCGCAAGCAACCTTTGGCCGTGTTTGAAGCGAGCGCGCCCGATCAAGATTTTTTGAACAACCTGGTGAGCGTGACCACGATTAAAGACTCAACGGGCGCATATACATTGACCAATGTTCCGCCGGGCACGTATTGGCCCTTCTCCGCGCTCGACGTGGATCGCAACGGCCGTTTTAGTTTAGAGGCGGGCAGTGATCGGTTGCAAGGTTATGACGTGAATACGGATTTCATCGCGGATAGCATCGTCGTAGCAAACGCCGCGGTGAGCGGCGTTGCGTTGCGTTTGCCCATCTCCAGCCTGAAAGTGCAGAGCACGTTTCCCGCAAATGGCGCGAAGAATGTTCCGCTGCAAACCACGTTTCGGCTCTCTTTCAGCGCCGCGGTGATTGACTCGAGTGTGGGGCTGTTCGTCGCGCCGATTCCCGCGGGCTTGTCGAGTTCGAGTTTGGTGTTGAGTCCCGACGGGAAAGAGTTATCCGCGTCTGTGACGTTGCAACCGAACACGGCATACACGGCAGTGCTTTATACTGCGAAAGGCGCGCGCGGGCAAACGTTGTCCTCCGCCGCGGAAGTGAGCTTCACCACGGGCGCGGATTTTCCGAAAGGCAAAGTGACGGGCACGGTTGATTGCGCCGGCGGAACCGGTTCGCCGAAAAATTCTTTGGTGGGATTGTTGACCACAGATTTCGTTTCCGTGATCTTGCGCATCTTGCCCAATCCTTCGCAAGCCACGGAAGTGTTGCGCAGCACGCTCGCAGCGATTACTTATGTGCCGAGCGATAACGGCGCGTTTACGATCAGCAATATTCCCGACGGCACCTATTGGCCTGCGGCCGCGAAAGATGAAGACCTCGACGGCAGCCTGGAGCCGACCGGCAACCCGCCGGAGGCCATCGGCTTCTATGATTTGGACGGCGACCTCACCGCAACGCGCGCCGACAGCGTGAAGATTACAAACGGTTCTGTGATTTCGAATCTCAAGATCATTCCGTTCGGCACTTCGAATTTTTGCGGGCAATGAGTTATAAAAACGAAAGCAGAAAGAACGTTTGTAGTAACGCCTTAAGGCGTCGGAGCTAATGAGCATTGAACGCCTAAAGGCGTTACTACAAGCGCAATTCACGTTGCTGTGTTGTTCCTCACCCCCAACTGAGGAGGGAGTTATGAACTGGTCCAAAGCTTTAATGTCCGGAGTGGCTGGCGGCATCGCTGTGACGCTGTACAACACGCTGACGCATGGCTTCATTATGGCCGGCGCTTACAGCAAGGTGGCGAATTTCCGCGCCGACGCGAACCCGGCTTTCTTTGCCGTGCTTGCGGTGTTGGCCGGCATCGTGGGCGGCGTGCTCTTCGCGAAGACGCGCGCTTCATGGGGTGCGGGCGCGAAAGGCGGCATGTCTTTCGGCGTGTGGGTGGGCTTGATTGCGTTTATCGCGGCGTTTTATCTGCCGCTCACGCAAAAAGATTTTCCCTACTATCTCACGTGGTGCATGGGCAGCATCGATTTCATGGGTTGGGTCCTTTTTGGCGCGGTCGCCGGCGCAGTCAATAAAGGCTAAACTGTTGGCGTGATTAACCGGAGCATGATTTAAAAACATGCTCCGGTCTTTTTCTTCACTCCGCGATAAAAATCTTTCCGCAATTTCCTCCGCTTAAATCCGATTTACCCTCGCCTTCGTATTACAAAGTGTAAAACAAGTTCGAGCATTTCACACGCGCGCGTGACTTGGCTCTCTCTAAAATTTTGCGGTGAAGTTCTCAGAGCCTTCATCGCAAAATATCTTTCATCATTCTCTTAAGGAGAGATGTTATGCGTAAACTGCTTCTCGTCGGAGCAATGGCATTGGCAACGATCGCGCTGTTGTTATCGACGCAATCCCCGAATTTGGACGCCTCCAGCCACCGCGAAGCGCCGTTGATCGCCAACGATCCGTTGGCCGACAATACGGATCTGTATGCGTTTCGCTCGCCGGACAAGCCCAATACTGTCACTATCGTCGCGGGTTATGTGCCGCTTGAATTGCCCGAAGGCGGCCCGAACTATTCTTCGTTCGGCGAAAACATTCGCTATGAGATTCACATCAAAAACAAAACCTCGCAAGGCGCGTTGGGCACGGCGAAGGATGACATCACGTATCGTTTTACCTTCACACAAACCAACGACGACCCGAACACGTTCTTCAATATTCGCCTCGGTCAAAATTTGAAGACAACGTATACCTGCGAGAAGAGCACGGACGGCGGCAGCACGTGGAGCACGATTGTGTCCAACGGTATCGTTCCGCCGAATAACATCGGTCCGCGTTCCACGACGTTTGCGGGCGGCGCCGGCGGCAATTACGAAGCGCTCGTTACCCCGGCCATCACCACTGCAAGCACGGGCGAAACGATTTTCTGCGGCCCGCGCGACGATCCGTTCTTTGTCGATCTCGGCGGCGTGTTTGATCTCGGCCAAACGCGCAGCAGCTTTGGCGGCGATCCGAACAATGCCAACAACGCGCGCGACGCCGTGGCCGGCTTCAATTGCCACAATATCATTTTGCAAATTCCCATCAACCTTTTGCAGAAAGACGGCAAGCTGCCGGCGCAAGCCACGAGCATTCTCGATGGTGATTTTGTGATCGGCGTGTGGGCTTCCGCGAGTCGTCCGCAAGTGACTACGCTTTCGCCCGTCGGCGCGAAGCCGTCTTATAGCGGCCAATGGGTGCAAGTCTCTCGCCTCGGCATGCCGCTCACGAACGAAGCGGTGATTCCGATTAAGGACAAAGATTATTGGAACGCGGTCACGCCGTACAGCGTGGATGAGCAAAACTTCGTGAAGTATTTTGCGAATCTCGAGCTTTCACTCTACATGCAAAACGGTGCCGATCCCGCAGTGGGCTTGGGCGATCTCGTGCCTGCGCTCTCCGCGTTGCGCGTGCAAACGCAATCGTATCCCGCGCTTGGTATCATTCCCGGCTACACCACACCTGGTCTTGATTTCCGTATTGGCAAAGACGGCGCGTTTGCCGTGACGAAAATTCCTGGCATCAATCTCGCGGGCACTGCGTTCGCAGTTCCGACGCGTCCCGAAGGCGCAGCCGGCGCGGGCACGGCGCTCGTCGGTCCCGGCCAACCGCGGCTTGTTGATATTTTTCCGATCTTCTATTTCGGCGTGCCGAATGCAGTTCCGTATCAATTGCTCACCAAGAAGACCGGCCCGCTTGATTCCGGCAAGCCGTTCATTCATAACTTTCTCCCGCTTACGCAAACGCCCGCAGGCGGTTTGTGGGGCGGCGACTTGTTACGTTTGAACATGGCAACGCCGACCACCGATCGCAACACGAGCGAGTTCAAACAAAACGCTTGTCAAGGTTTGATTCGCGCGGCTGCGATTGGTTTGACGGCCGCACCGTTCAACACCACGAAGAATCTTGAATTCATTCCGCACATGGATGGCTTTCCGAATGGCCGTCGTCTGGAAGATGACGTGACCACGATTGAGTTGCAAGCCGTCGGCGGTTTGGTGCTCGCCGCAGTGGGCTTGCCCTTTGATGACGCCGTGGCCGCGAATTATTCCGACGTGCTTTCACCGAATCTTGTGAAGGAATTGACGTACACCGCCGGCCCGAATCATAACGACTTGCCGCTGTTGCCGCAATTTCCGTATCTCGCTTCGCCGCACAACGGCTATAGCTACGTGAAGCAACTCACCACGAGCAACGTGAAGACGAGCGTGCTGGACGTGACCGGCGGCCTCGGCGTCGGCGTCCCGCGCGGCTTTATTCTCGAACAGAATTATCCAAACCCGTTTAATCCTTCCACCGAGATTAAATATGTGGTGACGAATTCCTCCGCGGTGAAACTGCGCGTGTTCAATTCGATTGGACAAGAAGTCGCGACGTTGGTTGATCAAAAGCTCGCGCCCGGAACGTATACCGCGAACTGGAATGCGCAAGATCAATCCACGGGTACGTACTTCTATCGTTTGGAAGTCGACGGCCAAGCGTTACCCGCGAAAAAAGCGGTGTTGGTGAAGTAGCAGCTTTGAGAGTTTGCCACGTTACACTTTACACGTGATACGGTGTAAAGTGTAACGTGTAATGTGAGACCACGTTTTGAAGTTTTCCATAAAGGCATACGTCATGAGCAAAAATCAAAAGACGCTTTTGTTGATCGCAGGCTTCGCGGTGGTTTGGTTGGGCGCGTATTTTTGGTTAAAAAAGCCCGAAGCCGCGCGACCCTTGCCGGAGTTGAGCAATCGCACGGGAACGAGCAGCGCCTCCGCGGAGTTTCTCAACACCAAGCATGCGTTCGAATACTATCGCGACGAGATTCGCAAGCAACCCGAGATCGTGAAGAACTATGTGCAGCTTGCGCAACTCTTCTTGCAGGAAGCGCGCATCACCGGCAGACATCATGAGTACCTTCCCAAAGCGCAAACTTTGCTGACGGAAGCGCTCGCGCGCTCGCCGCAAGATTTCGAAGCCATGCTTGCGCAAGCCGCTGTGCTCATGACTTTGCACAAATTTGAAGAAGCCAAAGCTTTGGCCGAGCAGGCCACCAATTTCGCGCCGCGCAACGCCATGAGCCACGGCATTCTTTCCGATGCTTTATTGGAATTGGGCGAGTATGAAAAAGCCGTGCAGATGTGCGACAAGATGTTGAGCCTGCGTCCGGACTTGCGCTCCTATTCGCGCGCCGCGTATTTGCGCGAGTTGCACGGCGACGTTGCGGGCGCGCAGCAAGTGATGAAACTCGCCTGCGACGCCGGCGTGAGCGGACAAGAGACGCGCGCATGGGCGCTTTATCAACTCGGCAAATTGTATTTCAACGAAGGCAAGCTTGACACCGCGGCTTACATCTTTAACGGCATTCTCACCGAACGGCCGGAGTATGCGTATGCGCTGTCCGGTTTGGCGCAAATCAATCTCGTAAAAAAGAATTATGACGAAGCCATTGCCGCGCTGAAACAGATTTATCGCGACACGCCGGATCATGCGTTTCTCGAACAATTGGTAGAAGCATATCATGCCGCAGGACAGGTGGCAGAGGCGGAGAAAATGACGAAGCTCGCGCTCGACGCTTATGCGCAGCACGAGCAAGACGGGTGGAAAGTGGATTTGGAATACGCGCGCTTCTGCGTGAATAATGATTTGAACCTAACGGAAGCATTGCAGCGCGTCGAGAGCGAATATCAACGCCGCCCGAACAATATCGAAGTGCTGGAAGTTTACGCTGCTGCGCTTTATAAAAACGGACAATCTGAGCAAGCCGAGCCGTTCATCAAACAAGCCCTGCGTTTGCAAACGCAGCGCGGCTCGCTCTATCTGCACGCCGGCCTCATTGCGCAGCAACTCGGCAAGAGCACGGAAGCGCGGACGCATTTGCAGCACGCACTCAAGCTCAGCACGAGCCTTTCTTCTCGTGAAGCCGCGGCTGCACGTGCAACGCTGGCAGCAACGCGCGGAACCGTGCAGGCGAGTTGAGATATTGCAATTTGATTTTTGTCCACGAAAAACGCGAAGCACACGAAAATTTTTTCGGGTGTTTCGTCGGCGAGAAATTTGAACTAGCGTGCAGAAATAAAAACCTCCCTTCGAAAACGAAACGGCCACGACAAGCGGATCTTGCGTGGCCGTTTCTGTTTTGCGCAAACGCGAGTTTGAAGTGTGCCTCCCAAGCGACGTGCATTCCTTCATTCAAACAAACACGCCGAGGCGCCGACCCAATCTTTGTTCTTGTTGTGATCCACTCCCATCATCTTGCCTTTGCTCAAACGCGCGAGCGTGTTGACGGGCACGAGGCTTTCATTCCACAAAAACATCATGCGCACTTCCACTTTGCTCGGCTCGTTCGGCGTTTGAATCACCGGACCGTACGCAATCTTTTCTTGCAATAAATAGTTTTGCCGTTCGTGCGCCGGAATTGCGTCTAAATCCGCAACGGTCGGATCGATAATCACGCCGCTGCCGGCAAACGAGAAGAGCGGTTTGAGCACGTAGTTCTGCAAGGCCTCGGGATAACGCTCGAGTTGATGCACAAACGTGGCTTTCGGCGCGGAAGGATGATCGAGATACGGCAGCGAAAATTTGCTCATGCGAAAATACCAATTCGGATGCCCGGCCCATTCCACGTCAAGCTCATCGCGAAAATCAAAATTACACTGAATGCCTCTTTTGATGAACTCATCGACGATCACGCGATTGTAAATGCGATGAATCGGAATCTCTTTGCCGCTGTGCGAGTAGTACAGCTTGCGACCGCGTTTTTTGATTGTCGTAATGCACACGGGCTTGACGCCGATGAAACGCTCGGTGCAATAAAAGTCCGGCGCGGTCTTCTGCTTCTCCGGCTCGATCTCCATGAGAATGACGTTCTCCGGATCGTGCTTGCCAATGACGGCTTGTTTGAACATGCGCAGATAATCCGACTCGGTGAGATTGTTCAACAAAAAACGCAGACGCTCAAAACCAAAGCAACGTTGATAGGTTTGCGAGAGCACCATTTGAAAAGCATAGAGCGAAGGAAACCCTTGCAGCTCGATGAGCTTCGGCTCGTAGCGACCGTTCGCATTAAGCGTGATCGCAAAATCCACGGCGAGAAAGATCGGATGCGCATCGTCGTTCGGCACACGAAACGGCTCGGGCACCGCACGCAACGATTCTCGCAAATAGGCCGGAGCCATGAGTTGCTGCACCAAAGCCACGGACGCAGCTTGCAAATCAGCAGCTAATTCCGCGGGCAAAAAGATCGGCGTTTCGCACACGCGAAATTCGATCTTCATGCCCACGGCTTCATCCAACGTTTGCAAAAAGCTGTGATACTTTTCCAAACTGAATTGCCGATTGTAAGCTTCGCGTAATGCGGTGATCATGATAGCCTCCTGTTTTAACTTCTGCCGCGAATTATTTGATCATAACTTTTTGCTCACGCGGTGCGTTCGCGCCCGCGCAATCCGACATCGAGCCACACGGCGAGAATTATCACGCTGCCGATGATGACTTGCTGCATGAAAGACGACACGCTCAACAAGTTTAAACCGTTGCGCAAGACACCCATGATGAGCGCACCGAGCAAAGTGCCGAACAACGTGCCCGAGCCGCCGAGCAAGCTGGTGCCGCCGATGACGGTTGCGGCGATGGCGTCCAACTCATACATTAATCCGGCAATGGGCTGCGCGGAATTCAAACGCGCAGTGAGAATGAGCGCCGCAATGGCGCTCGTCAAGCCGGAGAAAGCATACACAATAGTTTTGTGAAAACGAATATTGATGCCGGAAAGTCGCGCCGCTTCTTCGTTCCCGCCCATGGCATACACATAGCGGCCGTGCCGCGTCTGCGTGAGAATAAAATGTGCGCAAGCATAAACTGCGAGCATGATCCACACCGGTGTGGGCACATAAAGAAAAGTGCCTGTTGCCAACGCACGAAATGAAGCCTCGAATCCGGAAATGGGGCGGCCCTCGGTGAGCAACAACGTCGCGCCGCGGCCGAGGCTCATCAAACCCAGTGTGGCGATAAACGGCGGCAGCTTGCCCAATGTGATCAAGGCGCCATTGAACGCGCCGAGCAACGCGCCGGCAAGCAAGCCGAGGCTCAGTGCGATGGGCACAGGCCACCCCGCTTGTAACGTTTGCGCGAGCAGCACGCCGGCAAACGCCAAGATCGCGCCCACGGAAAGATCAATGCCCGCGGTGATGATGACAAACGTCATACCCACAGCGATGATGGCGTTGATCGAAGTTTGTTGCAAAACATTGAGCAAATTCGATGGAGTGAAGAAGAAGGGTGACCAAAATGCAATGACCGCGCACAAAAGCCCAAGGCCGAGAAGAGTATTGCGCTCGCGCCGATGATCGGCGAAGAGAAGAAGCTTTTTCATATCAACGCGACCGTCGTTTGTCTTGGGAGAGATTCGGGTTCGAGAAAAAGTTTTAAGCAAATGCAGCGAGCGGTGGAGCACTTCTTCTAATGAAACACAAAAAGTGATCAAGCGCAAGTACGGCTTCACGCGGAGGCAAAAACGGCGTTGCGGATCGAAGGATGATTGCTGATGTTTTGGCGGAATTCAAAAGTCAGACAAGCGTTTTATGGACGATGAGAGAGGTTGCATATGTCTCTGCCCACGGTTGAAGAAATCATGACGGAAGTGCGGAAACTGCCGCAGCAAGATCGCCGGCGATTATCGGCGCTATTGGAGCAAGAAGGAGATGCCGAAATGCACGCGGAGCAAACGCATATCGCTGCCGCATCGCCTCACGCGCTCGATCAAATTCCGCCGACACGCGCAGCGGAAATGCAATGGCTGCTCGAGCATCAAGATTTTTGGGAGCAACATCGCGGCGAGCACGTGGCGCTCTGGGGGTATGAGATGATTGCGGTGAGCAAAACCAGAAAAGCAGTGGTAGACGCAGCCAGACAACGCGGGATTAAATTTCCTTTTGTGCAATACCTGCCCGTACATGAGCACGAATGGTATTTGGTCATGTCAAATCAAGCGGCGCTAGCTTCTTGGATTATCTTGCAGTAGATTTGTGCAATAGCATCGGATGGGGAATTCGCTACCTGAAATCTCTCCTGCTTGCTTCTTTATATCTTCGTTTGTATCCAATCATCTGAAACATTTTCAAAGGTTTTCGCATAATCCGCGGCACTCAAGACCGTGTCATAAAGACCGACATCCTCGCCCTCGCGTTTGTTGATTCCTAAATACAACAAGCTAGCATCCTCGTATCGTTTGAATTTGTAGACCGCGTCATTCATCAAGGCGCTATTGAATACGCCGAGACTAACCAGCAGTTCAAAATCCTTAACGCCCAAACCGGTGACTCGCTTGAACAGCCCCGGCTCCAACTGGGTGATGACATCCCTGAGAGATCGTTCACGATAATCGGTCAAATACATGAACAAAGGAATGCGGGTGGCAAATTTGATGAGCTTCTCTTGAATTTTCTTCCGCAGACTCTTGTATTCCTTTTCTTCTTGCGTCAGATCTTTCTTCTCTTTCACTGTGAGTTCTTCGTCGTTTTTATCTTTTCGAATTTTTTGCACCGCTTCCGATTTGTTGATGATCGTCTCGATCTCCTGATTCAGGTTGCGGAATCCTTCGATGCTCATCAACGCCTTCATGGCTGCTTCGTTGCTCATCAGCCGCTGCAAAGTGCCATTGTCCACATTCACCAGCAATGCGCTTTCCCAACGCCGCGCCAGTAGCGTTGCAGAAGTTCCACTCATTGCCATATCCAGAATTCCCGCCGCATCGATTTGTTTCATCGTGCTGCCATCATAAGCCAACACCGGGAGGAAACCAATAAACTCCGCAACTTTCTTTTCGGGGTTTGATTCTTCGATGTTCAATCTGCAACTGTACTCGGCGATCTGCCGCAATGCGCGCTCCGGCGCGAAATCAAAAACATAGCATTCTTCTTTGATGATCTGCTCACGATTTGGGGCATTGCCGTCCGGATTCTTCACCGTCCACGGTGATTGAACGCGGAATGCAGCCTGAAAATAGGTCTCCGGGCTGGAAGAATTGCGCAGCATGAAAATGCCTGTCCACGGCTTAACCGTAACTCCTGTGGTCAGCTTTCCGCAAGACAGCGTGATTGTCTTCGTTTGCAAAGGATCGCCCATCGCCTTCAGCACCGGCGGCAAAGCTTCGACTCCAATCCCTGCGCTGCTGCCCGCTGCTACAATGATCTCATAATAATCGCGATAAAAGCTGTTCTGCTTCTGCGCCAGCAAATTGCGCATGGCATAGCACGAAGCGAGGCTCGGCAAAAACCAAAAGGTGTGAGAGAGAACATTCAGCAAACGAACATCCGAAAACGGCAATGGCGGCTTCTTCGCACCCAACTTCAAGTTGTCAATCGTGGCGGGTTGAAAAGCGCCGCGAATCAAATCCAGCCACTTCTGAACCTCGTTCTCGTATTTGAACTTCGCGTCATCCTCGTTTCCTTCCGCCGAGAAAAACACATTCAAATCGAACTCATCGAACTCCCCCTGCATTGCAATCTCACGTATCGTATCCGGCAATTGATAAGTGAGCAGAACCATACGCGGCAGACAGGCATAAGGATTATTCTCCCCTTCCCAATCTTGTTTGGCGCGCTGTTCATCCGAATAGGTCCAATTGAAAATCTGCTCTTCAATGAACTCGCCCGAAGCAATGGCTCGAAATGGCGTACCGGACAAATACAGATAAGCGTTCGTTTTGATCGGCATGACCTCTTCGTCAAAATCTTTCAAGCCGAGACCTTCACCAAACTCGATTTCTTTTTTATCTTCCGCTTCGAACAGTTCTTTGGCATTCTCGCGCCACGCGCCATAATGGTATTCATCTAAAATGACACAATCCCACTCGGTGTCGTGCACCCATTTGTTTCTCGTCTTGATACCACCCGTGCTGGGATTTCTGCCCAGATAATCCATAAATGAGCCAAAACAAACGTAGGGCTTGTTTTTATCGGCTTGCTCGTAAGTCAAACCGCTGCGCGAGATGAATTGCCAGCCCTTGAAATCAACATGCTGTTTTAAGTCCGACTCCCAGGCATCTTGCACCGCTGGCTTGAACGTCATCACAAGCACCTTGCGCCAACCCATCTTTTTGGCGAGTTGATAAGCAGCGAAGGTTTTACCGAAACGCATTTTAGCGTTCCAAAGAAAATGCGGTGTCCTCTTCGGGTCTTCCTCTTTCGCCTGCTTGAAATAGGCCTCGGTCTTTTCCACAGCTTCGGCTTGCTCCGGGCGCATGGCAAAATCGAGCGCGCGGCTTTCTTCGTTCATCTGTCCCGTGCGCACCGCAAGCACGGCTGCCTTAACTTTATCTACGGAGCATTCGAACCACTCGCCCTCTGGATTGCGAACGCGTTGTTGACGCAACCAGCGATGCACCTCATGATCGGTAAACACCGAGCCGTCGTTGCGCATGGCCGTTTCTTCCAGCACGATGCGGTAAGGCGGCTTGCCTGGCTTTTTGGTGGGATACTGCTGCGCCACACGCGTCTGTATATCGAGGGTGGTGTAGCCGACTTTCAGCAACCCGACGTATTGCGGGTTGGTGTCTTCATAGGCGTAGATTTTGGGTGATGCTTCGAGGCGTTGTGGGAAAAATTCGTTACTCATAACTATACAAGCGGCTTAATTACTGAATTGATAAACTCAATTTCATCTGAAGCAATCCCATACTTCATAAAGAGTTTTTCATCTGTCCATGCAGTGTCAAAATCTTGAACGGGTACCAATTGATATGTTTTCTGTGTGATATGCTGGGAAGGTTTGATTAGCAAAATTAAGAATCTCACAAACTTTGTTTTCATGTAGGCAGCAACATTTTCACATTTCTTTTTTGAATCAAATGGCCCCACAACCAAATAGGTTTCTGTTGAACAAGACCCCGGTTCGGAAACTATTGGTCTACTCAGTACTTGATGGGGATAGACATCGCTTCCCGGGCTTGCATAGGGCACGACAATTTTCCATTTATCAATCCATTGAGTATTCTTTACAACGTCCTCTCGCTTTATATAACCAATCCCGCCGTTTTGATAAAGTTTTACGCTTCCGTCAAAGGGATTCTCTTTGCCCTTTACGTATGTTCTCAAGCCGAAAGCTTTGTGCGCACTGACATACTTTGAAAAAGAGTCTTCTTGATGTTCACTTACTTTTCTTAAAATGGGGATTGCATCATTATAACGGATAAAAACTTCACTCCCTTTTTCAAGTAACGGTCTCTTGATGGGTTCAGTAACCTCATTGCCTTTGTGACTAATGATCTGACAGTCGCCCTTATAGTCTTTTTCCCATAAAAAGTAACACACACCTCCTCTAATATTGATTCCTGGAAAACAATCAGATGTTTCCGGAAAATCGTGAAGTATCGCCATTCGTTTGTCATTTAGTATCGTTTCTCTAAATTCATCCAACCCTTTTCCGCCTGCATACCACCTTGCCGGAATAATCATTGACAAGTATCTCGGATTTAGCTTTTTAGATTGTTCAACAAATTTGTGATAAATAGGGCTTGCACTTTTTTGTGCGCCACCATCACTCAACTGATACGGCGGATTGCCAACAATAACATCGAATTTCATCCTAAAAATCTCCTCGGGTGTTTCGGTATGAATAAATTGATAGGCATGCGTTTCCAGTTCATTCCCTCGGTCATATTCCTGCTGGCTCGCTCCGCAGAAGGCGCAGCGGCCATTTTCCCAAATGTGCTCGGTTCTTTCGAGGCGGATATTGCCCCTCGGGTCGTCAAAGGTTTCGCATACCGAGTATTTGCCGTTAGCGGTCTTGGAGCAATACACCGAACGGCGTGACAGCAGAGTAGTCAGTTCAGTTATGCCAATGCCGAATAGCTGTTTCCCGAAAATGTGATTAATGCGTTGCTGCCGGTCAGGGATTTCCTTTTCCAGCCCGACATCGAGCCGTTTGGCGATCTCGCGCAGAAACACACCGGTTTTGCAAACGGGATCGAGAAAGGTCACGTTACGGTCACGCCAGATTTCCGGCGGCAACAGATCAAGCATCTCGTTGACCAATCGCGGCGGCGTAAAAACCTCGTCACTACTCAAATTGGCTAGGCAACTCAAGATGTCGGGATTATAATTAGGCCTGCTCAACATCGCCCACCTCCAGAAAGTGAACTAGGGGATATTCTTTTTCCGGTGTGGGGATAAAGACATCTTCGCCCAAATCCGAAAGCACCGGCGGCTTCTTTGTGGAATCACGTTGGAGCAAATTTTGGAAGGTGAAATCGCGGCGTTTGAGCATGCTGCCGTTGACGGGCGACCATTCAGAAAAGACAATCGGACGTGGGTTTCTGCCCACCGTTTTCAGCGTGAGCGCATCGCCCCAAATAATATTGCGCCCCAGAATATACTCGACCGCGTTCCGGCATTGAGTTTTTGCGGTCTCTAGGTAAAGGCTGCTGTAGATGCCATTAAAAATGCCGTAAAGCCGCTTTCGGCATTCCATGACGTTGTCTTGCTGGATGTCGATACCATAGATACTGGAGAGGGCAAGAACGGCATAGCGTTCGAATTCCAACTGGCTTTTGTGATAGCGTTCCCGAACAACGCGTAGCTTGCGTTCGAGAATTTCTGTCAGAAAATTTCCTGTTCCGCAGGCCGGTTCGAGAAAACGCGATTCGATGCGCTCTGTCTCCTGCTTAACCAGATCGAGCATGGCGTTGACTTCCCGCTTGCCCGTAAAGACCTCACCATGTGAAGCTACACGGCGTTTTGAGATAATCTGTCTCTCCGTGTCATCAAATATTTTGATTCTGTTCGTTGTTGGGCGGGAAATGGCCGGGTTACTACAAGAAGGCAAACCTTGTTGCTCAGTATTCTTGAAGATTTGAAACATGAAACGTTCCCAAAAGTTTTGCTCACCCTTCTGTTTTAAGCGCCTTAAAGTTCTTTTCGAAACTATGCACTATGTGGCAACGATGTTGCTTTTTGTGCTGTATCGCCAAAAGGAACGCCTCTTCATGTGAAGCGGCGAGAATGGTTGGATTTTGTAATGTGAAGAGTACAGTCGGGGCAGAAGGAGTGCAGAAGAACCGCGGATGAAACACAAAAAAGCCTATGCATAAATCGGGCATTAGCGTGGGGCTTATTCCTTGTGCAAGTGCGAAATCATTAAATTCAAGTTATGCGTTTTAAAAAATCTCACTTCGCTCCGTGCGTATTGCACGTTCGTCTTCCACCTTTTCAAACACGAGCGCGCATTGCCGAAAATCCTCTTGCATTTCTTTACCTCTGCGCCTACATTGCGCCCACTTTGTTTCAAATTTTTCCCACAACTTCACTCGTGTGTTTGAAATCATTCACCGAATTTACTCGCCGTAAAAAACGAGCAAAGCACTTTGTGTGATTTCACCTCACCGAGAATAATGAGAAGAAGCAGTAGGTTTAACCATCAGGGAGAGTGTGCTTCGCGGTTTGATTATCTTGCCACATTGCCTTCGCGAACGTCCTCGCGTCATCGTATTTTCTCCCGACAACTATTACTCATCTCTTATTCGCGCGTAACGCCCTCGAACCCTAACGTCGGCAAACGCACGCGCGCGTGTCGCAACACAACTCGGAGTTAACGTGTACCTCTCCAAACTTGAAATTTTCGGCTTCAAATCTTTTGCGCGCAAAACCGCGTTTAAATTTCACAACGGCCTCACCGGCATCGTCGGTCCGAATGGGTGCGGCAAAAGCAATGTGGTGGACGCGCTGCGCTGGGTGCTCGGCGAACAAAAGGCGGGCGCGTTGCGCAGCGAGCGTATGGAAAACGTTATCTTTAATGGCAGCCGCGCGCAGAAGCCGTTGGGCATGGCGGAAGTTTCGCTCACCATCGAGAACACCAAAAATATTTTGCCGATTGAGTATTCCGAAGTCGTGATCACGCGGCGCCTCTTTCGTTCCGGCGAAAGCCAGTATCTTTTGAACAACAACATTTGCCGGTTGAAGGACATCATGGATTTGTTCATGGACACGGGCATGGGCGCGAATGCTTATTCCGTGATCGAGTTGGCAATGGTCGAACAAATCCTCAACGGCAAAGCCGAGGAGCGGCGGCACATTTTTGAAGAGGCCGCGGGCGTGGGCAAATACAAAGCGCGCCGCAAAGCCGCGTTTCGCAAACTTGAAGCGACCGCGGCCGACATTCTGCGTTTGAACGACATCATCGTGGAAGTGGAAAAGAACGTCGACTCGCTCAAACGGCAAGTACAAAAAGCCGAGCGCTATCAAAACTATGCGGAAGAGTTGAAGACCGCGGACATGCAACTTGCCTCGTTTCGTTTTCATACATTCAAAACCGAGTTGGAGCCGTTGCTCGCGGAATCGCAAACCTTGCAAGATCGTCGCGAAGCGCTCTCTTCGCAATTGGCCACGGAGGAAGCGGCAATTGAAGAACTGCAAGTCAAAGTGCTCGAACTGGAAAAGCAACTCGTCTCGCGCCAACGCGATTTGAACACGAACACGGAGCGCATTCAAAAGAAAGAAGAAGAGATTCTCGTTTGCCAAGAGCGCATCAAAGCCGTGCAGGAAAATCGCGTGCGCTTTGGACGGGAGATTGATGACTTGAACAAGCGCGGCGAATTATTGGCGGAGATGGCGCTGACGCTCGCGAATCGCATTGAAGAAGGCCGCGGTAAAGTTGAAGAAGTCGAAGCCGCGCTTTTGCAACGGCAAAAAGAGCTGGAGCCGCATCGCGATACGTTTCAAGCCAAGCGGCAAGAGTTGCGCAATGCGCAGGCGCAACGTTCCACCGAAGCCGAAACGATTCTCGCGTTGCAGCAAGAGCGCGAGCGTTTGCGCACGCAAGTGGAGTACGATGAAAAACGGCGCGAGCAGTTGTTGAATGAACAACAAGCTTTGCACGCGCAGCGCGCGGAGTTCGAAGCCAAACGCAGCGATCTTTCATTGCGCGTGGCGCAAGCGTTGGCGCAGCTTGATCATTTGCAATTGCAGAGCGAGGAGAATCAAGAAGCCGTGCGCGCGAAACAAGCGCAGCTTGGGGGCGTGAAAGAGAAAGCCGCGGAGCTGACGAATGATTTGCAGCGCCATCGCGATCGCATCGCCATGCTGCAAAAATTCATGGAGTCGTATGAGGATCATCCCGAGGGCGTGAAATACTTGCTGCGCGAAGGCGGCATGAGCGAAGGCTGCATGGGCACGTTCGGCGAGCGCATCAAAGTTTCGGAGCCGCATCGTCGCGCTGTAGAAACGGCGTTGGGCGACACCGTGGTTGCGCTTGTGGTTGATCAAAAAAATCGCGCGTTCGACGGCATCTCGCTTCTGCGCCAAAGCGCGAAGGGCGCGGCCACGTTTCTTCCGATGTTAAATGGCGCGAGCTTCGGCTATAGCCCGGAGTCGCGCGAGCGTTTGCAAGACAATCGCATCATCGGCAATCTCGCCGATCTCGTGGCGAGTGATTATGAAACGCGCCCGCTCGTGGAATACTTGCTCGCGGATTGTTATTTGGTGCCTTCGCTCGATGATGCGCGCGCATTGGCCGAGCAAGTTTCTGCCGCGCGTTTGCGCTTCGTGACTGCCGAAGGCGATATGGTTTCAAATTGGGGACTCATTCGCGGCGGCGCTTCGGAGCAGGGCAGTCCGGTGATTGGCCGCAAGCAAGAGATCGAAGCGCTGGAAAACGAGATCGAGCGTTTGGACGGCGAGATTGATGATCTCATCACCACGCGCGAACGTTCGGAGCGTGAGTTAAAAGACTTGCAACAGAACGCCGAGAATCTTTCAAGGTCGAGCAAGCTGTTGGAGAAAGAGCGGCAACAGTTGGAGATTGAGTTTGGGCAATCCGCGTTTCGCGTGACGAAGGTGGATGAAGAAATCAAACAGCGCGGCGAGGAACTGCAACGCCTCGGCAACACCCAAGGCGAGCGCGAAACCAAACTTGCCGCGGTGCAACCGCGTTTGGAGGAGTTTGAAACACTGCGTTTGACCGTTGAAAATTCGTTGGCGCAACTCACGACTGAAATCGAAACGCTCGAACAAACCGTGCGCACGGCGGAACAAGCTTATAACGACGCGAACCTCAAAGCCGTGGAAAGCCGCGCCGAGTTTCGCAATCTCGAAGCGGAACGCGACCGCACGGAGACGAGCCGCAAAGAAGTGGCGGAGAGCGTTAAAATTCGCACGGAGCAAATCGCCGAGGCCGAGGCGCAAGAAAAGAGTTTGACCGAGCACGTGGCCGAAGTGCGCGAGCAGATGCAGGATGATTTCGCGGAGCGCAAAGAATTGGAAGACGTGGTGCAAGAACTCGAACGCATTTTTCGTGAAGAAAAAGGCGTGATCGATACGAAGGAAAAATCGCTGCGGCCTGCGCGGCAAGAACGCGATGAAATTTCCGACAAGCTGCATCAAAACGATTTGCGCGCCGCGGAGTTGACGATGCTGCGCGACAGTCTCGCCAAGCACGTGCATGAGAATTATGAACTCGAACTCGCGGCGTTTGCCACGGCGAATCCGCCCGATTTTACGCAAGAGTTTGATGCAACGGCGCAAGACGAGCGCGTGAACTGGCTGCGCAATCGTTTGAAGAGCATGGGCCCGGTGAATATGCTTGCGCTCACGGATTTTCAAAAAGAGAAAGAGCGGTTTGATTTTTTAATCGCGCAAAAAGAAGATTTGCTCAAAGCCGAAGAGAATTTGAAAGAGACGATCAAAGTTATCAACGATACGGCGTATGAACGCTTCGGCAAAACTTTCGCGCAGATTCGCGAGAATTTCATTCAAGTGTTTCGCGGCTTCTTCGAAGGCGGCTTGGCGGATTTGCGCCTCGACGAGGGCGACCCGCTCGAAGCCGACGTGATCATCGAAGCGAATCCCAAAGGCCGGAGTCTCGGCTCGCTTGCGTTGCTTTCCGGCGGCGAAAAAACTTTGACCGCGATCTCGCTGCTCTTCGCGATTTATCTCGTGAAGCCGAGTCCGTTCTGCGTGCTCGATGAAGTCGATGCGCCGCTCGACGACACGAACATCGGCCGCTTCACCGGCGCGCTGCGCAAGTTTTCGGAGAATACGCAATTCATTTGCGTGACGCACAACAAGGGCACGATGAAGGCGACGGACTATCTCTACGGCGTGACGATGGAAGAGCAAGGCGTTTCCAAAGTCGTGTCCGTGCGCTTCGATGAAGCCGAAGTCGGACAATTGCCCGAAGGCGCAGTGGAAGCGCAAATGCCGGAGTTGAATTGAAACTGAAGCGTTCGATGTGATGCCTTCAGGTATTTTGTTGTTGTTTCCAAACTCCGTTTGGGAACAAGAGGCGCTTGCTGAAAAATTTTATTGAAGCCGTTTGAACTTTCAGCCTCGCCTCTTCGTTGAATTTGCAATAATCAAATCACAATAAAATATTTGGCCTCGGGTGGTTGGGCGGCTTTCTGCGAAAGCAACGGGCTGCAGCTAGTATGAGCGTGCATCGCAATCCAGGAAGACTCGCCTCCCTTTGAGGATCAAAGGAACAACATCGCTGTTTTTCAACCCGTAGTTCACAGTGTCATTCAAACCTTAGGAGGGGTTGTATGATCAAAGTTGTGACCAGAAGCTTTGTGCTGTGTGCCCTGCTTTGGGCGGCGCAAGCTCTCGCGCAGGAAAGCTTGCAGCAACAACTCTTTCCCGTGCCGGAAGCCATCCGCAGCAACGTCGAGTTTTGGAAAAAAATCTATACGGTCTATCCCACCACTTCGATGGTGCTGCACGACATGGAAGACATGAGCGTGATTTACGAGGCCGTGGATTTTTCCAAAGGCAACGATGTCAATCTCACCTATCGCCAGCAAGTTCAAAAAGCCAATCAAATCAAAGACGAATACGCCGCCTTGCTGCGTAGCTGGGCGCGCGGCACGTTGGACACGACCTCGTCAAATTCGCGCGTGAAGCGACTGCTGGAAATCTATGGAAGTGCTCCCGACCCTGCGCGCTTGCTGCGCGCTGCGGAAAGCATGCGCAGCCAGCTTGGCATTCAAGATCGTTTTCGGCAAGGCTTGCAGCGCTCCGGCTTGTATCGCGACGCGATCTCGCTCATCTTTGCGCAGGAAGGTTTGCCGCTCGAGTTGATCATTTTGCCGCACGTCGAGTCTTCGTTTAATTATAAGGCGTATTCGAAAGTCGGTGCCGCAGGCATGTGGCAATTCATGCGCTCGACCGGCCGCCTGTTTATGACGATCAACTATGACGTGGACGAACGCCTCGATCCGATTCGGTCCACCGAAGCCGCGGCGAAATTGCTCAAGCTGAACTATTCCGAATTGGGTTCGTGGCCGCTCGCGATTACGGCTTATAATCACGGATTGAGCAGCATGAAACGCGCGCGCTCGTTGTATGGTCATGACTTCGACAAAATGTATCGCGAGTATCGCCATCGTGCTTTCGGTTTCGCTTCGAGAAATTTTTACGCGCAATTTCTCGCGGCGCTGGAAGTGGCGAACAATCACATAAAATATTTCGGGCCGTTGGAGTTTCATCAGCCGGAAGAGTTCGTGGAAATGCCGTTGGAGCATTATGTCACGGTCAATCGCATTCTCGAAACGTTCGCGCTCAGCCTCGATTATTTCAGTGAGTTGAATCCCGGCTTGCGCCCGCCGGTGATGCAATCACAACGACGCATTCCGAAAGGTTATACGCTACGTTTGCCCAAGAGTGCAGGCGTGGATCAGTACACCCTCGCCGCACGCCTCGGACAAGGCTCGCAGTACGCGAAACAAGTGGATTCAGATTGGTATCGCGTGGAGCGCGGCGATAATCTCGCAGCGATAGCCGCGCGCCATGGCACCACAGTGAAGGCTTTGGCGGACTACAACAATTTGCGCAACACCAAGCGCATTGATGCCGGCATGGTTTTGAAAATTCCCCCTTCGAGCGCGAAGATGGTAGCGAGTGCGACGCCGACCACAAAACCGAGCACGGTTTCGGATGCGGGCACGACTGCGCCGCTCCTTACGCCGGAGACAATCAAACCGGAACCGATGCGGGCGATGCCCTCCGAAGAAGAGATCATCGCTGCGATGGAAGTTGAAACCGAGCCTAGTGTCGAGCCGGAATTAGCTGCCGAGCCGGTTGTCGCTGTTGCAAACGAGCCGGAAATTCCGCGCGCCGAACGCGAGGCGGTGGTGACCTATGAGCCGGAGCCGGAAAAAGCAACGCTTCCGATTGTAACTAAAACGACTGCGCAGATTCCGGCAACGCCCGCGCGCACGCCGCAAAAAATGAGTGATCCGGAATGGATTCTGGTGCAGCCCGAAGAAACTCTCGGGCATTATGCCACATGGCTCGAAGTCTCCACACGCCGTTTGCGCGAATTGAATGGCTTGCGCCAAAATCGCGAGATTCACGTTGGCCAGCGTATTCGCGTGCCGTTTGATCGCGTGAGCGCCGCGGCGTTTGAGAAGCTGCGCAACGAATTTCAACGCAGCATTCAAGAAGACTTTTTTGCGACTTACCAAGTGGATACTTTGCAAACGTATCGCATCAAACGCGGCCAGAACATTTGGCAGATTTGCAATACGGTGTTCGAAGTCCCTATGTGGCTTGTGGTGAAGTACAATCCGGATCGCGATCTCACCAAGCTCAAGCCGGGCGATGAATTGTCGATTCCGGTCGTGGTCGCAATCAATCCCGCAGCCGCGCCTTCCATACAGCAATAAAGCGATTCGCGCATGCATTGCATGATTGCCGCGCTGCATTTGAATTTGCAGCGCGGCTTTTGTTTTCGTAACCTCCCTTGCGCTCTACTTTACCGTTTGCTATATTGCTCCCCGTTGTTTCAAGCCACCCTCGCAGCGAAACTGATGCAAGCGCGCCACATGATTGCCTCATTCATATTCTTATTTGCTCTCACTCAGGCGTCGAGCGGCGAAGTTCGCAGCGGCCTGGATGTTGTCGTTGCCGAGAACTTCAAAAGCTTTCAGGGCAAACGCGTCGGTCTGATAACCAATCACACGGCGATTGATCGTCAGGGCAGGCACATCGCAGATTTGTTTTACGCGGCGCCAGGCGTGCAACTCAAAGCTTTGTTCGGGCCGGAGCATGGCATTCGCGGCGAAGCTGAGGCCGGTGCAAAAGTGGCGACGCAAGTTGATGCCAAAACCGCTGTGCCGATTCACAGTCTTTACGGCAAGACTTATAAGCCCACGCGCGAAATGCTCGTTGGTCTCGACGTGCTCGTGTTCGACATGCAAGACGTGGGCGCGCGGTTTTATACGTATATCAGCACGCTCGCGCTCGCGCTCGAAGCTGCCGCGGAAAACGATCTTGAGTTTTATGTTTTGGATCGCCCCAATCCCATCAGCGGCCGGGTCGAAGGGCCAATACTGGACGCGCAAAATCGCTCCTTTGTCGGCATTCATCCCATTGCGTTGCGTCACGGTATGACCATCGGCGAGTTGGCAAAAATGTTTGTCGGGGAAAGATGGGCGTGGCGCTCCAGCTTGGATAGCAGTGCGGCACAAAAGCCGGACTTGGCTTGGAACAAATTGCATGTGATTGCGCTACAAGGCTGGTCGCGCAAACAGTTTTTTCATCAAACCAAATTGCCGTGGATTGCGCCCTCGCCGAACATGACGAATGAAGCCACCGCGCTGCTCTATCCCGGCACGTGCTTGTTGGAAGCCACGAATTTTTCCGAAGGACGAGGCACCGCGCAACCATTTGAAACTGTCGGCGCGCCGTGGTTGGAAAGCAACAAAGTCGCGGCTTTGTTAAATGGAAAACTCGCGGGCCTTGAAATTGAGACGATAACATTCACGCCGCAAGACCTGCCCGGCAAAGCAATGAATCCAAAATTCGAAGGCGAACTTTGCCAGAGCCTGCGCTTTAAAGTTTCGGCCTCGGAGAAATTTGAATCCGTTAAGCTCGGCGTGGCATTGTTATGGGCATTGCGAAAAACGCATCCGGATAAATTGGTGATTTCTGAGAAACGTATGGCGCGATTGTTCGGCGCAACCTGGCTGCGCGAAATGCTTCTCGCCGGCGCAGACTTGGCGGCATTATGGCGACGGTTGGATGATGACGCTGCAAGCTTTCAATCTTTTCGTGAAAAGTATTTGCTCTATGGCGAGTGATTCGTTTGAGGCTTCGCTGGTTGTTTGATGCTGTTCTTGGCTGATTGAGAAACGATTCATGTCTTCCACACTAGCGCGCAATACACCATTGGGCCAGCTCTGGCAATTGCTTTCGCCCAATCCGAGTGACTACGGCAAGGACTTCGAAAATGAGATTCGACGCCTGGGCGTGCTCGGGTTGCAGTTCGCGGCGATCGTTGCCATTGTCATCCCCGGCGCGAATCTTTTTATTAAACTCTCGATCTGGTATTTTAAAAGCGATATTACTTTCACGCGGCTGTTGTTTAATAACATAGAAAACCTCGCCGTAGTATTGATCGGCATTAGCGCGCTTTCGCTTTCACGCACTTCGTTGGGTCAAAATCAACCCAATGCCGTTGTCATCGGTTGCACGCTCGTTGCTGAAACTTTGGCAACCGTGTTCTCGCTGTTGCATGCCAACCCCGCCACGCATCCGCCGTTCGTGATTTCTCTGCTCATTCTCTCCGCCGTGGTTCCGGTGCGCCCCGTCGTCGTGGCATTGGTGGGCGGCGTTATGATCATCGGCAACTATTGGTTGCACAGTTTGCTGCTCGAAACCACACGCGCGCTCAACTTGTTTTCAACCTCTTTTCCCATCGAATTTTTTGCCGCCATCGTGCTCGTTTGCACGGGCTTGACCACAATCATTTATCATCTGCGCGTGAAGAGTTACAGCAACTTTGATGCGCTGCAAAAATCGCAGGAGCGGTTGCAAAAGGAGTTGGCGGTTGCGGGCGTGATTCAGTTGCATTCTTTGCCGCGAGAAAATCCATTCGTTCCCGGCTTGTCGATTGCCGGCGTTTGCATCAGCGCCACGGAAGTCGGCGGCGATTACTACGATTACCTCGGTTGTGACAATGGCAAGTTCGGAGTGCTTGTCGGCGATGTCTCCGGCAAAGGCACTTCGGCCGCGCTCTACATGAGCCGCTTGCAAGGCATCGTGCGCGCCTTGCAACATCTCCATCATGCGCCCGCGCGCTTTCTTGCTGCGGTGAATGATTTGATTCACGGCGCGATTGAGAAGACCTCGTTTATTACGCTCACCTATGCCGTTTTTGATTTAGAGAAAAAGAGGGTGACATTGAGCCGCGCGGGCCATAATGCCACGCTCTATTTCCAAAATGATGATCATCACTTCTTGATTCCGAGCGGGCTTGGGCTTGGCCTAACTTCGCGCGAGTTGTTTGAGAAGGGATTGGAGGAAGTGAGTTTGAAGCTCAATCCCGAAGAAATTTTGGTTTTCTATACGGATGGTTTGATCGAAGCGCGCAATCTCAACGGCGAGGAATTTGGGGAAGATCGTTTGGTGGAATTGATTGCGGCGCATCGCACTCTGGATGCGAAAGCGCTCAATCAAAAGATCATTGATGAAGTGAAAAAGTTTGTGGGTTATGCGCGCCAACACGATGACATGACTGTGCTGGTGGCGAAGGTGGAGTGAAGCTGGGTGCTGGATCCTTGATGCTGGTTGCTTGTCACTTGGCGAGCGCGAAGATATTTCTAAGTTATCAGCAACCAGCATCCAGCCTCAAGCCTCAAGAATCTTATACCTCTCCAGCTTATTTAAAAAACCTCTTCGGCTCAAGCCGATTTTATCCGCTGCTTGTGATTTATTCCCTCCGGTTTCTTGCAAAGCTTTTTTGATCATCCGAATTTCTAAGGCTGCAATGGCAGCCGGCAAATTTTTCAATTGTTCGCCGGTAAGAACAGAGCTATTCCGGACGTCGCGAATCTCGTGGGGGAGATCCGGCAGCGTAATCATGTTTGCTTCTGGCGCGGAGAGTACTACGGCTTGCTCAATCGCATGCTCTAGCTCGCGAATATTGCCCGGCCAGTGGTGGTGCTGCAGACAGTGCATCGCAGCAGCGTCGAAGCCGCGCAATTCGCGCTGATACTGTTTGGAAAATTTTTCGAGAAAATGCTGCGCCAGCAGCGGCACGTCGCCTGCGCGCTCGCGTAAAGGCGGCAAACGCAGCGCAACGACTTTCAATCGAAAATATAAATCTTCACGAAATGAATTGTTCTGCACCAGTTCCGCGAGAGCGCGACTGCTTGCGGCAATCACGCGCACATCCACTTTCTCAACGGTGTTGGCGCCGAGCGGACGCACTTCGCCTTCTTGCAAAACGCGAAGCAGTTTGGCTTGCAAATGCAGCGGCAGGTTGTTGATTTCGTCGAGAAACAGCGTGCCGCCATGCGTTTCTTGCAACAAGCCTTTGCGATTCTGATTTGCGCCCGTGAATGCGCCTTTCACATAGCCGAATAACTCGCTCTCCAATAGATTTTCGGGAATCGCGCCGCAATCTACCGCGAGAAATTTTTTGTCTTTGCGCGGCCCGTTGCAATGAATCGTGCGCGCGATCAACTCCTTGCCCGTGCCGCTTTCGCCTTCGAGCAAAACGCGAACGTCGTTGGGCAATACACGTTGGAGCAAGTTGAACACATTGTGCATGGCTTCGCTTTTGGCAATGATGCCGCTAAAGCCATGTTGTGCAATGAAAGTTTGTTTGAAATAATTGTTCTCCTCCTCCAAAATCTGCACGCGGCGCAATTTCATCAACGCCGGCGCAAGTTGCGTCGCGATATGTTCGAGGAATTGCAGACGAGTTGCAGCATGCGGCAGGTTGGGCGCTTTATATACGGCGAGCGTGCCAATGATTTTTTCCTCAACTACTATCGGTACGCCCACGGCGCCATAATTTATTTCCCCCAATAATGCCAAGCCGGGAAAACGTTCATCGCGCGCGAGTTGTTCGGAGCAAAGCGGAGCCTGGTTTTTGATCATCCACCCCGCAACGTTGCGATTGATTTGTTGCAAACGCGCTTCGCCGCCCGCGGACAATTCTTGCGCGAGCGTGAGCAGTTGTTTGGAATGCGTGATTTCCGTTTCCAGCCGCTCGGGATGAACGAGCATGAGCGTCGCGCCCTCGGCGTGGAAGTATTGCGCAAGTCCCAGCACTGCCTCGTCGAGCGCCGAATCGAGATCCGTGGCGGCAATGAGGCGCTGCGCCAAACGATTGAGCCATTGCAAGTCATGAATGATTTCTTGCAACTGCGCGGGATTGGAAGAGAGAGATTGAGCAGGATATTCGGCCATGGCAAAAAGATACCGATTTCGCCATGGAATGGCAAGAGGGGAGAAAGGGAGGAAGAAAGAGCCGCCGTTCTGATGCGATTTCTCCTAATACGCATTTTTGAAAACGTTCGCGTCATGCGTTCCATGGAATGGAGCATGCATGGGCTAGGCCGATTCACCGTGAGTGAGAGGGAGGTGAGTCACAATCGTTTTCAAAGATGTGGGCGCAGAAGTCCTGCGGCGGCCCGAAGCTTGGCGCGCAACTGTATTTGCTGCGCGTGCCTGCATTCTAATTTATGCTTTCGCGAATCAAGGCAACCACCTTGCCTTGAATTTCCCAAGCTTGGTTCAATGGAATATTCGCGTACGCGTTGTTCTCCGGCTTGAGATATTTCTCGCTGTCACTCATGATCAAGCGTTTCACCGTGGCCTCATCGCCGGTGAGCGCGACGACAATGTCGCCGTGGCGCACTTGATTGGTCGAGCGCACGATCACAAGATCGCCTTCATAAATACCGGCGTCGATCATGCTATCGCCGTGTACGCGCAATGCAAAATACGGCAAGCCGTCGCTCGTGATGTAGTCCGGCACAGGAACGAAGCGCTCAATGTTTTCTTGCGCCAAGATCGGCAAACCCGCGGCGATGCGACCGACCAGCGGCACATTATCCGCAACACCGCGCGCCGGCAAGTCGCCGTCGTGCAAAATTGTAATCCCGCGCGCCGCGCCGCCGCCTTGCTTCTTGATATAGCCCTTCAATTCCAGAGCGGCGAGATG
This sequence comes from bacterium, assembly GCA_041918175.1. Classification (GTDB taxonomy): domain Bacteria; phylum Zhuqueibacterota; class Zhuqueibacteria; order Zhuqueibacterales; family Zhuqueibacteraceae; genus JABWAN01. The sequence continues at coordinate 29,644 of JAYRWE010000005.1, forward strand.
TTTGAAAATGGCATTCTTCGAACGAATACCCAACTCATCGGCCAGCTCTTGCATGGTGGGCGGGAAGCCTCGACGCGCAACATCGCGTGCAATCAGATTGAGAATCTGTCGCTGCTTCTCGGTAAGCTTTTTCATCGCTGACCCCTTGCTTAGGGTTAGTTGCTTCGGTGCTTTAATGTTCACGGGAACATAATAACGCTGAGTGAACGTAAAGTCAAGAAGTTTTTTTGATTTTTTTTATCGCACGCGCGCCCGTTTATATTTTCGGATTGACGGCGTGATCATTCAACAACTCCCGCGCTGCTGCGCTCTTCTTGCTTAAAACGCAATCGCACACGCATCGCCGTGGTTGATAACAATTTCACCCGCGTAGAATTTCAAACACAGTTTGTTGCTCAGCAGCCGCAGTTGCGTTCATATCTCTTCCGAAAAAGAATCTCAGCTTTTTTTATGGCTTGTCGTTGCTCCACCGAGGGATCATCGTTGCTTGTTTACCTGACTTTTATCTTTGCACGTTAGGTGACTTCAAAGCAATAGCATCCCGTCACCTGAAATATTTTTCAAGCTAGCCTTGCAACACTCGGCGTCAAACGACGCCTTGAAATTGCAACGCAGATGGCTCAAGTATTTTCATGAATACTCCAAGCCTAGGCCATGCGGCATGTTTGCGTCAGAGGATGTTTGAATTGAAAACCAGGCAGGAAAAAATTACGCGGGCGTTTTTGCGTCGCGTGCAGCGTTTCGCTCCGCGCGTCACAGCTTGTGGTGGGATGATTTCGACATGCGCAACTTTGTGGAAAATTTGCCGCGCATCCAGCGAAACAAATTTTTATTTCAGGGTGAAGCAATAAGCTGAACAGTATTTGAAAACAACGTGCTCGTCGTTGCAATGCGCTGCTTTGCGCGCAACGCGGAGCACGCCGTTATTTGCCAACAACGACAAACGTACTTCCCGCCACAGCCAATACGCTCAACCTTCTGCGTTGCTGATCCAACACAGCTAAATTCGAAAGCTCCAAAGTTGAGAGCGCGCCGACCGGCGCGGCCTCATTCACTTGAAAAGCAACGTGCGCGAAAACTGTCGGATCGAAGAGCGCAGGCAGGCGCTTGCCCGTGCTTGAAAAAAACAATGCGCGCAATGCTTGGCCCTGCGCGCCAGCGATGACATTGGTAGTCAAAGTATCGAACGCCATCGCCGTGTTGCGCAGCGCCGAAGTTGGCGCAATGATATTGCCGTCGTAATTCAAATCGAATTGCATGCCGCTCAATGAATCTGCGCTGATGAGCGTGAGGGGCACGAGGTTGTTGCTCGTGCCCGGCGCGCCTTGCCCGTTGCCGACAATGAGCACGACGCTCTGCCCGGCAATCGGCACGGGATAGAGCGTCACCGCAACTTCCTGCGCGAGATTCGGCTGCACCTCAACGCCGCCTTGCACGCCGCGAAACGTGCGCACCGGTGCGCCATCGCCGTTTTGATCATCCCACGCTTCAACGATCACACGGCGCTCCGTTCCAATCGCTACTTCCAGCGCCGCGGAAAATTCTCCCGACTCCGCAACCGGCGCGCTCGTATGCGCCAGCGTATCTTTATCAAACAAAACATAAATCTCCACGCGCGTGATCGCGGCCAAGTTTTGCGCACGCGACAACCGTCGCCCGTCGTCGCCGGCATGCTCCTGCCAGTGCGCAAAGTTGAGAGCGAGTGAGATCTTTCCTGCGTTGGATGAATTCGTCGGCGCCTGCCATTGACACGCAACGAGCAAGGAGCATACGGCGAGGGTGAAGAAAATGAGTTTGGATTTATGCATAGGTATTTTTTGTTGGCAAAATTATTTTAGAATGTCATCCTGAAAGGACCTTCCCTCGTGCTCGGCGCTCTTCCCAGCGCGAGGAAAGATTCTTACAGAATGACAAACGCGCAAAGAGCGCAATCCATTAAACCGCCGTTTAAAAAATCACGAGCCGTTGTCTTTGCTTAAACTTGCCCGCGACGAGTTCCACGAAATAAATTCCCGGCGCAGCCATGCGGCCAGTGCGATCGCGTCCGTCCCAATGCACTTCGCCGCGGCCGGCGGGCATGAGGCCGAAACTCAAATGTCGCACCTCTTGCCCGAGCACATTATAAAGCCGCATCTCTGCAATTGCCGGCTCCGGCAGTTCATATTGCCACACAATCTTTTGTATCGCGCCGGTGTGCCACGGATTGGGATACGCCGGAGAAAGCCGAAACGATTGCGGCAACTCGGCGCCAACAACTTTCGCGGTCAATTGCAACATCGCGCCGCTGGGCATCGCGCCAACGACTTGCGCTAAACCTTCACGCGGGAGCGCAAGCGGCAATTCGAAGCTGTGCTCCACATTTGCCGCGCTCGCTTCATTTGTGCGCCACACCAAAAGCCGCAACTCGTTGTGCACAATTTTCCAATCGACTTCAAAGCCGTTTTGTTGAAAAGAGCGCAGCGGCAAATCTCGCGCGCCATGCGGCAGTTTCCACGTGGCTTGCCATGCGCGCAGCGGCGAAGACGCGCTCCAAAGCAGTCGCGTCTTTTGCTCGAGCAAAGCCGTGAGCTGCAATTCCAACGCGCCGCCTTCGGCTAGATTCGTTGTGCTGCCGTTGTTCAAGAGCACATCGACAAACGCGACCACGTCGGCAATATCTAACCCGGCATCCACGCTCACATTCGCAGCCCAGCATTCGCGCAAGCTGCTTTGCCCAACATTGCGCTGCAGCACGAGATCAACCAAACGAAAGAGGTCTTGCAACGTGAGCGCACTGTCGGCATTGACGTCGCCGCGCCGTGGAACCCATTCGCGATAGCGCGCGACATTGTTGCTCGTCGCGCTCTCTTGAAACGTTGCGCCCACGCCGACTTCGCACGCAACTTGCGTGAAGCCCGCGTTCAAATTCTCCGAGGCAAAACGCAGCGTATAGCTCGCACCCACGTCGAGCGCGGGCAGGCTTTGGCGTTGGCGAATTTCATTGTTCAATACCAACTGCGCCGTGCTGGGCCCAGCCGCGGTTTCGCCAAGATTCTGCACGACAAACTCGGTGGCGTAGCCATAATCCGCGGCAAAGCAACTATCCAACCCACGGCTCTGCGCGAGCACGACCAAATCCGGAAAGCGCGGTCGCGCATTCACGGTGAAATTTACGCGCACCTCTTGCTCACCGTCGGAGCCGGCATTCACGCGAAAAATTTCGCTATACGCGCCCGCCTGCAAGCGCGTGATGCTCGCAATGACGCGAATCGTATCCGTCTCGCTCGTGGTGCTGCCGCTTCTGCTATTGAATGAAAGCCAATCGACTTGCTCAATCACGCTCCATTGCAACGTGCCGCCGCCGATATTGCGCACCGTGACCGGTTGCGACGGCGGATTCGCCGTGCCCTCGGTCGCAACGAAATTCAAACTACGCGGCAAAACTTCCAGCGCGGGAGGCTGCGGACTAACCACGAGCGTCACATTCACCACGCCCACACCGCCGTTCGCGCGAATCGTAATCGCGCCAGTGTATGTTCCCGCAACGAGATTGCCGAGCGCGATGAGCGCTTGCGCGGAGTCGCGTTGCGTGGTTGCAACCGTATCCGGTTTCAATAGCAGCCACGGTTGATTGCTCGTGAGCTTCGTGGTGAGCAAGCCGCTGCCCGCGTTACGAATGACGATATACTTCTCCGGCGGATTTAGGCCGCCTTGGGTTGCGGCAAAGTTCAACGTCTTTGGACTAAAATCCAAACTCGGCAGCGCCGCGGCAATCGTGAGATTGATTGCAACCACGGCGCGCCCGCCATTGGAGTTGATGATGATATTGGATTGATACGAGCCTTGCGCGAGGCCGGTGAGATCGACGCTGACATTAATCGTTTGCGCGTTGATCGTCACCGTGCCGGTGTCGGGCGAAAAATTTATCCACGGTGCGTTTGCAGTTGCTTGCCATTTCAAAGAATCGCTGCCGGAATTTTTGATCACAAAAAATTGCGCCGCGGGATTGGGCTGCCCCACGGTTCCGGCAAAGTCTAATGTGAGCGGATCGACCACCAACGTCGCGGCTTCGTCTACTTTAAAAAGCTGCGAAGCGATGTTGTTCTTTTCGTCGGCTTCGGGAATTTCTTGCGAGTCATCGACAATCACGCGCAACGTGTAACTGCGCGGCATGAGCGGCCCGAAGTTGAAACGGAACGTTTGCGTTTGCGCGACGCCCAACGGCGGAATCGGAATGAGGCGCGCTTCGGTGTTGGCCGTGAGATCGAGCAAGGCAAGCGAGGCCGGCGCGGGCGCGAGCCCGAGATTGCGCACTTTGAAAGTTGCAATCACCGAATCCGCGCGCGTGGGATTCGCCGGCGTGAGCGTGAGATCGAACACATTCAAATCGGGCAATGCGGGCTTGCGCACGATCGCGCCAATGCGCGGTGCGGGCAAAGTGATCGAAGTGTCGTTGCCGGTGAAAGCCACAACGTAATTTCCGGAAGACAATATGCTCGCGTTTAACTCGGTGGCAAAGCCGGTGCGTTGCGGCGCGCGTGCAAGAACGCGCGGCTCATTGAGCGGTTGTTCGTTCAATAAGAATGTGCGCGTGAAAATTTCGCTGGCCGTCGCGTCGCGCGGTACGGTCACGCTCCAAAAAGAATTGAACACCCCGCGCTCATTCGCCAGAAGAATCGCGGAGCGCGGTTCTTTGTCAATACCGGTCACGACATTAAACCCTGCGCTCAAAGAGTCCGCATTGAGATCGAAACGCTGCGCGCGCAACACCGAGCCGGTGGAATTGGTGAACCACTGCGCCACGATTTCTTTCTCGCTGCCGAACGCCAAGCTCGGATGAAACACGCTACGCTGCGCAATGACAACCGGATCGTTCGTGAACACATTCCGATCCGAAAACAGACGCAGGTAAATCATGTCCGCGTTCGCTTCATACGCATGCCACGCCACGGCAAACATACCCGTGGAAGAAACCGCAACCGCAAGCTCCTCGCCCAACCGGAGCATTTGTGAATCTTGCGAGATCGAGAAGATATTCGTGAGTGGTGTGCCGTCGCGATTGAACAAGCGCGCCACCACGTCGATCGGCAGCACTTCGAGCACCCAAGTGACGAGCACGCGGCCGCTGCGATCCACAATCACGCGCGGATGCGTATAGGGATCGGGATCTTCGTGAATGACAAACGGCGCGCGCACGACTTTGAGGTCTTGATTCAGAATCATGCCCATGACTGTGCTCGCCGCGCCTGCATTGCGTTGCTGCCACACGATCCACGTGAAGCCGCCGCCCACATAGGCCAAATGCGGATTCTCGAGATTCAGGCCGCTGCCCGCAATCTCGCTGAGTGGGAGAATGTTCGTGAGCGAGCGCCCAATCGCATCGAAGCGTCGCAGAAAAATTTCCGGTTGCCCTTTGCTCTCTGCGCTCCATGCGATGATGAAATTCTCGTCTTCATCCAATGCCACACTCGGCGTGCGCGCATAGGCGCTGCGCGGAATCTGATCGACCTCAATGACCCTCGTGAACACGGTATCCGCGTTTTGCGCGCGAGCCATTTGCGTCAACGCGAGCAGCGCAATGAAGCACAGCGCCCAAACAATTCCCCCCTTGAGGGGGGCCAGGGGGGTGTCCTTCGCGTGTTTAGCTTTCCTGGTATGCATGTATTGTGAATTCCTTTTCTCAACCATTCCCCCTTGAGGGGGGTTAGGGGGGTGTTCTTCGCGGCAGTGACCTTGTTTAAATCATCACGCAATGCGTTGGTCATTTGTGGAGCTACGAGCCCCCCCCTGGCCCCCCTCAAGGGGGGAATTATTCTCACATCCTCGCCTGCAATCCCAACGCAATGCTATATCCTTGCAACGACATCGTTCCCGACTCTGCTTTGCCCGCGGCATAAACGCCGCTCGCGCCGAGCATCCAGTGCTCGGAGAATTTCTGCGTGAAGCGCAAACCCATGCGGCCAATCGTCGCGCTGCCGAGTTGTTGATTGCTCTCGCCGAACACTTGCGCTGCGAGTTGCAAACCGAGCGCAGTGCTCTTGCCGAAATTGCGGTCGAGCATCAAGCTGCCCGCCGCGCTGTTGTTGATATAAAAATGCTCCGGCGGCGTAATGCTCGCGGGCAAGCCGAGCAATTTGTTTTCGGCTTTATGAACATAGCGAAATGAAGCGCTCGCATTCCAGTCGCGATTCATGCGCCAATCCAGCGCAAACTCCGGCTCAAGCTGCCAGCCTTGTTTGAAAAAGTTTTGCTCATCAAGCTTGTCGTTCGCGAAGAATTGCGCGAGTATGTTGATGCGCCATTTCACCGGCGCGCCGATGGAGTTGAGCATCACATTGAAATTGAAACGCGCGCCAGGTTGATACGTCGCGGAGTCGTTGGCCAAATATTCAAACTTACCGGGCAGAATAAAATTACTGCCAATGCCCAAACCGAGTTTCTCGGAAAGATTCACCGCGTGCGCAATGGAAAACTCGGCATCCAAACCCACGCCCGTGCGCTGCAACGGAAAGCCCAAAATATTTTCCGTGAGCAGATTCACCACAGCATTTTCGCTCGCGTCCAGCTTGTTTTTTCCCGTGGGTAAATTAAAGCCCGCGCCGAGAAACCAACGGTCGCCGCTCACACGATGCGAAATGCGCAAGCGCACATCGCTCACGCCGTTCAATTCATAATTGATGGTTTGATTGAGCCGGCTCAAACCCGCCGCGGTCGCAAGCTCCACGTTCGTGCGCGGCGAGAGCACAAAGCTCAACGTCGCCGGCGCATACGCTTGCGCTACCTCGCGCGTTTGCCCGTTCTGCTTCAGCTTCCACACGATCCGGCTAGCGCTTTGGTTGAAGTGCAAAAGCTGCGGACGGTATTCGAAACGAGGTTGGGCGCGGAGGCTCGTTGCTATCAAAGCTAGTGCAAGAGCGATTGTGCTAACGAATAGCGGAGGTAAAATTCGAGAGCGATTATTCATCTTTTTTATGTTGATCAAGAAGTCTTCGCTTTTTCTAATGCTTTAGCATCAGGCTAGGAGATGTAAGTCGTTTGCACCGAAAGAGTTGGCAGTCATCGCCGCGGCTATCTGCCTATTTTCCACAATTCTAATTTCGAGAAATATACATTTCTCTTGTCTTTGGAATAGATGCATTATTTTTTGAAGACTGACCATTGCGGTTCTACATCACGCAAATATTTCGAGGTGAAGGCCCGAATTTTATCAAAGAATTTCTGATCTGCATCAGGATGAACATAGATATTTTCGATTACTTGATCTAGATCGATTTCGAGCAAAGCTGCTTCATCTTTATTGTTCTCTTTAAAATTACAAATTTTGAGCAATCTCAATTCATTCTCATGCGCAAAGTCGTTAGCATTTTTGTGCATGAGGATGCTGAACAGGTTTAGTTCAGGTGTAGGATTATAGTTTGAAAAATCTATATACTCTACCATACCCAAGTAATAAAAAGCTTTATGATTTTCATAAAGCGCTAGCTTTTTGTATGAAGACTGGATTACGACGCCATTAGAATCGGCACAAAAATTCTTCCACATTTTAGCAGATTCAAAATTATCAATATTCCAGCAATTTACATAAGCCGCTTCTCTTTGCCGTTTGATCAAGTCATCTGGATTGAGTTGATCCAAAAGCCCAAAATATTGAAGACAAACATACCAGTGATTCCTTTCCGATGGCGTGAGTCTACCCTCGAACTGATCTGGCAATAAATCTAATCTTCTCAAATAGAGCTTTCCTCTCGAAAGAAGCGAATCGAATTTACAGAAATCAAGATACCTCCATATTTTGGCATCTTTGTCGGCTGGTTTCTTGAATGGGTCATGAGGAAGTTGGCTTCTATCAATTTCAATCATGTGCTATTCTTCCATACATAGTGAAGTGTTAGATTCCTTCGTTTGCACTAAACTGCAGCTAACTTTAGATAATCTGCATCTCTGCAAAATTCAGATAGCAACTACCTTATCTTCCCCCTCACCACAATCGTCCCCGTCTGTACCGGCGGAATCAACGGCGCGGCGCTCCCACTCGGGTTTTGCGTCGCGTTGGAGATCGCTTCCAAATGCTGCGTGTTCGTTGTGGCTGTGGGATCAGAAGCGGCGAGCGCGACAAATTGTTGTTGCGGCAACACTGCAGTCGCGAGCGTGTTTAATTCCTGCTCCGCGGCTTTGAAATTGGGATCAAGCCGGAGCGCTTCGCTAAACGCGGCTTGCGCTTGCGGAATCTGCAAGCTGTCCGCATATTGCAACCCGCGACAGAACGCCACGAACGCGAGCGTGCTCTCCGTCGGCAATCTTTGAATCGACTCGCGTTCGGTTTCGCTGATCGCGACGCCAAGCTTTTCAATCAAACCAAACGCGAGCTGTTTTTCAAGCTGCATCACCTCGTTCAATCTGCCCACCGCGCGCACCGGTTTCACCACCGACATGCTTGTGGAAGATTGAATCACGCCCGCATCGAGTTGAATGCCGCTTGTGCTCGTCGCAATCGCACCGCCCACGACGACGCGTTCCGCGCCGAGCACTTTGCCCGCGCGCGGCGCAGTGAAACGATCATAGAGCGAAGAAGAAGAGAGCGCCACTTCTTTCATCAACGTTTCAAGCTTGGCGCGCTCCACCAAACGAATGCCCTGCACCTGCCCGAGATCCGTGGTGAGCATGTACGTGATGCCTTTGAGCAGCGCGTTCCATTCGCCGCGCTCCGACACATTGCGAAAATAGAGCACCGCGAGCGTGTTGCTTTTCGGCTGGCCGAGCGTCAAATCTTTCTCTTCCTGCAACGCGCGGCGCACTTCCAATTCCGCGAGCTTCACATTGAGCTGCGAAATGCGCGCTTGCAGTTGTTTCGCCATCGGATCGAACAACGTGCGACGACGATATTCACCATAAACCGCAATCGCTTCAGCAAAGCGGCCTTCGAGTTCATGCGCGTAGCCGAGAAAGAAGAGCGTGCGGCTGTCGTTCGGTTGCAATTGCCGCGCGCGTTCCAATGCCGTGATCGCCTTCTCGAATTGCCGCACTTGAAACAACGCCACACCGAGTTCGCGCCAGTGTTTGAAATTTTGCGGGTCTTGTTTGACCGCGGCAGAAAGCTCCGCAAGCGCATATTGAAAGTCGCCGCGATCCAACGCACCGCTGCCTTTGCGAAAGTGGGAGTTGCCGCACGCGGTGAGCATAAGCGCGAGGACGATAAGTATTCCCCCCTTGAGGGGGGCTAGGGGGGTGTTATTAGCGCGATGAAAAATGCTTTTGCGGACGACACCCCCCTGGCCCCCCTCAAGGGGGGAATTACAGAAAGAAGATTCGCCGATCAAAAGTTCGCGGAGACGTTTCATGTGTGAGGCCATTTGCCAAAAAACTTTTATCACACCAAGCCTTTAATAGTTTTGCCGGTAATCGTTTTGCTTAATGAAGAAATAAAAAAGGCGAAGAAAGAAGAATCGCATCCTGCTCGACTCGTCCAAGTGAGCCTTCTCTCTCCGCCTTTGTATCAGCCTTTTTGGAAAGTTTGCAGCAGCGTCAACTTGTTGCGCGCGAGGCGGAACGAGGGCGCGAGGTTGAGCGCTTTGGTGAGCATGGAGCGCGCGTCGCTATAGCGCTCTTGATCGAGCAGGTTCAGCGCTTCGGAATAGGCCATCGCGGCTTCGAGCGGAATATCTTCCTTGCGAATGCGCTCGACTTTTTCTTCTTCCACTTTATTGAGCGCGACTTCCAAGTCTTCGCTGATCTTGATCGCAAGCTTTTTGGAGAGATCGAAAATATCGTCCGGGCTGCCTTCGATGAAATTGGTTTTGATAATCTCGCTGGTCTCGGTTTTCACGAGGCGCACATCAAGGCGCAGCTTCTTGCCGAATTTCATATAACTGCCGAAGAGCACGGATTGCGCGCCGAGCAGCTTGCCCACTTGCACCGCAAAATTCGGATCGACCGCTTGCTGCCCCGCGACCGTAGCTTCATTGCGCTGAATTTCTTCGACAATGAATTGAATGCGCTCGCGTTCGAGCACTTTGAGTTTGGTGAGCGCGGTGAGATCGGTAATCAAAATATCCGCGAAGCCTTTGCCGAGATTGGCGAGCTTGTCGGCATCGTCGATCGCGTTGTTGTCGAAATCCAAAATCGCGATGGTTTTAATGCCCGAGGGCGGCGCGACCGCGACATTGCCGAGCACTTGCTTGCGCGCGTTCATCCATGCGCGCATCACCGCGGGATGGCTGAGATAACTGTCGCGCGGCTCATAGTTCGAATTGATCGTGAGAATTTGCGCGAAGCTGGATTGCACGTTCGGCTCGCGCTGTTTCGCGACATTGCAGTACGCGAGCACTTCGAGCGCTTCCACGCGATCTTGGCTCGACAGCGTCGAAGTTGTGATCATGCGCTCCAGCAGCGCCACGGCTTCGTCGATATTGCCTTCGCGAAACCAGGCTTTGGCTTTTTCCAGTTCGAGATTATCGGAGGCGAGCAGCGGAAGAGTGAAAAACGCGAGCGCGGCAAGCGCGAGGCGGCAGGCTTGAGCCAATGAAATCCGTTTCATCGTCATGCTCCTAAGTTTTGTATTGCGAAGAGCCAAGTGCTCCTTTGTGAGACAAGTTCTAACTTTGTTTTGCAAAGGAGTAACGTCTTTGTAATCAATTAAAAAGCGTTTCGTAACGCACGTTGCAATCGCGTAAAAGGCAAAGCCAGTGCCAGTGCAGAAAAACTTCTAGCCCACGAAACACGCGAAAGACGCGAAAAAATCACTTGTAATCATCTGTCAAAATAATGCGCTCATATTCGACCTTCGGAAAATGGCCAAAGTTGACGAGGAGACCAAGTTGAAAACCGGTTGCGTTAAGATAGTTGAGCACTTGTGCGCGATGCTCGTCTATTAGTTGGGAAACTGACTTCAGTTCAACGATGATTTTATCATAGCAGATGAAATCCGGCTTAAAGGTGCGCTTCAATTCTTTGCCGCGATAGACCAGCTTCATTCGTTTTTGCGCATGAAACGGGATGGCTTGATACTCCAACTCGATCTCCATGCATTCTTGATAAATTGGCTCAGTGAAGCCACAGCCCTTGTCTTTGTAAACATTAAAACACGCACCCATGATCGCGTAGCTTTCCTCGGGATAAATGAGCTTTTTCATCGCGCTTCCCTTTCGTGTTTTTAGTGTGTTTCGTGGGCAAAAGATTTATTGTGTTCTCCTTCTTAAATAGATCGGCGGCACGCGCGCAAGCTCACCGCCGCGCACGATGATCTTCGGCGGCGCATCGCGCATCTCGAAGCCGTTGCGTTTCACGATGACTTCATATTCGCCCGCGGGCGCGTTCCAAATCGCGCCATCGGAAAGATGGCCCGTGTTCATGCTATCCAAATACACCGCGCCAAATTCCGGATCGCCGTTTTCATTGAAAGCTTGCACCCGCACGCGGCCAAACCATTTGAATTCGAGCGCGTTCTCCGTTGCGCTCGCGTTGATTTGGCGCGTCACCGGCTGGTGCGGCGGCAAACGAAATTGCACGCGATGTGCGCCCGGCTCGAGCGACGCGCGCAGAAATCCATTCACCGGTTTGCCCATACTTTCGCCGTCGATAAAAATTTCGCTCGGCGGATCAGAAATAATCGTGAACGAAACATTCGCCGCCTCGGGCGAAATCCGCGGCGCGGTTTCAATTGCGACCAACGTGCCCGCCACCGTTTGCGTGCGGCCGGCCTCGATGTGGATCGTTGCAGCATGCGCGCGATAGTTTGCCAAAGCCAATTGCACGTCATATGAGCCGCTGCGCAAACTATCAATGAGCGCCGGCGTTCTCTGCTTTAATGCGCGGCCATTCAGCACAATCGTCGCGCCCGGCGGCGTGCTCGTGATTTGCAATTTTCCCCACACCGGCAGCGGTTTATTCTCAGGGATCGTCTTGTTCTCTGCGACCGGATTCGGCTTGCCGCCGCTGGCCGAACTTGCTGCCGGCGGCTCTTTTTTTAGATGAGAAAACAGCGCAACACTGAATGCAATCGCGCTGATCGCAACAAACGCATACACCGGCAACATCGACTTGCTCTTTGCGCGTTGCTCCGTTTGCGCGCGAGCAGGAAGCGGCGTTGCGCTCGGCTTCGGCGTTTTCCACGAAGTCGCCGCACTTTGCGTCTCATGCTTCATCGGAATCGTTGGCTGCGAATAAACGCTCGTTTTCGGCTGCCGCAATTCCACGGGCAACGCATCCAGCGCCGCGAGCAACTCCGCCGCGGTTTGATAGCGCCGCTCCGGTGCTTTCTCCAACAAGCGCACAATGAGCGCTTCCACGGCCTGCGGCAATTTCGGATTCTTGGGCTTCATCGGCGGCGGCGGATCATTCACATGCTTATGGCAAATCGCCATGATCTCCCCGAGAAACGGCGGCGAACCCGTGGCGCATTCATAGAGCAACACGCCGAGCGCATAAAGATCGGAGCGTTGATCGAGCGCGAGGCCGCGAATCTGCTCCGGCGACATGTAGATCGGCGTGCCCATCACCAAATTGCCCACCGTGAGCCGCGCCATTTGATCGCCGCGCACCAAGCCGAAATCCGACAGAATCGCATTGTGGCTCGCATCGAGCATCACGTTCTCCGGCTTGATGTCGCGATGCATAAAATTTTTGATCGTGTGCTGCGCATACGCCAGCGCGCTCGCAATCTGCCGCGCCACTTGCAGCGTGATTTCGAGCGGCAGCGGCCGGCGCGATTTCAACAGCGCACGCAACGTGCGCGGCAAAAGATTCATCACATAATAATGAATGCCATCTTCCGAACCGTGATCGAAAATTTTCACGATGTGCGGATGATCGAACTGCGCCACGGCCTCGGCCTCGCGATGAAAACGCTTCACCAAATCCGCGTCATCCGAAGCCTGTTCGTTTAAAATTTTGATCGCCACGTCGCGCTGCAACGTGATTTGCCGCGCGCGATACACTTCGGCAAAGGAACCTTTGCCGAACAACTCGACGATCTCATATCGGCCGCCGCCTAATTTTTTTCCAAGAAGAGAAACTTTTCTATCCACGCTGCTCGCTCAAGGTGAAGGTTTTTGATAATGCGCTCGTCGTAACGCTTTCAGGCGTCCGCACAAACGCCAAGCACGCACACGCCAAAAATATAACACGACGCGCTTTGTGCTCCAAGCGGAAATTCCAAAACGAGGTTTGAAGCATAGCAAATGACACTTATATTGCGGGCGCAGTCCCATAATCAAACTGAGCTTTTTATGGCTTGTCGCTGCTTCACCGAGGGTTCCTCTTCGCTTGTTTACCGAGGTGGCCTCTTCGAGCGAGGTGACTTCAAAGCGACGGCATCCCGCCGCCCGAAGTATATTTTCAAAAGCGCCATCTTACATTCGCGCAAGGCAAGCGAGCCGGAGCCTAAAAGCTTTTTGGTTGCGGCTCGCCCGCGTTGTGGATAAACCGCACAAAGAGAAAGAGAGCACATGTTTTCCTCTTCCAGCACACCCGTGTTTGATCACGACTGCGTCCAAGCCGCGCAGACATTGATCGATCTCGCACTGATCGAAGATCTGGGCGCGCACGGCGATATCACCACGCGCGCGTTGCCGCAAAGCAATCGCCCTGTCGCCGCGCGCATCATCGCCAAAGCCGAGGGCGTCGTCGCCGGTCTGCCGCTCGTAGCAGAAGTTTTTAAGCGCGCACAGGTGCAATGTGAATTTGAAGCCAACGAAGGCGATTTCGTCGCAGCGCGAGGGATGGTCGTTCGCCTCGCTGGCGCGGCGAGCGACATTCTCACCTACGAACGCACGGCGCTCAATTTCCTGCAAAGGCTTTCGGGCATTGCCACGCTCACGCGCAAATTTGTCGACGCGCTTGCGGGCACAAAGGCCGCGATGCTCGATACGCGCAAGACGACGCCCGGCTGGCGCGCGCTCGAAAAATACGCCGTGCGCTGCGGCCGCGGAAACAACCATCGCATGGGCTTGCACGACATGTTTTTGATCAAAGAAAATCACATTGCTGCAGCGGGAGGAATCACTGCTGCCGTGGAAAGTTGTCGCGCCTTTGCGCGCGCGCAAGGCAAGTCGTGGCGGTTGGAAGTGGAAGCAAAAAATCTTGCCGAGGTGGAGGAGTGTTTGGGCGTCGGCGTCGATCAAATTATGTTGGATAACATGTCGCTGGAAGCCATGCGCGAAGCCGTGCAGCGCGTCGCGGGAAGAGTGCCGCTCGAAGCTTCGGGCAACATCACATTGGAGCGCGTGGCCGCCATCGCCGCGACCGGCGTGGATTATATTTCGAGCGGCAGTCTCACGCACTCCGCGCCGGCAATGGATTTTTCGTTATTGCTGGAGGAGCAAAGAATTTCGGCTTGACATTGCAATCCCGAATCGCTACAGTTTTTCATCGAACCAAACGCTTTGCGCTGAATAAAAGGAATCTCGTCATGGGCCTCAGCTTATATCCGCAGCCTCTCCCTGCTCCTGCGCTTCCGCCAGGCTACCAGTGGCCGCCCCAAGGCCAGTGGACTTATGAAGACTATTGCCGCTTGCCGGAAGACGGTTGGATTTATGAGATCATCACGGGAGAATTGTTTATGTCGCCTGTGCCGCTCACTCGTCACCAACGCTGCAAAGTGAGATTGGTTTATGCTATGTTTGACTTTGTGCAAGAGCATGATGCCGGAGAAGTTTTAGATGCGCCAATAGACGTCTTACTCCCCGGGCTTACAACTCCGGTGCAACCCGATATCGTTTTCGTTGCCAAGGCTAATGCCGACATTGTGAAAGAAGAGCGCATCGAAGGCGTGCCCGATCTCATGGTCGAAGTGCTCTCGCCGTGGAATTGGATAGTCGATCGCCACAAAAAGTTCGCCGTGTATGCCAAAGCCGGCGTGCGCGAATATTGGATTGTTGACCCGAAAGCGCGCAGCATCGAGCTTTTTGTGTTGAAGGAAGGCGCGTTCGAATTGGTGGGGAAGTATGGCGTGGGCAAAACCGTGAAGTCCAGAGTGCTGAAGGGATTCGCGGTCGCAGTGAAGGAAGTATGTCCGGCGTGAAAGCAAGTCTGCTTCGAAGTGCAACGCTAGCTCCAAAAGAAATCCTCCGAATTAAAGAGTCCAACAACTCCCCTCTCACAAAACTCGCCGAGAAATCAACCAATTCCATCTCGGCAGAGCGCTCTCGCTTGCTCCTCACTCAAAAATGTCGGAGTGTCAAGCCGAAGCTTGACACTCCCGCAGCCGATGAAACGCGCAATCTTATCAAAAGACCAAAGCCATTCTTCGACGAAAACGCTTTGCGCTTTCGCGCGAATTCTATTTTCGTGAGAGCAGAAGCTTGGCCGACTGAAGTCCTCAAGACTGCTTCAAACTAAACCAATTGCCGGAATTGTCTTTGAAGAGCGCTTCGACGCCGTAGGGGCGCTCTTGCGGCGGGGAAATAAATTCAACACCTTTGCGTTTCAACTCTTCGTAAGTCGCGCGGCAATCATCCGTATCAAATACGCCCGCGCCCATCAAACCTTTGTGAATGAACTCGCGCAGTTGTTGCGCCGTGGCTTCTTCGATCATCGGGCCGGCTTTGGCTTCCATCAACACGATCTCCAAATCGGATTGTGCTCTCGGCGAGACCGTGAGCCAGCGAAAGCCTTCCACGGTGACGTCGGTGCGCACCTCGAAACCGAGTTTTTCCGTGTAAAACTTTTTCGCTTCTTCTTGGTTGAGCACGTAAATCGTCGCGTGGGAAAGTTTTGAAATCATGAAACACCTCTGGTTGTGGTTGAGAAATTTTTTTGACACGCGAGGATAAACATTTTTATGAAACAGTGCTTCTCGAAAATTGCGGTTTTAGCGCACGTGTGGGGCGAGGGCCGAACATAGTTAGGAAGCAGGCGGGAACGGGAACTGTGGGAAAGAGCGCGGGCACGGAGATACGCCACGTGTGTTCGGCGCGATAGAGCGAAGGCGCTTGCCCGACAAGTTTATGAAACAAACTGCTGAATGAGCCGAGGCTTTGAAAGCCGACTTCGAAACAAACTTCCGTGACGCTGAGATCGCTCGCCTGCAAAAGCTGCTTCGCCTTTTCAATGCGCCGCGCGACGAGATACTGATGCGGCGTGCGTTGAAACGCGCAGTGAAAGAGTCGCAGAAAATGATACGGCGAGAAGCAAGCCTGCTGCGCGATCTGCTCAAGCTGCAAGGGCAAGTGATAGCAATCATCCATGTAGGCGCGCGCGAGATGCAAGCGGCGATAGATTTCGGCGTCGAGCGGTTTGGAATTTCGCATGCACTATAGTGCCAATTTATCGCCTTGAAGGCAATAGATATCTTGCGAACAACTCTGCGCGTATTTGAAAGCAGCGCCGGGCGGCTGCGAACGCAGTGGCGGAAGATGATGCCTCCGCCCGCGTTGCCTGCCGACTTTTCGCTTGACTCTTCGGGCATTTTTTTATATCATGGCCGCACTTTTTTTAGCGGCTTCGTCATTGCGGCGAGCTTTGCATCTGTGAGCGAGGAAGGAAAAAACATGCTCTTCGATTTCAGCACGGCGCTAATTTTTTTTGTGGTCGGCGCGGGCTTCGCAGGCGTCAATCTACTTATCTCTCGTCTACTCCAACCTCGACATCCCACTCCCGCCAAGCTTTCCACGTATGAATGCGGCGAGCAGCCCGTCGGTCAATCGTGGATTCAATTCAACAACCGTTTCTATGTCATCGCCCTCATCTTTTTGATCTTCGACGTCGAAGTCGCATTTCTCTTTCCGTGGGCCGTCGTTTATAAAGAGCTCGGCTTGTTTGCGTTTGTCGAAATGGCCGTCTTCATTTCAATTCTGCTCGTCGGCCTCGCATATGTGTGGCGCAAAGGCGATCTCGCGTGGGACAAGCCGATGACGGGCAAATATGCGCGCGATGCCGCGCCGGATTTCTATAAAGAGTTGCCGGCGCCCGATGTGCATGTCGCCGGCCGCACTGCCGAACACGCCCGAGAGGTTTTGGTCTAAACTTCACACGGCGATTTCTCTTGCTGCTTCAACTTCGTCCCGCCCGCGCGGGATTTTTGATGTTTGAATTGCCAAGCGCTTGAACCCAATATTGCGGATGTGAGGAGAACCCTGATGCAAGAGTTGGTGAGCAGTCTGCAAAGCCTTCCTATTTTTTCAAATTCTTCTCCGCTCTTTCTTCGCGCCTTGCTCATGGTTGCCGGCGGCGCGCTCATCACCATCGTGCTCGCCGTCAACTCGCTCGTGCTCGTGTGGCTGGAGCGCAAAATCTCCGCGTGGATGCAAGATCGCCTCGGCCCGATGGAAGTAGGGCCGCAAGGCATTTTGCAAACGCTCGCCGATGCCGTGAAGCTCTTGCAGAAAGAAGACATCGTCCCGACTGCGGCAGACAAACCTTTGCATCTCATGGCGCCGTTGCTCGCGCTCGCTGCGCCGTGCGCCGCGTTTGCGGCATTTGCCTACACGAGCGGCTTTGCTTTTGCTGATTTCAACATCGGCGTGTTCTATGTCGCGGCCATCACTTCGCTCTCCGTCATCGCGATTCTCATGGCCGGCTGGGCTTCGAACAACAAATGGGCGCTGCTCGGCGGCATGCGCGCCGCAGCCCAAATCGTGAGCTATGAAATTCCCGCGGCGCTCGCCATGCTCGTGGTGGTCATGCAAGTCGGCTCGCTCAGTTTTCAAGAAATCAGCCTCGCGCAAGACGGCGGCATTCACAAATGGCTCATCTGGCATTACTTCCCCTTCAACTTTATTGCCTTCATCATTCTCTTTATCGCCACACTCGCGGAATGTAATCGCACGCCTTTTGATCTCCCCGAAGCCGAGTCCGAGTTGGTTGCCGGATTTCATACCGAATACAGCGGCTTCAAATGGTCCATCTTCATGCTTTCGGAATACGGCGAGATGCTCGTCGTCTCCATTCTCGCGGCCACGCTCTTTCTCGGCAGTTGGTCCAGCCCGATTCCTGGCTTCATGAACACCGGCGCGTGGGGCTTGTTTTGGCTCGGCGGCAAAGTGTTCTTCATCATTGCCGTGCAAATGTGGCTGCGCTGGACCTTGCCGCGCTTGCGTGTGGATCAACTCATGTATCTCTCGTGGAAAGTGCTCACGCCGTTCGCGTTCGCGTGCATTTTTGCCGTTGGCCTCTGGATGCTGGTGTGAGGCAAGGAGCCAAAAGAGATAAGTAGCTAAAGAGCCAAGTCCCCCTCAAATGTCATTCTGCAAGAACCTTCCCTAGTGCTTGAGATACATCATCGTGAGAGGTGTGCCAAGTGCGAGGGAAATTTCTTCCAGAATGACCTCGAAGAGAGTAGCGCTCATATCAAATTACTCTCGTTCCCAAACTCTGTTTGGGAACGCACTTGTTTGAGAAACTCCGTTTCGACTTAAGCTGAAACCAAGAGCATTTTAAATTGCCAATTGAAAATTTTCAATTCTAAATTTAAGATGCTTTCAAAGCATTCCCATAGGACTCTCCATGACCACCTTCGACGTCATGTTCTACCTCTTCGCCGCGTGGACGCTCGCCTCCGCGGCGATTATGGTTTTTGCGCGCAATATCATTTATAACGCCATCGGGTTGTTGCTTACGCTCATCGGTGTGGCGGGTTTGTACGTTATGCTCGGCGCGGATTTTCTCGCGGCCACGCAAATGCTCATCTATGTCGGCGGCATCCTCGTGCTCCTGCTCTTCGGCGTGATGCTCTCGCAGCGTTTCACCGGTTTGGAAATGCGCACCGGCACGCTGCGCATGTGGCCCGCGCTGCTCGTGTGTGCCGGTATCGCCGCAATCATGATTCGCCTCATCATGAGCAATCCGTGGAAAGTCACGAACGCCGCGGAAATGCTTCCCACCGTAAAAAATCTCGGACTGCTGCTCATGACCGATTATCTCATTCCGTTTGAAATCGTTTCCGTGCTCTTGCTTGCTGCGCTTGTCGGTGCGGCGTTCATTGCACGAAGGGAGGCCCGATGAGTCCCGTTGGCTTGCAGCATTTCTTAATCCTCGCCGCGCTGCTCTTTGCGCTCGGCTTGATCGCCGTCATCACCAAACGCAACGCCGTCACCGTGCTCATGGGCGTGGAGTTGATCATCAATGCCGCGAACCTCAACTTCATCGCGTTCGCGCGCTATCTTGATAAAGACAAATCCCCGCTCGACGGCCAAGTCTTCGGCGTGTTCGTGATCATCGTCGCCGCAGCCGGCGCTGCAGTCGCGCTCGCCATCGTGCTCAATCTCTATCAACGCATGCACTCGGTCGATTTGGATGAGGCGGATTCGCTGGCGCGGTGATAACCCATTAGCTTCACAAGCACCCTCTATTGTCATTCAGTTAGGAATCTTTTTAAGCACTAGGAATCAAGCCGAATTTGGATTTTATCTCAAGCGCTGAAAAAGATTCTTCCAGAATGACAAATAGATGAGGCGTCTGCATAACGCGAACATTTTTTTTAAGGAAGCTTCGCTTGGATACCATCATCACCTACGCGCTCACGATTCTGCTGCTGCCGTTGGCGGCATATGTCATCCAAATTTTCTTCGGCAAGCGTTTGCCACGGCAGGGCGATTGGCTCATGACCTCTGCGATGGGCCTCGGCCTCGCGCTCTCGCTCGTCATTCTCGCCCGCGTCTTTTCTGCGTATGATCCCGCCTTCAAAGTGCAGCACTCCTTCGAATGGGTCAAGCTCGGGCCGTTCAATATCACGTTCGGCTTTGCGGTGGATAACCTCACCGCAGTCATGCTCTTTGTGGTCACGCTCGTGAGCACGCTTGTGCATCTTTATTCCACGGAGTATTTGCACGGCGACGTGCGCTATAGCCGCTACTTCGCCAATCTCGGCTTGTTCTCTTTTTCGATGCTCGGCTTGGTGCTGGTGGATGGCTTCTTCGGCATTTATGTGTTTTGGGAACTCGTCGGTCTGTGCTCGTACTTTCTCATCGGCCATTGGTTTGAAAAAGACTCGGCCTCGAATGCGAGCAAGAAGGCTTTCATCACCAATCGCATCGGCGACATCGGTATGTTCACGGGCATCATGATCATCTTCGCGCAGCTCGGCACGTTCAACTTCACCGAAGTGTTTCAGGGCATTGCTGACGGCAAACTTTCCGGCGCATGGCTCACCGCCGCGGGCGTGCTCGTGTTTTGCGGCGCAATCGGCAAGTCCGCGCAATTCCCGCTGCACGTGTGGTTGCCCGACGCGATGGAAGGCCCGACACCGGTTTCAGCCTTGATTCATGCGGCGACGATGGTGGCTGCGGGCGTGTACATGGTGGGCAGAACGTATGTGTTGTACACCGCCGATGCGTTGATGGTCGTCGCGAGCATCGGCACGATTACGGCTTTCATCGCCGCGACCATTGCGCTCACGCAAATGGACATCAAAAAAGTGCTCGCGTATTCGACCGTGAGCCAGCTTGGTTATATGATCGCCGCGCTCGGCGTGGGCGGATACAACGCGGGCCTCTTTCATCTCATGACCCATGCGTTCTTCAAAGCCTGCCTCTTCCTCGGCTCCGGCTCGGTGATTCACGCGATGCATCATGCGTTGCACCACCTTCACGATCATCACACCGACCCGCAAGACATGAGCAACATGGGCGGCTTGCGCACGCAAATGCCCGTCACGTTTTGGACCATGACGATTGCGACCTGCGCGATTGCGGGTGTGCCGTTCCTCGCCGGCTTCTTCAGCAAAGACGCCATCCTCGCCGCGGCTTTGGAAAAATATCTCGTCGGCCATCATCCTTTGCACTTGCTCATTTTTGTGATGTTGACCTTCTCCGCGGGCATGACTGCGTTCTACATGTTTCGCATGCTTTATCTCACGTTCTTCGGCGAGCCGGCGCGCAAAGAGATTCATCATCACGCGCACGAGTCGCCGTTAGCCATGCGTCTGCCGCTCATTATTCTCGCTGCGCTGTCGATTGTCGGCGGCTATGGCAAATGGTTTGAGCATCTCGTTGCCAAGCCGGAGTTGGCGAGCTACGCAAGTGTTGCGAGCGCAACACTAAGCGAAGCCGCGGGCCACGGCGAGGCCGCGCACAAGGCGCATCAAATGGCGATGATCCTCTCCATTGGCATCGCGGGCCTCGGCATCTTGTTTTCCACCTCGGTTTATTTTTGGAAGCGCATCTCCGCGGATAAAATCGCCGAGCGCTTCAAAGGCGTTTATAATTTTCTCTTGAACAAATGGTACTTCGATGAGCTTTACGCGGGCACAGTGGTTTTTGCAACGATGACGGTGAGCCGCGTGGCTGCGTGGTTTGATCGCACCATTATTGACGGCTTCGTCAATGGCGTTGCCAGCGTGACGGTGATGGGTTCATGGGTCGCAGGTTGGAACGACAACAAGATTGTGGACGGCCTCGTGAATTGGGTCGCGCGCGTCATCGGCTGGTTTGGCGATACGCTGCGCGAAGTGCAAACCGGCAAAGTGCAAGCGTACATTTTAATGGCGCTCGGCGCGGTGGTGTTGCTGTATGTGCTGCAACTGGCGTTTGCATAACTCAACGTTGAGAGCTATATTTCAACAAGGAGGGAAGGGTGGGTACGGACAAACTCTTTGGCGAATATACGGCCATGTTTCCGAACGCAGTAGCCAAATTCGTTCGGGCTGAGGCCGACGACTATGAAGCGAAGAGTGTGACGTTCAAGGAAACGGAAAAGCGCGCCGACATATTTTTGATCGGCCGCTCAGGCGAGCGTGTCGTTTTGGTGGAAACGCAGGGCTACTCCGAGGAAAACCTGTTCTATGACATGGTCAAAAAGATCATGTTCTTTTGCACGCAAACGCAATATCGCGCAAGCATGGACGCTGTAGCCGTCTTTTTGGATGAAGCGCATTATCGCGCGGCTACCGTTTTCGACAGCCAATTTGAACGTTCTTCTTTGCTCAAGTTCTCACCCAAGGTCTTCGTGTTCAGCCGCATCAAGGTAGAGGAGTTGAGCCGCCTCAATGACGTTCATCTTTTGCCGCTGTACCCCCTATGTGATCTCTCAACCGATGAGATTGAGCAGCAAGCTCCAGGTTGGGCAACGCAAATCAAAAGCGCGCCCGAGCTAACGGAGCCGGAGCGCAAAAATCTTTTAGGCTTTCTCGGCGGAGCGATTTCTCATCGGATTAAAATCAACCCCAATGAAGTGATTGAGAAACTCTTCGGAGGTTTTAAAATGGAAGACACACCGGCTGTCCAAGAAATTCTAGACCAGAAGAAGCCGCAATGGATTCAACAAGGAATCCCTTTGGGAATCCAACATGTGCTTTTGAAACTAATCGCCGCCCGTTTTGGTGTTGTGCCCGAAGACATTCGAAAAAAGATCGAAGCCATCGGCAACGCCGACGATTTGGACCGGCTCGCCACGGCGCTGCTGACGATTCAAAGCATCGACGAACTGAAAAACTTGATGAATTGAGCCGTGTTTTTGTCGTTTTGAAAGAATCCTTTTGCGTATTGAGCCGCATCAAAAATTGGAAGCGTGCTTGTTGCTTAAATGGATTTCTTCTGAATGACAAACGAGTTGAAAGCTAATCGCCAATAAGAGGAACCAATGATTCCGAACATTCTGAGTTGGATTATTTTCCTGCCGGTCATCGGCGCGGTGGCCGTGCTGTGCGTGCCGAAACATGAGCGGCGCGACGAGATCGTGAAATGGATCTCCGCGGCCTTCACCGGCTTGCAATTGATTCTCGCCATCATGATCTTCATGAAATTCGACCGCACCACCACGGCCATGCAATTCGAAGAGAAGGCAAGTTGGATTGCCTCGTACAACATTTGGTATTATGTCGGCATCGACGGCCTTTCTGTGACGATGGTGTTGCTCACCGCGCTGCTCTCGTTCATTTGCATCTTCGCCTCATGGGGCATCAGCAAATCCATAAAAGGATATTTCGCGCTCTTCCTCTTGCTCGACGCGGGCATGATGGGCGTGTTCTCCTCGCTCGACTTTTTTCTCTTCTACATTTTCTGGGAAGTGATGTTGTTGCCCATGTACTTCCTTATCGGCATTTGGGGCGGCCCGCGACGCGAATATGCGGCCATCAAATTTTTTCTCTACACGCTCTTTGGTTCCGTGTTGATGTTGATTGCCATGCTCGTGCTTTATTTCAATGTGAAAGATCCCGTCACCGGCGGGCACACGTTCAACATGCTGCACATGATGGATCAAAGCAATCATTTTGGTTTGATGTCCAACTTCAACGTGCGCTTGCTGCTCTATGCCGCGCTCTTCATCGGTTTCGCGATTAAAGTGCCCGCGTTTCCTTTTCATACGTGGCTGCCCGATGCCCACGTTGAAGCGCCGACTGCGATCAGCGTGATTCTGGCAGGTGTGTTGTTGAAGATGGGAACGTATGGCATGCTGCGCATTAGCTTCCCCGTTTTCCCCGACGCGGTGAAGTACGGTCCGTTTGCTTACGGCTTCGCGACGATTGCCGTCATCAGCATCGTGTACGCCGCGTTCTGCGCCATGGCGCAAAAAGATTTGAAGAAGCTTGTGGCGTATTCTTCTATCGGCCACATGGGCGTGGTCATGCTCGGCATGATCGGCCTCACGCCGCTGGGCATGAACGGTGCCGTACTGCAAATGTTCAATCACGGCACGGTCACGGCCATGCTCTTCCTTCTCGTCGGCGTGATTTATGATCGCGCGCATCATCGCGACGTGGACGGCTTCGGCGGTCTCGCGCAGCAAATGCCGATTTACACCGGCATCATCACCATCGCGTTCTTCGCCAATCTCGGCCTGCCTGGCCTTTCGAGTTTCATCAGCGAAGCGTTCAGCTTCCTCGGCGCGTTCAGCTCCACCGCGTTTGATTTGAAAGTTTATACGATGGTTTCCACGCTCGCCATCGTGCTGGTCGCGGGCTACATGCTGTGGACATTGCAGCGCATGTTCCTCGGCAAACTCAATCCGAAATACGCGGACTTGCCTGAAATCAATCGCCGTGAGTTGTTCACGCTCGTGCCCCTCGCCGTGATCGTGATCTATCTCGGCATCTTCCCTTCTACGATTTTAGACATGATGGAAGTGACGCTGAACAACCTCGTCGTCGTGGTGAAAGAAGCGAATCCCGCGATGTGGGGACTGCGTTGAGTCAGTAAGCAGTGATCAGTAATCAGTGTTCAGTGAACAGTTGCTGACTGCAATGCACCTTCTTGTGTCATTCAGAAGGGAACTTTTTAAGCACTGGACACGCTGCCCAGCTTGATAGAGGTTTTTATAGTGCCGTTGCGCACAAAGATTGTTTGGAAAGTGTGCTTCATCGGAAAGAGGTATGGCCTACACGGTTCAAAAGAAACGTAAAGTCTCGCTGCGCCAGCTTGCGCAAGACCAAGCGCCCATCACTTTCGAAAAGTTTTATGAGCTTGCCGAAGAGAGCAAGAAGTACGACTTGATCGACGGCAAGATCATACGTGATGCACCGTTTGTCGATAAGCATGGTCGCATCGTTGCTTGGTTGGTGCGAGCATTGGGTGATTACGTCGAACAATTCGATCTCGGAGAAGTTTTAACCGCGCCGGTCACGGTTCGCCTCTCAACCTATCAAGGCCCGCAGCCGGACGTGCTCTTCGTCAGCAAAAATCGCAAAGACATTGTTCTTCAAAAATACATCGACGGCCCTCCGGACTTGTGCATCGAAGTCATATCGATAAGCTCGCGCAAACTCGATCGCGGCCGCAAGCTTGTGCTCTATGCGGAGCATCGTGTGCAAGAGTATTGGATCGTCGATCCGCTTTACAACACAGTTGAGTTTTTTGAAAACATAAACGGCGAGTGGCGGCTTATTTCGCCGGATGAAAAGCAACGCTTGCACTCCAAAGTTCTCCCCGGCTTTTGGTTGAAAGCCGAGTGGCTCATCGGCGAAACGCTTCCGCCCGTGAAAAGTACGCTAGATGAAATTATCGTTGGACGCTTCACTACGGAACGGCACTGAGCGACACCCCCCGGGCCCCCCGCAAGGGGGGAATTTTCGATGGGGAATTTCTGAGCGAAGTTGAAAGGAACGAAATGGATTTCTCCGCACGCATACAAGACAACATTGCAAGCCTCGGACACTTTCTCCCGGAGTTCGTGCTCGCCGGCTTAATGCTCGTCTTGATGATTATGGACATCACGATCAAGCGCGAGCAAACGCCGTGGCTCGGCGTCGTCACGATCATTGGCGGCATCCTTGCGCTCATTGCGGTGATTGCGCAATTCAACGAGCCGGCCATCGGCATCTTCAACAACATGATGGCCGTGGATCGCTTCGCGGTGTTCTTCAAGTTTATCTTCCTCGCCAGCATGATCATGGTGGTGTTTCTCTCGTTCTCCTCACTCGAGCTTGCAGGCCGCAACGTGGGCGAGTATTTCATTCTGCTCGTCGCCACCACGCTCGGCATGTTTTGGATGGCCTCGGCCACGAGCTTGCTCACCATCTTCATCGCGATTGAAACCGTGAGCATTACCTCCTTTGCGCTCGCCACGTATCTCAAAACCGTGAAGCGTTCGAGCGAGGCCGGCTTGAAGTACACGATCTACGGCGTGTTCTCCACTGGATTGATGCTGTACGGCCTCTCGCTGCTCTACGGGCTCACCGGTTCGCTCAACATTCACGAAATCGCGCAGAGTCTTTCCGCGAACCCGCCGAATCAACTCACGCTGTTCGTTGCGTTTTTGCTCATTCTTGGCGGCTTCGGTTATAAGATCGCGTCGGTGCCGTTTCACTTTTGGGCGCCCGATGTTTATGAAGGCTCGCCCACGCCCGTCACCGCGTTCTTCAGCGTCGGCCCGAAAGCCGCGGGTTTTGCTGTGCTCATTCGCTTTGTGACCACCGGCCTTTCCACCGCGAATGGCGACGCAACAGCTTGGTCTGCGATTGCGGGGGTGAATTGGCAACAATTGCTCGCGGTCGTTTCCGCGGCCACGATGACGCTCGGCAATCTCGTCGCGATTTCACAGAACAACGTCAAACGCTTGCTCGCATATTCGAGCATCGCGCATGCGGGTTATGCGTTGATGGGCGTCGTGCTGCTCACGCCCGAGGGCATTAACGCGACGATGTTCTATCTCGTGGCGTATTATCTCATGAATCTCGGCGCGTTTCTCGTGGTGATTGTCGTGCAAGAGTTGATCGGCAGCGAGCGCATTCAAGATTATCGTGGCCTCGGCTTCCGCGCGCCATGGGTGGCTGCGTGCATGACGCTCTTTCTCTTTTCGCTCACGGGCTTGCCGGTCACCGTCGGCTTCATCGGAAAATTTTATTTGCTTGCAGCCGTCATTCGCGGCAACGAGCAATTCTATTGGCTCGCCGTGGTTGCAGTGCTCAACACTGTGGTCTCGCTGTATTACTACGCGCGCATCTTCAAAGCCATGTACCTCGAAACGCCCGCGCAGCCCGTGACGAGCAAACTCTCGGTCTCATGGGCAGCCACGATTCTGCTCGCCGTGTTCGCGGTTCCCACGTTTCTACTCGGCATCACGTTCGGCCCGCTGCTTGATCTCGCCACGGAGTCTGTGAAGTTTTTCTCGGGAAAAATATAAGCGCGGCATTAAGATTAAAAACACAAAGGCCTTGCCGTTGAATAAACGCGCAAGGCCTTTTTATTAGCTAAATTCGGTTAAAAATACGAAAACCTCGTGACGGTTTATTTTGAAAACTAATCATGTGCCAGCATGAGATTAAGGATGCTGCGAAACATAATTTCTACATAATCACCTGTTTTAGCACTAGTCGTTACGAATAATCCATTTCGCTTTTCTATAAAAAAATCGATGAGATCTATTGGAACCTCCATTTGATTTACAAGATCTAACTTATTGCCACACAGCACAACCGCGGCATCCGGAGCAATGTGTGCAACCTCTTGAGCGATTTTCCTTGAGTAGTCAAAAGTTGATGGCCGAGACAGATCCCCAACGAATACTGCGCCATGCATACCACTTAAATAGCTCTTATAGGCCGTGTCGTTCTGCATTTCAAATCCAGCAAGATCCCAAAGAGCCAGATCTATTCCATCGATCCTTTTGCGAAATACTTGAACACCAACAGTTGATATATATTTTTCATCAAATGTATTAAGCGTCAGTCTTCGTACGATGCTTGTTTTACCAGTACCAGAAGCGCCCAAAATGCAAATTTTTTTAGACGAAACATTAGAAGGAGAATTTGATACAGGAGTAAATGAGCGACTATAAGATGAAGCATTTGGTAATACGCCTAAGGCATTGAGAAGTAGTACCAAGGCGTTGTCGTAATCCCTGCGAAAGTCGATGTGTTGAACTCTTGTTAAGATCATCGGGATTTGACAATCGACAAGGAGAATTGGAAGAATGGGCTTTCTTGTGCTAATAAAAAAATTTATTTCGTTCAAAACATGAAAAGAGTCAATCGAGTTAGATGATAGAATGACTATGAGAAAATCGCTATTGACAAGCGCATTTTGAGTCGTAGTATCCCAGTTCTGCCCAGCCTTAATCGAGAGTTGATCAATCCAAATATCTACACCGCGATCTTTAAGACTTCTTGCTAGCTTAAAAGCAAATTCTTCATCTTTTCTCGAATAACTAATAAATGTCATCGCAGGCTCGTTCAGCATCGTCGAGTTATCTCCAAGTTTTGATGCAGGTGATTTACCTAAAAGGTTGTTGCTTTCATTTTAAAATCAAAAGTCTGATAAAACTAAAAGGGTATTTTGTGAAATTGTGTATCTTGTTTGTATAAAGAAAATTCAAAAATTAGGCATAAAAAGCAAGGCGGTGCCCCTATAAAAATTTTTGAGAGTTATCTGTATTCGTAAAAACTCCAGTTCTCACCTCAACCCCGTCTTCATCACCACCACGCACGTTGAATCCGTCACAACTTTGCTCACCACCTCGCCTCCCGGGACTTGTGTTTGCATTGTGCCGAAGGCGGCGGCGTAATCATTCTTGTGCCATGCGATGAGATATGCAGCCCAGCGGTTCGCATCAATGCGCGCCGCAAGTTCGGCTTGGCTCTGCGCGATGCTCGGTGATGCCGCGGTGCTTGGAATTTTCGCGCGGCCAATGGTCCAAACCAGAGCGTTGCTCGCATCAATGGCCTTCTTCCCTAACTCTCGGCGCAATGCGGCGTCTTGCGGTTGCAACTTGACGCGCTCCTGCAACGCGAGCAAGGCTTGCACTTCAGAGTCATTCGGCGCGCGCACTTCCGCTTGTGTCGCCGTGCTTTCGCTCTTGCTCAAGGTGCCGCTCGTCTCCGGCTTGCGCGGTTGCTGTTCATTGTCGCCGGAGCAGGCGTAGAACAAAACTGCACATAAAAAGACAAAGCTCTCTGCGGCTCTGCACGCAATTGCTTTCGCGTCAACTGCAATTCGTATCATGATAGGACTCCTTGGCAATCTATGAGAAGCGTTCTTGCATGCGTGCAATATAACAGCACATAAAAAAGATGCAAGCCCGCTGCCGTGGAATGCGCGCTTGCAAGTTTAGTCCGGTTTTGATAGATTCGCGACCGCTTTTGTGCTAAAAGCATTTCAAATTTAAAATTTGCAATTTAAAATTTGAAATGCTTTTATCTCGGGAATGGATGGGAGCCTGGTGGCCTCCGCGGTCTTCAAAACCGTTGTTTCGGCACCTCCGTGTCGAAAGGTGAGTTCGATTCTCACACGTTCCCGCTTTTATTGAGCTACAAACTTACAATTTCCTCCCCGCGCTACTACGTTTTTGTGCTCCGCGTTTCCTGAAAGTGTTTTTGCTCATCCCCCCTTTGTGGCTCTCTACCTTCTCATACGAACTTGTATTCAAAAACGACGGCGATGCCCCGCGCCGCGCGCCAGTTTTTTCACGTGCGCATCGCGCGTCACGATGCAAGCGCACAGATTTGTAACTGCTTCACGCGCTTGCAGGCTTACGCATCGCGAAGCACCACGCTTCTTAATAGTGGCCGATAGTTTGCAATTCGTATCGCGCATAGAAATGTTTTGCCAACTGCGCTCGTGCAGTTGCATTCAAGGACGGAATTTTAACCACAGGAGTGATTTATGTTCGCGACCAACTGTTCGCGAGGGAGCGCAAAAATTGTTAGCGTGTTGAGCTTCATGCTCTTCGCCGTTTGTCAAACGAGTTTTGCGCAGGAGCTTGCTTTCGCTGCCAACTTGCCTTCCGGAACAAATGCCCTCGCGCGCGTTGCGCCAAAACCGGAACCGGTTTTGCCTTTGCTGGAAAGATTGGAAACGCTGGAGACCTTGACGGAAAACGAAGCGCCGGCAGAGATGCAGGCGCTCTTCGCCGAAGGATTGCCCTGCCAACTGCACGCGCGTTCGGAAGAAGGCGTGGAGATTACCGAAGTGCATCCGCTGTTTTCGGCTCATCTCACGGCGACAGAACCCGCGCAACCAAACCCTGCAGCACCCATGATGGCGCCGACGCCGAGACCCGCGGTGCAACCGTTGATGTCGGCAACCGCGGCCGATGCGCCTTATGTCGCCGAGAAAATCAGCTCATTGCAAAAGATGGTTGATTTGATGAAAGCCAAAGAAGAGTTGATGAAGCATCGCGCGTTTTATGAAAAGAAATTGGGCGAGTTCGACCGCAAGGTGGGCAAGGAATAGCTCTCCCTCGGCCTTCGTGCTTTTCGCAACTGAGAAAGGTTGAAGCTATACTTTAGCCAACCTTTCTCAAACATTGGAGGCCGACATGCAAAAACCTTTTCCACGCCAAACTCTCCTCGTTGTTCTCTTCTGCCTCGGCAGTGCGCTGTTTTGGCAGTGCGCTCCAACTCGAAATTTGCCCGCTCTCGATAAACAACCCAATTGCCCCACGAGCATCGAAGGCTATTACGAGCACAAGAGCCTTTGGCGCGGCAAAACGCCGGCGTTGATCGTCCGCAAAAATTCTGAATACAAAATCATGGGCGGAAAAATTCTCGCGCAGACCGAGGCCGGCGTGAAGTTCGATCCCGAACGCGAGAGCGCGTTTTATGATCCCCAACCCGAGTTCTATCCGTTTGAAAAGATCGCGGCGTTTATCGATGAACAAGGCCGCGTTGTTAAGGGCGCGATTCCTCCCGTGCTTTCGGAGAGGATCATGCTTGAGTTGCATTTGCAACCTCGCAACGACGCAGCGGTCAAGCCCTTCAAGCTCGTGCTCCACTCGGGCGCTCGCTTCGGCTATTGTATTCCAAGCGACGTTTATTCCGTGAGCGCGATTCGGTTTATTGATAAGGCGGGCAACATTGACCTCGGTGTGGAATACGATAGCTTGGAAATCAGAGCGCAAAAGGGCCGAGCGAATTATGTGGGTCACCTCACGCTTGGGGACGCGCCGACTTCGGCAAGCGACTCGCTGCTCATTCCGTTCAAGGTCGGTGCACGCCCAGAGGGTTTGGTGGCTGCCGGTGTGCTCGGTGGCGCAATCGGGGGCGCGTTATATGGCGTTTCGCTTAAAGCGCGAGGCGTTATCGGCGAGCATTGGCTTTATATCAGTGCCGACAAAAAAGTCGACTCTAAAAAGAATCGGCCTGCCCAAATTAGCTTGTTGCAACGCAAAAGGTGAAACGAGCCTAAACTTACGCCTCGCGCTTCGCCTCTGCATTTGATCTCGCATTAAACAAAACCCACCGGCCCGTGTCTTCTCAATAAAAAGGAGCGACGATGGCCGTGAGCAAGCAGTATCGCGAGTTTGTGTTGCAGCAGCTTGAAGCCGTGGGTGCGATCACATGCAAGAGCATGTTTGGCGGTGTCGGCGTTTATTTTGACGCGCGCTTCTTCGCGATTATTTTTGCCGACGCGCTCTACTTCAAAGTCGACGAGCGCAATCGCGCTGATTTCGAAGCCGAGGGCATGGCACCATTCAAGCCGTTTGCGCACCGGCCCATGACGATGCAGTATTATGAAGTGCCGATTCACATTATCGAAGACGCACAACGTTTGGCGGAGTGGGCACGCAAAGCCATTGCGGCAGCCGCTTCTGCTCCTAAGAAAACCCGCGCATCTGTGCGCGGCGGAAGAAAGCAAGCGCGTTGAGGTTGAGTACCTGAATTTTGCACTCGTGATACCGCCAACCTCCGCCTGATGCTGTAAGCATCAGGCTAAAAGATGAAAACCCCGCAAGCGGGGTTAGTATCAATTCGGTGGCAGCCCCGTTCACGGGGCTTGCATCTCCTAGCCTGATGCTTCAGCATCAGGCGAAAGCCGGCGCGAGCACCGTGAAAAATTCAGGGAGTACGCTGGGAGAATTTGAGCGAGAGGCGGAAACGCCGCTTTTCTAAACTAGCAAAATTTCGTAATGCTCCTGCTTGTTTTGAAATGCAGCGCGCAGCAGTGGGAGGCAATCGCTTTGAAGTCAGCCCGCTTGCAAAGGTCACCTCGGAAAACAAGCGGAGATGAACCCTCGGTGAAGCAGCGACAGAACAAAAAAAGAAAAATGTGATCGGGGTTATTGCCCGAGTATGGCTTTGGCAATCATCTCGTGCAGCTTCGCGCGAAACGGAAGGATGCGGCGATTCTCGCGCGTGGGATGCACGCGATTCGAAAGCAGCACGACGAAGAGTTGCGTTTTCGGATCGGCCCACACGGAAGTGCCCGTGAAACCCGTGTGACCAAATGCTTCTGTGCTCATCAACGCGCCCGCAGAATTTTTTCCATCCGCGGTGTCCCACCCCAATGCGCGGCTGCTGCCCGCAACCATTTCTTGCCGTTTGATAAACAGCGCAATCGTTTCGGGCTTGAGCAATTGCAACTCGCCGTAGCTTCCGCCATTCAACAACATTTGCAGAAACATGCCAACGTCGCGCGCGGTGGAAAAGAGTCCCGCGTGCGCGGAAACGCCGCCGAGCGTGTAGGCATTTTCATCGTGTACGGTGCCGTGAACGATGCGACCTTTGCGGCCGAGCGTGAGCGTATCAAGCTCAGTGGGCGCGATGCGCGCGAGCCAAGTAGAGTCGGGTCGATAAAACGTTTCGTGCATGCGCATGCGCGCGAAGATTTCATCGCGACAGAACGCGTCCAAACTCTTTCCTGAAACCAGCTCCACAATTTTCCCCAACAAAATTACGCCGAGATCGGAATACACGGTTTGCGCGCCGGTGGGATACGTCAGCTCTTCTTTGAGAATGACGTTGAGAATTTCTTCGGGCGTGTGATACTCCAAAAAGTAGCGGCGAAACGCGATCAAGCCGGAGGTGTGCGTGAGCAAATGGCGCACGGTGATTTTTTCTTTGTCCTTGCCGGTGAAGTTGGGCAGATAACTTTGCACGGGCGCATCGAGCGCAAGCTGGCCGCGCTCATAAAGTAGCATGCACGCGGTCGTGGTGGCAATCACTTTTGTAACCGAGGCCATGTCGAAAATTGCGTTGAGCGGCGTGGGCCGCGCAAATTCGCCATAGCCAAGATTGCCGAAAGCTTCGTGCATGGCAATCGTGGCGTTGCGGCCAACGAGCAACACGGCGCCGGGAAACACGGAGTCGCGCACGGCTTGTTGCAGGAGCACGCGCACACTGTCGAGTCGCGCGGTTTCGAGGCCGGCTTCATGCGGAAAGCCATAACGCAACGTGGGAGCGAGTGTGCGCACGGTTTCTTTGGGTGGGTTGGATAAAGCCTCCAGCGTAATTCCCGCGCCGCGCTCAAAGTGTTGAGGAATGGTGATGGGCAAGCGTCCGGAAATTTTTTCCACGCCAATGAGTGCGCGCGCAGCGGCAATGCTCATGAGCGGACTGTCATCATAGGCCACGAGATACGCGGCGCAGTTTTGCACTTGCGGATAGATATACGGATTGCCCAAGCTGACCACTACTGCGGGCGTGGAAAGATTGAGGAGCGCATCGAGACGCGGCTGCAAAATTTTTGGCAAGCCGGTTTCGCCTTTCCATG
The DNA here is from genome assembly GCA_041918175.1 of bacterium. GTDB lineage: Bacteria > Zhuqueibacterota > Zhuqueibacteria > Zhuqueibacterales > Zhuqueibacteraceae > JABWAN01. The sequence goes on from JAYRWE010000005.1 coordinate 62,415, forward strand.
AAGCGATGCGCGTGTACGTGGGAATGAGTTGGAGCTTTGCCCTTTTTGCGGCTTGCAAAATTTTGTCGAACTCTGCTTGAGAAGTTTCTGTGTGCAAATTAAAAACTGCGACGCCGGGCATGAAGCGTTGCAGTTCGTTGATGAAAGGCGTTGCGTTGAAAGCTTGCGGTGCATCCCACACATTGATGAGAACGAGGTCCTCGCTGCTCTTCACCTCGCGCAATGGCACAACGTCGTTCTCGTTTTGCAAAAACGTGAGCGCACGCCGCGCTGCCTCTTCTGCACTGGCGGAACCTGCACGACTCGCTAGTTCATGCGCCAGCGAATCAATGGGCACACTGTGTTTGCGCTGCAACTCAAGCTTGGCCTTTGCGCGCAGAATGCGGCGCACTGAGGCCTCGATGCGCGCGGAGGAAATTTCGCCCGCGAGCACAAGCGCTTCCAACACGGCAATCATTTCCGGAATGTTGTCCTGCGCGAGAATAATATCCGCTCCGGCTTGAATCGCCGCGGCAGTGGCGAACGCCGGCGTGTAATTGCGATTGATCGCCCACATGTTCATGGCATCGGTGAGCACGAGGCCTTCAAATTTGAGTTGCTCGCGCAAAAGCTTGGTGATGATTTCGGGTGACATGGTCGCGGGCGCGTAGGGATTCATGCCCGTGCTCGGCACATTGAGATGCGCAATCATGATCGCATCCACGCCGCTCGCAATCGCGCGACGAAACGGAGCGAGTTCGACTTCCGCCAAGCGTGCGCGGTCCGCAGCAATGTAGGCAAGCTCGATGTGCGTATCTTGCTTCGTGTCGCCGTGACCGGGAAAATGTTTGGCCGTGGCGAGCATGCCGCCGCTTTGACAACCGCGAATGTACGCAGCAACGAAATCCGCGACGGCGTTGGCGTCTTCGCCAAACGAGCGCGTGTTGATAATGGGATTTTCGGGATTGTTGTTCACGTCTGCAACCGGCGCGAAATTCAGATTCAAGCCGAGGCTGCGTGCTTCGCGCGCGGTGTGCAGCCCCATGGCGAAAGCAATGCTCGTATCCTGCGTTGCCGCAATTGCCATGTTCGGCGGAAAGCGTGTGCCGCGAAAACGCGTCACCCCGTTTTCTAAATCGGCAGTGAAGAAGAGCGGCACGTTGCTCAACGCTTGCAAATGATTTGTGAGGAACGCGGTCGCATACGGCTCGCCGTTCCACAAATGCAAGCCACCGATGCGATGCTCACGCACGAGCGCTTGCACTTTGCGCCATTCCGCGTCGTGCGCGGGTTTGAAATTGGTGTCGAGATAATAAATGAACATCTGCGCCAGCTTCTCGCGCAACGTCATGGTTGCGAGCGTTGTCTCAACCCACTGCGCGGAAGAGACGGTCGGTTTGGCGTTCTCTCGTAAAACGCCGGTGTGACAACCGAAGAATAGGCTGCCACAGCAAAGTGCAGCGAGACGAAGCGAACGGGCGAGTGGGAGCATTGCGCGTGACGGCCTTTCCAATGGGATTGCAACACAATGGGATCGAAGCAAGATTTTTTAAAACATATTTTCGGATGATTTTGGATCAAACGGAACACTCGGCCTTTTGCTCCAATACGTCTCGGCGTTTTTATTCCAGCGCTCGTCGAGGAGGTCTTTGCCGAGCAACCTCGTGAGCAACGCGATGGGCGTGAACATGCCGAAGTAGAGGAGCGTGAGAATGACGCGCGTCATGACGAATCCCATGAGCACGGCCAGCGCCATCCAAAAGTAATAAAGCGGCTTCAAAATGATTGGCCATACAATTCCGAGCACAATAAAGCCGGCGCCGATGCCGGCGAAGTATAAAGCGCTCGGCTTTTGCTTCCAAAAGAGCAAACCGGCGAGGAGCCACAGCACCGCGCCCATCGTGAAGCCGAACTTGCGTAGCTCCACGCGCGTGCCGCTGAGGGCTTTGAGTTCTGCGCGTATCATAGGCACTTTTGTTGGAGTGAGTCGCTGCTGCGATTTTTGTCAAATGGCTTTGCTCATGTTTTGCGGCTCATTAAAACGGAGGAGACCTTCCCCCAACCTAACATTTTAACCGCTCTTTTCAAGGCTTTTCTCTGGGGAGTTAAAAAATCCGGAACCAAAAGCTTCGGACACAGAGCAATGCGGATTTGCTCTGAGTTTAGCTGTTGCTCCCAAGGTGCGAGTGTTTTTGCAAGATGGTCGAGAAGACTATCCCAGCTTTTTGCGCGAATAATGGAGCGCCTTGTGGGCGAAAGGTAAAAATTCATTTGCCCCCTTGCTTTCGGAAAAATGAATTGTTATACTCGCCCCCGCAAAAAGTACCAACCTCTTGGACCTGCCTCTGTGAACGGTACTGCGCCGCCATGCGCGAAGTTTTTATCCCTCCCGACTTTTCTGGCACATACTTTATCAATATCCGATTATACTCATCTGCAGATAAAAATAAGTATTGCAGAGCTTCTCCATTACCACGTTCGTGTTGTTGTACTACACCGATTTTTGCACTGATTGTGATCGAACCTGTTGTGTGCGGGGACGAAACTACGAGCTGAAGCGATTCCGTCGAAGGGACTCTGTTTCGCAGGACGTGTAAGATTTGCGTCGTTGCCAATATAGGTATTCGGGGTTTGATTTTAAATAAGCAAAGTTCAAGTACTACAAATCGAGGAGGGATTCACCGTGAATCAAAATGTGTTATGCCTGCTGGGTATGCGCCGTCAAAATAGTTGTCCGTTTTGTCCGCGAGCGTTCGCGGAACGATGTATGGTCATGTGGCGACTTGTGCTCGTCGGGTTGCTTGCGGTTTGCTCGTCAAGTTTTCCTCAAAAACGCGTCGACGAAATTGCCAAGCAAAAGATCTCCTTTGACGCCTATCAAACCAACCCTGCCAAGAACCGGGTCGAACCTGGGGATACTCTTAGGTTCGTCTATAAAATTTATACGGATGCCGAAAAGACTACAGGGTTTGTGCAGCCGGAAGTAAAACTCTCGATCCGCGCTCTCGCTGATAACATTCCTTCGCTCATTTTTAGCAGCTTTGAACACCTCGATGCCTATCTTGCAATCGCGGAACAGGGCGGAAGAGCGCCGAAAAATTATCCGCGCACGATTGACGCGGCAAAAGCAACGGTGACTTATGCATTAGACGATTTCGACCGCTATCCTTCCCGCAATGACCCCACTCGCATGGTGTCCGACACGCTCGTCTTTGAATTTAAATTTCGCGTCATCGACAGCCTCCGCAATATAACCTGCCTAAGACTATATGTCGGCGCTGACGCTCATCTCTCCTCTTTTGACGTGGACGATGCCAGCCGCATTGAGCATGGCCCAATAGACGCCACGCGCGAACTTGATACTGAGTCTATACTCAACTGGAACTCAGAATTAGACCCTCCACCTCCGCCGGGAGGTTATCAACCGGACGCAATCATTAACCTAAAAATAACTTATCAGAACACCGGCAATGTTCGCGATGTGATCCGTTATAAAATTGCCTTCCCCCCTGGTATTGATACTTCGCACGTCGATTTTAATAACCTCGTGCTGCCTCCGAATGCTCGCGTCGATTTCGCGCAAACGACAAGAGACACACTGGTGATTTTGGACAGTGAAGTTCTGCCGACCGAGGGCGAGACTACAATCATCATTCCCATCAAGCTAAGAATTACCCAAGCACAAAACCGCTTTTTTGATTTCAAAGTTATTCTGATCGCGCGCTGCGCGGAAAGCCGGACGGAAGAAGAAAAATTTGAAGTTGCTTTGATCAACCTGATTTCCGTGACGAAAAGCGCGACACCCGCCGCAGTCTTTCCGGGCGAAACCATTTCATATACGATCACGGTAAATCACGAGCGCGCCAACACCGTGATTGACACAGTTCATGTTTTCGATTTTTTGGACGACGGCATTGTCGCGATTTTAGAAGCCACGCCGCCGTTTTTCAGAAACAAGAACAACCAAGAGTTGTTTTGGAAATTGACGGACTTCGCCGATCCGCTGCGGACAACGGCGCAGATTACGTTTAAAGCGAAGGTACGGCCGGACTATTACAATGCCGTTGCTAGGAGCAACGCCTGTCGCGGTGTAAACTTTTTCAATCGCGTCAACGTCGTTCCGATTCAAAACGATCCCAATGCAATTCCCGAAGGAATCATTGGCGATAATGATGCAAGCACAGTGACCGCCATCCAACCCCTCGGCGACGTGCTCCGATTAAGCCGCGTCGCATTGCGCGATCGGAACAATCCTGCGCAAATTTTGCCGGGAGACACGCTGCGGTTCGCCGTTTATTTTGGAAATGTGAGCCGCTTCGCGTCGAGCCAATTTTTTACTGTATGCGACACGCTGCCGAACCGCAATTATATTTCTGCTCCGTTCGATATCAACAAAACTAACGCGGTGTATCTCCCCGGCCCCAATGTTATCCGGCTTGATAGTCTCAACTTCACGCCCGGCCGTGAAGACTCGCTCGTGTTTTATGTGCGCGTGCGCGATGATATTCGAATTTGCGCGGAGGTTCCTCTTTTAAATAAAGCGGCGTTGAAGCTAATCGACGGCCTCGATTGCGATCTTATCGACAACGCTTTAACTTCCAATCTCACTATAGCCAACCCGCGCACGGAGACGCAACTCGCGCTCATGAATCTGAGTCGCAATGCGGAGCGCGATAAGCCGACGGATTTTACCATCAACTACAACAGCGGCACGAGTCTCATTCCGGTGCGCGAGGTTACGATCACGGCAACGCTGGCCTCGGGCATGGAGTTCGTTTCCAGCGATCTCACGCCCACGGTCAATGGCCAAGTTTTAACGTGGAGCGGATTGTCGCTTGCGCCCGCGGAAAACAAAGCGATTCGCGTTACCGTGATTCCGCGCGCTTCGCAGCCGTGTTTTGCGGACATGCTGCGCGCGACGGCAACGATCTCTTCCAACCCGCAGGTATGCACGCCGGCTCCGGCGCAAGTCGGCGCGCTGATTTTGCCGGGCACGGATGACTTGCTCGACTTGCGGGTCACGGCCACACCCGATACCGCAACCATGTTGGATGCGGCCAGCGCACCGAGGCTGATTTATACTTTGAAGATCATCAACAACAGCCCGTTCGATGCGGAAGAGCTTGTGCTCACCAATACCTTGCCGGACGCGAAAAATTTTACATCCGTTTCAGCTTCGCCCGGCAGCGTGATCGATTCCGTGGCCGGCGTGATTACCTGGAATATCGCGCGTCTGAATAAGGGAGATAGTTTGAAATTTTCCGTGGAAGGCAATGTCCGCAATCGCTTGTATTGCGCGCCGGATTCGCTTGTGAACACCGCGGTGCTCGTTGCGACGAAATTGCCGCTCTGCTTGCCGGAAAGAGACGTCAAGCGGCACGCGATTGCGCCCACGCGTGTGGCTGATCAACCGGTTTTGCAGGTCGTCGGGCTTGCATCATTGAAACCCGAGGGGCGCCCCGATGGCGCGGTGGAACCGTATGAACCTGCAACGGTCTGCGTCATGATGCGCGCTTCGGGAGCGATGAGTAATATGAGGTTGCAATCGAACGTGCCCAATTTCTCCGGCTGGACTGCTTCGTTTGGAGAGAGCGTCGTCGCACTTGTGCCCGAGGCGAGCAATCCCACGGCGATGGCCGCGGGTCAGGAGCTCGAGTTTTGTTTTCGCTTGCAAGGCCCGCAAACGATCACGGTGGCTAACGCCCTCATTCGCGGCGTCATCGTTTCCGATCAAAACTGCGGACAGACGCTTGCGCCGTTGTCGTTTCCAGCCAAAGGCTTGCCGCTGTTAGAACTCGCTCTGGCCTTGACGGACTCAACCGGTAACAATTTAGCGATAGACGAAGAATGGCTCACGGCAACAACGACTTTGCAGCATGAAAACACTAGCCAATTCAACGCGGAGAATGTGACGCTGCACCTCGCTTTGCGCGCGGAAGCGCCGGCGAATATCAAAATGATTTCGGCGTATGATGCCAACGACATCAAACTTGCCGTGGCGCAGTTCGCGGTCAATGCCCCGGCGCTGCCATGGGTGGTGAAATTTAGCTATCCCATTTTGAAGCCGGAAAATCAGCGCATCATTGCGACGGCATACTATTCTTATTTCGGTTTCAACAGCGCCGGTGCGCTCGCCGAAGTGAAGAGCGCGGAAGTGACCGCGCTCTTGGCCGTTGAACATCCCTGTCATGCGCGGCCGCGCACGTTTATACCCGTCAATTCTCATCCGGGCATGTATCATGAGGGCATGCTCTTTCAACCCGATGACGGCCAAACCGTGATGATCTTCGACGTGGCGGGCAATAAAGTGTGGGAAGGGCAAACGAATAATGCGTGGGACGGGACGAATCAAGATAAAGCCCCGGTTCCGCCCGGCACCTATGTTTGGGTGATTACGGGCGAAGGCGGTTGCAAAGGCACGATTGTGGTTTTGCGCTAATTCACGACTTTTAGCAAACCCCAAGTGGGAGGTTTTCTCATGCAAACTCTTCTTATAAAAATTTGTTTGCGTTGCGCGCCGGTGTGCGTGCTCGCTTTGATCCCGCAACTGCTACAGAGCCAACCTTTGGCGCAATCGAGTGTGCGCGCCGATGCGATGGGCGGCGCGTTTCTCGCGGTTTCCAACGATGCCAATGCCCTGCAATTCAGCCCCGCGGGTTTGTTGAATAATAAAGAAACATGGTTTTTCGACGCCAGCCATCATTTGCTTTTTGCCGGCATCGACGGCTTGAGCATGAGCCAGCTTGGGCTTGCGCTAAACGTCTCAAACCGGCGCAAAGGACAGCAAATGCTCGCCCCGCGCTTCGTCGACGTGAGCGCGACGGTGCTCGCCTCGCCCGCGCCGGTGCGCGAGCCGGACACGCTCGTGCAACGCTATTCCTTCGGCCTTCATGCGCAGGCGCAAAACTTTCCCGGGTATAATCAAAACGCGCTGCGCGCCACCGCGGCCTATGGCCTCTGGCCGCGCAGGAACGCCGCGCACATGACGCAATACAACGATACCACGTGGCAAGCGCCGTTTCGCGCCGCAGTGGGATTGAGCGGGCGTTGGCTCATGATCGGGCTCAATCGCGAGTATTTGGAAGATCGCAGCGCGGCCGCAGTTAATGAACCCATAGAAGCCGACGTGGTCGAAAATTTTCTACGGAACAACGAGGTGGGCACGCGCGACTGGGCGTTGGATGCGGGTGTGACGTATTTTTTCAACGCGAAGCTGCATGCGGCGTTCAGCATCATGAACCTCAAGCAGCCCAATCTTGCCGCCAAGCTTGCCGAGGGTGGGAAGTCGAAGGACGGGTTGTTCGCGCGGTATTATCGCGTCGGCGTGGCGTATCGCATGTTTGCGCGTTTGCTCGCCGCGCTGGACGTGGAAAAAAATCATCAGACCCGAGGCTGGTATGAAGATTACAATGTGTATGTCGGCGCGGAGTATGAGGTCACGTCCTTCTTGGCCGCGCGCGGCGGCTTCAATCGCAATTGGTGGGCGTTGGGCGCAAGCTATACTTTCTTGGAGCATTTTCGTTTGCACGGCGCATGGCAGCACGACCTGCACGGCGTAAATTTTAATAATCTGCGTTTCGCATTCAGCTTTATCCGCTAACGGGAGGAAGAAATGAAAATCGCAAAAACCGTTTTGCTGTTTAGTCTGCTGCAACTCGGCGCGGCGCAGCTTTGCGCGCAGCCTTGTGTTTTGCCGATTACGCCGAACGAAGCTTTGTTGGAGCAAAAGTTTGGCGTCGCTTATAAATTGCCAATCGGCGTAAAAAGCGTTGAAATCAAATCCGGGCCGAAGAAAACGGAGCTGGAAGGTTTTTATTTAACCGTGACGGCGAGCTATCTCGGCGCGCCCTATCCCAACAATTTGGCGGAAGCCCACGCGCTTCCGGCGCTTGCGCCGCAGCCACGGGAAAATTGGTTTCGCCGCAATATTCACGACGAGCTGCAATATCTCGTGTTTCCGCAACTGCGCGGCGATTGCCAACCCGACCCGGCGCTGTGGCAAAATCAGCGCAGCCAAGTGCAAATCCAATGGGGGCAAACGAAAAAGCTCCTGCATGAACTCAGCGACGCCGAAGCCTTCGGCGACTTCAGCATTCTCTCCACGGCGAAGATGAAGCAGGATGACATTATCAGCATGAGCAGCTTTTTCCTAAAACCCACGCAGCCCGGCTTGTATCGGATCGTGCTCGCGCTTTATAGGGTTCACCAGCAACAGCCCATGTTAGACGCCTTGCAAGAAACCCGGCGGGTGTATGTGTACTTCTCGTGCCCGGATTATCAACCGCAATTGATGGTGCAAGGCGAGGGCACGATTCAATTGCAAGAGTCGAAATACAACATTCATTTGCCGATTGTCAACAACGTTTTCTTCGAGGAAGATGAGCCGGCGCGTTTCGCCGCCAATCGCACCGACAGCCTGTTTCGCGCGATGCTGTTTGGGCGCGCGGTGGAGCGTTTGGCCTGCGACGCCCGCGAGCCTTTGCAGCTTCTGCTTTTTCCCGATCCTCTCGCACATGCAAAGTATTATGATCCGGAGCGCAGCCTGGCGATCAGCCGCAGCCGCGCGGAGCATTTGCAATTCGCGCTCGACGGTTTGACGCACGCGTTTCATGCCGGACAAAAGTGCGGCGCGGGTTCGAGCGGCGCGCGGCGTTCTTGTGCGCTTCAATTTGTCCGTGCGGAAGACCGCAGCGGCGAGCTTTATGAGGCTTATATCAAACACGACGAATCGCGGCGCGAGCCGGTGAAGTTTCGCGAAGAAAATCGCGTGGTGCCGCTCGAAACCCGCAACGCGTTCGACGACTCTTTGCTGTTTGCGCCTTTGGTGATCAAGCCGAAAGAGTATCCGCGCCACGTCGAAGTCACTCTGAACATTGGCAACCGCGATGCGCTAGCAGCGCAATGTCTCGAGGCGGGTTGGGTCACGGTTACGAGCGTCAAGCGTGGCCAGGTTTCGCCGCCGTTGCATTTGACGCCGCCGCAATTGCAAGCCTTGCGCGAAGATTCCCTGGCCTTCCGGCTCGATACTTTGGAATCATTTTTCTCCGAGTCCGGAGAGTATGCGGCGCAATTGTCGTTGCGCAGTTCATTCACGGAAACTGTGCTCAATAGCAAGTCGGTCGCGTTTCGCGTGAAAGCGCAGGCGATTTTGTTGGATGAGATTTTCGCGCTTTCGCCCTATGACAATGCCACGTTCAAATATCAATACGACTCGCGGCGCATTCCGCAAATTATTCATCTGCTTTTAAACAAAGCCGACAGCATGCTGGCGCAAAACAGCGCCAGCGACACGATCGTGGCGCAAGTGCTGATTTCCGGGCACACCGACACGCTCGCGGAGCATAAAGGGCCGTATTACAATTTGGGCTTGTCATTTCGACGCGCGCAGGCCGCACGCGATAGCTTGCTCTTCCATCTTCGTTTCCTCGCGCCGAAGCAGGAGTTCATATTGGAAGCCGGGCCGCACCCGGAAGAGAGTTATGTCTCGGATGACATGCAACAAAGAATGCGCAGCCTGCCGCACGCCAAAGAGGCCACGCAAGCCTTTTTCCAGAGTTTGCAGATTGCGCCGCGGCGTTCAACAAATCTAGCGCAGCGTTACGATTTTCTGAAGTTTGATCGTCTGCGTCACTTCCGTTTGCCGCCCGAGGTCGAGCCTCGCATTCCTCCCGCATTGGATTCTTTGAAAGTCGCGCGGCGCATCGACGAAGTTGCGAAAGATGTGGCACAGAGTTATTTGCTCGCCGTTTTGCGCAAGGGCAAAAAAAGATTGATGGTGCATTTTGTCGCGGCCGGCTTCGGCGATAAGATTCCCTTTTATCGACGCATGCACATCACACCGGAGTATCAACGCATGCTTTGTGCGGGCGGCTATGCCCGGCCCGTGCCGCTCGATCAAATCGACGAAATTTATGCGAACGACTCGCACCCCGCAGGCCGCGTCATGAACCGTCGCATCGAAGTCAGTTTGATTTTCGACAAAGACGCCGCGCCGCGCTTGCCTTTTGTAAGAAAGTAAAAAAATACCGTCGCAATTTCGCTGCTTCACTTCCGCATGCGCGTTGCTTGTTCGTATTCTTCCTCGTAGTTTGCGCGACATTTCCTAACGCATGGCTTACGGCAGGCAACGCTCATTTCTTTTGCATGCGCACGGCTTCGGCGCGAGACGGCCGCCTCGACGTTCTCGCCACCTCTCAAACGCAATCTGGGCTTGGGGCAACCTCGACTGTGAGCACGCACACGCATTTTACTTTCCACCTCGAAAAAAATCTTGACTATTGCGCCAAAAGCATTACACTCATGGGTGCTTTTTTGAAGCTGCGAATCTTTATCTCACCTTAAAAACCGGAGAGGACCTATGAAGCGCATGGTACGTGTTCTTGTTGTGTTGTTGGCATTGCCGGCGTTGGCGAGCGCACAATCGCTCAAGATCGAGGCGCTGCGTCCGCAATTTCAATTCGGCGCGGGAACCAATGCCGCGGAGCCTTCCACTTTGACCTCCGCGTGGTTCGTGACTGTTGCGGTGCCGGTGTTGGGCAATCTCAATTTTGTGGGCCAGTTGCCGTTTGCCACGGGTAAGCTCGAAGGCGGGCAAGTGCCGGTGGAAGACAATACCATCGGGAATCCCTCTGTGGGGTTGCGCTTTCAACATGAGCGTCTCAACATCGACGTGGCCTTGCGGTTGCCATTGGCGCAAACCGGCTTCGCAGGTTTTGTCGGCTCGATCGCGGATATCGATCGGCAAGAAGCTTTTATTCCGAACATCGTGCCGCTCACCGGCATGATTCGCACAAAGATCGATATTTCGAAATTCAACGTGCAGCCTTATGGCGGCGTGAGCTTCAATATTAAAACCAGTGACGAGCAAAACACTTTCGACGTTATTCGCGAGGCGTATAGCAAGCTGCGCCTCAATGACGGCGAGTTGCACGTGCTCTATGGCGCGGAAGGTTGGCTGGAGTTGCAAAAGCTGCACGTGGGCGCGACTTTCACCGGGCGCACCTGGGTTTCCTCCGGCGGCAATTTTTCTGAAAGCTCGATTCATCAAATTGCATTTCGCGCCAAACTGGTGTTCGATCATTTCGTGCCCGGCGCCATGTTCAAGCTGCCGCTCGATGATTTGATTTTGGATAATGTGTTCGGCTTGAGCGCCGACATCAAGTTTTAAGCAGCGCCGGCCTTTTCGTTTTTTTGACTTGTTTTTTCACCTTCCTAAAAATGTCATTCTGCATGGGCTTGCGCCTGTGCTCGCAGATTTTCACACCCTCGGCGAAAGTTCTTGCAGAATGACGATTCCCAAAGTCACCTCAGTAATTGCGATAGCGCGTCCGCGCACAAATAATCCACCTCAGCCTTGAACTTCACCACGTGGAGAAGATTATGCAAACTAGGATGAGTTTCAAATCTAAAACCGCGACGTTCTTCAGCGCGGCCGCTCTGCTCTTGCTCCAAATCACCGCGGGCTTGGCGCAAGACCTCGCGCGCGGTTTGTCGGCGCAGCAAGTGCAAGCGCGTGTTGTACCGAGCAACGCCGAGCCGCAACCGGGAACGACAATCAATGCGGACGTGTTCATTGACACGCGCGGCATTGTGGGCGCTGATAATCGCCTCGGCTCCTATCAAGCACGACTGCGCTGGAATACTTCTGTTTTGCAGTTTGTGAATGCGACCGGCGGCGATGCGCCGTGGAATGCGCCCATCATCAGCACGCAGCAAACCAACAGCGGCATTGTGGATTGGCTGCAAACGCTCGCCGGCGGCGCGGCTCCGGCGGACTTCAGAGTGTTCCGCGTTAATTTCAGAGTTGTCGGCACGGCGGGCAACACCTCGCCGTTGGATCTTTCCTTTTCGGAAATGAATAGCTCTACGTTTCGCAATATTCTCAGCCTCGTTGAGGTGAAAGACAGCACCGTCACTGTGAATGCGCCTCCGACAATCGATCCGATTGCAAATCAAACCATCACGGAAGGCGCGCGGCTAACCCTCACCGTGAAGGCGCAAGATACGCCCGGTAATGTTTTGCGATTAGAGTCGCGGCAATTTCCAACATTTGTGACGTTGCAAGACAATGGCGATGGCAGCGGCTCGGTTACGATCGCGCCGCCGCTCGGCTTTGTGGGCGTTTATACGGATCTGCAAGTCATCGTTTTTGATGACGGCTCGCCCGCGCTTTCCGACACCGCAACGTTTGCTGTGACCGTAACGCGCTTGAACACGCCACCGGAGCTTGCGCCGATTGCGGATCAAACCATTGTCGAAGGGCAAGCGCGCGTCATTTCCGTTTCGGCGACCGACGCGCAAAACGATCCACTCACGTTGCGCGCCGTTAATTTTCCGAGTTTCGTTTCGCTGGACGATAATGGCGGAGGCCAAGGCGTCATCAGTCTCGATCCGCCGCTCGGCTCTGCCGGCACGTATCCCAATTTGAGCGTGATCGTTTTCGAAACGAACGACAACACTTTTGCCGACACAGTCACTTTCAACCTCTCCGTGCGCGGCGCAGAGCCACCGCCCAAGCTCGATGCGATTCCGGATACTTCGATGAGCGAAGGCGAAGTGCTCACGCTGGCCGTGCGCGCCACTAAAGGCACGGGCACGGATGATATTTTTCTCTCTGTCAAAAATTTGCCCACGTTCGGCAGCTTTACGGACAATAACGACGGCACAGGCTCGATTCGTTTCGCGCCGGATTTTACCCAAGCAGGAGTTTATGCCAATATCGTTGTGACTGCGCAAGACACGAGCAATCCGCCGTTGAAAGATTCCGTTGCATTCACACTCACCGTGCGCAACGTGAATCGGCCGCCCAAGTTGGAGCCGATTGCGTTTGACAGCTTCACGATCGATGAAGGCGAAAATTTCGGCTTGACTTTGCGCGCGAGCGATCCCGACAACGACAGCCTGCGTTTCAGCGTGCAGAACTTGCCGAGCTTCGGCGCGTTGGTGGATAATCGCAACGGCACGGCCACCGTGCGCTTCACCCCGGGCAATACTGATTCGGGCACGTACCCCAACCTCAAAGTCGTAGTCACCGACAATGGTTCGCCCAATCTTTCGGACTCGGATGTTTTCGAACTTGTCGTGCGCGATGTGATTCAAGCCTTGACCTGCAGTGTGAAAATTTCCGAGCCGCTTGCCAATGCCGTGGTTTGCGATGATACCGCAACCGTGTGTCTTGAGGTTAAAGTGACCGGCGGCGCGGCTCCGATTCGCGGCGAATGTTTTGTGAACGGTGTGCTCGTGCCGGAGCGTTGCGCGTATGTGCCGCTCGTGCCGGGCTGGAATACGCTCATCGCCAATTGCAAGGTCACTGATGCGCAAGGCAATGTTTGCACTTCCAGCGACACCGTGCGCGTGTTCTCGAATGTTTTGCAAGCGAAGCTGACCGTCACTTCACCGACGAAAGATTCGACGTTCATTTGCGCGAATACGATTACCGTGACTGCAAAAGATTCTGTGAGCAGCGGCATCGCGCCGTTCAAACGTATTTGCACCATTAATGGCGACACGCTGCAAGCCGTAGGCGGCGTGTTCGGCAAAACCGTTGCGCTGACGCCGGGTTACAATTCGATCATTGCCGCATGCACCAGCACGGATAGCTTGGGCTGTTCGATTACGGTCCGCGATACCGTCACGGTTTTCTCCGACGCGACGCCCGCGGAGACGAAGCTCAATTTCAACAACCTGCCTATTATCACCGGCGAAGTGATCGACAACGAAAGCGGCATCGCGAAAATCGAGATCGTCGAAATCAACAATCGCGTGGTCACGATTGCGCCATTTAAAGTGGGCGACAAGCGCGTGACGTTCAGCAGCGATAAGATTGATCCGAATCTGCGCTCCGGCTTTGTGCTCCGCGTCACCAATCTCGCGGGCTGCTCCGTGCTTGCCGATCCGGTGAATGTGAAGCTCGATCCCGCGGCCGGTTTGCGCGAGCATACTTTCGACATGCAGCACACCGATCGTTTTCTGTATGTGAACAATCGCGGCCTGCAAAAAATCTACATCATGCTCAATGGCCGCGCGTTGAATTTGGTCGCGAACGAAGAAGGCGAAGGCCGCAGCGGCAGCACGTATTTCATGGCGAAAGAAGGGCAGCGCTTGATCGACATCGCGAGCTACTTGCACGAAGGTGAAAATCGCGTGCAGGTGAAATGCGACGCGATGGCGAGTGGCTATGCGGACTTGCTCTTTGCCGACGTGCAACTCGGCGAGATCGACAACTCGATCATTCTGCCCACAGCGTTCGCGCTCAATCAAAATTATCCGAATCCGTTTAACCCGACGACGACCATCGTGTTCGATATTCCCGAGAATTGGGCTGCGCCGGTGACATTGCGCATCTTCAATATGCAGGGCCAGTTGATTCAAACGTTGGTTGACGGTGTGATGGCGCCGGGTCGCCACGAGATTGTTTGGAACGGTCGCGACGTAAACGGGCAGCCGGTGGCAACGGGCATCTACTTCTACCAAGTTCTTTCGGGCGAGGTGAAGGCGGTGAAGAAGATGCAGATGGTCAAATGACAAAGAACCAAAAGAGATAAACAGCCAACGAGACAAGCCCGGTGGATATTTTATCCGTCGGGCTTGTCTCATTTTGGTCTGAGCAGGTGCGCACGAACCGCATTTTTTGCTTTTTTTCACCCAGATAAAAGCTTGACAATCCTCCCTTGTTTTGCTATCTTCGCCGCCGTGTTTGGCATGCCTACAAGCATTTTCTTCTAAAATAAATCTTATATGTGCAGTGCTTTTCCTCCGCGCGAGCGCGGTCATTAACGCGCGGAAAATACTTACAAAGGAATGTTGTATGAGAGTTGGTGTTCTCACGGGCGGCGGCGATTGCCCAGGACTAAACGCCGCCATTCGTGCCGTGACGCGGCGCGCGATAACCGCGCACGATGATCAAGTGCTCGGCATTAAAAACGGCTGGGACGGCTTGATTGCCGGTGATGTTGAACCCTTGAGCCTCTACTCCGTCTCGGGTGTTTTGCCCAAAGGCGGAACCATTCTCGGCACTTCGCGGCATAATCCGATGAAGAGCGAGGATAATATCACGAAGATGCTCAATCATTACCAACGCTATGAATTGAATGCGATCGTTGCCATTGGCGGCGACGATACTCTCGGCGTGGCGCATAAATTGGGCGCGAAAGGCATGAAGTTCGTCGGCATCCCCAAATCCATTGACAATGATTTGGAAGGCACCGACTACTCCTTTGGCTTTGATACCGCGGTGAGCTTTGCGACGGAAGCGATTGATCGTTTGCACAGCACTGCGGAAGCGCATCATCGCGTCGCCATTTTGGAAGTGATGGGAAGATATTCGGGCGCGATTGCGACAACTGCGGGCATTGCCGGCGGCGCGGATTGTATTCTTGTGCCGGAGCGTCCGTTCACGTTTGACGGTGTTATCAATATTCTCGATTCGCGACAGCGACACGGAAAAAATTTTAGCATCGTGGTGGTGGCGGAAGGCGCATTGCCGAAAGATATTGACGCAGCGTTGATTCACCCGGAGCGTGTTGATGATTTCGGTCACCGCATTCTCGGCGGCATCGGCGACATCATTCGCCGGGAGTTAGAAAAGCGAACAAACTGGGAAATTCGTGTCGCCGCGCTTGGGCCGTTGCAACGCGGCGGTTCGCCCACGATGACGGATCGTTTGTTGGCTACGCGTTTTGGCGTGCGCGCTGCAGATATGGTGCATGAAGGCAAGTTTGGTTATATGTCCGCGTTGCGTGGAACTGAGATCGTCGAATCGACTCTCAGCGAAGCTCTGCGCGATCACAAAAAAGTCGACCCCAAATTACTCGAATTAGCGGAAGTCTTTTTCGGTTAAAAAATAAACCAGATTTAGGAGGAGTATATGGCTATAAAAGTTGGAATCAATGGTTTCGGTCGCATCGGACGTAACATCTTTCGCGCCGCACGGCAAAACCAAGATATTGAGATCGTCGCGGTTAATGACATCACCGATGCGAAAACACTGGCGCACTTGCTGAAGTATGATTCGATCTTGGGCAACCTCGACGCCGAAATCAAAACCGAAGGCAACACCATTTCGGTTGACGGCAAATCTTTCAAAGTTTTTGCGGAGAAAGAGCCCGCGAATTTGCCGTGGAAAGACGTCGGCGTCGGCATCGTGATCGAATCCACCGGACGTTTTACCGACAAAGCGCAGGCGGAAAAACACATCACCAGCGGCGGCGCGAAAAAGGTTATCATCAGCGCACCGGCGAAAGGGCATGACTTGACGCTCGTTATGGGTGTAAATGACAATGCCTATGACCCGGCCAAGCATCACGTGCTCTCGAATGCCTCCTGCACCACGAACTGTTTGGCGCCGGTCGCCAAAGTGATCATGGATTCCTTCGGCATCAAATACGGTTTGATGACCACGATTCACTCGTACACGAACGATCAACAAATTCTCGATCTGCCGCACAAAGATTTGCGCCGTGCGCGCGCTGCCGGCCTTTCGATGATTCCGACCACCACCGGCGCTGCCAAAGCCGTGGCCGAAGTTATTCCCTCGCTCAAAGGCAAGATGGATGGCTTGGCCGTGCGCGTGCCCACGCCGAATGTGTCCGTGGTTGATGTCGTGTTCGAGGTGGAAAAGAAAACCTCGGTGGAAGAAGTGAATAACGCGCTCATCGCCGCGGCCGACGGCCCGTTGAAGGGCGTCTTGGCTTATACTCATGAGCCGCTGGTTTCCATCGATTTTCGCTTGAATCCCAACTCTTCGATTGTCGATTTGCTCTCAACGTTTGTGATCAACGGCACGATGGTGAAAGTGCTCTCGTGGTATGACAACGAGTGGGGCTTCTCTTGCCGTGTGATTGATTTGATCCGCAAGCTCGGCAAAGCGCTCTAAGAAATTCACGCTTCATTAAGCAAAACTATTGCTGGCAAGACGATTTTAAAAATGGTTTTGGCGGAGATAGTTTTGCTTAAATCTGATTGCACTGAAAGATTGATCTCATGCCCTCTTCTACGCGCCGGCTTTTTGTGGCTGGCAATTGGAAAATGTTCACGAACGCGACCGAGGCCGCTTCGCTCATCAAAGCGCTCAAGGTCAAAGTGTTGAACATTAAAAAAGTCGATATGGCCGTGTGTCCGCCTTTCACGAATCTCGCCACTGTAGCGGAATTGCTGAAAGGTTCGACGATCAAACTCGGCGCGCAGAATTTGTTTTGGGAAGAGAAGGGCGCATTCACCGGCGAGATTTCCGCGGACATGCTGCTCGGCGTCGGCTGCGAGTGCGTCGTCATCGGGCATTCGGAGCGTCGGCAATATTTTGGCGAGACGGACGAGACCGTGAATCGGCGCTTGCAACGTGCGCTCGCTGCGGGCTTGCAACCGATTGTGTGTATCGGCGAATCGCTCGCGCAACGACAAGCGGGCGATATGCAAAAGGTGGTTGCGAGCCAAGTGCGCGGCGCGTTGAAAGACATTTCCGCGGAGGATTTTGCGCGTATCGTGCTCGCTTATGAGCCGGTGTGGGCCATCGGCACGGGCGTGAATGCGACGCCGGAGCAGGCGCAAGAGGCGCATGCGTTTATTCGCAGCTTGCTCGTAGAAATGTACGGCGCTGCGCTTGCAAATGCGTGCCGTATTCAATATGGCGGCAGCGTCAAGGCCGCGAATGCGAAAGATCTCATGCAGCAACCCGATGTTGACGGCGCGCTCGTGGGCGGCGCTAGCCTCGAAGCTGAAGGCTTTGCCGCGATCATCAAAGCCGCCGAAGAAGTTGCTTAAAAAAGTTAAATCAGAAATTGCTTTTCGTCGTTTAAATTTTATATTAGGAACACTATGTACGCATTACTTCTTACAATCTTCGTTCTTGTTGCGGCGCTCCAGATTCTCGTCATCCTCATGCAAGCCAGCAAAGGCGGCGGGTTGGCAGGATCATTCGGCACCGGCGGCATGGGCGCGGTCTTCGGCAGTCGCGGCACGGCGACGTTCTTGAGCAAGCTTACGGCAGGTTTGGCTGCGGCTTTCATGGTGTTGTCGTTGATCCTCGGTTTGATGAAATCAAGCGAGGGCACGAGCAGCAACCTCATTGAAAAAGCCCGGCAAGAACGCAGCGCCTCCCCCGCGGCGGTTGGTGTGCCGCTCGTTCCTGGCTCTGAAAGCGCTCCGGCGACGACTACGCCGCCTGCGGAACAACCGGCGCAATCGCAACCGGAACAACCCAAATAACATTCGACGCGCAACGCTCCCACACTGCACGTCATCAGATCTCGGGGGACTGTTTCACCTGCGGAAGTGGTGAAATTTGGTAGACACGCTATCTTGAGGGGGTAGTGGCTTCGGCCGTGGGGGTTCGAGTCCCCCCTTCCGCACCTCATAATCCGAGAATTAAACCAAAAGTTTAGTTCTCGGATTTTTTTTGCCTATTCATATGAAAAAGCCCCACCAGTTCGTGGGGCTTTTTCATGTCAGTGCAAAGCTTTCGCGAAACGGCTTTATGGAAACTTGAACTCCAAGCCGAAGCGAGGATAAAACTTCACCTCGATTTTGAACGGGTCGACTTCTTGGGAAATCGTTTGTCCGATTTGAAAGCCGGGCTGCAGTACATTTTTAAACGCCAAACTTCCGCCGGCGAAAACATGCAAATCAAAATTCGACACCGGCACACCCAGGCCGAGGCCAATGATCGGCTCAATATGCGTGGCTAAACGCAAGCCGCCGAGCAAATGCAACGAGCTGCCGAGTGTCGGCGCTTTGGTATCAACCGGAATGAAGTGGAAATTAAGCACGCCAAACGCGGCGAGATCACCATTCGGTTTGGGCACGACGATGATTTGCCCGTTCTCTCCGACTTCAAGCGCAACGTCGTTGAGTGACGTAATCGCCGCGGCAATGCCGAAGCTCCAACGCTCCTTCGGCGTATTATCGAAAACCATATTGGCGAGCACGCGATCATCGCTCAAATCTTTTTTGACTTGCACGGCAATGTCGGAAATCTTGCGAAACTTTTTCGGAATCTCGAAGCGGCGCACGTCGATCCAAACTTTCTCCGGTTGCTGGCCGCTCGATGCAATATTTTGCAAGCTGCCGCCAAAGAACAACGAAAGAAATGCGGGCAAATTTTCTTCGAAGGGCGTGGGCTTGGTTTTCAACAACACGGAAGCGAACGAAGGCGCGTTCTCCGTGCGTGAAATAAACATGTAATACAAACTGTCGGTTTGCAAGCCGTAAAACCGCGTGTCGAGAAAATCCGAGCCTTCATGCAGCAAGCCGATGGGCGAAACGCGATCGGTGAAATTCGCCACGACGATGTAATAGGCCTTGGGATTGATTTTGTAATTGCTTTTGGCGAGCAATTTCTTCACACTGTCCGCGGCCATTTCCACTTCGCCATCCAGAAAAAAACGATAGGCTTTGGCAAAAAGATCGGTGTTGTCTTCAACCATAAAGGGCGCACCGGCAATTTGCTTGGGCACGACCACCACTTTGTCTTGCGCCAGTGCCGCCTGTCCCAAAAGCGCCAGCAACGCCAGCAGTAAAAAAGAACGACGCATAAACATCCTCCTGAAAGAGTAATTAAGTGAATAGAATTGCGGTGAGTATGCCGATTTCAACGGAAATTTCCAATGATAATTTACATCGTCTTGGAGCGAGCATGAAACGTTTGCGCCTCATTGTGAGCGTGCTCTTAGTTGCAAGTTGCCCGTTGTTGAGTTATGCGCAAAGTGTTGTCCTAAAAAATGTGAATATCGTCGGGCTGGCAGGTGAAGCCGATCAGCGCGGTCGTGACGTTTTGCTGCAAGGCAACAAGATCGTTTCGCTGCGTGCGACGAGCGTGAAACCGGCGAGCGAAGCGCGCGAGCTTGATTGTACCAACAAATGGCTCATTCCGGGTTTGATCGATATGCGGGTAACGCTCGAACACGAATCGGATCGCCAACAAGAATTGCAGGAGCAACTCGCTTCGGGCATCACCGCGAGGCTTGATTTGAGCGGCTTTTCCCCGCATCCTGCGACAACGGCATTGGCTCCAAGAATTTTTTTCAGCGCGCCGCCTTTTCGCAATAGTGCGCTGGCTTGGAGCAGCAATGGGGTAATGATTCAAAACGAAAAGGAAGCGCGCCAAGCCGTTTTGACCGCGAAGCCCAAAGGCGCCGCGTTGCTCTTTCTCGATGCCAATCTCGAAGCCGCCGCAGTGAAGGCAGCGCTCAAAGAAGCGAGTGCAAGCGGCGCGCTCACTGCCGGAGCATTTCTCGCCACTTCGTATGAAGAAGCTAGCCGCGGTGGTGTGAATATAATTTTCGGCATGACGAGTTTGCTCTCCGGTTTTGTCGATGGCGGAGTGCGCAAGAATTTTTCAACGCGTTGGTCGCGCGCAGAAGAAGCTTTGTATAGCGCGGAATTTTTTAAGGCCTGGCAGAAAATTGAACCGCAAAAACAGGCACGCAAGAAATTGCAAACGTTTGCCAATCAAGCCGTATTTTTTGTGCCCACGCTGGCGCTCGAAACTAATCTACTCATGGAAGCCACGGCCACTGCGGATAGTTTGCAAATGCAAGAGGTGCTCAAAAAATATCAGCAACTCCTGCGCATGGCTTTCGAGCTGCAAGTGCCGCTGCTCGCCGGCTCGGGGTATCATTCTTCGCGCTACTGGCGCGTAACTTTGCATGACGAGTTGGAGGCATGGATCGTGGCCGGCATTGAGCCGCGTTTTGCGCTCGAAGCGGCGACCATCAACGCCGGACATGCTTTGCGACAAACGAATATCGGACAGATCGGCGAGGGCATGTTGGCTGATTTGGTTTTGCTAGACGAACATCCTCTTAAGAATCTAACAACACTTCGCCGCCCGTGGGCGGTGATTGTTGATGGAAATTTTATCGCGCAAGAGCAACTCGCGCAAATGCGTGCGCCGCATCGTCTCGCCGAGCGCGAGATTCGCGCCGTGCTCGCATGGCAAGTGCAAGCGTGGAATGACGGCGACCTTGTGCGTTTCATGCGCGGCTATTGGAAAAATGATTCCACGGTCTTCGCTTCCGGGGGCAACGTTTCCAAAGGCTGGCGCGAGATGCTCGCGCGCTATCAGCGCGGCTATCCCACGCGTGAAAAGATGGGGCAACTGGAATTCAAAATTTATAAAGTTGAAATGATGGGCGAAGCATGGGCAAAAGTTTTAGGGCAATGGAAACTCGTGGTGGGAGCAACGACGCCGCAAGGTTTGTTTACGCTGATTCTGCGCCGCGTGGATAACGAGTGGCGCATCGTGCATGATCACACTTCCAGCGCCACGCCTTGATGATCATTGCGGAAAAAATTTCGCATCAAGAATGAGGCCTTGACGCTCCAATAATTTCTCACAGCTTTTAAGAAACTTGCCAATGACTTCGATGCCGATGGCGTAGGTCGTGCCGTAGTCGATGAGGTCGATTTCTTGCGCGCTGCTGGTTTGCCAATCCTCTTGCGTTAAAAATTGGCCTGAAGGCAAACCCGCGGGCGGCGCAATGAACGCGAGCTTATTCACCGGAACGCCGCGCACCATGCCCACGAGCTGTAAGCCTCTCTCTTGATGCACCGCGAACACCGGCCCGCCGGAATAACCCTGCCGCGCCACGACGTCTAAAATGAAAGAACCGGGATTCGCAATCTTGCTCACCAAACCGCTCGTCAATTGTCGCACCTCGCGCGGATAGCCGATCACATACGCAAAATCGCCCCACTCTAAATCATAATCATAAGCCGGCGCAAAAGGAAACACGATACCGAGCGTGGGCGAAGCCTCGACCCCGAGCAATGCGAGATCCAGTTTGGCGTCGGTATGAATGACCTCCGCACCCAGAAATTGATTCGATTGCCCGATGGCAAAA
The DNA here is from genome assembly GCA_041918175.1 of bacterium. GTDB lineage: Bacteria > Zhuqueibacterota > Zhuqueibacteria > Zhuqueibacterales > Zhuqueibacteraceae > JABWAN01. Next base: position 84,230 of record JAYRWE010000005.1, read on the forward strand.
AAATTCGCATTGGTCTTAACCGCGCGCGCTTGCAACACCTGCGCAAGCCGCCCCGCGCGGTCGCGATAATAGCTGTTGATCGTATCGGGTTTCAGCAAAATGTGAGCGCTGGTCAAAATAACGGCGCGCCGATCATCGCGATACAGCACCAATCCGACACCATTGACCTTTTGCGTTTCTTGTGAGCGAGTAGAGGTCTTTCTTTCCGTTGGCGCCAATAAATAGCCCGTGGGGCTGGTCGAATCCGGCACGAACAAGCCGTTGCGGAGTTGGTGATTGAAGATTTCTTGGCGATAAGAATACAGCGCGGCTACGCCGACGACGGACGGAACGACTTCTCGCAAAGCTTTTTGGATGGATAAAGAAAAGGCCTGATTGTTGTGCGGGGCGAGGCTGTGCTGTGAGCCGGAGCAATTCCACAGTTGGAGCACAACGAGTATGAAGAGAATATTTTTCATTGACGCTCTCACCAAAAGACGGCATGATCATAATTGCCTGCTTGCGAATATGTCCAAACCGACGTGGAATGTCAAACATAAATTGTCCAAGCGCGATCTTGCCTATTGACTTTTTAAACGGAGTTGCTATATTTGCCCTGCGTTTGAAAACACTCCCGAGTAGCTCAGTCGGCAGAGCAGGTGACTGTTAATCACCGGGCCGTAGGTTCAAGTCCTACCTCGGGAGCGAAAAGAGAAGCCCACAACTTTGTGGGCTTTTTTTGTTAGAGGAAGCCTGTTTGCGAAACTGCAATGTGGGATGTGCGCATGGCGCGCAGCGATTGCCAGGCTCGCAGAAGCAACGCGCGAAACAGCCAAGAGCATATTGCAATGTTGTTGACGCAGCAACGCAAACGCGAAAGAGAACGGCGCTGCGCTCTCGTCTTTCTGAAAATTGAAAAGCCCACCGCGGTGGGCTTTTCTCGTTTTTCGAGTTGCGCCGCAATCTAGTTTTGCAGTTGCTGGAAGCGGATGCGAGGTCACTTCTTCGTTGTGATTTGAGCAACACCGTGACTCCAGGAATTCATGTTATCGAAAGCGAGCCACGTCTTTGCCGCGGCAATATTGCGCAAATACACATCGAAGAATGCAACCGCAGAAGCGCTCACATAACGCTCAAGCCCAGCGTTGTTCACGGCAGCCTGCAAACCAAACGTAGCGTGCGTGGCACCCGGGGAGTTGATATACAGTTGATACTTCGCCGGCGGCGGCATGCGCATGAACGCATCAAGTCGGCCTGCCGCATCCTCGCTCGTGGTTCTATCTCCGGCTCCGGTTTGGACCATTAGCGGCACGCCGATGCCGCTCCACGAATTTTCCGTCATGCCGAGGCGGCCGACGCCTTGCGGTGAGCAGGCGAGAAACGCGCTGAAGCGCACATCATACGCACGCAGTTCGCGCACGCTCGGCGAAAAATCAACGTACGCACCCGACAAAATCATAACCGTATGCGCGCCGCCCGAATGCCCGCCCACGCCCATGCGTTTGCGATCAAACTGCAAACCCGTCGCAGCTTCAATTCCCGCCAAATCATCCAATACTGCGCTCACATCTAACGGGCGATTGAACCACAACACGCCGAGAGTTCCGCCCGCAGAGACTTCTTTGGTAAAATCAAGCGGCTCGCACTCACTTGCGGGAATGCCGAGCGCCGCGCAATGCGCATTGTATGCGGCGTCCTCGTGCGCGAGATGAATGACCGCATAACCCGCGGCAGCGAGCGCTTCGCCCCATTCGCGATAAGTGTTGTGCCCGTTCGCATTCGCCTCGCCGCCATGTGACCAAACAACGAGCGGCAGCGGGTTGGGCGCACCAAAGGGATAACGCAGCAAAATTTTAATGTTGCGATTGCGCTGCGCGTCATGCACGGTGTAGCCTTCGAATACCTCCACGGGATACTCGTCGGGACTTTTATAAGCGTACTTGTCTTCGTCGATTTGCGGGCCGAAGGTATCGTTGCGACTTGGTTCGCTACACGAAGCCAATAGCAATGCCACGCCGAAATGAAACTGCATGGAAATTTTATAACGAGGCGCCAGCGGCATTCAGTCTCCTTGGGATCACTTCTTGTTTGTCTTCGTATCTAGCTACCTGACAGTTTTAAAATTCAGCCCGATAAAACGAAGCTAATCGAAAAGGCATGTCCATTCATAAGGCAGCGTTCGACCATACGGTAGCCAATACGGAAAATGCTCAAGTCGCGTCGATCCACGCGATCCACCAGATAACGCATTCCGGTTTTGATCACCTGAGAACCGAAGGC
>JAYRWE010000006.1:0-2719 GCA_041918175.1 bacterium
ACCCGCTTCGGACAACAACGACTTCAACTTGGCTTTTAGCCGACTGCGGAAGCGAGTATCTCTGAAGAGCCCGGTGCTGGAAAACTGCACGCCGGGATCCGTGCGGGGGGCACGGGGAAACCCGTGTCCCTACCGCGACCGATGGCGCGGGAAATTATTTTTAGATGAACCCTTAGAACATTTTAGCTTTGGCAAGATAAGCAGGGAAGCCGCCGTTGTCAATCGCCGAGCTTCTGCGCGCTTGACTTTTTCGTTCCTCGGATTAGATTGGCGTTGCACAAATTACGGCAAGTAACGAACTGAGGAAAGGAGCGTGTTTCATGCAAGAGCACAACAACTATTCCCGCCGCACTTTTTTGAAGAAGATGACCGCAGGCTCGGCGTTGCTCGCTGGCGGCGTGACGGAACTATTAACGCCCACGGCGCACGCGCTGCCATTGCGCGAAAACGCGAAGCCCGTTGCGCCGAGTGATCGCATTCGCCTCGCGACGATTGGCATGGGCATCATCGGCTTCATCGACACCGAAACTGCGTTGCGCGTGCCTGGTGTGGAACTCGTTGCTGCCGCGGATTTATATGACGGCCGCCGCGGCCGTGTGAACGAAGTCTTTGGCAAGAACGTCGCAACCACGCGCGACTATCGCGAAATTTTTTCGCGCGCCGATATTGATGCAGTCATCATTTCCACGCCGGATCATTGGCATGCGCGCCTCGCGATGGAGGCCATGCAAGCAGGCAAGCATGTGTATTGCGAAAAGCCGATGGTCCAAAAAATTTCCGACGGCGCGCGCGTGATCGAAACGCAACGTCAAACCAAAAAAGTTTTGCAAGTCGGCAGTCAATTCGTAAGCTCGATCATTTATGATAAAGCCAAAGAGCTGTTTAAATCCGGCGCGATTGGCGAGCTGAATACCGTCGAAGCAAGTTGGAAACGCAACTCCGCCATTGGCGCGTGGCAATATTCCATTCCGCCGGATGCTTCACCCGAAACGATTGCGTGGGAGCGCTTTCTCGGCGATGCGCCCAAACGCGCGTTCGAAGCGATGCGCTTTTTTCGCTGGCGCAATTACACGGATTATGGCACCGGCATTCCCGGAGATTTGTTCGTGCATCTGTTCTCCGGCATTCATCACGTGCTCGGTTCGCAAGGCCCGGCGCAAATTGCGGCAAGCGGCGGCCTGCGACATTGGAACGACGGTCGCGACGTGCCCGACGTGATTTGGGGCTTGTTTGATTATGCGAAGAGCGACAATCATCCCGCATTCACGATGGCGCTCTCGACCAATTTCGTTGACGGCAGCGACAGCGAAGCGGGTATTCGTTTCATCGGCGACGAAGGCGTGATGACGATTGGTTGGAACAGTGTGAAAGTCGTGCGGCGCGGCGTGTATCGCGAAAAGTTCGAGGACGTGATCGAAGGCTACAACTCCGTGCGCACGTTTGCGAAAGATATGCGCGAGAAATTTGCCGAGCAATTGCGCGCGCAAATGGCGAGCAACACCTCGCGCTCCGGCTTGGAAGGCACGAGCGAATATAAAACGCCGGAGGGTTACGACGACCGTCTCGATCATTTTCATAATTTCTTCAATGCCATTCGTGGCGGCAAGCCCGTGGTGGAAGACGCCGCATATGGTTTGCGCGCCGCAGCGCCGGCGGTGTTGACCAACACGAGTTACGCCGAGCAGCGCGTGATTCGTTGGGATGCGCAGAAGATGGAGATAGTTGCTAAAGGATGAATGAGGCTTCCGCAAACGCCGCATTGCCTTCCGCGCAAGAGGCGATACCCGCTTTGCTCGAAAAGCACGGCGGCTTGATTTATAATTTGGGCCAACGCATGTGCGGCTCGCACGAAGCCGCGCAAGATTTGGTGCAAGAGACTTTTCTGCGCGCGTACAAGTCGTGGCGTCAATTCGAAGGCCGCTCCGATCCCGCAACGTGGCTTTATAAAATCGCCGTGCGCGCGTGCCAACGTTTGAAACGTCCGCGCGCCGGGCAGCCGCAGCGTATGCTCACGCTCAACGAATTGCTGCCGGAGTCGGAAAAAGAAATCGTCGCGTTTAATGAAAACGAAACGCCGCTGGACCACGTGCTGCGCGACGAGGCCTATGCGTTGGTGGAAAACGCGCTCGCGCAATTACCCGCGGAGTTTCGTTTGGCGCTGGCGCTCAAAGAGATTGCGGACTTTTCCGTAGTCGAAGTCGCGCAGATTTTAAATCTCAAAGAAGCCACGGTGAAAACGCGCGTGCATCGCGCCCGGCTGATGCTCAGAAAAATTTTGGCGCAGAAACTCCCCAAACGCGCCGCGCCGCCGCACGACCATGCGAAGCGCGCGTGTTTAGATTTGCTGCATGCAAAGCAACAAGCGCTCGATCGCGGCGTGGAATTTCCGATGCCGCCCAACGAGTTGTGCGAGCATTGCCGCGCGCTCTTTGCCACATTGGATCTGGCGCATGAAGTGTGCACTCACATGCGTTACGCCGAATTGCCAGAGGCCGTGCGCGCTATGCTGCTCGAAGAATTTAGCGTGGAGGATAAACGTCACACATAAACTTCCTCGATTTGTCATTCTGGAAGAACCTTCGGTTCTATGTTGTTCTGTGTGGGCAGCATGAATACGCCGAAGGCGTTCAACAGCAAAGCCGAGGGTCGCGCAGCGCACCCTCGGGAAACAACCATGCTCAGAAGAACTCTGAAAGAGTTCAACAAAAGAGGGCGCGGC
>JAYRWE010000007.1:0-183086 GCA_041918175.1 bacterium
CATCCTAGCTTTGGCGAACAACGAGGTGGTGTCCGATGAAAAAGCTAAAGCTTAAAAGCCCAGAAGCCCCCTGTCTTCCTGCGGAAGACGGAAAGACTTTTTATCCCTGCTTGGGTAACATTTTATTTTGAGGCAACGGGGGCACGAGCTCGGAGAGGCAAAACGATTTCGGGCGAAATCGGAGCCAAAAATTTTCCTCCCACGAAAATGAAACTCTCACGAAAGTGAAGAACAACTTTCATGGCCGTCCCATTTACGCGGGAGGAAATCTTTTCTGCCATCGCTTTTAAAGGCACAACCGCCTTGACGATGTCCTCGGATTTGATTACCATGAATTCGTCAATCCACGCGTTTCGCAATATCCATCTCACCGTTGAGGAGGAAGTATGCTCAATCGTCGTGATTTTCTGAAACAGTCCGCGCAGTTTGCGGGCAGCCTCAGCCTGTTAAGTCTCGCGGGCGGAGCGCTCGTGAGTTGCGCCAAAAAGGAAGAAGGCGGCGCGCAACAACCTGCCGCGGCGCCGCTGTTTAAAATCTCGCTTGCGGAATGGTCGCACAACAAAGCAATCTTCGGCGGCCAAATGAATCATCTCGATTTTCCGAAGGTCGCGCGCCAAGACTATGGCCTCGACGGCATCGAGTTGGTGAATCAATTCTTCATGGACAAGGCGAAAGATCAAGCCTATTTGCAGGATTTCAAAAATCGCGCGGACGGTGAAGGCGTGAAGGTGTTGTTGATCATGTGCGATGGCGAGGGGCATCTCGGCGACCCAGACGCCGCGAAGCGTACGCAGGCGGTGGAGAATCATTACAAGTGGGCCGATGCCGCGAAATTTTTCGGCTGTCATTCCATTCGCGTGAATGCCGCGAGCGAAGGCAGCTATGAAGAGCAACAGAAGCTTGCCGCGGACGGTCTCGCGCGGTTGACGGAATACGGCGCGAACCAGGGTCTCAATGTCATTGTCGAAAATCACGGCGGCATTTCGAGCAACGGCGAATGGCTCGCGGGCGTAATGAAAATGGTGAATCATCCGCGCTGCGGCACGCTCCCCGATTTCGGCAATTTCTGCATTCGCTTCGAAGGCAATCCGTGGCAAACGCCCTGTGCGGAAATGTATGATCGCTACAAAGGCGTGGAAGAGTTGATGCCCTTTGCCAAAGCCGTGAGCGCGAAGTCGCATGAGTTCGATGCGAACGGCAACGAAACCGAGACCGATTACACGCGCATGATGACGATCGTCATGAAGGCCGGCTATAGCGGCTACGTGGGCATCGAATACGAGGGCGCGACTCTCAGCGAGGCGGATGGCATCCGCGCGACAAAGAAGCTGCTCGAAAAGTTTATGAGCGAATACAAAGCTGCGTAAGAGTGCTTGCTAACATAAGCCCAGGGCCAGCCCCTGGGCTTTCGTTTTCGTGACCCCTCAACTCCAGGAGGAGAATGATGCCGCGTTTGATACGAATCATGCACTTTGCGTTTATCATTGTTGTTGCACGCGGCTGCACGCTTGCAGCGCAGACCGCGCCCGATACCACTACAACAGTGATTCATGCCGGGCGTTTTTTTGACAGTGAGAACGGCATCATGCTCGCAGCACGCACGATCATCATCAAAGGCGCGCGCATAACGGCTGTGGGCGAGAAGCTCGCCGTGCCTCCGGGCGCGCGTGAAATCGATCTGCACGACTTGACGGTGTTGCCGGGTTTAATCGATGGGCACACGCATTTGCTCTATCTTGAAGACCCGAGCAGCAATTTGACGATGGAAGGCATTAAAGCCGTTGCGGTTGAAGGCACGGCCTTGCGCGCTTTGCACGGCGCGGCACGCGCTCGCACGTTTCTCGCGGCGGGCATCATGTGCGTGAACTCATCAGCAAAGAAACGGTCGATGCGGCTGTGATTTTCGATGCTCGTGGCTGGGCCGTAGAACTGCTGCAATTGACTGAGACAAAACCAATCGTGCGCGACACATGCGTAAACGCATCACTCCCGCCGCGATTGCCGAGCAGAATGAACACTGTATCCGGCGGGGTAACCTTCTTAAACGGAATCCGCAGCGAATCAATCATCCCGCGCCAGCTTGCGACTTTGCTTGTGATCAATTCCGCCCATTGCGTTTCTTCCTCTTAAAGCTTCTTCGCGCCCACCAAGAGTTTTGTTAATTCAACCTCTTCGTGGCGATCGCGAATCGCCTCGCGCCAAGAAGAGGTGGCGGCGCAGGTTGGGGCGAGGCCGAGATTAAGATGCAACGTAGTTGAAGGAAAAGGCTGGGAAAGAGATTGGCTGTAGCTTGATGATGAGATTATAATGAAAACCAAAGAGAGAGCGCAGCAGAAGCGTGGGGCAAAAAATAGCGGAGCAGCAATATCATTGGGAGCCTGCGAAATGAATTGCCCGTTGTGAAATCATTAAACAATAAGCGATCAAGCCGCTTCGCGCGTCAACGATGCGCTCATGTGTAGCTTCCATTTCCTGATTGTGTTGAATCATGGCCGGACCTCTACAATTTCGCGAAGGGTTTGATCTCGTTTGATTTGCAAAATGGAAAGCTTTTAAGATGCAAAGAATATGCATGGCATTTTTACCATACCCCCGCAATTTTTAAAGTTGCGAGTTGTTCGATTATTTTGGGTAATAATGGTAAAAGTTCATTTTGCGCCAACTCTAAAAGTTTTTTGCCAGATTCCTTAATACCGTCTTTTGTTATATCTTTGAGTGCATTGTCCAAGTGCTCTAAAATCTTCTTTTTTGATTTGGATTTGAATGTTTCTTCAGGCTCTACCTCAACCGCCTTTTTGATGCCTTCGATTGCTTGAATAGCCTGATTAAGATTTATTTCAACATATTTAGCATCTTGACTCATTTCTACATATTTGCTACTTCCATGCAACACGATTTGCCTGGGATGAGTATAGTGCTGGTAGAATAAATTTATAAGCATGTGCGTTTGCTGTTCGTAGGAAACAATTTGTTGTTTAAATAGCTCGATTACCTCGTCATAACGTGATTTGACTTTATCGTATGCTCTGTTTTTGTCCTTTTCTGAATCTACCTCGAAAGTAGCTTTGTCATGATCTTGATATCTATCCACTCGTACTAATCGTATGTTTAAGTCTCCCGGCTCACTACGAAGTTCGCTAGTAATCCATTCTAAAATTGCAGCGTCAATCCATTGCATACCATTTTCGAAAATATACTCGAAAGTCGGTTTTGTACCAAAAAGCTTCTCAAATTCGCCATGCTCGAAATCCCTGTCTTGTGGCTCTTTGCGTTTTTTATCTGGATCAAGGTAGACATACCGACAAGTTACACCTTCTATACTCCATAAAGACCTTTGAGATTTGTGGAGTATAGCACCTGTAAGTATAGCACCATTTAAATTGCTTTCTCTTAAATCTGCCCTACTAAAATTTACTTCGCGAAGATCAGCCTCGTATAGATCTGCTTTCCGAAAATTTGCACCCTGGCAATTTGCTCCCTGAAGATTCGCACCCGAAAGCATAGTATTAGCAAGATCGGCTCCCCAGAGATCCGCTTTGAAGAAGTTGGCTTTGCTCAGATCGGCTCCGATTAATTTGGTGCCAATAAGCCTCGCCGAACCAAGATTTGCTTCATTAAGATTAGCTACGCTTAGATCGGCTCTACTAAAATCGGTCTTCAAAAGAGTAGTTTTGGTGAGGTTGGCAACGCTTAAATTTGCCCCAATTAGATCTGCACCACTTATGTCTGCCAAATTCAAATCAGCTCCTCGGAGATCAGCGTTTCGGAGATAAACATCTACCAGATTTGCTTCGCGTAAGTTAACTCTTCTAAGGTTTGCGTCCGACAAGTCCGGAAATATTTCCCTATTTTCTTCTCTCCATGTATTCCAACCATCTATTCCGAGGCTGAGAATGCTCAAGTGTTCCGCTTTAGCCATTGTCTTTAAATACCAAAGATTGATAAAAAAAAGTGTTCGTTGAACGCCTCAGAATAAGATGTCAAAGGCCCTTGAAACTTGCAAGCCGCATTTTAGAGTGAGAATGATGGGCAGCCGCACATCCTGTCAATATTGCCATTTCCTTCTTCCCCTCATTTTCTTATATTGCCCGCCAACGGAAATCAAAATACCTTTTGAAGGAGAATCACCTTGAGTACCACCATGAAGCGCGTGTTGCCATATAAAAGAACGCATACGTGCGGAGCGCTGCGCGCACAAAATATCGGCCACGAAACCATCCTCATGGGCTGGGTCGATACTTGGCGCAATCACGGCGGCATTTTGTTCGTCGATTTGCGCGACCGCTATGGCAAGACCCAAATCGTCTTCCGCCCCGAGTTGAAAGAAATGTATACGACCGCGGAAACGCTGCGCAGCGAGTTTGTCATTGCCGTCAAAGGCAAAGTGCTCGGCCGTCCTGCAGGCAGCTCGAACGCCAATTTGCCCACCGGTGAAGTCGAAGTCGAAGCGCTGGAGTTGCACATTCTGAATCCCGCGAAGACGCCGCCGTTTGAGATCACGGAGCGCAGCGCCGAGGCCGCGGAAGATTTGCGCTTGAAGTATCGCTATCTCGATTTGCGTAAGCCCGAGATGCAGCGCAATTTGATGGTGCGCCATCAGCTTGCGCAAGTGACGCGCAATTTCTTCGACCGCAACAACTTCGTCGAGATCGAAACGCCGATACTCATGAAGAGCACGCCCGAAGGCGCGCGCGATTATCTCGTGCCGAGCCGCATTCATCATGGCAATTTTTACGCGTTGCCGCAAAGCCCGCAAACTTACAAGCAATTGCTCATGGTCTCGGGCATGGATCGTTATTATCAAATCGTGCGCTGCTTTCGCGATGAGGATTTGCGCGCGGACCGTCAGCCCGAGTTCACGCAGATCGATGTGGAGATGTCGTTTGTCGATCAAGAAGACGTGCTCGCGATGATGGAAGGTTTAGCCGCGGAAATGTTCGACAAAATTCTCGGCCGCAAGGTGACGCTGCCTTTGTCGCGCATGACATACGCGGAGGCCATGTCGCGCTTCGGCAGCGACAAGCCCGATCTGCGCTTCGGCCTGGAGATTCGCAAAATTACGGATCTCGCGCAAGAAAGCGAGTTTCGCGTGTTCAAAGAAGCGACTGCCGCGGGCAAAACCGTGCAAGGTCTTTGTCTCGCAAATGGCGGCGGCTACTCGCGCAAACAACTCGACGAGTTGTCGGAATATGCAAAGCAACTCGGCGCGAGCGGATTGGCAACGATCAAAACAAGCGCGGAAGGTTGGCAAGGCGCGATTGCGAAGTTTTTTTCGGAAGGATTGGTGCAGCGTGTGAATGAACGCTTCAGCACGGGCAGCAATGATTTGCTGCTTTTTGTCGCGGATGAAGAAGAGCGCACGCAAGAAATTCTCGGCGCATTGCGTTTGCGGCTCGCGCAGCAGGAGCAACTCATTCCGAAGGACACGTTTCATCTTTCATGGGTCGTCGAGTTTCCGCTGCTGGAGTTTGATCGCGAAGAAAAGCGTTGGGCCGCACGGCATCACCCTTTCACTTCGCCGATGGATGAAGATTTGGAGTTGATGTCCACCGCGCCCGGCAAAGTGCGCGCGAAAGCCTATGACCTCATTCTCAATGGCACCGAGATCGCGGGCGGCAGCATTCGTATTCATCGCCGTGATATTCAAAAGCAAATGTTCAACCTGCTCAATATCGGCGACGAGGAAGCGGAACGAAAGTTTGGTTTCTTGATGGATGCGTTCGAATATGGCGCGCCGCCGCACGGTGGCATTGCGTTCGGCTTCGACCGCCTCGTGATGTTGCTCGCGGGCCGCAAATCGATCCGTGATGTAATTGCGTTTCCGAAAACGAACTCTGCGGTTTCACTGATGGATGGCGCACCTTCTTCGGTGGACGAAAAGCAACTGCGCGAGTTGGGCATTAAGCTGCTCTAAACCTCGCAAAGTTTTAAAAAGTAACCGGAAAATTAGATTGACAGCCGCGCCTTCGTTTATTATATTGCACGGCTTTTTTAAGCAAAGTAGGTTAGAGGGTGTAGCTCAGCTGGTAGAGCAGCGGACTTTTAATCCGTTGGTCGAGAGTTCGATTCTCTCCACCCTCACGCAGTCCTTATATTTGAGCGCCCATAGCTCAACTGGCAGAGCAGCGGACTCTTAATCCGGAGGTTCTAGGTTCGATTCCTAGTGGGCGCACGATTCTGAATGACTCGTTGACCTCTTATGTGAGAGGGAGGAAGGAAGCAAAGGCTCGCGCATGCGGGCCTTTTTTATTTTGGATGTGGCGGCACGACAACACTGTGGCAATTGCGCCCGGCCCGTTTTGTGAAGGAGCATGCAGAGAGTATGAAGTTATACGCATTGTGAAAATGGTATGGCCTTTGAAGAATTACCGCGTGAAGCTTGTGGAGAAAAACAAGCATTGATCACGAAAACTTTGAAAGGAGTCGTACCAATGAAAGCAAAAATTTTTTGGGCTATGTTCGCCATCGCAGGTCTCGGCATGAGCACAATCGCCTCAGCGCAAGACAACACGGAGAAGAAAATTTCCAACATTGGATTGAAACTGAATCTTGGCCTCGGTTCTCAAGATTTCACGGCCGCACAGGATTTGGAACGAGGCAACGCCGCTTCGCTGAGTTTGGGCTATGGCGTATCGCAGCGGGTTTCGCTTTGGCTCGGCGCTTCGGCGAGTACGCATGAGCGCAATACCGACAAAGAGTTGGAGAGTAGTTTGGCCAGCGCGGAATTGGGCGTGCAATACAAGTTGCGCCCCGGCAAGAAACTGCAACCTTATGGCAAGCTCGGCCTCGGCGGGTTCTTTTTGAACACGGAAAAAACGCAAACGGCTTTGATGGGCGGCGGCGTGAGCTGGGGCGTGGGTGCGGAATATCGCCTCGTGCGCTTTCTCTCCATTGGCGCGGAGTTCTTTTGGAAGGATTTCGATTACTCGCAGCAACGCGTGGGCGACAACGGCGAGTTTTATGATCTCGCACGCGAGGTGCAAGGCAACAGTCGCGGGTTTATGTTGAATTTCACTTTGCAATAAACCTATCGACGCAAAACGCAAAAACGGCTGCAGTTCGCGCCTTTATTATTGTTCTCGCCAAGAATCCTTTTAAGTCAAACCACAACGGTTTGACTTAAAAGGATTCTTTTTAAGGACACGCGCGAGAAGAGAGGATGATCGAAATTTCGCTCGGCGTGCTCATGCTGCTCGTCTTGCTTTCGAATCGTTTTATTTCAAAAAAAAGCGGATCGAGGAATTTGCATTCCCGATCCGCCCGTGAAGATTGCAGCAACAAAACCATGCCCCTTTGCCTCACGCTCCCAGCCTTCTCACTGCATCAAAATCATCTTACGCGTCTCCACTTTCTCCCCAACTTGTAAGCGATAGAAATAAACTCCGCTCGGCGCGCCCTGCGCATGCCATTGCACATGATGTTCGCCTGCGCGCTCTACTTAGGGGCTCCTGAAAAACCCGAAAACCACAAAGAATGCTTTAAAATCGTGGGTTTCATGAGTATCTTGTGTTGTTCAAGTGCAAGCTTTTTTCTCCAATCCTGCCCAAACCCTTGCACTTGGACATCACCCTGACGAGGCGCTCATGTACATCTGCCAAGAACCCGACCCCAATCAACTCGATCTGTTTAATGCCTCGCTGCCGTTCGACGGCCAGTTAGATCGCGAGAATCGTTGGGTGCGGTTGGCACACACGCTGAACTGGCGCGAATGGGAACTCTCCTACGCCAAGCTCTTTGCAGCAGACGGACGTCCGGGACTGCGCGCGCGGTTCGTGTTGGGCACGCTGATTCTCAAACATCAGTATCAAACCAGCGATGAAGAAATTTTGCAAACCATTCTCGAAAGTCCCTACTTGCAATACTTCATCGGCTTGCCGCGTTTCACCACCACGATGCCGTTTGAAGCCAGTTCGCTCAGTCGCGTGCGCGAACGCTTGGGCGAAAAAACTTTTGACGCATTCGAGCAAACGTTGATCAAAACGTTGGTGGAGAAAAAGCTCATTCGCGCAACGGGCTTGCAAGTGGACGCGACCGTGTATGAAAGCGAGGTCACGTATCCCACGGATTGCGGCCTGTTGGAAAAGGCGCGGCAGTTTTGCGTGAAGCAGATCAAACAACTGGGCGAAGTGGTGCAGGAGAAAGTTCGCACCTATTGTCGTGTGGCGCGCAAGGCCTATCTCAATTTTTCGAAGAAGAAGCGCAAGACGCACAAAGAAATCCGCCGCATGCAAAAGGCCGGTCTGCAATATCTGCGGCGCAATATCGATCAGGTCAAACACCTGATAGCCAAAGCCAAGGAGGCCGGCCACGCGGTGGCGCAAGAAGTTGCAACCACCTTCGACACCGTGAAGAAAATTTATGAACAGCAAAAAGAGATGTACGACCATAAGAAGATGCGCATCGAAGACCGCATTGTGAGTTTGTGCAAACCGTATGTGCGACCCGTGGTGCGCGGCAAAAGCAAGACGGAGGTTGAGTTTGGTGCGAAGGTGCAGTTGAGTTGTGTGGATGGTTATCTTTTTCCGGATCACATCAGTTTTGACAACTTCAATGAAGGCACCAAACTCAAAGACAGTATTGCTGCTTTTGAAAAAAGATTCGAGCACTTGCCGGAATATGTTGCGATGGATCAAATCTACGGCTCGCGCGAGAATCGCGATTATCTCAAGACGAAGGAGATTCGGCCATCGGTCAAACCGTTAGGGCGGCGCAAGCAAGACGAAGCGACGCGCGCGGAAGAACGCTGGCGCAAGCGCAAACAACGTGAGCGCAATTGGATTGAAGGCGCGATTGGCAACAGCAAAAACTATCATGACTTGGGATTAGTGCGCGCGAAGAACGCGCAAACCGAGAAGTCGTGGATTCAAATGGCGCTGCTGAGCCGCAATATCGTGCTCGCAGGCAAGAGAGCATAGCTCGCGAGCCTGCCAAAAGAACATAAAGCCACCGGTTAAAAGTTTTCATCAAAAGAACAAATCGTTTTTCAGTGGCCCCTACTTATTTGCCGTCAGCCCGGAGGGCTATTGCATTTTTTGCGGTTTGTGCTATATTCGAAACCAGTATTCAAAATATGCGAGCATGTCAAATCAATAGAACCAATCGAACCTAAAAATACGAGGCATTAAAATGCATCAAACTCCGCTTCTGGAAAGAATCACGTTCGATCCCAAAATCTTCGACTGCAAGCCTATCGTGCGCGGGCTTCGTATCTCAGTAGAAATGATTTTGGATTTACTCAGCCAAGGGGTGACAAAGGAGGAATTGCTAGAGGATTATCCCGATTTAGAACCGGAAGATATTCGCGCTTGCCCTGCTTATGCCAAAAGTGTAGTTGCAAATGAAGAGGTGGAATATATCGGTTTGCAAGAGGCGTGATGAACTTTCTTGTCAAAACGAAAAGCGGATCAGAACAACCTCTCCTGATCCGCTCGTGAAGCTTGCAACGGCAAAACCAAACGCGATGCCCTCGCCCCAAGCTCCCTGCCCTCTCACTTGATCAAAGTCATCTTCTTCGTATCAACATACCCGCCGGCATTCATGCGCAGAAAATAAGTGCCGCTCGGTGCGGGCAGGTGATTGCCGTCTTTCCCATCCCACGTGTGCAAATACGAGCCGGGCGTGTAGCTGCGATCCACCAAGGTGCGCACCTCGCGGCCCAATGTATCGAGCACTTTGAGATTGACATACGAAGCTTTGCCCACCTCAAAGCGAATCGTCGTGGAGGGGTTGAAGGGGTTGGGATAGTTTTGTAGCAATTCGAAAGAGGCCGGCGCCTCATGAGGGGTTTCGTTGACCGCGGTGAGTGTTTGCAAGCGAATGCGAGAGCCTTTCCCGGTTCCATGCGTGACATTCGGCAAGACCGTTCCTGTCGGCAAAATGAAATCGGCTTCCCATGTTTGGGCCAAGCTATCTTGCCCGATGAGCGTTGTGAAGGAACGCACTCTCACCTTTCCAATGACATTTCCACTCGAATCAAATTCAAAGAGTACAAAAGTATCCGCATAGCCATTCCCCTGCCGTGCCCAAACACCGTGCCCTCCGCTTTCGGTTATAACTGATGAAGTTGCAGACGTCACGGTACCATCATCATGAAATGTGTGTAGCTCCTCGAACGAGATGCCAAAGACAGTGTTTGTGTATTTCATCAACCAGGATCCTACCAGCGCTTCTTGCGCCGCGACGTTCGAAGCCATCATGATGATCGCAAGCAGGAAGACCAATGCCGTAGCTTTTCTCTTGTTGATCATGACAAAACTTCCCTTTCGATTGGTCAAACAGCCATCTGTGAATTGATACCGAATGCGCATTCAGTGTCGCGAAGCTTCTCAACAATGGTGCCATCAGCTCAGACAGATCATGCTTGGAGTAGCGCATTGAATTTACGGGAGCAACAAGGCGAGATATAATCTTTCGCGGATGAGAAAAGACGGAAATACTTCCCAATAATTGGAAGCGAGAAGCCGAGCTTTGCTTTACAGGATTTTATGCTTCAGAAAATTTGGAAAGCGGCGGGCGGGTTCTTCTAAAAATTTGGAAGCCGAAGCGTGAGGCAAGGATAGCGGACAGCAAAAGCGAGGCGAGGGCAGCGTGCTTCAAATTTTCTCTTTGCCATACCAAACGGCAATCGCTATATTGAGCCATGAAAAAGCCGAGAATCGTTTTAGACACCGATGAAACAGAGAAGGAAAAGCTGCGCTTGATCGAACAAGCTGCAAGCGATCTACTTTTTCTGGCTGATTTGCGTGAAGTGATGAACGATTTCAAACATGTTGATGCTGAATGGTGGGAGCAGAAAGCACAACGTATTAACGAAATGTGTTTCCACCTCAAACAAGAATCCAAACCGCCCTCCGGTTTCAACTTGTGTTGTAAGCTTCATTGACGTAGGGCACGAGAAGAAAAGATGAAAGAAGATACTTTGCTCAATGACGCCGACAGAAAGTTCATCGTTGCCTGCGCCCGCAAGTATGCCGTGTCCACGATCTATCTTTTCGGCTCTTCAGTGCACGAACCAACCCAAGCGCGCGACATTGATCTCGGCGTGAAAGGCATCAACCCCGCGCTGTTCTTCAAGTTCTACGGCGAGTTGATGCGGCATCTTTCCAAGCCGGTGGACTTGGTTGATCTGTCGCAGAAAACTCTTTTTAATAAGTTGGTGGAAGAAAGAGGGGTTAAGATTTATGGATGATCTCTTGCGGGAAATTGCGGCGGAGCGAGAACGTGTCGAAGCTACTTTGAGCGCATTAGAGAAGACGTTGCGCCGCAAAAGAAGAACGTTTGTGGAGTTGGCCGCGATTGCTACCTGCTTGCACAATTCCTACAGCGGCATGGAAAACCTCTTGAAGCGCATTTTTCGATCATTTCAAATCCCTTTGCCGGACTCTTCAACCTCGCATAAAGATCTGCTGAATGCCGCGGTCGAACACAAACTCATAAGCCGCCGGCTTGCCGAGGACCTGGACGAGTATCGCGCTTTTCGGCATTTCTTCGTTCATGGCTACGGCATTGCTTTGCAAGAAGTGCCCCTAAATCCGCTAGCGCAAAACCTGCCTGAGCTTTGGCAACGCTTCACAACCGAACTTGAAGCTTATCTCGCCGTGCGAAGGAACCCACCGCCTTCTCAGTGATGCCGTATTGAGAGTTCTTCCGCTAATCAATTCTCCACCCCAACCTTCCGACACAACTCCGCAAATCTCGGGTCCGAGCGGATCGGATCAAGGGCAGGCTCGACTTTGAGAAAGAGTATGTCATTCGAACGCTCTTCATACGCCTTTTGCAGCCACTTAAAGGCTTCATCATAATCACCCAAGCCGATATAAGCCACGGCGGTCCAAAAGGGATCGTGATATTTATGCTTTGAGAATTCATGAAGCTCATCAAGAACTTGCAGAGCCTTATTTCGGTTGCCTATGCGGGCGTAAATATAAATTCGATGGTGAAAAGTCGGCCCCTTGTCTGCAAAAGCAAGAGCTTCTTGATACCTCTTCGTGAAAAGACAATTCCATCCCATTTGGTAAAGCAAGGCATCGTCGTTCGGATAAATCTCAAGCAGTGGCTTAATCGTGGCAATGCTTTCATCGTAACGGCGCGCTAGACCATAGGCTCTTCCAATGATTGAGCCATACGGTGAAAGTGGATCAATGGCAATTGCTCGGTGCAAAACATTTATCCCTTCATCAAATCGTCCAACCACCGACAAGTAACCATAGTAACCGAGCAGAATTATCGTATTTTGTGGATCAAGATCAAGCGCACGTTTGAACTCTTGCTCGGGGCTATCCCAATCCCAGTCATAAAAAAATTTGACCATTGCAAGCGCCGCATATGCTTCCCCAAGATTTCCATCCAATGCCAGTGCTTTCGAAGCTGCTGCTTTAGCCCTTGGGAACACTTCTCGTGGTGGCGCGCCCCCCTGTGGTCCGGCAAGTCTTGCCCAGAGATACGACATAGCTAAACTAGCATAGGCAGGCGCGAAGCTTGGTTCTAAACTAATTGCCTGCTGGAAACTCTCAATGCCTTTATTCAAACGGTTATTAGCAAAGTATTCCCTCCCCTTCAAATAATGTTGATACACCTCCGGATCAACCGGTCGCACATTGGTAATGCGTTGCTGCTCCTCTGGTGCTAATTGCACGCGCAATTCTTCAACAATCGCGTTCGTCACTTCGCTTTGCAGCACGAGCACATCGCGCAGATTGCGGTCGTAATTCTCTGCCCACAGATGACGATCACCCACCGCATCTAGCAACTGCGCGGTCACACGCACGCGGCCATCCGCAAGCGCGACCGAGCCTTCGACCACGGCATCGACGTTCAACTCCTTCGCAATTTCCGGCAAAGGCTTACGCGCGTTTTTGTAGGTCATGATCGAAGTCCGCGAGATCACGCGCAGGGATTTGATCTTTGCCAAGTTTGCAATCAATGCTTCGGTCATGCCGTCGGCAAAATACTCCTGCTCCGCATCGCCGGAGAGGTTTTGCAACGGTAACACGGCAATCGAATCAAAGCGCGGTTCCGTTGGCGTGAGCCAGTATTTCATACCGAAGAACATGACCGCAAGCAAAACGAGAACGCCGCCTGCCCACGCGAGGCGTTTGAGCGAGAGAGCTTTACGAAGCTTTGCAAGCTTCGTAAAGCTTTGCATTGCGGGATCAACTTTACGAAGGCTTGGAGCCTTCGTAAAGTTTTGGGCGGGCGCTTTCAAATCAGCGAGCATGTCTTCAATGCGCTGATACCGCTCCGCCAGCTTTTTCGTGAGCGCTTTGTCGATCACCGCGGCGAGGTGCGTTGGCAGATCGGGCTTGTGTTTGGTGATGGGCGCGTGATCGACATTCACGATCGAGTAGAGAATGGCTTGATCGTACTCGGCTTCGAACGGCAATTTGCCTGCGAGCATTTCATAGAGCACCACGCCGAGCGACCATATATCACTGCGATGATCGACCGGCAAGCCCTGCGCTTGCTCGGGCGACATATATGCGACCGTGCCCAGCGTCGCGCCGGTCTTGGTGAAATGTGATTGCCCGGCAAGCTTCGCCAATCCGAAATCGAGAATCTTCACCTCCCCGCGTTTGGTGATGATCACATTCGCGGGCTTGATGTCGCGATGCGTAATCCCCGCCTCATGCGCGCACGCCAGGCCGTTCGCAATCTGCGTCACAATCTCAAGCACACTGTTCACTGATAACTGTTTACTGCTCACTGTCTGTTGCAGCGTCTCCCCTTCATAATACGCCATCGCAATGAACATGTGCTCGTCTTCGGTCTCGCCGATTTCGTAGATGGTGCAGAGGTTGGGATGATCGAGGCTCGATGCGGTTTTGGCTTCGTTGCTGAAGCGTTCGAGCGCTTGGCTGTCGCGGGTGAGATGGTGCGCGAGAAATTTGAGCACGACGAAACGGCCGAGGCGCAGGTCTTCGGCTTTATAGACCACGCCCATGCCGCCTTCGCCGAGCAGGGAGAGAATTTTGTAGTGGGAGAGGATTTGGCCTGTCATATTCGCATTTCTAAAAGAGAGGCTAAAATGGCGCGCCATGCTTTACTTTTCAAGGTACTGCGCACAGCTCATTCGAACAAGCTAGAAAAAAGCATACTTTTACTCTTGCTTTGAAATCCCCAGCTTGTGCATGCGATATTGCAGCGTTTGCACGGGCAGGCGCAGTTGCCGCGCGGCTTGCGACTGATTCCAATTCGCCGCGGCCAATGCTTGCCGAATGAGCTTTGCTTCATAGACCGCAACGCTTTCGACGAGCGAAGACGAGACGGGAAGATTTTGCAATTCGGTTTGCTGATGTTTGAACTCGGCTTTGAGATCGTGCGGCAAAATTTCCGGCGCGAGCATATTGCTCGACGGCGCGGCGAGTGTGACGAGGCGCTCGACGAAATTTTCAAGCTGTCGCACATTGCCCGGCCATTGCCGCGCACGCATGAATTCGAGCAACTCTTCATGAAAAGTTTCGGCCTGCTTCTGTTGTCGGCGAGCAAAGGCTTGTAAGAAATGTTCTGCGAGCAGAGGAATATCTTCTTGCCGCTCGTGCAAGGCGGGAATGGCGATGGGATAAACGTGCAAGCGATAGTACAAATCTTCGCGAAAGAGTTGCTTGCTCACTAATTCGCGCAGCGGGCGGCTCGCGGCGGCAATGAGGCGCACGTCAATCTTGCGCGCCGTATTGCCGCCGAGTGGACGAATCTCATTCTCCTCCAACACACGCATGAATTTGGTTTGCAATGCGAGCGGCAAGTTCGCGACTTCATCCATGAACAGCGTGCCGCGGCCGGCTTCTTCGAACAAGCCTTTGCGCTCGTGCTGCGCCCCGGTGAATGCGCCTTTGACATGGCCGAACAATTCGCTTTCAATCAAATTTTCGGGAATCGCGCCGCAGTCTATTGCTACAAAAGGATGGGACGAACGGCCGCTGAATTGATGAATCGCGCGCGCGACCAACTCTTTGCCCGTGCCGGTTTGGCCTTCGAGCAGAACGCGCACTTCGCAGCGCGCCGCCGCCTCGAGGGTTTTGAGCAGTTCGACGAACTTCGCGCTTTTGCCGATCAACCCCATGGATTTATATTTTGCGAGCAGCGTTGCTTCGGGCAAGGGCGCTTCAAAATACTCGGCAATTTTGTGCGCGTTGCGCAAATAGGGCGCAGCCACAAGCGCGAGTTTTTCCGCGTAAGACAAATCTTCTTCCGTAAATTTGCGCTCGTCGTTCTGTCGCGCGAGCAAGAGCGAGCCGAGGATCAACCCCTCGATTTTCAAGGGCACGCATAGAGCCGCGTGCAACGTCACGTCATCGCCGTGCATGCCGAGGAAACGGTCATCACGCGCAAGATCGGCGCTCAACAACGATTGCTTGTTGGTCATCACCCAACCCGCGAGTTGTTGATGCACGCCGTGATAGCGCGGCGGGTCGACGAGGTCGCCGAGATGATACAACGTTTTCACCGTGTCGCGCGTGCGCGGATTGATCATGAAGAGCAGCGCGAGCTCGGCGCGCAGCAGCGCCGCGGCTTGTTGCGCGGTCACGCGCAGAATTTCGGAGAAATCATTTTGTTGGTTGAGGACTTCGGCGAACGCGAGCAACCGGTCCGCGCCGGGCGTGGTTGCCGGCACGTTTTCCGTATTCAACATGGCAAGGCTCCCTGTTTTTGCGCGACAATCTACGGGAAAGATCGTCAAAGTCAAGCCACGCTCCGTCGAAGAATGTTGCCTCGTGCGCGCGGAAAGTATAACGCCAAGATCGTCGGCAAACCCGCAAATAAACGGGTGGGGCAGAAATATGGAGTAGAATGATTTGCAAATTATTTTGCGTTTTGGTCGTGCTGTCGAATACCGTATGGCTAGGAATCCTAAAAAACTGCTTGACTCCGGGCTTGGACTGCTTTAGATTGCTTAGGAATCCAAATCATATCCCCTACCAACCACAGGAGTAGCACATGCGTAAAGCAATCGTTATTGCGGGTCTCGGCGTTGCGGCATTGTTCATCAGCACGGTCGCATTGCACAGCAAGAGCGGCGCAATGGTGGATTATCCCGAGGGGTATCGCGCTTGGCCGCACGTCAAGTCGATGGTGTTGCAAGCGGGACATCCGTTGTATGAGGCGTTCGGCGGCATTCATCACATTTATGTGAATGCGAAAGCGCTCGAAGCGATGAAGGCGGGCAAAGCGTATCCCGACGGCGCGGTGATCGTATTCGATTTGTTGGAAGCGAAAACCGAGAACAATGCGGTGGTCGAAGGCGCGCGCAAAGTTGTCGGCGTGATGCAAAAGGACGCGAAGAAATTTTCGGAAACCGGCGGCTGGGGTTTTGAAGGCTTCAAAGGCGACACCAAAGAACGCGCGGTGACGGATGCAAAAACCGCGTGCTTCGCGTGCCACACGAGCCAGAAAGCACAGGACTACGTGTTCGCGACCTACCGCAAATGAAAGCGAAAATTTTTGCGCTCGCCGGCGGCGTGATGTTGTTGGGCGTGCTTGGCGTGCGCTTTATGTCGCAACAACATGCCGAAGGCGAGCGTGTCTATCGCGAGTTTGGCTGCGGCACTTGTCACGGCGAAAGCGGCGAAGGCAGCGGTCGCGGGCCTTCGTTGCGCAAATTGTCGGAGCATTGGAATGCGCCGGCGCTCGCGGCTTATTTGCGCGATCCCGCAGCGGCGCGCGGCAGCGACGAACGTTTGCGCCGGCTGGCGCAAAACTATTTGCCGCTTGCCATGCCCGCGTTCGAAGATTTGAGCGAGAGACAAAGCCGCGCGTTGGCGGATTATCTTTTGCAAGATTAGCGGGCGTCACTTATATTGCGTTGCAATGAGAGCCGGCGTGACCGGCTCTCACATTTTTGCGGCTCATCTCCAAGCGGATGCGGTATGCCTTCTCTGTTTGATGTCAACGCGCAACATCTCGAAGTCGATAGCAAGATTGCCGCGGCGCTCGAAAGAATGTCGCAGGCGTTTCGCGTGCTGTTGTGGGAGAAAACGAAAACGCATCAGCTCAGCCCCATTCAAGTGCAGTTTTTGGTTTATTTGCTCTATCATCCCTCCGCGCAATCCACGATCAGCCATCTCGCCAAAGAGTACACGCTCACGCCCGCGACCGTGAGCGACGCGATGACGACGCTGGAAGAGAAAAAACTCGTTGTGCGTGAACGCAGCACGGACGATCGTCGCGTCGCTTTCATTTCGCTCACGAGTGCAGGCAAGAAGACTGCGCGCAAGCTCGCCTCGTGGGCGGAAGTGATTCGCGAGTCGATTGCCGATTTTCCCGCGGAGGAAAAAGTGGTCGTGATGAAATTCTTGATGC
This sequence comes from bacterium, assembly GCA_041918175.1. GTDB lineage: Bacteria > Zhuqueibacterota > Zhuqueibacteria > Zhuqueibacterales > Zhuqueibacteraceae > JABWAN01. Next base: position 17,296 of record JAYRWE010000007.1, read on the forward strand.
GCCTCATTGCGGCTTTGCAGCAAGCGGGCGTGATCACGATTGCGCGCATGTGCATTACGTGCAAATTTTTTCAGCCCGAAGCGCATCCTCACTCCTCAGCGCCGCATCATTGCGGTTTGTTGAACAAGCCCCTGGCCGACGTCGAGCTGCGCCTCGATTGTCCGGAGCATCAAAGCCTCGCCTCGCCTGCGTGATTTCCACTATGCACACTTTCAACCTTCCCGCGCGCGTTGCCGCACTTTTTCCAAGTGCACAAACCAACGCTTTGCTCGCTTTGCGTCGCGATCTGCATCAACACCCCGAATTGTCTTTGCAGGAGCATCGCACCGCGGCGCGATTATACGCCGAGCTGGAGAAACTTCGTCCGCTCGAACTCACGCGTGTTGCAGGCACGGGGGTGGTTGCGCGCCTCAAAGGAAAAAATTCCGCTGCGCCGCGCGTTGCCATTCGCGGCGATATCGATGCGCTGCCGATTCAAGAAGAGACGGGCTTGTCTTGGGCTTCAACGCACGCGGGCGTGATGCATGCGTGCGGTCATGATGTGCATGCGAGTTGGGCGATTGGCGCGGCGCAATTGCTCGCGCAAAATCCCGCGCACGGTGATGTGCTCATCGTTTTACAACCCGCGGAAGAAATCGGTGCGGGCGCAAAGGCCTTGTTGGAGAGTGGCGCGCTGAACGACGTGGCCGCAATTTTCGGCGCGCATGTGGATCGTCGTTTTGAAATTGGGCAAGTGGTTGCGGAGGCGGGCCCGCTCGCGGCTGCGGCCGACACTTTCGAGATTGAGTTGATTGGGAAAGGCGCGCATGGCGCGCGGCCGCACGAAGCGTGCGATCCCATTGTCGCGGCGGGAGCATTGATTGGCGCGCTGCAAACGATTGTTGCGCGCCGTTTGAACCCCGCGCATGCCGGCGTGGTTTCGATTGGAACAATGAACGCGGGCACGGCTTCGAACATCATCCCTGAACGCGCGCGCTTGACCGGAACGTTGCGCGCGATGACGAGCGAAACGCGCGCACTGCTACATACAGAAATGAAGCACATTGCCGAAGCGATTGCCACTGCGTACTCTTTGCAAGCGCGTGTTGCCATCGAGATTGGTACGCCGCCGCTCGTGAATGAAACTGGGGTCACAAGTTTTGCGCAACGCGCGGTGCGATCTCTGCTCGGCGAAGCTGCGCTCGTGCCGCTCGGCTTTTTGAATATGGCGGGTGAAGACTTTGCTTTTTATCTCGAAAAAATCTCAGGCTGCTTCTTGCGCATCGGCGCGCGCGAGCCGGGCGGTGTGGCAACGCCCGCGCATGCGCCGCATTTTTATCCTGCGGAAGAAAGTCTTTTCATCGGCGCGGCCGTGCTCGCAGAAACCGCGCGCGTGGCTTCCGCGGCGCTCGGCACTGCGATTTGAATTTTGCTCCAAGTCTGCTACAGTATAAAATTCAGGGTAGTACAACACTGTTCTCACTCTTCCGGCTGCACCTTCATTGATGCCATCAAAATCTGCTGCACTTCCTCCCCGGTAAGATCGCTCAACAACTGTCCTTCCTTTGCAATCGAAATCCGGCTCGTTTCTTCCGATACGACGATAATCAACGCATCGCTTTCTTCGGAAAGGCCGAGCGCGGCGCGATGGCGCGTGCCATAGCGTTTGTCGAATGAATCATTTTGCGTGAGCGGGAGAATGGTTTTCGCGGCAACGATTTCTTCGTTTTCAACGACGATCGCGCCGTCGTGCAGAGGGGATTTCGGACTGAAGAGGGAAATTAAAAGAGGCGAAGAGACTTGCGCTTGTAAACGAATGCCGGTTTCGATGATGCTCTTGACGCTGTCGTCGCGCGCGATTACGATCAACGCGCCGAAACGTAGCCGCGCCAACTCTTCGACGGCTTTGACGATTTCATCAATGGCGCGAAAGCGTGTGACTTTGACGAAGTAACGAATGATCGGGCTTTGGCCGAGATACACGAGCAAACGCCGCAATTCGGGTTGAAATAAAATCACAAACGCGATGAGCCAGACGGTTTCGAGCTTGGTGAAGATCCAATTCAAACCGCTCATGTTGAGCAATTGCGCGAGAAACGAAAGCGTGAGAATAAGAATCAGCCCGATGGCCATTTGCGCCGCGCGCGAGCCGCGAATGAAAAGATAAAGTTGATAGAGCGTGAAGCTGATGACCAGAATATCCAACACATCCAGCAAGGTCACCGGCAAAAAGGCGATACGAAAAATTTCGAAGTGATTGCTCATCCCTCACCTCTGTTTAGAATGGCGATTGAATAACTCTCCCATTTCTAAACCGCGAATGGGCGCGAATCAACACGAATGCAAAAGAATTAGCGTTCATTCGCGTTGACTCGCGGTTTTGAAAATCGCGTGCGTCATTTAATTGATGCTCCTTATGAACTCATTTCAGCGCGCCCGGCGATTAAGTCTGCGATCATAACGACGCGCCGCATGGCGGCAACGTCATGCACGCGAACGATCTGCGCGCCGTTCTTTGCCGCCATTGCCACAGCCGCAGCCGTACCTTCCATGCGTGCTTCCGGCGGCAAATTTAAAACTTTCCCCACAAACGCTTTGCGCGAAGGGCCGACGAGAATGGGGCAACCCAAGCCGCGCAATTCCGATAAGCGGCGCATGAGCGTGTAATTGTCATGCAGTCTTTTGCCGAAGCCAAGTCCGGGATCGACAATTAAATGCGAGCGGGGAATGCCGGCTTGCAGCGCGACCTGAATTTGCTTCTCCAAATGCTGATAAACTTCGTCGCAAAGATTCGCGTAGACCGGATTTTCCTGCATGTCCTGCGGCGTGCCTTTGATGTGCATGAGCACGAGCGGCACACGGTATTGCGCCACCACAGTTGCCATGCGCGGATCGAAGAGCAAACCGCTAATGTCGTTCACGAGGGCCGCGCCCGCGCGAATCGCAGCTTCGGCAACATTGGCTTTGTACGTGTCGATGCTGAGCGGAATATCGAGAGCGCGGCTCAAAGTTTCGACTACGGGCAATACGCGATCTAGCTCTTCCTGCTCCGACACCGCTTGCGCGCCTTCGCCATAAACGCCTTTGGGCCGCGTGGATTCGCCGCCGACGTCGATAAAGTTTGCGCCTTCTTCCGCGAGGCGCATGCCATGCGCGAGGGCTTGCTCTTTATCAAAAAATTTTCCGCCGTCGAAAAAGGAATCCGGTGTGCAATTGAGCACGCCCATAATCGCGGTCGCGCCGCCGAGAATGATTTTGCACGAGGCGCTGTCGATCACGAATTCTTCACGCTCATAGTGCTCCAGAAACGCGCGCAGTTCCTGCATGAACAACGCTTCGGAACTGGCGATGAAGCTCCGCCCATTCACCAACGCACGCAACTGGGCGTGATCGGAAAACAGATACGCGCTCTTCGGTCCGGCAAGCCAACAGGACAAGCCTCGCAATGAAAACGCGGAAAGCAAATTTTTGGGAAACTCTTCTTCGTGGCTATGGATTTTGAGAACCCAAGGATGGCGGCTGTTGCGGTTGGAAAATTCTTCGAACAACGCGCCGCGTTGCACGCCGAGTTCGGCAACGAGGTCTTGCGGATGATCGAGGTGTAATCTACGGATGGAGTATCGGGCCATGGTAAAAGTCCTCATACGATGGCTTTGATTTTCAAATACGGTAAGCGCCGCTAAAAGATGTCATCCTGAAAGGACCTGCCCTCGTGCTCGGCTTTCTTCCCAATGCGAGGAAAGGTTATCACAGAATGACAGTTTGAGAGAAGGCGCGTTATGAAATTTATCTAGCAGCACCTCTTGCGTTCAATTCCGTAGCAGCGAATCGGGCATCAGATCTTTCGGCAACGCGCCGCGTTCGAGCATTTTTTTGTAAAGTTGCTTCCGGGCTTCCGCGGCAAAGACGTCGTCTTCTCCGGTGCTGAGGCGAATACGCTCGCGCAAATAAGCAATGCTCTTTTCAATATCGCCGCGCTGCTCGGCAATGTGCGCAAGATAAAGGCGGGCGTCTGCGTGATCGTTGAGTTGAAGGGCGCGCTCGAAAAATTGCTGCGCGCGTTCGACGTCTTTGTGATGATAATAGACAATGCCGAGATTATAAAACGCGTTGGCGTCGCGCGCATCCAGCTTGATGAAATGTTCATAAAGCTGCAAGGCCCGCGTCATGTCATTGTCCATGATATAAAAACGGCCCAGCGTGCGCAACACCGCGAGATGATTGGGATTGATTTGGCGATATTTTTCGAGCAAGATGAGCGCTTCTTTTTTGCGCAGATTCAACCGCAAATAATCCGCGGCGCCGAGCACGGCTTCCATGTCAAAAGGGTTGAGTTGCAAAGCGTGCTGGAAGAGTTCCAATTCATTGTCAAAGCCATCCGCAGCATAACGTGAACTGTGCAGTTGCGCAAAGTACACGAAGATTTTGCTGTGACGCGGATCAAGCGCGAGGGCGCGACGCAAAGTTTTTTCGGCTTCGAGCCATTTCTTTTGCAACAAATAGCATTGCGCCAACAGGAGCACAGGTTCCACGGCAAGCGAATCGTGTCGCAGAGCGCGTTGCAACCGCGGCTCAACCGTTTTCAACGAATCATTCCACTCTGTTTCGTGCGCGCGTTTTTCGCGCAATGCACGAAAGGCGGCGCGTGTGGCAAGCTCTGCGAGTTTGCTGTCAGTGCTGTCGCGTTGCGCCCTGGCTGTGGCCTCTGCGAGAATATCTTCGCGCCGAAAATAGCGCAGCTCAAGCGCGCTCCCCCCGAGCGATTGCCGCGTCATGTTTGCATGTGGCGAAGCGCCCGCTTCAATTTGGAGCGCTTCGCATATTCCACGACTCAACTCTGCAAAAGCTGTGGCGGAAGGCTCAAACTTATGCTCAAGCACCGGTTGATGATTTTCACCGTCGAATAGTTGCAGTTGCGCTTCGAAGCCGTTGTCCTCGCCGCGCGCGCCATACACGCCCAAAGCGAGCACCTGCACGCCGGCGGTTCGGGCAATGCGAAATAAATATTCCGGCACGTGCAAGGAGTCGGGGTTGGCGACTTCGAAGATGGCGGAGGGAGAAAGCGGATAGATTGCTTCCGAGCGTCGCGCGCGCATCTCCGCAACGAGTTGCTCGGCAAAGGCCAGCCCTTCCGGCGTTACTGCAAAGCTAGATTTGTTTTTTTCAATGAAAGGAAAGACGACAAGAGTTTTGTGCTGAGGCTGCCGGAGGAGCGTTTGGCGCAATAGGAAAAATACTCCGGCAAGAGCAAGCCCTGTGGCAATGAGCGCCGTCATACCGAAACGGCGTTGACTCATGGCGCCGGAGTGGCGATAAAGATTCCAAAGCACTAACAACGCGGCCCCCCAGCCGAGAATGACGAGGGCGATGCTCCCCGATAAAAAAGTGGATGAGGTCAAGCTTGCGTACTCTTCGAGTTGGGTTGATCGGTTTCGGTTTCAATTAGAACGTTGGAGGCGCCGTTGGTGTTCGCCGCGTCCGGCGTGAGTTCACCGCCGCTTACAAGCACGTCGATTTCATAGCCGTCGAGAATTTCTTTCTCCAAAAGCACTTTGGCCAGGAGGTGCAACTTATCGACGTTGTTTTGCAAAATGTCATGCGCGCGGTGGGAAGCTTCCATTAGGATGCGGCGCACTTCGGCGTCGATCTCTTGCGCGGTGCGTTCGCTATAATCGCGATGCTGCGCGATCTCGCGTCCGAGAAAAATCTCTTCCTGCTTTTGGCCGAACGTGATCGGGCCCATGATGTCGCTCATGCCCCATTCACACACCATTTTGCGCGCAAGATCGGTGGCGCGTTCGATATCATTGCCGGCGCCGGTGGTGGTTTCGTTGAAAATAATTTTTTCGGCTTCGCGCCCGCCCATCAAATGAATCAAGCGCGCCTCTAAGTAAGTGCGCGAATAGCTGTGCTTTTCATCAATCGGCAAATACGTGGTCAAGCCCAAGGCGCGCCCGCGCGGAATGATCGTAACTTTATGCACGGGATCGGAACCGGGCGTGAATCTGGCAACCAACGCGTGCCCGGCTTCATGATATGCCGTGTCGCGTTTTTCTTTTTCGCTAATCAACAGGCTGCGACGTTCGGTGCCCATCATCACTTTGTCTTTGGCTTCTTCGAGATCGCGCATTTCCACCGCGGTTTTGTTGTTGCGTGCGGCGAGCAGCGCGCCTTCATTCACGAGATTCGCGAGATCGGCGCCGGAAAAACCGGGAGTGCCTTTCGCGAGCACAGCCAAGTCAACATTCTTGCTGAGGGGAATTTTTTTCGTATGCACTTTCAAAATGCCTTCGCGGCCGCGCACGTCGGGGCGATCGACCACGACTTGACGATCAACACGGCCGGGGCGGAGCAAGGCTTGATCGAGCACATCCGGGCGATTCGTGGCAGCGACGAGAATTACGCCTTCGTTGGAATCAAAGCCGTCCATCTCGACGAGCAATTGATTGAGCGTTTGCTCGCGCTCATCGTGCCCGCCGCCCAAGCCTGCGCCGCGATGTCGGCCCACGGCGTCAATTTCATCGATGAAGATGATGCACGGCGCGTTTTTCTTTCCTTGCTCAAACAGATCGCGCACACGCGAAGCGCCGACGCCGACAAACATTTCAACGAAGTCCGCACCCGACATGCTAAAGAAAGGCACGCCCGCTTCGCCAGCAACAGCTTTGGCCAACAAGGTTTTTCCCGTTCCCGGCGGGCCGAGCAACAGCGCGCCTTTGGGAATTTTGCCGCCGAGCTTTTGAAATTTATCCGGGTCGCGCAAAAAGTCAATGATCTCGCGTAGCTCTTGCTTCGCTTCATCGGCGCCAGCAACGTCGTCAAACGTGACTTTCGGACGATTATTGCCGGCCAAGCGCGCGCGCGAACGGCCAAAAGCGAAGATGCCTTTCGTACCCGAACCTTGCATGCGGCGCAACAAGAAAAGCCAAAACACCGCGAGCGCTATCCACGGCAAGAGATTCAACAAATGATTCCACCATTCGATGGATTTGGGCTTGACGTCCACTTCGACATTATACTTGCTCGTCCACGAGACGATGGTTTCCATGGAAACTTCGCTGGGCACATAGGCGCGCACGCGATCATACGCTTGCGGATCTTTCGGCACCAAGGCCTTCGCCGTGAAGAGGAAGCCATGCACTTCGTCGCCGCGCAAAATGACCTTCTGCACGTTGCGGCTTTCCAATTCATTCAAGAATTGCGTGAGGCTGATCGAGCCTTCGGGCTGCTCTTGTTTGTCAAGGCGGAGCGTCACGAAGATGAACACCGTGAGGATCAACATCCACAACAGAAGTGTTTTCGTGGCGCGCGACCATTGAAAATTGTCGTCATTGCGCGGCGCCTTGTTGGCCGGCTTGCGTTTGGGCGTTTTGGTGGAATTTTTCTTACTGCTCATGGGATCTTATCATGAAAATTTAAGAAACGATTCGTTGACTTGTTCTGCCTAATCCATCAAGTAAATCGCCGGCAGGTTGCGATACTTTTGCGCGTAGTCCATTCCGAACCCGACCACGAAGCGCGTCGGAATGTGAAAACCGACGTAATCGCAATGGTAGTCGACTTGCTTGCCGCCTTCTTTAATCAGAAGAGAGACAAACTTGAGCGACTTGGGGTTGAGCGCCGTCATTTTCTCGGTGAGGTAAGTCACCGAGAGGCCCGAGTCGATAATGTCTTCGACGACGATCACGTGGCGGTCTTCGATGTGACAGTCAATCTCCTTCTTTACTTTGACGACGCCGGAGGTTTTCATGGCTTCCCCATAACTGGAAATTTTTATAAAATCGATTTCACAGTCAATGCTGACGTGGCGCATCAAATCCGCCATGAACATAAACCCGCCGTTGAGCACGCCGATAAACACGGGCAACTTGCCGGCATAATCGTGCGAAAGTTCCTCGCCGAGTTGACGTGTGCGCTCCTGAATTTGCTCGGCAGTCAGCAAGATCGGATATTCACCGTGCAAAAACTTTTTAGTCGTATCAGCCACTCCGCCTCCTTATTTAACCTCACTTCGAGAACCGTGCGGGAATGTTTTGCCTTCAACTCTGTGCTTCCGGAAAACGCTCTAGTTGAAGCTGCAAAATGTTTTGCGTTTGCGTCGTAACTTTGAAACGTTCGTCGAGCCGATAGCCGCACACCCACACCAGGCCGGTTTCGCATTCCACCAGCGGCACGCGCGGGCGGCGCGCAAACGGCACTTTTGCGTCAATAAAAAAATCCGAGAGCTTTTTATAATTGCGCATGCCGAGCGGCATAAAGCGATCACCAGCTCGGGGAAAACGCACGAGCAATCGTCCCGCGATGGTGCCGGCATCGACGAACTGCAAATTGGCGTGACAGTGTTCACGCCACGGCACGCTGCCTGGCGCCGGCGTAATGGTTATAGCAATCCCCGCGTCATGCAGCACGCACCGTTGCCCGATTTCTAAAGACCGCGATTGGGGAGTCGGTTGGATTTTGCCGAAGACAACGCCGGATTTCTCAATGAAAACTTCCACCTCACTCCGCCAGAGGTACCGGCGCCTAGGAAAGGCGAGAGGCTGGTTATGTGTTGGGTTGAGAAAGGAAAGTATTTGTTCCGTTTCATCAAAAGTCAGCGTAGCGGCGGAGGCGGTTAAGCGCTCCAGGACTGCGCGAATCACATAAGCCTGAACGGCGCGAAAGTAATTCCGAAATCGCTGAAGATCAAGAATAATTTTGTCCGTTCCTTCCAAGAGCAACAACGCCTCGAGCGCCTCCAACGCACTTTGCTCCAGATAGGCGTCGCTCGCGCCCGCAATTTGCCCCAAGCGCATCAAACTCTGATTGATCTGCGGATTGAAACGCTCGCGCAACAACGGCAAAAGCTCGTGCCGCACGCGATTGCGATAGAGACGTACGTCGGTGTTGCTTTGATCTTCACGCCAACGCAGTTTCTCCTGTTGCGCATAAGCCAAAACTTCCCGCCGTGCAAACGGCAGGAGCGGCCGCAACACTTGAACCTGAGCCAAAGGAATTACGCTTCGAGCGCGCATCCCGCGTAAACCGCGCAGGCCGCTTCCGCGCAGGAGGTGCGCGAGGATCGTCTCGGCTTGGTCGTCTTGCGTGTGCGCGGTTACGACAGCCGCAGCATTGCATGCACGGCAAATCTCAGCGAGTGCCTCATAGCGTAATTCACGCGCCGCGGTTTCAAGCGAGAGTTTTTTTTCTTGCGCGAAAGGTTGCACCGCAATTCTTCTGCAATAAAACGGAAGGCCGATGCTGCTCGCCAATTCCGCGGTGAATTCTGCGTCGCGCTCTGCCTCTTCTCCACGAAGTTGATGATGCACATGTCCGACGGTGAGCCGCAAATCCCATTCGGCTCGCACACGAACAAACAAATCGAGCAACACGCGCGAATCCACGCCGCCGGAAACGGCGAGCAGCAAGCTTGCACCGCGTTGAAACATTGCCTGGGTTTGCAAGTGACGGCGAAAGCGGAAGAAGAGATTGAAATGCTGCGGCATATTCAGCGAAACAATTGGAACCAAACGGTTTTACTCTTCGAGGTTGGCCTAGTCCTGCAATTGATACTTATCGCGCAGAATCAACAAATGATGCCGCTCATGCCCGGCCACGATATAAACCAATGCGCGCACGCTGATCGGCGAATCGCTAGCCGTGCCCATGCGCCGCAACGCTTCCTCATCGAAATTGCGAAACAACATGAGCGAAGTTTGGCGAATCAGTTGAAACTCTTGCACCAAATCCGCGAGGGTGCGGCGCTCGAAATGTGCGGGCTGGATGTAATCATCTTGCTCAAAGCCGGGCAGCGGCTTCGTATCGCCGCGGCCAATGCGCAGCGCACGATAGGTCATGATGCGCTCGGTGTCGCACATGTGCCCGACGACTTCTTTGATGCTCCACTTGTCCGGCGCATATCGAAATTCCGCGCGCGTTTCCGGCACTCGGTTCAACAACCGCGCGGTTTCCAGATTTTGCGTGTGCAATAGGGTGAGCACGTCGCCTTCCGCGATTTTCGAAATGTATTTGTCGTAATAGGGATTGAACTCACCGGCTTGAGGCTTGGAAATGAATGATGCGGGCATGAGCAGACTCCATAATAAAAATCCCGACCGTCCTTATTGCGAAGGACCAGTCGGGATTGTTTTAAAAAGTAGCGGCGGAGGGACTTGAACCCCCGACCGACGGATTATGATTCCGCTGCTCTACCGACTGAGCTACACCGCCACAGTTGAAGTGCGACGTAATATAAAAATCATGTGCAGAAACGCAAGTTCTATTTCCGGGTTAATAAATTTCTTTGCGTGAAAACTCGTGTTCTGCGCAGCCGAAGCGCAGGATATTTTGGAGAAAAGGCCAGCATGGTTTGCGCTGATGTATTATATTCTGCCGCGCGGCGCACTGTCATCGAGGTTTGTATACTCGTTGTGGTTCGTTTTGTAAGTCATGCCCGCGAAAGCGCATGCGCGGGAATGACAGAGTGAAGTGAAATTCTAACCCGAAACGAGTATACAAACCTACTGTGTTGCGCAAAGCTGCAAGCTCCTTCATGGTGAGGGCCGAACGGTTGCTTGAAAATATCGTTCCGGTAACGGGATGCCCTCGCTTTGAAGCCACCTCGCTTGCAAAGGCCACCGCGGTAAACAAGCGGAGATGACACGCAAGAACGCGCAGCGACAAGCCATAAAAAATCTTATTGCCGGCAAGCGGCGCCATTGCAAACACGCTGTCTCGGCTTTGTAAAAATTCGGAGGAGCAATGCCCCAATCTATCATTCAAGTTGATGCGTTTACGGCTGAGCCGTTTCGCGGCAATCCCGCGGCGGTGTGTGTGATGCCCGCGCCGCGCGAGGAGCGTTGGATGCAAGCTGTGGCGCGTGAAATGAATTTGTCCGAAACCGCTTTTCTTCATCCCGAAGCCGAAGGTTTTCGCCTGCGCTGGTTCACGCCAAACGCGGAGGTCGATCTCTGCGGCCACGCGACACTCGCGAGCGCGCATGTGTTGTGGAGCGAAGGCCATCTTGCGCCCGCGCAGGCCGCGCGTTTTATCACGCGCAGCGGTTGGCTCTCCGCGGAGAAGCAAGGCGAGTGGATCGAACTCGATTTTCCGAGCGAGCCTGCAATTCCATGTGAAGCTCCGAGCGGATTGTTGGAAGCGCTGCACGTTACGCCGCGCTATGTCGGAAAAAACCGTATGGATTATCTCGTGGAAGTGAGCGCGGAGGAAATCGTACGCGGGTTGCAGCCGGATTATCGTATGCTCGCTCAGATTGCGATGCGCGGCGTCATCGTGACGAGTCGCGCGGCTTCTGCCGATTATGATTTCGTTTCGCGCTTCTTTGCTCCGGCGTTGGGTGTTGATGAAGATCCGGTGACGGGTTCGGCGCATTGCGGTCTTGCGCCGTATTGGGCTGCGTGTCTTCATAAGAAGGAAATGCTCGGTTATCAAGCTTCGGCGCGCGGCGGCTTTGTGCGCGTGCGATTGCGCGAGCCGCGCGTGTATCTCGGCGGGCAAGCGGTGACGATGCTGCGCGGAGAACTGGTGTGAAGCTTTTTGGGGTTGAAAAAATGCTTGTATGAATGAGAGCGGCATGCTAGATTTGCGGCCATGCATGAAGCCGTTGTGCGAAACGTATTTTGAAGCAAGGAGCAAAACATGTCGGAACTGGTATTGTCGCCGTTCGCTCAAAAGGGCGAAGCAATTTATCGCGATCAAATCTTGCCAGAGATTTCGGAGGAAACGTTGAAAGGTAAAATCGTCGCGATTGAAGTGGAATCGGGAGACTACTTTATTGACGAGGACAGCCTCAAGGCCATTACCCGCGCGCAAACCAAGCATCCCGCCAAAATGTTTTATCTGAAACGTATCGGTTATCGCGCCGTCCACAAATCGTACGGCGTCGTGAAAAGGGCAGCGGCATGATAACCGGCATTATCACCGCCGATCTGGAGCCGTTGCTGAACGAAATTTACGCCCGCAGCGTTGCCGGCGATCTCCTCCCGGTTCGAACTATTCTTGATACCGGTTTCAACGGTTCCTTTTGCATGCCCAAGTTGGTTTTGGATAAAATGGGGCTGCAACCCGTTGCCGTTGAGAGCTATGAGTTGGCGGATGGTAGCATCGTCGAGCAGGAAGTGTTTCGCGGCGAAATCGTAATCAATCACCAGCCCGTTATTGTTGAAATGAACGGCACGGATTCCGACACGGCACTGATGGGCATGGCGATGTTATTTGGCAAAGAAGCGCGCTTCAATTTAAAAGATATGACCATCACGGTTATTTGATCGCGCTGGTTCCTTCCTATCCTTCCTCAATTTTTTTCATAAAAATTTCCCGCGCTTCGAACTTTTTGCTGCAACGGCGGTCTTTATGTTCGTGTCAAACGTTGCAAATAGGTTAAGTCTCAGAACCAGATTGGAGAAGATGATGAAACGCATACGCTACTATTTTTGCCTGCCGCTGTTGTTGATTGTTTTGGTTTTTCTGCCGCAATCGAGTTGGGCGCAAAGCACTGAGGTCTTGCTGCATTTTTCACAGCCCGCACAAATCGCCGCGCTCCGCGATTTACCGCTCACGCTTTGCTTGCGCACGGATGCGTATGCGCTGGGCACAGTGACGCGCGAGGCACTTGCAACACTGCGCCAACGCGGCGTTGAGTTTCGCGTGCTGGATGAAGCGGCGTTTTCGCAGCCGTATTATCTTTTAAATCGCAAGCCGCAAGTGGCCGCGAAGGCTTTGCCGCGAACGGAACATTTGCTGTGGCAAGAAGCGGAAAGCGGTTTGTATAAAATTTCCGATGCCGAAGCGCAAACGCTCGCGCGCGCAGGCTGGCAACTCACGCGCGTTTTTCCGCGCGCGCTACCGATTCAAACCCAAGCCCTCGGCGCTGCGCCCGCGCAGCCACACGGCGCCTCGACCACTGTGTTGATTCAAAAACTGAATGCGGAAATTTCCGATTCGAGCGTCACTGCTTATTTGACCCAACTGGAAGCGTTTCAGACGCGCTATTCGTTCTCCGTTACCATCGCCGCTGCGCGTGATTGGCTGCAGCAGCAATTGCAAAATCTGGGTTATGGCGACGCGCATTTCGAACCGGTGCCGGTCTTTGGCAGCTTGCAACAAAACGTGGTCGCAAGCAAACGCGGAACGATCAACCCCGAACGTGTGATCGTTATTGGCGGGCATTATGATTCGATTCTGTTTGATGGCGATCCCATGCAATTCGCGCCGGGCGTGGATGATGACGGCACCGGCACTGCGGGCACATTGGAAATCGCGCGTGTGTTGGCCGGCACCGATTTGGAGAGCACGATCATCTTCGTGCCGTTTGCCGCGGAAGAGCAAGGCTTGTGGGGCAGCGAAGCCTTTGCGGCGCAAGCTTCTGCGAACGGCATGAACCTCGCACTCATGTTGAATCTCGATATGATCGGCAATGTCGCGGATCAAGTTTGGGACTTGTTTGTGCTCACCGATGCGCGGTCGCAAGGCTACGCGCAACTCTTCGCGCGCTTGGCAACGCAACATACGAACCTCATTCCCGTGATCGGCGGCAGCAGCGGCAACAGCGATCATTTTCCGTTTCAACAATACGGCTTTCCTGCGCTCTTCATTCACGAGCATGATTTCAGCCCCAATTGGCATTTGTCTTCCGATGTGCTGAGCAACATCAACGTGCCCTACGCGACGACGGTGCTCAAAGCCACGCTCGCGATGATCGTAACCGTTGCCAACACGCCCGATGCGCCGCGCGGCTTCACGGCGATTGAAACCGGCGATGGCCGTTCGCAAATTCTGCAATGGCAATCTAACCGCGAGCCGGATTTCGCAAGTTATCGCCTTTATCTCGGCAAGAGCCACGGCGTTTATGATGAGAGGCGCACCCTCACCGCAACGAGCGACACGTTGCGCAATCTTACCGCAGAACAAACGCTGTTTGCCGCACTCTCGGCGTTGGATAGTGACGGCAACGAAAGCTTGCTGACTCCGGAAATTGTTTTCACGCCGCGCACCCTGCCGTTGGCTCCGGCAATGCTCGAAGCGACTTCGCGCAAAAGCGATATTCAGCTTGTGTGGCCGGCGAATAATCGTGAAACCGATTTTGCGGGATATACCCTCACGCGCATTGGGCCAGGCAACGCCGAGCAACGTTTTGTGCTCAACGGGCTTGCCGGGACTTATAGCGACGCCACCGCGCAGCCGCACGTGCGCTATCGTTATTTCGTGCAAGCGCGCGATCGCGACGGCAATCTCAGTGCGCCTTCGCCGATGCAGCCCGGGCGTCTCGCCACGCATGACGCGGGCATTCTCATCGTGGACGGAACCAAAGACGGCGCGAGCCGTCCGCTGCAACCTTCGGATGAAGAGGTTGATAATTTTTACGCGCGTCTCACGCAAAATTACAACGTGGCCGCGCAATGGGATCTTGCTGATAGCGCGCGTGTGAGCTTGGTCATGAGCGACGCAGACTTGGGCATTTACTCGACCGTGATTTGGCACAGCGACGTGAACCTCCCCACGCGCCGACTCGCGAGTGATTCCTCGGCGTTGAAAAAATATTTACAGAACGGCGGGCAACTCATTCTCAGCGGTTGGGCGCTCGCGGAAAGCGTGGTGGGAAGAAATTTCGTGGAGAATAATTTCACGCCGGGCCAATTCGGACATGATTATTTGCGCATTGCCACGACGCGCATCGGCTCCGGCACGGACCGCGATTTTAAAGGCGTGGATGCAAGCAGCAATAACTTTCCCCACGTCACCGTCGATCCCGCGAAAGTGACGGTGTTCAACGGCAACTTGCTGGCGATGGAAACTTTCACTGCGCTCGCGCCAGGCGCGGAGGCGGTCTACACCTATCGCTCTTCCGCGCAGCCGCCTTCGGTTTATCACGGTCGGCCCGTGGCGCTGAAATATTTTAGCGCGGCGTTTAAAGCGTTCGTATTTGATTTTCCCATTTACTTCATGCAGGAAAGCGAAGCGCGACAACTCATGCAGCAAGCGTTGAGCATGCTCGGCGAAATTTCATCTTCCGTCGCAACGCCTGCTACGCAATTGCCCGAGCGTTTTGAGTTGGAGCAAAGTTATCCCAACCCCGTGCGCTTTGTGGTCAATGCCAACACGGCGGCGCTCGAACCGGTCGAAATCACGCTGCGCTATCATTTGCCGCGCGGCGCGGAAGTGTCGTTGCGAGTATATAATTTGCTCGGCCAGACCGTGCGCACGCTGGCGCAAGCACAAACACCCGCAGGCTCGCATCTCGCACGCTGGAACGGTCGCGACGATGGCGGCCGCCTCGTGCGCCCGGGAATTTATTTTTACGAAATGCGCGCGCACGATTTCCGGCAAGTACGCAAGCTCGTTGTGATGCCGTGAACATGCAAAACGATTTCTGCCAAAACTATTTTAAAAAATGGTTTTGCCGGAGATCTTTTTGTTTAATGCTTTGGCTCGAAATCAAAGTCTCATTCGAATGAACTGCAAAATTCGCAGCCCTCGCGACCGCGCTGAACTTGAGCTGTGCGCGCATGTCATGGCTACTTCGGAACCCTGGCTCACGTTGCAGCGCACTTATGAAAAATCTTTGGCGCTGCTTTCCAATGCGGCCAAAGAAGTCTATCTCGCCGAGCATGAAAACGAGATCACGGGCTTCCTCATTCTCGATATGAATGGCGCGTTCAAAGGTTATTTGCAAACCATCTGCGTGATGCCGAACTGGAGAGGGCGCGGCGTGGGCACGCAGCTCATCGCCTTCGCCGAGGAAAAAATTTTTCGCGAAGCGCCGAACGTGTTCCTGTGTGTGTCGTCTTTTAATCCCGCAGCGCAAAAGCTGTATTTGAGATTGGGCTATGAAGTCGTGGGCGTGTTGAAGGATTATGTTGTTACCGGGCACGACGAAATTTTGCTGCGGAAAACGATTGCGCCGCTGGAGGAATTTCAAGCACGGCTTTGAATGTTGAGCGCCCATGAAACATTCTCACGAAACACTCTAAGGATCGCCACTTAAATTACCTGACCATTTTTCCAAACCGCTAATCAACGCGAATGAACGCTAATTCTTTTTAATTCGCGTTTATTGGCGTCTATTCGCGGTTTAGAAAGGGAAAGTAATTTAATCGGCGATCCCCCAAACATTCGAAATTCTATTCTTGCGTGCTTCCCGTGTTTCGTGGGTCAGAAGCGTTGTAACTTACCTCACTGAAAGTTAGCAACCCATATGTCCCTCCCTCAAAATTTCTCCTCCGAAGAATTTCAGCGCTACAGCCGTCATTTTATTTTACCCGAAGTCGGACTCGAAGGACAGAAGAAGTTGAAAGCCGCGAGTGTGCTGCTCATCGGCGCGGGCGGATTAGGCTCGCCGCTTGCTATGTATCTCGCCGCCGCGGGCGTGGGGCGTTTGGGCTTGGTGGATTTCGATGTGGTGGAAGCTTCAAATTTGCAGCGGCAAGTGATTCATTCCACGCAAAGCATCGGGAAGCCAAAGCTCGTGAGCGCGAAAAATTTTATTCATGGCGTCAATCCACATGTCGAAGTCGAAACTTTCGAAACGCGCTTCACTTCGGAAAACGCACGCGCGATTGCGGCGAATTATGATCTCGTCATCGACGGCACGGATAATTTTCCCACGCGCTATCTCGTGAACGACGTGTGCGTGTTGCTCAACAAGCCGAATGTGTATGGCAGCATCTTTCGTTTCGACGGCCAAGCGAGCGTGTTTTGGGCGGAGCGCGGACCGTGCTATCGCTGCCTCTATCCCGAGCCGCCGCCGCCGGGGCTTGTGCCGAGTTGCGCGGAGGGCGGTGTGCTCGGCGTGTTACCCGGCATCATCGGCACGATTCAAGCGAACGAGGCGATCAAGCTTATTTTGCAAATCGGCGAGCCGCTCATCGGCCGTTTGCTCTTGTTCGACGCGCTCGCGTTGCGCTTTCGTGAAATGAAGCTGCGCAAAGATCCCGCGTGCCCGATATGCGGCGTTGATCGCACGATTCACGAACTGATCGACTACGAAGAATTTTGCGGCGTGCCCAAACCTGAAACCGAGTCGCACAGCGGCGTGCCCGAAATCACCGCGACGGAATTGGCGCAAACGCTCGCGCGCGAAAACATTTTCCTGCTCGACGTGCGCGAGCCGCATGAAGTTGAAATCGGAGCGATCGCAGGCGGCACGCTCATTCCGCTTGGGCAATTGCAAGCACGCATGGCAGAAGTGGATTTGCTCAAACCGATTGTCGTGTATTGTCGCACCGGCGTGCGCAGCGCAAAGGCCGTCACGATGTTGCAGCAAGCCGGCATCAAAAACGCGCGCAACCTGCGCGGCGGCATTCACGCGTGGGCGGATGAGGTGGATACTTCTGTGCCGAAATATTAAAATACTCCTTTGCAGTGGAGGCCGATTGCAATGATCAGTCAGGTGGCGGGATGCCGTCGCTTTGAAGTCAGCTAGCTTGAAAAGATAAAGGCGAGGTAAACAAGCAAAGATGACACCTAGGTGGAGCAACGACGCAACAAAAAAATCTTTCGGAAATTTATTCTGGTTTGTTTGTCTATTTCGCTTATCTTCCCCGCAACGAAAAATCGAACGGCGAACATATTTTTTTGAAAGGAACACCTCGTTCATGAATCACACGGGCAAAGAAGTTGAGATCATCGCGGAAGTGAAGGCCGCGCATCGTGAAATTATAAATGAAGTCGGCAAAGTCATCGTCGGGCAAAGCGCGGTGATCGAGCAGTTGCTCATTTCGCTGCTCGCGCGCGGGCATTGCTTGCTCGTCGGCGTGCCGGGCTTGGCGAAGACGTTGTTGATCAGCACGCTCGCGCGCGTGCTTCGGCTCAAGTTTAATCGCATTCAATTCACGCCCGACCTCATGCCCTCGGACATCACGGGCACGGAGGTGATTGAAGAGGATCACAGCACGGGCCGCAAAGCGTTTCGTTTTATGCCCGGCCCGGTGTTCGCGAACATCGTGCTTGCAGATGAAATCAATCGCACGCCCCCGAAGACGCAAGCCGCGCTTTTGCAAGCGATGCAGGAGCACGAAGTGACGGCTGCGGGCGCGACGCATAAACTGGATGAGCCGTTCTTTGTGCTCGCCACACAGAATCCCATTGAGCAAGAGGGCACGTATCCTTTGCCCGAAGCGCAGCTTGATCGTTTCATGTTCAATCTGTGGGTGGAATATCCGAGCGCGGAAGAGGAGAAGCAGATCGTGAAATCTACCACCAGCGGCAGAGAGGCGCAATTGCGCGAAGTGTTGGATGCGGAAAAGATTCTTTCGCTGCAACGCCTCGTGCGCGAGGTGCCGGTGTCGGATCACGTCGTGGATTACGCGGTCAATCTCGTGCGCCGCACGCGACCCAAGCAGGAAGGCAGCACCAAGCAAGTGAATGATTGGATCGAATGGGGCGCGGGGCCGCGTGCTTCGCAATATCTTGTGCTCGGCGCGAAAACGCGCGCGATCCTCGACGGTCGCCCCACGCCGGAGGTGGAAGACATTCGCGCCGTGGCCAAGCCGGTGTTGCGCCATCGCATCGTCACCAACTTCTCCGCGGAAGCGGAAGGCGTGACGGCGTTGGATATTATCGAACAACTCATTCGGGAGTGAGCGGTTTTCAGTGATCAGTGATCGGTAATCAGTAACCAGTGATCAGCAATCACTGAACACTGATAACTGAACACTTATAACTGAACACTTATAACTGAACACTTATAACTGAACACTGATAACTGAACACTGATAACTGAACACTGATGACTGATCACTGATGACTGATCACTGATGACTGATCACTGATGACTGATCACTGATGACTGAACATGACAGAGCCTCTTTATCGCAAATATCTCAAAGCCACGACTGTCTCGCGCCTCGCAAATATGAATCTGCGCGCGCGCTTGGTAGTGGAAGGTTTCATCACGGGATTGCACCGCAGTCCGTATCACGGCTTCAGCGTGGAGTTCGCGGAGCATCGCCAATACATGCCCGGGGATGAGATTCGTCATATTGATTGGAAAGTGTATGGCAAGACCGATCGTTTTTACGTGAAGCAGTTCGAAGAAGAAACGAATCTCAAAAGTTATTTGTTGGTCGATCAATCCGCGTCCATGGGCATTGCGCACGAAGGTCGTGTGAGCAAGTTTCAATATGCGAGCTATCTCGCCGCGGCGTTGAGCTATTTGATGATTCATCAACGCGATGCGGTGGGACTCACGCTCTTCAATCAAATGATCACGCGCCATTTGCCGCCGCGCTCGGTGATGAGTTATCTCTCCGTGTTGCTCGGCGAACTGGAGAATGCGAAAGTGAGCGGCAGCGCGGAGTGGATGACGTCGTTGCATCGCGTGGCCGAGCAAATTAAGCGGCGCGGTTTGGTGATTTTGCTTTCGGATTTTATGCCGCGCGATTTGGACAACGATCCCAAACAAATTCTCACCGGCCTGAAGCACTTTCGCCATCGCCATCATGAAGTGCTCGTATTTCAAGTGCTCGATCGCATGGATTATCGCTTCGATTTTCACGACGACGCGATATTCGAAGACGCAGAATCCGGCGCGAGCTTGCCGACGCAGCCCAATCACATTCGCGCCGCGGTGCAAAAAGAGATCGACGAATATCTCGACTGGTTCAAGCGCCAATGCCGCGAGAACAACATTGACTATCAACTGCTCGATACGAGCATGGATTTCGATCACGGCTTGCTGCAATTCTTGTTGAAGCGGAAGCGGATGAATGGGTAAGTAAAATTGATGGAGTAATGGAGTGTTGGAGTTTTGGATTGTTGGAACAGCCTTGCTTTAAGAATGACATTATGCTCGTAGTGACGCCTTCAGGCGTTTGTTGCCAATAAACAAAAATGCCTAAAGGCATCACTACAAACGTTCATCTTTATCACGCATGAATCTCTTCCTCCTCTGGCTCGCCGTTATCCTTCTCGCGCTGGCGGGTTATCTCGCGTTCTTGTGGTGGCATCCGCGCAAACGTTCGCGCTTTCAAGTTCGCCTCACGGTGCTGTTCCTCCTTTTCACTTTGTTGCCCACGGTTCCGCTCATATTCCTCGCCAGCATTTTCGCGACGGACACGGCGGATGTTCTGCTCGTGCCGGAAGTGGAGGCGGCCTTGGCGCAAGCCATCGTCGCGCTTAAATTGCAATTTGAAGACACGGCCACACGCTTTGTGCAAGCGACAACGCCCGAGCAAGTTTCGCCGGAGTTGCTTGCGCGCTGGAATTTTGAATCCTATCGCGTGTGGCAGCGTGCGCCAGACAGCACGCGTTTGCGCATCGTTATGACGCGCACGGCGCAGACTCCAACCCATTTCGATTTCAAATTTCTACAAGATAGTTGGGGGCAAAGAGGCAGCAGCTTGGAGGTGTTGCAGCGCGAAGATTCGCTCACGGCGCTCTGTCGCGTTTGGCAGCCGCTTGGGTTGGAGGAAATGGCGCTCGTGGAATTTCGTGTTGCGCCGGAAGTGATTGCCGCGAAGGAGCAATTGACGCGCACGCTGCGCGTGTACAACTCGCTCTCTTTGATTAAAGAGCGCGCGCTGCAAGATCAAATCATTTGGAGCGCGGCCATTGTGCTCGTGGCGGGGTTGAGCCTGCTCGCGATTTTCGCGGCGCGCAAACGTGCGCATGCTTTAAGTCGTCCGGTGGAAGAACTCATTGCCGTCGCGAATCAAGTGGCCGCGGGCGATTTGCAAATTCAATCCGAGGCGCACGCGCAGGATGAAATTCGGCAACTCGTCGAAGCCTTCAATGCCATGATTCGTGATCTGCGCGCCAACCGCGAAAAACTGCTCGCTGCCGAACGCCTCGCGGCGTGGCGTGAAGTGGCGCGGCAAATTTCGCATGAAATCAAAAATCCGCTCACGCCCATTCAACTCGCGCTGTATCGTTTGAAGCAACGTCTGCCCGAAGCCATGACGGCGCAAGAGGCCGTGCGCGAATCATTACATGCGATTGAAGAAGAATTGGCGAGCTTCAAACATCTCGCCGAAGAATTTTCGAGCTTCGCACGTTTGCCACAGGCGCACCTGAGTCCCGAAAGTTTGAATGACATTGTGCAATCCACCGCGCGTTTGTATGAAAATGAAGCGCGCCTCGAACTGCAGCTTGCGAACGATCTGCCCGCGCTGCAACTTGATCGCGAACAAATTAAACGACTGCTCAACAATTTAATTAAGAACGCGCGCGAAGCATGTGCGTCGCCGCAGAGCGTGATTTGCATTTCTACAAAATACAAAGGCGCGCGCGTGCAATTGCAAATTACCGATAACGGCCCGGGCCTCTCTGCTGCAGCCCGCGCGCATTTGTTCGAGCCCAACTTCACCACGAAGCGCGGCGGCTCCGGTTTGGGTTTGGTGATGGTGAAGCGCATCGTGGAAGAGCATAGCGGAACGATTGTCGTGGAAAGTGAAGAGGGGAAGGGCACGAGTTTTATTATCAGCTTTAACGCCACGCCATGATTGTCATCTTGTAACGACCATTCCTCGCACCGGGAAAAGTGCCGAGTACGAGGGAAGGTCCTTACAGGATGACAACGCGAGGAAAAGTGCAAACAAGTCACTCCAAAGCCGTTTGATTCCTTTAACATGCGCTTTCCTGCCGAACTTTTGCTTGCTTCTCTAAAGTCGAATCTTTATCATTGGCCTTCAAATTTTTATCGACTCGTGGTAAGGATTCATGTGTGATTGCACCTCAGAATAAATTCATCGCATACAAACACCTCGTCAATGCTCATCTGGAAAATTTTTTAGATCGTTATGCGAATCTAACTTTCCCCTCGTTGCCGCGCAGCTTGTATGAACCCGTGCGTTATGCCATGGAGGGCAACGGCAAACGCATCCGTCCGGTTTTGGTGTTGCTCTGTTGTGACGCTTTGGGCGGCGCCGCGGAAAAGGCTTTGCCGGCCGCGGCTGCGGTCGAGTTGATGCACAACTTTACGCTGGTCCATGACGACATCATGGATCGCGACGACACGCGGCGCGGGCGACCGACGGTGCATCGCAAATGGGACACGGACACCGCGATTTTGGCGGGCGATGCGTTGGTGGTGTTGGCCTATCAAAGCTTGTTGGAAACCGAAAGCGCGCAACTGCATCGCATCAATCGTATCTTCACCGAGGGCGTGCTGAAAATTTGCGAAGGCCAAGCGCTTGATCGCGAATTTGAGCAAGATCATCACGTCACGCCGGCGCGTTATGAAGACATGATTTTGAAAAAGACCGCGTGGCTGCTCACGATGTGCGCACAGATCGGCGCGCTTTTGGGCGAAGCGACGGATGCGCAAGTGGAAAGCCTGCGCCGCTTCGCCGAACATGTGGGCCTGGCGTTTCAAATTCAAGACGATCTGCTCGACATCACGATTGCGCAAGAAGTGTTGGGGAAGGATTTCGGCAGCGATGTGAAGCGGCACAAGCGAACTTTTCTTTATGTGCATGCGATGCAGCACGGCAGCGCGCGCGAACGCGAGGCGCTGCGCGCGCTCTATGCGAAGCCGGAAATCCTGCACGAGGACATTTTGAGCGCACAGAAAATTTTCCAAGCAACGAACACGCTGGCCGCGGCGGAACATGCCGTGCGCGAACATTTGCGACAAGCGGATGCGCTGCTCACCGAGCTTGGGAAAAAAGCGCGGAGCGAAGAGTTGCGCAATTTGGTTGAAATGATTTTGCATCGTAACGCTTAACGAAACGGCCGTATGGTGGAAGAAAAAGTCGTCGTTAAAAACAAATTAGGATTGCACGCCCGCCCCTCCGCGTTGCTGGTGAAAACCGCGACCGGCTATCGCAGTTGCAATATTTTTCTTTCGCGCGACGGACAAGTGATCAACGGCAAGAGCATTATGGGCGTGATGATGTTGGCGGCCAACCTCGGCAGCGAGGTGACGATTACGGTGCAAGGCGAAGGCGAAGAACAAGCGCTGTCCGCGCTGGTCAAATTGTTTGAAGACAAATTCGGCGAAGAATGACGCGGGGCAGGGTATGTGATGAAGAAATTCGAGCCTAAAGCAGAAATGATCTTACGCGGCGAAGCCGTTTCCCCCGGCGTTGCCATTGGCCGCGTGTTGTTGCTCTCCGGAATTCAACTTGCCGTGGAACAGCGTGTCGTCCCCGTCGCAGAAATTCCCGCCGAGATTGCGAAATTTCATCGCGCGTTAGAGCAAACCAAAACCGAAGTCAATGCCGATCTCGCGGTCACGCGCGAACAAATCGGCGACGCCGCGGCGCAGGTCTTTGAAGTGTATTACATGATTCTCGAAGACCCGGACCTGCTCGCGGAAGTCGAACGCATGATGCGCGAGCAACACGCCAACGCGGATTTCGCGTTTCATGAAGTGATGCACAAATTTGCCGCGCGTTTGGGCACAAACGGTTTTGCGGACCGTCGCGTGGATTTGGATGATTTGAATCGCCGCGTGATTCGCAATCTGCAAGGCGAGCGACGCGAAGACCTCAAGCACGTGGACGGCGAAACGATTGTGATTGCCGGCGACTTGGCGCCTTCCGCGGTGCTGAAACTCAATCGCCATCGCATTCGCGGCGTAGCCACGGATTTGGGCGGCAAGACCTCGCACACTTCACTCATGCTGCACTCATATGGTTTGCCCGCGGTGGTGGGATTGCGCGAAGCCACCAAGCGCAGCGTCGCGGAAGATCGCGTGATTGTTGATGGCAATGAAGGCCTCGTGCTCATCAATCCCGATGAAGAGACGCTTGCCTCTTATCAAAAAAAATATCAAGCGTGGCTGCAAAAGAAGAGTCGCCTCGGGCATTTGCGCGAATTGCCTTCGCGCACGCGCGATGGCCGCGAGGTGGAGTTGGCCGCGAATTTGGAATTTGCCGATGAAGTCAAACTCGTGCAAGCCAACGGCGCGCACGGCGTGGGCTTGTTGCGCAGCGAGTATCTTTATCTCGAACGCTCGGCGCCGCCTTCGGAAGAGATTCAATATCAAGAATATTATCGCATCGCCTCCGCGCTCGCGCCCGAACCGGTGGTGATTCGCACGATGGATTTGGGCGGCGACAAATCGCCCAAGTGCCTCAACATTCCGCCGGAAGCGAATCCGTTTTTAGGCTGGCGCGCGATTCGGATTTGCCTCGAAATGCCGGAGATTTTCAAAGAGCAGATTCGCGCCATTCTCCGCGCGAACACGTTGGGCAATGTGAAAATTCTTCTGCCCATGATTTCCGGCGTGCAAGAGTTGGAGCAGGCTTTGGTTTTAATTGAAGAAGCCAAACGCGAGCTGAAAAAAACGGGCAAAACGTTTGACGCGGAAACCGAAGTCGGCGTCATGATCGAAGTGCCCTCCGCGGCAATTCTCGCGGATTTGATCGCCGAGCGTGTGGACTTCTTGAGCATCGGCACCAACGATTTGATGCAGTATGCGATTGCGGCCGATCGCGGCAATGAGCACGTCGCGCATCTCTTAACCTCGTTGCACCCGGCGATATTGCGGCTCATTCGCAACATCATCCATGCCGGCCACAGTCGCGGCGTGTGGGTGAGCATGTGCGGCGCGATGGCCGCGGATCCGCTCGCGACGATGTTGTTGGTGGGAATGGAGATCGATCAACTCAGCATGAGCCCGGTGGATGTACCGGAGATCAAGAGCATCATTCGCAATCTCAATTTCCGCGAAGCGAAAGAGATTGTGACGCAGGCCATGGCTTTTTCCACCTCGCGCGAGATTCATGATTTCTTGCGACCCATCATGCGGCGGAGATTTAAAGAGGTGAAGGTGTAATTGTAAAGGGGCGACATGGATATTCTTGATCGAATCAAAAGATTGGTACTACAAGGCAATGTCTCTTTCACGAGGAAAGCCGAACTAGAGATGTTGATCGACCATCTCACGCCTGGACATATCTGTGAAGCAATTATAAATGCACCAGTCATAGCCAAGAAATTGCGATCAAAGAATCCACGTACCGGCGTAGCAGAGATATTGTATGTTATCGAAGGCCTTACTTTTGACGGAATGTTCGTTTATACCAAAGGCAAGTTGGACAAACTTGACGATAAAGAGGTGTTCTATGTCCTCGTCTCTTCGAAGCGCTCAACCAATTAAAAAGCGCCGTCTCGCACCGCCGCCGAGCGGATGGAAATGTCCGTCGTGCGGACAAAATCAAATGAGTCGCGTGAACAAATCATGTAAGCTTGCGGACGGCTTGGTCATGCCTAAGTTGGATCGCTTGCAATGCCAGGCTTGCGGCGAAGATTTTTTTGATTTGTTTGCCATGGATCAAATCGCGGCATTTCGACGGGAAGCAAAAACCTTGTCTCCCAAGCGTGTATTACAAAAGACGATGGCGGCGTAATCAGTTTCACGGTTTTTCTTTTTGCTTTTTTCTCTCCCACCTCGTTAGCGTGAACAAATTTCGACACAGCACTTTCAACTGTTGAGAAGCATCAACGACTATGAAAACTCTTTCGACCGAACACATTGCCGCAATCGACAAAGCCGACATGCTCGGCCGCGTCACCGCGATGCCGAAACATTTGACCGAGGCACTCGCGCGCGCGCAGAGCGTGACATTGAACCTCGACGCGGCCGCGCTCAACGGTATCGTGATCGTGGGCATGGGCGGCTCGGCTATGAGCGGCGATGTGGGCCGCGGCCTCACGCTGGATACGCTCGCGCTGCCTTTGCAAGTTTCGCGGTCGTACGAATTGCCCGGCTGGGTCAATGAGCGCTCGCTCGTCATCGTTTCGAGTTATTCCGGCAACACGGAAGAATCGCTCGCCGCGTTTCAAATGGCGCAAGCGCGGCGCGCAAAAATTATTTGCGTCACCTCCGGTGGGAAGCTCAATGCCTTTGCACAACAAAGCAACCTGCCCGTGTACTCGTTGCCGCCCGGCTTTCCGCCGCGCTCGGCGCTCGCGCATTTGACCGTGCCGCTATTGATGATTCTGCATCGCCTCGGCCTCACGCCCGACCCCGCTGGAGATATAAAAGAAACGAGCGCGCTGTTGCAAAAGCTTGAAGCGCAATGGGGCCCGGCCGCCGAAGGTCAGCAAAATCTTGCGAAGAACCTCGCGCAAGCTTTGACGCTCCGTTTGCCCATCATCTATGCGTCTTGCGGCCTCTTCGAAGTCGCAGCGTGGCGCTGGAAAGAACAATTTTGTGAGAACGCGGAAATCCTCTCGTGGCACAACGCCTTTCCCGAATTGAATCACAACGAACTCGTGGGCTGGGGCTTGCGTCGCGCGCTTGATCAAAATTTGCAAGTCATCTATTTGCGCGATAAACAAGATTACGCGCGCGTGCAAAAACGCATGGACGTGACGCGCGAGTTGATCGCGCAAAGCAGCGCGCCCGTGATCGAAGTGTGGAGCGAAGGACATTCGCTGCTCGCGCGTTTGTTCTCGCTCATCTATCTCGGCGACTTGACGAGCGTTTATCTCGCGGTGCTCAACGGCGTTGATCCCACGCCGGTGAAGAAAATCGATTTATTAAAAGAACGGCTGGAGCAATTTCGCGGTTGAGCCGGCCAGACCTTTCATCCTTTATAGAAGGAGTGACGATGTCTTCATCCATGCTCTTCACCTCCGAATCCGTCACCGAAGGGCATCCTGATAAAATCGCGGATCAAATTTCCGACGCGGTTTTGGATGCCATCTTCGCGCAAGACCCGCGCGGCCGCGTCGCGTGCGAAACGTTTGTGACCACCGGCATGGCCGTAGTCGGTGGTGAAATCACGACCGACTGCTACGTTCATGTGCCCGACATCGTGCGCAACACGATCAAGGAAATCGGTTATGTGGATGCGCAATACGGCTTCGATTATCAAACCTGCGCGGTGCTCACTTCGATCGATCGCCAATCGCCCGACATTGCGATGGGCGTTGATCGCGAAGGCGCCGGCGATCAAGGCATGATGTTCGGCTACGCTTCGAATGAGACGAAAGAATACATGCCCATGCCCATCATGCTTTCGCACAAGCTCACGCATCGTCTCGCGGAAGCGCGGAAGAAAAATATCATTCCGTTTCTGCGTCCCGACGGCAAAGCGCAAGTTTCGGTGCGTTACGTTGACGGCAAACCGCGCAACGTCGAAGCGGTCGTCGTGTCCACGCAGCATCATCCCGAAGCCACGACCGAAGAAATTCGCCATGAGATTTTGGAGAAGGTGATCAAGCACGTCATTCCTTCCAACATGATTGATGAGAGCCGGATTGCCTACCACATCAATCCCACCGGCCGCTTTGTGATTGGCGGGCCGCAAGGTGATGCGGGCTTGACGGGCCGCAAAATCATTGTCGATACCTATGGCGGCTTTGGCCGTCACGGCGGCGGCGCGTTCTCCGGCAAAGATCCCACGAAGGTGGATCGCTCTGCTGCGTATGCAGCGCGTCACGTGGCGAAGAACATTGTGGCCGCGGGTTTGGCCGAGCGTTGCGAGTTGCAAGTGGCGTATGCGATCGGTGTGGCCGAACCGGTTTCAATTTATGTCGAGACTTTCGGCACCGGTAAAATGCCGAATGAAGAAATCGAAAAGCTTGTGCGGAAAAATTGGAATCTCACCCCGCGCGGCATCATCGAATACTTCAAGCTGCGTCGCCCGATTTACAAAGCCACCGCGTCGTATGGCCACTTCGGCCGCGATGGCGAAGGCTTCACGTGGGAAAACACGGAGAAAGCGAAAGATTTAGCGCGATAAAAAACAGAGCAGGAAAAATTTCCTGCCCTGTTTTGTTTTAATGCAGCAAAGCGGCATTTTTTTTCAAAATACGCCTCATACAAATTGAGGGAGCGCCGAGCCTCCCAAACAAAAAACTCCCGCGAAGCCGTTGCCAGCTTCGCGGGAGTTTTATTTTCAGGTTGAGATGTTATGCGAAATTACATCGCAGCTTGCACGGCAAAAGGCGCAGAGATGATGCTCGTGCCCCACATGGCTTTGATCTCACCGTTGCTTTCACCGTCGCCGGTCACTTCAATTGTGAACGTTTCGACGGAGTTGGTGTTGGTCGTCAACGTCGCGGCGGCCGTGGCGAAATCATCTTCCGCGGGATGCGGCTCGCCCCATATGCCGGTCTTCTTATTAAAGACCAACTGCCATTCGGTGGCGCTGACTTTTTTCAGCCACAAAGAATAATGTCCCGCGGGAACTACGGTTTCGCCGAATTTCAAATCCGCTTCAGACTTGATTTCAGTCGCTTCATCTTTGCCCAAGCGCCAAACCATGCCGTCTTGCGCCAACGCGAGGACATCGCGACCGCCAAGTTCTGGACGGCCATAATTGATGCTCACGCTTTTGCCGGCAAACGCTGCGCTGGCATTTCCGCGGCCGCCTTCTTGCGCGGGCGCTTCGGTCTGCGTCGTTGCAGCCTCTTCCGTTTTGGCTTGCTCGGCTTCCTCCTTTTTCGCGCACATTACGAGCGAGAGTGAAAGCGCCAATGCACAAAGCGTTTGGATGGAACGGGACGACAACTTCATTCGGGTGCTCCTTTTAGTTTGAGTAAGTGGGATTATTGACTCTGCGAAGCATTTTGTACTTCTTTCGGCGGTTGAAATCCGAACTCGCGTTCGTTTGGCTCGCCGAAGATTTTGATTTCACCAAAAGCTTTTTCGTATTTTTCGAGGTTCTCTTTCAACGCGCGCAGGAGCGATTTGGTATGCTGCGGTGTCATAATAAGCCGCGTTTGAATTTTTGCTTTGGGCACACCGGGAAAGATGCGCGCAAAGTCCAACACAAACTCCGCGGGCGTGTGATTGATGATCGCGAGATTGGCGTAAATGCCTTCCGCCTCTTTTTCGCCAAGCTCGAGATTGATGTTCAGGGGTTGGGGCGCATTATTCGTCATAACCGTTTCCTTGTTTGTTCATAACAGGCGCGGAAGATAAGCGCTCACGGCCACGAAAGCAAGTGCCGCGTACCGCAGCGCACGCCGAATCCAAAGAACTTTTTTTAACTTCATCTCGGCAACGGCAACAAGCCATGAGTTTATTCTATCGCGAAGATTTAGCCTACATTCATCACCACGGCTTTGGCGATTTTTCACGCAACGCTGCACCAGGATTGTTGGAAATTCTGTTGCAGCAAAATCTCACGAGCGGTTTGGTGCTTGATTTGGGTTGTGGCAGCGGCATATGGGCCAAGCATTTGACCCAAGCCGGCTATGACGTGCTCGGTGTCGATCTTTCGCCCGCGATGATTCGGCTCGCGCGAAACGTCGCACCGCTTGCAAAATTTAAAGTGGAATCGCTGCTTCGCCTTAAATTGCCGAAGTGCGCCGCCATCACGATTTTAGGTGAAGGCCTCGATTATCAATTCGATCAACACCGACAACGCGATTTGCAAAACTTCTTTGCGCGCGCTTATCGCGCCTTGCAACCCGGCGGCGTTTTGGTCTTTGACATTCTCCAGCCCGGCTCAATCATCGGCGCACAGCCGCAACGCACATATGCCTCAGGCCATGATTGGGCAATTCTGGTGGAGAAAGAAGAAGACCGCCGCGCAATGACACTCACACGCACGATGACGATTTTTCGAAAAGAAGGAAATCGTTATCGTCGCAGCGAGGAAGTGCATCGCGTGCAATTGTATCGCGCGAACGAACTAGCGCACGCGTTGCGGCGCGTGGGCTTCAAAGTGAGAGTGTTGCGAGGATATGGCGAGTTGAGATTTCGAAAAGGTGTTGCGGGAATTTTAGCGAGGAAGCCCAACAACTGACGCATCATGGTTTGCATGTTGCCCAACCAAACCGCATCGCAATTTGGGATTATGAACCTGCCAAACCCAGATCGCCAGCCACAGCCTTCATGGCCTGCAAACAATTTGCAATGTGCTCATCCAGTGTAATGCCCAACAACTCCGCCCCATGCGCGATGTCTTCGCGGCTGACAGGGCGCGCGAAAGCTTTGTCCTTCATTTTTTTCTTAACCGAACTGACTTCGACGTCGAGCACGCTTTTGTTCGGGCGCACGAGCGCGACCGCGGTGATGAAGCCGCACAATTCATCCACGGCGAGAATGGTTTTCTCCATCGGAGTTTCGGGCTGCACGCCGCTGTAATCGGCATGCGCCAAAATCGCGCGGCAAATTTCTTCCGGCTCGCCCATTTCACGCAAGAGCTTCACGGTTTGATAAGGGTGCTCTTCTTTAGAAGGATGCTTCTCGTAATCCATGTCATGCAGAATGCCCACCACGGCCCACTTCTCTTCGTCTTCGCCAAACTTGCGCGCATAAAATCGCATCGCGGCTTCGACCGCGAGCATATGTTTGCGCAGGCTGTCGGAAGCCGTCCATTCGCACATCAAGTTATAAGCTTGTTCGCGTGTCATCATTTTTATTTTCCTCTTCAATTAACACCGCGGTGCCGTTCGCAATCACCATGAGCACCATCTCACCCAGGTTGAATGCTTCATAATCCAAATCCACGCCGACCACGGCATTGGCGCCAAGTGCCTCGGCGTTATCGCACAACAGTTTGAGCGCAACCGCGCGCGCGTTCGAAAGTCTTTGTTCGATCTGATTGGAATTTCCGCTGACAATGCCTTTGATGCCGCGAAAAAAATCTTGAAAGATGTTAGACCCGATCACGGCTTCGCCGCTGACGATGCCGAAATACTGCACGATCTTTTTGCCTTCCACTGTTTCCGTGGTCGTCGTGATCATGGTTGCAGCCCTCGATTTGACTTCGTTTTTGGCTCAACAATAAATCGTTTGCTCGCGCTCCGCGCCGACGGAAATAAATTCCAATGGGGTTTGGGTCAACTCCGCGATCCTATGCAAATAGCGCTGCGCCGGCGCGGGCAGCGCTTGAAATGAACGTGCCGAGGAGGTCGGTTCTTGCCAGCCGGGGAACGTTTCATAAACCGGCTCGCATTGCTCCAACACCGAAATCTCCGCGGGGAAATTTTTCAGCTCTTTGCCGCGATAACGATACGCGACACAGATTTTAATTTCGCTCAATGTGTCGAGCACGTCAAGCTTGGTCACGGCCCACGCAGCAATGCCGTTGACTTGCACGGCGTAATTCGCGACCACCGCGTCAAACCAGCCGCAGCGTCGCGGGCGGCCCGTGGTTGCGCCAAACTCCGCGCCGAGTGTGCGCAGATCAATTCCGCTTTCCGGGCCGATCTCCGTGGGCAGCGGGCCCATGCCGACGCGCGTGGTGTAAGCTTTGACGACGCCGAGCACGCGATCAATCTTCGTCGGCGCGATGCCAAGCCCAGTGCACGCGCCGCCGCTCGTCGGGCTGGAAGAAGTGACATATGGATAGGTGCCGAGATCAATGTCGAGCAACGTGCCTTGTGCGCCTTCGCACAAAATATTTTTCCCGGAGGCAATAGCCAGGTTTAATGCACGCGACACATCGGTGATATACGGATCGAGTTGTTCATCCAACGCGCGATAATCGCGCATGATGGCCTCCGTCTCCAATGGCGTCTGGCCATAAAGCGCGTTGAGAATGGCGTTCTTCTCTTCCAGATTGTGCGCAATTTTTTCACGCAACGCGGCTTCATCAAGCAAGTCAACGAGGCGTATGCCCATGCGATGCACTTTGTCGACATAAGCCGGGCCAATGCCACGGCCGGTGGTGCCGATCTTGTGCTGCTCGCTGGCAGATTCGCGGCTTTGATCGAGCAACTTGTGATATGGCATCACGAGATGCGCGCGATGACTGATGAACAATCGATCTTTGACGACAATGCCCTTTTGCTTGAGCAGAGCAATTTCATGCAAGAGTGCTGTGGGGTCAATCACCACGCCGTTGCCCAAGTAGCAGATCGTATGCGGATGCAAAATACCGGAAGGAATCAAATGTAAAATGAAGCGCTCTGTGCCGATAACGACGGTGTGGCCGGCATTCGCGCCGCCTTGATAGCGTGCGACACAATCTGCGCGCTCGCTGAGGCAATCAATGATTTTGCCTTTGCCTTCATCGCCCCATTGGGCGCCGACAATGATTTGAACAGACATAGTTTTTCAAGTAGTGAATTTCAGCGCAAGACATAAAAAAACTCCGAAGCTGCGCCGGCAAATTGCGCCGGCGAGTCGGAGTTTGAATTTTCCGAAGGTCCGTGGGCTTTATTTAAAACTGGCGACGGCATCGGGCACCGTGTCGAAAATTTCGAAGATGCGCGTGAGCTTGGTGATCATGAGCAAGCTCTTGATGCGTTCCGTCACGTTGGCGAGTTTGATATCGCCCCCGTTGTTGCGCATGGTGTTCAAAGCTTGAATCAATATACCGAGGCCGGAACTGTTCATCCAATCGACTTCGTTGAGGTCGACCACGACATTGGTTTTGCCCTGGTCGATCAACTCGTGCAGCTTATCGTTCAAGACGCCGGCATCAGGCCCGCCCATAATTTTTCCGGAAAATTCGAGCAGCGTGATTTTTCCGGCGGCTTTTTCAATAATCGTCATCGGGCACCTCCCGTGAGTTTTAGGGAGTTTCGATATTCTCGTCGGTTGCACCGCAGCCAAACGCATTTTAAGTGCAACTACGAATTTTTCTTTGAAACACGCGATATTATAACGCCGAAGCTAGCGCACCGCGACCGGAGTACGCTGTTTGATTTTTGCGAGATGATGCTTCTTGTACCATTCCACAATGAGCGGCGCGGCGATGAAGATCGTGGAATACGAACCGGCAATGACGCCCACGAGCATACAGAACGAAAAGTTGTGAATAACATCGCCGCCAAAAAAGAACAGCACGACGACGACAAAAAACACCGTCAAAGACGTGAGGATCGTGCGGCTCAAAGTTTGATTGATGCTTAAATTGATGATGTCTTCGATCGGCAAATTTTCGCGCCGATGCACTTTAAGATTTTCTCGAATGCGGTCAAAGATCACAATGGTGTCATTCAGCGAATAGCCTACCAACGTGAGAAACGCAGCGACCACGGCCAAATTGATTTCCAAATCAAGCAGCGAGAAGAAGCCGAGCGTCACCATCACGTCATGAAACAAAGCGACTACGGCGCCGACGGCAAAGATGAATTCAAAACGAAAACTGACGTAGATCAAAATAAGTCCGAGCGAGACCAAGGTAGCCCAAACCGAAGCGTCACGCAGTTCGCGACCGATTTTGGGACCGACCGTATCAACCGAGCGCCGGTCCGGCGGATTGGAAGGGAAAGCCTTTTGCAGCGCAGCAACGATATTGTCGGGAGCTTGCAGGGAATTATCATCTTGCTGCACACGAATCAAATAATCCCGGTTGCCGCCAAATTGTTTGATTTCGGCGCCAGGATAACCGGCCGTAGCTAAGACTTCTCGCACCTCACCGGGGTTTTGATCTTGTTGAAAGCGAACATGAATTTCGGTGCCGCCGAGGAAATCGATGCTATACGTCGGGCCGCCTTTGATGATCAACGAGGCGATACCAATGAGTATAACGAGGACGGAAGCGCCGATGGCAAAATTGCGCTTCTTCATAAAGTCGATATGGGTTTCGCGAAAGAACTGCACCATGAGAAAATCTTCTCCTCAAAAAAAAGAACGAAGCGTAAGTTAAATGCTTAATGAAGTCATGGTCCGGCGAGAAGTCATCCAATCGTAAATAACGCGCGTTACGACGATGGCCGTAAACATGCTAATGGCAATGCCGAAGATCAGCGTGATCGCAAAGCCTTTCACCGGCCCGGTGCCGAATTGCATGAGCACTAGTGCGGTCAGTGCGGTGGTAACATTGGAGTCGAAGATCGTCCAAAAAGCGCGATCATATCCGGCATCTATCGCGGCTTTAACGGTTTTGCCGCTGCGCAACTCTTCGCGGATGCGCTCAAAGATGAGTACATTGGCGTCGACGGCCATACCGAAAGTGAGCACGATGCCGGCAATGCCGGGCAAAGTCAAAGTCGCTTTGAATTGCGCCAACGCAGCAAAGACGATGATGATATTCAGCAGCAAGGCAAGATTGGCAATCAAGCCCGACAAACGATAATAGAATAACATGAACGCGACGACGATGACAAACCCGATGATCGTCGAGTTTTGGCCTTTCTCAATCGAGTCACGCCCAAGCGAAGGCCCAACGGTGCGCTCTTCGATGATGTGCATGGGCGCTTGCAACGCGCCTGCGCGCAGCACAATGGCAAGATCGCGCGCTTCGTTCGAGTCCATGTTGCCGTGAATCACGGCGCGGCCATTGGGAATGCGCTCGTTAATATTCGGCGCGGTGACGATTTTATCATCGAGCAAGATTGCCAAGCGCTTGTTGACATTTGCGCCGGTCACAATCGAAAAGATCTTTGCGCCCTCGTTGTCCATTTCCATGCTTACTTCCCACTCGCCCTGCCGGCTCACGCGCCCGCCGCTGCCGATATTCGCCCGTGCATCCGTGAGATTCGTGCCGGTTAATTCCGCTTCGCTTTTGACGAGATAGAGGCGATAATATTTGGTATCCGCGAGCTGTTCGGTTTTATTCGACCACAGAAACTCCGCATCGCTCGGAATCACGTCGCGTACTTCTTGCGTGTTGAGCACACGCTCGACAGCGCGCACGTTTTTCTCCGGCACGCCGATATCCGGGCCGAGCGCGCCGATCAAAGAGGAGAACGGACTCTGTTCGAGCAGTTCCTTATCAACTGACAAAGTAGAATCGGAAGCAGTCGTGTCGCTTGCGGCCGCGGAGG
This sequence comes from bacterium, assembly GCA_041918175.1. Lineage (GTDB taxonomy): Bacteria > Zhuqueibacterota > Zhuqueibacteria > Zhuqueibacterales > Zhuqueibacteraceae > JABWAN01. The sequence goes on from JAYRWE010000007.1 coordinate 51,841, forward strand.
AGCCGGGGAACAATTCATCGACGCTCACTTCCTCGCCGCTGCGAATTTTGGCGGCTGTGCTCGTATCCGCGGGAGTCGCTTGCGCCACGGTGTTGCTGTCTTTGCCGCTTTTCGAACGCGAACGGCGCATGGCTTCGTTGATCTTGACGATCACATCGTTGGTAATTTCCGGCTCGCGCACGAGCGAGAATTTGAGTTGCGCGGTTTTGCCGATGATGTTCTTCGCACGGCTCACGTCCGTAATGCCGGCAAGCTCAACCACGATGCGGCGCTCGCCTTGTCTAGTAATGGAAGGCTCGGACACGCCGAATTGATCGATGCGATTGCGCAAAATTTCGAGATTGCGATCCACCGAATCCGTCGCGTTCTTCTTCAAATCTTCCACAATCTGCGCATCGGTTTGGCTGCGATTGCCCCAATAGCGGCTCAAGCGAACTTGTGCCGCGGCAAATTCTTGTGCGAAGACTTCAAAGAAATCCACGTTCGGGACCTTGGCCTTCGCTTCGACCGTGCGCAAGATTTCTTCAAATTTGGCGTCACGATTTTTGGCGAGATCGCGCACCATTTTGGGAAGATCGACTTCGAACACTAAGTAAGAGCCGCCCTGCAAATCCAAACCGCGTTTGATGGCGCGCGGTTCGTGTTTGGCTATTTTGTCGTCGACTTCAATGAGTTGCTTGGCTTCAGCCAGCGCGTTCGGAAGCGCTTCACTCCGATTTGCCAAGGTTGCTCGCAACTCCTGCTCCAATCGGCCTTGACGCAAAGCATTGTTCACTTCGTCAACTGAAAGCCCGGAGGTTTGTGAAATCTTGTTTAAGTGCGCGTCGGCTTGATCCTTCAATCGCGTGGTCACAACGGTGGGATAAAGCTGATAACCGGACCAGACGAGAGCCAGCACGATAATAACGACACGAAAGGTATTATTGCGTCGCATAAAAACGTTACATCCTCCATCTCTAGCTACCAAATCAGTTGAATGGCAAGGGGATTTGGCGTATTGAGGTTACGAAACTGCGTTGACCGCGAAGCGCTTTCCCGACGAACAAAGGCCGGTCGTGAGGGTAGGCAGAGGGCACGCATGGATTAAAAACGCGGGCGAATATAGTCGATTTCGCTTTGAAAGTCAAGCAATGCCAATTTTGTCAAAGCCAATGTCAGGACGATGCAAGCGATGCGTTTCAAATTGGAGCCTGCGTTCAGCAATCTCCAAGCGCAATTCGAGACGTTTGTTTTTTAGCTCAAGCTCGGCAAATCGCATTTCAATGCGCTTCATTTCTGCGGCTAATTCCACTTGGTGCTTCGCCAACTTGTCGGTCACATAAGTTTCCAACGCCTCCAAACGCGCACACACCCGATCCATTTCTTGCTCAAGTTGCGCGATCGTGAGTTTACGGCGTGAAGTTCCAGCGGTCGTGTACATGTTCCTCGCCTGCTCTTTGGTGAAAAAAATTTCGTGCAAAATAGTATTCTGCGCTAGAAAGTCAAGCGAAATGTCGCACTTGGCGTAATGCGCATTACACACGCTTCGAAAAACCGCTTGACAAATTGGATTTCTTTGCTATCATGTAAACGTTTACACGGCGGGAAAAATTCTCGCCTTTTTTGTGATCTTTCGTGTAAACGGTTACATGGAAGTGTGAACACACGTCATCACAGTTCACGACTTGGCTGAGTGAGCAGAGCATGAGTGTCACGATCAAAGAGGTCGCTCGGAAATCCGGCGTTTCCACGGCCACGGTTTCGCGCGTGTTCAACAACGCGGGCGTAGTGGACGAAGAAACGCGGCGGCGCGTCAAAGCGGTTGCGCAAGAGCTGCATTACACGCCCAACGCGCTGGGCCGCAGCCTCAGCATGAAACGCACGGAGGCCATCGGCCTGCTCCTGCCCGATCTACACGGCGAGTTCTTTTCCGAAGTGATTCGCGGGGCCGATCAAGCCGCGCAGCAAAATCGTTTTCATCTGCTCGTTTCCAGTTCGCACACCACGCGCGAAGCATTGCAAGCCGCGTTGCAAGTTATGCGCGGCCGCGTTGACGGCCTCATTATCATGTCGCCCAGCATCGACGCGCATACCCTCAAAGATAATCTCCCCAAAACGCTCCCCGTTGTTCTGCTGAATTGCTTGGTGGACGACGACTCCTTCGATTCTTTTAACATCGACAATTTTGCCGGCGCTTATGAAATGGTGCGGCATCTCATTCAACACGGCCATCAACGCATTGCGATGATCAAAGGCACGGAAAAAAATTTGGATGCGGACGAGCGTTTGCGCGGCTACCGACAAGCTTTGCGTGAGGCGCACGCGCAACAAGAGTCCGGGTTCGAAGTGCTCGGCGATTTTTCCGAAGCCTCGGGTTATGAAGCGGTGAAAAAAATTTTAGCGCTCACGCCGCGCCCCTCCGCGATTTTTGCGGCGAACGATTCCATGGCGCTCGGTGCGCTCAGCGCGCTTCGCGAAATGGGCGTAGCCGTGCCGCAAGAGATCGCGCTCGCGGGTTTTGATGATGTACCGATTTCCCGTTTCCTAACGCCCGCATTGAGCACGGTGCATGTGCCCATCAGCGATCTCGGCGCGATTGCGATTCAAAAACTGATTCATGCGTTAACGGAAAAGAACGCGCACGTGAAGCAACACGCGCTTGTGCCCACGAGCCTGGTGTTGCGCGAATCATGCGGTTGCTCCAAAACTATTTTTTAATCGTTTTGCCAAAAATAGTTTTGCCTTTGGTTTTGAGGTGATGAAAATAAATTGCAAGGAGGTGAAGTGTATGGCGTGAAGCGATCGGTGGTACTGTTTTGATGCAAACCAGCGCGAAGCAAGAACTCTAACCAGCGAAGGGAATCCTATGAACAAAAAAGTTTTTACGATGCTCGCCGTCGTGCTCATGATGGCCGCCGCGGTCAGCGCGTTTGCCCAAACGCCGCGCACCGACGTCATCTGGGCGCGCACTGTGATCGATGAAGCGCTCACAGTGGACGGCAGACTCAACGAAGCAGCGTGGAGCAAGGCCGAAAGTGTGCGCCTGCAATATGGCCAAAACGCCGGCGATCCCGGCAGCGGTTGGCGCAATGAAGGCGCGGCCGAGCCGAGCGATCCGCTCGATGCGACGCTAAAATTTCTCGTGCAAGGCAATCAGCTTTATCTCGGCATTGCGGTGAAAGACAGCTCCGTGGGCGCGGGTTTATTCAATCGCTTCGACGGCGTGCTCATGAACATTCGTAGAAAAGAAGCTGCCGATCGTCCCGCGCCGCCGTTTGAATATTTCTATGGTTGGGTTTCCGAGCCGTGGGCTGATCCTGCCACCGCGAATATCGGCGCGCTGCCGGCGTTCTTCGGCGCTGCTGGCGGTCCGCGCACGCCCGACAATCTGCAAATTTGGGATGCGGCTACGACCGTGCAAGGTATCAGCAATACCGACACGATCCCCGATGCCGGCTACACCATGGAATTTCGTATGAACCTCGCGCCGCGCGGTTATGACGTGACGCAATCCAACGGCGATATTGTGAGCTTCAACATTTCCATTTACGATGCGGATTGGCAATGGCCCGTGATTCCCGGCAAGTTGAGCGGCAATCGCACGTGGTTCCAAGGCCCGTTCAGCGCGTTTGTCAGCAACACCGTGCGCATTCACGCGCGTCCGAACGTGACCGTCAACACGCAAACCTTGCCCGAGGTCGGGCCGGAAATGATTATTCCCAATGCCGAGCATTATAACGACCCGCGCATTGACGGCGTGCTTGATGAAGCCTCGTGGGCAAACGCGCCGGGCTTTGACATTCGTTACGGCGATGATGCGTTGCGCGCGAGTTATCCGAGCATTGGCCCGCTGGCCAGCGGCCAATTTCAACCCGAAGTAAACGGCGGCCGCGCGGCGATTTTGGATCCGGGCGACGCGACCTTTAATTATTTCTTCAAAGGCGACAAGCTGTATATCGGCGTGGATGTGCGCGACGGCGCGGTGACTGCGCTCGATAGCGATCCGCAATGGGACGGCGTTCGTTTTATGATCAACGACCGCGCCGCGCGCGAGCCGGATAATCACGACTTGCTCGGCCGCGAAGTGATTGTGCGTTTCGATGCGAACGGCCAAACCGTTCTCGGCGGCAATCTGGCGTTGGACTTGAATGCCGTCAGCGCCGCAGTTACGATGAAGCCCAACACCACGATCAACAATCCGGCGGATGTGGATGAAGGTTATTACATCGAGTTGTCGCTTGATCTGACGAAGATCGGTTATCCGAGTGGTCGCGGCGACGGTGTCGCATGGCTCGGCGCGTTGTTGTTTGATGGCGATACGCGCCCCAATCCTGCGGATGATTACGGTAACTGGACGTGGTGGTTTAAAGAACGCGCTGATCGTGCTTCACCGGTGTGGGCTTATATGGATCCCAACGTGTTTCTCCCCGGCGGCGAGCCGGGCGCACGCGAACGTGCGGATGCAATTTGGGCGCGTCGTGTGACGAGCGGCACCATCACGCTCGACGGCAACATGAACGAACCGGCATGGGCTAAAGCCGAAACCGTGCGTTTGCAATATGGCAAAGACGCCGGCATTCCCGGCAGTGGTTTTAGAAATGAAGGCGCAGCGGAACCCACGGACCCGCTCGATGCGACGTTGAAATTTCTCGTGGTCGGCAATGAATTGTATCTCGGCGTTGCCGTGAAAGACAGCTCCGTGGGCGCGGGCTTGTTCAATCGCTTCGACGGCGTGCTCATGAACATTCGCAGAAAAGAAGCTGTCGATCGTCCCGCTCCGCCGTTTGAATATTTTTATGGTTGGGTCTCCGAGCCGTGGGCTGATCCGGCCACCGCGAACATCGGCGCGCTGCCGGCGTTCTTCGGTGCCGCGGGTGGCCCGCGCACTCCCGACAATCTGCAAATTTGGGATGCGGCCACGACCGTGCAAGGCATCAGCAATACCGATACGATTCCCGATGTCGGCTACACCATGGAATTTCGTATGAATCTCACGCCGCGCGGCTATGACGCCACGAAACCCGCGGGCGATATCGTGAGCTTCAACATCTCCATCTACGATACCGATTGGCAATGGCCCGTGATTCCCGGCAAGTTGAGCGGCAATCGCACGTGGTTCCAAGGCCCGTTCAGTGCCTTCAACAGCAACACCGTGCGTATTCACGTGCGTCCCGACGTGACCGTGGATTCGCCCACGCTGCCGGAGCTTGCACCGGAAATGGTGATTCCCAACGCGGGCAACAATGCCGCGCCGACCATTGATGGCAATTTGAACGAAGCTGTGTGGGCGAAAGCACCGAGCTTCGACGTGCGCTATGGCGACGATGCGTTGCGCGTAACCTATCCCAGCATCGGCCCGATTGCGAGCGGCCAATTCCAACCCGAAGTCGGCGGCGCACGCGCGGCTGTGCTCGATCCCGGTGATGCGACTTTCAAATACTTCTTCAAAGACGACAAACTTTATATCGGCGTTGATGCGCGCGACGGAGCCGTGACGGCGCTAGATAGCGATCCGCAGTGGGACGGCATTCGTTTCATGATCAATGATCGCGTTGCGCGCGAGCCGGATAATCATGATCTGCTCGGCCGCGAAGTTATCGTGCGTTTCGATGCCGCAGGACAAGCCGTTATTGGCGGCAACTTGGCTTTGGACTTGAACGCCGTTAGCGCCGCAGTTACGATGAAGCCCAACACCACGATCAACAATCCCGCGGATGTGGATGAAGGTTATTTCATCGAGCTTGCGATTGATCTCACCAAAGTCGGTTATCCCACCGGCCGCGGCGACGGTATTGCATTCCTCGGCGCGCTCTTGTTCGACGGCGATACGCGTCCTAATCCCACGGATGATTACGGTAACTGGACGTGGTGGTTTAAAGAGCGGGGGGAACGCGCCTCTCCAATATGGGCATATATGGATGCCAATACTGTGCTCACTGGCGTTGCAGATCGCGACGTAGAAAACGGCATTCCGCAAGCGTTCGTGCTCTATGGAAATTATCCCAACCCGTTCAATCCCGCGACCACGATTCGCTACGGCATGCCGACTTCCGGCACGGTCACGTTGAAAGTGTACGACGTGCTCGGCCGCAGCGTCGCGATTCAATCGTTGGGCGTGCAAGCCGCAGGCAATCACGAGACGCACTTCAACGCGAGCCGCCTCAATTCCGGCTTGTACTTCTATCGTTTGGAAATGACCTCTGCCGGCGCAAAGCAATCGTCTTCCACGTTGTTCGGCAGAATGATGGTTTTGAAGTAACGGCAAAGCACCACCAGGATAAGGCAGCCTCGACGTCATTCCGCCGAGGCTGCTCTTAATTTGAAATTATCAAACGCATGTCATTCAGCAGGAATCTTTTTACTCGCTGGAAATGAACGCCAGTGCCAAAAAAGATTCATGCTGAATGACATCTCATAGGGTATAGCCTGAATGAGGTGCGCAATGTTTTCGTGTTTAAAGAAAAAATTTTCACTTCATGCTCAAGCCGCCAAGTTGAGCGCGCATGCGCAGAACCATTCCCCCCTTGAGGGGGGTTCGGGGGGTGTCGCCCGGGATTTTCGTAATGCCCATAGAGTATTTGGCCGCGCCAATAACACCCCCCTAACCCCCCTCAAGGGGGGAATTTTCGGGTGCGCTTTTCGCCCTTCGTACTTCTGCTTTTGCCTTTCGCTTCACGCGTTGCTCTTCGCTCTCTGCGCCGCGCCCGCCTTCGCGCAGCCTCTCGCTTTTCAAAATCTCTCCGCGCAAATCGGGCCGCAAACCATCGGCGCATACCTCGGCGTTTCCACAGGCGATTATGACAACGACGGTGATGACGATGTTTTTTTCGCGAGTCAAAACTCTTCGAATCTTCTTTATGAAAATTTAGGCAACGGGCAATTTAAAGACGTGACGCAAGCCGCGGGCGTGAGCACGATTAGTAGTGGGTACAGCGGCGTGTGGGGCGATCTCGACAACGACGGCGATCTCGATCTCTTCGCCGCGTTTTGGGATAAAGACAATCGGCTTTATATAAACAGCGGCAATAAAACTTTTCAAGAAAGCGCTTTGTCCGCCGGGCTGAAACTCAGAACCAGCTCGCTGCACGCGGTGATGGCGGACGTGGACAATGACGGGTGGCTTGATATTTATTTGACTGTGAATGACAAGGGCAATCGCCTCTATCGCAATAACGGCAATCTCACTTTTAGCGACATCACTGCTGCCTCGGGCGCGGGCTACAACGGCCGTGCGATGGCTGCGGGCTTTTTTGATTACGACAAAGACGGCGACGTTGATCTCTATCTCGTGCATGATTACAAGCAAGCCAATCATCTTTTTCAAAACGACGGCGCTGGGCATTTTACCAATGTGGCCGCGCAAGCAGGAGTCGATTTCGCAGGGGACGGCATGGGCGTGGATTTCGGTGATTATGACAACGACGGCTGGCTCGACATGTACATCACGAATTATCACCAGAGCCTGCTCTATCGCAACAACGGCAACGGAACGTTTAGCGACGTGACGAGCGCCGCGCATTTGCCACCCGTGGGCATGAGTTGGGGCTGCAATTTTTTAGATTGCGATAACGACGGCTGGCTCGATATTTTTATCGCCAATCAAAGCAAGTTTTGGGAATTGCTGCCGGATATTTATCCGAACGTGCTCTTTCATAACAAAGGCGACGGCACGTTTCGCGATGCTGCGGCGCAAGCGGGCCTCGCCACGAGCTTCGATAGCTTCGGGTCCGCGACGCTCGATTTCAACAACGACGGCTGGCTCGATATTGTCGTGGCCGATCACATTATTGGCGCGACGCAAAATGAATTTTTCAAAAACAGCGGCGGCGCGAATCATTGGCTCAATGTGAAGCTCGAAGGCACGCGGAGCAATCGTTCCGCTATCGGCGCGCGGCTCGAAGCCTTTGCGGGCAATTGGCGCCGCGTGGATGAAGTGCGCGCAGGCAGCGGTTATAATTCGCAAAACAATCTCACCATGGAGTTCGGCTTCGGCGGCCGATCGCGTGTCGATTCGCTGCTCGTGTTTTGGCCTTCGGGCATTCGTGAAAAGTATGTCGCACTCGCCGCGAATCAATTTCTAAAAATAAGAGAAGGCGAAGGCATCATTACCAATGTCGCGCAGACGCAAGCGCCGCAAGCCGCGCCCAAAGAATTTGTGCTGCTGCAAAATTATCCGAACCCGATCTCCGCGCAGCGCGCAACGCTGATTCGTTTTGTAATGCCCGCGGCCGGAGTTGTCACGCTCAAAGTGTTCGACGTGCTCGGTCGCGAAGTGGCGAGCGTTGTCATGGGCGTGCGACCAGCCGGCGAGCAGCAATTCACATTTGACGCGAGCACGCTGCACGCGGGCGTTTATTTCTATCGTGTGGAAATGAGCGCGAACGCTTTAAAGAATTTTAAGGCAACGCGCTACGGGAAGATGGTCGTGGTGAGATGAGTTTGTTTGTTGATTTGTATTTCCCCTCGTCGAATTGTCATTCAGAAAGAATCCTTTTCAGTGCTGGAGATGTGCCCCAGTGCTTAAAAAGATTCCTACTGAATGACATTTGATGAGGCGGACACGTTGTTCTTTTTCGAAAAACTGCAACGATAATTTAGCCAGAGAGGCGCGATATGTTTGCTCGCATGTTCAGTGTAAATTCCCCCCTTAAGGGGGACAGGGAGGTGTTGACCAATCAAGCGACGACAACTCTGATTTATAAAACGCAAAGCGACACCCCCCTCAAGGAGGGAATTAGAGCGTGGTTCGTTTGCCTTTTGCCCCTCGCCCTCTGCACCTTGCTCCTTGCCCTTTGCCCTTTACCCTCAGCCCTCTCCGCCGGCACCACGGGTAAGCTCGCAGGCCGGGTGCTCGATAAACAAAAGCAGCCTTTGCCCGGCGCGAATGTGATCCTCGCCGGAACCGCGCTGGGAGCGGCCGCGGACGCACAAGGCTATTATCGCATCCTCAACATTCCGCCCGGAACGTATCGCGTGCAATTCAGCATCATCGGCTATCAAACGTATGCGGTCGAAAAAGTTTTAATCAGCAGCGACAACACGACTACGCTCAATGCCGAGTTGGGCGAACAAACGCTCGCTGCGGAAGAAGTCGTGGTCGTTGCTGAACGGCCCGTGGTTGAAACCAATCTCACCAACTCCGTCGCAACTGTGACGAGCGAGAACATTGCCACGCTGCCCGTGCAAGAGTTGAACGACGTGGTGAATTTGCAGGCGGGCGTGGTCGATGGTCACTTTCGCGGTGGCCGCATTGGCGAGGTGCAATATCAAATCAACGGCGTGACCGTCAATAACCCTTACGATAATTCTTCGACGTTGCGCATTGATCGCTCGCTTTTGCAAGAGGTGCAAGTTATCAGCGGCACGTTTGACGCGGAATACGGCCAAGCCATGAGCGGCGTGGTCAATGCCGTGCTCAAAAGCGGCTCGGAGCAATTTGATTGGAACGCCGAAGCCTTTGTGAGCGACTATGTGTTTGGCAGCACCGAGCGCCGCCGCGTCGATGACAAATTTCGTCCGCTCTCTTTGCAAAATTATCAAGTCAGTGTGAGCGGCCCAACCGGCTTGCCGAAAACGTCTTTCATTATGAGCGGGCGACGTTATGTGAATGACGGCTATATCTATGGCCGTCGGGTTTTTAATCCCACGGACCGCGCGGATTTTGAAACGCGCGTGTTCACGCCCACCGGCGACAGCGCGGAAGTGGCGCTTGATCATTCGCGCGAATGGTCGGGCTTGCTCAAAATCACCAATCGCGCCGTGAGCAATATCGAGCTTTCGTATCAAGCACTCGGCAATTGGATCGAGGGCAAGCGTTATAGCTTCGGATTTTTTTATAACCCGGACGGCGCTTCCGAGCAACGCACCTATTCGCTCGTGCACGGCTTGGATTGGACACACACGGTTTCGAAGAACACGTTTTACAATCTCAGCTTCCGGCAAAATCTTTTTGACTATCGCGATTTTCTTTATGAAGACTTGTTTGATCCGCGTTATGACGCCGCAGGCCCGGCGCAGGGTGATGCGAATTACAATCTCGGCCTCAGCGTACAAGGCGTGAGCTTCACGCGCTTCAAACAACGCACGAACAGTTATGTGTTCAAAGGCAGCCTCACCAGCCAAGTGACACGCGATCATTTGCTCAAGTTTGGCGTGGAAGCGCAGACTTCGGATTTGCGTTTTGGCGTGCCGGGTTTGATTTTCAGTCCTGGCGGCACGTTGGTCGAACGCAGGTTGAATCGCACGCCGCAATTTCCGTTTCAAGAATTGGAAACCTACAAGCCCATCGTGCTCTCGGTTTATGCGCAAGATCAAATGGAGTGGCAAGATTTGATTGTGCGCGCGGGCGTGCGGTGGGAATATTTCGATGCGCGCGCCACGCTGCCGAGCGATTTACAAAATCCCGCGAACACGATTCAAGGCGCGCCGCTTTCTTCGCCGCAAGCGACCACGGCAAAATCTTCGCTCGCGCCGCGCATCGGCGTTTCCTATCCCATCTCCACGACCGCCGCGCTCTTTTTTGCGTATGGCCATTTCTATCAATACCCCGGCCTCGGTCAATTGTTCAGCAACTCGGATTACTCCATTTTGAGCGAACTACAAGCGGGCGCGAGCAACTATAGCACGTTCGGCAATCCCGACATCAATCCCGAGCGTACGGTGCAATATGAATTCGGCTACAAGCATGCGCTCTCGGATTTTCTCGGACTCGACTTCAGCATTTTCTATAAAGACATTCGCGACTTGCTCGGCGTGGAATTTATTTCAACCTATGCTGCGGCGGAATATGCGCGTTTGACGAATGTCGATTTCGGCAACGTGCTCGGCTTCACCATTGCGCTGGATCAACGCCGCCTCGGCATGATCAGCACCATGCTCGACTACACGTGGCAACGCGCGCAGGGCAATTCCAGCGATCCGCGCGAAACTGCGACGCGCGCTTCCGCGGGCGAAGATCCGCGGCCGCGGCAAGTGCCGCTGAATTGGGATCAACGCCACACGCTGAACGCGACGATCACGATGGACCAGCCGAATAATTTTGCGATCAGCACGATCATTCGCTATGGCGGCGGCCAACCTTACACGCCGCAAATCGGCTCCGGCTTCGGCGCGGATTTGGAAGCCAACTCCGACCGCAAGCCCGCGTTCGTTTTGATTGATGTGCGCGCGGAAAAATTTTTCAAGCTCGCGGGCATAGAAATGAGCGCATTCGCCCGCGCGTTTAATTTGTTGGATGGCCGCTTCTCCAATGGCTTCGTCTTCGCGAACACCGGCAGCCCGGATTATTCGCTCACGCCGATTGCCGATCGCACCACGCTGGCCGATCCCAATCGCTATTATCCGCCGAGGAGAATTGAGCTGGGCGTGACGGTGGGGGCGAGGTGAGGTTTTATTTCTATTCCCCCCTTGAGGGGGGTCAGGGGGGTGTTGTTCAGTATCGTAAAGAAAGGCAGGACACGTAATGCCGCGTCGAGAAATCGTTCCATATGATTCCAAGCTGAAAAAGCTCTCACGCGATTTGCGAAAGCACAGCACGCTTTCGGAAGTTTTGTTATGGAATCAATTGAAACGCAAACAAATGCGCGGCTACCAATTCCTGCGGCAAAGACCGATTGATAAATACATCACAGACTTTTTCTGCCCAGAACTAATGCTTGCTATTGAGATCGATGGCGAGAGCCACAATCTCGATGCGCGAATTAAAAAAGATCCCGTTCGTCAAAAACGATTGGAGTCGCTTGGGATTCGATTTTTTGGGGTTCACAGATAGTGACGTGAAGAGGAATATGAACGGCGTTTTGCAGATGATTGAAGCGTGGATAGATAAGTTTGACACGAGTCGACGTAATCAACAACACCCCCCTATCCCCCCTCAAGGGGGGAATCTTCAGCGGAGGTTAAGCAAACGAGCCTTCCACTAGGCTGATGGTGAGTTCTTGCAACTTATCATATTCGCCGTCGAGCAAGGCTTGATAAGCAGACTTGCCCAGATAACGATTGGGCATAAAAAACCAATCTGCAAACGCCACGGGATTGACGACCTTGCGCAACTCTTCAACGATTCTAATCACACGCGCGAGTTGTTGGATGACCAGCGGACTAGGCTCGCTTCGGCGATGCCTCCAATTCTGCACAGCGCGTTCAGAAGAATAAGTTAAAGCCGCAATTTGGCTGTCGGAAAAATGCAGCTCTTTGAGGCGGTGAATGAGGTTTTGATAATCGGTTTGCATGGTTTGTTCTCCATAATGACTCACAAAGAAAATTAGCGAAGCAAGGATAATAAAGCAAGCTTTGAAACTCGTGCAAACAAAAGATAGCTTAAGACCAACGATCAAAAGCAACACCCCCCGTACCCCCCTCAAGGGGGGAATTGAGAGGAGACCTCTGTTATGAATTTCAAACGCTTCATCTTCATTATCGCCTCCCTAACATTCGCCATCGCGCATGCGCAGCTTCAGCCCGTGGTGCCGCAGGAAAAACGCGGCCGCGTTGATGCGGAGCGCGCGGGCTTTCATGATGCCGCGAACATCCGCACGGTGTTTTATAACTACGGCATGGTCGGCGATTATCCCGCGGATCCCATTGGCGTCGATCTCAGCGTGTTTCATTCCGCGGAGGTGCCCAAAGGCAGCGGCTTGAATTATAGCGACGGCATCACGCCGTTTGTGCTCGCGAAAGTGCCGGATCGTACCGGCAAAACTTTTCACATTATGGAAACCGGCTTTCGCGAACGGCAACAAGCGAGTCCGTTTCGCAATCGCACCATGCGCTTCGAGCCGCGCCCGGATTTTTTTCAAGCCGATCCTTCCATCAACAAAGGCCGCTCGCCCGCGATTAGCAACGATCCGCGCACGTGGCCGAACGCCTGGCCCGACAAAGCGAACGATCCCGACGATCCGGGATGGGCCGGCAGTTGGAACGGCTACTTTGGCAAACGTCCGAATGCCGATCAAGAAAGCTTCACCGTGCTGGACGATGATTTCTACGATGCGTGGGATTTTTATCCCGACAGCCGCGACAGCACGCGCCGCGGCCTCGGCTTGCGCGTGGAAGTGCGCGGCTTTCAATGGGCCAATCCACAATCCGCCAACGTGATCTTCTGGCACTACGATATTACCAACGAAGGCACCACGGATTACAACGACAACATCATCTTCGGTTTATACATGGACTCCGGCGTGGGCGGCTCTTCGATTTCGTGCGACGGCATCGCGGAGTCGGATGACGACAACGCTTTCTATACGAAGCGCGGCAATCTCAATCTCGTGTACACGTGGGATCGCGGCAGCCACGGCGCGGCGCTCGGCACGAATTGTTTTCCCACCGGCTATCTCGGCTATGGCTATTTGGAAACGCCGGGCAAACCCTTCGACGGCATTGACAATGACAACGACGGCATCGTTGATGAAAAGCGCGACGCCGGCCCGGGGCAACTCATTACCGGGCAGGATAATATCCGAGCCTACTTTCTCGCGAACTACAATCAAGCAAACTTCGAGCGCGAACACGGCACCGTCGAGAGTCGCTCGGCGTATCGCGCGGGACGTTGGTGGACCGGCGATGAAGATTTCGATTGGGTCGCGGAACTGCACGACGCCGGCGTGGATGGCGTGTTTGGCACCAAAGACACGGGCGAAGGCGACGGCATTCCCACGAACGGCGAAAGCAATTTTGATCGCACCGATTTGCACGAGTCCGATCAAATCGGTTTGACCGGTTTCAAATTCAATCGCATTCGCGCGGGCGCGGGCAATGCCAATCAAGAAGTGGATGGCATTGTGTTTTTCGACGACGGCAAAAAATGGCCGGAGCGTTTGTACAATCAATTCACCGATCCCGATCCCGCGAAACGTTTTGATGCGCCGCTCGCATTGAATTATAACATCGGCTTCGTGTTCGCTTCGGGTCCGTTCACTTTGAAAGCGGGAAAGACCGAGCGCTTCAGTCTTGCGCTCGCGTACGGCGCGGATTTGGATGAATTGGAAAACACGGTGAAGATCGTGCAACTCATCTACAACGCGAACTATCAATTCGCGGTGCCGCCACCGATGCCCACGCTCACTTCCGAAGCGGGCGATGGCTATGTGCGTTTGTCGTGGGATGATCAAGCCGAGCGCGGCATTGACCCCGTTACGCTCGAAAATGATTTCGAAGGCTATCGCATCTATCGCGCGACCGATCCGGAATTTCGTGATCCCAAACTGATTAGCACCGGACGCGGCACCGGCCCGATTGGCAACGGCAAACCGCTCGCGCAGTTTGATATGATCAACGACAAGAAAGGCTTCTCTTCACAAGTGGTGGAAGGCGTTGCCTATTATCTCGGCAACAACTCCGGCATCGCGCACACGTTTATCGACACCACCGTGACCAACGGCCAGCTTTATTATTACGCCGTGACTTCGTATGACTTCGGCTCGGACTCGCTCGGTTTTTATCCCTCCGAAAATGCCATTGCAGTTTCGCGCACGCCGCGCGGCGGAACGATTCTGCCGAAGAACGTTGTCGCGGTGCGACCGAATCCCAAAGTGAACGGCTTCACCAAAGCCACGGCTTCGAACACGAAACATGAAAGCGGTCGCGGCTCGGGCACGGTTGCGGTGGAAGTCGTCAACTCCACGCTCGTGCCGGACAATCACACGTTCAATGTGAAATTTCGCAGCTTGTTTGCGGACAGCATTCGCGCGCAAGTTTTCGATTTGGTCGATGTGACCGCGAACGATACCCTTTTCAGCAACGGCTATGATTTGGAAGGCAAAGGCAGCGGCTTAGTCGGCGCGGGCTTGTTGCCGATCTCGAATACACCGCGCACAGTTTCCGTTGGCGCTGCAAGCGGCTTCACTGCTGCGAGCGCGACGAACGGTCGTTTGAAAGTGAAGTATCGCAACCCGCTGCCGATCAATTTGAAACGCCCTGGCTTTCCCGATGACATGACGATCACATTTAGCGACGTGCCGATTGACACCTCACTGCGCGGCTTCGGCTTGCTGCGCTCGCGCCCGAGCAAATTTCGCATTCACGCGCACACGCCGAGTGGCGACATGCGCATGAAGTTTTATTTTTTGGATAAAGACAACAACAACGCATTGAATTTGCCATTCCCCGATGAATTCATCGACGTCGTAACGTATCTTCCGAACGACACGCGCGCCTATGAAACGTGGCGCGTCGAACTCGACACCACAGGCCAAGCGCAACGCGGCCCGTTGAAAATTCCGACGACGGGCGATGTGTATGAATTGAAGCTCGTGTATCCGTTCGAGCACGGCGAAGTGTTTTCATTCACCACCACGGGCGAGTTTGTGAATGCGCAAGCCGCGCAAACGTTGGCCTCGCAAGAGCCATATGTTGTGCCCAATCCGTATGTCGGGCTTGCGAGCTTTGAAAGCGAGCGCTTCGCCATCTCCGGCCGCGGCGAGCGCAGAATGGAGTTTCGCAATCTCCCGCAGAATAGTACCGTGCGCATCTTTACCGTGCGCGGCGAGCTCGTGCAAACACTGCAACACGACGGCTTGGACTTCGGCTTTGTCGCGTGGGATTTGCGCTCGAAAGACAACCTCGAAGTCGCGCCCGGCTTGTATATTTATCACGTCGATGCGGGAACGCTCGGCAAGCACATCGGGAAGTTTGCCATAATTAAATGAGGCATTGAAAAGCTAAGACAGAAAAATGTGTGGGCAGAAAAATAAAGCAACGTCATACACATTTTTCTGCCCTCCATCTTTCTGTCTTCAAAATTCCTTTAGACTGGTTCATGACTCAAAGCACACCCTGTCGAGGAGTATAAACATGAAATCGAAATCTTCGTTTGCACTCTTTCTGTTGCTGGCCGCCTCCGCTTTCGGCCAGAGCAAAACCGGCACGACCGTTTCACAGTTTTTGTTGATCGAGCCCAGCGCGCGTTTGGCCGGAATGGGCAACGCGGGGGTTGCCCTCTATGATGAACCCGCCGCGGCTTATTTCAACCCAGGCGCGATTGGCTTGCAGAGCGGCTACGGCGTGCAATTCGCGCACAGCCAGTGGCTCGCGGATATTTCGTACAATTATGCCGCTGCCTCGCTGCAAGCGGGTGAGCTTGGCAACATTTATCTCAGCGTCACCGCGCTCAACTCCGGCGAGATTACGGTGCGCACCGTCGAACAACCGCTCGGCACGGGAGAGAATTACTCCGTTTCCAATCTCGCGCTCGGCCTCGGCTTCGGCAGACAAGTTTCAGATCGCTTCTCCGTCGGCGTGCAATTGAACTATATTCAAGAAACGATTTGGCACAGTTCGCTTTCCACTTTTGCGTTGAATGTCGGCACGGTGTATCGCCTTTCGGAAAACGGACTGCGCCTCGGCGCGAGCATTTCGAACTTCGGCCTGCCCGCGAAATACGACGGCCGCGATTTGCGTATCGTGTTCGACCGCGATCCCGACAAATACGGCGACAACAGCGCGCTCCCCGGCCAAGTGTTCACGGACGACTATCCGCTGCCCGTGCTCTTCCGCGTGGGCTTGACGTATCCCATGCGCTTGAGCGAGAACAACGTCGTGCATGTTGCGATGAACGCATTTCATCCGAGCGATAACACAGAGAGCATGAGCGTTGGCGCGGAATGGGTGCTGCTCAAAACGCTCGCGTTGCGCGGCGGCTATCAAAATTTATTTTTGGAAGATAGTGAAGTGGGATTGACGCTCGGCGCAGGCTTGCAATTCGAACTTGAAGATTACGGCTTCCAGTTCGATTACGCCTGGGCCGATCACGGCAGGCTGGAGAACGCGCAGAGGTTGACACTGGGGTTTAAGTTTTGATGCGAGCGATTGCCTATTTTAGAGTTCGTATAAAACCGGCTTGTTCGAAGTGCAGGTCAGTGGTAAGTGCTTCGACAAGGTTGTGGTGTTTCATTACAACGAAGCTCGCGCAATCAACCCAACTCCACAATTTATCTTGGCGCGCCTTCAGTAAATCCCAAGCTTCATCGCGCAGCGTTTGATCAATATGAATCGTCGTAACCCAATTGGCATTCTGTATCGTTTCGATAATCTGAACTTGTTTAAAGCGTGGTGTGCGCAGCGGGCTGGTAAATAAAGCCACCAATTCAAACAAAACATAATCCGTCGTAATAACACGAATCCCTTGCGTATGCCAGTCGCGCATCAAACTGAGGGCTTTCGCATGAAAGGGCTCGGTGCGCACAAAGTAGTTCGCCCACCCCGAAGTGTCTGCAAAGACTTCATTCATTGTTCTTGCTCAGGCTTTGGCCGATATACTCATCGTGGCGTTCGCCAATATCAGTCAAGTCGGATTCAAAGACTCCGGCCAATTGCAACAGAGGATCATCATCGAGGCGCTTGACGAAAGTCTCAAGCCACTGTGTTACTAGGGTTTCTGGCGTTTGCCCAATTTGGCTCGAACGCTTGAGCAAGGGCAGATAAATGTGTTCCGGCAATTGTAAACTCAAGGCGGTTGTCATATTGACTCCTGGTTTGAAGTGATGTAATAATACGGGCAAAGTCAAATTTGTGCAAGCGAATTTTCAGCCCATTCAAAAGCAAGCGCTGCAAAAGCGGTATGCTCACTTTCATTGAGATAACCAATGCACCTCCACCTGCTTTTCCTCTCGTTGATCATACTCCTGCCTTATGCCGCTCTAACGCAATCCGACTACGACCATCGCGTCGTCTTCGACAACAGCCTCACTGAGCGCTCGCACTATTTCAGTCGCGGCTATGCGGTCGCGCCGAGCACGCTTGAAATCGTCGAAGGGAAATTTCCGATTGAGGAGCAAAACTATTTCAGCGCGCCGAATGCGTTGCGTCTGCAATGGCGCTCGCAAAACGGCGGCGATTGGCGCATGACGCTCGAGGTCGCGAATCGGTACGGCCAACGTTTCGAGTTCGAAGGCAACACGCTCTTTCTGCGCTGCTATTCTGAAACCGAGGTGTCGCGCGAGGAATCGCCGCTTATCGGCTTGCAAGATTCTAACGGCGCGGGCGTGCCGGATATCAAACTGCTCGCGTTGATTAAAACCCTTCCCGCCAAGCAATGGGTGCAAATCAAATTGCCCTTCTCCGCTTTCAAACCGCTCTTCAATTCCACCGACGAAAACAAATTCAATCCTCGCCAACTCGCGCGAATCTTTTTCGTGCAAGGCCTCGATGACGGCAAAGAACACACGCTCTATATCGACGACGTACGCGTGGGCGATGAGTCGCCCACGAACAACCAAGCGCCCTCTATTCCCCTTGGGCTGAGCGCGAAGGGTTATGAGCGCCACATTGATTTGACTTGGCAGCGCGAGCCCGCAGCGTTTGCATACAAAATCTATCGCTCATGGGATGGCGCAAACTACTCGCCCATTGGAACGCAGAAAGGAAGTCTCGCGCGCTTTGTGGATTTCATCGGCGCGTCGAATAAAAAATCCTTTTACAAAATCAGCACAGTGGACGCGCACGACAACGAGTCCGCGCTTTCGAACGCAACGAGCGCGAGCACGCGCGTGCTGAACGACGACGAACTGCTCTCGATGGTGCAAGAGGCTTGCTTCCGTTATTATTGGGAAGCTGGCCATCCGAACGCGGGCATGGCCATTGAAATTCTGCCCGGTGATGAGAATCTCGTTGCTGTTGGCTCCTCCGGCTTTGGCATCATGGCATTGGTCGTCGCAGTGGAGCGTGGCTTCATCACACGTGCGCAAGGTCTCGAACGCATGCTCAAGATCGTGCGCTTCCTCAAAACCGCAGATCGTTTTCACGGCGTGTGGCCGCATTTTTTAGATGGCAGAACCGGCAAGGCCATTGCGTATTTTGGCAAGTATGATGACGGCGGCGATCTCGTCGAAACCGCGTTTCTTGTGCAAGGCCTGCTCACCTCGCGGCAATATTTTTCGCGCAGTACGAAAGATGAACGCGAGCTGCGCGACACGATCACTGAGTTGTGGCGCACCGTCGAATGGGATTGGTATCGCAAAGAGCCGACGAGCGATTTTCTTTATTGGCATTGGTCGCCAAAGCATGCGTGGCACATCAGTCATCCGCTCGTGGGTTGGAATGAAACGATGATCGTTTACTTGCTCGCGATTGCTTCGCCCACACACGGCGTGCCCGCGAGTTTGTATCACACGGGCTGGGCCGGACAATCCGAGCTTGCGGTGCGCTATCGTCAAGGCTGGGGCCGCACTACGCACGGTGATCATTACACGAATGGCAATTCATACTTCGGCATCAAGCTCGATGTCGGCGTTGGCACGGGCGGCGATCTTTTCTTCACGCACTTTTCGTTCATGGGTTTTGATCCGCGCGCGAAGAAAGATCGCTACACGAATTACTTCAACAACAATCGCAACCTCGCGCGCATCAATCGCGCGTATTGCATCGCGAATCCCAACCAGCGCCTCGGCTTCGGCGAGAATTGTTGGGGACTCTCCGCAGGCATCAACTCCGGCGGCGGCAAACCCAATCCGCGCGAGGAGAATGGTACGATCAGTTGCATGGCGAGTCTCGCTTCGTTTCCATACACGCCGCAAGAGTCCATGGCCGCGCTCAAACATTTTTATCACGAGCACGGCAACAAACTCTGGGGCATTTACGGCTTCCGCGACGGCTTCAATCTCACCGAGAATTGGTTCGAAGACGTGAACATGGCCTTGAACCAAGCGCCGATCGTGGTGATGATCGAGAACTATCGCAGCGCATTGATTTGGAAAATGTTCATGGCGAATGAAGAGATCGGGAAGATGTTGAAGCAGGTGGGGTTTGAAGAGGATCCTAAATGACCTTGAAGAACTTCAAGGCATCTGCATGAGAGTTTTCATAAACTGGAATAACTGTGTCAAATGGTTGGTGCTCAACCGCCCGAGCTTGCGCTTCACCCGTTTCTTATCTATCGCGCGCAACTGAAACACTAAAGCAACCGAGTCTTTGGTCAAACCGTTTTCAGCATCTGGATGAATCAAAAATGTGCCTGGAAAAGTTTGAGCCGCTAATTGCGAGGTTAACGGCACAATGAGGACGGTCGAGAGTTGCTTCTCGAATTGCGCAGCTTGCACGATGATAGCCGGACGGCTGCCTGCTTGCTCGTGACCATTTGTTGAAGGGATGTCGGTTGCATATATATCGCCGATGTCCATTATTGCAAGCCCTTTTCAAAATTCAGCACCGCTTCATCGCTCAGTTGATCCCATTGCGTGAACTCTTCTTGCAGCGTGAGAGCGGCCTGTCGGGTTTGCACTAAAATGCTTTCTTTGAACAGGCGAACGATCTGTAACAGGTTTGGAAACATCTCGTCTGGCAGCCCTTGTACCTCGTTGATTAGAGCTTGTTGCTGTGTCACAGACATGTCGTGGCTCCTTTATGAAATTCAAGTTTTCGGCGCAGCTTGTACTGCTTAATAAAAAGTATTGCTGAATGGCGGCTTTTGCAAGATTTATTTTTGGCGCGAAGATGTGAAAGCCTCCGTGCTTTAAAGCGCCCATCGTGGTGATGATCGAAAACTATCGCAGCGGATTGATTTGGAAAATGTTCATGGCGAATGAGGAGATCGCGCCGATGTTGGAGCAGGTGGGGTTTGAAGAGGATGAGTGAGAGTGATGCACATAGCGGTTGATCTGATGAGCAAAATGTGTAATATTGTTTCTGCTAGAGGGAACAATGCTCATGAAAAATATAACCCACAACAAGTCCCTCAACCGAGCGAAGCATCATCCATATTAGAGCGCAGTCCAGTCGAGCGTGAAGATTTGCTTCGCACCGGCACGGTAGTAATTGATGCGATAATGCTTCACCAGAATAACCTTGCCCATGCGCGCCGCTTTCGTTTTAAATTCTGCGAAGCGTAACACGAGGCGGAGTAGACGCGGAATTTCGACAATGCGTTCGTTGGGCAGACCAAAGCAGATGATGCAATAGGCAGGATGCGCGGGCATCTTTCCCCAAAAGTCGGAGACGTTCGTGGTAAGAAAAGTGGCGTGCTTGACCGTTTGCAAGAGCAAGGGCACGGCATCGTCTTTGATCAAAGTTCTGAGGCGCAGATCTTTGATTGAGCAAATTTTGCCTTTGTGCCATCTATTCAAGTCATCAATGATAACCTGATCAAAAATATTTTCGTCGAAGACGATCATGCGGCAGAACAGAGAAGAGCGTTTTTAGCGATTTGCACAGCCTCTTTAATCGAGTCTGCGGTGATGTCGCTATGGGAATATCTGCGCAAAACTTCTTGAACGCTGTGTCCCGCAGCCAGCAAATCCAAAATCACGCTGACTTCCAAACGGGTGTATTTGAAGGTCGGCCTGCCGCCGCAGACGCCTGGCGCAGCGACGATGTGTTTGCCCAGCGGCACGTACTCGTACCATTCGCCGCCGTATAACTCGCGCGTAAGCGCTTTGGTTGTTTTTTTCATCATTAAACCTCGAATGAACCGTGAAGAACAGAGTAGGGGGTATGACAAACTATAGGTAATCTTTCGGTGATCTTCAACTGATTTATGAGCGCGCGAAGCCGGACTTGCGCAAAACGGCTTTCGATGTTACCAAGTTTATTTATGCGCAAATCCGACTTTACCGAATACGAAGGAAGGAACCCTTGAAAAGCTTCAAAACGAAGTACGGCTATTTTTCAGAAGACGGCAAAGAGTATGTCATCACCACGCCGCGCACGCCGCGGCCGTGGATCAATGTCATCAGCAACGGCGATTACGGCATCACGGTTTCGCAAACCGGCAGCGGCTACAGTTGGCGCACGCACGCGCAACTCAATCGCCTCACGCGGTGGGAGCAAGACCTCATCAAAGATGAATGGGGCAAGTATCTCTATCTCCGCGATGAAAAAGGCAACGTGTGGTCAGCCGGCTGGAAGCCGGTGTGTCACGAGCCGGATCATTATGAATGCCGCCACGGCATCGGCTACAGTGTCATCGCTTCTTCAAACTTCGGCGTGGATTCAACGCTGCTCATGTTCGTGCCCAATGAAGAGCCGCTCGAAATTTGGAAACTCACGCTACGCAATCGCACGCGCAAGCCGAAGAAGCTCAATCTCTTTTCGTTCTTCGAATGGGGTCTCGGCCAAGCGCCGGATTGGCATCGCGAGTTTCACAAGTCGTTCATCGAGACGAGCTATGATGCAAACCTGCACGCGCTCTTCGCCACGAAACGTTTGTGGGAGGTGCCGACCGATCGCGGCCATTGGAACACGGAATGGGATTACGTTGCGTTTCATAGCGTGAATGTGAAGCCAAGTAGTTTTGACGCGGACAAAGAAAGCTTTCTCGGCATGTATGGCAATCAACGCGAGCCGCAGGCCGTGCGCGAAGGCAAGCTACACAAGCGCGTGGGCAATTGGCTTGATGCCATCGCGAGTTTGCAAGTGAGTGTCACGCTCGCTCCCGGCGAAGAGAAGACTGTCGTGTTCACGCTTGGTGCAACGCAATCGCGCGAGGAAGCCGCGCGTTTGATCCAAAAATATCGCGCGGTCAAAGAAGCCGATGCCGCGCTCACGCTCGTGCGGCATCGTTGGGAGGATTTGCTCGACACGGTCGAGATCGACACGCCCGATGACGCGATGAACCTCATGCTCAACACGTGGCTGAAGTATCAAGCCATCTCGGGGAGATTGTGGGGGCGCACGGCGTATTATCAAACCGGCGGCGCGTTTGGCTTTCGCGATCAATTGCAAGACAGCCAAATTTTTCTGCCGATTGACGCGGCGCAAACGAAGAAGCAAATTCTTTTGCACGCGCGGCATCAATTCCAAGACGGCACGGTGTATCATTGGTGGCATCCGATTTCAGAGATCGGATTGCACACGACGATCAGCGACAATCTCTTGTGGCTCCCGTTCGTGCTTACGAATTATTTGCACGAGACGAACGATCTCGCGCTGCTGGAAAATCGCGAGCCGTTTGTTGATGAAAAAGAACCGGCTTCGCTTTATGAGCATTGCTGCCGCGCGCTCGACAAATCTCTCGAACGTTTCAGTGAGCGTGGCTTGCCCCTCATCGGTGCGTGCGATTGGAACGACGGCCTCAGCGCAGTCGGTTTGGAGATGAAAGGCGAGTCGGTCTGGCTTGGACATTTTCTTCATCTCATTCTAAACAACTTTGCCGTGATTGCAGAGAAGTGCAACGATCACTCCCGCGCGCAACTCTATCGTGCGCGTGCACAACAATTGAAAGAGACGATCAACGCACTTGCGTGGGACGGTGAGTGGTATTATCGCGCTACGAAAGACAGCGGCGAGAAAATTGGCAGCAAAGAAAACGAAGAAGGCCGTATCTTTCTCAACGCGCAAACGTGGGCCGTGATCTCCGGCGTTGCGGATCGCGAGCGCGCCGAGCAAGTGATGAACATGGTGGAGCAACATCTCGAACACAAAGCCGGCCCGCTCTTACTCGCTCCCGGTTATAAAACGCCGGACAAGTACATCGGCTACCTTTCACGCTACGCCACGGGCATGCGTGAAAACGGCGGCGTGTATACGCACGCGGCAACATGGACGGTGATTGCCGAGGCGTTGCTCGGTCGCGGCGAGAATGCGTTCAGAATGTTTTCGAAGATCAACCCCGTGCATCGCGGCAAGAAGCCGGACGAGTATGTTGCGGAGCCATACGTGACTCCCGGCAACATTGACGGCCCCGGCTCGCGCTTCTATGGTCGCGGCGGTTGGACGTGGTATTCCGGCTCCGCGGCATGGCTCTTCAAAGTCGGGCTTGAGTGGATTCTCGGCATTCGTGCGACGTTTGAGGGTCTCGTTGTTGATCCGTGTATTCCCGCGGCGTGGAAAGGTTTTACCGCTCGGCGCATGTTTCGCGGCGCGACGTATCTCATCGAAGTGAAAAATCCCGAGCGCGTCAATCGCGGTGTGAAAGAAGTTTTTATCGATGGGCGAAAGTATGTGGGCGCGACGTTATCCACAAAAACGCTGTTGCCGGTATTTGAAGCCGGAACGACGCATCGTATCATTGTAGCGCTTGGCAAAGAGGAAAATTCTCATGTGGATTAAGACGATAGCCGCGAGCATACTGTTGAGCGTTGCCGCCAGTTTCGCCCAACCGAATGCCAGCGATAGTGTGTTTCTCGATCTCGTGCAACGCGCGTCGTTTGATTTTTTCTGGCAAGAAGCGAACGCGAGCAATGGTTTGATTAAAGATCGCAGCGCGAGCGGTGCGCCGTGCAGCATTGCTTCTGTCGGCTTCGGCTTGACTGCGATCACGATTGCGATTGATCGCGGTTGGATTACGCGCGAGGCTGGCCGCACGCGCGTATTGAACACGCTCAAAACTTTTTGGACCAAACCGCAAGGCCGCGAGACTTCGGGCCGCATTGGCTACAAAGGTTTCTTCTATCATTTTCTCGATATGAACACTGCGCTGCGCACGTGGAACTCGGAGTTGTCTTCCATCGACACGGCGCTCTTGCTCGCGGGCATTCTTGATATGAAGCAGTATTTCACCGCGAGCGAAACCGCGGAAAACGACATTCGCGCGTTGGCAGATTCGATCTATCAACGCGTGGATTGGAATTGGATGCGCAACTTTCAGCCGAACATTACGCTCGGTTGGCATCCTGAAACGGGCTTCATTAACGCGTGGTGGAACGGTTATAATGAAGCCATGATTATGACGTTGCTCGCAATCGGTTCGCCGACGCATCCAATTGCGGCCACGGCGTGGAATGCGTGGACGAGCGGCTATCAATGGCAAACGCACTACGGCTATAGCTATGTGATCTTTCCGCCGCTGTTCGGCCATCAATACTCGCATTGCTGGATCGACTTTCGCAATTTGCAAGATGCATACATGCGCGGCAAAGGCATTGATTATTTCGAAAACTCGCGGCGCGCCACGCTCGCCGCGCGCGCATACAGCATCGCGAATCCGCGACGGCACAAAGGCTATGGCGAAAATGTGTGGGGCATCACCGCGTGCGATGGGCCGACGGGTTACGCGGCGCGCGGCGCACCGCCCGCGCAAAATGATGACGGCACCATTGCGCCCACTGCCGCAGCGAGTTCGATTCCCTTCACGCCGCAAGAGTCGATGGCCGCGATGCGCCACATGTATGACACCTATCGCACACAGCTTTGGATGAAGTACGGTTTTCGCGATGCGTTTAATTTGAATGTGAATTGGTGGGCTTCCGACGTAATCGGCATTGATGAAGGCCCGATTGTGCTCATGATCGAAAACTATCGCACGGGCAAAGTGTGGCAGCGCTTCATGCAAAACGCGGATGTGCAACGCGGTTTGGAGAAAGCCGGCTTCGTGCGCGTCAACGCCGTGGCCGAGCCGCCACGAACACAGCCAAGCGGATTTGGCTTGCAGCAAAATTATCCCAATCCGTTTAATCCCGCGAGCACGATTCGTTTCTCTTTGCCGCAACGCGAGCGCGTCTCGCTCGTTGTCGTTGATCTCGCCGGCCGCGAAGTTTTGCAACTGCTCGCGCGCGAGTTGCCGGCAGGTGAGCATGAAGCAACGTTTGACGGACACGCTCTCACCAGCGGCGTCTATTTTTATGTATTAAAAGCCGGTGCTTTTCATCAAGCCCGCAAAGCGGTTTTGCTGAAGTGAAAACGCTGCATTGCGGCATGAGCGCTTTTTATTTTTCCGTTTAAAAAATTCTACCGAACTCATTCGAGGTGGCGCATGATGATTACAACGGTTGAAGGAATTTACCGGCACGGCAAGATTGAACTGTTCAACCCGCCGAATGGCATAAGCGAATCACGTGTACTCATTACTTTCCTCCCTCAAGCAACTTCGCGCGCGAAGAATTGCCCTATAGTTTATGGCCAATTTGCCGGCGAGAAGAGGTCAACGGAAGATGATTTCTCTATAGCGGAATGGCCTAACAAGGCAGAACATGATCGCGAATAAAAACTACTTTCATGGCTGGAGCCTCGTGCTATGGGCGACACTGGCCCTCGGCCTCATGACCGCGATGTTCCTCGCGACGCACGGCACTGGTGAAGAAGGCTTGCGCGTCGTGATTCGCGCGACCGCACGCACTTCTTTTACGCTTTTTATTCTCGCGTTCAGCGCCGCGGCTTTGCGCCGTTTCTGGCCGAATGCGTTGACGCAATGGCTGCGCGGCAATCGGCGCTATCTCGGTGTGTCCTTCGCAGTGTCGCAGGCCATTCACCTGCTTGCGATTTTGCAGTTGTCGCATGTGACCGATGGCGCTACGCTTGAGGAGGTACCCTGGTTTCGTCTGCTCGGTGGCGGCATGGCATATGTTTTCACTGCGGCGATGACGGCCACCTCGTTTGACCGCAGCGCTGCGTGGCTCGGGCCGCGCGCGTGGAATCGATTGCACACCGCGGGCATGTACGTTAATTGGGGCGTCTTCCTGTTTAGCTATGGCAAGCGTATTTTGGTTGCAGCATACTATCCGCCGTTTGTGTTGCTCCTGCTTGCGGCATTGTTGCTTCGGCTGCGCGCGGCTCGTGCTCGGCGCGCAGTCGCGATTTGAAACTTGCTTTGATAACTTTAAAAGAGCGCGTTGTATGAAGAAATCTTTGCTTGTCATGTTCGCCCTTGCGTTTCTCTTCGCTTGCCAAGAGAAGCCGCAACCGATGGTTGTTCCTCCCCTAGCACCCGTCGCGTGGGATCCCTTTCTCGATTCCCTCCAAACGCGCACGCTCAACTTTTTTCTCGAAACCACCGATCGCGCCACCGGCCTTGCGCCCGATCGCTGGCCCTCGAAAAGTCCGTCGAGCATTGCTGCGGTGGGCTTTGCGCTCACGTGTTATCCCATTGCGGTCGAGCGCAAACTCCTCACGCGCGACGAAGCCGCGCAACGCACGCTCAACACGCTTCGTTTTTTTTATCAACTCCCGCAAAGCGAGCACCCCGAAGCCAGCGGCTACAAAGGTTTCTTTTATCACTTTCTCAAAATGCCGAGCGGCGCGCGCGAATGGAAGTGCGAACTTTCGACGATTGACACCACGTTATTGTTGAGCGGCGTGCTGTTTACTCAATCTTATTTCGACGCTGAGAATGCAGCCGAACAAAGTATTCGCAACCTCGCCGACTCGCTGTACTTTCGCGTCGATTGGCAATGGGCCATGGCCGATACGAACGGCGTGAAAACCGCGTGGTTCCCCGAAAAAGGTTTTGGCCCGCACATTTGGGACGGCTATGATGAAGCGATGATTCTTTATGTGCTCGCGCTCGGTTCGCCCACACATCCCGTGCCAACGAGCACTTGGCAAACGTGGACGAAGCCATATGTGTGGGCGGAATATTATGGCGTGGAGTTCGTTAGCTTCGGGCCGCTGTTTGGTCATCAATACTCGCATTGCTGGATCGACTTTCGCGATATTCAAGATGATTACATGCGCGCGAAGGGCATCGACTATTTCGAGAACTCGCGGCGCGCGACGTACACGCAACAAGCCTATGGCCGCGAGAACCCGCGCGGGTATCGTGATTATGGCGAAAACATGTGGGGCTACACCGCATGCGATGGCCCGCGCGATACGTCTTTTGTCGTTGATGGAAAGCGGCGAGAGTTTTGGTCTTATCGCGCACGCGGCGTTTCATTCGATTGGATTGAAGACGACGGCACGCTCGCAGCCACGGCTGCCGGCGGCTCAGTGGCATTCGCGCCGGAGATTTGTATTCCCGCATTGCAAACGATGCGCACGAAATACGATACCTTGTTGTGGAAAGAGTACGGCTTTCTCGATTCTTTCAACCCCTCGTATATCACGCCGAAGTTTCCGAACGGCTGGTTCGATCATGATTACCTCGGCATCGATCAAGGTCCGATTGCGATCATGATTGAAAATCTGCGCAGCGACTTTGTGTGGAATGTCATGAAGAAAAATCCGCATATCGTGCGCGGCCTAAAGCGCGCAGGCTTTGCCGGCGGGTGGTTGGGAAATTACAAAGGTGAGTAAGGCTGATTAAAAATATTTTTTACCTATGCCCCAAGTTCGTGTCATCGTTGACAATGCGATCAATGACGAATCGCCGTTGTGGAAAGCGTTTCAGAAATGGCTCGGCGCTCGCACCGCCGAATACGTGTTTCTGGAGCAGGCGCACAAAGGCATTCCCGACGTAGAGATTCTCGACAAGCTGCTCGTTCCCGGCGTAATCCTGTTGACCGTCGATCGCGCTCTGCACAATCGCGCCTGCGCCCACGGCGCGCTTTCATTCACGCTCAATGCGCAGGGGCAATTGCAAAAGCAACCTTTGCGCGATGTGGCATTGCCCAAAGGAAAGACGGCAACCAGCGTGATCAAAGAACTGAAGGATGATTATACCTCGCCGCCTTCTGCACTGACGCTCCGGTTGACCGACGGCATGTCGGAAAAAGATTTCAAAGCCTACCGCACGAGGCGCCGGCGGATACGCAGTTATTTTGGCTCCGCGGCAAGCTTGAACAACGTGGCGATGACGATCGGAGCAACGACGACCAAGAACAAAACGCTCTGCGGCTACGTGATCAATATTGCCGGAAACAGCGGCGTGAAAGGATTGCGCGCCAGCGAGGGTTATTGCGCGATGAGCGCGCCGGATTATGATCCCGCTTATCCCGTCATTCATGCTTTGTGCGCTTCCTTTTATTTGCACCTCGATCAGGTGCCGACAGATTTGTTTATCATTCCGGAAGCATCGTTGCGCCTTTGCCAAACATTGATCAACGCCCCGGCGGAGAGCGTCTCGCAACCGAGCCACCGTGCGCTCCGAGAGATGCTGCGCGGCATTGCGCGACTGAAGTTGTTTCCGTGCGTCAAGGGATTCTTTTATGACAATATAATGCAAAAGCTCCGGCAATTGTCCAACTTCCGCAGCAATGAGATCACCGCTGTGGATTTCGATGCCATTGTCAAAAAGATGGAGCCATGAAAAAATATTTCACGCTTTGGCTATTATGCGCGGCCCTCGTCGTCATTGGCCAAACTCAAAACCAAACCGTCAACATTCTCGTGCTCGGCTCCTCCACCGCTGAAGGTGCAGGCCCGCGCGAGCGCAACAATGCGTGGGTGAATCGTTATCGCGCGCATGTGCAAACGATTGAGCCGCACATCAACGTGATCAATCTCGCCAAGGGCGGCTATACGACCTACCATATTATGCCGGATCATTTCATGCCGCCGCCAAATCGACCCGCGCCGGATAAAGAGCGTAATCTCACCAAAGCATTGGCGCTGCACCCCTCGGCGCTCATCATCAATTTGCCGAGCAACGACGCCGCGTATGGCTACAGCGTGAAAGAGCAATTGGCAAATTATGATTCGTTGCTCGCAATCATTCAGCGCAGCAACATTCCCGTGTGGATTTGCACCACGCAGCCGCGCAATCTTTCCGAGACGCAACGCAAAGACCAGCTTGCGCTGCGCGACGCTCTTCTCGTCAAACTCGGCAAGAATGCCATTGACTTTTGGAGCGGGATCGCAACCGACGACAACAAAATCAATCCAAATTATGACAGCGGCGACGGCATTCATCTCAACGATGAAGCGCACAGAATTTTGTTCGAGCGCGTTGTTGCGGCGCGTGTGCATGAAAGAGCAAAGCCCCAGGCTGCCGATTCGCTTCAATAATGCGGACATAAAAACTTGGCGGCAATGACGACGCGTGAGTTGCAGTGGCAGAGGATTTTCAACGTGACTTGTATGAAAACGAAAATTTTGTTCGCGCAGAGCCGCGGTCTCGTTATGGGGCTCCCCCTGCTGTTCTCATTCTTCGCCGCATGCGAACCATCCGCGGAATCAAAAATCACGATCAAATTTTGGGCGATGGGCGCGGAAGGCGAGCATGTGCAAAAGCTGATGCCGGAATTTTATCTGCGTCATCCCGACATTGAGGTCAAGATTCAAGGCATTCCGTGGACCGCGGCGCACGAGAAATTGCTCACGGCTTACGCGGGCAATTCGCTGCCGGATATTTGCCAGCTCAGCAACACGTGGATTCCGGAATTTCATTTACTCAATGCGTTGGAGAATTTGGACGGATGGATCGCCAACGCTTCCACGATCAAACACGAAAATTATTTTCCCGGCATCTGGGCAACGAATGTGATCGACAGCGCGGCTTTCGGCATTCCGTGGTACGTCGATACGCGATTGCTCTTTTATCGCAAAGATATTTTGGCAAAGGCGGGTTATGCTCATCCGCCGCGCACGTGGGATGAGTGGTTTGAGGCTTCCAAGCGAATCAAACAACTGCCCGGCCCGCAAGAAAAGTACGCAATGCTGTTGCCCACGAATGAATGGACGCCGTTCATCATCGCCGGTTTGCAGAGCGGCTCGCGGTTGTTGAAAGACAACAATCGCTATGGCGATTTCAGCGGCGAGAAATTTTCCACTGCGTTTTCTTTTTTGATGCGCTTCTATCGCGAGCAACTCGCGCCCGTCGGCGTCACGCAAGTGACCAACATTTATCAGGGAATCAGCGAAGGCTTTTTTGCGATGTACATCACCGGCCCGTGGAACATCGGCGAATTTCAGCGGCGTTTGCCCGCGGCGTTGCAGGAGCAATGGATGACCGCACCGATGCCCGGCCCTGACGCTAACACGCCCGGTGCTTCGCTGGCCGGCGGCTCCAGTTTGGTGCTGTTTAAAAAATCGCAAAAGAAAAGCGCCGCGTGGAAACTCATCGAGTATCTTTCCGAAGCGCAACAGCAGTTGGCGTTTTATAAAATCACCGGCGACTTGCCCGCGATTCGCGCGGCTTGGAACGACACGACATTTACCAATAACGTTTATATTCAAGCCTTTTATCAACAACTCGAACACGTCGTGCCCACGCCGATGATTCCGGAGTGGGAGCAGATCGCGCAGAAAACGCAGCAATATGCCGAGGCCGCTTCGACGGGGCACATGTCATCGGAAGCGGCATTAAAAGCTTTGGATCGCGAGGTGGATTTGATTTTGGAGAAGAGAAGGTGGATGATGGAGCAGAAATAACGGCGAGGTGAAATCTTGAAAGGCGCTTGGCTCAAATGCGACCTTTCTCATGACAGTTCATCAAGGTTGGTTACCACCAAGCCGCGGTTGTTTTCGATATTTTCAACTGCTTGCAGCAAACGTTTTTTGTTAGCGGGCGACTGCAAGAGATATGTGGTTTCATCGTTCTCTGTTTGTGCCGTTTCGCAAACCGCAATCTCGATTTCTTTGTTTAAGTCGTGTGCATCGTCGATGCTCCTTTTTATTGTTTCGCTTCGAATATAGCAAAATTTCAGTCTCACGCAATTTCTCTTTTGGAACGATTGCGCCATGCCTTTGCCTCGCACTAGCTTACGTATCACCTACTTTTTCCTCGCGCCCGCGCTCATTCCGATCTTCCTCTTTTTCTTTGTGCCCGCGCTCGCGGCGTTCGCATTGAGCTTCACGGATTTTGACATCTATGCGCTCGGCAACTTCAAGTACGCGCGTTTCGTGGGGCTGCGCAATTATTTTCAACTCACACAAGATCCGCTGTTTTGGAAAGCGATGACCAACACGCTGTATTACGTGCTCGTCGGCGGGCCGCTGTCGATTGCGGCTTCGCTGGCCACGGCGTTGCTGGTCAACTCCAAACTCATTCGGTTTCAAGGCGCGTTGCGCGCGATTTATTTTGCGCCGGTGGTGACGACGCTCGTGGCCGTGGCCGTGGTGTGGCGCTTCATGTATCACCCGCGTTTTGGTTTGTTGAATTATGCGCTCGGCTTTTTCGGCGTCGCGCCCATCGACTGGCTCGGCGACCCCACGTGGGCCATGCCGGCGATCATCTTGATGGCAATCTGGAAAAACTTCGGCTACAACATGATCATCTTCGTTGCGGGCTTGCAAAGCATTCCGGCGCAGCTTTATGAATCCGCGCGCATCGACGGCGCGAATGCGTGGGAACAGTTCAAGAGCATCACGCTGCCCATGCTTGCGCCGACCACAGTGTTTGTGAGCATCATCGCGATGATCGGCAATTTTCAACTCTTCACGGAGCCGTATGTGATGACGCAGGGCGGCCCGCTCAACAGCACGTTGAGCATCGTGTTGCTCATGTATCAGCAGGGTTTTCGTTGGTGGAATTTGGGCTATTCCGCCGCGATTGCGTTTGTGCTCTTCGGTTTCATCTTGCTCGGCTCGTTGCTGCAAGCGAAATGGCAAAAGCGAGGTGAAGCATGATAAAGCGTCTCGGAAAATTTTTGATCATCAGCCTCGCGATTATCATTGCCACGATCACGCTCATGCCCGCGCTGTGGATGCTTTCTGCTTCATTCATGGTCGCGGGCGAAGCGAGCACGTTTCCGCCGAAGCTCTTGCCCGCGCGCATAACATTGGAGCATTACGTCACGCTGTTTACGCGGTTGAATCTTTCGCGCTATCTTTTGAACAGCCTCATTCTGAGCGTGAGCGTCACGGCGATCTCGCTCTTTTTTAATTCGATGGCGGGTTATGCTTTTGCGAAGTATCGCTTCCCCGGACGCGATCGGCTCTTTCGTTTTCTCGTGGCGGAAATGGTGATTCCCGCGCAGGTCACGACGCTGCCGCTGTTTCTCATGTTGAACAAGGTCGGTTTGATCAACACCTATGCGGGCGTGATCGTCGCGGGCATGGCCACGATCTACGGCATTTTTCTCGTTCGCCAATTCGCGCTTTCCATTCCCGATAGCTTCCTCGAAGCCGCACGCATGGACGGCGCGAGCGATTTTCGCATTTATTGGCAAGTGATTCTGCCGCTGTGCAAGCCCATTCTCATCACGCTCGCTATTTTTACTTTCATGGGCACGTGGAATGATTTCCTCTGGCCGCTGATTGTGATGACCGACGATTCGATGTACACGCTGCCCGTCGCGCTCGCGAATCTCACCGGCGAGCACGTGCAAGACACGGAACTCATGATGGCCGGCGCAGTGATGACGATTTTGCCGGTGATGATTATTTTTATCGTGCTGCAAAAATATTATATCAGCGGCATCATGGCCGCGGGGTTGAAGGAGTGAGTCTAGGCAATAACTTCGCAGCACGATAACAAGTCCCGCATATCATCCTCACACTGCAAAACCCGTTGTCCCTGCGTGCTTGGGACCAAAATTTTGCGCGCAGCGACAATCGTCTTTTTGATTTGCCGCGTTGTTGGAGCATGACGTCTTCATGCCCAAAATATGCGCCACGCATGGGGCAATTCGGGATATCGTTCCGAGCCGCACCGATTGCAAATTCGGTTATGGGCGGTGCAAAATTCGGGTGGAAGCTACCGCTCAATATGGATACGGCAACAAACCCTCCTCCATCAACTCCCCGATCAAATAATGCGAGCCGGCAACGCAGATAATATCTTCTGCGGCGCATTGCGCACGTGCGGTGCTGAACGCTTCGCGCGCAGTTCTGAAGGCGTAGGCGGGAAAACCCAAACGTTGCGCTTCGGTTTGCATACGCTCCGGCGCAAGTGCGCGCTCGCTCTTTGCCGGCGCAAAGAAAAATTCCGTCGGCATCTCGCGCCATGCGTGAATGACCTGCGTAAGCGCTTTGCCTTTTAACAAAGACATGACAACATGCACGCGGCGTTGAGGAAAGAGTGTGCGAACGCTCTCTACGAGCCGCCGCACGCCGTCGGCATTGTGCGCGGCATCGATGACGATGCGCGGAGAATGCCCGAGTAACTGCAAGCGCGCGGGCCATTGCACGTGCATTAAACCTTCTGTGCGCGCGTTTGCCGGAATCGCCACCCCGCGCTCGTGCAACAGATGAGACGTCCACAACGCGAGCACGGCATTGTCGATTTGATGCCGGCCGAGAAGATTGAGGTGATAAACTTGCGCGGCGCTCATGCCGAGTTTTTCTCCATACAACCGAAACGTGGTCCCCGATTCCGCAAGCTGAATGACGCGGCGCGGCGTTGCAATATGCGCATCAATGAAACGCGCCTGGCGCGCGCGACACGCGGCGGAGATCGCTTCACGCGCAGGCTTAGGCCGCACGCCGCTCACACACGGCCGGCCGAGTTTAATGATACCTGCTTTTTCTTGGGCAATGAGCGCGAGCGTGCGACCGAGATACTCTTGATGCTCCAGCGCAATCGAGGTGATGACGGCGACTTCCGGCATGACGACGTTCGTCGCGTCCAATCTTCCGCCGAGACCGGTTTCGATGATGGCAAGTTCGACACGCTGTTCCGCAAACCAATGCAAGGCGAGTGCGGTGAGTGCTTCAAAATACGTCGCGCGCAGAGTGTCAATTATCGGCCGGCTTGCTTGTATGAGCGACTCCAATTCCGCGCTTGCGATCGGCACGCCGTTCACGCGGAGGCGCTCGCGCGGATGTACGAGATGCGGCGAGGTATACAGTCCGGTGCGCCATCCCGCAGCCTGTGCGATGGCGGAGAGCATGGCGGCGGTGGAGCCTTTGCCGTTTGTGCCGGCAATATGCACAACGGGATAGCGCAAGTGCGGATTCCCCCAAAACGCGCAGAGTTTTTCAATGCGCTCTAAACCAAGTTGCCAGCCGAGAAACCCGAGGGAGTCGAGGTAGCGCAGAGTTTCGGTGCGCATGCCTTGCAAATGATCGCTCATGTTTTGCGTAGATGAAGTTTTGCGTTCGAGGTCGTTGAGGATTTGAGGTTGCAGGCAGTGTTGGTACCGCTTCATTTCTGTGCAAGTGTTTTCCGCAACCGGAAACAATTTGCATACAATTGTAGTTGGGAGAATATCTTTTCTTCTACCTCTTCCAAGCGAATGTTTTACCCTTCCCTCCAAACATCTGTAATTATAGTAAATGTAGCGCGAGAAGATGAGCATTTCCCGATTGCTATGCAAACAAAAATCCAGGGCAAGTCTATAACCTAGTGGCATATGGCTTGCGTTAAAAGCCAGCTATCATATGAAAAAGATCATGCTAAAAATTTTGGGTATACTCAGCCTTGCATTGTTCGCGCCGGAAGCGGTTTGGGCCGGCGCCACGGGCACGATTTCCGGTTTCATTTCTGATGCGGAAACGGGCCGCGCATTGCCCGGCGCCGCGGTGACCATTGAAGGCACCAACTTCGGCGCGATGGCAGATAAGCACGGCTTCTATATCATCTATAACGTTCCGGTGAGCGAGTATACGTTGCGCGTGAGCATGATTGGCTATGCCACGATGAAGGTGACCAATGTCGCGGTCAAAACGGATTTGAACACGCGCGCGAGTTTTGAGATGAAGAGCCGAGTTTTGGTGGTGGAAGGAGAAGTCGTGGTCACGGCGCCGCGCGTTCAAATTTTGCGCGATGTGCTCTCGAGCACGCAATACTACGGCACTGCGGCCATTGAAAAAAGAATGCCGGGTTTGACTTTTGAAGATGTTCTGTCTACGACGCCGGGCTTCGTGGCGAACCATTTTCGCGGAAGCCGTTCCACGAGCGCGCAATACTTGATTGATGGTTTGCCGGCAAGCGGCGGCTATACACGCGAGATGGCATTTTCCGTGGCGAAAAGCGCGATTGCCGAGATGGTTGTCCAAACCGGCGGCTTCAGCGCGGAATATGGCAATGCCACTGCCGCGGTAACCAACATCATCACTACCGAAGGCCGCAACGATTTTGGGTTGAAAGTAAAGCTGGCAAGCGATATTGGCCCCGGCAAAGATTGGGTTGCCGACCATGCGCGCCGCGCCGAATTTACGTTGAGCGGGCCGCTCGCTTTCGGATTTGGCGGGCCGATGTTCGATGCCAACTATATGATCGCCGGCTCCACCCAAATGACAAACACACCGAGCAAAGACGATTTGCGTCCGTATTTTCCTGCGCCGATTTTTTTCAATTATGATCTTAATACGAAAGTCATAATGCGCGTTTCAAAGAACATCTTCCTGCGCTGGCAGGGGTTGTTCTCGCAATGGGATTGGCGGCGCTACGACGCCCTTTGGGCGGAGCGCAGTTCTGCCGCACCCAAGCGCCTCAATGACAATCAACGCCTCAGCCTCTCGATTACGCACACAGTCAGCCCGCAAATGTATTATAAGGCCGAGTTCAGTGCGCTCAATTTACGCTATCAAGTGCGCGGCGAAGTGCCCAATGATGCCGAGAGTAGCTACCTCGTTTCGGCAGACCAATCTTTAGCACAGGCTTGGCCTGGTATGCGCGAGCCTTGGCGGGAAAATTCCAGCGAACGCCAATGGACCGGGCGCTTTGGGTTGGTGCGTCAGCTTCATCCATATCATCAATTGCGTTTTGGCCTTGAAGGCAATTTATGGTCATTAGATGTTGATCGCCAACGTTATCTTCTCTGGCCTGATGGCAACGCGGCGACGCGGCAATTTGTTTATGACCGCACCAACGATCGTTATCAACATAATCCTTATAGCATCGCTGTCTATGGTCATCATAAAGTCGAGTTAAAAGGCTTTTTGGCGACTTTAGGTCTGCGCTATGAAGCATTCTCGCCCAACACGGCTCCGGCTTCGATTATACCTCAACCGGAGGCCGCTTTAAATGACTCGAGCTTCACCCCCACGCCTTCAATTGTACATCACTCGCTCGCTCCGCGCTTGGGCTTGGCTATTCCCATCGGCGAGGTTGAGCATCTTTCTTTCAACTATGGTTGGTTTTATGAACTGCCGGCGTTTTACTATTTGTATCACAACCTCGACCATGAAGCTTCGAGCTATTGGCAACTGCGCGGCAATCCGGCATTGGATCCCATACGCGCTCGCGCGTGGGAAGTCACCTATCGTCGTGCTTGGTCCGATCAAATGGTGTTCACGCTCACGGGGTTTTGGCGGAAGTACGCGAACCTGATCGGCACAAGCGCATATAGCAACGGCGTCTCGAGCAAAACGAATGCTGCAGAAAACGTCTTTCGTTATGAAAACAATGTCTCGGCTAACATGAGCGGTTTGGAAGCCACGTATCAGCGCCAAATCGGAGAGGAAGTGACGGTTGCCGCGAGTTATACATATCTGGAAAGCTATGGCAACGCCTCGTGGCCGGAGAGTGAATTCTTACGCACCAGCCGAGAAGAGCCGAGTGTGAGTTTTAACTTGAGCGAACCTTTGGCTTGGGATCAAAGGCATACGTTCACACTGAATCTTGCTTATCATAATTATCGCGGCTACGCGCTCAATCTCTTTTCGAAATTGTATGGCCCGGCAAAAGGCTACGAATGGTTGCGCAACCAATCCACGACATTGGGTTGGCGCAATTTTGTCGATGCCCGCGTCACGCTGCCGCTCGCATTTTTGGGCCTAAAGCTCGAACCGTTTTTTGAAGTACGCAATCTCCTCAACATCAAATACGCCAACCCGGAACAGGGCGGCCTCGATTTCAGCCAACCCAGCTTGCGTTTCGAAGAGTTTTATGGCCGGCGCGCTTGGGTAGGAATTAGTTTTAGATAACAACGTTTCGGGTAAACGTACCCCTCCTTCTCATTTTCCTTAGGAAAATCGGCTTGACAATACCGGGCGAGTGTCCTATATTTCCGCCCGTAATTTTGCAAACAACATCATGGACAGGCGCAGGAGGTTGTGGCTGTCCATATTTTTTGCCCATACTAAAATGAAGACCATGGAAGAAGCAAACAGGAAGCAGAACGAAAGCACAGGACGTTCTCAAAAAATTACCAAACGTACCGAAGACTATTCGAAGTGGTACGGCGACGTCATCGCCGCGGCTGAACTTGCGGATTATGCACCAGTCAAAGGCTGCATGGTCATCCGGCCCAACGGATATGCGATTTGGGAAAAGATTCAAGCCGGGCTGGATGGCATGTTCAAAGCTACCGGTCATGTGAATGCCTACTTTCCGCTCTTCATTCCGGAAAGCTTCATGCATAAAGAAGCGGAGCACGTCGAAGGCTTCGCGCCGGAATGCGCTGTGGTCACGCATGGCGGCGGCAAAAAACTCGAAGAGCCGCTCGTGGTGCGCCCCACTTCGGAGACCATTATTTGGTCGATGTATCGGAATTGGATTCAATCCTATCGCGATCTGCCCATTTTGATCAATCAATGGGCAAACGTCGTCCGCTGGGAAATGCGCACGCGTTTGTTTCTGCGCACGACCGAATTTCTTTGGCAAGAAGGCCACACTGCGCACGCGACTTTTCAAGAGGCCGAAACCGAAACGCTGCAAATTCTCGAAATCTACCGTTCGTTTGCCGAAGATTACATGGCCATTCCCGTGATCGTTGGCAAGAAAACGGACAAAGAAAAATTTGCCGGCGCGCTGCATACCTATTGCATCGAAGCCATGATGCAAGACTGCAAAGCTTTGCAAGCGGGCACTTCGCATCATCTCGGCCAAAATTTTGCAAAAGCATTTGACGTGCGTTATCTCAACGAGCAGGGCAAACTCGAACATGTGTGGGCGACGAGTTGGGGCGTTTCGACACGCCTCATCGGCGCGTTGATTATGACGCACAGCGACGACAATGGTCT
Source organism: bacterium (assembly GCA_041918175.1). Lineage (GTDB taxonomy): Bacteria > Zhuqueibacterota > Zhuqueibacteria > Zhuqueibacterales > Zhuqueibacteraceae > JABWAN01. The sequence continues at coordinate 90,130 of JAYRWE010000007.1, forward strand.
CATCATACCGCCCAAGCTTGCGCCGACCTCCGTGGTGCTCGTGCCCATATGGAAAGGCGAGGACGAGAAAGCGCTCGTGCTTGAACGCGCGCATCAAATTGTCTCGGAGTGGAAAGGCAAGCTCACGTTTAAACTGGATGATCGCGACAACTATCGGCCGGGCTGGAAATTTAACGAATGGGAAAAACGCGGCGTTCCGTTGCGCGTCGAGCTTGGCCCCAAAGACGTGCAAAGCGGCAATGTCGTGGTGGTGCGGCGCGATACCGGCGAAAAGAAGATTTTGCCGCAAGCCAACTTGCAAACCGAGTTGGCCCGGTTGTTGGATGAAATTCAAAGCAATCTCTATCATCGTGCATTGGCGTTTCGCGAAAAGAACACGCGAATGATCGATGATTACGAGCAATTCAAAAAGGAGATCGAGGAGCCAGGAGGGTTTTTCTGGGCACACTGGTGCGGCGAACGCGAAGCTGAAGATCGTTTGCAAGAAGAAACCAAAGCAACGATTCGCTGCATTCCGCTCGAAGGTCAACAAGAACCCGGCAAGTGCATGTTAACGGGCAAACCTTCCACGCAGCGTGTGCTCATGGCCAAAGCATACTAATTGAAACTTGGCGCAGGCCGTAAGCGGGTGCCAGGTTCGCTCCCAACCCTTTCATGGAGGAAATGTGAAACGTTCGCTGTTCGTGACTGTGATGATGACCATTCTCTGCGGCTTTTTTTGGATTTTATTTTTAGCGGCTACGCATCAAACCCCCGATGTCGATACCAATGCTACGCATCGGACAGAGCGTAATGAAGCCACGATCACAGCGCGAAATTAATCGCGGTTGTTTCGCAAGGCAACCCAGCAACAAACAAGATGGAATGCGCCGGCTTTTCGGCGCAAGCTCTTGAAGTTTTCCCTCAGCGCGCCCCTCACGATTGTCTTCTAAACCCTTGCAAAGGTTTAGAGCCTTTGCAAGGGTGGTGATACGAGTTTTGTTCTCGTAATAATTCAAAAAAACATAAAACGCTCTCGGCGAAATCACGCTCTGCCGGTACAAAATTGTAGTATTTGCCGCGGTCATTTGAGCCCCGCGCGGCGCAGTGACCGTTTTTTATTGGTAGACCGGCCAGGGTCGGCGGGTCATGGCAATTCAGGGATGTGCAACCTGTATGTGTATGGAACGGGTACCCGAGCCGTGAGTGAAAAAAGAACGAACGCCTGGCAAAGAAAGCCCTATCAACGTCCGGCCGTTGCGGACCAATCATCTTTCGATGTGAATGTGGAAAGCTCTGACCTTCTAACCTCTGCTCCTTTTCGTGCGGGCTATGTCGCGATTATCGGACAGCCCAACGTCGGCAAATCTACGTTGCTCAATGCGCTCTTGCCGTACAAGCTCTCCATTGTTTCGCCCAAACCTCAAACCACCCGCCGTCAAATTCTCGGCATCGTGAATCGTCCCACGAGTCAAATGATTCTATTTGACACTCCGGGAATCATGGAGCCGAGTTATCGTTTGCAACACGCCTTTGTGCGCGCCGCACATGCGGCCATGAAACAAGCCGATGTGCAGCTCTTTCTGCTCGAACCAGAATCTTCCGCGCGCAGCATGGACAATGAAATTCTGCAGCGCCTGGCGGATACGAACCGCCCCATCGTCATCGCAATCAACAAAATCGACAAGTTTGAAAAAAGCGCCCTGTTGCCGCTTATCGCACAGCTCAAAGACAAGCCGGGCGTGAAAGAAATTGTCCCGATTTCGGCATTGCAAGGCGAAGGCGTGCAAACGCTCGCGCAGGTTTTGGAGAAATATCTCCCCGAACACGAACGCTTCTATCCGGAAGATCAAATTACGGATCATCCCGAAAGATTTTTAGCCGCGGAAATTGTGCGCGAAAAAGTTTTCCTGCGCTATGGCGAAGAGATTCCATACTCCACGAGTGTGCGCGTGGAAGAATTTATCGAGCGCCCCGGCCACAAAGATTATGTGCGCGCTGTGATCTATGTCGAACGCGAGTCGCAAAAAGGCATTTTGATTGGCAAAGGAGGATCGGCGCTCAAACAGGTAGGCAAGATGGCGCGTGAAGAGTTGGAAGGTCTGATCGAACGCCCGGTGTACTTAGAGTTGTTTGTGACGGTTAAAGAAAAATGGCGCGATCGGGAAAACGAGCTGCGTAATCTCGGCTATTTGTAAGCGCTACAGAAATCTGTGTTACCTCATTTTGAGATCGGCATGAGAAATTGGAATTTGCCTTCCCGCGCGAATTTGGTCGTCGGCCTTGTGGTTTTGCTGCTCGTGCTCGCGTTTAGTTATTATGAACATCTCGCACCCTGGCTCGTGCGCGTATCGCTCTGTGCGCTGTTTTGCTCAATCATCTATTTGCGGGAGCAATCACGCGCCGATCGTTGGCTTACCATTGGAATTATCGCCGCGGGCACACTGCTTTCGATTCTCTTGATAAAATAAGAAACGTGATCCTAACGCGTGTCCCTCATGCTTTGGGATCACGTTTTTATTCGTGAGGGGCCATTCAAAAAATCAACAAGCATTCTCTCCTTCCCTTTTCGTAGTGCTCCAAACCCTTCATCAGTTCCTAGTTTGAAAAGCTAATCGCTTATTCCGACAGTAGCGCCGGGCTTGCTTTTCAGCCAATGGTTTTTATCTTTGGCAAGAAAGACGTCAATCAAAGCGCGAAAGTTCATGGCTGAATCATGATGCCCCAAGAGGCCAGCTATCATGCTTTGCATGGACAATCTTGCCGCTGCTGTGATCCTCATACTCGGAGCCTTCCCTCTATGAAGCTCGTCGCCAACGTCAGTTGTGTGGTGTTCTTCTGCCTTTGCTTTGCCGGCTGTCCCTCTCGCCCCGATCCCATTCTCGACTCTTTCCAACTTCATCCCGATTTCGAAATCACTCTTGTTGCGAAAGAGCCGCTCGTGTTCGATCCGGTTGATATGGAGTTCGACGAGCAGGGCCGCGCGTTTGTGATCGAGATGCCCGGCTATCCCTTCATGGAAGAAAAGAGCCGCGTCATTTTGTTGGAAGATAAAAATCATGACGGCGTGTATGACGCGCGTCACGTGTTTTGCGAAAATTTGAATTTCGCGGATGCGCTCTTGCCTTATCGCGGAGGGCTGCTCGTGGCTGCACCGCCGGATTTGATTTTCATTAAAGACACAGACGGCGATCATAAAGCCGACGTGCGCGAAGTGTGGCTCACGGGTTTTGCCGTGGAAAATCCGCAGCACAATTTTAACGGCTTCACCTATGGCCTCGACAATTGGATTTACGGCGCGAACGGCGGCAACTCCGGCAAAGTGTATTGGCCCGGCGATTCGCTCAATCGCATCGCCATGCGCGACGACGATTTTCGCATGAATTTCGATTTGAAAAAGTTCGAGCGCATCGGGCAATCCGCGGGCGGCTTCGGCTTTGCATTCGATGAGTGGGGCCGCGTGTTCGGCACGCACAATCTCGAACACATTTCGCAGCTTGTGATTCCTGCGCGTTATCTTTCCGATCTGCCCTCTTCTCTTTATAATACGCGCATGGTCATTTCCGATCATGAAGAGAACGGCCTCGCGCGCATCTTTCCCATTGGCCCGCAAGAGACGCGCGTGAATCACCCCGAGCAGTCGGGATATTTTTCAGGCGCGTGCGGCATCACCTTTTACGGCGGCAATAGCCTTCCCTCGGGGTTCAACGGCAACATGTTCGTCGCGGATGTTGTGCTCAATCTTGTGCATCAAGACGTGCTCTCGCCCGAGGGCGGGCGCATGAAAGCCTCGCGCGGTTTGCAGCGACAAGACTTTCTCGCCTCAAGTGATCGCGGCTTTCGTCCCGTGAACATGAGCGTCGGCCCGGAGGGCGCGCTCTACTTGCTCGATATGCACCGCGACGTGATCGAGCATCCCGAATGGATTCCCGATGACATCGAAAGAAATCTCGATGTGAACGCGGGCAAAACGCAGGGCCGCATCTTTCGCATCGCGCCGAAGAGCGGATTGCCGCATGTGTCGCCACGTTTCGAGCGCAGCGATTTGCAGAGCGTCGTGACGCAGTTGGGTCATCGCAACAAATGGTGGCGCGATACTGCGCAGCGGCTTTTGGTGGAATGGCAAGAAGCGGAGTCGGTCGCGCTCGTGCAGGAGTTGCTTGCAACTTCATCAGAACCGCTCGCGCGTTTGCATGCGCTGTGGACGCTGCACGGCTTGCATGCGTTGCCAGATTCGCTGCTCATGCGCGGATTAAAAGACGAGCACGCGGGCGTGCGCGAGAACGCGCTGCAAATCGCCGAAGCGCGTTTTTCATCAAGCCCAGAAATCTTTTCTACCGTTTTAAAATTAGCAAACGACAGCGATGCGCGCGTGCGCTTGCAAACCGCGCTCGCGTTGAGCATGTGGCCTGAGCCGGCGAACGCAGCGAAACATGCTGCGCTCTTCGCGATTGCACAACAGGACGCGCACGATCCATGGACGCGACTCGCGCTGTTGTGTGGCGCGCAGCAGGAGCCAATGTCATTGCTCACCAAACTCGTGGCGGACGCGCAAAACACCGTGGGCAAAAAAGAATTGCTCGGGCTGTTGGCATTGCACATTGGCCGGCGCGGCGAAGCAAGCGAAGTTGCGGCATTGGTGCAAACGCTCGTTGCCGATACGCCGGCAGCGGATTCAATTGCAACGACGATGCTCGAAAATTTGGCCAACGGTTTAGAAATACATGCCACCGCTTCTTCTTTTAATCAAAACCCAAAAGCCGCGGCTGCGCTCGCGCAATTAGCACAGAGCAATTCCGTCACACTTGCTCGTGCCGCGTGGCGCGTGGGCAATGCGCTCGGCCTGCCGGTTTCTATTCAACAAAAAAAGCTTTTGCAAGAGGCAGCGCAGCGCGCGCTTGATACCAACGAAGACACGCCGCGTCGTCTCGAATATTTGGCGCTGCTTGAGCTTGCGCCTTTTAAACAACGCGAAGCGGCATTATACGAATTGCTCGATGCGAAACAGCCGCGCGCGTTGCAACTCGCTGCGCTGAAGCAATTGAGCATGATTGAAAAGCAAGGCGTGGGCGGAAAACTACTTGCGCGGTGGAAAACGTTGGGGCCGGAGGTGCGCGGCCATGCGGGCGATCTTCTGCTCTTTCGCGAAGAGAATCACAAACCGTTGCTCAATGCGTTGGAGCAAAAAGAAGTATCGCTCGGCGAGTTGAACTTTCATTTGGAGCGTTTGCGCGCGCTGCTGTTTTCAGATGAGGCAGAAGTGAAGCGCCGGGCCGAGGCAATGATCAACGACGCGGGCGTGGTGACACGCAAAGCCGCGCTCGAACAAATGCGGCCGGCGTTGGCACTGCAAGGCGAGAGCACAAAAGGCCATGAGGTTTATAAAGAACTCTGCGCGAAATGCCATCGCGTGGGTGAAGAGGGCGAAGAGCTTGGCCCAAACTTGACGGAAATTTTCCGCAAGAGTTCGGAATCGGTGCTACACGACATCATCGATCCCAATGCCGCGGTCGAAACGAAATTTCTTAGCCATGTGCTTCGCACCAAAGAGGGCGAGTTTCTCACGGGCATCATCGTTGGCGAAACGGATGCTGAGGTCGTGATCGCTTCCGAAGGCGGAGTGCGCAAATCCGTGCGTCGTGATCACATCGTGGAGATGTCTGCCACCGGGCTTTCGCAAATGCCCGAGGGTTTGGAAGAAGGCATGTCGCCGCAAAAGATGGCGGACTTGCTCGCGTTTTTGCTCGCGCCGCGTTGAGGGAAAACACGTGGCACGTATTCGCTTTTTAGCGGAATACACACGGACCAAAAACGCACGCGGTAAAAGCTTTTCGCTGTCCTGCGCGGCATAATTTTCCACAAAAAAGAAGCGCCTATGTTGGGTATCAACGAGAAGAAAAAATCTCTGCACGTGCAAACCGGCGACGTGCATTTAATCAAAAATATCAACGATCGGCTCGTGCTGAACTTGATTCGCGAGCACGTAACGATCTCCGGTGCAGATCTCGCTGTGCTCACCGGCATGCGACCTTCGACCATTTCCAACATACTCAAAGACCTTGCGGCAAAGTCGCTCATCGTCAATTTGGGCAAAGGGGAATCCACGGCGCGTGGCGGCAAGAAACCGTATCTCTGGAGTTTGAACAAAGAGGCGTTGTATGCCGTAGGCATCGATGTTGAGATCGGCGAGATTGCGGCGGTCGTGCTTGATGTGGGAAGCAATATTGTCGGGCGCAATCTCTACAAATATGCTGTGGTCAGCAACTTCAACGAAGTGGTTGGGCACATTCACGAAGCTATCGAGAGTATTCTCGCGGAGTGCAAAATCAATCGTGAACACATTGCGGGGCTGGGCATTGCCGTGGCCGGAGTAGTGGATCATCGCAGCGGCGTGATTCGTTTGACGGACGTTTTCTCGCAACGCAACATTCCACTATTGGAGCATTTGCAGCCGCGCTATCCTTTTCCGCTCGTGCTTGAAAACAACGCGAACGCCGCGGCCATTGGCGCGAAATGGTTTGGCAACAACAAAGGCAGCGCGAATTATCTCACCGTGTTGATCGAGATCGATCGCAACGTCGGCGGCATGGGCGTGGGGTTGGTGCTCAACAATGAATTGTATCGCGGCGCGACGTATTGCGCGGGCGAGTTGAATGTGCGCTTGCCCATGTTGGGCGATCTACTGCGTTCGTTTCGGCCGCAATTCGACAAAGGCGTGATTCTGCGCGATTACAAAGACGCCATCGAAGTGGTGGATATTTACCTGCTCATTGAGGCGGCCAAGCAGGGCGATAAGATTGCGTTGAGTTTTTTCGATGCGCTCGGCCACATCATCGGCAAGAGCATTGCGAAGCCCGTGGCATTGATCAATCCCGAAAAGATTATCATTGCCGGCGACATCGCCGAAGTCGGTGCGCACATTTTGGAGCCGCTGCGCGCAGCCATCACGCCCGAAGTTTTGAACCTCGTGGCCGAGACGCTGCAATTTGAAGTGTCGCAATATGGCCGCGACTCCGTTGCGATTGGCGCTGCTGCGCTCATTCTGAATGATTTTTTCAAACTCCCGGTTGTCGCGCAACAAGAAGGCGTCGCGACCTTATGAAGCCATTGCGTTAACGCCCTCCTCCTTATTGTCCTAGTCCACGAACTTCGATAGCTTTCGAGCAAAAGCGCTTTTCCGTCTTTGCGATTTACACGAGATTGCGTTTGCGCAAGGCGCGTGCAATGTTGATGAGCACGATTTTGACCTGGATGAGGCAAATACGTTGTGTTAGTTGCTTACCCTCGACTTGCCGCGCATGAACGCGAATACTCTTTGCGCTGCTTCGCGCACAAGCTGAGTAAAAATCTAGAAACACGAGCAATCAACTTCACCCGTGAGAGAGCGATGAAACGAAAGATCATTTTAGCAAGCATGGTCATGCCGATTTTATTCTGCGGCTTCGCCTACTCGCAGAACCTCGAGAAGACGCCGCGAAATGCTGCGACCATACAAATTCTCGACGCAACTCGCAAAACGCCGATTGAAGGCGCGCGGCTCTACGTGCAGGGCAATGGTTATGCGTTGCGCTCTGATGTGAACGGCAGCGTTGCGATTCCATGGGAGTATCGCGCGGCAACACTAAAAGTTCGCGCGAAGAACTATCGCCCGCAGGAAGTGCGTTTGCCATTAAAAAAAGAGCAGAAGCTCTTGCTCCAGTACGAGGACGCACGCGTCAACGCGGAGGAACGCAAGTTGAAATTCACCCGCGCGGATACGCTGCGCGGCAGCTATGGGCCGTATCGCGCGAATTATGATGTACTGTTTTATGATCTCAACGTGCGGTTGAATATCGCGGAGAAATATCTTTCCGGCTCCAATTTGATGCGCTGGAAAATGCTGCAAGACGACGCGCGCATTCAAATCGATCTCTTCGATAACATGAAGGTCGATAGCATTTTGTTTGAAGGAAAGCAGCTCAGCTATGCGCGCGAGTTCAACGCCGTGTTTGTCGATTTTCCCGCGGCATTGCAGTCGAATCAAATTTATGAAATCGTATTTCATTACTCCGGTCATCCGAAAGAAACGGGACGCTTCGGCGGCATCGCGTTCAAACAAGACTCGCTTGGCAATCCGTGGATTTACACTGCGTGTCAAGGCACGGGCGCGAGCCTGTGGTGGCCGAACAAAGATCAGCAACCGGATGAAGTGGACAGCATGCGCATCGGCATTGCTGTGCCTTCGGAGTTGTCCGCGATTTCGAACGGCCGTTTTCAAAACAAGATTGCTCTCGGCGACGGCTACACGCGTTGGAATTGGAAGGTGCATTATCCCATTAACAACTACAGTGTGGCGCTCAACATCGCGCAGTACACGCACTTTGCCGAAACGCTCGGCGAGTTGACGCAGGATTATTATGTGCTGCCCTATCATCTCGAGGCCGCGCAGCGCCAATTCAGTCAGGCCAAGCCGATGAACGAGTGCTTTCAAAAACACTTCGGGCCGTATCCTTTTATGAAAGACGGCTTCAAACTCATCGAGGTGCCGTACTCCGGCATGGAGCATCAAAGCGCGGTGAGTTACGGCAATCTCTTTAAGAATGGCTATCTCGGTCGCGATTGGACCGGCGTGGGTGTGAGCACGAAGTTCGATTTCATCATTATTCATGAGAGCGGCCACGAGTGGTTCGGCAACAGCGTGACCGCGAACGACGTGTCCGATGCGTGGATTCAAGAAGGGTGGTGTACCTATGCTGAAGGCGTGTATGTGGAGTGCATGTTTGGTTATGAAGACGCGCTCAAATATGTGAATGGCTATAAAAGCAAAGTGGGCAACAAAGAGCCGATCATCGGCCCGACGGGTGTGAATCATTGGCCCACGCAGGATCAGTATTTCAAAGGCGCGCTCTTCCTGCACACGCTACGCAATGTGGTAGACGACGATGAAAAATGGTGGGCGATGCTGCGCGAATATCCGGAGCGCTTCAAATACAAAAACATTTTTACGACGGAGGTAATCAACTTCTTTAACGCGTACTTCAAGCGCGATTTCAGCGCGATCTTCGAGCAGTATTTGTATCACGCGAGCTTGCCTGCGCTGCAATTGCGGTTTGGGGAGAATGAAGTTTCGTATCGTTGGCAGGCAGAGGTGGAAGATTTCAATATGCCGATCAAAGTGCGCAGCAACGATGCCCTGCGCTTCATTTATCCCACCACGCAGTGGCAAACCGAAAAGCGCGCCGGCTTAACCAAAGAAAATTGGCAGGTCGCGACAGAATTGTTTTATGTTGAGGTGGTTGCGGAGAACTGATCAGAACCTGGATTTGCTTGCTTGCTTCGCAACGGCAAAATGACTAAACTTGGAGGCGGTCAAAATGGCTCGAGCCATCGTAGATCAAGTTCTGAAAGAGATGACCGAACATCATCCTCGGCAATTCTTAAAGCTGCTGTTCAAGCAAGAAAAATTTCGTGTGCTCAGCACTAAGCTCGACAAAGAGTTGACGGTAAAGACCCGGATAACGGATCGCGTCATGCGGCTGCTTACGAAGCGCGGCGAGCGCCTGCTGCATTTAGAGTTTCAGTTGCGTTATGGTCGAAAAATTCCGGAGCGCTTGTTTGTTTATGCCGGCGCGTTGACGGCGAAATACGAAATCCCGGTGGCGTCGATATTGGTTTTGATCAAGCCCACGCGCCGGATCGGTGATCGCGGAGTTTATGTTTCGGATATTTTTGATGAGGACGCGAATACCTTCAGCTTTCCAGTAATCCATTTGTGGAAATTTCGGGAAGCGATTCTATCTGGCAATAAAGACTTCCGCGTATTCGCCCCGTTGCTGTTGGAGATCGAGCCGAAGCCCAAACCCGAGCTGCTGCGCCGCGTGCGCGACCTCATCAATCTCGAAGCCGACGCCCAGCGCCGTGCGGAATTTTTGAGCTTTGCCATACCAATTGCAAGACGGCATTTCGGGTTGAGTTTGATTCAAGACATTTTCAAGGAGACCGATATGATCAACGTCGAATGGGAAAAAATTCCTCACTTTGGTGACGCCCTGCGGGCGAAGACCATTGCCGCCAGCGCAAAAGCTCGAGAGGAGGGTCTGCACTCCGGCCGCGAAGAAGGCATGCGAGAAGGCCATGAAGCCGGAGAAATCTTCGCATCGCAAGAGATGCTTGCCGAGCTTTTGAGAATTCAATTTGGCGCGGTACCGGTGCGAACGATGCGCGCCATTCACGCCATTCATGATCGCCGCGTACTCAAGGCCATGACGCGCAAAATTCTCAAGGCGGATTCCTTGGCCGAAGTCCACAAACTCTTGGTCGCAAATAAAGCCAAAACGAACGGACGCAACGGTTCAAGCGCGCATCGTCCCAGGTATGCTCGTTAGGGGTTCGCGCACACGCGCGGCAAGAGAGTTTTTTTAGCCGTGCGTGAGAATTATTCCCGACTTGGCGTCTTCAGAGACAGAGCAAAGGGCGTCATTTCATACTGCCAGCACATGAGCACGTAACCTCCACGATTCTTCGCGCGCATTAAAAAGCGCTGCCGCATCTTGGAGGTGTTTACGATCATCTCGCCCAGGTTGCCCTTTTTGCGCGCTTCTCGAAAAACCAAAGCTGATTCGCCATGTCTGCCGAATTTGACCTACATCCGCTCTTGCGGAATCTCGATCTCTCCTCTCTCCCCATTGGTTTGTATGCCGTGACGCCGGAAGGGTGCTTTGTGTCGTGCAATGAGCACGCGCGGCGCCTGTTGCAGCTTCCGTTGCACGGCCCCATCTCCCCCATGATCGGCGATTTTTATGCGCAACCGGAAGCGCGCGCGCAGGCTTTGACGCATGTGCTGGAAGCCGAGGCTACGGGCGCCATTGCCCAAAAACAAATTTTACACTTCAAAGTTAGCGGTCGTGATTTGTACGTGCAGAACAATTGCCGCAGCCTGCGTGATCCGCAAAGCAACGCAGTGATCGGCTTCACCGGCTCGCTGGTGGATATTACCGAAGAGCATGAATACGCGCTCGTCAACAAAACTTTGCATCAGCGCGTGGCTGATCTCACCACGGACATCGGGCGCGTGTTGCACGCCAATTCCAGCACGCTGGTGATGGTACATCAAGCGCTCGACACCGCGATTGGCGCGCTCGGCCCGAATCCTTTCTCACATGAGGGTTTGCCCTCGGGCGATGAGATCGATGACGCGCTCAAGCTACCGGCGCGCGAGCTTGCGCAAGCACTGGAACGACTCGTGGCCGGCACAGACGCGGCGACCAGGAGCGCAGCCTTGCCGGAAGTCGCCTGGCAAGAAATCGAAGATCAACGCGCGTTGCTGCAGGATTTCACCGCGCGCATTATTGTGCAAGAGTCGCGCGCGAATGCGTTACGCGTAGTGGCGCGGCGCATGCGTGATATTGCCGAGCGTCTCTCCGCGCAAAAATTGCCGCCGGAAAATTTGCAGAAGGTGCGCGCCGCAACTGCGAAGTTGGAGCGCATGACGGCGCTGATTTCCGCGTTGAATGCGCGCACCGCGGTGATTCAAATGGATTACACGATTCGCTCTTTGCGCGAATTCATCATCACCGAGGTGAGACGTACGGAGCAGAAACAGCGCGTTTCATTGCAGCGCCTGCTCGACTCGGCGCACAAACAACTCTCCGAGTTTGCCGAGTGCAGCCGCGTAAAAATTCGGTGGGCGCCGGTGCCGAACGAGGCAATGGTGTTCGGCGTAGAGCGCGACCTCACACGCGCACTCGCTAATTTGCTGCACAATAGCATCAAGTATAGCTGGCATCGGGATCGCGGCGAGGCCCCGTGGGTCAATGTGCGCATCGCGCGGCAAGAGGGCATGCTCGCTATTACATTTGAAAATTGGGGCGTGCCCATCAGCCCCGAAGAGATTCAAAACAAATTAGTTTTCAAACTCGGTTATCGCGGCCAATGGTCCAAAGATCGCGGACGTTTGGGCACGGGCATTGGCCTGACGGATTCGCTCGACGTGGCGCAGAAGCACGGGGGCACGGTGAAAGTGGAAAGCCGGCCTTCGCGCACACGTTGGTCGCTTACGCCGGAAAGCGAAGAATACTTTCAACAACCTTTCGTTACCACGGTGACGATTCTCTTGCCTGAGGCTTCGCATTGAATGGAGCAGACGTTTATGAGCAAGCCGCGTGTTTTATGGGTAGAAGACAGCGCTCGTTTTGAATTGGCAAATTTGCTCGGCCCGATTTACGCGAGCAATAAATATGAGCTCGTGCTCGCCGAAGATGCCACCACGGCCGCGCGCCATTTAAACTCCGTCCCGTTTGATGCCGTGATTATGGATATTCGCATTCCGCCGGGGCGCGATCAGCATTGGGCAAAAAAATACGAACGCGCCGGAGCGGACAAAGCCTCGGCGCAGCTCGGTTTGGCATTGCTCATGTGGCTGTTTCATGGCAACGGACAGCCGCGCCCCGAGTGGGCGCAGCCGGAAAAATTTGCCGTGTTTTCCGTGGAAGAAAAATACGAAATCGGTCCGACGTTGGATGAAATGCGCATCGTCGTGTTCGAAGAAAAACGCCCAGGCCTGCGCGACACCGTGTTGCTCGATTTGATCGAACGCGTGCTGCGCAATAGTAACCGCCAGCCGAAGGACTAGGCGCGCCATGTCGATTCCGCTAGATGCCATCACCACGATTTTTATTTTTCTCATCGGCCTGCCGGCGTTGCTGTTGCAATCGCTCGCGCCGGAACTGCGCAAAGTTATTCGACAGCGGCGTTGGCAGCTTATCTCCTACACGATTCTGCCGATTCTCCTCTCCGGCGCGTTGGTGAGCGTGGGCATTGCGATTTCACACGCGGGCGAAAAGTTGAAAGCTTTGCCGGAGTCTGATCATTTGCTGCTGCACAAAATTCTGCAATACGACGGCCAGCTTTTATGGATTTTTATTTTAACCAGCCTCGTGCTCATCTCCGGCGTGCTGGCGATTTTGCTCTCGGAACAATGGCGGCGTGATTATATCATCACGAGGCTGCGCAAGCGTGCGGGAAAAACCATTCCCCGCTTGGGGCGTCCGGCGGAAGAAGAATTGAAAGGCTTGATTCAATTGGGACGGCACAGCGATCCGGGCCGCAATAAAGAACTCGTGTTGCAAGCGCTCGCCGAACTTGCATTGGCAACGCAAAGCCGCACGCAGTACAACGGGCAGCAGCTCGAAGTCTTGATCAAAGGCTTGGAAGATGTGCTCATCTTTAGCCATCGCCACCTCGGCAGTTTGGAAAACTTCGGCACGGTTGCCGATATGCTTTCGGATATTGTGATTCGTGCCGCGCGAGCGCGACATTCCGAAGATCTCAAATTGGCGGTGCAAGCCATCAGCGTGCTCACGCGCACAGTGCTGGTCTTTGAACATTCGCCTCTGCCCATGAAATTTTTAGAGGCGTTGGAACTGCTTTATTTCGGCAATCACGCCGCCACGACTTTGATGAGTCAAGTGCTGTTTGAAATCGGCAGCAAAGCCATTGAAGAAGAACAAGCATTGGTCGCCATGGCCGCGCTTTCCAAACTCGACGGTTTGGCGCAACGGCAGCCTCGCATCGAAGGCGAATTGGCGCATGATTATCTCAGCCTCGTCGCGCACTTTTATGCGCATGGCGAGACCGCGCAGCGCTATGCCATGAAAATTTTATCTTCCGCCTCGAATTTCTTCACCCTCGAATTGCGCGAAGCCATTCACGCCGCGCAAGCGCATTGCGCGCAAACGGCAAAGTTCGTTACTTCCGATCATCTGCTCGCAATGCGCGCGAACCTGCGCGAATCATAACCTGTCTTAACGCACGCACCGCGTTCTCCTGGTTTATGGCCATCATTCAGCTTTCACAGGTATCCCACTTTCACGGCAACACGCCCGTGCTCGTTGAGCTTGCGCTGTCATTTGCAGAAAAGCAAGTGACGGCGTTGATTGGGCCGAGCGGCAGCGGCAAATCCACACTGTTGCAATTGCTCAATGGTTTGACGCGCCCAACGAGCGGGCAAGTCCGAGTCTTGGGGCAGGAGATTGATTACGGGCGCATTGCGGAGTTACGCTTGCGTCTCGGCTATGCCGTGCAGGGCAGCGCGCTTTTTCCGCATTTGACCGCGGCGAAAAATATTACGTTGCTCGCGGAGCTGGCACAGTGGAGCCGCGCGCGCATCCACGCGCGCTTGCAAGAACTCATGCGTTTGGTAAACTTGCCGGAAGCATTGGCCGCGCGTTATCCGCATGAGTTGAGCGGAGGGGAACAGCAACGCGTGGGCTTGTGCCGCGCGATGATGCTTGATCCGCCGATTCTTCTGCTCGATGAACCATTCGGCGCGCTCGATCCGATCACACGCAACGATATACATACGGAGTTTTTGCGCGTGCAACAACTCACGCCGCGCACCATTGTGTTGGTCACGCATGATTTGCGTGAAGCGCTCAAACTTGCCCAACATCTGGTCATTCTTCGGCAAGGCAGAGTAGAGCAAAGCGGCAGTTGCGCCGAGGTATTGCAAAATCCGGCAACGGAATTTGTGCGCACGTTTCTGCAAACGCAGCTTGCGTAACCCGAGCCGAGCGTCATTAACACCGCCGAAAAGCAACACCCATCAAAGAAATTGAAGTCGCGTATGCACCCAATTATCCGAACCTGTGGTTTCGCTCTACTCGGTTTGATGTTGTGCGCGCAAGCGCACGCGCAGCCTCTTGTGCTCGGCTCAAAGCTGGATAGCGAAGGCCGCATTTTGGGAGAACTCATGGCGCAGCTTCTCGAAGATCGCGGCTTCACCGTGGAGCGCCGTTTTGCATTGGGCGCAACGTTAATTTGCTTTGAGGCATTGCGGCACAAGGCCATCGACGTCTATCCCGAGTACACCGGCACCTTGGCGCAGGCAATTCTTAAACTGGAAAGAAATGTCGCTCTCACGGAATTGCGCGCGCTCTTGGCAGAGCAAAAGAATATGGAATTGCTCGAGCCGTTCGGCTTCAACAATACGTATGCGCTGGCGTTGCGCAGCACAGATGCCGCGCGCCTCGGTCTGCGCACGATCAGCGATCTGCGCCATGCGCCGCAGTTGCGCCTCGGCTTTAGCCATGAGTTCCTGCAGCGGCCGGATGGCTGGCCGGGTTTGGCGGCGCGTTATAACTTGCCGCAGCAACCGCATGGCATTGAGCACGGTTTGATCTACCAAGCCTTGCAGGAAGATGCGCTCCAAGTAATCGAAGTGTACTCCACCGAAGCGAACATTGCGCGCTACGAGTTGACGCTGTTGCAGGATGATTTGAAATTCTTTCCAACCTATTTAGCCGCGCCGCTGGTACGCGCCGATTTCCCCCTGCGCGCGAAAGAGGCGCTCAAGCAACTCGGCGGCATGGTGCATGAAGCTGATATGATTGCGATGAACGCCGAGGTTGTCATTGCCCAAAAACAAATTCCCGAAGTTGCGCGCGAGTTTCTGCTGCAAAAGCAACTGCTCGCCGCCAACACCACGCAAACCCGCGAAAGCCGTGCACAAGCATTGGGGCGACGCACGCTGCGGCATTTGGTATTGACTTCCGCAGCTTTGCTGCTCGCAAGTTTGATTGCGCTGCCGCTCGGCATCTTGCTGTATCGCATTCCCAACGTCGCTGCGCCGCTGCTTTATGGCATTGGCCTGTTGCAAACAATCCCTGCAATCGCTTTGCTCGCGTTCATGATTCCGCTTTTCGGGGTCGGCGTGGTTCCGGCCATTGCCGCATTGTTACTTTATGCGCTGCTCCCGATCGTGCGCAACACGACCGTGGGATTGTTTGCCGTGGATCCGCTTTTGAAAAAAGTGGCGCGCGGGATGGGATTAACAGCATGGCAATGTTTGCGACGCGTGGAACTGCCCTTAGCCGCCCCCACCATTCTTGCCGGCATAAAGACCGCGGCGGTGATCAACATTGGCGGGGCCACGCTCGCAGCGTTTATTGGCGCCGGCGGTTTGGGCGAGCCGATTGTTACCGGGCTGGCGTTGAACGATCCCCGCATTATTTTAGAGGGCGCCGTGCCTGCAGCCATTCTCGCCTTACTTACGGAACTGGGGTTCAGTGCACTGGAAAAAGTGACAATCCCCAAACACTTGTTGTAAATTTTCCTCAACGTCATTCAAACCACACACTTTTCCCGCCTCGTCTTCCGCAAAAGCACGGACTTGCCTTTAGAAATGTAAGGGAAAATTGGAGCTTTTCCTGTTTTGCAAACCGTGTCGCGCAGAGGCTGTGAGCCGAAGTTGAACCCATTTGCGAAGAACCGTATGCCTCCTTCACCTCCACCGCTCGAAACCGCCGGCACCAAATACGCACTGATCATCGGCGTTGACAATTTGCGCGACCGCGCGATTCCGAGTTTGCGCTATGCGAAGAATGACGCGCGCGCGCTGCGTGATTTTCTTCTCCATCCCGACCTCGGCAAGTTTCAACGCGAAAATGTCCATATTTTACTCGACGAAGAAGCCACACTCGGCGATATTCGCTCGCAGTTTGTTTATTGGCTCGGCGCCAAAGTTCAAGAGACCGATCAGGTTTGGATTTATTTCGCCGGGTATGGCGCAACGTTCGCGGAAGGGCGCGAGGCCAAGCACCTTCTCGTTGCGCACGATACTGCGCTGGAAGATCTCGCGCAAAGCAGTATCACCTTTGAGCAATTGGAGGAGTGGTTTGGTTTGGTGGCGGCGCAGCGGATGGTGTTGATTTTAGATTGCGGTTTTCATGCTGCCGGGCGAGGCCGCGCATTGTCCGTTGCTGCACGGGCGCGCGCGACAGAATATTCTTTCGCTCCACTCTTGTTGAATGATGCGCGTCGTCTTGCGCTCGTTGCTGCCGGCCCGAGTGAAAATGCGCGCGAAGACGACGAGGCGGAGTTGGGGTTGTTTACGCGTATTCTGCTGCAACGCCTGCGCGCAACGTTGCTTGCGAACTATGGCCCGGAATTGACATGGGAAGCGTTGCAACAATACTTGGCCGCAGAAGTATCGCGCCAGGCAGATTTGCGCGGCAGCGCACAAACCCCGCAGATGATCGGGGGCGTGCCGAGCCAAGCTACGCTCTTCGGCGAAGCGCCACAACCACGTGTGAAAGCCGCGGGCATCTCTACGCCCGAACGCGTGCAGCAATTGCTGCGAGAAGCACAGCAGCAAATTCATGCTGACAAGCTGGAACTTGCGCGTAAACTTTTGCTTGAAATCTTAACACTCGACGCCAATAATCGTCGGGCGCGCAACGGCCTGCGCAAGCTCGAAGAAGTTTTGCAGCGCAACGGCGACGGCGAAACGCAAATCAAACATGCCTTCACGCAAGCGCAACGCTATTGGGATGAACGCGATTATCAAGAAGCGCAGCGGTGGTATGAAAAAGTGCTCGAGCTTGACCCCACGAGCGAATCCGCGCGCGTCGGTGTGGAAACTTGTCGCACCATGCTGCAGAAGCACGAAGAAGAGACCGCCGCGAACGGCGCCACGACAGCAGTACGCACGACAGTGGAGAAAGCAGCGCACGCTCCCAAAATTGAGGCGTATGGAGAATTTATTTGGCCATTTATCGGTTGGTGGGCTTTGATTGGAGCGGTGTGGGGATTATTCGGCACGCATAATGACGGCGCGAGCAATGCGGCAATCTTCGTGACGGTGGTGGAATATGGCATCGTGGGCGGATTGATCGGATTGGTGCATGCCTCCGCCACTTACTTCTACAAACTCACGCAACTCCGGATGAAGCTCAAAAAGACACGCCGCGCGTGACCTCGCGCTGCTATTTATACCACGCCTGCTTCGGCTGATACGACGTGCTTAACCTGCTCCGCCGTTGATGCCTCTCCATTGCCAGCCGAATCAACTCATCCAACAACGCCGCGTAGCTCAAACCGCTCGCCTCCCATAATTTCGGATACATGCTGATTTGCGTGAAGCCCGGAATCGTGTTGATCTCGTTGAGATAAAACTCATGCGCCTCGCGCTCCACGAGAAAATCCACGCGCGCCAAGCCTTCACATTCGCACGCCATAAATCCGAGCAGCGCGGTCTCGCGAATTTTTTCCGCCACCGCGTCCGGCAAATTTGCGGGAAGGTATAACGCCGAAGCGCCGTCCACATACTTGGCGTTGTAATCATAAAACTCATTCGAAGGCACGACCTCGCCGCACACCGAAGCGCGCGGGCGAAAATTGCCGAGCACGCTCACCTCAATCTCGCGCGGCCGCGAAACCGCGGCTTCGATAATAATTTTCTGATCATACTGCGCCGCGTCTTCAATCGCCGCAATCAACTCCTTCCGATCGTGCGCCTTCGAAATGCCCACGCTCGAGCCCATGTTCGCCGGCTTGACAAACGCTGGCAGTCCCAACGTGTCTTCAATCGCTTCCAACATCTGTTGTTGCGGCATGCCGTGCAATTGTTGCGGATGCAAACTTTGCGGCAAAAAATCTTGCTGCGGCGTTTGCCAATCGGGATAGCGCAGCCAAAGATAATCCACCACCGGAATACCGGCTTGGCGGCACAGCGCCTTTTGCACGACTTTATCCATGCACACCGCGGAGCCTAACACGCCGCTGCCCACATACGGCAAGTTCGCCAACTCCAACAAGCCCTGCACCGTGCCATCCTCGCCGAATGGGCCGTGCAACACCGGAATCACCACATCAATTTTTTCTTCATGCAAATCTTTCGCTGTGAGGTCGTTTGCCGGCGTTACTTGCGCGACAAGCCTTTGCTCGTTTGGATCGGGCGAGATAATAGAAGCCGAGCGCGTCGTGTCTTCGCCGCTTTTGAGCAAGCGCATAGCCTGCGTTCCGCCAATCCATCGCCCGGTTTTGGTGATGCCCACGGCCACGACTTCGTATTTATTTTGATCGAGCGCATTCATCACCGAATTTGCCGAAACGAGCGAAACCTCATGTTCGCCGGAGCGCCCGCCGAAAATCACACAGACTCGGAGCTTTTTCATGTCGCAAACTTTTTTGATGAAAGAAGTGATTTTTTTCAAACGCGCAGCAATATAAGACTTCATTTCTGAATAGCAATCCCGAACTTTTGCTTGAAATTCGAAGCGGGAATCGTTATGCTTCTGCGTCAAAAGTTTGGAATCGAAGTGGTCAACCAGGGGAATGAAAATGCCGCGCCTCTCCTATTTTTTCGGTATCTCAGTTTACATGTTCCACAACGACCATCCGACACCGCACTTTCATGTTTACTATGGCGAGGATGGAGCAACCATCAACATTCATACACTTGAAGTGATGGAAGGAAAGCTTTCAAAACGGACATTGCGCTTGGTAAAAGAGTGGGCAGAATTTCATCGAGACGAACTCTTGCACAATTGGGAGTTGGCACGCAAGAAAGAAACATTGACGAAAATTGAACCATTGGAGTGAGCATGCTGCACTACATTAAACAAGTTATGCCGTTGGACGACTTTCATCTCCACGTCACTTTCAAAAACGGTGAAGCCAAAATTTTTAACGCAAGGCCGTATTTAAGCGGGCCGATTTTCGCACCGTTGCATGATCAACGCTACTTCGAACAAGTCAAAGTTGATTCCATTTCTGGCGCGATCTATTGGCCCAATGGCGCAGACTTTTGCCCCGACTTCGTGCATTCGTTGCCCGAGGCTAAACTCCAAATTGCGCCAGAACTCTATACAGTTGCGGCGTAGTTTCATCAAATGCATTCTTTAATTGAGTCCTCTCGCGCATGAATCTTCATTGGCAATTTATCGAAACGGCGCCGCCAACCGCGGTGCAGCATTTGGCGCACGAAGCCAATGTGCCTCCCATCATTGCGCGCGTCATGCTTAATCGCGGCATTGATTCCAAACACGCCGCGCTCGCGTTCTTTCGCACTGAATTGGAACGGCTGCACGATCCGTTTCTCATGGCCGATATGAAAGCCGCGGTCAAGCGCTTGAATCTCGCGCTGCAGCGCAAAGAAAAAATGTTGATCTACGGCGACTACGACGTGGACGGCATCACCGGCACGGCTCTGCTCAAACTCGCGTTTCGCCATCTCGGCTTCGATGTGCCGCATCATATTCCCGATCGTTTGCGCGACGGCTATGGCATCACGCGCCGCGGCATCGATCTCGCCAAAGCCCAAGGCGCCACGCTCATCGTCTCCGTGGATTGCGGGGTCTCAGCCAACGATGAGATCGCGTACGCGCGCGAGCACGGCATCGACTTCATCGTGTGCGATCATCATCAACCCGGAGCGCAACTTCCGCGCGCGGTCGCATTGCTCAATCCCAAACGCAGCGATTGTCCCTATCCTTTCAAAGAGCTTGCGGGCGTGGGCGTCGCGTTCAAATTGATGCACGCGCTCTTTCTTCATGTTGAGGGCAATCTCGAAGAGCTTTATCGCCATCTCGATTTGGTCGCGGTGGGCAGCACCGCGGACATTGTGCCGCTCGTGGATGAGAATCGCGTGTTCGTCAAAGCCGGTTTGGAGCGCATCAATCAAACCGACAGCGTGGGTTTGCGCGCGCTCTTGCAAGTGTGCGGCTTGGCGCTCGGCACCATCAACACCGGCAATATCGTTTTCATTCTCGCGCCGCGCATCAACGCCGTGGGCCGCATGGGCGACGCGAATCGCGCCGTGACGTTATTAACCACGAATGACGCGACGCAGGCCATGGAAATTGCGCGCGTGCTCGAAACGGAAAACCGCGAGCGCCGCAGCGTGGACGATGAAACCTATCGCGAAGCTTTGCAGATGATCGAGACTGAGTGCGATCCGAGTCGCGACCGCATTTTTGTTTTGGAAAAAGAGGCTTGGCACACGGGCGTGATTGGCATCGTGGCTTCGCGCGTCGTGGAAAAATTTTATCGCCCCACGATCATGATTTCCACGCAAAACGGCATGGGCAAAGGTTCGGCGCGCAGCATTCCGGGTTTTGATCTTTATAAAGCGCTGCAAGAATGCGAGCAGCATTTGGCGGCCTTCGGCGGCCACAAATACGCCGCGGGCATGAGTCTCAAAACCGAAAACATCGCCGCATTGCGTGCGCAATTGCAAACCGTGGCCGGTCGCATGCTCACGCCGGAATTGCTCACGCCACGTTTGCTGCTCGACGGCGAGATTCGGCTCAATGAAATTGATCAACGTTTCATGAAATTTCTGAACGCGCTCGCGCCGTATGGCCCGCAGAACATGCGGCCTGCGTTTGTCTCGCGCGGGTTGCGCGTCGTCGGCAATCCGCAAATCGTCGGCAACAATCATTTGCGCTTCAATGTCACGCAAGACGAGCGCCGCCTCGATTGCATCGGCTTCAACCTCGGCGACTTGCGCCCGCGTCTCGTCAACGGCGGCGATAACGTGGACTTGGCTTATTTGGTGGAAGAAAACACGTGGCAAGGAAGAACGACGATTCAGTTGCGCGTGAAGGATATTCGCTGAGGCGTTATGAGCTTTCCAAATTTTAACGCTAACGGCGATCTTCCTCTCGCTGTTCACAAAGCAACATTAATAGGAGTGATGCAGCGCTTTGCGACTGGTACACCAAAACGTCAACAAGTTGCTCAACGCCTTGAACGGATTTTCAAGATTGCTGTTGATACCAAAATGGTCGCGCGGTTTACGGTAACAAACGAGGAATAGTCGAGGTGATACAATGATAAAGAATGATCAAGAATTGCAAGTAACCCTGGAGCGTATCGCGCGCTTTCAAGGGCAGCTTGCTGAACTACGCCGCAAGGAAACGAACCCGGAGAACTATCGGCTCGCTGCTTCCGGCTACCTCGCCGAAATCGATCGCATGAATCTCGAAGCGCGCGAATACCTACTTTTTCATCCGCAGGAGTTCACGGAAACGGTCGAACTGGTATGAATAAGAAACCGATGCGCCGCGTCAAGAATTTCGAGTTGCTGAATCAAAGCGAGATCGTCATCGACCTTCCTCCGCTTGCGCCCCAAAAAATCTATCGTATACCCAGTGTGCGCTTGAAGCATCCCGAGCGAGCCGAAGACTTTTTCAAAGTAATCGTCGAAGAACCGGCATTTGACGCTGCTCAAAGCCGGTTTGATTAAGTATGGCATCATCATAAAAGTATCGAAGCTCACGAAACAAAACTCTCGCCTGCGCAATGTGTTTTTCGTGGGAGTTCAAGTTTCGCGGGAGAAAAAAACTTTCTTAGCTTCATGTAATCATTTCCTTCTTCGTTTGATAACGCCTTCCTCACCATGTCATTCTGTAAGAACCTTCCCAAGCACTCGGCGCCAATCTCAAAACCGGCTTTCTCTCCAGTGCAGAAAAAGATTCCTGCTGAATGACAGGATTAAAAAGAGGGCACCATCGCAGACAAACCGGAGCCTGAATGAACCTCTTCCCCTCCCAGCTTCAAACCAAATCCGAAGAATTTCGCAAACGCCACACGCATAGCCTCCAACTTTTAACCGAACTCAACCTCCGTGCGAAACAAGTGCGCGAAGCCTCGCCTGCCGCAGTTGAGAAATTGCAAAAGCGCGGCAAATATCCCGCGCGCGAAAAGATTCGCCGTGTGCTCGATCCCGATTGCAAGCCGCTCGAAATCGGCTTGTTTGCCGCGTGGGACATGTATCAAGACATTCCCGGCGGCTATCCTTCCGCAGGCACGATTGTGCAAATCGGTCGCGTGAGCGGAAAGCTCGCCGTCATCGTCGCGAACGATCCGCTCGTGAAGAGCGGCGCGTGGGTGGAGATCACTTGCAAAAAAAATCTGCGCGCGCAAGAGATTGCGATGGAGAATCGCTTGCCCATCATCTACATGGTCGATTCCGCGGGCGTGAATCTCGAACGGCAGGCGGAAATTTTTCCCGACCGCGAGCACTTTGGTCGCATCTTCCGCAACAACGCGAAGATGGCGGCGATGGGCATTCCGCAAATTTCTGTCGTGTTCGGTTTTTGCGTGGCGGGCGGCGCGTATTTGCCCGGCATGTCGAGCGAGCTGGCGATGATCACCGAGCATTCGAGCATGTATCTCGCCGGCCCGTTTTTGGTGAAGGCTGCGGTCGGACAGGAAGTCGATTCGGAAACGCTCGGCGGGGCGACTATGCACAACGCGATCTCCGGCGTGGCCGATTATCGTTTTGATAAAGAAGAGCAGGCGTTCGAATTTATCCGCGAGCAAATGGCGCTGCTCAATCAACCGCAGCCGACTCTTTTTCAGCGCACAACAAACGAAGCGCCGAAGTACGATCCGGAAGAGCTGCTCGGCATTTTGCCCGACAACAACTCGGGCACCTATGACATGCGCGAGATCATTGCGCGCCTCGTCGATGGTAGCCGCTTCGAAGAGTACAAACCGCAGTATGGCAAAACGATCGTCACGGCGTTTGCGCGCATGGGCGGCTACTCCGTCGGCATTGTGGCGAATCAAGGTCTCGCGGTGAAACGCGAGATGCCGCCGGATCATTTGGGCCGGCCGCAGCCGCCGCAAGTGCAAATGGGCAACGTGATCTATTCCGATTCCGCGAACAAAGCTTCGCACTTCATTATGCTGTGCAACGAGCGTCGCATTCCGCTTTTGTTCATGCACGATGTCACGGGTTTCATGGTCGGCAAGCAAGCCGAGAGCGGCGGCATTATTCAAGACGGCGCGCAGTTTGTGAATGTGCAGGCCAATTCCATCGTGCCGAAATTTACAGTTGTGGTGCGCAACAGTTTTGGTGCGGGCAATTACGCGATGTGCGGCAAGGCTTATGACCCACGCTTGATTTTTGCGTGGCCGACGGCTAAATTGGCAGTCATGGATGGCGGAATCGCGGCGGATACGGTGTTGCTCACCAAAAAAGAGCTTGCCGAAAAAGAGCGCGCGGAGTTTCGCAAGAAGCTCGTTGACAAGTATAATGCAGAGGCCTCGCCCTATTTCATTTCCGCGCGGATGATGGTCGACGGCATTCTCGACCCACGCGAAACGAGGAACACGCTGATCACGGGTCTGGAAATGGCGGCGCACAACGCGGAGCTGGGGGAGTTTAGAACGGGCGTGCTGCGGATGTAGCTCGATTGCCTCGCCTTGAGTTGTAAAAAAACGCCAGTTGAACTTTTGAAATCGCGGTTCTGGTGGCGATCCGGAATCACAAACTTGTTTTTAGAAACGCAAACACGATTATCTAATTGCGACAAAGTCCGAGCAGGCTTTCGAAGTGAAGCTGGCGGAAGAGGATTCGTGACTGTACCAGGTTCTAAAATTGAAATAGCGCGATAATTCCACATTCGTGGGCTTTTGAGAACTCGACGAACTAATATGAACGCAAACTCTCCACTCCTCATTGCCAACGGCCAGGGCTTTTGGGGCGATTCGATTCTCGGGCCGGTGCGGCTCGTGCGCGAAGGGCCGCTGCATTATCTCACGCTCGACTTTGGGGATGAAGTGATGTGCGTCGTAAAAAACGGAGCATTAGCATGCGCAATCTCAAGCGAATAACTCTCAACCCAAACGTGATGGGCGGCAAGCCCTGCATTCGCGGCATGCGCGTCACGGTGGGAATGATCGTTGGGCTGGTGGCAACGGGATACACCACCGCCGAAATACTGAAGGCGTATCCCTATTTAGAAGCAGACGACATTCGCGAAGCCTTGGCCTACGCCGCTTGGCGAGTTGAAGAGGTCGAGTTGCCGTTGCTCGCCGCATGAAACTGCTCATTGACATGAATCTCTCGCCCGATTGGGTGAGTGTATTCGAGCGTCACGGCTGGGAAGCTCTGCATTGGGCAACCATCGGCGATTCTCGTGCAG
This sequence comes from bacterium, assembly GCA_041918175.1. GTDB lineage: Bacteria > Zhuqueibacterota > Zhuqueibacteria > Zhuqueibacterales > Zhuqueibacteraceae > JABWAN01. Next base: position 114,804 of record JAYRWE010000007.1, read on the forward strand.
TCGATTCTGTTATTATGGAATGGGCGCGAATACACGGATATGTTGTCTTCACTCACGATCTTGATTTCGGCACGTTGTTAGCCTTGACCAAAACTGTCGGCCCGAGCGTCATTCAAATTCGCACGCAGAACACAATGCCGGAACATTTAGAAAATCTTTTGATGCCAGTCTTGCGTCAGTATGAAGCTGAACTTGAACGCGGCGCTTTGATTACGCTGGATGAGACCAAATTTAGAATTCGTATTCTGCCTTTCTAATGACGCGAAATTCTCGCTTTAACTCGTAACAAACAGATCACAACGAACTGACATGAACGCAACCTCTCCTCTCCTCATTGCCAACGGCCAGGGCTTTTGGGGCGATTCGATACTCGGGCCGGTGCGGCTTGTGCGCGAAGGGCCGCTGCATTATCTCACGCTCGATTACCTCGCCGAGGTGACGATGAGCATTATGCAAAAGCTCTACAAGCGCAATCCCGAAGCGGGCTATGCGACCGACTTCATTCAAATGCTCGAACGTATTTTGCCCGAGTGTTATGAGAAAAAAATTAAAATCATCGCCAGCGCAGGTGGCGTCAACTCTGCGGCGTGCGCGCGCGCGACGGGCGAAGTGATCAAACGCTTCGGCTTGAGCAACCTCAAAGTCGCGACCGTGGCGGGCGATGACATTCTAGCACGCTTGCCCGAGTTGCAAGCACAGGGTGAGTCGTTTAAAAATCTCGATGATGGCCGCACACTCGCGGAGATCAATCGCACGATTGCTTCGGCCAATGCGTATCTCGGCGCGTTTCCGATTGCGGAAGCGCTCGATCGCGGCGCGGACATTGTAATTTGCGGCCGCGTGACCGATCCCTCACTCGTGCTCGGGCCGATGATTCACGAGTTTGGTTGGAAGCTGCATGAGTTCGACAAACTCGCTGCAGGCACGATTGCGGGCCACATCGTCGAATGCGGCGCGCAATGCACGGGCGCGAATTACACGAACTGGCGCGAGATCGATGATTTCGCGCGCATCGGCTATCCCATCATCGAAGCATATCCGAGCGGCGAGTTTTTCATCACCAAACACGAAGGCACCGGCGGCAAGGTTTCGATTGAGACCGTGGCCTCGCAGCTTGTGTATGAAATGGGCGATCCGAAAAATTATCTCACGCCCGATGTGATTGCGGATTTCACCACGATTCAACTTGAGCCGGCAGGCAAAGATCGCGTGCGCGTGTTCGGCATCAAAGGCCGCACGCCCACGGAGTTTTTGAAAGTGAGCATCAGTTATGAGAACGGTTATAAAAATATCGGGCAGCTTGTGATCTCCGGTCCGCATGCGTTGGAGAAAGCGAAACTCTGCGCGGATATTATTTGGCAGCGACTCGCATTCGACGGCGTGACGTTTAGTGAAGACGAGCGCACGGTGGAATTTCTCGGCGCGGGTGTTTGTCACAAAGGCATCGTGCCGGAAATCGATCCGCCCGAAGTGGTGCTGCGCATCGGCGTGAAAGGTCATGATCGAAAGAAGCTCGACCGCTTCGGCATGGAGATCGTTCCACTCGTGACCAGCGGCCCGCCAGGAGTCACCGGCTTCGCCGGCGGCAGACCCAAAGCCACAGAGATCATGAGCTATTGGCCGGCGTTGGTGAGGAAAGAGAAGATTGCGGCGAAGGTGGAGGTGATACAATTTTAGAGCGCACTTCGCTTAAGCGGACAGGTCGGAACAAAACTTTACTAAACTCGAAAATTTTTGTAAGGTTTGCACTCGCTCTACGCGGTTTCATTACATGAGCGCGGGTGTTAAGAGCGCTTGAAAAATTTAGATGCGGACAATCGCTTTTAAGTCAGCACGCCCGAAGAGACCACCTCGGTAAACAAGCGAAGAAGAACACTAACACGAGCAGCGACAAAACAAAAGAAAAGGCCAGGTCGCGTAATGCGATTGAGTGCGAGCACGAACGAAGTGTTGGGTCGCGCGTGACTCTGATGAACTCGAAATGCGTTTGAATGACGTTGAAGCATGCGACGGAGGAATTCACCTACGCGTAAACCACACAAACAATTTTTTATAACATCACTACCGGACACACAACTCGAAGAAGGAACATCTGTGATGAAGGATCAAATTCCAGCAATTCATGCGAAGCTCAATGAGCTTTCCGCAACGCTTGACTATTCCAGCCCGAACGTGGCGATGATTCTCGCTGCGGGTCATGGCAAGCGCATCAAATCTGAAAAGTCGAAGATGCTGCATATGATTTGGGGCGTGCCGACCGTGACGCGCGTGGCGAATGCGGCGCGCGAAGGTTTGGAGACCACGAACCAAGTGCTCGTGGTGGGCATCAAAGCGCTCGACGTTGCGAGCGCGGTGGGCAAGGCGCCGCGGCGCGCGTTTGTGTTTCAAGAGCAGCAAAAAGGCACGGGCGATGCGGTGCGCGTGGGCTTGCGCGATTTGCTGCAACATCATTACTCCGGCGCGGTCTATGTTTTTCCGGGCGACATGGGTTTGCTGAACAGCCGCGCGATTCGCGATCTGCGCCGCGATTTTGAAATGCTGGCCTGCGACATGATGGTGCTCACCGCGGATTATCAAGGCAATCCCGAAGAGAACTATTACGGCCGCATCGTGCGCGTGCCGGAGAAAGACGCGAGCGGTAAATCTTCGGGCGCAGACCACGGCAAGGTGATCGAGATCATCGAGCATCGCGATCTGCTCGCGCTCGAGGCGAACAAGCCGTATCGCATCTCGTTCAATAAGCGCGAGTATGAATTTTCGAAAGAAGAGCTGTTGAACACGCGTGAGTTCAACACCGGCGTGTATGCGTTCAGTTGTTCGCCGCTCGCAAAGTATATCGAGACGTTGCAGACGAATAACGCGCAAGGCGAGTTGTATGTCACGGACCTCATCGCGATCTTCAACAACAATGGCCTCGCGGTGCTCGCTTCGCGCACGAAGGATTATGCGACGGTGCTCGGCTTCAACAACAAGAGCGTGCTCAAAGAGATGGAAGCCATTGCGCGCGAGCGGGCCTACGAGCGGTTGAAAGATATTATCATGATCGACGATCAAGATGATTTCTTTATCGCCGATGAAGTGATCGATCAAATCATCGGGCTAGACATCGCGCATGCGCCGCTTGATATTGCGATTGGCAAGGGCGTGCATATCGGGCCGAATGTGCATTTGAGCAAAGGCGTGGTGATTAAAAGCCGTGCGACACTCGAAGGCAACATCGTGCTCGGCGAAAACGTTGTGATTCATGAGAACGTGCAACTCAGCACGTATCCGCATCAAACGTTGACTATCGGACGCAATTCGCAAATCTTGCCGGGCGATTTCGTGAAAGGCAATCTTACGATTGGCGAGAACTGCCAAATCGAATCGGGCGTGAACATGACCGGGAGCGACGAGTATCCGACGCGCATCGGCAACAATGTGCTCATCAAGGGCACGAGTTATATTTTCGGCGTGATCATCGAAGACGACGTGTGGATCGAGCATTCGGTATTGAAGCATAAGCACGTGGAGCGCATCGTGCGCCGCGACGGCACGGTGCAGCCCGTGCGCTGGGTGTTGCCGCTGCCGGAGGGATTGGATTCGTTGCATTCGTTGGAAAAGAAATGAAGATGAGAAAGCTGCCGCGGATCATTCCTGGAGAAATTCTGTTGAAAGAATTTCTCCAGCCGATGCGCCTCACGCAACACCGGCTCGCGCAGGAGATTGATGTGCCGTATGTCGTCATCAATGAGATTGTTCATGGCAAGCGTTCCATTGATTCGAAGATTGCAGCTCGATTGGCGCGGTATTTCGGTTTGTCAAAACGCTTTTGGCTTAATGTGCAAAACGGATACGATTGTGCGATTGCAGAAGATGAATTGGAGGACGCAGCTTTGGCTGCTGCCATCAAGATGGGAGAGAAGACAAAATCGATGAGCCGAAGCGAGGTCATGCGCATACTTGAAGGCAAGCGATGAGATCAATAGCTCAAGACTGAACCTTGCCCAACTTACTGCTTCAAGTGAGAGTCAGTTGAAATTTGTGTCTCCTCACCTGTCATTCAGAAAGAATCTTTTTCCGCATCAGGGTTCCTGCCAGTGCTTAAAAGGATTCCTTCTGAATGACATTGTCGAAGAGGGTTGATCAAACAATGCAAAAGGTCTACAATGAGACGAATCATGCTCTCGGAACTCGCTTACGCGCGCAGTGGCGATAAAGGCGATGCTAGTAATGTCGGCATCGTGGCGTACCATCGCGCGGGTTATGAGTTGCTCAAGAAAGAACTCACGCCCGCGCGGGTGAAAGCGCACTTCGGCAAGATCTGTCGCGGTGAAGTTGAACGCTACGAAGTGGAAAATATTTTTGCGCTCAATTTTATTTTGCACGATTCGCTCGGCGGCGGCGGCTCGGAGAGTTTGAAATCCGACGCGCAAGGCAAGACGCACGGGCTAGGCTTGTTGCAAATGGAGATTGAAGCGCCGGAGGGTTTTGAGGATCGTGGATAGCAGATCGTGGATGGTTGATTGTGGATCGTAGATGGCTGGAATGTGCCGCCCCATTCCTTGTCATTCTGGAGGAATCTTCCCTCGTGCTCGAATCAAAAGTCTATGCCCAGTGCGAGGGAAGGTTCTTCCAGAATGACATCTGATGAAGGGACGACACCACGCCACGATCAACCATCTACGATCCACTATCCACGATTAACGATCCTCATCAACTAAAACTCCACGGAAGGAGCAGCATTGGCTGGGTTTCAATTCATCAAATACAGCGTTGAGAATTACATCGGCAAGCTGACGCTCAATCGTCCGCCGGTGAATGCGCTGGGTCGCCAACTCGTGAGTGAAATTTTTGCGGCGGCAAATTTAGCGAACCGTGATGTGGCGAGAAAAGAGTTGCGCGTGTTGATTCTCAATGCCGAAGGCTCGCACTTCTGCGCAGGCGCGGATTTGAAAGAGCGCAAAGAAGTGCCCGAAGATCAAGTCGTGCATGTCGTGCAAGGCATTCGCAACGCCGTACAAGCCATCGCCGAGATCAAAGTGCCGACGCTTGCCGCGATTCAAGGCTCGGCGCTCGGCGGCGGAATGGAGTTGGCGCTCGCCGCGGACATGCGCGTGCTCGGCGAAAGCGCGAAGCTGGGCTTGCGCGAAACCGCACTCGCGATTTTGCCCGGCGCGGGTGGCACGCAACGATTGACGCGATTAATTGGCTATGCGCGCGCGATGGAATGGATTGCCACGGCAAAAATTTTCGAAGCGCAGGAATGTCTCGCGCACGGCATTGCCAATCGTGTGGTGCCCGATGCCGAAGTGAATGACGCAACTTTGTATTGCGCGAAATTGATCGCCGCGAATGGTCCGCTCGCCGTGCAATATGCCAAAGAAGCCATGCAACGCGGACTTGAAATGTCGCTAACGAGCGGCTTGGAAATCGAATTTGAATGTTATAAACGCATCATTCCGACCGCGGATCGGCGCGAAGCATTGCAGGCGTTTAATGAAAAACGCGCGCCGCATTTTAAAGGCGAATAAAAGTTATCGCAAACGATGACGAAAGAGCAAATACAAACCTGCCTCCAAGCATTGAACGACGAGTTAGGCGCATTGCACGTGAAAGGCGAAGTTTGCCTTTACGGCGGGGCTGTGATGTGTTTGGTGTTTGATGCCCGACCGAGCACGAAAGACGTTGACGCCGTTTTCAAACCGACGCAGCAAATGCGCGAAGCGATCAAGCGCGTTGGAGAACAACAACGTTTACGCGAAGACTGGCTCAACGACGCGGTGAAAGGTTTTGTTGTGCCGCATCCTCAGCGGGTGTTGTGGGAGTTGTCTCATCTCAAAGTTTATGTGCCCGAGCCGGATTATTTGCTCGCGATGAAGACTTTAGCGGCGCGCGTTGAAGGAACAGACCAACAGGACGTGAGATTCTTGATCGGCTTGCTGCGGTTACAAACACCGCAGGAGGTTTTTGCCATTCTTGAAAAGTATTATCCTCGGCAACAAATCAAACCGGCAACACAATTTTTTATCGAAGAGCTGTTTGAGCAATGACGAGTCTGTTTGAAACCAAACAACGCATCGTCGCCGATCCCACCAATTGGGCGATTGCGCTGATGGATTTTGTCGATGATTTTCGTTACTTCAAAGATCCGAGCGCAATCGTGGAAGCGATCAACTTTGACAATGAAAAGATGGATGCTTTGTTGGCAGCGACGGTGCATTACTTGTGCAACGAATCCGACTTAAAAATTCCTGATTGGGTTTGGGCGGCACCGCCTTGCCGACATCCGTGGTTCGTCTCCGGTTTGGAAAATTTGAAAGCGATTGCCCTAGTCGAAAGCCCGTTGCCGTTTCGGTTGCGAAAAATTTTTGTGTTGGAAAATTTTCTTGTGCGCGTTTGAGTTGAAACTTCTCACCCCATCTTAAAACCGAAAGAATAAGCATGCTGAACCTATCCGACGAACAAATCATGCTGCGCGACACCGTGCGCGAGTTTGCGCAAAAAGAAATCGAGCCGAAAGCCGCGGAGATTGATGTCACGATGGAATTTCCCGCGGAGACGCTGCGCAAAATGGGCGAGCTGGGATTTCTCGGCATTCCGTTTCCTTCGGCATATGGCGGCAGCGATCTCGATACGCTGTCTTTTGCTTTGATGATGGAAGAAATCGCGAAGGCGTGCGGCTCGACCACGCTTTCGGTTGCGGCGCATTGTTCGCTTTGTTCGATGCCGATACTCATGTTCGGCAATGAAGCGCAGAAGAAAAAATATCTGCCGCCGTTGTTGAACGGGGAGAAGTTCGGCTCGTTCTGTTTGACTGAGTCGCACAGCGGTTCCGATGCGGGCGCGCTCACCACGCAAGCAGTGCGCAAAGGTAACGAGTACATTCTCAACGGCAACAAAATGTATGTCACCAACGGCGGCTATGCCGGAACGTATGTCGTGTTCGCGAAGACCAATCCTGAAGCGAAGACGAAAGGCATCAGCGCGTTTATTGTCGAGCGCGAATATCCCGGTGTGGTCATCGGCAAAAAAGAGAACAAGCTCGGCTTGCGTGCGAGCGACACGCGTCAAATTACATTTGAAGATTGTCGCGTGCCCGCGGCGAATCTACTGGGTGAAGAGAACGAGGCATTCAAATATGCGATGCAAATCCTCGACGGCGGCCGCATCGGCATCGGCGCGATGGCCGTCGGTCTCGGCCAGGCTGCGATGGACAAAGCGACAGCTTATTCGAAAGAGCGCAAAGCTTTCGGCCAAGCCATTAGCGAGTTTCAAGCGATACGTTGGTATATCGCGGATATGGCAACGGAACTGCACGCCGCGCGTTTGATGGTGCATCACGCCGCGCAATTGAAAGACGCAGGCAAGCCGTTCGTGAAAGAAGCCGCAATGGCCAAACTCTTCGCGAGCGAAGCCGCGATGCGCGCGTGCAACAAAGCCATTCAAACTTTCGGCGGTTACGGCTATATTATGGATTATCCCGTCGAGCGCTATTGGCGCGACACGAAGCTCACTGAGATCGGCGAGGGCACGAGCGAAGTGCAGAGAATGGTGATTTCGAGAGAAGTGTTGAAAGATATCTAATGAACCAACCTGGAAAGGCTTGATGACGCATACTTGCTTCATCGCCATGAACACTATCCGATTGCTTGTATGTCCCGAAGGAAATAAAAGCTTGCGGCGAAACCCATGTTGGAAAAACGTCTCTCAATTCTTCCGTGTGGTATAATATGATTTGCCTAGTCGAAGCTCTCCATTATCGCTCACTGCGTTGCCTCAGCCAAGCTGTTTCTCCTTTCAATATCTTGATTGGACCGAATGCAACGGGTAAAAGCACCTTTTTAGACACACTGGCATTTGCCGGCGAGCTTCTCAAACATGGCCCCGAAGACGGCATCCGGCGTCGAGCCCGTTCCATTGAAGAGATAACTTGGAACGGCGCAGGCAAATCGTTCGAGTTGGCGTTCGAGTTTATTATTCCTGAACGCTTTCATCTAGGCAAAAAGAACGGTGAATTTAAATTTTGCCGCTATGAAATCCAAATCGGGTATTCAAAGCAAAACGAAGCCTCTTTGTTGCATGAAACATTTTGGTTAAAAAGCGAAGCCGCCAAGATTGCCGATGATGAAAACAACGTCCTCAATCAAATCGACATGTTTCCCAACGAGCCGCCGATCAAGGAATCGCTTTTGATCGGCTCACGCAAACATGCACCGCAAGGATGGCGTAAGGTCGTCAACAAAATAAGCGATTCCGGCAATGATTGGTTCAAGGCGGAAACAGGCGAATGGAATAACCTCTTTCGGCTCGGCCCTCGGAAATCTTCGCTGGCAAACCTTCCTGAAGACGAGGAAAAATTTCCCGTGTCTGTATGGGCCAAACGGCTTTTAATGGAAGGCGTGCAAGTGCTCGCTTTAAACAGTTTTGCCATGCGCCAACCGTGTTCGCCATTGGCGCCGAAGCATTTTCTGCCGGATGGCTCGAACCTGCCCCTTGCTGTTCGTGAGTTGGAAAAGGCTCCCGACCGCTTCGCACGTTGGCTCGAACATGTGCAAACCGCGCTTCCCGATATAAAGAGTATCATCGTTAAGGAGAGAGATGAAGACCGACATCTCTATCTTGAAATACTCTATGGTACGAGTGCTCGCGTTCCTTCTTGGTTGGTCTCTGATGGAACTTTGCGTTTGTTGGCGTTAACATTGATCGCGTATTTGCCTTCTGAAGGAGAAATTTATTTGATTGAAGAACCGGAAAACGGCTTGCACCCCCGCGCGGTAGAAGCCGTTTATCAATCCCTTTCATCGGTATATGACAATCAAGTTCTCGTCGCCAGCCATTCTCCCATTTTTTTGGGTTTGGCGAATCTTGATCAAATCCTTTGCTTTGGCAAAGCGCCTTCCGGAGCAACCAGCATTGTGCGCGGCAACCAACATCCGAAGCTGCAAGACTGGCGCGGCGAAGTCAATCTCAGCGTCTTATTTGCTTCAGGAGTCTTAGGATGAAGGACTTGGTAGCGCTGGTGGCTGATGGACAAATGGAAGCCGCTCTCAAAAAAATTTTGCTGCGCGAGCGGGACTTGGGCATCAACGAACTCACTTTCGATAGCTATGTTCATCCCGAGCGCGATCCTGGCGTCTTCAGCAAAAGCCACGAGTTTCTACGACCCTTGCAGCGTCAATATCGTTTCGCGCTCGTTTTGTTTGATCGCGAAGGATGCGGCTCGCATAAGGCAACTGCTGAGATTCAACAGATCGTCACGCAAAGGCTCAATAAGTCTGGATGGCAGCAGCGAAATCATGTTATTGTCATTGATCCAGAACTCGAGGTTTGGGTGTGGGCCGGCTCTTCTTTCGTGGCTCAAGCGTTGGGATTAACGGATGATCAACTGCATCAAGTTCTCGCGAGATTCACTCGCGATGTAAATAACAAGCCGAGTGATCCGAAAAAGGCAATGGAAGATGCTCTTCGAAAAGCTCGACGGCCTCGCTCCTCGGCCATCTATGCGAATTTGGCCGCAGCCGTTCCGTTTCAAGCTTGTCGCGATCACAGCTTTGTCGAGTTGAAGTCAACACTCGTTCATTGGTTTGGAAATAAAGAGTGACTCCATCAATATGAACCTCGGCAATCTCGAAATCCACCTCCTCTCCGACGGCCTCTTTCGTCTTGATGGCGGCGCGATGTTTGGCGTGGTGCCGCGCGTGTTGTGGGAACGCATGGACGTGCCCGACGAGAAGAATCGCATTCTCATGGGCATGAACGCGCTGCTTATCATTCGTGAGCAAGAAAAAATTCTCATCGACTGCGGCATTGGGGACAAGTTCGATGCGAAGTTCGGCAACATGTTCGGCGTGCATCGCGAGCAAACGTTGCTTGACCGTCTCGCGGCTTTGCAGCTTCAGCCCGAAGACATTACGCACGTAATTCTCACGCATTTGCATTTCGATCACATCGGCTGGAGCACGCGCCGCAACGCGAACGGCGAGATCGTTCCGACTTTTTCCAGTGCAAAATATTATTGCCAGCGCGCCGAATACGAAGTCGCGCTCGCGCCCGACCCGCGCAGTAAAGCGAGTTATGTGCAAGAGAATTTCGTTCCGCTCGCGCAGCACGGTGTGCTCAAATTTCTCGAAGGCAGCAGCGAAATACTGCCCGGCGTCGAGGGCGTCGTCACCGGCGGCCACACGCGCGATCACATGATCGTCAAAGCGCATAGCGCAGGCAAAACCGTTTGCTTCCTCGCGGATTTGGTGCCGACGCCTTCGCACTTGCGCACGCCGTATGTGATGGGCTACGATCTTTATCCCGGCCAAACGATGTTGATCAAACCAAAAGTTTTGCAGCAAGCTTTCGAGGAGCAATGGCTGCTCGTGTTTGAACACGCGCCGCGCTTGCGCGCAGGCTATTTGCGACAAGCGGAGGGCAATTGGAAGATTGACACGGTTGAGTTTTGAATATCGTTATACTACATCGAAATCAATTTGACTGTCTCCTTTTGAATTGTCATCCAGCAAGGAACTTCCCTTGTGCTCCGCAAGCTTCCTAGCGCGAGGGAAGGTTCTTTCAGAATGACAAATTTGAGGAGGCATGCGATCACAAACAATGCGAGAGATGACGCGGAGAAATCATGGCGAAAGCAAATCCGCCGGTTGATACCCAAGTCAAAGTTGCAAAGATTAGTGCGATCCAAGCGATCGTGGTTGCAGTGATCACGGTTGCGGGTGGCTCGCTCGGCTATTTTCTCGGCGATGCGGGTAAAATGAAGTCCGCGCCGAAAGTGCAACAACATTGGCTCACCGTTGCGGGTGTGAGTTATGCCGGCACGGCGCGCATTGTCATCAACATCAACGGCAACGATTTCTCGTATCCTGCCAAACAAATTTGGGCCGGCGCAGATTATGACGCCACGCAAGAGAAAATACCGTTACCCATCGACAGCGAAGTTTTTCAAATTACTTTCACTGCGCTGGTTGACGACGCCGATCCAAACTTTGCAGGATTCTATTCCACCAAGCTTGGCGAAGAGAAAATTGGCGCGTCGCAAATGCCGACCGGCATGCGCACGATTTCAGGTATTCCTTCTGCAGGCAGTGCGCAAGCGCTTGCGCCGCTTCTTGAAATTAAATATGCTATCGAGTGATCGTGTTCGAACTTTTACCAAACCCTAAGGGCGAGCAAATGTCAAACTCATTTCGTGAAGTCGTAATTGCCGGCGCGTGCCGCACGCCAATTGGCGCGTTTCAAGGCGCGCTCGCGGCTATTCCCGCGCCGGAGTTGGGCGCATTGGTCGTGAAAGAAGCGTTGCAGCGCGCGGGCGTTGATCCGAAAAAAGTTGATGAAGTGATCATGGGCTGCGTGTTGCCCGCGGGTGTTGGCCAAGCCCCGGCGCGACAAGCTGCGCTCAAAGCCGGTTTGCCGGAACAAGTCACGTGTATGACGATCAACAAAGTGTGCGGCTCCGGCTTGAAAGCCGTGATGCTCGCGGCGCAGTCCATCGCGCTCGGCGACGCGGATGTGATTGTCGCGGGCGGCATGGAAAGCATGTCGAACGCGCCCTACTTGCTCAACAAAGCGCGCGACGGCTATCGCCTCGGGCACGGCGAGTTGATCGACAGCATGATCAAAGACGGCTTGTGGGATGTCTACAATAATTTTCACATGGGCAATGCCGCGGAGTTGTGTGCCCGCGAGTGCAACATTCCGCGCAGCGCGCAGGACGAGTTCTCGGTGATGAGTTATCAGCGCGCGCAAGCCGCGCAAGCGAACGGCCTCTTCGCAAAAGAGATTGTGCCCGTGCCTCTGCCTTCTAAAAAAGGCGAGCCGACTTTTGTGAAAGAAGATGAAGAGCCGAAGAAAGCGAATTTCGAAAAGATGGCGACGCTGCGACCCGCGTTTGATAAAGCAGGAACGATCACGGCAGCGAATGCTTCGAAGATCAATGACGGCGCGGCTGCTGTGGTGGTCATGGCCAAAGAAGTTGCGGATCAACTTGGCGTGAAAGCGCAAGCGTGTCTCGTCGCGCAAACTTCCGCGGCAAAGAAGCCGGAGTGGTTTACGACCGCGCCTATCGACGCCATTGAAAAAATTCTGAAAAAGTCCGGCTTTGCATTAAACCAAATCGATCTCTTCGAAATCAACGAAGCCTTCGCGGTCGTGAGCCTCGCGGCGCAACAACAACTCGGCATTCCAATGGAGAAGATGAACATACATGGCGGTGCGGTTGCGCTCGGCCATCCGATTGGCGCGAGTGGCTGCCGCATTCTCGTTTCGCTCATACATGCGCTGCAACAATACCAAAAGCGCTACGGCATGGCGGCCATTTGCATCGGCGGCGGCGAAGCTTCGGCGGTGATTGTGGAAAACCTAACGTGAGATGCTCACAATGGCAGAGCTTCCCGAATTGAGAAACGAAGAAGAGTGGACTGATTTTGTTGATACTCACGACATGGAGATGGATCATGCCGAAAGCCAAAGCTAAAACTCCCAAAATCTACTTGACCGCGGAAGAAAGAAACGAAGCGTCATCGCGTAGCCGCGTTGCCGAGCCTGTGGGGATCTATCATGTTCCGCGACGAGCTACTATTGCAAGGAAAGCGGTGTCACCATTCAAGCGAATTGGCGGCTATCCGGCCTCTGATGAGGTTTGGCAGTTCGCGCTAGCGAACGATTTGATTCCATGCTTGGAAAGAGCAATACGGCTAGTGCACGAGTATTTTCCTTCCGTCAGGAAGGTTGAGCTGGAATACGTTATTGATCCGGAAATTGAAAGCAATAGCTGGATCACGATTGCAATCAAAGTCCGCGGAACCGTCGATGAAGTTCTGACTCAGATCAGTCGTTTTGATGAAGAAATGATCAACAGGACTCCAGTTTCAAAGCGAGACAAAATCTGTTTGGGCGTCGGAGGATTATAAAATGCGTAGCGACGAGTTTTTGTCTCTTGCAGAGCGACTGCTGAAAATCCCGTCGGAAGCGGCATATCGAACGGCTGTGAATCGCGCGTATTATGCCGCCTTTCACGGCGGCAATGACTTCATGACAAAATTAGGTTTTCTTGTTTCTTCCGGCCCGCAAGCACATGGTCAACTACAGGCGCGAGCGAATAACTCCGGAGTCTTCGAATTTGAAAAATTCTACAAAATTTTGCATCGACTCTATGATCGCCGTCGTTTGGCAGATTATGATTTGAGCTCTCGCGAGTTTCATTCCCAGGCAACGGCAGCGTTATGGGTTGCATCGGCAAAGCAGGGCCTCGAGATTATAACGCAATGTGAAGCCTCGGAGGCTTTGCGCCAACGCATTCGCAAAGGCGTTCAGGGGTATGAAACGAAGTTGAAAGCGTAAAATAGTTGCCGGAGAAATTGCTCGAACAATGGCTCAAGCAAAAAGTGCGGGAAGAGCTTGCCGCGCACTCTTTATAATCTTTAAAGGAACACGGCCGTGCCTGCAACTACGAAACGAAAGTCCGTCGCGAAAAAGCGCACCGTGGGTGCGCGGAAGAAAACGAGCGGCACACGCTGCGGCCTCTGCGGCAAAACGAAGAACTTGACCAAGACGCAATGCTGTGGCCATTGGGTTTGCGCGGATGCGGATAAGTACGTGCTGTTTTCCTATGCGCGAAATAGCTGTTATCGAAACCATGATCGTTACACCATGTGCAGTTCCCACTTTCATGAGAAGCATGAGGGCGATTGGCGCGAGTGCAAGAAATGCCGCGAAAATTTCGACACGGAGATGTACGTTCATTTCTGCACGAACGAATACAACTTCGAGAAGCTGGAAAATCCGCCCGCGTTCGAGCCGACGCGTTGCAAAGATTGCGGGAGCATTATTGATTTAGGGCGTGATGGTTATTCGATGAAAGGCGGCGATTACTTTTGCACGAATTGCCACAAGCTGCCGTTCTCATGAGTTGCAAAGGAGACGAACCATGCTGAAAACCAAAACGAAACCTCGCGTGCGCGTTAAAAGCTCGCGTGCTGTGCATCATATCAAAGTGCGATATTCCTTCAAGGTGGAGGGTGAGCTTAACATCAGTCCTTATATTGCACAACGAACCGTGAACGGCTACCTACTTAGGCGTGTCCCAAATTTGATTGGCGCGGACGAGCCGGAATTGCAATTGCGTCCTCAAGGTGCTTTTTGGATCGTGCCGGTTATTTTAACGATACCCTCTGTTGGACGATTTGGTCCACTCGGGCGAATTGTAGTCGATGCACAGAACGGCAGCATTATAGAAGAGGAGTCGACGTCTTGTGAAGAAATCGAGAAAGAAGCCGAGCGTCTTGCTCCGGAAGAGGCACTTTAAGCAAGAGTTGAAAGCCAGTTGTGTGGCGGCCGCAGCAAGAATGCTGTTAGACTATCACGGGATCGTCGGTGTTTCTGAAGCGGAGCTTCGGCGCATTCTCAAAACAAAACCGTTAGGAACGAATTTGTTCAATCTGCTTTTCTTGCGTGATGAAAAGCGATGGAATCTTGATGTTGAAATCAACGTCGGCCTGCCTGACGAGCTTTATGCAAATATTTTCTTAAACAAGACACCGACTATCGTCTTCGTTAATACTGAATTTTTGCCGCATTGGGATGAAGCGACATATCATGTCGTGCTTGTTGTGGGATACGACAAGGAAGCGGTCATCATCAACGACCCGTTTTTTGACGAAGAAGAGATAAGAGTTCCTGTCGCGGATTTTTTGAAAGCGTGGGGTAAAGAACACAACTACATGGTCGTCATAAAAAAGAAAACCTCATGAGGCGAAGCATGCAACGCATTGGCGTCATTGGCGGCGGCACGATGGGTAACGGTATTGCTCACGTGTTCGCGCAAAATGGTTTTGCGGTCACGCTCGTGGATGTTAAAAAAGAACTTCTTGAGCGCGCTTTGGCAACCATCAAAGCGAATCTTGAGCGGCAAGTGAAGAAGGGTAGCCTTGCGGCAGAAGAAGTTGCGCGCACATTGGCGCGGATAACGACCGCGACGGAGTTGAGCGCGCTGGCGCAATGTGAGCTTGTGATTGAAGCCGCAACCGAAGAGGCGCAACTCAAGAAGAAAATCTTCGCGGATTTGGATGCGCTCTGCCCGGCAACAACACTCTTAGCGAGCAACACTTCTTCGATTTCAATTACGGCGCTCGCGGGCGCGACGAAGCGTGCGGACAAAATCATCGGCATGCACTTCTTCAATCCCGTGCCGGTAATGAAACTCGTGGAAGTGATTCGCGGATTGAGCACGAGCGCAGAGACCTTTCAAACGATCATGACGTTGAGTGCGCAACTCGGCAAGACGCCGGTGGCGGTGAATGATTTCCCGGGCTTCGTTTCGAACCGCGTGCTCATGCCCATGATCAACGAGGCGATTTATTGCGTGATGGAAGGCGTGGCCACGCCCGAAGCGATTGATGAAGTGATGAAGCTCGGCATGAATCATCCCATGGGCCCGCTCACGCTCGCGGATTTTATCGGCCTCGATGTTTGTTTGCACATCATGGAAGTGCTGCACAGAGAATTGGGCGACGACAAATATCGCCCGTGCCCGCTCTTGCGCAAGATGGTGGCCGCCGGTCGGCTTGGCAAGAAGGCGGCGCAAGGCTTTTACACGTATGGATAGATGGATTGCTGGGGTCTTGGATTGATGCGAAAGAAAAACTCCAAGACTCCATTACTCCATAAATCCACAACTCCAACAATCCAATTTTTGAGGCTCGCATGGACTTTCAACTTACCGATGAACAAAAGCAGATTCGCGCGGAGATTCGGCGCTTCGCTGAAACCGAAATTGCGCTCGATGCCGCAGAGCGCGATCAACATGAAAAATTTGCCGCGCATCATATCAAAAAGCTCGGCGAGTTGGGTTATATGGGCATGTCCGTGAATCCGAAATATGGCGGGCAAGGCGCGGATACGTTGAGCTACGCGATTGTCGTCGAGGAGCTTTCGCGCGTGGACGCTTCGGTCGGCGTGGCCGTCTCTGTGAATAATTCGCTCGTGTGTTATGGCCTCGAAAAGTATGGCACGGAAGCGCAAAAGCAAAAGTATCTCACGCCGCTGGCGAGCGGGAAAGCGTTGGGCGCATATTGTCTTTCCGAGCCGAGCACGGGCAGCGACGCGGGCGCCATGCAAACCGTGGCGGTGAAACGCGAAGGCCATTACCTCATCAACGGCACGAAGAATTTTATCACCAACGGCATGCACGCGGATTATTATATCGTGTTTGCCACGATGGATAAAAACGCAGGCAACAAAGGCGTCGCGGCTTTTATTGTTGAAAAGAAGCACGCCGGCGTTTCCGTCGGCAAGAAAGAAAAAAAACTCGGCATTCGTAGCAGCGATACGGTGATGCTCAACTTCGACAACGTGCAAGTGCCTGCGGAAAATTTGTTGCATCAGGAAGGCAAGGGCTTCAACGTTGCGATGGCGATTTTGGACAAAGGCCGTATCGGTATCGCGGCGCAGGCGCTCGGCATTGCGCAAGGCGCGTTTGAACATGCAGTGCGCTACGCGAAAGAGCGGCAGCAGTTCAATCAGCCGCTTGCAAATTTTCAAGCGATACAATTCATGCTTGCGGATATGCAAACGGAAATAGACGCGGCACGTTTGCTCGTGTATCGCGCGGCCTCGTTAAAAGACGCGGGCCAGAGTTTTTCGGTGGAATCGGCGCAAGCCAAGCTCTATGCTTCGCGCGTGGCCGTGGATTGCGGCGTGAAAGCCGTGCAGATTTTTGGCGGCGCGGGTTATTTGAAAGATTATCCGGTCGAACGCTTTATGCGCGACGCGCGCATTACGGAAATCTATGAAGGCACTTCGGAAATTCAGAAGCTCGTTATTGCGCGAAATATTTTGCGCTGAAATTAGAATTGTTTCCTACCCCGCACTTTGTTTATATTCCCCTGCATTTGCAAGCATGATGCGGCTTACACTCTGGCCGCAAAAATCAGGAAGGTACTTTTAGCTTTGGTGTGATGAGTCATGTCTCCAGTAAGTGATCGCAGACGCGCGCGCGAGTTGGCATTGCAGGCGTGCTATGCTTATGAGCTTTCGGGCAACACGCCCGAGGCAATTGTGACGCAGGTAATCCGTCGAGATCCCGAAGCAGCGCAGGTGCATAGCTTCGCGGAAGAATTGTTCAAACGCACGATTGCTTCGACGAAGCTGTTTGACGATTTGATCAAACAAAAAGCCGTGAATTGGGAGTTCAACCGCATCGCCATTATGGACAAGCTCATTCTGCGCTTGGCGATTTGCGAGTTCCTCGACTTCGACGACATTCCGCCGAAGGTCTCGATTGACGAAGCCATCGAGATCGCGAAGAAATTCAGCACGGAAAAAAGCGGCCGCTTCGTGAACGGCATTCTCGATGCGGTCCTGGCGGATTTCAAATTGACCGGCAAGCTGCGCAAGCAAGGGCGAGGGTTGAGCGAGGGAAGGAAAGAGGAATGAAAGCGCGCGTTACGCAAAGCTGAAGCGTTGGCAGAAGCCGTTCAACGCGGTTTGCGCGAGCCGATGCGCTCATGAGCGGCTTCGTCACCCCTACTAAAAAGATGGTAACTGCAGAATCTCACCAAGAGGTGAAAAATGGCAATCGAAGTTACACTTGCTTTGTCGGAGAATTTGGTGGAAGACGCACGGCGCTTCGGGGCTGCAACTCGACGCGACGTTCAGACCGTGTTGGCCGGCGTTTTGGAAATGATGTGGCCGACGTTGGATGAAGTATCAAATCATTGGGATGATCGTCCCGTTACCAGTCTTTCTGATTCTGAAGTGCTGGCGTTATCTGAAGCCCAGATGACAATGAGGCAGCAGGATCGTTTCGAAGAATTACAGACCACGGGTAAAGAAATCGGATTAACTGCCGATGAACGTCAAGAACTGCTTAGGCTGAGGCAGATTTATGAAATTAGCATGCTGCGCAAATCTGAAGCACTTGCTGAAGCGGTTCGGCGTGGTCTGCGTGAGCCTATGCACCCATGAGCCGAATTTCCGAGAGAGTGCGGGCGCGGGCGAATCATCGCTGCGAGTATTGCTTGGGTCACCAAAACTATAGCTCGACAAGACTGCAAATTGATCATGTCATTCCCGTCATTCATGGCGGTTCCGATGAGGAAGAGAATCTTGCGTTGGCCTGCGGAAATTGCAACGGACATAAATGGGCAAAGACTGTAGGGATTGATCCTGAAAGCGAGCAACGTGTGCCGTTGTTTAATCCACGTTTGCACGTATGGCAAGAGCACTTTGCGTGGAGCAAAGATGGCGCAACGATGATCGGATTGACTGCTATCGGTCGAGCTACAATATTCGCCTTGCACATGAACGAAGAACCGGCTCTAACAGTTCGCCGGAATTGGGTTGGCGCCGGCTGGCATCCCCCGAAAAATTTATAACGATCAATACACCTTCCATCAGCACGATGGATTTTTTTAACCAATCATGGATTGAGGATACAAAAGCTTTATGGGTCTTTTAACGAAGTTCTTTGGCAGCAAACACGAGCGCGATATCAAGCGCATTCGTCCCCTCGTCGACGAGATCAATAAAATTTATGCAACCTTGCGCGACCTCAGTGATGATGATCTGCGCGCGAAGTCCAACGAGATTCGCCAAAAGGTGCAAACCGCCACGAGCGAAGTTACGGCTGAGATAGCGGCGTTGAATGCGCAACTGCGCGGTGAAGAGCAGCAGGAAGCGGGCAACGGCGCGGAGATAAAATCCGAGCAGCCTTCTTCTTCCAATGAAGAATTGCGCACGCATCTTGCCGATCTTGAAGACGAAGAGCGCGAAATCATTCGGCAGGTGCTCGATGAAAATCTGCCCATGGCCTATGCGCTCGTAAAAGAAACCTGTCGCCGGCTTTGCGGCAAGCGGTGGAACGTCGTGGGGCATGAGCTCGAATGGAATATGGTTCCATTTGATGTACAGCTCATCGGCGGCACGGTGCTGCATGAAGGCAAGATTTCCGAAATGGCCACAGGTGAAGGCAAAACGCTCGTGGCGACCATGCCGCTTTATCTCAACGCGCTCGCGGGCAAAGGCGTGCACCTCGTCACGGTGAATGATTATCTCGCGCGCCGCGATTGTGAATGGATGGGAAAAATTTTCGAGTTTCTCGGCTTGCGCCCTGCGTTCATCACCAACGACATGAATCCCTCGCAACGGCGCGAGGCTTATGCCGCGGATATTACCTACGGCACGAACAACGAATTCGGTTTCGATTATCTGCGCGACAACATGTCCGTGCGTTTGGAAGATCAGGTGCAGCGCGGCCATTACTTCGCCATCATTGACGAGGTTGATTCCGTGCTCGTCGATGAAGCGCGCACGCCACTTATCATCTCCGGCCCGGTCGAGCAAAATATCGAGCAATATGCCGCAATGAAGCCGCGCGTCGAGCGGCTCGTGCAGGCGCAAGGCCAGCTTGTGAGCCAGCTCGTGGCCGAGGCGGAGAAAGATATGGAGGCAGGCAAAGAGTATGATGCGGGCATTAAGTTTTTAAAAGCAGAGCGCGGCGCGCCCAAAAACAAACGCTTTGTGAAAGCGCTGCAAGAAGTCGGCGTTAAGAAACTAATCCGGCAAGTGGAAAGCGACTATCTCCGCGACAAAAAGATGCACGAGCTGGATGAAGAGTTGTACTATGCTCTCGACGAGAAACATCACACCATCGATCTCACCGACAAAGGCCGCGAGTATCTCTCCCCTAACGATCCCGACATGTTCACGCTGCCGGACATCGGCGAAAAAATCCACGAAATCAACACCGATGAAGCGTTGAGCGTGACCGAGAAAGAAGCGCTCAAAGAAAAGCTGACGAAAGAGTATTCGGCAAAGAGCGACAATGTGCATAGCATTTCGCAATTGCTGCGCGCGTATTCGCTGTATGAACGCGACGTCGAATATGTGGTCGACGGCGGCAAGGTCATGATCGTGGATGAATTCACCGGCCGCTTGATGCCGGGCCGCCGTTATTCCGACGGTTTGCACCAAGCCCTCGAAGCGAAAGAGAATGTGAAGGTCGAAGGCGAAACGCAAACGCTCGCGACGATCACGCTGCAAAATTATTTTCGCATGTATCACAAACTCGCGGGCATGACGGGCACCGCGGAGACCGAGGCTTCGGAGTTTTGGGAAATTTATAAGCTGGATGTCGTGGTCATTCCGACGAACGAGCCGGCGCGCCGCATGGATTATGAAGATCAAATCTTTCGCACGCGGCGCGAGAAATACAATGCCGTGATCGATGAAATTGCGGCCCTGCACGAAAAGAAACGTCCGGTGCTCGTGGGCACGATCAGCGTGGAGGTTTCCGAAACGCTGTCGCGCATGCTCAAACGCAAAGGGATCGCGCATCAAGTACTCAATGCGAAATATCATCAACAAGAGGCGGAGATTGTTTCGCGTGCGGGCCAACCAGGCGCGGTGACGATTGCGACGAATATGGCCGGTCGCGGCACGGATATTAAACTCGGCAAAGGCGTGGTGCTCGCGCCCGAGGGGCATCAATGCGCGCTGAAACTGAATTCGAAAAATCCGCAGCCTATTTGTCCGTTGCTCAATGAATATAAATGTCATGAGAACGCGCCGTGCGGCTTGCACATTATCGGCACGGAGCGGCACGAGGCGCGGCGCATTGATCGGCAATTGCGCGGCCGTTCGGGACGGCAAGGCGATCCGGGCTCTTCGCGTTTTTATCTCTCGCTTGAAGATGATTTGATGCGGCTCTTTGGCTCGGATCGCATCGCGAGTGTGATGGATCGTTTGGGTGTGGAAGAAGGCGAAGTCATCACGCATCGTATGGTGACGAAGTCCATCGAGCGCGCGCAGAAAAGAGTCGAAGGCCACAACTTTCAAATCCGCAAACATCTGCTCGAATATGACAACGTGATGAATCAACAGCGTGAGGTCGTTTATGATCGCCGCAGCAATGCTCTGCGCGGCGAAAACCTGCGCGAAGAAATCATCACAATGATTAAAACCTATGTTGAAGAAAAAGTCAACTTGCACGTAGCCGGCAAGCATGTTGATGATTGGGATTTGGAAAGCTTGCAGATTGTATTGCAGCGCCAATTTTTGATCGGCATTCCTTCGGAGCTGTTGAAGAGCACAACGGTGCAAGCGGACGCTTTGCAAGAAAGCTTAGTAACGCTGGCACTGCAAACTTACGAGAACAAAGAGCGGCAGCTTACGCCAAAGCTCATGCGTCAAATCGAACGCTTTGCCATGCTGCGTGTGATCGACGACCGCTGGCGCGCGCATTTGTATGAGATGGATCAAATGAAGGAGGGCATCGGCCTGCGCGCATACGGCCAAAAAGATCCTCTGCTCGAATACAAAGGCGAAGGCTTTCGCATGTTCAAAGAGATGTTGGGCATGATCGACGAGCAGGCGCTCGAATTTATTTTCAAAGCGCACGTCACAATGGAGCCGCAGCAGCCGGTGCGTCGCCGTGCGCCTTCACAATTGAGCGCGGTGCATCAATCCACCGAAGGCATGGGCTATATCGGCTCGAGCAAAGCGCCGAACGCGCCTGCGCCGCCGAAGCCGGGCAAGCCGCAACCGATTGTGCTCGAACAAAAAGTCGGGCGCAACGATCCGTGTCCGTGCGGCAGCGGGAAGAAGTATAAGAAGTGCCATGGCGCGGAAATGGCGTGATGAGAGATGAAGTTGCCGAATCGGAAAAAGGCTTATATTCCGCCATCGAAACTGATAGATTATTTGCTTTCTGAAACCCATATCGTCGGTCGAGGGAAAGCGAAATTCTTTCGAATGTTTGGATTATTGATAAAGGACAAGAACGCCCGCGTTTTGTAACGGCAATTTCCTATGAGTGAAAAAGGAGATAGCTATGATTCAGGAATTAGAGATTGTCGCGCTAACCCACGACGTTATGGATTATCGCCTCAAAGAAGGCGATGTCGGCACGGTCGTTCATTGTTACGATGACGGCCTCGGTTTTGAAGTCGAGTTTGTTACAGCGGAGGGCAAGACCGTCGCGGTGTTAACTTTGACGACAGCCGATATTCGGCCAATCAACCGTGCGGAAATTTTGCACGTTCGCGATGTTGAGCCGGTTTTAGCCTGAGATCATTGCAAGCGCGAAGAGAAGACAAATGCCCGAAAGAGATATTTTTCACGATGCCGTCAAAAACGCCCTCGTCAAAGAGGGTTGGACGATTACGAATGATCCGCTCTTTATTCAATTCGGCGGCGTTGACATGTACGTTGACCTCGGCGCGGAGAAAGTATTGGCAGCGGAAAAGGACGGGCGCAAGATTGCCGTGGAAATCAAAAGCTTTCTCGGCGCTTCGATCATTTCCGAGTTTCACACGGCCCTGGGACAGCTTTTGAATTATCGTATAGCTTTGAAGGCGCAAAATCCGGAGCACATGTTGTATTTGGCCGTGCCGCTTGATGTGTACGAATCATTTTTCACATTGGTCTTTGGACAGGCGGCAATTCAAACTTACCAACTCAAGCTCATCGTTTATGATGAAACGAGAGAGGTGATTACAAAATGGCTAAACTAGAACAGTATCGCGCCTACGTTCAAAAACTGATCAAAGAATACGGCGCATACAAGCCTTCCTTCGGAGACGTCGAGGTCGAAACGGTTTTTGATACCGAACGCGATCACTATGAATTAATCAACGTCGGCTGGCACGAACATCGACGCATTCGCGGGGCCGTGCTGCACATTGATATCAAGAATGGAAAAATTTGGATACAGCACGACGGCACGGAGCGCGGCGTGGCCAACGACTTGGTCGAATGGGGCGTGCCCAAAGAGGACATCGTGCTCGCTTTTCACGCGCCATACCGTCGCCAGTTCACGGGCTATGCCGTGAGTTGAAAACGGCGCCATGATCACGGTATTATTGCAAAGGCAAGATGGATAAGAAAAATCGTCTTGCCTTTTTTATATGAGAAAGGAGTCAGAGATGCAAGAGCTGCAACATTATCGTCGCTTGTTCCAATACGATGCCTGGGCCAACCGCGAGGTCATTGCCAATTTAAAGAAGAGTGAAAAACCGCCCGCGCGTGCGCTCAAGTTTTTGGGACATATCATTGCCGCTGAGTTTGTATGGTTGGAGCGCATCACGGGCGAGGCGCAAAGCTTAGCCGTGTGGCCCGAGTTTTCTCTAGCGCAATGTGGGACTTATCTTGAGGAGATCATTCAGAAATGGCGCGCATATTTCGCCACGCTTACAGCGGAGGGGTTGCGGCAGCCGATCGCTTACACCAACACCAAAGGCGAAACCTTTCGCACGCCGGTGGAGGAGATTCTGATGCACGTCGTCATGCACGCTGCCTATCATCGCGGGCAAATTGCGTTGGAAACCAGAGGTGCGGGGCAAGCGCCGGCTTACACCGATTTTGTGCACGCAGCACGTTCGGGATTTTTGGAATGAGATAAGAATGATGCTGGCAGGCGCATTTAAGCTGCTGCCGCAAAAGGGGAATTTGAAACAGAGCTGCTAATCACGGTTGGGGTCAATATAATCTCTGCAACACTTGCGGTGCGCTTAACGCAAGCAAGAGCATCACAAGTATGATTTTTCTTTCCCAGCGCGGCGCTGTTTTAACCTGCCGATCGTAAACCCACCAACATGCTAGCACAAACAACAGTTCAAACAATAAACCTGCATACGGAAATAACTCTGCCAGGCCTAAGCCAAATTTGACTGCCGGGCCGAAATTCGCAAAAGGCAAAAGCGGCGCGGACATGAGCCAATCTAAAGTCCAATGTGAGAATACGGCAATGCTCAAAGGCACGGCCCAGTGGCGTTCATGCTCCGCGCGCACGAAGAGCAAGTATACGAGCAGCGCCGACATTGCCGCCCAAAACAAAGAATGCGAATACGGGACGTCATACAAATCAATTCGAACGACGCCCGCAAGCGTGAGATAAAGCCGAAAGTGCTCCACGCCGCGTGCCGTTAAAATAAGCCACACTGCATCGCACAAATTCGTCGCCAGCAGCAATGCCCACATGGGCACTGTGCGATAGCGCGCTTTGAGCGCAAACGCGAAAGCAAAATGACCGGCAAACATTATTTACGCTCGCGTTGGTGAAGGCGATGCTCGAGCCAACAGAAGAATGCACTCAATAAGACGAGGCTCAATGCATAGAAGATGAGAAATTTGGTTTCAGGCGTCATCGCTGATTGCCTCATATTAAAATCGAAACGCTTTGGCAATACCCACGCTCACGCCCCAGTCGCCTTCGTTCTGTGTTAGGCCGTGCGCGATTGCGGCTTCTAGTTTGAATACGCCGAGCGCATGTGAAAAGCCCGCGCGCGCCGTGCCGCGAGCCTCCGTGCCCAGCGGAATAATATTGCGCGTGTTGAAATAGCCGTTCAATTCAAACGCCAAATTGGTTTTTCTTCCCGCCTGAATGCTCATACCTAGTCCATAGCTCAACACATCGTTTTGCACATCTAACTCGCGCGGCGCACTGAGAATGCCGATGCCGATATCGCCAAACAGAAGCAGCGTATGCGTTCGATGCGAGGCGAGCACCGCAAGATAAATGTCCGTCGTGTTTGGGCCAATGCCTTTGCTTTGGGTGGTGTTGGGCAGTTTGGTTTCCGCGCGAAAGCCGAGCGCGGTTCGGTTTTGTTTGTCGGAAACAAGACGAATGATCGTTGCAACGGAGAAGTCGCCGGCATCGCGTGTTGTTCCGGCAGCGGGAAAATCGGCGAGCGGGGATGATGCAGCCGCAGCAATGCGGAGTTGTTGTTGCACCGCGCCGCGCACTTGCAACGTGACATTATGCGCAACGCCGAAATCAAAGCGGAGATAAGACCAACGCTGCAACGTGCCCGTAAGCCCGGAAAGCGGCGCATGCCAATGCGCGCGCGTTTCGAAGCTAGCGCCTGCGGAAATCATGCGCGAAGTTGTGAGCCAAAGATGCGGAGTTGCGAGGAAGAGAGGCGCAGTTGGAGTGTTCATGCCGTGATTGTGCGCGGCGACGGGCGTCGATGTGTGCTCGCGTGAGGCTTGTGCAAATAAAGAAACCCATGCAACAGTGCATAGCGCCCAAATGCTCTTGGTGAAAAGATATGGAAGATGATTGCGAAATGGCATCGCGCGCAAGGTGAGGTGGAAGTGATCCGGTTGCTTGGTTGTGTATAATCGAGACGATCCGCAGAACGTCTCGACGCAAGCAATGTTCTTTGTAAGAGTTTAGTGAAATGATGAAGTCACGCCCGAGCGCTTTCATCGGGCATCCACAGTCGCTACACATGGATTCCCGCTTAAAGACGCGGGAATGACCGTATGGAGATCATGCCTCTTTTAAACAGCTAAAACTTTACTGCTCTTTTAATTCGAAGCTGCCGGCTCCCCGTTCATCAAACCCGTGAGTTCCTCCC
This sequence comes from bacterium, assembly GCA_041918175.1. Taxonomy (GTDB): domain Bacteria; phylum Zhuqueibacterota; class Zhuqueibacteria; order Zhuqueibacterales; family Zhuqueibacteraceae; genus JABWAN01. The sequence goes on from JAYRWE010000007.1 coordinate 140,144, forward strand.
ACTCGACGACTTCCTTTTCAAGTAAGAGTTGCGCCAGCGCTTCGAGCTTAGCGCGATTGCGCTTGAGCATGCGCAACGTTTCATCGTATGCGTCTTCAACGATCTTGCGCACTTCTTCATCTATCTCGCTCGCAACCTTTTCGCTGTGCTGCTCGCCGCCAAATTCCGCTTCGAGAAACATGCCGCGTTTTTCGCGCGCGTAATAAAGCGGGCCAAGCTTCGAGCTCATACCGTAGGCCGTGACCATGCTGCGCGCGATGGCCGTGCCGCGCTCCAAATCGTTTTGCGCGCCGGTGGAAATTTCATCGAAAATAATTTGTTCAGCCACGCGCCCGCCGAGCAACACCTTCAGGCGATTGAGCAATTCCGTGCGCGTCATCAAATAGCGATCTTCCGTGGGCAATTGCAGCGTATAGCCAAGCGCCGCCACACCGCGCGGAATGATGCTCACGCGATGCACGCGATCCACACCGGGCAAAAGCACGGCGACAATAGCATGGCCGGCTTCATGATACGCCACGATCTCTTTTTCTTTTTTATTGAGCACGCGACTCTTCTTTTCCAAACCCGCAATGACGCGGTCGATCGCTTCTTCCAAATCGCGGCGCTCAATGTGTTGCTTGCCGCTGCGCGCGGCGAGCAGCGCCGCTTCATTGACCACGTTCGCCAAATCCGCGCCGACAAAGCCGGGCGTACGCGCCGCAATCACGCGCAGATCAATCTCCGGCGCAAGCAGCACCTTTTGCGCATGCACTTTGAGAATCGCCTCGCGGCCGTTGATGTCGGGACGATCCACCACCACTTGCCGATCAAAGCGTCCGGGGCGCAGCAGCGCGAGATCGAGAATCTCCGGGCGGTTTGTCGCGGCAATAATAATGACGCCATTGTTCGGATCGAAGCCGTCCATTTCCACCAACAATTGATTGAGCGTTTGCTCGCGCTCATCATGGCTGGAAAACGGACTCATGCCGCGCGCTTTGCCGAGTGCATCGAGTTCGTCGATGAACACAATCGCCGGCGCTTTTTGCTGCGCTTGATCAAACAAATCGCGCACGCGCGCTGCACCCACGCCGACAAACATTTCCACGAAATCCGCGCCGCTCAATGAGAAAAACGGAACCCCGGCCTCGCCCGCCACCGCGCGCGCGAGCAAAGTCTTTCCCGTTCCCGGCGGCCCCACGAGCAACACGCCTTTGGGAATGCGGCCGCCGAGGCTTTTGAACTTTTCCGGCTGTTTGAGAAATTCGACCACCTCGCGCACTTCTTCTACGGCTTCATCCAAACCCGCAACGTCGCGAAACGTAATTTTGATTTTGCCTTCGACATAAATTTTCGCTTTGCTCTTGCCGATCGACATCAGACCGCCTTGGGGATTCATGCGCCGCGCCGCAAAACTCCAAAACAACATCACGAGCAGAAACGAAAGCATGGCAATGAAGAAAATGCTCTGTTGCCACCAATCGCTTTCGGTATCGCCGGAATAAGCGATGTTTGCCGCTTCCAACTCTTTCACTAACTCGGGATCATAAACTCGAACCGTGGCGAACGAGCGCACACTGTCCGCCGCGGTTTTGTATTGTCCGCGAATTTCCTCCAGCGTCAATACGCAAGAAACAACTTTGCCTTCGCGCAGCATCTTGCGAAATTCGCTGTAGGCGAGGGGTTGCACTTCCGTTTGGTAGTAAAAACTGCGCAACGCGTAAATGATGATGATCGCAGCGACGAAATACCACAGCGAAGGATTAAAACGACCGGGGTTGAAAGTGGAAACTTTACGAGGTTTTTGATTTTCCATTTATGAATCGCTCGCGACTGAAAATGTAATTCGTGGAAATATTTCTTGCAGCGCGCCAAACCAGGAGAAGCTTTGAAAGTAGCGGCGAACTGCTGTGCCGATAAGAATGACGATAAACATTCACCCTATTTAAATCAAGCCCATTTCCATTGCTTGAATATTTCCCCGCGGTCTGTTATTATCGTTCAAAGGACAAAGCCTTCGTCATTTCGCATGGGGTTGCATCATACAAAAACTAGAATTGCGCATCCGCACTCGGGAAAAGTGTAACGTGTAAGGTGGTTGAAGTCGCGCGTGTCATTACCTTCTCTTTCTTCGCCATGAGTAAACTCGGTCTCAAAGAAAAACTGCGAGAGTTTGAGCAACTGCAAAGTCGTGTTCGCGCCTCGCGCACAACAACGAGCCATGAGGTGCTCGAACGTTTGCTCGGCGGCAAGGAGCGCGACGGTTGTTTCGTGGTCGAGCGCCGCTTTCCATTGCATGAAGCACATGGGCCGATTCGTCTGCAGAACTTTTTCGAAGTCACCGGAGCCGCGTTTGCCATTGCCGGAAAAGACGAGCAGCTTGGCCAAATGTCCGCGCGTGAGGTTTTGTTTATCGACACCGAAACGACCGGCCTCGCAGGCGGCGCAGGCACGTTCGCGTTTCTAGTCGGCCTCGGATACTTTGAAGAGGAGCAGTTTGTGGTGCGGCAATATTTTTTGCGCCAGCCGCACGAAGAGGCCGCCATGCTCAACGCCCTGCAACAGCACTTGGAGCGGGCGCAAGCTCTCGTTTCCTTCAACGGCAAAAGCTTCGACCTTCCGCTCTTGGCCTCGCGCACGATTTTGAATCGCATGCGTCTCGACTTCAAACGCTGGCCGCACTTCGATGTTTTGCATGCGAGCCGGCGTATTTGGAAAGAGCATGTCGGCGAATGTTCGCTCGGAAATTTGGAAGTGCACATCCTCGGCAAACAGCGGCGCGAAGACGTGCCGGGCTACTTGATTCCACAAATCTATTTTGATTTCGTGCGCAGCGGCAAAACTGAGCAGTTGGCGGAAATTTTTTCGCACAACCGCGAGGACCTGGTGACCACCGCGGCGTTGGCCACTTACCTCGGGCATCTTGTGCAAGCGCCGTTTAAAGGCCCGGCCACGCGCGACGAACTGCGTAAAGTGGGACGGTTGTATCGCGAAGCAGGAGCATTGGAAACGAGCACGCAATTGTTCGAACATCTGCTTGCCGCGGAAGCGGGCACGCGGCAACGTGAAGACTATCTCGCTCTGGGTTTTTGCTATAAAAGCCAACGCCGCTATGCCGAGGCCGCGGCAGTGTGGGAACGCATTATCGAGCAATACTCTTTTCATCCGTTGCCGTTTATCGAACTCGCAAAATATTTGGAGCATCGCGCCAAAGATTTCTCACGCGCGCTTGCCATTGTGCAACGCGCCCTGCGCGCGCTTGCGCTCTCGGAAAATCTACGGGGCTCCGCGGAAACGGTTTTGTATAAAAAAGACCTGCTGCAGCGCGAAGCGCGATTGCAAAAGCAACAAGCGAAGATCGAGGAGAAAAATATTTGAACACCGTAGCCTTTCAAGGTGAAACCGGCGCATATAGCGAGTGGGCCGCGCAGGAATATTTCGGCGCGGAGTGGCGCGTGCTCCCGTGCCGCACGTTTCGCGACGTCTTTACAGCATTGCATGAAGGCCGCGTGCAAGCCGCGGTGGTTCCCATTGAAAACTCGCTCGCCGGCAGCGTGCATCAAAATTATGATCTGCTGCTGCAATACGATTTGCACATTACCGGCGAAATCATCCTGCGCATTAGCCATCACCTCATGGCTCTCCCCGGCGTGCGCTGGGAGGAAGTGCGGCGCGTGTATTCACATCCGCAGGCGTTGGAGCAATGCCGCGATTTTTTGGAGCGCCGCCCCGAGTTGGAAATCGTGCCGGCCTATGACACGGCAGGCAGCGCGAAGTTGATTGCCGAAAACGGTTGGCGCGAGGCCGCGGCCATTGCCGGTGCGCCCGCAGCCGCGCACTATGGCCTCGAAGTTTTGCATCGCAGCGTGGAAAGCAATCAACAAAATTTCACGCGCTTTCTCATCTTGAGCCAAACCGCGTTTGCGCCCGTGACGCACGGCAAAACTTCCATCGTGTTCTCCTCTCCGCATAAGCCCGGCGCTTTGTTCAAAGCGCTTGCCGTGTTTGCTTTGCGCGATATCAATCTGCTCAAGATCGAATCGCGACCGCAACACGGCAGTCCGTGGCATTATTTCTTCTACCTCGATTTCGAAGGCACGCCGCTCTCTTCGAATTGCCAAAAGGCATTGGAGCATTTGCGCGAGCTTTCGGATTTCATGCGCGTGCTCGGCTTTTATGAAAAAGGCAAAGTCATTGCAAGCTGAAGAAAATTTATCCGAGATAAAAATCCAAGCCGGCATGCGCGGCGTGTTGCAAGACGGTCTCACGACGCAAGCCATGCTCACGCTCGCCGGCGGCGCGTTTCTGGTTGACTTCGCGCTTTTGCTCGGCGCTTCGAACGCGCTCATCGGCGTGCTTGCGGCGATACCATTTCTCGCGCAGTTGGTGCAGGTGCCTGCGATTTATTTGGTCGAGAAATATCGCGCGCGCCGCCGGCTTTGCGTTTTCACTTCCACGCTCGCGCGCCTCAGCCTCCTCGCCGTCGCATTTATTCCGTTCCTTTTATCTGGCAACCTCGCGACACACGTGTTGACACTCTGCATCTTGCTCTATGCCGTCTTCGGCGCGGTTTCCGGGTGTAGCTGGAATTCTTGGATGCGCGATTTGCTGCCGCAAGATCGACTCGGCGCGTTCTTCGCGAAACGGATGGGGATGATGGCCGCGTTCGGCATCGTGCTGAATCTCGCCGCGGGGTTTTACATCACGTGGTTTGCGCAAAACTTCGCAACGGAAAAACTGCTCGGTTACTCGGTGTTGTTCTTTTGCGGCGCCAGCGCGGGTTTGCTCGGCGTTTATATTATCTCAACGATTCCCGAACCCCGCATGGCTCCGCACGCCGGCCACGAGCCTTTTGCGCGGCTCTTGCGTTTGCCGTTTCAGGATAAAAATTTTCAACGCTTGCTCAAGTTTCAAGGCGCGTGGAATTTTGCGATCAATCTGGCTGCGCCGTTTTTCACGGTCTACATGCTCCAAACGCTCGGCCTTGATATGCGCCTCATTATCGCATTGCAAGTGTTGAGTCAGATTATGAACCTCCTCTTCTTCTATTTGTGGGGAAAAATTTCCGACAGGTTCAGCAACAAATCCGTGTTGCGCGTCTCCGGCCCGATTTATCTCGTCTGCATTTTCGTGTTCACATTTACCACACTGCCCGGCAAATATGTGCTCACGCTGCCGCTGCTGGTGTTTATTCATGTGTTCATGGGCATCGCCACCGCGGGCGTGACGCTCGCCACCGGCAACATCAGCTTGAAACTCGCGCCGAAAGGACAAGCCACCGCTTATCTCGCGGTGAATAGTTTGGTGAATGCCATAGCCGCGGGCGTTGCGCCCATCATCGGCGGAAATTTTGTGGATCGCTTGACGGGCTATGCGCTTTCTTGGACTTGGAAATGGCAAAGCCCGAGCGGGCAGCTCAGTTTCGAGACGCTCGATTTGCAGCATTGGGACTTCTTTTTCATGCTCGCCTTCCTTCTCGGCTTATATGCCATGCACCGCTTGGCGAAAGTGAAGGAAGTCGGCGAAGTTGAAGAAGAGATCGTCATTCTCGAACTCATTGCCGAAGCGCGGCGCGTCATGCTCAGCCTTTCCACGGTCGCGGGGCTGCGCAGCGCGTTGCTGTTTCCCTTCTCGCTTTTGGGCGATGATTTGAAAAAGAAATAAATTTACCCGTAAAGTTTTAGCCGCTTGAAGAAGACATGATTTCCATATGGTCATTCCCGCGTCTCTAAGTGGAAATCCATTGATGTCGACCATGACTCGGGCATGACATCTTCATTGCACGAAACTCTTTCGATGCGAGCAGTTCGCGCAGCGGTGGGATGCAATCGCTTTGAAGTCACCTAGCTGAAACAACACACGCTAGATAAACAAGCGGAGACGACACTCTGCTGGAGCAGCGACGGGCCATAAAAAAATGCGGGATTCGAGTACGCAAGAACGTTTTCGCATCAAGCTTCTTTTTTGTTTTGTCGCTGCTTCACCTTGGGTTCGTCTCCGCTTGTTTCTCTAGGTGATCTTTTCAAAGCAGAGTGACTTCAAAGCGATTGCATCCCACCGCCGAAATTGTCTTTTCAAAACAAGCTCCAATTAAACCCCAACCTCCCTCCCGCGCTCTTTTTGCATTGTCGGTATTGAAGGCGGAAGCCACTCTAACAATACCGCAAGCACCTCTCGGACGGATTGCTCTCAGCGCCCGAGCGGCTAATGATGGAGCGCGAACCATGACTCGTTGCAAGCTCACCTCTCTCGCTTACGCGATATTAATTCCCGTTTACAGTTTTGCGCAAACACCGCATCCTGCGCGCGTGCAATTTCATGCGACCAATGCGTGGCGCGCGGCACACGCTCCCAGCGCGCGCACGATCGTGTTGCACGGTTTTAATGAAACACTCGCGCAGCGCGCGGCAACTTGGCAGCAGGCCGGCTATGCGGTGCAAGCCCAATTGCCGCTTGCCTGGGGAAATTATTTGGACTTTCTCACCGGCACGTGGAACGGCACCAGCCACTTCGATGAAATCCAACTTCGCGCGGATAGCACCGAGATCGAGCATACCGACGGCGTTTATTACTTCGTGCCCAGCGCCGCTTATCGCGATTATATAAAAAAGAAAATCGAGCTTGCGATCGAGGCAGGAGGCGAAGCGCTTCGTTTGGAGCAACCGATCTTCTGGAGCGCAGCGGGTTATAGCGACGGCTTCAAACGCGAGTGGGAGAGTTTTTATGAAACGCCGTGGGAAGCGCCGCAGCAAAATGCCGCAGCGCAGTTTCAAGCAGAGCAACTCAAATTCGAAATGGAGCTGCGCGCCGTGGCCGACCTGCTGGCGCATGCGAAGAGTTATGCGCAGAGCACGAACCGCGCGGTCAAAGTTTACGTGACCACGTTAAGCGCGTTGCAATATGCGCATGAGAGCAAAGTCGGTCCGCAGGCAGAGTTGCTGTACATTCCCGAATGCGACGGCGTGATTGGTCATGTTCCTGCGCACGTGCCGGAGACGCGCTATGCCGATGCGAAGCGGGCGCGTGCGTTTGAAAGCGCTTGGTTTGATTTTGGGTTGTTTGCGCAAGCCAGCCGTGGGCATGAGAAAGAACTCGTTTTCAGCTTCGAGGCGGGCAATGCGAAAACATGGAACGAGCGCAAACATATTTTGCACGCGCAGTTTGTCGCGGCGTTGTTTTATCCGGAATGCGCGCGCTATGAATGGCAAACGCCGGTGGAGCAAATCTTTAAAGCTGCGCCCAGCAGCGCGACGCTGGCGAGTATGAACGGCGGAGAAAACACCGCGCGTACTCCGCTCAATGAAGCCGCGCTGCAAACACTCGTGCTGCAAAACGTGTTGGCGCGTTTGCCGCAAGACGCGCCGCAATTGGAAGCCGGCGAACGCGGCGTGGGCGTGCTCATGAGTGATGCGCTCACCTTGCAGCGCGCGGCGCCGGAAGCCAATGAGCACGAGCTCTCTTCATTTTTCGGCATTGCGTTGCCGCTGTTGAAACACGGCATTCCGGTGCAGCCGCTCTTGTTGGAAAATCTTTCTCGCCCCGGCTATCTCACCGGATACAAAACGCTCTTTCTGAGCTATCGCGCGATGAAGCCACAACAGCCCAAGTGGCATGAGCGTTTAGCAACCTGGGTGAAAACCGGCGGCACGCTTATATTCATCGATGATGACAAAGACGCATTCAATCACGCGCCGGGTTGGTGGCGCGAGCCTTCGTATAATTTGGCGCGCCCGGCGGAGCATCTGTTTCAAACATTGGGATTGAACAACGGCGCGAATCCCGGGCGCAACAAGGCCGGCATGGGTTCGTTGATTTATATCAATGCCAATCCTGCGCAATATGCCCTCAGCGCCGCGGGGCCGGACAGTGTGCTGGCTTTGCTCGCGGCGGCGATGCCGCATGGCCGCCAAGTGAAACAACAAAACTATTTCAAACTGCAACGCGGAGCCTATGTCGCGGCCGTGGCTTTTGCAGAAACCGCAAGCTCTACCGCGCTCGCATTGCAAGGCGATTGGCTCGATCTGCTCGAACCGAATTTGCCGCGGCTTACCGCGAAAACGATTGCTCCGGGCGAAGTGGCTTTACTGTTTGATTTGAGTCGCCGTGACAGCACGCGTGCGCAGGTGCTTGCGACCTCCGCACTCATTGTCGAAGAACAGTTTGAAGCGACGCGTTACTCGTTCACGGCGAACGGCCCCGCGCAACAGCTCATGCGCATGGTCGTGGCTTTGCCTTTTACCGCCGCGCCCGTTGTTGCAACGCATGCTGAAAACGCAATCGCAGTGCAAACCAAATTCGAAGATCATCTGCTTTGGTTGGAATTTGAACAGCCCGAGGGGAGTGTGCGCATCGTGATTGAAGAATGAGAAGTCTCGCGCCGGAAAACGCTACGCCGAGTTGCAGGCAAGCGACTAAGGGTTCATCTAAAAATAACTTCCCGCGCGATCGTGGTCCCCGCCCCTTGTGGGCGGATGGTGGAACAATGAAATTTCTGTGTTCCATCAACGCCCCACAAGGGGGCGGGACTACGGCGATTTCGGGAAGTAATTTTCAGACGCGCACTTAGCAAAGCTTCTGCGCAGCAGCAAAAAACGATTCGGCGAAACTCAGCGACTTCCGAGTTGCTCGGGGGCAGAGCTTTTCCGCGGAAATACGCTGAAGGCACGAACGTCGCCGAGAAAAATTTTGGCAGAATGATTTGCCGCCGGAGTTATTTCAACTCGCTCTGGTGGCTTGTTCCCTCTGTTGGGGAACGAGAAGCAACGGGCAGGTGCGCAACACCTGCCCGTTTTGCTTTTGTGCTCCTTCCTAATAAAGCCCAAGGCATTTCAAATTTTTTAGCTTGTTCCCAAACTCTGTTTGGGAACACACTTGTTTTCGAAACTCTGTTTCGAGGGTTATGCTTGAAAATCGAAACGAAGTTTCTTAGGCAAGCGCGCTCCCAAACGGAGTTTGGGAGCGAGAAGGAAAGCAGTTCAAATTTTCAATTGAAAAATTTTAATTTTAAATTTAACCTGCTTTCAAATCCCTCGCGGCTGTGATCGCTTCTAGCTATCAACCCAACCCAACTATGCCCAACCTCTTCCTCAGCTATTCCCGCAAAGACGCGAGCATTGTCGAACAACTTGAAGCCGCATTGCGCGCGCACGGCCACACGGTTTGGCGCGATCAAGAAAGCATTCGCGGCGGCGAGAACTGGCCCCAAGCCATGGGCGAAGCCATTGCCTCGCATGATTTCGTCGTGCTCGCGTGGTCGCAGCACACGGCCACTTCGCACTTTGTCGAGTTCGAATGGACCACCGCGCTCGCGTTGCGGAAAACGATTGTGCCGTGCTTGCTCGATCACACGCCATTGCCGCCTTCGCTCGCGGCGATCAACGGCATTCCTTTTCAAAATTTTGAAACCGGCTTGGCCGTGCTGCTCAAGTCATTGCAGCAACCCGTGGCCGCAACTGCTCCGTCGCAGCAAGCGCACGTGCTCGCGCAATTACAAACTTTGAAAGCAAACGCGCCGGAAAAAGTCGTGGCCGAAGCGAAGTCGCTCTTTCAGCAACAAGCCTCGAACGTGCAGGGCAATGTCTACCAAGCCGGCCGCGATGTGCATGTGACCATTGCCCCGCAAACAGAAGAGCCAAAGAAGAAGCTATTGGGAAAATTGCTAACGTGGGTGGGACTGATCGGCGGACTCTTGACAATTGTGCTCGGCACGATGGAATTGCGTGAGAAGATTGCGCCGCCGGCAGCGTCTACTCTTCAAACGGATTCCACGCAAACCGTGGCCGCGTGGCAAACGCTCAAAGGCCAGATCAAAGACGAAACCGGCCTGCCGCTCGACAGCGTGCGCGTGGTGTTGCCGGAGTTCAACCAAAGCGACACCACCGATGCGAACGGCGTTTTCGAGTTTAGGGTTTATGCTCTGCCGCAAGAGCGCGTGCGCTTGGAAGCCTATCGCAAAGGCTATCGCCCGCTCTTGCGCGATCCCACGTGGAGCGAAGAATTGCACCAATATCAAATGAGGCCCCAATGAAGCCCACACGATTCGTTCTCCTTCTCCTGCTTTTGTGCGCGACCGTATTCGCGCAGCCCAAGCCCGCGGCCAGTGCGCGACCGAAAAGCGCGGCCCGTTTGCTGCAAGTGGAAGTCTTCCACTTCGGCGAGAACGGCGAAAGAAAAGCCGAAGCCGGCCTCATCGTCACGCTCAAACAAAACGGCGCGAGCAAAGAGACCAGCGACCTGGGCCAATGCGACCTCGCATTGCCGGAGGGCTATGCTGCCGGCGAAATCGTCGTGCTCGTGGTTGAAAAAAACGATTGGCGCATTCGCTACCCGCTCGACGGCGAGGCGCGCATTCCGTCTGATTTGAAAAAAGAAACCGTTGAAGTGGAACTGCTGCCGGTCGGCTCGAAGCTGTTTTGGACGAACGACCGCATCGAAAAGTTCGTGCGCGACTTGGCGAAAAAATCCACGCAACAAGTGCCGACCAAAGACGCGAACGAAACGGTTGATTTTGGCCGCTTCATAAAAGAATGGGCCGTGCAATACGGCTTTAGCATTGAGCAGGCCGAAGAGGAAATTGGCCGATGGCGCGCGGAGATCGTGGCGAAGTCGGATGATTATAAAAAGCTCGGCCTCGCCGCTTTTGTTGAAAAGAATTTTCCTGAAGCCGCGAAGAATTTTACCGCCGCGTTCGCGCAAGACAGCACGCAGTTGGCCGCGACGAAAAAGCAGAAGCAGGCTTTGGAGGAAAAAGAAAAGCAGCTTACGGCGCAGACGATTGAAAACGCGCGCTTGGCCGGCGATTCTTATTTTAACGACAATCAGTTTGAGAAATCGTTGATCAAATACCAAAGTGCGCAGCAGTTTGTGGATAAAACTCAATCGCCGCAGCAATGGGCCGATCTCGCGCTAGTGATGGGTAAAGCCAATCGAGAGCTTGGCATTCGCGCCGCAGGCGAAAAAATTCAGGTGTATTTGAGCGCGGCGCAGCAAGCCTATCAACAAGCCGGCGAAGTTTGGTCGCGAGAGCGCGAGCCGGAGGGATGGGCTTCGGTGCAGAATGGCTTGGGAAATGTGTTGAGCAACTTGGGCACGCGCACGGGCGGCGAAGAAGGAGCGAAATTGCTCAAGGCCTCGGTGACGGCGTATGAAAATGCGCTGGAGGTGAGGACGCGCGAGCAATTGCCGCAAGACTGGGCCATGACGCAAAACAATCTGGGAAATGTGTTGAGTGATTTGGGCACGCGCACGGGCGGGGAAGAAGGGGCGAAATGGCTGTGGATGTCGGTGACGGCATTTGAAAATGCGCTGGTGGTTTTTACGCGCGAGCAATTGCCGCAACAGTGGGCGACCACGCAAAACAATCTGGGAAGTGTGTATCAAGATTTGGAGACGCGGACGGGCGGCGAAGAAGGCGCGAAATTGTTGTCGCAGGCGGTGACCGCGTATGAAAATGCGCTGGTGGTTTTTACGCGCGAGCAATTGCCGCAACAGTGGGCGGCCACGCAGCTAAATCTTGGATCAGCTTTTATTAAACTTGGCCGACATGCTGAAGGCAAAGAAAGCTCTGAGTATTTTGAAAGAGCAACGCGTGCTTATGAAAACGCTTTGGAAATCAGAACACGAGAAAGCCTGCCACAAGATTGGGCGGCAAGTCAACACGGTTTGGGAGTAGCCTATGGAGAAGAAGGCATTCGCAGCAGTGGTGAAGAAAGCATTCGCCTCATTAGGAAAGCAGCCGCAGCGTATAGAAATGCTATGGAAGTCTTCACACGACAGTATCTTCCACAGAATTGGGCGGAAATGCAGAATGGACTAGGAAATGTGTTGAGTGATTTGGGCACGCGGACGGGCGGCGAAGAAGGGGCGAAATTGCTCAAGGCCTCGGTGACGGCGTATGAAAATGCGCTGGTGGTGAGGACGCGCGAGCAATTGCCGCAAGACTGGGCCATGACGCAAAACAATCTGGGGAATGTGTATCAAAATTTGGGCACGCGGACGGGCGGCGAAGAGGGGGCGAAATGGCTCAAGGCCTCAGTGACGGCGTATGAAAATGCGCTGGTGGTTTATACGCGCGAGCACTTGCCGCAAGACTGGGCCATGACGCAAAACAATCTGGGAACTGTATTGCGTGATTTGGGCACGCGCACGGGCGGCGAAGAAGGGGCGAAATGGCTCAAGGCCTCGGTGACGGCGTATGAAAGTGCGCTGGTGGTGAGGACGCGCGTGCACTTGCCGCAAGACTGGGCCATGACGCAAAACAATCTGGGAACTGTATTGCGTGATTTGGGCACGCGCACGGGCGGCGAAGAAGGGGCGAAATTGTTGGCGCAGGCGGTGACGGCGTATGAAAATGCGCTGGTGGTTTATACGCGCGAGCAATTGCCGCAAGGCTGGGCCATGACGCAAAACAATCTGGGGAATGTGCTTCGTGAATTGGGGACGCGGACGGGCGGCGAAAAAGGGGCGAAATGGCTTTTGGCCTCGGTGACGGCGTATGAAAATGCGCTCTTGGTTTATACTTTCGAACACATCCCAACGCACTGGTCAACCGTGCAAAACAACATCGCCAAAGTTTATGTCCTGCTCGAAGACTGGCCCAACGTCGCCGCCTGCTATGCCAATGTGCTCAAAGTTTATCCGCGTCATGAGAAAGCCTATAAAACTGCAAGCTCTCTCTATCACGAAGCGTTGTTTAATTTTCCCGAAGCCTTTGTATTAAACCAAAACTGGCTCACGCAATTCCACGCAGACCTTTCCGTACAAATCGAATTCGCGGAAAAGCATTTCACCACCGGCCGCTTTGCAGCGTGCGAGCAACGTCTCGCCGGCTTGTTGGCAAACGCAGAAGTGGAGCAGAGCACCAAAATCGCGCTGCGCGCCATTGGCATTGCCAACGCGCTGGCGCAGAACAAAACGCAGCAGGTTCCCGCAGCATTAGAAACCTTGCAGCAGAGCCTCGCCGCGCAACCCGACACGTTCAAAGTTGGTTGGACCTTCGGAGGCACGAAGCATTTCATCAGCACAAACGAAACGCTCGCGCCGCACCGCGCATGGCTGCTGCAATTCTTCGCGGCTATCGAGCGCAAAGAGGGGAGAGAGGCGATTTTGGCGGGATTGGAAGAAGTAAAAGCGAGGTTTCGAGAGGCTAATGTTGGCAAGTAAGCTTATGGTAATGGACCTGCACCTTTTCCCTTGTCTCAAGCTTCATCAAGTTGTAGGGCAAGGCGCAACCGTAGATTGGTCTCACGGAGCAGCGTTTGAGAGGCTTCCCCGATTTCGCCGTAGATGATGCTTTTTTCGATCGTACAAAGCTTGTGAAGGCGAATGGCGGAATCTTTTTTAAGGCCGGTTGCTGCAAAATCCGGATGAGACGCGGCAATAATCAAGTCGGTAACACGCGTTGCTTTGTGGGGCTGTGAAGTGATGAAAGCAACGATGACTTCGTTTTCCTCAACAGACGAGACAATCACAGCGGGACGGCGTTTGGTCGTCGTCAAATCGCTAAAAGGGAAAGGGGTGAGCACGAAGGTTCCGCGTTTCATCGATAAAGCACCTTTAAATCTTCGTCGCTGTAAATATCTTCCTCCGGCTCGGCCAGAAAGTCGAACGCGCCGCCCGCTTCCGCGAGCTTGGCGATTTCGGCGGCGGGCAAATCTTCGTAAGCCGTGTTCTGTTCAGAACTCTTCGTCTTAAATAAAACGCTGGCGGTGCGGTTTTCTTCCGCGCCGTGGCCTTCGTCGTCTATCAACAAGATGACGCGAGCCTTTTTAAGCTGCAGAAGCAGTTTTTGAATTTCCAAAGGAAACCTTAACTCTCCCCGTTCGGAAGTTTCAAGTTTGAATTCGTATGCGTGCATGTCGGAATCACCTCGGTTTTCATTACCGGTTAGAGCTTGCTATCGTTCTGGTGGAAACATATGCAAGAACTTTTTCTAATGAAAGGGCAATTTCCAAGTTCATCTTTCGCGGGAGAATGACAATCAAAGCATTTTATTTGCGCCGCGCGTGGCTGCTGCAATTCTTCGCAGCCATGGAGCACAAAGAGGGGAGAGAGGCGATCTTGGCGGGGGTGAAAGAGGTGAGGGCGAATTTCAACGCAGCAAAATAGGTTGTTGCGGCTCGCGCACTTTTCTCCTATATTTTAATCAAAATAATCAGCACATGAAAACTTGCCTGAAACGAGAATTGCCATGTATCAACCCAACCTGCTTGATCGCATTCATGTTGCCCCCCACGTCAGCGGTGGAAAACCGTGTATTCGCGGCACGCGCATCGATATCGCCGTAATCCTTGATGGTTTGGCCGAGGGCCTGACCGCGGAGCAGCTTATCGATCACTACCCGCAACTCATCGTTGACGATATTCGCGCGGCGTTAGTCTATGCCGCCGAGTTGTCGCGTGAAAATATTTGGAAAGTCGCCGCGGCGTGATGAAGTTGAAGTTAGATGAAAACCTTTCGCGTCATCTCAAGCAGAGTTTGAGCGCTTATCAGCACGACGTGGCAACTGCCGCTGATGAAGGCCTGCTTTCGCAACCTGATACCGTGGTTGCCGCCGTGGCGCGCAATGAAGGCCGCGTGCTGTTCACACTCGACGTTGAATTTGGCGACTTGAGAAAATATCCGCTTGGAAGCCATCCCGGCATTATTTTATTTCGGCCAAGAACATTCGGGCCTCTGGCGGTGAATCAATTTGTTGAAGATTTTGTGCGTCGCACGACACTAGAACCGCTGGCCGGTTGTGTCGTCATCGTCGAGCCTTTGCGTATCCGCGTTCGATCTCCACACGCCACACCGTAAGAACGATTTCCTACCCATTTGAAATCTTTCTCAACACGTTCAAAGTCGGCTGGTCGTTCGAAGGCACGAAGCACTTCATCAGCACGAACGAAACGCTCGCGCCGCACCGCGCGTGGCTGCTGCAATTCTTCGCGGCCATCGAGCACAAAGCGGGGAGAGAGGCAATCTTGGCGGGGGTGAAAGAGGTGAGGGGGAGGTTTAAAATGAAGTAAAAAAGCCGCACGCAAAGGCGCGAAGCCGCAAAGGAACGTGTTCTTGAAAAGCCATTGATCGCGGCAGTTATATAAAAAGATCAGAATGGGAGCCGGTTCTTTCAAACTTCTTTAAATCCTCAAACATGTCATCCATGCTTTCATAATAGACCAAGTTTTTTCTCGCGTCGGTATCTTCAAAAGTTTTGCGCGTGGTTTTGTTTGGGATTTTGAAGGGCAGCCGCCGGTGCAGCTTGATTTGATAGAAAAACAGCGCGATTGCCTCTGTGGTGGAGAGTCCTAGCTCTTTAAGAACGCTTTCCACTTCAGTTTTTAATTCCGGCGCAATTTGCGTTTTGAGCACTGCGGTTTGGGGCATGAGCTTATCCTCTCAAGTGCAATTGAAAATTCCATGATTCATTGCTGCGCCATAATAGCACAATGCTTAAGCTGATGCAATAGTAGTTTGCGCTGTCAGCGCTTCCTGAGTGTTGATTTTCAAAGTTGCTTCTTCGCAGGCAGGAAGCATTTCATCAGCACGAACGCAGCGCTCGCGCCGCATCTAAGGCACCCGCGTGTAGACGCGCACATAGTCTATTTCCATGCGCTGCGGAAAGATGCTATTATCCACGCCTTGTGCTCCGCCCCAGGCGCCGCCCACTGCAATGTTCAAAAGCAAATGGAACTGTTTGTCGAACGGCCAAACTTCCCAGCCCTTGCCTTCGTTCGCAAAACTGAAATACTTGACGGAGTCCACGCACACTTCGATCTTCTCGGGCGACCATTCCAACTCATACACGTGAAACGCAGTCTGCGCATCGGCCACGCGAAGCTTCGCGGTTTTTTGCGTATTGATTTTCCAATAATACTTATTGGTATGCACGGAAGCGTGGATCCAGCCGGGATCATATCCGACGTGCTCCATGATGTCGATCTCACCGTTATCGGGCCAACTGCCGTTGCCATATGTCCATTGCGTGGGCAACATCCAAATGGCCGGCCAGGTGCCGCGACCGGAAGGCAGGTTGGCGCGAATCTCAAAGCGGCCGTAGGTCCAATCGCCTTTATTTCTGGTAACCATGCGCGCGGAAGTGTATTCACTGCCGTTCCAACTCTCTCGCCGCGCTTCGATGATGAGTTTGCCGCTTTCCACGCGCGCATTCTCCGCGCGGCGCGCGGTGTAGTATTGCAATTCCTGATTGCCCCAGCCATGACCGCCGACATCATAATCCCATTTACTGGGATTGGGGAGTCCATCGGTTTCAAACTCATCCGACCAAACAAGTTGCCAGCCGGAAGTTTTGCTGCCGTTGTCCTCCGGCGGCGAATTGGGAGATGATTTATCACAGCACGTGAAGGACAGGACGGCGAGCGTGATTGACAGAAAGGGCTTTCGCATTTTGATGACCATAAAATTTAACACATGAAAAACGAATAAGCAGACGACTACCGAAACGTCCACCACAGCGCCAAGAGAATCACGAGCAGCACGGCAGAAGCGCCGATATTCACACCATTCCACTTGTGCTCAAATTTGTGTTCATGATCGACCGTGGCATAAGTGAGATTCTTAAGCTGCACGCGCGTCGGAGCCGGAGTCATCAAACTCACGAGCACGAGCACGGCGGAGCAAACCACAAACAAGAAGACCGCGTAATGCAGAAAATTTACCGTGGCGACGTAGCGCAAAAAGTCGTTGGTGAGCGGCGAGATTTTATGCTGAATCTCCACGATGAAACGAAACGCGCCCAGCACCAGCCCGGTCAACAAGGAAGCAATCGCGCCTTTGCCGTTGCCGCGCTGCCAAAGAATGCCGAACAAGAAGCATGCAGCAATCGGCGGCGAAACGTAAGCCTGCACGCTTTGCAAATAAACGTACATGCGCTCGTCGCTCAACAAGCCGATGAACGGGATCCACAACAAGCCCAACGCCACCATGGCCACCGTCGCGAGTCGCCCGAAATGCACCACTGCGGCGTCGTCGGCTTGCGGCCGCAGGCGTTTGAAAATATCAATCGTGAGCAGCGTCGAGGTTGAATTGAACATTGCACTCAACGAAGACATAAGAGCAGCGAGCAGTCCCGCCACAACGAGGCCTTTGAGCCCGGTGGGCAACAGTGTCGTCACCATCCATGCGTACGCGCGGTCGCCGGTCACTTCTCCTTTCGAAAGGCTGAATGCAATCACGCCGGGCAGCACGAGAATGAACACCGGCAAAATTTTCAAGAAACCGGCGAACACCGTGCCGCTGCGCGCGTGATCGAGATTCTTCGCGCTCAGCACGCGTTGCACGATGTATTGATCCGTGCACCAATACCATAAGCCCAAAATCGGCGCGCCAAACACAACGCCAGTCCATGGAAAATCCGGATCGCTCATCGGCTTGAACATGCTCCAAAAATCCGGCGGCGTGCTCGCCACCACCGCATCCCACCCTCCGGCTTGATTTAAACCGATAAGCGTGAGCGCCACGGAGCCGATGATGAGAATGAACATTTGCATGAGATCGGTGTAGATCACCGCGGCGAGGCCGCCAATCACAGTGTAGAGGCCGGTGGCAAGCACGATGACAACCGCGGAAGTGTACATGTCCCATCCCACCACGGCGTGCAAGAGGATGCCGCCCGCGTATAGCGAAATGGAGATCTTCGTCAACACGTACGCAATGATGGAGACGATGCTGAGATAATAACGCGACGCGCTATTGTAGCGGCGTTCGAGAAATTCCGGCATCGTGAACACGCCAGAACGCAAATAAAACGGCGTGAATACCCAGCCGAGCAAAAGAATGAGTAGGATGGCGAGCCATTCAAAGTGGCCCACGGCCAAACCCGATTTCGAGCCCGTGCCCGCGAGGCCGAGAAAATGCTCGCTCGAAATGTTCGTGGCAAAGAGAGAAGCGCCGATCGCGATCCAACCCACGTTGCGGCCTGCCAGGAAGTAGTCCGTCGTGCTTTTGCCGCGTTTGCGGAAATACAAACCAATGCTCATCACGGCGAGGAAGTAAACTGCCACGATGATAAAATCAAGCGGAGCGAGTGCGCCAGTCATATGGATTCCTCTCCTCGAAATTACTGCACTAGAAATTCTTGCGTCAGTTCGCCGAGCGTAATCTTGAACCGGCCCGGCTCGACAATTCTTTTCTGCTCGCGCCCGATGAACGACAAGTCCGCACGGCTCAAAACGAATTTCACTTCTTGCTCCTGATTGGGCGCGAGCGAAATTTTCGCAAACCGTTTGAGTTGCTTGACCGGACGCGAGATCGAACCGTAGAGATCGGTAACATACAGTTGCACGACCTCTTTGCCCTCGCGATTGCCCGTGTTCTTCACTTTCACACTGACTTGGAGTTGTTCCGGTTGAGACAAAACTTCGTGGCTGAGTTTTAAATCGCGATATGCGAAGCTGGTGTAGCTCAAACCGAAGCCGAAGGGAAACTGCGGCGCGTATTGATTGCCGTTTGCAGCTTCGACGGGTTTGTGATCATAAGTCATCAAAGCATGCGCTGCGCGCGGATACGTGAACGGCAACTTCCCGCTGGGATTCACTTCGCCCACGAGCACCTCGGCCAGCGCGCGACCGCCTTCCATGCCGGGCAAATATCCCAACACGATGGCGTTGACCTTATCGGCGATGGCGCTGATCAAACGCGGACGCCCGCCGAGCAATACGGCCACAACCGGCTTGCCGGCTTTAAGGATTTCCTTGACGAGCGCCACTTGCGTTTCTTCCAATGCCAGATCATCGATATTGCCCGGCGTTTCGCAATAGGCCTTTTCTCCGAGGCACACCACGGCAACGTCGGCGCGGCTGAGTGCGTTCGCCAGCGACGACGATTCAGCGTGAGGATTGGTTGCCGCTTGCGGCACATACAGCACCTGCTCCGCGCCGAACTGCGCTTGCAACGCTTGCAGCACGTTTAATTTTTCTTTGGGATATAAAGCCTCGTTGTCGCCCTGCCATGTGATCGTCCAACCGCCGTTCAAAGCCGACAAAGAAGCCGCGGTCGGACCGGTCACGAGCACTTTTGATTTTTTCGAGAGCGGTAAAACGCCGTCGTTTTTTAAGAGCGTAATAGCTTCACGCGCCGCGGCAAGATTGGCCGCGGTAAATTCCGCGTTGGCAAATTTCGCTTTGAGTGCGGGGTCGGGATAGGGATTTTCAAACAAACCCAATTCGAATTTCAGTTTCAAAATTCTGCCCACGGCTTCATCGATGCGCGACTGCGGCACAGCGCCTTCTTTTACCAACTCCAACAACAACTCATAGAAACTGAAATCATACGGCACCATGCTCATGTCAATGCCCGCCATGACGGCCATGCGCACCGCTTCTTTCGGCGAATCGGCAACGCGATCGCGCGTGTGCAAACGTTTGACGTCCTCCCAATCTGAAACCACGAAGCCTTGAAACTGCAATTCGCCGCGCAGAACGTCATTCAACCAATAATGATCCGCGTGCAACGGAATGCCGTTCACTTCGCCCGAATTTGCCATCACCGTTGCAGCGCCGGCCGCAATCGCGATTTCAAAGGGAGGCAAGAAGTACTCGCGCAGCATGCGTTCGGGAATCCATGCGGGTGTGCGATCTTTGCCGCTCAACGGGAAGCTATAGCCCACGTAATGTTTCGCGCAGGCCGCAACTTTATCGCGCGCACCGAGATTCGAACCTTGCATGCCCTCCACGTATGCACGCGACAATTCCGTAGTGAGATAAACATCTTCGCCGAACGTCTCGAACAACCGCGGCCACAGCGGAGTGCGGCCAACGTCGAGCACCGGACTAAAATTCCACGGAATGCCGCTCGCGCGTACTTCATATGCTGTGATCTCCGCTTCCTTCCGCACCAGCGCGGGATTCCACGTCGCGGCCATGGCAATGTGCTGCGGGAAGAGCGTCGCACCGCGCGTATAGTTTGCGCCGTGCACCGCGTCGATGCCGTAGAGCACCGGAATGCCGAGCCGGCTTTTCTTTATGGCAACGTTCTGAATCTGCGTGAGGATTTCATGCCAGTGCTCGAGCGTATAAGCCGAGTTGGCCACGTTGATAATCGAACCAACATGATATTTGAGCAAAGCGTTTTCCAACTTTTGCGGATCGAGCGCATGTGGCTCGGCCAGGCCGCCCTCGCCTCGGGAAATCACCTCGATGGTGATTTGATTCATCTGGCCGATCTTCTCTTCGAGCGACATTTGCGCCAACAGTGCGCGCACGCGCTGCTCAAGGTTTTGCCCTTGGCTCGCGCGTTCTTGCGCAATTACAACTGAAAAGTTTGCCAACAACAGAAGTAGGAGCAATGATCTTTTCATGACAATTTCTTTCAGCGCTATTTTATAAGTAAAAATTTCTGCATCGGAAAATTCGTGCGGCTGCCAACCAGCCGATAGAAATAAACGCCGCCGCTCAACGGCGCCTCGCGAGTCGTGCGCGCGGGCCACGCGAACTCATGGCGGCCCGCGGCTTTCATACCGAGCTCATGCTGCTCAACCAGGGCGCCCAGCATGTCGAAAATCTGCAACCGTATTCTCTCCGGCGCGGCAACGGTGAAATGAATCACGGTGTGATCGCGGAAAGGATTGGGAAAATTTTGCAGCAGATTGAATTGCTCCGGCGGCGCGAGGTTCTCTCGCACTGCCGTGGGCGCGGCTTCAACGAGCAGCCCGTTGAGCAAAGCTTGATCTTTCAGCGCGGCAAAATGAATATCGAGAATGCCGTCATGCACTTCGACCTCTTCCGCAACGCGCACATATGCCGCGTGCGCGCCCACTTCGCGATAAAGATCGAGCGCAGTAACCGTGCGCTTGCCTTCGACAGTCACGTCAAAGCTGCGTTGGTTCGCGGCGTTAAAATAATTCTCCGCAAACAAAAGCGTGATGCGATATTTCCCTTGCGGCACGCGCACGCGATAAAGCACCAAACCCCAACGCTCAGAGCGATACAACTCGTCGTCCTCCGTGTTCGCGATGGGTTGATTACTGCTCCATTGGGTCACGCCGCCGTCGAGAAAACCGTACTCCGCATTCTCGCGCCACTCCTGATCCGGCAGATAATCGCGCAAGGCACTGCCGCCGACATTGATCTTCATGGGCAACGACAGCGGCTTGGCTTTGATCACGTTCACGCCACGCAACGCAACTTTGTTCGGCGTCGTCGCACGATCGGTTACTTCCCGTACGATGAGCACGTAGTTCGCATTTACATCCACATTCGCGACGGTGAGCGCAACCGTCTTTAAATCTTCTTGCAGCATTGCGCTCGTCACGCTCGCGCCTGCGAGCACGTAATTCGTCGGCGTTTCCGCGCTCGCCTTTTCCACCTCTTCCGAAAAATGCACCGTAATCTCGTTGCCCGTGAGTCGTGCCCACTTCACCGCCGGCGCGCTGCGATCGTTGAAGCCCAAATTGCCGGGTTGCGTGAGGCCGAGAATCATCATGCCGTTTTGAAACACGGCATTCTCGGGCACGAAGTCGCATTGGTTGCCGTCGAACGTGTGCGTAGCTTTGGCCCAGCGCGTTTGATCCCATGTGTTGAAATCATCGCGCCATTGCAGCGTGAAATTTTTGTCGGTGCCGCGCGTACCCGAGCCGGGCGTGTACGTCGAATAACTCACCCAATCATAATACGCAAAGGCCGGCAACACCTCGGCATTCCACGCACCCGCCCAATTCGCATACACCGGATTCCAAATATTCATCATGATCTTCTGCGGCTGATTGAGCGTGGCCACGTGCGCCTCGGTTTGGCGATAGACTTCCACTTCATCGATGAACCACGCCACGTAGCTCGGCGTCCATTCGATGGCATAGGTGTGAAAGTCCAAATGCGGATTGAAGGCAACGGGCTGGTGGCGCACGTGATGCGATTGGCCGGGCGTGATCGCATTGAACTGCACGTCGCGTTCGTATCTACCCAAAATCTCGATGTCGATTTCATTCCACCCGCTGCCGCCGTCATGATACGTGAAGAACGAGGACAGCACGCCCTCGCGCGCCGCGGATTTGAGCCGCACTTCGAAACGGCCGTAAGTGAATGAAGCTTTCGTGCGCAACTCCGCGCCTTTGAAATCCTTTGAAAAAGCAAGCAGAGGGAAAAGCAGAAGCGTGGCGAGTAATGTTCTTGTGGTGTGCATGAGGACGGTTTGCGGTTGATCAGTTACGGCTGCGTCGTGGCATTCGCGTGCCGTGTGAAGTGTTGGAATAATCGTTTCGGAATCAATTTGTGACTTCATCAGAAGACGGTCGTTCTGGAAGATTTTCCCCAACGGATAAAAACTGCCCACGGTTGGCAACTTTTATCCTTTGGAAACGCTGTAGGGTTGCGGCTTGCGCTGTGGAAGCTTCTTTCAGAATGGCACCTCCAGGCTCGCCGCCGAGTGAATGTCGTAGGACTACCTCATGAGAATCATCTTCTTCGTTTCAACCAAATCGCCCGCTACTAGTTTATAAAAATAAACGCCGCTCGGAAGCGACGAAGCCGCACGTGAAGGAGCAAAAAGCACTTCATGCTCGCCGGGCGCCTTCATTTCATCCAGCAGCATGGCGATCTCTTGGCCCAAGACATCATACACCGCGAGCTGCACGCGCGTTTTTTTATTCAAAGAAAAACGAATTTGGGTGGCGGGATTGAAGGGGTTCGGATAATTTTGCGACAGACAAACCTTTTGCGGCAGCGCCTCCGTGTTCAAATCCTCCACCGCGGTCATCAAGCCGCCGCGCTCGAAGTAAAGCCGATACGCATTTTTCAATGCCGCAGTCACGGGTTTATCCGTGGTGCGATCCATGTGCAGCACGCCCATGCTTTGAAAGCCGTCGGTCATGCGATACCAATCGAACGCGCACCACCACGTCATGGCCATCAAATACCCGCAGCAATCGTAATTGCCCAAGGAGTCCATCACCGCGCGCTGCTTGAGTGCGCGAAACGTGTCGTTGAAGATGCGCGTTTGGAACGCCGCGCTCCCGCCGTTCTCCGAAGACCAATAGCCAAACTCCGTGTTGAGAATCGGTTTGGTGGGATGCGCGAGATTGGCGTCCACGAGAAAATATTTCGTGCCGTTGTAAGCCGCATCGCCATAGAACACGCCGAAGTACATGGTCCAGCCCGCGAAGTCGCTCACCGTTTGCGAAGGATCGTGCGGCCCGGGGCGGTCCGCGGCCGCGGATTGTCCGACCAAGCGGCCATCGGGATATTGCGCGTCAAGCTCCTGATTCACGCGTTGAATGAACGTCTTGCGATTGTCCACGTCCAAACACTCGTTGCTCGTGCTCCACAACACAATCGAGGGCCGATTGTAATCGCGAAAGAGCATCTCTTTGAACATCTGCTCATGAATATGGCGCACTGAGTTTTGAATGAGCCACGCGAGCGGCAGATCGAATTGCCACATGGGAATTTCTTCCATCACCGTGAAGCCCAAACGATCCGCGGCAATGTAGGTGAAAGGATGATTGGGATAGTGCGCGGTGCGCAGCCAATTGCAATTGAGGGCTTTGATCTTCACGAGGTCGTCGTAAATCGTCGCGACCGGAATGCTGCGGCCATAAACCGGATGATCTTCGTGGCGCGCCACGCCGACAAAGAACGCCGGCTGTTCATTCAACAAAAATTTATTGCCATTGGTTTTGACCGTGCGAATGCCGAACTGCGTGAAGAACTCATCGCGCACTTGCCCGGCTTGCGTGACTTTCACTTTGAGAACATAGAGATTCGGCTGTCTCGGCGACCACAGTTGCGGGTTCGGCACCTCCAATGTCGTGCGCCAAACTTTGGCGGCGCGCGCCTCGACCGTGAGCGTGTTTTGTGTTTGCCCGGAAACTGCAACGAGATCACCGAGCACGTCTGCCGCACTTTCCGCAGTAATATTTTGCGCATCAATCTTTGCCGTGTAGATTGCGAGCGCAACCTCGGCGCTTTGCGAGTTTGAAGAAGCATTGAAGAGCGTGATTGTCGTTTGCAATTTGCCGCTCACCTCGCGCGGCACCACGTCCGCGCGCGCCACGGCAACGGGATTCGAAAACTCCAAATACACATCGTGAATGATGCCGGTGTAGTTGAACCAATCCACTCGGCTGTAGGGAATAATGTCGTTGCGCGTGCCCCACGGCACATTGTCCACGCGCACGGCCAGCACATTCACGCTGTCGTATTTCAAAAACTGCGACACTTCGAATGCGAACGAAGTGTATCCGCCTTCATGATAACCGACGTAATTGCCGTTGAGCCACACGTCCGCGACGTAGTTGACGGCATAAAACACGAGCTTCGCAAATTTGTCGCGCTGCGCGCTCGGCACGGCGAAGGAGCGACGATACCACACGCCGTTTTCATAATACTCCGGGCGCAGCTCGTAAGTGCGCATGGTATTTTCCACGCCGGGAATTTGTTGCGTGGGCCAGGCGCTGTCGTCATAGTCCACTTGCTCGCGTTTCGCGGCTTCGGCCAATAACTCCGCATAGCCTGCGGCATCGCGCTTCTTCAAAGTGAGATTGTGATCCGCGGTGAAGCGTTGCTTGCGCCATTGCCCGGCGAGATCGATCATCGTGCGCTTTTGCTTTTCAAACGCGGGCAACGGCATGCCGTTTTGAAACGGAATCGCAATGCCGTCGATATTGCGCACTTGCAGCGTGGCTTCGAGTGCGGCGATTTGGCCGTGGCTGTTTTGGCTCAAGCAGAGCAAGAGCGCAAAGAGCAACGTGCTCATAAAAGAAGAGAACGGTTTGCGAGGCATCATAACTGTGTTTGGATTTATGGTGAGATCACGATTATGAGCCTGATGATAAATCATCAGGCTAGGAGGTGCAAGCGTGATAAATCACGCTAAGAAATCGAGGGCGCTTTAGCGTCTTTGCATCTCCTAGCGTGATGATTCATCATCACGTCAATGCCCGACGATCACCAGCTTCTTGCTCGCGACCTGCTCGCCGACTTGCAGGCGATAGAAATACACGCCGCTCGCGAGCGCGTTGGCGCGCACGGTGCGCTCGTGCTCGCCTGCCGGCAATTGGCCTTCAACTAAGGTCGCCATCTCGCGACCGCCAACATCGAAAATTTTGAGCGAGACAAATGCGGAACGAACGAGCTGAAACGCAATCGTCGTGTGCGGATGGGAGGGATTGGGATAATTCTGCGCCAATACGAAATCACGCGGAGAGGAGTACGCAGTCTCCGCGACGCTCGTGCCGCCGGCCCCGGGCATTCTCGCATCCATCCAGAGCATGCGCATTTCCAACCAATTTTTTAGATAACGTACTTCGTCGTTGTAACTCTGGCCGATATATGCATTCGGCCAAACATACGTGCCGAGTATGGGCCAGCGTTGGAAATTTCGCGTTTGCGCTTCTGCGATATAATTTGCCATGGAGTCAATGAAACTCCAAACTTGCGGCACAGCAAGCACGCTCTTGCGCAGCACTTCCCAACGCGGCCGCAACAACTTCACGAAGTTCGAATCTTGCATGAGCTTCGGCCACCAAAACGGCAGTTGAAACGCATCGCTCCGCACTTGAAACTCGACCTGCCAGCCGGCGATCTTCGCGCCGTCATAATAATCCGCGTTGCCAAAGGCGAGATCAAAATCCCACAGCGGGCCCATTTTCAATTTCGGATTTTTGCTGTCGCGGTCTTTGTGCATGAACGCGCTCAAGCGATAGCCGTCCACGTTGCGCGCCACTTCCTGCAGAATGAAGTAATCGACGAATGATGCGACATCGAGCACGCGCGCATAGCCGTTTTGCGGATCGGCATAATCCGGTCGGGCCATCAAGTTTTCAAACGCGGCCACGTAGCTTTGCAGATACGCGCGTTGCGCGGGCACAATATCATCTTGATCGGGATAGTCGTATTGATAATAGATTTGCTGCCACGCGCCGGGATAGGGCATATGCGCAGAATACCAGCCTTCGGTGCTCGAGCCTGCGAGCTTGTCGAGCTTGAAAATGTAGCCGCCGGTCACGGCGTCGCCGGCAACATCGGTGGGGTTGATCTTCGTGACGTTCACGCGATTCTTGTCGCGCTTCACTTTTTCCATGAGCATGTACACGCCGTGATAATCGCCGTTCAACACCACTTCGCAATAGCGCGTGCGGCTCGCGTAATGGCCTAAATCATTGGCGAGTTTATAAGCGAGCACGTTACGCATCAGCGTTTTGTCGGAATACGAAGCGGACAACACCCAATCGCTCTCCGCGGGCAGATCGAGCAGCGCGACGTCGAGATCCTCGCCTTGTGCGTCGCGCGTTTCAATGCCGAATTGTTTCTTCGGAAACATCTGCGAGCTGGAGCCGCGCACTTCGATGCCGATCTTGTTGTTGTAATGATTGAAAGGATCGGTGAGATAATTTCTCACGCCGGGCCCGTTGTAGATGACGCCCATATCCGCGGTGATTTTTGGCTCGTCGGGAATCGTCTGGCCGTGCGTGTCAATGACGATGATGGGCAAATTGGAGGAAGTAAAATTGACCGCCTGTTGCGCTGCGGGAATAGCATCGGCATGACGCGGCTGCGTTATATTAGATTGCGCCGCGAGATGATTTGCTCTTGCGTGAAATACGAATGCGAGGGCGAAGAGAATATTGAGAGGCTTCACTTGTGCTCCTCCTCTCTTGCTTGATGCAGATTAAAGAATCACAGTTCGAATACAACTCGGATGGTTTTTTGCGCCAATAGACAGCACACTTAAGCTCGGTGGCGAGCCAAATCCTCTGCGCTGCTCGCGGCGATAGGGCACTGGTTGCGACGGCGTTTCATTGTAGATGACCGGCATTTGTCCTTTCCACTCTTTCCATATGCCGTCTTCCGTCAGCAGAGCCGCCATAAAATGGCCGACGTTGCTTCTGCTGGTAACGCCTGAATTGAAGATGGCGCTTCGAATCGGTGAAGGATAGGCGTGGTACGCCGTGACTTCATTGTCATCGCGCAGCGTATCGGGGCGCACCACAACCCACTCGATAGCTGCATGGTGTTGGCCCACGCGCGTGCGGAGAAAATCCGCGGCGCTCTCGTTGTCCCGGTGCGGCGGCAGCAATAAACGGATAAATCCAACGACGCACTTTTCCGCGAATGAAATTTTCTCCTGCAGATCACGGTTGCTGTTGCCGGCAGTGTTCATGAGCACAAACCGAACAGGAGATTTGGGCTTGTTTGAGCTGATGGCTTCGCACAGCCGGCGAGTTGTGTCGGTCACCAGCATTTGCGGCGCGCCGTAAATGCCCTTGAAACTAATATTGTGCCCCAGGCATGAAGCCACGGCCTCGCATCCGTTGACATGCCCAGCGAGTTCCGCGTCGCGGAGACCCCAAGCACCGGCGTGAATCACAGTGGCGCGATCGTGATTTCTCACTTCCGCCGGGAGTTTGTCGGGCGAACGTACAATAACTTTAACGTTATGCCCGCGATCCAGCAACTGCTTGACCAGCAGTCGTCCGGTCGCGCCGCTTGCTCCGACCACAAGAATTGTCATGACTTGCTTTTGCCTGCTTGCTTATTGGGAGCAATACGCCTAGCACCGGAGTTGAGCGAGGGGCCTTGCGCTGCTCGCTTGCTATACTCATCAGCCAACAAAACGCGACACCGCTTTTGTTCAAAAAGTAATGCTGAACGAAAACTTCTGCATCTCCTTCAGCCGGCCGAAGTCGGAGTAAGCATAGTCGAGCGCGATCGCAACGTTGCCCAGCAAGTTTTGCTTGAAGCCCGCGCCGAGCGTGAACGACTCTTCGGCTTCGGAAAGGAACAGTGCTTTGTAGCCGCCTCGAATGGCGAAGAAATTCTGAAACGTATACTCGCCGCCGAGATTGACGCTCTCATAGTTATCGCTGGGGTGCGCGGCGTCAACCGCAAGCACGAGTTTGTGCGCTTCGCTCAACGCGGGGCGATATGCAATGCCCACGCGGAAGTTCAACGGCAACGCCCAAGCCTCGGTGGAAAGATTCGCGGGCGTGCGCTCGTTGTTGCCGCCGCTGATCGGATCGAGATCATAGAGCACGAGCGTGTTGTTGCCGGAGAGCTTCAGCTTCGAGCCGAAATTGGTAATGGACATGCCCAGCAAAATGCCTTTGAACGGCGTTTGATATTGCACGCCCAAATCCAACGCGACCGCGGAGGCGCTCATCTTCCAAATGCTTTGATGCACGAATTTGGGATTGAAGCCGATGGCAAAATCATTGGTCAAGCGAATCGCGTAGGCGAGACTCACGGCTGCGTCATTGGCGCCGAAAATTTCGCCGGTGCCCTGCGGCTCGTCAATCGTGGTCACGCGCATATCGCCGCTCGAGGAGGTGGTCACGCTCAAGCCGAGCGTTCCTACGTCGCCCAAGCTGTATGAAGCCGCGAGAAAGTTATATTGAATGTCCGCGACCCATTTGGCATGATCGAACAAAATGCCGGTGCCCTCCAAATACGCCAATCCCGCGGGATTCCAATACAGCGCGCTTTGATCGTCGGCGATTGCGACGAAGGCGCTGCCCATGGCCGTAGCGCGCGCGCCTTGACTAACCGAGAGAAACGTTGCCGCGGAAGTGCCGCGCTTGGAAACGTTTGATACGAAATTTTGCGCGTGCGCGCTCGCTGCTACGAACAAGAGGGCGAGGATAATGTCGGTATGAGTTTTCTTCATTGCATGTTTTCCCGTCAGTTTTGAAGCATGTTCGAAGATGAATCGCTTCTGTAAAACGCACCCTCACAAATTCTCCCCTTGAGGGGGTTCGGGGGGTGTTCTGGAAAGCTAACGGCATCTTATAGAATCATCGTCATACGTTCTGCAATTTGTTTCGCGCGTAATGACGCCGTTAACACCCCCCTGGCCCCCTCAAGGGGGGAATACTTCACTTAATCACCGCAAACTTGCCGATCTGTTGCCCAATATTCGGCGCATCGACGTGATAAAGATAAACGCCATACGCCACGTCCATGCCATCGTCGGAAACCAAATTCCACGAGAGCGCGCCGTCATAAAGCGAAGAATCTTTGTGCAGCGTTTTCACGAGCGCGCCGGCCATGTTGTAGATGCGCACCGTGCATTGCGCCGGCAGATTGACGAAATCGATCTTGCGCTCGCCGCGTCCGGTTTGATTCAAGAAACGGCGCTCCCACGCCGCGCCCGCGATATACGGATTTGGCACGACGCTGATTTCGCCGAGTTGGCTCTTGGCGAGCGTTTGATCGACGCTCGTTGCCTTCGTGCTGAACGTGAAAGTATCGCCCGTGCGAAACGGCCGGCTCGTGCGAATCACGAAGCGATCACCAAGCACCGGCTCAACCGGCGTGACGTTCGGATTGAGCGGCCGCTCATACGTGATGCGCCAGGCCGTACGCGCAGTCGAAGCCGAAGGCGGCCCGACAAATTCCAAAATCTGAATTTCATCGCCGAGCGAGAGCGTGCGCGAGCGATCGTTGTCACGCACCGCGACTTTCGATTTCGCGCCGGTGCTCAGATTTGTCACGAAAAAGTTGACGCCCATACGCGGGAACAACGGCGGCGAAGAGATATACGTCGTGTCCAGCGGCGCATCGCCAAATTGAATCTCATAATCAGAAGGCCACGGCGCGCCACGGCTCGTCATATCGGGCAAGACGGCCATCATCAAATTGCTTTTGCCTACGAGCCAGCCGGTCGTAGAGTCAACCACGGCAATCGTGGTGTCGTTGAAAATAGAAACCGTCATGCCGTCGAACGGCGGGCTGAATTTGTTCGCGCCAAACTCCGTGGCTTTCACGTTGCGAATGATCGTGTCCGCGCCGCTGCTCTTCATTTCGATGATATCGAACGCGCTCGTTTCATAATTCGGCATCGCGCCGGTCGAACGAAAATGCACTTTATAAGTTTTGCCTTCTGCCACGGCCGTGGGATTGAAAACCTGCACCGCGATGGAGCCCGTGCCTGCGCCTTCAGAAACGTGCTTGAGATCGCCCACGATTTGCGGCGGCACAATCCCGGCTGCCGGTGCGTTCGGCGTGACCACGGCACAGTTGATGTCGATGAACTTCACGTTGCCGGTGAAATCTTCCGAGATGATCTTCGTGCATTCCGAAGGCTGCAAGCCCTTCGTGCCAAACGCGGGATCGCCTTGATCATACGACACCACCGCATAGTAATAGCGCACGCCGTTCTTCACGTCCGTATCTATGAACGAATGCTGCAAGCCCGTGTCCTCGCCGCGATAGAAATGTGCGCCGTTGATGCCCACAGGGTCGGGGCCTTTGATGCCGTTCGCCAAATCAAACTGCGCGATGGGCTTCCAATACTTAGGCTCGCCCTTCGAGTCGGTCACAATCTTGATGTCTTGAAACTCCGCTTCGGTGCTGCGATAAATCATGTACCCTTCAAAATCTTTTTTATAGCCCAAGCGCGGATTGTTTTGCTCATAACCCAAAAACGGATCGCGCGACTCTTCGGCTTTGTCATCCCAATACAAAAACACTTTGCCGTCGCCGGGCACCGCGGTCAACGTCGGTTTGAGCGGCGGCTTCGAGAAATTGTAGTTCGCATTGTAGATTTGTTGCACGGTCTCTTTATTGAAAACCAAATCTTCGAGATTGCTGCCATACACCAAAGCCATGGAGAAGCGTTCGCGCTGGCCTTTCTTCAGTGGAAACGGACCCGAGGCGAACACCATGCTGATGTTGCTCTTTTGAATAGAGGTGTCGAAGTTTTGGTAGTTCATCTTCAGCCACATCGGCTCGTCATCCTTCGGCCAGCCGCCTCCCACGCCGCCGTCGCCGAGCACATAAATGGAAAGACTCGTCAAGCCGATTTGATCGGACTCATCTTTGTCGGTCTTGTCGAAGT
The DNA here is from genome assembly GCA_041918175.1 of bacterium. GTDB lineage: Bacteria > Zhuqueibacterota > Zhuqueibacteria > Zhuqueibacterales > Zhuqueibacteraceae > JABWAN01. The sequence continues at coordinate 170,891 of JAYRWE010000007.1, forward strand.
TCGGCTCGCCGTCGGTGGGCACGCCGTCGCCCTCGCCCTCATCCGGCCCGAGATATTGCGCATCAAACGGACCGACGCCGTCTTTGCCCACGTCGTTGTTCAACGGCTCGTTTTCCTCCGCATCCCATTTGCCGTTGTTGTTGAGATCGAGATATGTAATCCAATCATGATCGTTGTCAATGCCGTCGTCGCGTCTTTCATCGAGCAAACCGTCTTCGTCATCATCCACGCCATTCACCGCATTGCCCGGACTCTCCAAGTACGCATAGCCGTAATAGCCGGTCTTCCAATTTCCCGGCAAGCCGAGGCCGTTGGAATCAAACGCATACGCGAGGTCGAGCTTGGTATCGTATGAAGCATTGTCGTCGCCGGAGTCGTTCGTGCCGCCGACTCCCGGATCGGTATAAAATCCGAACACGACTTTGTCGTAATCATGATCCGAGATGTTCACGATGTCGTAATGCCAAAAGATGATGTCTTCCGCGAGCACGTGTGACCATTGAAAGCCGCGCACTTCCACGCGCAAGCCCAAACCGCCGCGCTCAGGGTCCGAGGCAATCGGATAAAAATTGTACGGCGCGCGTTTCCATTCGCCGTCTTTGGAATCATCCATCACAAAGAAAGTTTCGAAGTCGGCATTCGTCACGCCGCGGCCGAAATAGCCATACCAATAGCCGTCCCATTCCGGCGTGAGGCCCAATGCTGCAGGCCAGTTTTTCGGCCACGTTAAAGGATCGGTGTTGATCGCGGCTTTCGTCGCGCTCGGATTCACGTAACCCGGCACCGGCTCGAAGCCCCACAACTGGCCAGTCACCGGATCTTGATCCATCCACTCGCGATAAGAAGTTTGCAGCGGATGCACGGTTTGGCCTGTGCCCGGCGCGGTGATTTCCGCACCCACGAGCATGCCCACGCCGTCGAGATACGAATGCCCGGAGCCTTTCGGCCACTCGCCGGAAGGTTGAAACGGCCATTGCCCCACCTCGCCGTTATTGTAATACAGCGTGCGCACGAGGTTGCCGTCCATCACGCCTTCTTTGCGAAATTGAATATTGCCTTTCGGCTCCTCGCGATATTTTATGATCTGCGGCGTGATTTGGGCGTGCAATGAAGCAACGCCGAGAAGCACGAGCATCAGCAAACAGAAACGTATGCGCAGCATTCACTCCTCCGAAATAAGCCGATAACAAAAACATATTGATGACAGAAAGATGGACGACAGAAAAATTTCAAGCTTTATCTTTCTGACATCCATTTTTCTGTCTTCCTTACTTTGCTTAAAAGCCGATGAGAGCGAATCAAAAGCAAAAGCTTCTTGTAGACAGAAAAATGGAGAGCAGAAAAATTTCAACCCTTATCTTTCTGCCTCCATGTTTCTGCCTTTCTTCTTTAGCTTTAAAGCGAATAACAGAAACAAAAGCAAAAGCTTTTTGAAGGCAGAAAGATGAAGGGCAAAAAAATTTCAAGCTTTATCTTTCGGTCCTCCATTTTTCTGTCTTGATTTTTTGTTTAGAATCCAAAGCTAACTCCCGCGCGGATTTGGCGCGGGGTGGAATACATTGCGGGATTCCGGACGTATTCTTCGAGCGTGTTAAGGCCGATAATCTGGCCCGCGAACTTCGTGTTGAGATCAACGCCGGCTCTGCCGGTCGAAGCATACACGCCGTTTTCATTTTTAATGTCGAGCACGTTGTAAACCAACAGGAACGTGTTGAAATTCATTTTGCCGAACTTGAGCGTTTTCTCCGCGCGCAAGTCCACGTTGTTCGTGATCGGACGGCGACCGCCGTTTTCAAAACGCACGCCTTGGGAAATGCGCGGGTCTTCCGTGTACGGAAAGCCCGAGCCGTTTTGGTAAATCAAGCCCACGCTCCAATTGCCGGCTTTGCCCACGTTGACCGCGAGGTTGAACGTGGAGCGTTGGTCCCAATCCAGCGGCACCACTTTTTTCTCCGACTCTACCGGCGGCGAGGTCTGATTGTCATTGTACACCGCATACGGATCGGAAGCATTGCCTTCGGCGATTTGATAAGTATAATCCGCCTTCACGCTGAAGTAGTTCGCGAATCTTTTATCCAACGTGAGAATCATGCCGCGCACGTTGCCGTAATCGCGGTTGATAAAGCGCGCGTACTTGAAGCCTTCATACGTGTTGATGATTTCCATGCCGAGCAAATTGCGGATGTCGCGATAATAAAGCGTGAGATCGAGACTGAGGTTTGCAAACAAGACTTGCTGCAAACCCAGCTCATACATCACCGTGCGCTGTGCTTTCAAATCGGGATTGCCGGTGACTGAAGAAAGCGACACGCCTTGGCGCACGAGAAAGTCCGAGTTGATATAGAGATTTTCGAAGCTCGGAATTTGAAAGAAGTGGCCGTAAGAAAAGTGAATCGCGCCTGCGTCCGTGATCGGGAACGAAACCCCGAGCCGCGGACTGATTTGAAACTTCGTCTCGGACTGTTGCAGCTCGCCCGCGCGCTCAAAATTGGGATTACGCGTCGGATTTTTAAGATCGGCCAACAGCTTCGCGTTGGGATTGAAATAATCGAAGCGCACGCCCGCGTTGATGATCATCATGTCGTATTCCATCTTGTCCTGCGCGTACGCGGAGATTTCATACGGCCATTTGGTATAGGCTTGATTGCCGAACGTGCCGAGATTGCGATATCCGAGCGTGAAGAGCGATTGCCCCATGGAATCGAGCTGGCCTTCGGTGAGATTGACGATCTCCCAATTGTGGTTGAAGATTCTGTGCTGCCGGGCTTCGAGGCCGAACCCGAGCTTGTGCTCTTTGGAAACTTGCGAAGTCAGCGACCATTGCGCGATATACGTGCGCGTGCTGCGCTCATAGCGCGAGCCGTCATTGCCGCCGGAGCGAAACGTATAGCCCGAAACCGCCAAGCCGCGCCGCGGATCGACATAACGCGCGTCATAAGGGTCTTCGTAAAGATGCCCTTCATACTCATGTAGATTGGCGGAGAATTTCAGATTCTGAAATGTGCGTTGCGAAGGCACGTGTGAAATTTGAAAGCTATGCACCGTGTTCGTGCGATAGTGATTCAATGTGCCTTCGGGGGTCCATGAAAAGTAATGATCATAATACCTGTTGTAATTGTCGTCCCAAAACATGCTGTAGCTGAACTTGAGCGCGGAGAAATTGTAAGTCAGCTTGCCGTTGAGCGAATATTTGCGATAAGGATTCATTGCCACGTGCGCGCTGTCGCCGGTGTTGCGCGGAATCCAAAACGTGTTGTCGTTCGGAATGGGAAAAAACGGCGCGTCGTCCGTGACTTTGTACACGCGCTTGCCGTAGAGATGCCCGTCATCTTTGAAATAGCGGCCGTTCGCAAAAAACGTGAGCCGCTTGAACCCCGGCACCGGCCCGCTCAAGCTAAACTGCACATCGCGCGAGCGCACTTTGTCCATTTGGTCGAGGTCCCGAAACAGTTCGGTGTGCTCCGTGATGTAGTTCCCCAGATAGACCGAAGCGTTACCGTGATATTGATTGCCGCCGTCTTGCGTAACGATATTCACCACGCCCGACATGGCCTGCCCATATTCCGCGTTGAACGTGCCGCTGATGACTTCCATCTCGCGAATGATCGCATTCTCGATCTCCAAGCCCACACCGCCGTTGAAAGCGTCCGTCACGGAAATGCCGTCGACCAAGTACGCCACTTCATTGGAGCGACCGCCGCGGAAATGCCCGCCCACCACGCCAGCTTGCAGATTGATCACTTGGTTGAAATTTTCCACGGGCAGCAACTTGATTTCCGTAGAAGACACTACGGTCGAAGTGGAAGTGAGATCCTTTTGAATCATCGGGCGCTCAGCCACCACGACCACTTCACCGGCTTCCAGGGTTTCCGGCTTGAGCGACAGGTTGAGCGAGGTCGTTAGGTCGATACTAATTTTCACGCGTTGGGTGCGTACGGTTTGATAGCCGATCATTCTCGCGACCACGGTATACTCGCCGGGCGGGAGATTGTGCACAAAGTAATAGCCTTTGGTATCGCTCGCCGCGCCGCGTGCGGTGCCTTCAATGAGAACATTCACGCCGATGAGCGGTTCGCCGGTTTCCGCATCTTTCACAGTGCCGGCGAGCTTTCCCGTCGTGCCGCCGAACACCGCGTTCGGCAATAGCGCGAGCATCCATGCGATGATGAAAAGAGTTTGCCGGGAGAATCGCTTCATCTTAATCGTGCTCATAACAGCCCTCGGAAGGTAGAATAGCTTGATGGCGTATTGGATTGTTGGAGACGAGTGCGCGGGCACAGAAGCTAACCGTTCCACCGCCTCCGTGCTCGCGCAACGCGCCATTCCAAGAATCGACGTGAACAAAACAAAAGCGCCGCGCACTGGGGAAGCGCGCGGCGCTGTAACTTCACTTCATGTAAATCATTTTACGCGTGCTGCGAAAGGCGCCGGCTTCGATTTGATAGAAGTAAACGCCGCTGCCGAAACTTGCGCCGAGTTGGGCCGCATCAAAGCTGAGGGTGTGCCTGCCCGCAGGCCGATAGCCATGCACCAATGTCGCTACATTGCGCCCGAGCACGTCGAACACTTGCAACGACACCAACCCTGCCTTTTCCAAACTATACGTGATTTGCGTGGTGGGATTGAACGGATTGGGATGGTTTTGATACAGAGCATAGCTCGCAATCAATTCCGGATTTTGGTCTTTCACGCCCACGGTCCACTTCGTGCCGATCCACGTGTAGGTCCAACGCGAAACGTCGTTCCACGATTGATCTTGGTTGAACGGCGAATAGGTGAGAATGCCTTCGCGCCGCGTGACGGGATCGTCGTTGTCGTTGATCGCGTAATCGATCAAAATCCGCATGCCTTCTTTCGGTGCAAACACGTCATCGTTGCCCGAGGCCGCAATCACGGTAAGCGGAATCTTGGCTTCAACCGTGTAGCCCGTGGGGAATTTTCTGAACCAACTATAATTGGCACCGGGGCGCAGCAAAACATAGTTGTTCAAGTTGTCCATGTGAACCATGTTTTCCGAGAAGCGCAAATGATAATCCGGCGTGGCGCCGCGACGATAGCCCGAGAAGACTCTGCCGCGCCAATCATACAAGCCGATAAACAAATCCGGCGAGTCTTGTTGATAGCTGTCGGCCTGTGTGGTATCCACTTGCACAACGTCGTCTTCCACGTCGAACGCGACGTAGAGATAAGTTTGATCAATGGCCACATAGGAGAGCACTGACAAATCCGCGTCGCCTTCGATTTTGGTATTGGTGACCACCGTGCCGCTGCCGTCCGAGGGAAAGATGCGGAACGGTTTGATTGCGCTCCATTCCGCAAGATCACCGTCCGCCGCAAAATTCGCGGGGGGCGCTAACGATATCGTGGGCACGCCGCGCGCGGTATTCGTTACGGTCGCGGCGGAAATTCCCGGCTGAGAAATATTGCCCGGTTTATCGGTGCAGGTCACGGCATAATAGTACGTCACGGGCTGATTCGTCTGCGGCGCGCGCAACACGTGCTCGACCACTTGCGTATTTTCCGGCACGCGCAACTTCACCACTTCCACGCCCGGCGCGTTCACATCTGTGATCGGGCTTTCGCTGTAATAAACATCATAGCGCTCTTCCGTTTCTTCCGGCACGTCAAGCCACGTCACGAGATTGACAAACGTGCCCGGCACTGCAAGAATGCTCGCCGGCGGCACGGGCGCGGTTTTGTCCGTCTCTCTGAAACCGGTGAGCACCAAGTAATCAAAGAGCAGCACGCCGTCGGCTTCGAGAAATTCACCGCCGCCGGTGATTTCGAATTTGATGCGCGTGAGTTTGTTATAATCGAGCACGCCGTTGCCTTTGTAGCCTTCCCACGGAGGCAGCGTGAAGCCGTCCGGCCGCGGATCGATGTTGAGTGGCAACTGCTCCAGCGGGATGCGAAGCAACGTCCAATCCGGCGTCACGCTGTCGAGCTTGACTTGCGTGAGATGATACCATTGCTCTTCTGCGCCGTCGCTATCGTCAAAGAGATTCACGCGCAATTGCATTTTGCTCGCGTCGAGGCTCGGCACCGCAGAAACAACTTTGTACCACATGAGTATCGCCGTGTTCGCGGACACATCTTGCAGATGCGTGCCGCTCGGCGCAATGTGTTCGAGCCAGGAGCCGCCGCCCCACCAGCCGCCGTGATCCGGCGTGCGCACGTGCCAATTCAATTGCAAAGAGCCCGCGCCTTCGAAAACGTCCGCGGTGTTGTCCGAAAGCAGAATCGTGTTTTTGATTTCGGCTTGATCCCATTCGCCCCAACTGTTCACGGACCAAAACGTGTCGGCCACGGCGTGATCTTGTGTTTGAATGACGGGATAGCGCGCGCCGTAGGTTGCAAGATTGTCGAAAGAGATGAGGCCGGTGCTCACGGCATCGTCGGGAATGCCGGGCGTGGTCCAAATCAAACTATAGCCGACGATCTTGTCGAGATTAAGCTCGTTGTTGTGCTTCTCACCAAAAGCCCAATCGGGCAAGGAGAAGCCCTGCTCGTTCGGGCTGGGGCCGCGACCGCGATCGACCAACGGAATGAGCAACTGCGTCCAACCCGGCGCGGCATCGAACACCGCGGTGGTTTCATAGATCCAATCCTCGCGCTGGTCTTGATTGCCCCAATAATTGCCGCTCGCGCCGTCATGCAGCGTGAAGCGGAAACTCACCGTGCCCGGCTTGGAAGAAGGCGTGCGGTTGTTGAACCACAGGCTCAGGTGCGTTGCAAAGGAAATGTCCATGAACGCACTGTCGGTGCGCGGCACGGTGTAGTATAATTCCAAAAAGCTGCCCCAAGATTCCGTTGATTTGATGCGCCAGTCCGCGGTCAAATCCGCCGGGCCGAATTTTGGATCCGTGGTGCTGTCCGTCAATTTCACATAGCCGTCATTGGCAGGATTCCAATCGACCGTGTAAAAATCAAAAGCCGTGTCCCGCGCCGCAGTGTTAAAGGATTCAATCGTCCATTGCGCCCGCGCGGTTCCGGCGAGTGCGAACAACGCCACAACACCGAGTAGAAATTTTTTCATCACGCTACTCCTTTCCAGTTTGGTGAGAACAAGCAGCCAATTTGTTTGTAGCCGTTGAAAGGGGGGGATAATGCATTTCTCTTGGCAGAAAATATACCGCACGTGCTGCTTCCTGTCGCGTATTCAAATATCAAGCATTTGCAGATTGCGGCAGGTTTGCGAGGGCCGGAGTTTTTATCAAACTGATAATGACATCTTTCTCATTTTCAGAATTTTGAGAAAATTGGAGTGCAACCGTGAGAGAATAACTGGCAGAGATTGTGGAGAAAAGGTCGAAGACGCCCACAAGAGCGTTTTTGCCGGAGGGATAATAGTGAGCCTCGTTCTTTAACCGACGACACCGATTTGCAGACACGCCACCAATCAAAGCTTCTGCGCAAAATCTTCGGCGACACTCGGCGGCAAAGCTTTCTCACCGAAATGCGCGGAAGTCACCGAGTATCGCCGAGAAATACTTTCAGAATTTTGTTCTGAATTTGAGAAGCTAATCGCCTATTTCAGGCCCAACTCCTTGCACATGCGATAATAGTTCGAGGGCGCCAAGCCCAGTTTCTTTGCGGCTTCCGTATCGGAGATGGAGCGGTCGCGCACGAAACGAAAATACTCCTCGCGCAGCAGCCGTTCCATTTGGCGCAAGGGCAACAATGTGCGCTGACGCTCGAAATCAAAGAAGCCGGCATCATTGACGGAACCGTCTTCCGGCATTTGCCCGAGAGCAAGCCGAACTTGCTCGGCATCGAGCACGGCATCACCATTGAGCAACAAACGCCGGACGATACTCTTCAGCTCGCGAATATTTCCGGGCCAGTCGTATTCACGCAGAAGCGCGCGCGCTTCCGCGGTCACTTCCATAGGCTCGCGCGTCGTTTCAGCGCAAAACTGCCGGATGAAATAATCCAGCAATTCGGCAACGTCTTCTTTATGGCTTCTGAGCGGCGGCATGGTCAGCTCCACGACATTCAAGCGGTAATACAAGTCCGCACGAAAACGTTTTGCTTCCACTTCCTGTTTCAGTGATTTGTTCGTGGCCGCGAGCACGCGCACGTCGACTCGAATTTCCCCTTTTCGTCCGATTTTGTCGATCTCGCCTTCTTGCAGCACGCGCAGCAGTTTCGCTTGCGCGGTGAGCGGCAACTCATTGATTTCGTCCAAAAAGATTGAACCGTGATTCGCAACTTCAAACAGGCCGGACTTGTTGGAATCCGCGCCGGTAAACGCCCCTTTTTCGTAACCGAATAATTCGCTTTCGACCAAATGCTCCGGCAGCGCGCCGCAATTGATCACCACGAGGCTCTCGAATCGACGCGGGCTGTGGTAGTGCAGATGATACGCCGCATTCTCCTTGCCGGTGCCGGAAGGCCCGGTGATCAGCACGGGCGCCGCAGCGCCGGCGTACTTATGAATTTTTTCGCGTAACGTTTGCATGAGCGGAGATGAACCCAAGATCGGCTTTTGCGCGAGGATGGCATCGATATTCCGGCTGATCTTTTGGTGCGCGCGATCTTGCTCCTTTGCGAGCACGCGCTGTTGATAGGCATTGAGAATGCTGAGAATGAAATCCGTGGGCTGATAAATGTAGGCTTCGATGTCGCCCGGATACTTCGTGCAATACCAAAACGCGCCGGCCTGCATCAAGCGTTCGGCGAATTGATAATCCGCCACGTTCATCGTCATCTTGGTCACGACGATAATCGGAAGCGTTGCATCGAGCTTTTTGATGGCGCTAATTAAACTTTCACCGGTCGGCCCGCCGGCGATTTGGAAATCCATAATCACGACGTCGAAAAAGTCCTTCTTCTCCGCGAGCAGAGCGAGTGCGCTGCGGCCGGCCGCAGTGACTTCTTTAATTTGAATGCGGTGGCTAAACGGCGCAATCGTATTGCGCACGCGGCGCACGTCAAACTCTTCGTCTTCAATCAACAACAAAGTTATCATGCGTTTTTCCGACATCGCGCGCTTTCCTCAATCGTGTGGGATGATAAAAGTAAACTGTGCTCCGCCGCCCGGCAAGTTCTGCGCGTCCAATTTCCACCCGCAGCGTTGCGTTGCGATTTCATACGCCAAATAGCAACCGTACCCCGCATGTCGCCGGTTTTCGTGCTCGGTTGTAACCTGCTCCTCAAAGAGGCGCTTGATGCCCTTCTCATTTTCCATGAGAAGTTCCGGCGGAATACCTTTGCCATTGTCCGCAATCATCACCCGCGACTGCCGTGCTTCGTGCTCATATACGGTTCGGATCGTGACTTCCACCTGCTCGACGCCGGCGTGATCGAGGCTATTTTGAATGATGGGCTCCAACACTTCCCACACCACGTATTCATTGATGGCAACCTCGGGCATGCGCTCGTCCAAATCGAGCTTGAAAGCAAACGTTTCCACGGGCCGCGACAAACGCTGAAAAACGTTTGCCACAAGAAAGCGCAACACTTCATTGACGTTGGTTTTGAAGAGTGCATTGCGGATGGTATGCAGGGGCGGATCGTACCATTTCATGTCGTAAATCACGCGCGCGATAAAATTAGCGTAGCGCGTTGCGCGATTTTTCACTGCGGCAACGGAGCTTTCCGTCAAAGCGTGCAAATCTTCCTTGATGAACCCCATCACCTTCTCTGCTTTGTGATGGGTGTGATAGATGCGCTTGGTGAAGAGCAGTTCTTTTTGATGATCGATCTGCTCCGTCAATCGCAATTTTTGCGCTTCAAATAACCGCGCTTGCGCTTCATCACGTTCGCGCAGCGTGTTGGAATAGAGAAAGTACATTGCCAATAGGCCCAACATGATCAATCCCGTGAATATGATCGCGACTTTGTCGTAATTGGCGATCACTTCGGTGGTGATCGGCGAAAAATCCGGAGAGATTTTCATGTAAACCACGCCGCTGTATTCGCCGCGCGGAATGAAAGGCACGAACACATGAAAGGTTTGTTTTCCCTCCAAGACGGTGTGCACTTGTTCGTTCCGCCGAATCTCCGCAGCGAGCTTCTCATACATGCGGAGCGCCGGCACATGCGAGACCGCCGGCCTCGGCAAGCGGCGCAGATTCTCGAAGAAATAGGCGTACAAAATTTCGCCCTCGTCGATCGCCGCAATCGCGGTATCGCACGGCACGAACAGACAAAGCTCCTGCACGTTTTGATAGAGCAGTTGTTGTCCGATGACGACATTCAAAGCCTGAACCACGTTGCGCCGCTCATAGCCGCTGAGCGTCTGTTTCGGCGTGCTGGTTTCGAGCAGCAATTCCAACGAGGTCGTGGTCAGATTTGCCAGGCGTTCGGCGGAATCTTGTTGATACCAGGCCTGCGTCTTCAACAAAAAATCTTGCAACGAAATTTTGTGCACCAGCGATACGAGAATTTGAAAGATCAACAGCACCACGAACAACACGGCCACATGCCGAATCTCGAAGCGATAGCGCCGAAGTTTTTCCTTGAGAAAAGCGCGTGAACTTGCGAGCGGACGAAAGAGCACGGGCTACCTCATTTGGGCTTTGGGTGAGTTGATCAGAAGCGCGGCTTGCTTCAAGGCTTGTTCCGCCGTCAGCTCGCGCCGGAGCGCACGATGCAAAAAAAGCGAGAGAATATCCGAGATGGTCGTGTAGTTCGGCAACTGCGGGCGATGGAATCCGGTGTCGAGCAAATGCCGAAAGTAGGAGAGTTCCGGTTGTTGTTGCAGATATAGCGAATCTTCATAAACGCGATTATTGGTGGGCAGATAGCCGCCCGTTTCAAACATGATTTTCTGCGCTTCCTCGCCCAGCAGAAATTTTACGAACTCTAAGGCTTCGGCGCGATGCGTCGAATATTTTGAGATCATCACATTCCAGCCGCCGATGATGGCGCGCGGCTGCGCGCCTGCAAAATGAGGCAGCGTGGCTACGCCCAAGTTTTGCGGTTGCAACTCCGGCGGCACGCCGGCAATTTGCTCTTTGCGAAACCCCGGCCACGCGCGCAAGAACACCCCCTGTTGCTTCAACAAATACTCCTGGCTTTGATGCTCACGGAACTCGACGACTTCGGTCGGGGAAACTTTATGCTTGTGAATGAGATCAATCAAAAACTGCAATGCTTGCGCGGCCTCCGGAGAATGCAGTTGCAAGACGCCGTCGCGATACAAATACTGGTTCATGCCCGCCAACACTTCCAAATAACTGCACATCAAGCCTTCAAAAGCGTCTGCCTGAAATAAATAGAGCGCCCGCGTCTGCATTTGTTCCCCTAGTGCGAGGAACTCGGACCAAGTGATGGAGCGTTGGAGTTTGCTTTCAAGCTCTGCAAAGTTGGGCAGGTTGCGGAGCAGGTCGCGGCGATAATAAAGCACGCTAATATCGATATAAAAAGGCAAGGCCACGAGCGTGGAGTCGAAGTAGCAGGATTGCAGCGCATGGCTCAAAATATTTCGGCGTGCGCTCGTCGGGAAATGCACGTCGAGCTTTTCACTCCATTTTGCGAAGCGCGACACCCAAATCAAATCCACGGCAAAGACGTCAATACGATCACTTTTACTGCGCAGCGACCGTGCGAGCAGGGCTTTGCGCTCGTTGGTGCTGAATTTTGTGAAGGGAAGATCAACGGGCACGACCTCGATGCGGCCGCGATGGAGTGTATTAAAACGCGCGATGACTTTCTGATGCGCCGCCGAAATATTATCCGCGAAAAAAATCTTTATCGGCGCTCGCTCTTCTTCTTGACTTGCCGCGCGCAAAAATGAGGTGAAGCCGCAGGTCGCCGTCACAGCAGCGAGCCAGAAACCAATGATACAAAAGCTTCGATCAAAGAAATGCCGCTTCATAGCCTTTCCGAAAGATGCAATGCTCAACCAATCAACTTCTTTATGCCCCTGCATGTGAACAACAGCAATGTAGGGGTTCATCATTATTTGTCAACAGAAATGTCGCGCTGCCAGGAATGCCTCAGTTATTGGTGCCGAGCTTTGTGCGCTGGGCGAAGGATTTTCTTTAAGCGCGCTAAAAAAGCACCGGTGTCTCTTTTTGCTTTGTACCTGGATTTTGCATGAACAATTTCGCCCGCCATCGCCTGATGATGAATCATCAGGCTAGGAGGTGCAAGCCAACTAAAGTTGGCTACCACCCTACGGGTGATCAGCGATCTTTAGATCGCTTCCACCTTTTAGCCTGATGCTTCAGCATCAGGCGGAGGTTGG
>JAYRWE010000008.1:0-19410 GCA_041918175.1 bacterium
AGCGATGGCAGATGCGCTTCGGAAGATGAAAAGCCGATTCAAAAAAATGGCATCACTTCATAGCGCCAACGTACGCCCTGTCCGCATCGCAACCGCTAGCGGATTGCTGTCAAAGAACAATTTGGGTGCAAAATTCAGGTAGAAGATCAAAAATTTTATTTCATCAACACAAAGCGTCGCGTCATGCGCGCTTCGCCGGCTTGCATGATATACAGATACACGCCGCTGGGCAGGCCGCTCGCGTCAAACGTGAGGTTATACGCGCCCGCGGGCTGCAAACCGTTCACGAGTGTTGCCACTTCTTCGCCGAGCAGGTTGAGCACTTTGAGCGTCACGTGCGTTGCTTCGGGCACGCGATAGCGAATCGTGGTGCTCGGATTGAACGGGTTCGGATAGTTTTGGTCCAACGCAAACTCAGTGGGAATTTCGCTCGCCGTCACTTCGCCGCCTTCGGCATTTTGCTTGGGCGCTGCGCTGGAGCCGGTGTAAACTTCCACTTCGTTAATGCGTTCGCTGGAGGTATTGTTTTGTCGCATGTACACGCGCACGTGCCGCGCCGATACGGCTGTGAAAGTGCGATCATCCGTGCCGCCATTGCCGACATTATCGGTATAGACCGTGGTCCAGTTCGTCGGGCTGGTGGTGTTGTCCGTGGAAATTTGAATATCATACTGCCGCGCGTAATAGCTGCTGCGCCATTTGATCACCACGCGATTGATGGTATTGGCCGCGCCGAAATCTACGCGCCACCACGCAATCGTGTTCGTGCTCAAGCTGCCGCTGCGCCAGAATGTGCTTGTGCTGCCGTCAACCGCGCGGCCCGCCACATTCGTTCCGCTCGTGCTCGAAGCGGTCGCGGTTTTATTCAGCGCAATATTCACCGGCGTGCTCGTCACGGTGATGTAATTCGTTTTCACTTCTTGATCGGAGCCGCACGCATTGCTCGCCGTGAGCGTCACCGTGTACGTGCCGGCTACAGTGTATTGATGCGAAGGATTCTGCGCGGTCGAAGTGCCGCTATCGCCGAAATTCCACGACCATGAAGTTGCGCCGCCGGTAGATTGATTCGTGAAATTCACGGTCAACGGCGAGTTGCCCGAAGTCGGTGTGCCGACAAATTGTGCCGTGGGAGTGGTCGAAACGGTAATGTATGAAGTCTTCGTTTCAACGTCATTGCACGTGGCGGAAGTCACGGTCAAGCTCACGGTGTAGCTGCCCGCAGCATTATAACTGTGCGACGGATTTTGCGAAGTCGAAGTGCCGCCATCGCCGAAATTCCACGACCACGAAGTAATTGTACCGGTGGATTGATCCGTGAAGCTCACATTCAACGGCGCGCAGCCGGAAGTTGTATTCGCCGCGAATGCTGCAACAACGTCGCACGGCGTGCCGCCATCGACCGCATTGAACGCGTTCACGCGGCCCGCGCCGAGCTTGCCGGCATATGTTGGATTGAGGCCGTCAATATCATCCGCAGTGCTCTCCAAATGCGCGCGCACTTGCGAAGCGCTCCAGCCCGTGTTGTTCGACCAAATGAGCGCGGCCACGCTTGCGGCAATCGGCGTTGCCATCGAAGTGCCGCTCACTGTCGCAACATAATCATTCGCCGCGTCATTATGATTGTGATACAGGCTCACGATGTCCGTGCCCGGCGCAGAGACATCCACATACGCGCCGTAGTTGGAGAAGTCGGATTTCAAATCGTTTTGATCGGTGGAAGCCACGGCGATGATGTCGGTGCGGTCGCTCATATAATCCGGCGCGTCGCCCGTGTCATCATTGCCCGCAGCTTTGAAAATTAAACCGCCCGCGGCGAGGAAATTATCAATCGCCTCCGCAATGCCGCCGGAGTTTGATGAACCCCACGAACACGAAGCGATGTGCGCGCCGTTGTTCGCGGCATAGTTTAACGCTTCGGCGCAATAATCCATACGCACGTAGCCGACTTCGATATTCAAGAAGCCAAAATATTTTTCCGATGAGCCGATGCGACACGCCATCACGCGCACGCCATTGGCCGTGGGTTGCTGCGTGCCGTTGCCCCAGCCGCCGGAGACCGCGGAGGTGGCGTAGCCGTTGTTGTTGATCGCCGCGATATTGCCTGCGCAGTGCGTGCCGTGACCGTTGAAATCGCGCGGATCATTGTCTTTCGTGGTGCAATCTTCGCCCGGCCAGCAGGAGTTCGTGCCCGCGATGGGCGCGCTCACGAAGTCATAGCCGACGATGTCGTCGATATAACCATTGCCGTCGTCGTCAATGTTGTTGCCGATGATTTCGTCGGTGTTGCGCCACATGTTGCCTTGGATGGAAGAAAAATTTCCCGCTGCGGCCGTGGACCCGCCGAGGTCTTTGTGATAATACCGCACGCCCGTATCGAGCATGGCCACGAGAATGCCCGCATTGCCGGTTTGCACGTCCCACGCTTCGGGCGCATCCACATCGTGATCGTTCGCTTGATTGAGGTGATATTGGCTCGCGAATGAAGGATCGTTCGGCGTGCCGGAAATCGTGTGAATGCCAATCGGCTCGGCTTTGAGCACGCCGGGCAGCGCGGCATATTCTTGTGCGACGCGCTCGACTTCGACGGCGCCGGCAAACTTGATTTTGTGCCAGCCGGAGAGATCGACAACTCTACCATTGTACGTGCGCGGCGTGCTGTTCGGAAATTGCTTTGTTATTGTCACGGCATTGTGGCGCAGATTGATTTGGTCAATCGCGCTCACGCCCGCCTTGCCCAACGCTGCCGTGGTTTGATCAAGCTGATGCACTGTGGCTTGATCAAATTTCACGACAATCTCATCCGGAACATACCCGAGGAAACTTTTGATTTTTTGATCGGGCCGCGCCACGCGCATGGATTTCACATCGCCTTCCGTTGCCGAAACGACGCCTGCCGCAATCAGCAATAAACTCGTCGCTTGCCGCAGTGATTTCCTAAGATTGCTCATGCACATCCTCCAGAAGTTTGAGATGAAGGTTATGCCTCAAGATGAGGCGAGGATTTAAGTCTTCTGCAAAGGTTGAAGGTAAGCGGGAGGTAGAAAAAGCATGACACGAAGTGAAACGTGGGCGACACAATAGCAATGCTCTTGTTCAATCACAACAAATTTATCACGCGCGCAAGAAATTTTACAAACAGATAAAAGCGCGTGGCGAAAAAAATCTTAACTGTGAGTTTTCAGCAAAATCCGAGCATGTCTGCTAAAATTTGATACTCACACTTGACAATAATGCGCTACGAAAAGAAGCTTAGGGAAGTCGTTATGAAAAAGGCATGTCTTCTGTTCACACTCGCTTTGGTATTTGCGAGCGCGCCGGTCTCCGCGCAGGCTGAGTCTGGAAAAATTATGAATGAAGAACGGCTGCGCGAGCTTATCAAAGATAGGCTCACACTGGGAAAGTTGGAATTTATCGAGCGCCGTGATGATGATAGCCTCACCGTGTATGAATATTTCTTAATGCACGGCGACACCTTGCATAAAGTGGTGGTCAATGCGCGCCGCGGAAAAATTGACACCGTGCATGTTGCCGTGGAGCAAGGCCGAGCGATTTTGCAAGCGCGTCAAATCGCGCAAACGCGCGCGGAAACGGCAGCGCTGGCCAAAATCCCCGGCGAGGTGATTCGCTGGAAGCTGAAGAAGAGTGAGGGCGTGTGGTTTTACAAATTTCGCATCGCAACGCTGAAAGGCAAATTCAAAGATGTTTTTGTGGAGCGCGATAGTTTTGAAGTTAGGCATGTGCGCAAGCATGAAGAAGTTATTTTGTCGCCGCAATGAACTGCGGGGTAGTGTCTCCCTTTACTTATAAAAATCCGGCGAACACAAAAAAATTTCAAACTGTCATTCCCGCGAACGCGCATTCGCATCAACCGAAGCGAATGATTCCCCCCGAGAGCCGAGAGGGGCCAAGGGAGTGTTGGTCGATTGAAAAACGCCCTTTAAATTTGTTCACATGACCAACATCCCCCTAAATCCCCCTTCAAAAGGGGACTTCCGAGGAGACGCACTCGCGCACGCGCCACGAAAGCGGCTTCAGCCGCTTTTTTTATTATTAGCGATAATTTTGTCTACTCCGGCAGACGGAGTTTCCGCTATTGGCCTGAATGTCGGTAATTATCATGTCAGTATAAAATTCACGTGTCGTTCGGATTAAGAAATAAGAGTGTGTTGCTGCTATGCTAAGGACTGAAAGGGAATTCAGCCATGTGCTGCATGCCCCAAATCGCGGGTGCGGAGGCAAATATCGCATGATTGCCTTCCGCGCCTCTCACCTTGCGCTTCGCCTCATGTTTGCGGCGCTTCCGGCACTTACTGCCTGTGCGGGAAATAATGCCTCCCAACGCAATTCCACCACAATTAGCGCCGCACCAACGGCCGCGATGTTGCCGGAGTATCGTATCGGCATTCTGGACGAGTTGGAAATTCGCGTGCAGTTTCATGAACGTTTGAATGAAACGGCAAAAGTTCGCCCCGATGGCCGCATCACCTTACAAGAAATCGGCGAAATCTACGTGTTGGGTTTGACCGCAACCGAGGTCGATCATTTGGTCTCGGAAGCTTATGAGAAAAACATTCACGCGCCCGAAGTCACGGTCTTCGTGCGCAATTTTGCCAATCGTTCGATTTACGTTCTCGGAGAAGTTGAGAAGCCCGGACGTATCGACCTCGTTCCGAATATGACGGTGCTGCAAGCGCTGGCCGCTTCCGGCGGCTCGATCAAAGGCGCAAAGCTCAACAGCGTGGTTGTGTTGCGCCCGGCAAGCAACGGGCAATTGCAGGCGCTGCGCCTAGACCTCAACCGCAAAGCCATTCAAAACGGACAAGCGCAAGATCAGATTTTGCTGCCGCAGGATTTGGTGTATGTGCCCAAAACCGCGATCGCCAACGTCAACGAGTTTCTCACGCAGATTTATGACGGCCTGTTTCCTCCGTTCGACATCTATTTTCGTGCCTTGCGCGAATATAACCGCAATTAAGTGCTGGCCGGACGAACGTTACTTGTAGTCTATCACCTCTTTAAGGATTGCTGATGACGCTGAATCAACAAAACCCCGTTGGGCCCGCAGGCTCGGCTTTGCTGGTGAGTGAAACAACACCGCACAGCCCTGCTCTCGGCCCGAGTTTGTCGTTTCGCGACTTGGTGCTCATGGTTTATCGCCGGCGGTGGTTGGCATTGGGGTTATTCGCTGGAATATTTTTGACGGTCGCGCTGGTCACCATGCTCATGCCCTCGGTGTTCATGGCGCGCGCGCAAGTTTTATTAAAAAAAGAGCGCGTGAGCAATGTGATCTCTGCAAATGAAAGCGCGGCCTCGGACGCCAAGCCGCAACTCACGGAAGAAGTGCTCAACTCTGAGATTGAAATCATCAAAAGCTCTTATCTCTTGCGCGCAGTCCTGCGCACCGACGGGTTATATCAGCGCCTCATCATTCCGCCGGAAGACAAGCAGCTTTCGGAAGAGCAATTGCTGGAATTGGGTGTTGCGACTTTGAAGAAAACGTTGGAATGCCAAATCGTGCCCAAGTCCAACATCATTCAAATTAGCTTTGAATCCGAAGAGCCGGAGTTGGCGGCACAGTTGGTCAATGCGATTTGCCGGCAATATGTCGATCGCCATTTGCAGGTGCATGAAAGCGAAGGCGTTTATTCTTTTTTTCAGAAACAGGCAGAGTCGCTCCAAGACACGGTCACGCAATTGGCGCGGACGCTCGAAGCTTTTGAAGCCGAGCACAATCTGATCGCGCCGGAAAAGCAGCGCGAGCTGCTGCTGCAACAGTTGAAAGATTATGAATCGCAACTGAGCCAGGCGCGTGCGAACGCCGAAACCGCAGGCAAGCAGGTTGCCTTTTTGGAAAAGCAACTTGCCGCGGCCCCGGAGCGCATGCAGGCGCAATCGGATCAAGTTTCGCAAGCCGCATATGAAGCCTTGGTGCATCAACTGGCCTCGCTCAAGAAGCGCTATGCGCAATTGTTGGAAGGAGAGCTGAAGCCCGAAGAGCCGCAAGGCCGCTTGGCGAAGACGCTAAAAGCGCGCATCGCGCAAATGGAAGAGGCGATTCTGCGCGCGGAAAATGCGCCGCCGCTGGAAGTCACGAGCGATATCAATCGCGCTGTGATGGATTTGTCCGCGGAATTGACGCGCACGCGCGCCGGCTTGATCGGCTATCAAGCGCAAGAACATGAATTGAGCGCAGGCGTGGCAACGCTCACGCAACGCCTCAAGGGTTTGGAAGAAGCCAAGCTCACGCATGAAAATTTACGCCGCGCGCTGGAACTGCATCGTTCCAATCATTTGCTTTATGCGAAGAAACAAGAAGAGGCGCGCATCTCCGAAGCGTTGGATCGCGAGAAAGTGGCGAACGTGAGCATCACCGATCCGGCCAGCGTGCCGATTGCCGCCATCCGCCCGAATCGCAAGCTCAATCTCGCGCTCGGGCTGGTGCTCGCCATGTTTGTGAGTCTCGGCACCGCGCTGGGCTTGGGTTTCGCAGACAAGCAAATCCGATCGAGCAATGATTTGGAACGGCAATTACAAGTGCCGGTGATCGTTTCGATTCCGGAGGGGCAGTGGCCGCCGGAACTTTTGTTGGAAGAATCGTTTGCCAATGACGGCATCTCAAAAAATTAAGACGCGCCGAGGAGAACCCCATGTACCCCGCACCTTCATCTCAAAGTTCTCTTCCTCCCGGCGCCTCGCGCTCCGCAGGACGCGAAACGATGCCGCATGAAGAAGAACGACGTTTTGTACAACCCGCGAACGAGCGCATGATTCCCGCGCTTTCGCGTGAGCAACTGCAACTGCGCAACACCATCTTGCTCGCGCATGAATTGCATGGCGTGCGCTCTGTGATGGTCACCAGCGCGAGCGAAGGCGCAGGCGCAACCGCGATCGCCGCAACGCTCGCCTTGGGCTTGAGCCTCGATCAAAAAAAAGAAGTCTTGATGATCGACGCCAATGTGCAGAAACCGCAACTGCACAAACTGTTTCGCTTGCTCAAAGGCGATGGGCTGCGCAGCGCGAGCAGTGGCAACGGCGCCTTTGACATGGCCGAAGTCAGCGGCTTGCCGAATCTGCACGTGATCAGCGCGAGCGGGCTGGCCAACGGTTTGACGTTTGACACGAAGCGTTTCATCTCCGTCGTGCCGGCGCTGCACGAGGCTTTTGATTTCATCGTGGTCGATGCGCCGCCGCTGGCTTCGAATGCCGAAATTTTGTTGTTGAGCATGCACTTGAACGGCGTGATTGTCGTGGCCGAGGCCGAGCGCACCATGGCGCATGAAATTCAAACGCTGATTCACGAATTGCAACGCGCCAAAGCCAAGTTGCTCGGCATCGTGCTCAATCGGCAAAAAGATCAGATGCCGGGTTTGATTAAAAAGTGGTTTTAGTCGCGGTGCGCATTAGTCGCGGAGAATATGGATCCTTCAAACATAAATCTTGCAACGCAGAGTCCGTCCGAAGTTGGGTTGCAGGCCTCGTTGCTACAGCCGTGGGTGCTCGTTGCCGTGCTCGCCAGTATTACGGTCATCATCGTTGCATGGATCTGGCGCAAACGCAAAGCGGCGTATGCCTCGAAAAAAAGTTTATACGGCAGTTGGCATGCGGCCATTCCGCGCTATCGCCGCTCGCTGCACCGCCTCACCGCGGAGTTGGAGCGCGCGCGCCGCTATCGGCACTCGTTGACCATTGCCGTGTTGACCGTGGACTTCGAGCAGCACCGCCAAAAAAGCTCCGGCTTGATCAACTTGATGGGCAACACTGAAATTGCCTCGCAGTTTTTCTTTTCGCTCGTGAGTTCCATGCTGCGCGACAATGTGCGCGGCAGCGATATGATTACCTACGACGTGACCAATGATCAGTACGTGCTGCTCTTCCCGGAAGCCAAGCTGGCAGCCACCGAGCAGACTTTACAACGTTTGAAAAAAATCGTGCTGCAACGCAGCAAAGTGATGATGCGTTTCGGCATCGCGGAATATCCGGCGGACGGTTTGATTTTGCCCGATCTCGTCGGCCTCGCACTCGCCAGAAGCAAACGGACGGCAAGTGACACACCTCAAAAAGACGCGGCCGCAAACAATGGCCAGCTCGAGCCGCGCCAGGATGCTTTGGCCCAGCGGTGAAATAACCGTGATCGTTTCATGCTCTCGTGTTCAGGATCATCCGACATTTTCTCAGAGGTCGTCACATGCAAACCACATATTGCGTTCCTGAAGCCGCAGCTTCCGCCGGCGCAGTCATGAGCACGGCGGAAGAAAAACCGTGGTATCAACGCAATGCAACAGGTGCCGAGGCGAGGAGCGCGGGTTTCTTTTATTATCTCTTCAAACGCGCGATTGATATTGGCGCTTGTCTGGCTGTGATGCCGCTGGTTCTGTTGCTGCTCTTCTTTTGTGTGATTGCCGTGCGTTTGGATTCGCCCGGGCCGGTGTTCTTTTATCAATTGCGCACCGGCAAAGGCGGCAAACGTTTCAAGATGTACAAGCTGCGCACCATGGTCAAAAACGCGGAAGAGTTGAAACAGAAATACATGCACCTCAACGTTCTCACCTATCCCGATTTTAAAATCGTCAATGATCCGCGCATCACGCGCGTGGGCGGATTCCTGCGCAGAACCAGCTTAGACGAATTGCCGCAAATTTTCAACGTGCTCACCGGCGACATGAGCCTCGTTGGCCCGCGTCCGACTTCGTTCAGCTCGGAGACATACAGCTTGTGGCACACGGCGCGACTCGAATGCAAGCCCGGCTTGACCGGCTTATGGCAAGTGTGCGGACGCAATGAACTGGATTTCGACGAACGCGTCCGCCTCGACATTGCCTACATGCGCAATCAATCACTCTGGCTCGATTTTCAAATTTTGCTGCGCACCGTCGGCGCGGTCTTCACCGGACGCGGAGCGAATTGATGACGGCTCTCGGCGTTGCGTTGTTTTGGTTCATGATTGCGCTGCTCGTGTATGTGTATGTCGGCTTCACTGCGCTTGTCGTGCTCGTGGCGCAACTGCGCCGCAAGCGTGTGCGCCAAGCGGAGATTACGCCGCGCATCTCGCTCATCATTCCCGTGTGGAATGAAGAGCGCACGATTGCCGAGCGGCTCGACAACGCGCTCGCACTCGATTATCCCAAAGACGCGCTCGAAATTATCGTGCCTTCGGACGGTTCGAATGATCGCACGGAAGAGATTGTGTCGCGCTATGCCGACCACGGCGTGCGTTTTCTCGCATTGCCGCGTCGCGGAAAAATTCATGCGATCAAAGATGCGGTGGCCGCAGCCACGGGCGAGTTGCTCGTGTTCTCCGACGCGAACTCAATGTATGAGCGCAACGCACTGCGCATGCTCGCGCGTAATTTTTCCGACGCCCAAGTCGGCGGCGTGTGCGGCAATCAAATTTATGTGAAGGCAAAATCTGCCGACACCACGAGTCAAGGCGAGACGCTGTATTGGTCGTTTGACAAATGGCTCAAACAGAGCGAGAGTCTCACGGGCAGTATTGTCTCCGCGCATGGCGCGATTTACGCCGTGCGCCGCAGTTTGTATCAACATCCGGCGAGCGCGGCCGTTACCGACGACTTTGCGATTTCGACTGCGGTGATCGAGCAAGGCTATCGGCTCGTGTTTGAAAGCGAAGCGATTGCTTATGAAGAGCCGGTCCCTGCTGCCAAACGCGAGTTCGGCAGAAAAGTACGCATCATGAATCGCGGCTTGCGCGGCGTGCTCTTGCGCAAGCGGTTGTTGAATCCGTTTCGGTACGGCTTCTATTCCGTGATTCTGTTTTCGCACAAAGTGTTGCGGCGCATGGTGCCGTTCTTCTTGCTCGCCCTCTTGGCGATCAGTTGGGCAATCAGCGCGCACAGTGAATTTTATTTCTCCGCGGCGTTGACGCAGTCGGTGTTTTATGTGTTCGCGGCGCTGGGCTATTTGCTGCGGAGCCACCGCCTCGGGCGTTTGAAATTTTTCTACATCCCGTTTTTTTATTGTTTGGCCAATGCCGCAGCGCTCGTCGCGTTTATCAAACTCTTCGCCGGCACGCGCATCGAATTTTGGCAGCCGCAGCGGCAAGGGTCATAGATTATTCCCCCCTTGAGAGGGGCCCAGGGGGGTGTCGCTCAGAATCGTGAACAACGCATAGAGTATTTTGAATAGTATTGTTGTCATCAGGAACACCCCCCGAACCCCCCTCAAGGGGGGAATTGTTCGGTGCATGAATTTTGCCTTTGCCTTGTTCCCAAACTCCGTTTGGGAACACACTTGATTGAGAAACTCTGTTTCGAATTTTTATAACCAAGGAAGCTTTAAATGAAACTCCTCATCGCCAGTGCGATTGATCCACAAACCATTGAGCAGTTGCAAGCGCAGCATGAAGTCGTGTGCGCTTTTAGCCCGGCGGCAGATGCGTTGAAGCAGCACCTTGCCGAGCGCGAAGTGCTCATCTTTCGCAGCGGCGTGAACATCTCGCGCGAAGTGATGGCCAGCGCACCGGAACTCAAACTCATCATTCGCGCCGGCTCGGGCTTTGATAATATCGATGTGGAATATGCGAAGACGCGCGGCATTCGCCTCGTGCGCATTCCCGGCCCCGGCGCGCAAGCCGTGGCGGAGATGGCGTTCGCGTTGATGCTCGGGCTTTCGCGGCGCGTGTTGGAAGCCGATCGCTTGTGGCGTTTGGGCAAGTGGGTGAAGACGGAAATGACCGGTTTTAATCTCAACGGCAAAACGCTCGGCATTGTCGGCTGCGGCAATATCGGCACGCGCACGGGCCAAATCGGGGCGGCGTTGGGCATGAACGTGATCGGCTGCGTCGAGCACGAAGGCGTGAATGTCGCCGCCAACTTGCGCAAGCATAACATCACGCTCAAAAGTTTTCGTGAAGTTTTAAGCGAGTCGGATTTCGTGAGCGTTCACGTGCCGCTGCAAGAATCCACGCGCAATTTGATCAACAGCGATACGCTGGCATTGATGAAGCGCGGCGCGTTTCTCGTGAATCTCTCGCGCGGCGGCGTGGTGAATGAAGCGGCATTGTTGCGCGCGCTCACCGAAGGCCACATTCGCGGCGCGGGCCTCGATGTGCATGAGAAAGAAGGCGACGGAAAAATTTCCATTCTCGCCGGCTTGCCGAACGTGATTCTCACGCCGCATATCGGCGCTTCCACTGCCGATGCGCAACGCGAGATCGGCGCACAAATCATGCGCATCATGGAAGCTTTTATTGCGGGCAATCCGACGCTGGGTGTGGCGGAGAATTGCGTGTTGTGAGCGTGGTAATCTTTCTCGCTGCCACACATTGCGTGGGAGTGTAATCGGCGGCGCTCCGCGTCGAGAATAGATTCGCATTACACGAGAAAGAGTTAACGCAGAGCGTTTGTGCAGCATTCCCAGATGAAGCGCGGGAACGAGAAAACGAAAAGTAGGATAGGGCAAATCGAGTGGCGATGGGAGGCAATCGCTTTGAAGCCACTCTGCTTTGAAAAGGCCACCTCGGTAAACAAGCGAAGAAGAACCCCGGGTGAAGCAGCGACAAAACAAAAAAAGACAATTCGTCGAGATGATTGCCGAATTTGAAAATCAAAACTCATTAGAACACTGGAAAGACAGCTATGGACAAAGCAACGATCAAACGCAACACCTTGCGCGAAGGACTCAAAGCCGCGAAGCCGGTCGTCACCGTCGGCGCGCATGATGCGATGAGCGCGCAGTTGATTGAACAATACGGCTTCGATGCCGTGTGGGTAAGCGGTTTCGGCGTATCGACGATGGCCTTCGCCGTGCCCGATTTGAATTTGGTAACCATGACCGAAGCGCTCGAGGCCGCGGTGCGCATGGATCGCGCGACCAATCTGCCGGTCGTTGCCGATTGCGACAACGGTTTCGGGGGCTTGACCAACGTCGTGCGCACCGTGAAAGAGTATGAAGCCGCGGGCATTGCGGGCATTTGCGTGGAAGACAATGTTTTCCCCAAGCGCAACAGCTTGTACAAAGGCGAATCGAATCGCGATTTGATTCCGCTGGTTGAGCAAGCGCGCCGCATTCGCGCGGCCAAAGAAGCGCAGGCCACGAAAGAGTTCGTGTTCATCGCGCGCGTGGAAGCGTTGATTGCAGGCCACGGCGTGGAAGAAGCTTGCCGCCGCGCGGATGCTTTTGCCGAAGCCGGCGCCGATGCGATTCTTATGCACTCGAAAGATAAAACGCTGCAAGAGATCGAAGGCTTCCTCGCGAATTGGAAAGGCCTCGGCCACATTCCGCTCGTGGCTGTGCCCACGCTCTTCCCGACTTTCACGATCGAGCAATTGCACGCTAAAGGTTTTCAAATGATCATCCTCGCGAATCAACCGATGCGCGCTTCGGTGAAAGCGATGGAAGATACGCTGCGCACGATGAAAGAACAGCGCAACGCGGCTTCGGTTGATCCGAGCATTGCTGCGGTCAATCACATCTTCGAACTGGTGAAGACCAAGGAGATGATTGAGTTGGAAGAAAAGTACGGCGCGTGAGAGAGTAAGGGGCAAATGGCAAGGTGCGATTCTCAATACTCGCGTGCCTGGCCGCATGCCCCAAGCTTTTTCCCTCATGCGTTCTTGAATCAAACTTGAGAGAGTTATGAAACGTGTTCTGCCTGTTGTGGCCGGAGGCCTCATCCTGTTAGTGATGTTGGTTGCCTTGTTGCCGGGGCCGGAGACGAAACGTTTTTTTGAAGTCGCTGCGACGATGGAAACCGCGCCCGTGCCTTCACGCGGCGATGCCGCCGATGATGCCGCGGTTTGGTTCAATGCGAAAGAACCAACGCAGAGCGCCATCATCGGCACGGACAAAGACAGCGGCCTCGTCGTTTATGATCTTGCCGGCCGTTCGTTGCAATTCGTGCCCGACGGCGATTTGAACAATGTCGATGTGCGCTCCGGTTTTCGTCTCGGCGAGGAAGAAGTCACGCTCGTCACCGCGGGCAATCAAACCGACAGCAGCTTGGCGATCTATCGTTTTCATTCGCAAACGCGACAACTGGAAAACATCGCCGCGCGTAAGATAACAACTTGTCCGCCGTATGGCTCATGTATGTATCGCAGTCCAGCCTCGGGCAAACTTTATTACTTTGTCAATTCGCGCGCGGGTGCAGTGGAGCAATGGGAACTTCTTGATAACGGCGCGGGCAAAGTCGATGCAAAGAGAGTTCGCGCGTTCGAGATTGGTTTGCGGCCCGAAGGCTGCGTGGCGGATGATGAACTCGCGCATCTCTATCTGGGAGTGGAAGAAAAAGGCATTCGCAAATACGGTGCGGAGCCGCACGCCGGCGAGCAATTCGTTCGTATTGACAGCACAAACGCGCGCGGCCACGTGCGCCGGCAGGTCGAAGGCCTGGCGATCTATTATGGCGCAGCGCGCACGGGGTATCTGATTGCGTCAAGCCAAGGCAACAATGCTTTCGTCATTTATCGCCGCGAAGACGATAACGAATATGTCGCGACTTTTAAGATTGTTGCGGGCAATGGCATTGATGAAGTCACGCATACCGACGGCATCGACGTCGCGAGCCACAACTTCGGCGCGGAGTATCCGCTCGGTTTCTTTATCGCGCAAGACGATACGAACGACACGGCAAATCAGAACTTCAAAGTGGTGCCGTGGCATGTGATTCAAAACGCGTTCATGGCGCAGGCGCAAACGCAAAGTGAAAATGCGCGAGTCGTACATAAGTAAGCCAATGGTCATGCCTTTCGTTTCCAAACAGACGGTCTGTGTGAAAACTCAAAAACATGTCACCCTGAGCGAAGTCGAAGGGCGCTAAAGTTCATAAAGCGGGCTTCGACTCCGCTCAGCCTGACTATGAACCAAGCGTTTTCACACAGGCTGAGAGTTGGGGAACAAGGTGGAAGGAATAATGAAGCAGTTTTCATCAAAAAATCCCCACGCGATCATCATCGGCTTGGATTGCATCACCGGCTTGCAGAGCGCGCGCATCCTTGCGCGGCACGGCGTACCGATCATCGCGTTGGTAAAAAATCCCGAGCACTATTGCTGCAAGACGAATACGGTTGAGCGCATCATCACCGCCAATCTCGGCAGCGAAGATTTTATTCACACGCTTGAAAAGCTGGGGCCGACATTGCCTAATAAAGCCGTGCTCTTTCCGTGCACGGATATGAGTGTGCTCTTGCTCTCGCGGCATCGGGCGCGACTTTTGAAATGGTTTCATCTCGCCGTGCCCGCGCCAGACGCGGTCGAGATGTTGATGGACAAAACCAGCTTCTATTCATATGCGATGGAAAAAGGCCTGCCGATTCCGGCGACGTACTTCTTGTGCAATCGCGCGGAGGCGCAGGCCGCGGCGGAGCGATTGCAGTTTCCGTGCATTCTCAAACCGCCAATGAAAACGCCCAAGTGGGAGCAGAATACCAAATCCAAAGTGTTCAAACTGGCGAGCGCGCGCGAATTTTTAGAGCAGTATGAGCGTTGCGCCTCGTGGGCAGAGTTGTTGATGGTGCAAGAGTGGATTGAAGGCACGGATGCAAGTTTGTATTCGTGCAATTGCTATTTCAACGCGAAGTCGGAGCCACTGGTCACGTTTGTTGCGCGCAAGTTGCGCCAATGGCCGCCGCACACCGGCACGAGTTGCCTCGGCGAAGAAGTGCGCAATGACGAGGTGCTCGAGGCCACGCTGCAACTCTTCAAAACCGTGAAGTATCATGGCCTCGGCTATGTTGAAATGAAGCGCGACAATCGCACGGGCAAGCATTATATCATCGAGCCGAACATTGGCCGCCCCACGGGACGCTCGGCCATTGCCGAAGCCGGCGGCGTGGAGTTGCTCTATACGAAGTATTGCGATTTGCTCGGCCGGCCTTTGCCCACGAATCGCGTGCAGAAATATGAGGGCGTGAAGTGGATCTACTTGCGCCGCGACATTCAATCTGCGCTGTATTATTGGAAACGCGGCGAACTGAGTTTGAGTCAATGGTGGCGCACGTTTCGCGGCCGCAAAGGTTATGCAGTATGGTCGCTCACAGATCAACGTCCGTTTTGGAGCGATCTTTGGCGGCTTGCGTTTCCCAAGAAAGCGCCGATGCCGGCGATTGCGCCAACACAAGTGCGCGAGGCAACACCGGCGGTTGCGATGGAGCGTTCGTAGTGATGCAGAGCGGCCTGTTACTTTAAGTTTGATAAACACCCTCCAGTACTGTCATTCAGAAGGAATCTTTTTACGCGTTGGACACTTACTCCAGTGCTTAAAAGGATTCCTTCTGAATGACAAATCGAGGGCGACGTGGAAAACCCAATGTCCAACACCAACGGCAAAATTTCTCCTTCCGCGAATTGCATCGATTACGACGTGCATGGCCTCGTGGGCGTGCGCTTGCTTGATGCAACAGCGAGCGATGCTGCGGCAGTGGCGAAGCAACTCGGGCCGTTGCAAAAATCATTGCAGCGTCCGCCGGATATTGTCATTCGCTTCGTCGAACAACTGCCCACACCGAACCTGCGCCTGTTGGGATTGGATCGTTGCGGCTACAATGACGACGGCTTCTACATTCTGCGCAGCAGCAAGAAGAGCGCAAAAGTCAAAATCGCGTTTGAGCAAATCGGCAAGCAGTGTGAGATCGTGTGCGAAAGTGGCGTGCGTTCCGTGCCGTTGCTCATGGCGATCGTCAATCTCACTGCGATGCAAAAAGATTGCGTGCCGCTGCATGCTTCGGCATTTCTTTATAATGGTCGCGGCATTCTCGTCACGGGTTGGGCGAAGGGGGGGAAGACCGAGGCATTGCTCTCATTTGCCAAACATGGCGCGCGTTATATCGGCGACGAATGGATCTTGCTGAGCGGCGACGGCCAAAAGATGTATGGCATTCCCGAGAATATTCGTTTGTGGGATTGGCACCTCAACAATTTGCCGCACTTGCGCCAACAACTTAAAAGCGAAACGCGGCTCTTGTTTAAGAGCATTCACACGCTCGACCGTTTTCAAAGCAAAGTGCCGCTGCATTATTTACGCGAAGCCATGCCCGCACTCAAACGCCAACTCAATGTCACACTCAAGCCGCAAACCATTTTCGGTTTGAAGTGCGGCCCGTTCGTCGCGAAGCCCGAAAAAATTTTTCTTCTGCTTAGCCATGCCGAAGCAAGCACGACCGTGACGCCGTGCGATCCTCATGGTTTAGCGCGGCAGATGATCTCGTCCAATCGTTTTGAATTGCTGCCGCTCATGGAGCATTACCTCGCTTTCACCTTTGCCTTTCCGGAATTAAAGAATGAGTTTCTCGAAAATATTCACGAACGCCAATTTGAAATTTTAAGCCGCGCTTTCGCAGGCAAGGACGCCTATACGGTGCGCCATCCTTATCCGTTTTCTTTTGATGAACTGTTCGAAAAGATGCAGCCGTATTGTGAAGCCAGGGAAGCGCATGCGTCCGCGCGGATGAAAGCGACGCTATGAACCTGTTCCGAAAAAATGCTTTGCCGATTTTTTTCGCCGCCTTGATTTGTTGTACCATGGAAGCGCGAGCACAAGCTTTGGATACGCTCGTCGCCAATTATACGGTGAGCACCACGGCCGTGCCCGATGATGCCGACGATCCAGCCTTTTGGCTGCACCCGACGATGCCGGAGTCAAGCCTGGTGATCGGTACCGACAAAGGTACGAGCACGGACGGCGGGTTGTATGTGTGGAATCTGAATGGCACGTTGCAGCAATATCTTGCGCTCAAGCATCCGAACAATGTCGATGTGCGTTATAACCTGCCCGTCAACGGTGTGAATATCGATATCGCCGTGGCCTCGATGCGCACGCAATCGCGCATTCTCGTTTTCAAAATCGATCCGAGCACGCGCACGTTAATCGACGTTACTTCCAACTCACCGATTCTTGTGCCGAATTTGCCTTACGGCCTCGCGCTCTATCGCCGCCCGCGTGACGGCGCCATGTATGCCTTTGTCAGCAGCAAGCATCCGGATTATTTTAAGCGCATCGTGCAAGTGCGGCTCACGGGCGAAACGAACGGCAGGGTGGCGGGTCGCATCGTGCGGGAATTGACGGCGCATAACGGCATCATCGAAGGCATGGTGGCCGACGAAGAACTCGGCTATTTGTATTGCGCCGAAAGCGACAGCGGCATTCACAAATATTACGCTGACAATGCGCGCCACAGCAATCGCCTCGCTCTGCTGGCCACGGAGAAAACTTTTAAGGGCGATCGTAAAGGCCTCGCGCTTTACACGTGCGCCGACAGCACCGGCTACTTGTTGATCGCAAGCCCGGACGATCAATCTATCAAAGTATACCCGCGCAGCGGCCCGGCGAACGCGCCGCATCAACAACCGTTGCTCGCGATCATTCGCAATGTCACCAAGAAATATGGCGTCGGCATTGAGGCTTCCTCGCAGTTGGTTTCGCGCAAGTTTCCGCGCGGCGTGCTGCTTTGGCATGATGAAGTGGATCGCAAGTTTCGTTTGTATCCTTGGGAAAAAGTCGCACAGGGCAAACTCCTCGTTTGTGCGCCTAAACCCAACGCCGTCGCGGAGGATTGGAAGCACGGCCCGGCGCAACAATTTCACCTCGCGCAAAGCTATCCCAATCCTTTTTCACTTCGGCTTGATCGTGAAACCGAAATTCGTTTTCAACTCGTTCGCGCCGGTGAAATCGAGTTGCGTGTGTACAACTTGCTCGGCCAGCCCGTGCGCTATTTGTTGCAAAGCGCGCTGTCCGCAGGCGAGCATATAGTTTATTGGGACGGTAAAGATGAGCGCGGCGAGACCGTGAGCCGCGGCGTTTATTTCTATCAATTGCGGCAAGGGGCTTCCTCACAAATGCGGAAGATGACGTTGCTGCGTTGAACCGCAGCGCTCATACGCGGTTTCAAGCTAATTTCTAATGCCATTTTTTGATATGTCATCCTGAAAGGACCTTCCCTAGCGCTTGAGACGACACTTCATATAGCCTGCCTCTCAAGTGCGAGGGAAGTTTCTTGCAGAATGACAATTTGAGGGAAGAGGCAAAACAATTTGCAACGAGTGTAATTCCTCTGTTTGCGAGTGGCTCAGTTTTATGACGACACCTCTACGCGTTATCTATATCACGAGTGAGATTCCCTATCCGCTCACGAGCGGTTTTCTGCGGCATTATCATTTCCTCCGTGCTTTGGGCGCGAAGCACAAGCTGACATATTTGTCGCTCACGAAGAAGCCCGAGTTTTCCGAAGAAGCGCGCGCAGCCTTGTCTCCGTTCGTTGAAAGTATCGCCGTGTACGGAACGCCCCAGCCAACGGAACCGTGGCTCATTCGCAATGTGCGGCGTTTGCCGCTCGTCGGAAAAAAATTTCAAGGCGCGCTGCGTATTCGTTGGGCTGCAATTGAAATGCGGCGCGCCGTGCGCAAATTGGTAAATGAGCGCCGGCACGACGTGATCATGTTTACCGGCAAAAATACTTTCCCCGCGATTGCAAAAGTTGAGAACGTGCCCATCGTCGCCGATTGTTGCGACGCCACCTCGGGTCGCGTTGCCGGCGAAATCGCACGCGCGAAATTGCTGCGGAAACTTTGGCTCTTCATGCGCTATCTCGAAGTGCGGCGCATTGAAAAAGGCCTCGTGATGAAAACGCCGTTCCTCATGTTTGCCTCGCGCCGTGATCGCAGAGTCATGGGCGGTCGCGAAGTAACCGGCGAGATCCTGCCGCAAGCGGTGGACGCGGAATTTTGGCAACGCACCACGCACGAGCCCCAAAAGAACGTGATCATCTTTACGGGCGTGATGAGTTATCCGCCCAATCATGATGCGGCGCTGTTCCTGCTCAAAGAAATTTTGCCGCGCGTGCGCCAAACCATTCCCGCAAGCGAAGTCATCATTGCTGGCCGCGATCCCTTGCCCGAGTTGCAGCAAGCCGCAGCTCACGATAAGCAAATCAAACTGACTGGCTTCGTCGAAGATTTGCGACCGTATTTAGAGCGAGCCACGCTCTACGTCGCGCCGATTCGTTTTGCCTCCGGCGTGCAAAATAAAATTCTCGAAGCCCTGGCCATGCAGATGCCCGTCCTCACCACGCCGGTTGTTGCCGAAGGCTTGCGCTTCAACGACGAAACGGAACTGCCGCTGCGCGTTGCCGAAACTGCGGAGCAATTTGTGGAAAGCATAGTCTCGCTCATGCGCAATGCGGAAGAACGCGCGCGTTTAGCAAATGCCGCGCGGCCGTTTGTAGAAAAGAATTTCGTCTGGGCCAGTAATATCGCGAAGCTAGAAAGACTCTGGTACACTGCCGCGGGTTTGAAGTGAACAGTGGGCAGGGAATAGTGATCGGTGAACAGTGATCAGTAATCAGTGATCAGTAATCAGTGATCAGTAATCAGTGATCAGTAATCAGTGATCAGTAATCAGTGATCAGTAATCAGTGATCAGTAATCAGTGATCAGTAATCAGTGATCAGTAATCAGTGA
>JAYRWE010000009.1:0-48794 GCA_041918175.1 bacterium
ACGCACGATCATCGTTTGCAAAAAATCTCGTTTGGAATGCTGGCTCATAACTTATGTCCTCCGGTTTGGGGTAACATAAATTATGAGGCAACGACACATTGCTCAAAATGCTTGGGTAACATTTATTTTGAGGCAATGCGATTGCGCGCTACTGCGGAAAAACCTCTTGCAAAGCGCTACATTGACGACTATATTTGCCAGTTTTTAAATCGCCCCAAAGTTTTTTTAAACCTCAAAAATGCCTGCCGATCTGTTCCTCACATTTCAAACAGTGGCAGAAGCTCAAAATTCGGAGACGAGATTATGGCCGTAATGGGTAAAATGCGGGAGTACACGAAAGTATTCCTTTACATTCTTGTGTTCGCGTTTGTCGGCACAATCATTTTCGATTGGGGCATGGATGTCACGGGACTCAAGACGCAAAACACCACGATTGGGAAAGTGAATGGTAAAGAACTGCAAGCGCAAGCTTTTTATAATGCCTTTGAGCAGGAAGTTGCCAACCTCCGCCAGCGCACTGGCACCGATCCTTCCGATAGTCAACTGGACTTTCTGCGCAATCAAGTGTGGGAGAATATGGTGCGTGACGCTTTGGTGACCGAAGAGATTCGTAAACGCGGCATTCAGGCAACGGACAGCGAGGTGTTACATTATATTTTTGATGCGCCCCCTGAAATTCTCAAACAGAATCCTTCCTTTCAAAACGAAAAAGGTGAGTTTGACTTTGCGAAATATCAAGCCGCGCTGAAGAATCCGGATGCGCAACTCCAACCGTTCTGGCAATCCGTGGAATCATACATGCGCGGTGCGTTGCCCTATCAAAAATTCCAGGACATATTAGACGCTTCGGCGACGGTGACGGAGAGCCAAGTGCGCGATGAATATATGAAGCGCAATGAAAAAGTCTCGGTGCGTTATGTGCTCTTTGCGGCCGACAAATATCGCCCAACCAACGCTACCGCTGACGCCAAGGAAATTGAGAAGTATTACAGCGAACATAAAGACGAAGAGTTTAAAGAAGCTGAGAAGCGCAAGATTGAATATCTCACCTTCTCCACTAATCCGACGAAAAAAGATACGCAGGCCGTGTATGATTTGATCGCCGACTTGAAACAACGCGCGGCAAACGGAGAAGACTTCGGAGACTTGGCGAAGAAATACTCCGAAGATGAATCGAACCGCGAGCGCGGCGGCGATTTAAGCTTTTTCAAGCGCGGCGCCATGGTTCGGCCTTTCGAAGAGGCGGCATTTGGCGCGCAACTCGGCGAGTTGGTCGGCCCGGTGCAAACACAGTTTGGCGTGCATCTCATCAAAGTGATGGAGAAGAAAACGGAAAACAACGAAGAGCAAGTGCGCGCGAGCCACATTTTGCTCAAGTTCAACGCTTCCCCGGAAACGATCTCTGCGGCGCGCGATAGCGCCAACTATTTTTCGGCAAACGCCAAAGAGACAACTTGGGAAGAGACGCTCAAGGGCGAGAAACGCAGCGCGCAAACCAGCGCCTTTTTTCCCGAAGGCTCCGGCTTCGTGCCCGGCATCGGAATGAATCGCACCGCGTCGCGTTTTATTTTTAAAAGCAAGACCGGCAGCGTCAGCGACGTGTTCGATATTCCGCAGGGCTTTTTGGTGTTTCGCATTATCGAGGCGCAAACCGAACATATCAAAACGTTGGAAGAAGTTAAAACGCAGATCGAGAGCAAACTGCTCGGAGAACGCGCCAAGCAAGCGGCTGATCAAGTTGCCGGAAAGTTTTATGCGGATCTCATGCAAAAAGGCGTGAGCCGGCTTGACTCTTCGGTCACCGGCGACACGTTGAGCCTCACGACCACCGAAGCGTTTGCACGCAATGGGTACGTAACCGGCATCGGGCGCGATCAAGATTTTATCGGCGCAGCGTTCGCGCTCAAACCGAATCAAGTTTCCAAGCCGGTTAAAGGGCAACGCGGCTCCTACATTTTACAACTCGCAAGCCAGCAGGGTTTTGACGAAACTGCCTACAACAACGAAAAAATTGCGATTCGCCAGCAACTGCTCGATCGCGCCAAGCAAGAAGCTTTCACACAATGGTATGCCGATCTCAAAGAGAAAGCTAAGATCGAAGACTTGCGTGAGAATTTCTTTTAACGATTTTCGTTTGCTTAATAAAAGCCCCCGGCGCGGGGCTTTTTTATTTTTGACTCGACCTCTCAACTGGTCATGACAGTTTTTTCGCAACTTTTCCTGTGACATTTCGCATGAAACTGGCGACTATATAAGCGTAATTCAGGGGACAACAAAGTGATCGTCGGGCGGTAGGGGAAAAATGGGGAAAGGGGGGGAACGATCCAACTTAGGCCAAAGCTGGAAGCCCATCCCGTGGCGCTTCCAGCTTTTTTTGTTTTATCCCTGCCGGTTTATCGCGTTCTCGCCTTCTGCGAATGTGTGCTTGCAATCCGAAACAAATTTCTGCATGTTCGTTCCCACCAGAAGAGGCCACATTGCAATATGACCCCTATTCAAGCCCAACGAACGGAGCAAGCATGATTGCGAAGGCAAATTGGAAATGTTTTTTTACTCACCTTGAATGCACGCGCTGCAGTAAAACTGAGCCGATCGATAAACTCATTGGTCTTTGCTCATGCGGCGCGCCGCTCTTCGCGCGCTATGATTTGGCTGCCGTGCGAGCCCATTGGTCACGCGACGATTTGCGTGCGGCAGAGGCAAGCCTCTGGCGCTATCAACCTGTGCTCCCGGTTTTGCGCGAAGAGAATCGCGTCACGCTTGGCGAAGGCTGGACGCCCTTGTTGCAATCGCCGGCTCTTTCTGCGCAAATCGGCTTACAAAATTTGTGGATCAAAGATGAATCGCCCAATGCCACCGCCTCTTTTAAGGCACGCGGCATGAGTCTCGCAGTCTCGCGGGCAAAAGAATTGGGCGTGAAAAAGGTTGCGTTGCCTTCGGCTGGAAATGCGGGCAGCGCAGCCGCAGCCTATGCTGCCTGCGCCGGCCTCGAAGCGCACGTGTTCATGCCCATGGATGTGCCGAAACCGTTTCAACAGGAGTGCGAATTTTACGGCGCACATTTGGAGTTGATCAAAGGCTTGATCACCGATTGCGCCAAGCAAGTGCTCGCGCGGAAAGAGCGCGAAGGTTGGTTTGATCTTTCGACTTTAAAAGAGCCGTATCGCGTGGAAGGAAAAAAAACGATGGGATATGAACTCGCCGAGCAGTTCGATTGGCAATTGCCCGATGTCATTATCTATCCGACCGGCGGCGGCACAGGCTTGATCGGCATGTGGAAAGCGTTCGAAGAAATGGAGCAACTTGGTTGGATCGACGCGCGCCGGCCTCGGCTCGTGTCAGTGCAATCCGAAGGCTGCGCGCCGATTGTGCGCGCCTTCGAACAAAATCTTGACCATGCGCCGGAATGGGAAAATGCCGCGACCGTTGCGAGCGGCTTGCGCGTGCCTAAAGCCATCGGCGATTTCCTCATGCTTCGCGCATTGCGGGAGAGCAAGGGCACGGCAATCGCCGCACAAGAAAAAATCATTCCCGCAAGTGTGCGCAACTATACGCACACCAGCGGCATTTTCTTTTGCCCCGAAGGCGCTGCGGCGCTTGATGCTACGAAGCAACTCGTAACGCGCGGCTGGATTAAGCCGCACGAGAACGTGGTCGTGTTCAATACCGGCTCGGGATTAAAATACACGGAATTGCTTTACTGAAACACATAAAAAACGGGCAACCCGAAACCGGATTGCCCGCATACGACCGACCACAAGGAAGAAATTCAACTCAAAACTTTTTCCAACTCATACGAATGCCGAGGGGAGGAGCGCATAGCCGACGCATCAAGCCCCAATGCTTCGCGCTGCTTTCGTTTTTGCCGGCGTGCGTGGCGCCGCGCCTGTTTGCGCGCGTAAGCCATTCCTGCAAACAAGACCAATCCCCCCAAACCAGCCCCCAGCCAGAGCAGCGCCGGCGAATGTAAATTCGCCTCGTGATTTATCCATCGGACAATGCCGGAAGCAATTTCAAATTCAGCGCCGCGCACTTCTGCAAAACGCGACGGAAAGACGAAATCGATGATTTGCTTTCCGCTCGTAAACGTGCCGTAATTCTGATGTGTCTCTTGCAGTTCAGCAAACATTTCATTGCGCAGCACCAAATGCTCGGGGCGGAGCAAGAGCGCATAGGAACACGTAATGTAAAGCCGCGCCGGCATATGGCTCTGCTCATGAAAACGGTATGTTACCGTTGCGCTATCCGCGTTTAATTCGCGTTCATTGAGCGTAACGCGCAAGTGTTTTTGCGCATAATTCAGAATTTGTGTGCGTGCGCTTTCAAACTCACTCTGGCTCATTTTGCCGTCGCTGTCGAGATCATGCAATATTTGCGCTTTTTGCAGCATGTGCGGCTGCGCCTCGATTTCAAGCGTAAGCTTTTCCGCGTCGAGTTGCGCATTCATATGTGTGAAAGATTCCGCTTTCGAGATTTGCCCATACAACGCGGAAACACTGCACAGGCTCAGGGCGACTAGAAAACTCCAAATGGAATTGCGCATAACGTCCCTCTTCTTCTGACGACAAACAACCGTGCTTTATTCTAGATGAATTCACTGCGATAAAACAATGTCGCAAGCATAAACAAACCGCATGCCGATGCCGCAGCAGCCGCTTCGTTCGTGTCGTGGGCAAAACAAAATCGCAGCATGTTTCCGCACGCAGATTTTGCAGGAGCTTTTTCGGAATTTTTTAGGTTACGAATGAAAGGAAAGCTGATTCAAATCGAGGAAAGGCGACGGGGAAATCTTAGAGAAGATAAAAGTGTTGGACCGACATCGGATTTGTAAGACAAATTTGTATAGGCTAAATGACGGCGTCATTTTAGAATTGGTCTTCGATAAACGCCTCCCACGCGCTTTGATTCATTCTTCCCACACTCAACAAACGCAGTTTATAACTTTGCCAATCCGGATTGTTGGGCAGCGCGATTTCTAGATCGACAATGTGCTCCGCTTTTTTATCCACCCAAATCAACCCGCCGCGATTTTGCAAGCCCGCACCGGCGATTGCATACTTTCGGCATCTCACTCCACCGCGCTCTTCTTCCCCAAGAAATTTTATTTCAACCTCGCCCTTGTAAGCAAACACCGGCGAGCCCTCCGCAAAAGTCGGATCGGCAATTCCCACCACAAAACTCTTTTCCGGCGCAATCAAATGGCGAAACGCCAGATTCAAACCAATGAGATCGAAATTATAGACATGAAACGGCGTGAGCTTGATCGGCGCTTTTTCCGGCGGCAGTTGCGCCGCAACGATTTCTACAAGCGCGGATTTTTCTGCGGGAAGATATTGCAGCGTAGCGAAGAGTTTTTTCTCGCCGGTATAAAACAATTGTGACGACGTGAGTCGCGTCGCGCAGAACAACTTCCAATCAAGCCTCGCTCCCACAAGTCCCGCCTGCTCAGTACCGGGATGAAATTTGAAAGCAATCACGCTGTCGGGCGAGACGAGATATATCGAAACGTTTTCCGGCGCCGAGCCGTCGAGGTTGGATTTGACGTAATGATAAACCGTGCCCGCGACAACCTTCTCCGGCTGATAGCGGAATTGTGCGAAAACTTGATTCCCAGCTAGGCACAACACGATTACGGCTACAATTCCCAGGCGGCGCATAGCGTCCTCTATGATGGACTTCGGTTATTTTCTCAAATCAATCACTTCGGCCTCGCTCGGCGCGGTGAAAGTGAAAAGCTGCTCCGCAAGTTTCGCATTGAGCGCGAGGTTTTGCAAACGATAGACAGTAATGTTGTCGTTCAAGTCGCGCTGCTCGATTTGCAAAGCGACGAAGGATTTTTTATCCACCCAAACCACAACGGATTGCGCGAACGCATCTTCCTCGCGCGCGGTGAGCAGGAGCACATGGCAATCGGTTTCGTTGAGCTTGTCGCTGCGCAAATATTTTGCGTTGAAGTCGCTCGTGTATTTCACCAGTAAATCGCGTGGCAACGGATTCTCTTTCGACTTTTCCATGTTATCGATGAAGAGCTGCGATTTTTCCGAAGAGTACGTCCAAACGGTTTTGCCGTCGGTCACGATGGTTTGCGTTTCGGTTTCAATGCGATAGCGGTCGCCTTTTTTTAAATAGAGCTTGCCGCTTAGTGATTGCGTTTCGCCGGCGAGCGCCCACGTATATTCCTTCTCAAAATCCGCAGAGAGCGATTCGAGCGCGTCATAAGTCGCGCGCACTTTGCTGAGAATTTTGTTCGCGTTTTCTTGGGCGAAAGAAGAGGAGATGCTGGAAAGAAGCACGAGCAAAAACGGGAAAAGGCTTTTTAAGCTCACAGAAAAAACGGTTTGGTGAATGATAAAAAAACGCTCACGCAAAGACGCAAAGGCGCAAAGGTACGCAAAGGAAAAACTTTGCGGGTTCTTTGGGGCTCTGCGACTTTGCGTGCGCTTTTGTTTTTCTCTTTGATCGCGGCTTGCGGCATCAAAACACTTCATTGATTCAATCCCATTTCTTCGAGGTAAGATTCATCAACCAACACTTCGCGCGCTTTGCTGCCGTCGAAACTGCCGACGATGCCTGCGGCCTCAAGTTCGTCGATAAGGCGCGCGGCGCGCG
The DNA here is from genome assembly GCA_041918175.1 of bacterium. Classification (GTDB taxonomy): domain Bacteria; phylum Zhuqueibacterota; class Zhuqueibacteria; order Zhuqueibacterales; family Zhuqueibacteraceae; genus JABWAN01. The sequence goes on from JAYRWE010000009.1 coordinate 6,610, forward strand.
AATAACCAATTTTCAGGCGGCGCTGCAACAGCGAGATGGAGCCTTGTTGATGCCGCACCACCAGTTTCAAAGCTTCTTGGAACAACTCATCACGACGGCCATCCGCCGCGGGGCCAAATTCATCCGTGCCGTCTTGCTCTTCCGTGCGCACGGGCAAAAGATCTTTTTCATAAAAAGATTGATTGCGAATATGCTCGATGCTGCGTTCGATCTCCTCGGAGGAAACATACACGCCATGCACGCGCACCGGCTCGGGGCTGCCGGGCGGGAGAAAGAGCATGTCGCCGCTGCCGAGCAGTTTTTCCGCGCCGTTCATATCCAAAATCGTGCGCGAGTCGATCTTCGACGCGACTTGAAACGCCATGCGCGCGGGAAAGTTCGCTTTGATCACGCCGGTGATGACGTCCACGGAAGGCCGCTGCGTTGCAACCACAAGGTGAATGCCCACGGCGCGCGCCATTTGCGTGAGGCGCGCAATCGGCTCTTCCACTTCTTTCGCCGCGGTGAGCATCAAATCCGCAAGCTCGTCGATCACGAGCACGATGTACGGCAGCAGCTTCGGCGGCGCAGGCTCCTCGCCTTCCACGCCATTTTCCTCCAAAACAATTTTGCCTTCTTTCAAGCGCGTATTGTATTCCGCGATGCTGCGCACGCCCACGCGCGCGAGTAACGTGTAACGATTCTCCATTTCCCATTCCAAGCTGCGCAACACCGCAAGCGCATTTTGTGGCGTGGTAACGACCTCTTCATTGAGATCGTCGCGATACGTGAGATGATGTTTGCGCAACATGCGATAGCTCGCAAGTTCGAGGCGCTTGGGATCAACGAGCACGAACTGCACTTCTTTGGGATGCGCTTTATAAAGAATGCTCATGATGATCGCGTTGAGGCACACGCTCTTGCCGGAGCCGGTCGAGCCTGCAATCAACACGTGCGGCATGCGGTCGAGCGAGGTCACATACACTTTGCCGGAGATGGTGCGGCCGAGCGCAATGGTCAACGGCGAGGGCGAATTTTTAAACTCCTCGCTCTCAATGATGTCGCGAACATAAACCGTCTGCGGATCGGGATTGGGCAGCTCAATGCCGACCGCGGCTTTGCCGGGAATGGGCGCAACGATGCGAATGCGTTTCGCGCGCATGGCGAGCGCGAGATCATCCGCGAGCGCGGTGATGCGGCTCACTTTGATGCCGGGCGCGGGTTCGAACTCATAGCGCGTGATCACCGGGCCGGGGTTGATCTCGCGCACTTCGCCGTCAATGTCAAACTCCGCCAAACGCTCTTCCAATGTGCGCTTGTGATTGAGCAACTCCTCGCGCGTTTGCACTTTGCCTTCATCTTCCGGTTTGAACAAAAGCTCGAGCGGCGGGAAAACGTAACGATCCGGTCCGGAAGTTTTGCTCGGCGTTTTTTCGGAGGCATCGCGCGCGGAAGGTTTAACTGTTTCGGCACCTTCGCGCAGGATCGGCGTTTCAATTCGCTGCGCGAGCGGACGCGGCGGCGCAGGTTGCGCGCTGATCGCGCCGGGCGGAGGCGCTTCGACGCTATTTTCGCGCATGCGCGCTAAACGTTTCCACCGCGGCTCGGTTGAAAGCTGATCATCATCATCCAACTCTTCTTCCTCTTCCTCCGGCGCAACGGCTTTGGCTTTTTTCACTCGCTCGGGCGTTGTTGCGCGCCAATTGCGCGCGGAATCCATGCGCCCCTGCAACCACGAGCCGGAATTGGCGAGTCGATCTTTTGCCGCGGCAAAAGCTTCGGTGAGGCTCATTTGCGTGAGATACATGATCGTGATCGCGCCGACCGCGAGGATGACGATGATGCTGCCGATGAAGCCGAAAGCTTGATGCAGATTTTGCGCGAGGTAGCCGCCAATCAATCCGGAATAAGAGAAGCCCGCGGTGGTGCCCGCAGAGCTAATCACTTGCGGCAGGCCGAGGATCGTAGCGATATAAAGCGCGGCCAAGAGCGAGTAATACGTGATGCGCGTCATGGCTTCAATCGAGCGGCCGCGAAAGCAGGTTTGTCCCCATGCGATGAGTAGGAATGGAATCACAATCGCAGGAATACCGAGCAGAATTTTGATGAGCAGATAGGAAATATAAACGCCGGCCACGCCCATCGCGTTTTCCACTTTCAGAATTTGGAAGCCGCGCGGCTCGTCGGAGGGATTGTAAGAGATCAAACTCGCGAGCACGAGCATTCCTAGAGTCATCAGCAAGATGCCGAGGATTTCCTGCTGCTGTTGGGAAGTCATGCCGGCGCGCTTATTGGCCATGGGAGGTCACCGTGATCCTTGGTGAAGTAATGCAATGCTTGTTGGTTTTGGGTGTTTGAGGTTTGTTATACTCGTTACGAGTTGTTTTGTAACGCCCCTCAAAGTGTCATTCTGAAAGAATCTTCCCTCGCGCTGGGGAGAGAGCCGAGCACTAGGGAAGTTCCATGCAGGATGACAGTTCAAAGAAGGCATTACAAATTGACTCTGGAACAGCGCATCTCGTTGCTCATAGAGCACGATTCCTGTTTCCATAACCGTTGTAATAAAAGCCGTCCTCACATTGCGCCACCACGCGATCTCTTCTTTTGTGTAAACCAACAAATCAATCGGCACTTTCAGACGGCGCAGATGTTTGCGAATCTCGCTCCCACGTTTGTAGCGCGGGAGCGGCGAATCCTTCACAACTAACAAATCCAAATCACTGTCATCTCGCTGTGTGCCCCGTGCATATGAGCCAAACAGAACGATTTTCTCAGGCTTGACGTTCGCGACGATGCGCTGGGTGATTTCTTCGATTTGTTCACGGGTTATCATTTTCGGTTTCCGCGCTGAGCGTCAGCATGATTTTTTCTTCGACCCAGCGAACGAAATTCTCTGCCATTGCCAAAACGAGCAGATATTCAGATTCGACCACTGGGTCATAGTCGCCAGGGTACCGCGTATCGACAGCATATACTGTAAGCTGGGATGCTTCCTTTATTTCCTCCGGCACGATAACGCCCGCTTCTTCGGCTTGTTTAAGAAGCTTTGAGATGGAGTGAATCTTTTCGAATTTCAAACCACGATGAACAAGCAATGCCTTAATAGATTTCTCAACCGCTTGCTGGCAATCAAAGCAAAGGTCTTCGAACAGAATCGCATCGGAGGCTTTGTCCGCTCTAGCCCTTTCAAGGTTGCTGTGGGCTCTTTTGAGCCAATCTTCAACGAGAGCGCGGTTTGTCATAGATCACCCGTCCATGCTCTGCGATAGCATTGTAAACCAAAAACCGATTGTTCTTCAACTGCTCGAAGCGCTCCGGCGTTTCTACGATTACATCAACGGCAGCGCCACTGTCGTAGAGTAAACGATAGATTTGTTTTGCAAGGGTTCTGCGATGCGGCACACCCGTTTTGAGAACGCAAATGTCGTAGTCGCTGCGTTCGGAGTTGTCGCCGCGAGCGCGTGAGCCGAATAGAATAACTCGATCTGGTTCGACAGACGCGACGATGCGCTGGGTGATTTCTTCGATTTGGTCGCGGGTGCTCATCTCAATACGGCCTCTGGTAAAACGGCGTCTTCACGATGCGCGCGGAAGCCAAACGCCCGCGGATGTCGATCATAATTTCGGAATCAATCGCGCTGTGCTCTGTGGCAACATAGCCCATTGCAATTGCCTTTTGCAGAGAAGGCGAGAACGTGCCGCTCGTCACGTGGCCGATGTTGTGACCATCTTTTAGAATCGCATAGCCATGCCGCGCGATGTTTTTTTCGGGCAATTCAAAGCCGACGAGTTTGCGTTTCGGGCCGCTCGTTTTCATTTGCGCAATCGCGGCTTTGCCGATGAAATCGCCTTTATCAGCTTTCGTGATCCAACCCAAGCCGGCTTCGATGGGATTCGTGGTTTGATCAATGTCATTGCCGTAGAGGCAAAACTTCACTTCTAAACGCAGCGTGTCGCGCGCGCCGAGGCCGATGGGTTCGAGCGCGAATTCTTTGCCCGCTTCCATGATTGCATTCCAAATCTTAACTGCGTGTGTTTCGGCCATCGCCACTTCAAAGCCGTCTTCGCCCGTATAGCCTGTGCGCGAGATAAGTGCGGGCACGCCGGCCAACTCCGTTTCCGCGAACCAATAATACTTGATCGTCTTCAAATCAAACCGCGTGAGCTTTTGCAAAATCGTTTGCGCATTGCGGCCTTGCACGGCGAGCAAGCCGGTTTCATTGCTCACATCGACCATGCCGACGTTTGCGTCCGCATGCTGCGCGAGCCACGCCCAATCTTTTGGCAAATTCGCGGCATTGACGACCATGAGATAGCGATCGGCTTTGCGATAAACAATCACATCATCCACAATGCCACCTTCGGGATAACACAGCGCGGAGTATTGCGCTTGCCCGATTTCGAGCTTGCTCACGTCATTAATGGTCATGCGCTGCAAGAACTCGAGCGCGCTTGGGCCACGAAACTCGAACTCGCCCATGTGCGACACATCGAAGATGCCGACGGACTTGCGCACTTGATGATGCTCGTCAATGATGCCGCGATATTGCACGGGCATGAGAAAGCCGCCGAACTCCACCATCTTCGCGCCGTGCGCGAGGTGGGTGTCGTAAAGCACGGTGCGTTGCGGTGCTTGTGTGGAGGGAGTCATATGCCTTGTTTGCATCTAATCAAAACCCAATAGGTGTCATTCAGAAGGAATCCTTTTACGCACTGGAGACAAACCTAGGTCAAAGTTCATCGCCAGTTCTAAAAAAGATTCCTTCTGAATGACAGTATAAGGGGGAACTGTGAAATACAATGGGATTATGCTAATTCACAATTTCTCTATCGCCTGCTTCATCCTTCGCAAACCTTCGCGAATATTTTCGACCGACGTCGCATAGCTCAAGCGAATGTAGCCGTCGCCGTGTTGGCCGAACGCGGTGCCGGAGAGCACGGCCACGCCCGCTTCATTGAGCAAATGATCGGACAATTGTTTCGAAGTGAGCGGCAGCTTTTTCACATTGGCAAAGCAATAAAACGCGCCGCCGGGGGTGATGCAACTCACGCCTTTGATGTCATTCAAACCCGCAACCATAATATCGCGGCGGCGGCGAAACTCGGCGATGAACTCATTCACTTCCGCGCGCGGGCCGGTGAGCGCGGCGAGGCCGGCGTCTTGCACGAACGTGGCCGTGCAACTGTTGCTGTTGATCATCAAACGCTCGACGTGCTTTGCGAGCGGCTCCGGCATCACGCCGTAACCCAAACGCCAGCCCGTCATCGCATAGGTTTTCGAAAAGCCGTCGAGCAGGATTGTGCGCTCGAGCATGCCCGGCTCGGACATGATGCTCGCATGCTCGCCTTCATAAAGAATGTCTTTGTAAATTTCATCGCTCAACACGAGCAGGTCGTGGCGGCGCACAACTTCGGCGATGGCTTTGACATCGGCGAGCGTGAGAATGCCGCCCGTCGGGTTTTGCGGTGAATTGAGAACGAGCAAGCGCGTGCGCGGTGTGATCAGTTTTTCCAAATCTGCAATGCTGAAGCGAAACGCTTTTTCTTCCTGCAAAGGCAACGCAACGGCATTGCCGCCGGAAAATTGAATCACCGATTCATAAATCGGAAAACCAGGGTTGGGATAAATGACTTCGTCGTGCGGATCAAGCAAGGTGAGCAGTGTAAAAAACATAATCGGCTTCGCGCCGGGCGTGACCACGACGTTCTCCGGCTTCACGGCAACGCCGCGCGTGCGCTGCACGTCTTCGGCAATCGCGCGGCGCAATTCCATGATGCCCGAAGCCGGCGTGTAATGCGTGCGGCCATGCTGCAACGCATGCACGGCTTTGTCGATGATAAAACGCGGCGTGTCAAAATCCGGCTCGCCGATTTCGAGATGAACGATGTTCTTGCCTTGTGCTTCCAAACTCCGCGCTTTGGCTAAGACTTCGAATGCGGTCTCAGTGCCCAAGCGCGACATGCGTTGCGCGAATTTCATAAACCCTCACGGTTGAAGGTCACTTGCGAAAATCGTTTATCGTAATGAAGACCATCAATGCCAACAACAACGCCATTGCGATTTGATGCACCACCACGCGCACTTTCACCGAGAGCGGGCGGCGCATGATTGCTTCCAAACCCAAGAACACGAGATGCCCGCCATCGAGCACCGGAATGGGCAGCAAGTTGAGCAAGCCGAGTTGCAGGCTGATGAGCGCCATAAATTCGAGCAGCTTTTGAAAACCTTGCTGCGCAAAGTCGCCGGCGAGTTTCATGATCTGCACCGGGCCGGCCAATTCATTTTTCACGGAGCCTTGTCCGCTCAACAAACGCCCAATGGTCTTCCCGATTTCTTGCGTCAAGATCACGCCATACGTGACGCTCGCGCTCATCGCTTCGCCCAAGCCTACGGGCCGCGGGACGCTTTGTGGGCGAATGCCGATCAAGCCGACGTTCTTGCCGGGATCGCGCACGGGAGTGATCATTGCTTCCATGCGTGTGCCGCTGCGTTCCCATACAATCGCAATGCTCGAATCCGGAAAGCTGTTGATCGCGCTCGTCAATTCTTCCCACGTCTTGATTTCCTTGCCGGCAATGTTCAAGATGCGGTCGCCTGATTGCAAACCGAGCGCTTCCGCGGGCATTTTTTCCATCACCGAATCAATCACCGGCACGGCTTCGGGCAAACCTTCTTTGTAAATGATGCCGCTAAACAGCGCAAACGCGAGCAAAAGGTTCATGAACGGGCCCGCGCCGATGACGATGGCGCGTTGCCAAATCGGCTTCGAGGAAAATTCGTCGGGCTTGCCTTCGATTTGTTCGTCGAAGGATTCGTCGATCATGCCAGCCATCTTCACATAGCCGCCGAGCGGAATCCAGGAGATGCAATAATCCGTGTCGCCGATTTGCTTGCCGAACATGCGCGGCGGAAAGCCGAGCGAGAAACGCTCGACGCGAATGCCCGCCCATTTCGCGGCGAGGAAGTGGCCCAGCTCGTGAATGAAAACCAATATGCCGAGCACAAAGATAAACGGCAGCAGTTTGCCGGTGATGAAAGTTAGAATGGCAGTGAAGTCCATAATGTTCCTCTTTAGGGTTGAAGCTGGTAACAGGCGCGCATGCGCTCCGGCATTGCGCGATGAACTATTATCCGCGCAAATCATTAATCGTGGTAAGCACCATCGCCACCAACAACAAGAGCATCGCGATTTGATGGAGCACGACGCGCACTCTTGCTGAGACCGGACGGCGCATGATCGCTTCAAATCCCAAAAAGAGCAAATGTCCGCCGTCAAGCACGGGAAACGGCAGCAAGTTAAAGACGGCGAGATTGAGACTCAACAAAGCCATAATCACTAGGATGCGATCAAGGCCGTTTTGCGCCGCGGCGCCGATAATTTTGGCGATGCCTATCGGCCCGACAAATTCACCTTCCGGGAAAGTTTCGCCGCGAATATAACGCGACAAGAGTCCGCCCATTTTCGCTAAAGCGCGCCAAGTTTCACCCAGGCCGAGATTGAAAGCTTCGCGCAAGGACACAGATTTTCTGCTGATTGCGTTTGCATCGATTTCGATGCCGATAATGCCGCGACCGTTTTCAAGACGCGGCATCACCTCCGCGCGCAAGCGTTGGCCCTCACGCTCCCAGTAAATGGACAGCGGCTTATTCGCGTTGGCCTGAATGATGGACGTCATCTCTTGCTCGGTTGCCACTTCTTGCGCGTTAATGCGAACGATGCGATCGCCAGGTTTTAAATTTATTCGTGCGGCGGGAGAATTCTCGGCCACGCTTTTGACGATGGGAAGCCGCGTTGCAATGCCATAAAAAAAGAGCAAGCCGGTGAATAACATGACGGCCAACATGATATTCATCGCCGGGCCCGCGCCAATCACGATCGCGCGTTTCCAAATCGGTTTGGAGGCAAACTCGTCGTCCCTGCCTTCGATTTGTTCGTCGAAGGATTCGTCGATCATGCCAGCCATCTTCACATAGCCGCCAAGCGGAATCCACGAGATGCAATAATCCGTGTCGCCGATTTGTTTGCCGAACATGCGCGGCGGAAAGCCGAGCGAGAAACGCTCGACGCGAATGCCCGCCCACTTCGCGGCGAGGAAGTGGCCAAGCTCGTGAATGAAAACCAAAATGCCGAGCACAAAGATAAACGGCAGCAGTTTGCCGGTGATGAAAGTTAGAATGGCAGTGAAGTCCATAATGTTCCTCGTTAGGGTTGAAGCTGATAACAGATGCGCATGCGCTCCGGCATCGCGCGCTGATCAAATCTAAGCAAAACTATTGATTCCATTTCTGCCCACTAAACACACGAAAAGCTTTTCGCGTCTTTCGTGTGTTTAGTGGGTAAAATTTCTTTTGTGCCGAGGCAGAATAAAACTATAAGTCAATCGTTTTGCCAGTAATAGTTTTGCATATAGCTTTTCTTAATTCCAATACTGCCGCACGAACGCGCGCGACCATTGTTCCGCGGCATGTACGGCTTCGAAATCGTGCGCGTGGCTGTTGTTATGACGCTCCAGTGCTTCGGAAATGATTTGCGGAATTTGCACGAAGCGCACGCGCTCGTTTAAAAATGCACCCACCACTTCTTCATTCGCCGCATTGAGCACCGCGGGCGCGGTCCCGCCCTCGGAGAGCGCTTGCAACGCAAGCTTGAGACAAATAAACTTTTCCAAATCCGGCTCGTGAAAAGTGAGCGTGTGCCAACGGCTGAAATCCAAACGCGGAAACGTGTTGGGCAAACGATCGGGGTACGTGAGCGCATATTGAATCGGCAAGCGCATATCGGGCAAACCAAGCTGCGCTTTGATCGAGCCGTCCACAAATTCGACCATCGAATGAATGATGGACTGCGGATGAATCAACACGGAAATCTTTGCGAGCGGCAGCGCAAAGAGCCAATACGCCTCGATGACTTCGAGGCCTTTGTTCATGAGCGTCGCGGAATCAATCGTAATCTTGCGGCCCATGCTCCAATTCGGATGTTTGAGCGCATCAGCCACGGTGATTTTTTCGAAAGACGCATGCGGCCATTCGCGAAATGGGCCGCCGGAGGCCGTGATGATCACGCGCTCGATACGTTCGAGCCGCTCGCCGCTGAGACATTGCCAGAGCGCGCTGTGCTCGCTGTCAATCGGAATCAACTTCGCGCCGGTGCGCTTCGCCGTTTGCGTGACCAATTCGCCGGCAACCACCAACGTTTCTTTGTTCGCGAGCGCGAGCGTGATGCCGTTTTCCAACACACGCAGCGTAGCGGGCAACCCGGCTGACCCGACAATGGCATTGACGACAATATCAACGTCGTCGCGTTGCGCCAGCTCCAACACGCCCTCTTCGCCGAACAACAACTCCACGCCGAGCGTTGCAAACTTGCGTTGCCATTCTGCCCTCGCTCCGTTCAAACTCTGCGCGGGCTGCACAATGGCCGCGGCGCGCGGACGAAAGCGTTGCGCTTGCTGATAAAGCAGGTCGAGATTGCTATGGCTCGCGAGGTATGTGACTGCAAAGGCTTCGCGCTGTGCTTCGACCACTTGCAAAGCGTTCGTGCCGATGGAGCCGGTGGAGCCGAGTATGCCGAGTCGTTTCATGGTATATGAAGAATGTCATTCAGAAGGAATCTTTTTCAGAACTGGCATTGTCTCCAGTTTTCAAAAGGATTCCTTCTGAATGACAAATTTAAAGTGCTACCTCACGCTCAACGACGCGCCGATCGTAAAGCTCGTCAATTCGCCGAAATTCAAATCAGCATTCACATTGAGCAACGGCAACGGAGAAAGCGTGAAGCCCACAGTGCCCTGCGGATAATTCACGTCGTATTTCTCTTTAAACAAACCCGGCGGCAAAGGAATTTTTTCCAATTTCAATTTGAGCGTGGTGCGATCAAAACCGCCGCCGCCATAGAGCGTGATGAAAGTAAACTTTTTGCTGAGATATGCTTTCACGCTCAACGTCGAAACCGTGCCGAAGTCAAAATCATCCGGCACAAGAATGGTTTGATAACCGGCCATGATCGTGATGTCAGGTGCAGCGAGATTGCCGCGCAAAAGACCGTACTTCAAACCGCCTCCGAGCAGCGTGACGTTGCCGCCGGGATCGCCGCCCGTGGGCAAAGTGAAGAAGCGTCCATAAATTTCAAAATTCGCGGGCAGGCCGATATTGCCGTGCAAAAAGGCAAAGGGCACAAAGTTGACGCTGCTATCCAGCGGATTGGGCACGGTCGGAATAATATCTTTGAATTCGTCGGGCACCGGCGCTCCGACAAACGTCGCGCGCACATCAATGCCGCCGATTTTGTGCAGCGAAGCGGTGTTGATGAAACCGGAACCGGCGAGCGAGCTGTACAATTGCAAGAGCACCTCGACTTGTTTATCGAGATTGGCCTGCGTGACGGCCCCGCTTGGGGTCTCGCTCAACCAATTGTAGTTTTGCGCGTGCGCCCCAGTGGCGGTCAGGATGAGCACGAGCGCGACAACGACCAGACTCAGCTTACGCATTGCTTACCTCCAAATGGTTAGTTCTGTAAAACGCAAAAACGGGTTCGTTCCGTTTCAGCCATTTCCGTTTCGGCGGGCAAAACCTCGTCATCTTGCAAGACAATTTCAAGCTTTTCTTCGAACGCGCGTTGGAGCGCGAGTTTCATTTCTTCAAACGTTACCGCGCGACGGGCAATCTGTTCCAGCGTCGCGGTGTGTTGTTGCAACCGCGCGCGTTCCACGACAAGGCCTGCTTCATCACCCACAAGAAAATCGAGCAATCGTTCATGCCCTTCCCGCAAGAGAATCGAGCCATGTTGCAACACCCCTTCGCGAAAACGGCGTTGCGCGCTGCCAATGATTTTCTTGCCATGCGCGAGAATTTCGTTGCGCGCCGCACTCGCGAAACACGAGAGCCGCAAGGGCTTGCCTTCGTGAGAAAGTTTCTCGCCCGGCGCGAAATACGCTTCCACGCCGAGAAGTTGCAGGCTCCACGCGAGCGCTTCGCTGATACGGCGGTAGAAATCGAGCGGGAGCATTTCATACCACGCATGCGCACGTGGAATCACGACGCTATACGTCAACTCTTCTGCATGCAAAATCGCGCGCCCCGCGGTGGGCCGGCGCGCAACGTCGATTCCCGCGGCGCGGCAGTGCGCTAAATCAATTTCTTCTGCTTTTTGATGAAAGCCCAGTGAGATACAATGCGGTTGCCAACGAAACACGCGGAGTGTCGGCAACGCGCAAAAGCCGCTGCGCACCATCGCCGCATCGAGCGCCATGTTGTAATCTCCGGCATTGAAGCCGGTATTGAGGAAACGCCAGGGCATTTTAGATTTCCTTCAAGCCGCGAGCGGGACATATATTGACGGAGGCGCTTCTTGCAATCGCATTTTACGACTAGATTTTAAGCGCGCAAATACTACTGGATTGCCTTCGCTGCCTAATTTTTCCAGCAACTCCAAGTTGTATAAGCACATTTCCGGGTCATCTTCTGGTAGGATGACCAATTCAAAATTGTCCGGCAAGGCCTCAAAGAGACCCGGATGTTCCAACAAATATCGCGTAACCTCCCCTAACAGCTCAATATTGCGCTCGACGACTTTGCGCGGTTCTTTCAGTTTTTTCGTAGCTATGCTTCATACCTCCTACGGTACGCTTTCCAATGTTTCAATAAATCTTCTATCGCGACAGTGAGCGCTTTGTTATAGTCTTGGGTTGTCATTTTCGTTTTCACGGTGTCACCGTAAGGATGCAAGACATCACGATGCGCGAACCGATGGGCCGTATCATAGCGAATAACTGGAACGGATTTTTCATCGAACACGCATTCCAATTGCGCCATAAATCGTACTACGCGCCCTCTCTCCAGCTTGAATCTGACGCGCACATGATTCTTAGAATTTAAAGCGCGGCGATATGATACAACTCGCATTCGTTCTTACCCTCCAAACTTTAAACCACAATCCCTCTCTCGCTCTTTGCAATAAACGCCAACACGTTCTCCACTTCCGGCGTCAACTCGCCCTGCTCGCGGATGCGCTCCACGGCTTGCGTCACGTTTAGTTTTGAATAATATAAAATTTTGAATGCGCGTTTGAGGGCGAGCAAGGCGTCCGCTGAAAAGCCGCGACGCCGCAACCCAACGGAGTTCAAGCCTGCAAACACCAGCGGATCGCCCATCGTGCGAATATACGGGGGCACGTCTTTCGTCACGCGATAGCCGCCGCCCACAAAACAGTGTTGCCCGATGCGCGTGAATTGATGCACCGGAACCATGCCGCCGAGACTCGCCCAATCTTCAATCGTCACATGCCCGGCGAGGTTCACCGCGTTCGCGAGGATGCAACGATTGCCCACGATGCAATCGTGCGCCACATGCGCATAGGCCATGAGCAAGCAATCGCTGCCCACCACGGTCTTGCCGCTTTCGTGCGTGCCGCGATTGAGCGTCGCAAACTCACGAATCGTGGTGCGGTCGCCGACTTCGAGCGTCGTGTCTTCACCTTTGAATTTCAAATCTTGCGGAAACGTGCCGAGCACCGCGCCGGTGGAGATGCGGCACTCTTCGCCTAAACGCGTGCCCGCAGCGAGATGCACATGCGGCCCGATCACACAACCCTTGCCGATACGCACATTCGCCTCAACAATGGCATACGGGCCGATAGTTACGTTGTCAGCGATTTCCGCCTTTGGATCAATGATGGCAGTCGAATGGAGAGTTTTCACGGGGCGAAATCCATTTCAATTACGATTCACGACCGCGGCGGAAAGCTCGGCTTCACACGCGAGATCATTGCCCACGTAAGCCTTGCCCGCCATGCGACACATCGTTTGGCGCAGCTTAACCATTTCTACTTCAAAACGCAATTGATCGCCCGGCCGCACCGGCTTGCGAAATTTCACTTTGTCGAGACCCGTAAAATAAACCAACTTGTCTTCGGGACGATCTTGCGTGTTGAGCAAGAGCACCCCGCCCACTTGCGCCATGGCTTCGAGAATAAGCACGCCGGGCATAATCGGATGATCGGGAAAGTGGCCTTGAAAGAACGGCTCATTAATCGTCACGTTCTTCAGCCCCACCACGCGCTCGCGCGGCTCCAATTCCAAAATGCGATCCACGAGCAGGAACGGATAACGATGCGGCAAGATGCGCAAAATCGCCTGCGCATCGAACACATAATCGCCCGACATCTGGCTCTTGTACTTCGAAGTGATTTGGATCTTCTCGTACTCTTTGCGAATTTTCTTCACCAACTCGACATTCGCCGCGTGGCCCGAGCGCGCCGCTTGAATGTGCGCCTTCAGCGGCACGCCGAGTAGCGCGAGGTCGCCGAGCAAGTCGAGCGCCTTGTGTCGCACCGGCTCATTTCTAAAACGCAAAGGCGTGCTGGTGAGATAGTCGTTCATTTCAAACTTCACATCGCTCGTCACATGCAGCATCTCTTTCAAACGACCGATCTCGCTCTTATCCACTTCACGATCAATGATGACAATCGCGTTATCGAGGTTACCGCCTTTAATCAAACCGTTCTTATAAAGCGCTTCCACTTCCGAAAGAAAACAAAACGTGCGCGCCGGCGCGAACTCGGTTTCGAACTCGTCTTTCATCGAATACATCGCCGTGTATTGCGTGCCGAGCGCGGGATTTTTATAGTCGATTAAAAACGTGATGCGAAATTCATCCGACGGAAAGACCACAATATCCACGCCGCGTCTGTCTTCGGAATACACAATCGTCTTCTCGATCACCAAATAATCGCGCGGAGAATCTTGCGCCACAATGCCCGCCTCTTTCAGCGCATGCACAAACGGAATCGCGCTGCCGTCAATCACCGGCGGCTCATTGTTATCCAATTCGACAATGACGTTGTCAATGCTCAAGCCCGCGATCGCGGCCATCACGTGCTCGACCGTGTGCACGATCACCGGGCCTTTGCCAATCGTCGTGCCGCGTGAAATGTCGATCACGTTTTCAATATCGGCTTTGAGCTGCGGACTGCCATCCAAATCCGCGCGCCGAAAATAAATGCCTGTGTTCGGCGGCGCCGGATGAAACGTCATGTTCGACTTGTTGCCAGTGTGCAGCCCCACACCGGAGATCGTTACCGGTTTACTAATGGTTTGCTGATTTTCCAGCATTGCTCCTCCGTGAATATATTATCGCCAGAATCATGGTTCTCAAATCGTCTGTCGATGAATCATTCTCTCACAGTTTTTTTTTTGCTCCGTCGCTGCTCCACCCAGGGTTCATCGTTGCTTGTTTACCTGACTTTTATTTTTTCAAACTGGCTGACTTCAAAGCGATGGCATCCCGCCACCGAACGATGATTTTCAAAACGAGCGTGGTTCATTCACAACCCTCCGTGCATGATGCGCTCGTTCTTCTCGCCTCAATCACTTGTTCCCAAACTCTGTTTCGCAGCGCGGCTCAAATGAGTTTGAAACGGAGTTTCAAACTCAAGCCCGTTCCCAAACGGAGTTTGGGAACGAGAGGTGTTGCTCACTGTTCTCTGATTCACTCGTTCCCAAACTCTGTTTGGGAACGCCATTGCTAGCGAAACTCTGTTTCGCGGCGTGGCTCAAATGAATTTGAAACGGAGTTTCAACCACAAGCCCGTTCCCAAACGGAGTTTGTCAACGAGAGGTGTTGCTCACTGTTCACTGATTACTGCTCACTATCTCCAACGCCCTCTTCTTGCCCCAACTTCTTCTCCAACCTCCGCACGCGCTTGAGCAGATCCGGCAAATAGCGCAGCGCAGCCTCTTCCCGTTTGGCTTTGTTGTGCTCGCGCGCGGGATAGCCCGAAACCGTAATGCCCGCTTTGATGGATTTGGTCACGCCCGCCTGCGCGCCGAACACCGTGCGGTCGCCAATATCAATATGCCCCACGAAACCGACTTGACCTGCAATCACCACGTCGCGGCCAATCGTCGTGCTGCCGGAAATGCCGCTTTGCGCGGCAATCACCGTGTTCTCGCCGATCACGACATTATGCGCGACATGCACGAGATTATCGAGCTTCGCGCCGCGCCGAATGCGCGTCTCGCCGAACGTGCCGCGATCGATGCAACAATTCGCGCCAATCTCCACTTCATCCTCAAGCACCACCGTGCCGAGATGTGGAATCTTGTGATACGTGCCCGCATGCGGCACATAGCCGAAACCGTCGGAGCCGATCACCGCGCCGTATTGCACGATGACGTTATTGCCCAGCGTTACTTCATGCGCGACATGCACGCCTTGAAAGAGAATCGTATTCGCTCCGAGGCGCGCACGCGGGCCGATATAACATTGCGGCCCAATCCTCACGCCCTCGCCAAGCTCACAGCCTTCGGAGACAATCGCCAGTGGCCCAATCGCCACATTCGCGCCGAGGCGCGCGCCGTTGCCGATTTGCGCGGTGGGATGAATGCCGCTCGCCACTTGCGGCAGCGGCACATATTGTTTAATGGCTTGCACGAACGCCAGATACGGATTGGCCACACGAATGAGCGTGCAGCGCAAATTCTCCGGCAGAGCAGATTTGCGATCAACCAAAACTACTGCTGCTGCCGTCGTATTGAGATGATCGAAGAAGCGGGCTTGGGCAATGAAAGACAAATCGCCCGCGTTCGCGCTTTCAATGGGAGCAATGCCGGTGATGATCGTATTCGCGTCGCCGAAGAGTTCGCCTTGCACAAGGTTGGCGAGGTCGATTGCGCGAAGAGGGGGTAGTTTCAAACAGGCTCCTTTAGCCTAACGCGGCTGGCAGCCGCAACCCAAAGCATTGCAAATTTTCAATTGAAAATTTGCAATTTAAAATTTTCAATGCGTTCCCAATCAAGCGTCCAAAATAAACAGATGCCCTGACCATTCTCCTGCAAAGCAAGAGAGCAACCAGGGCATCATCTGGAACACGCGCAAAGTTACTTGGTCGTGGTTTTCGGAGCAGCCGTGCCGCCGGCTTTGTTTAACTCGTCCAAAACTTTTTGCGTCAAATCCGGCTGGCTGGCGCTGACATGCACGATATTGCCGCCAACCACGTCGAAGATGTAATCGAATTTTTCATCCGTGCCGATTTTCTTAATCGCCACGTTGATTTTTTCGATGACGGGCTTCATCAACTCGGCCTGCTTTTTATAGGCATCGCCTTGCGGGCCCCACTTCTCTTGTTGGAACTGCTGAAAGCGCAAATACAAATTCTGCAAGTCCGCTTCTTTCTCTTTGCGCTTCTCATCACTCAAGAGCAAGGCTTGTGATTCCAACTCGTCTTGCTTGGTTTGCAATTCGCGCTGCATGTTGCGCGCTTCTTCTTCCCAGCCTTTGTTGATTTCGGCGAGCTGCTTCTGCGCGTCTTGCGATTCTTTGTAGCTTTCACTCAACTTTTGCGAATCCACATAACCGATTTTGATTTGCGCGGAAACCGGATTGGCGGCGATAATCGTGATAAACAACAACGCTGCGCCCATCCACAACATTACTTTTTTCACTCCAACCTCCTTCGTTAATGCGAAATTGAACATGGTTTGTCTCGTGATTAGTTACTCATTGCTTGTTGCGATCAACTCGCCCCTTGTCTCCGTCATTCTGGAAGAACCTTATTAAAAACTCTTTCCAAACACAAAGTGCGGTTTCCAGCGGCCTTGGCGTTGGCCGGTTTCTTCATCGAAATTGTCAAAGCCATAGGCATAGTCAAAACCAATCACGCCGAGCAGCGGCATGAACACACGCGCGCCGACGCCGACCGAGCGCCGCAAATCATTCGGATTGGTGCGCGAAAGATCGAGCCACGTATTGCCGGCTTCGGCGAAAGCCAAACCAAACACCGTGGGATTGGGCGCAATGGGCACGCGCAATTCGATTTGATACTTCAACATGGTTCTGTGCAATTCGCCCGCGCCGGTGCTCACGCGAAACGGATCGTCATAGCCGCGCAACGCGATAGAGTTGGTCAAGCCTTCGCCGCCCATGAAGAAGTGCTCAATGGGAGGAATTCTGCTGTCCGATGAAATTTTATCCAAGTAGCCCATTTTGAAACTGGTAAAAAGCACCAGTTGCCAAAACGAAGGGAAGAACCAATCTGCTTCCAATTGATGTTTGTGATAGCCAACATTGCCTTGCAGTGGTCCGCCTGCGAACTCGGTCGTCAACGTGACTTGCGAACCGGCGGTTGGAAACTCGGGGCGATTCAAACTGTTGCGGCTGAAAATGTGTGTGATCGAACTGGTGAAGAAATCGGAATCGGGAAAGTCTTCATACTCCGAAGATTGCAAACGATAGATCCAATCCGTGCGGAAATAATTATCGGGCCAGCGCAAACGCCGGCCGATACGTAGCGAACCGCCGCGCGTGTGGCCCGCATAATAGCTGCTATAGTTTGCCGCGCCGCCAAAGAAGCGATCATTTGAAGAGAAGCGCGAACGTTTCGTATCGTAGATGCTGATGCTTGCCAATGTCGGCGAATCGAACAGCCACGGCTCGGTGAAACCGAGTTGAAAGGAGCGATAATATCGGCCGAAATTCCAATCAAACGAGAGCCGCTGGCCATTGCCGAAGAGGTTGTTCATGGCCACGCCAATGGAGCCGATGATCTTATCACGCTCGCTCCAACCTGCGCTCATGTTCGCCGTATCTGTGGACTTCTCCACGACTTCTACCATGACGTCGACTTTCTCTTCGTCGATTGGCTTCACATCCGGCTTCACATCGGAAAAATAATTGAGCACAAAAACTTCACGCTGGCTGCGGATGAGCATGTCGCGGCTAAACGTGTCGCCGGGGCGCACATACAATTCGCGACGAATGACTTTCTCTTTCGTCTTGGTATTGCCCGCGATCTGAATTTTATTCACCGTCACGGCTTTGCCTTCGGTGACGAGGAAATGCAAGTCAATCGTATCGCCTTGCGCCTGTTTCTCAATCGGATTGACCGTGGCGAAAATATAGCCCGAATCATAATACATGCTGCCGAGGCGCTCCACTACGGCTTCCTGCAATTTTTTCGAACTAAAGACATCGCCCTTGCCGAAGCCTAAACGCGATCCGAGCAACCACGAGGGGAATAGCGTATTGCCTTCCCACGTAATCTTGCCGACGTGATATTTGAGGCCTTCCTCCACCCAAAGGTCGATGAACATGTCGCTCTTGGCTTCGCTATAGTAAATCGAGTCGCGCAGAATTTCGGCGTTGCGAAAACCATTGGCGCGATAGAAATCCAAAACCTTCTCGCGGTCTTCATGAAACTTCTCTTCGTCAAAATCGCCGCCGCCGAGAAGGCCATTTTGCTTGGTGCCTTTCATCTGCTTGCGCAGCTTTTTGTTGGCAAACGCGTGATTGCCATGAAAGGTGATGGTCTTAATCTGAACCTTATTGCCCTCTTGGATTTTGATCACGAGATTGACCTGCCCCTCTTCTGTCGCAGGCGTGATTTCCGGTTGGATTTCGGCGAGGAGATGGCCTTTGTCTTCATAGAGCTTCGTGAGCTTGCGCCGCGTGCGCGCCACTTCGCGCGGACTGATCACTTGCCCCTTGAAAAAGTTCAACTCTTTTTCGAGATCTTTCTTTTTGATCTTCTTGTTGCCGTCCAACTCGATTTTATTCAAACGCGGAAACTCGCTTACTTTGATCGTCACATAGATCCCGTC
Organism: bacterium; assembly: GCA_041918175.1. Taxonomy (GTDB): domain Bacteria; phylum Zhuqueibacterota; class Zhuqueibacteria; order Zhuqueibacterales; family Zhuqueibacteraceae; genus JABWAN01. The sequence goes on from JAYRWE010000009.1 coordinate 25,183, forward strand.
GCCGACTTTGCGATCCAACAAGACTTCGACGTCTTCAAACATGTCGAGGCCATACAATTGGCGCACGGCATTCTGCACATCATCACCCGTAATGCTTTCGCCCACGGCCAAACCGGAACTCAATTTTACGAAATTGCCGTCCGCGGTTTTGTTGCCTTCGACGGAGATTCCCAAAATCTTGTAAGTAGTTTGACGCTGGGCATGAACGAACGAGGTGGAACTAGCGACCACGAGGGTCAGTGCGAGGCGGAAGAACAACCGGTGCTGCATTTTTACCTTCATCATTTCAACCAGTGAAAATTTTTCGGGGCGAAATAGTAGCGATTTTTCGTCCGAATGTAAAGTAGATTTTTGCACGTTATAAGACTCTCGCGGCGGGAAATTAGTTTCGTGAATTTCAGCAAGCGCGTCGGCGGGGCAAACATACGTTCGCGGCAAGGCGTAAAACAAAACGGTTTCCAAACCCCTAACTGTTTTGGAAACCGTTTTAGCAATGACCCCATTTTAGATTGAACTCGATGTTTTGAAAACAAAATACGCGAATTAGAGAAACAACCCCAGAATAAAATTCTAAAAGTACCACGGTCACACACGGATCAAAAGCTCGCACTAAAAAGCCCAAAGTTTCTTTCCCCACGACGTTTTTGATCCGCGTTCTGCCCGCAAGGGATCCGGTTTTCAGCGTGTCTGATAACGGGTGTAGCCGTTTACAAAAAGCTCTTGGGGCGCAGCTCGAACGCGTTGGGCATGCGCAATTCAGTCGTCCATGCGCAGCCAAACTTGCGTGCGCGTGAAAGGACCGAGGTGGCCACGCACCTTGAGACGGTCACTCGCTTCCAGCCAGAGCGAGCACGAATAACTTTTTCCGTTCGCTGGATCAAGAATCCTTCCGCCCTCCCATTTCTCGCCGACGCGCTTCATTTCCGAGAGAATTTGCAGCCCAACAATTTTGCGATCGCGCAACTCGCCGGCGCATGCCAGGCAGCGCGCTTCCGGCCCTTCGTTCGGCATAAGAAACGTTTGCACCACGCGCCCTTCCAGCTTGCCTTCGCGTTGTTCGAGTCGAATGGTCGAGCTTGGCATGTTGTGCTCTTCATTAAAAATTTGCCACAGCCCTTCAATCGAGCCATTGTGCCCCGACGTCGCAGGCCTGCGCCAAATCTGAGAACGTTTCAGCAATCCGAGCGGCCCAATGTTTACGCTCATTTTTAAATCGCCCGTTTCCTCGAGCGCCAAGCTCGCGCGATAGAGTTTGCCGGTCGCGGGATCGAGAATTTCACCGTTGCGCCATGCGTTGCCATGCGCTGCGAAACCGCGCAGAAACGTCATACCGATTACGCGTTGATTGCGCCATTCGCCGGGGCAGCGCGCGCACACGCCATTCTCTCCGGCGTGGGGACGCAAAAATAATTTTTCGATCTCGCCCGCAAGCCCGTTTTCGGTTTCATAAATTTTGACGAGTGCTAGCGTGTCGCCGTTCGCTTCATCAAACGTGAGCCAACGGCCGACGGGCGAGGAGGCTGCGGAACTTTGCGCAAACGAAAAGATCAGCGAGCACACAACAACGATGCTATTCATGCGCCGACTCCTTCTTCCGTTCTTTCACTTCCGCGAACACCTCGTGATACTGCGGGTCCGTGGTTCGCATCCAATTATCCCACCATGTGAAGTACAGCCCGTAATTCACATTGAAACGCTCGTGATGCAAATTGTGATGCGTGGAAGTCGTGTGCCAATTCCACCAGCGGTTGCGCGTAAAGCCTTTGGGAAAAAATTCAAACCCGAGATGCCCGAGCACGTTGCGCACAATCATGTACGCGAGAAACGTGAAGATCGTCGCCGGGTGCAGCGGCATGATGAAAATCAGGAGCACATAGCTCACTGTTTGGAGCACGGCCTCATACGGATGAAACGAGTACGCGGCCCACGGCGAGGGATTCGTGGAGTGATGATGCACTTTGTGAACGTGCGGATAAATGCGCGGATGGTGCATCAGACGGTGCGACCAGTAGAAATACGCATCATGCACGATAAGCATGATGGCGAAGCTTAAAAAGAAATAAGGCCAACCGTACTCGGCAAAATCCAAATAGATTTTGGTGTAGCCCGCTTGCTTGGCTTGATAAAGGCCCAGCCCCACGAGCGAGAAGATCACAATCGTGCTCAGGGAATAGCGCAGCTCGTGCCACAAGCGCCCGGCCTGGGGAAATCGCTTTTGAATGAAACGATGCCGCAACGGCTTGCGCGCGACCACCCAAAACGCGAAGAACGCCGGGCCAGCCACTAAAAAGTAGCGGAGAAAATCGCTCAATAAAATGTTCGGGTAAACTTCGAACCACTGTAAGGTTTCCATTTCGGCTCCTTTGGTGAATGGCGAGATTGCCTAAAAACGTGGCCGAAGATAAACACTCGGCGCGCGCGCAATCTACCTGCTGCCGAAAAAAACTTGCAGATTTCGGAATCAGTAAGCTTTGGACTAGTCGTGATGCCTTAGAGTTCACTCCGCCAAAAACTAGCACGACCGTGCAAGTTTTAAAATTGCCCATTGACCATTCACAATTCGTCATGCAGAAGGCGTTACGACGAACGCGCATTGCTCTTGCGATAGGCGGTCGGCGTCATGCCGGTTTGGCGTTTGAAGGCGGCGTTGAAGGGGCCGAGGGATTGATATCCGAGCTGGTAGGCGATTTCGAGGACGGTCAGATTGGCGCGCGCGGGGTCGAGCAGAATTTCACATGCTTCTTGCACGCGATATTGGTTCAAAAAGTCGTTGAAGTTACGAAAGCCCATGTGCCCGTTGATCGCGCGCCGCACTTTGTACTCTTTCTCCCCTAACTGTTTTGCCAATGCGGTGATGGTCAAGCCTTCTGCGCGATAAACTTTATCCTGCTCTAAAATTTTTTGGAGTTTGTTCAGCAATTCCGCAGGCGGAGGTTCGACCGTGGGAGCCGGCTCCGGCAGCGTGAGGAAAAATCCTGCGCGAAACTCCAACGTGTTCGCGGCGAAATAAGCAGTAACCACGAGGATGGCAAGCTTGTGCAAAAACTCCAACGGCTCGGGCGGCGTGCTCTGCTGCAATGCGATTTCGGCGAGCAAGGTCAAACACACCACACCGGTGGTGAGGAGAATAAAGTGCGTGCGAAAACGCGCGCGGGCTTCGATCAAATCTTCCTTGCGGCCCGCGTAGGCACGGAAAGCGGCGAGCGCAACAAAGACCAACGAGAGCGCTTGCGGCAAAACCCCGAGCAACGTTACGATGGTTTCACTCCCATTCGCTGTTTGGGCTTTCTTCAAAAAGAAGAAAACATATTGCGCGCCGACAACGGCCGCGAGCACGAGCAAATGCCTCGGCCGCAATATGAAGTGATCTTCAAACAGAGCATTAGCCATCAGCCACAACAGTGGCGAGACCGCGAACGCGCCGGCGACGAGCAAATAGGCAAGCGAGGTTTGCCAGACCGGCGGCCAGTCCACGAGCAAATATGAAATGAGGGCCGCGGAAAACGCGAGCGAAAGATAAACGTGTTGATCTCGGCTGCGGATACGAAACAGCATGACGCAGAGCAGCAGCAATGTGCTGATCGACATCACGCGCAGAACGTCTGCGGCAAAGAGCCAATCCATGAGGGAAGCGGCATTCGGCAAGGGGTGAAAGATTGTTTTAATCTTGTTGTGCTCGTTGAATTTCCGCCAACGTTGGCTCCGGCCCAGGCTTGGACTTTTCTAAAAACTTCCCGAACTCAGCGATGAGCAACTCCGGTTTTTTACCGCGCAATCTTCGCCTTATCCATTCCATGGTTTCTTCCTGCACAACGGCCGTGTGCAGCCAGTATTTCACCAACTCATTGAGGGACATCTTTTTCTTTTGGGCGAGCAACAACGCCTTCGTCTTCAAATCATCAGGCAGTTTGATTGATATGGTGCTCATGAGTTTCTCCTTTCACAAATAAAGATCGCAAAATTGTTGTGGCGTCAAAATGACAAGCTCCGGAAACCTCAATTCGCCGCTGCGAAAATCACGGATATTTTTTGTTATCACAATCGCTCCGCTTGCGAGCGCAGATTCCAGCACATGATTATCGCCTTCATCGCGAAGATTGGGTCGCCATAAATAATGCACGTCTGATTGCTGCGCTAGCGCCAAAAGCGCATTCAACACAAGCTCGATTTCGCCTAGATCGGCTTGAATTAACCGCAGTATTTCCTCTCTTGTCAAGACGGATTCATACTCCCAGAAAAGCTTTGGCGTCAACGCCAACGGAATACTGCCGTTCTGGACGTGCTGAAGGATTTTGAAACTTGGGGAATGCTCACGGCGACACAAACCTGCGACCAACACATTTGTATCCAGAACAACAGTTGGCATAATTTCGCCGATGAGTCCACTCATTTATTTTCTCACGCGCTTTGAGTTTTTTGCACCAAATAAATTCAAATCAACGCAAAAAGCAAAGTTTTTTCCATCCGCTGGAGATTTGGGGGATTACGGCTCGTTCTTTGGATGACTACGAATCTACTTCTTTCCCTCCTTCAACGGAAACTCCACGGGAAACGAATGGCGCAGCCAAATGCGTGGGTCGGTTTTATCCTTGAGCAAGGGATTGTAGTCATATTCGAATTGCAACAACATCGAGGGATTGAGGCGATATTCCAAGCCGAGACGATGGCGTAATTGCAAATCATAATACCAATTTTCCGCGCCGTCGCCCTCCGGCACTGCGATCTCACTTTCCACCAAGCCGGTCTCGACTTGACCGACATAATGCAGGTATAAACTCCGCAAAATATGTTTGCCTAAAGTGAGGCGACTGCTACGCAACAACGAAGGCCGGCCATCGACAATGCCGTTTGCTGGAAGCGCGCCGTTTTGCGCGTTGTTCGTCGTCAACAAATTACGCGTGAAGCGCGAGCTGAAGCGCACGACGTCCAACCCGAGCTTGCGTTCGAGCATGCGCTCCACCGGGCGAAAGATGGGACGAATGATCAAGTGATCCGTGCCGATGCTCATCGCATCTTTCGCATTTTGCCCCAAACGTTCCGCAGAGTAGCCCAGCGATGCCAAAAGCTCGCCCTGCGTTTCACCGAGCGCCGCGGGATTATCCGACGACAATTTGAAGAACACATTCTGAAAACGACCGCGCGGCAAATCCTGCTTGGTCACGGGATCTTGGGTGTAAAGCGTGAGATGAATATTCTGCGGAAAATCTGTCGAATCTGCGACCACCGCATGGCCTCGCCCGTAAACAATCGGCAACCAGTCGCTGCGGTCAAACTCGGCGCCGCAATTTTCCACCTGAAAACTCATGTCGAGATATTCGATCACACCGCGCTGCGAAGTGATTTGGCCTTCTGCAAAGAACGAGCTATCGGCCAATACGCCCGCCATTTTCAAGCGGCTCTCTTCATCATTCAGCCCGAGGCTCACGAACACTTCATCGACCGCGGTGGGAATCGCGATCACGTAACGATTGTCGCGCCGGCTTTGCGCGAGCACGTTCCAATTGAGATTGAGCAACACGCGCAACGCGGTGGAATCCGTTTCCGTGCTTTCATCAAACGGAAATTGAAAGTCGACGCCTTCCATCACCAAGCCGCCGGAGAGCACGGGATGCGCCCACGGCCCGGTAATGACAAACTCATCCGCGTCGCCGCGCTGCGTGGTCGAATCCAGCAGGCCCGTAATCCAAAATTTTCCCACTTCATGCTTTTGCATCAAGCCCGGAATATTGAGCGGCAAACCGTTCGCACTCGATTTCAGAAAGAGCGCACCTAAATAAATTTGCGAATCGCTCAATCGCAAGGGCACAGGGACGAGCGAATCCACCGCAATGCGAGCGCGGGTTTGCAAAAGGCTCTCCGCGGTGGGCATGGGCAACGGCGGCACGCGCTCTTCGTTGCGCAAATTGAATGTCGCGTCATTGATTTTGCCCTTCAACTGCTTCACGGCGACGAAGGTGCCGCGCTCGTCCGTGCGCAACTCGCCGCGCACGTCTTTGATCTCCGGTGTGATCCTATTTAATTGTAAACGCGTGGCCGTGAACGTAAGCTGCGAATCGGGTATGCGCAATTTTTTATATGGCCCTGCCAAACGCAAACGCAGCTTGCCTGTGCTCTCTGCGCTTTTGAAATAGGAAGCGACTTCCGGCAAGATCGCAAGGAAATTGCCTTCGCCTTCCAATGCAATCGCCACGTCGTGGGTTGCATTAAAAGGCAAAAACGCGCTGCCGGTTAGCGCAAAGCCGGTGTGCCTATATTCTATGCGCGGCACAAGCAACCCCGAGCGGGAAATTTTTCCGGCAGCTTGCTCTTCTGCGAGGCGAGCCGTGATTTCCTCGAATCCAAACCAACGCACCGCGCCTTTACGCACGGTGATATTGCCCCACAGCGGAATGCCTTCGGGCTTCATGAAATCGGTGAGCGGACCGCGCGCTTTCAAAGCAAACGACAGCGCGCCGTGAAATTTTTCATTGGGCACATCCGCGAGCGCTTGCAAGAACTCGTCGGTTTGAATGCCTGCGCCTTCCGTGGCGATTTGCAGTTCATGCGTGTCACGTTCATAGCGCGCCGTCGCGTAAATATAGGGATGCTGATCTTTGTTGATGCGCAATTGCGAGAGTTGCCACCCCGAGCTATCCAACACGCCTTCGCCGTGTATAAAAAAATTTCCCACGTCATTGAAGAAGCCGTCATATAACCAAAAACGGCCTTGGCCCTTCGGCTCAGTGAGCGTGCCGCGCAGCGTTATCTCCGCGGAAAGCTCGCCGCTATAGCGCGGCTGGCCGAAGCGCTCTTCCGCGATCAGCTTGGCCAAATCCGCGCGCAGCAAGCGGACACTGCCAGCGAGCGCGCGACGGCCGCGCGTTTCCACGCGCAAGTTGCCGGCGAGCCATTTTTCCGCGTGAATATCGGAAAGCGTGATCACGCTGTCGAGCACGTGGCAAGTGTAGTTCACTTCGAAGCCGCGTGTGTTGCCGGGAAAAACCTCCAGCGTGCCCGAAATCAAACGCTCATTTTGCACGGGCAACATGTACGCATTCAGCGCGAGCCACGTGGCTTGATTGGCTTTCTTCTTCACTTCCGCACGCAGCGTTAGGCTATCTAAGCGACCGGCGAGTGTGAAATCAAAATCAAAATCCGCAGAGAGCGAGCGCGCCCATTCTTCGCCGAGCCAGGTTGCGAGCAACTCCGCCTCCAAGCCTTGCACGCGAAATCGCGGCTGCTCACGCCAATGCCAAACTTGCGCCGTCAGTTGCGAATTGCGATCGGGGCGCTGGGCTTCCACTTGAATCGTGTCCTCCCGCATGGCGAAATTTCCCAGCCAACGCAGCGGTGCGCGCGGCGCGCGTTCGAGATCACATTGCAATTGCCCGGCAATTTGCGGCGCGCGCAAAGGTCCGCTGAGGTGCGCGCGCGTACTCAAGCGCAAACGTGGCGGAACTTTTTCGTGCCGCACAGAATCTTCGCCAACCGGGAATAGCTGCACATCCGGCAATTTGAAGCTACTGCTCGTGCGCACGTTCACGTCGAGCGGAAAGCGCGCGTTGCTCAAATCCATTTTGCCTTCGCCTTCCCATTCAACCGTGTGCGCGGCGCTTTGGTTTTTTTCTGCTAAAGATAAAGCCAACACGCCGCGGCCTTGCCAACGCAGCTCATGCTGACGCAGACCGTGCGCTGAACTATCCACCCGCAGCGGTGCATACCAAAACTCGGATTCAAAATCACGCATGCGCTGGCCGTACACGCTCCCATTGCGACTCGAAACCTTCGCATACACTTGCGGCGCGCGCAGAGCGCCATGCACATGTCCGCGCAACTGCCAGCGCCCGGAGATTAATTCGCGGTCACGCAGTTCGCCTTTATTTAGAAAAGGCGCAAGCCATTCTTGCAATGCCAAAGAATCGCCAGCAACGTTAAGATCGATTTGCGGCGCGGCGGCGAGCGTTGCGTTTGAATCAGCGCGCGCGGAATCAGAGGGCGGCAACGCACGCCGCGCAATTTCTGCGAGCGTTTGAAAGAACGGCAATGGCATCACATGCACGCGCCCAATGAAGCGCACGGGTTGTGCATTCACGCGTTGTCGCGCTTCATCAATAAACAACCAACCGTCGTGCATGCGCGCGGAAATCTGTAATGAATCCACACGCACGGGCACGCCGGAAGCTTGCAACGCGCGTTCGGCGGAATCGGGCCAGCAGAGCAATTGCCCGTCGCGCAAGGTGAGCGCACCATTCACGTGCACACTCGCCTGTTGCGGCGCGCGCGTGAAACGAATCGTACTGCTCAATGCGCCGCCGGTCATTTCCACGCGCGCGGGCAAAGGCAGGGGCAATTTGCCGCGCGGCTGCCAATCCTCCACTTTGAGCGTGAGCGAATCAAGCGCGATATAACGCAGATCAATTTCCGTGGCGAGTGAAAGCGCGGAGCTTTGCCATTCCGCAAGATAGCCGTGAATTTTAAGCTGTGCTTTCCACGCGCCGAGCGTGCGCACCCAGCCGTTGATTTCGCGCAGAACTTCGATTTCCGGTGCGCCACTATCTTGCAACACGATGCGACCATGATTCAGTTCGATGGTCTCGACGATGCGATATTGCCCGGCGAGTTGTCGCCACGAGCTATCGGCAGCGGAAGAAAGAATAGCCGCGGAGGTGTCAGGCAGGTTTTCTTTTTGGGGAGAAAGAAAAGCGCCGGTGGAAAGGCGAAGCGTAGGGTTTAATATGTTGATGTGCAACAACGGCTGCTGCGCTTTGAACATGAGCCGCACGAGATCCCAATAGCCAAAACGCACCGTGATTTCATCTGCCGTGACGGCAAAACGCTGCGTGTGCGTTGCGGGCAAATAGCGCACGCGATACAAATCGACGCCGCGCCAATGCACGCGCAACGAATCATAGCGCACGCTCTCGCCGAAATGCTGTTCGAGATTGCGCACGACGTAGGCTTCAAGCCACGTTTGGTTTTGGTATAGGGTCCAAATCCAAACGCTGCCCACGAGACCGAGCGCAGCCAGGAGCACAAGAACACGGCGGCGTGTTTTTCGAGTGAAAAGAGGCATGGGGTAAAGATCGGCTTGAAGGCTTGAAGCCCTCGAGCGCTATGGAATGACGATTAAATTACCGGCTCTTTTTCGAGCCGCGAGTCAACGCGAATGAGCGCTCATTTTAAAATTCGCGTTCATTCGCGTCTATTCGCGGTTTAGAAACGGGAAAGTTATTTGATCGGCAATCCTATTCCATCAATTCCATTTCCAGCGCGCGTTGCGGCGGGTGGAGTTGCTCGCTGACTTTGCCGAAGCGGCGTTCGCGCTGTTGAAAATTCCGGAGTGCTTGATAAAACTCTTTGCGGCGGAAATCGGGCCAGAGCACTTCGGTCACGTAGATTTCCGTGTACGCGAGTTGCCACAACAGGAAGTTGCTGAGGCGTTGTTCGCCGCTCGTGCGAATCAACAAATCGGGGTCGGGAATCTCGGAGGTGTATAAGCAGGATGAAATTGTCTCGTCGTCGATTGCTGCGGGCGAAAGCCTTCCCTCGGCGACCTCTTCCGCGATGCGGCGCACCGCATCGGTAATTTCCTGGCGGCTCGAATAGCTGAGCGCGAGATTGAGCGTCAATCCGGTGTTCTTGCTCAACACGCGTTTCGCGTGCTCCATGCCCTGCCGCGCGAGATAGGGCAAGTCTTCCATGCGGCCAATCGTGGCGAGGCGCACGTTGTTGCGCTGCAACTCTTCCACTTCCGCGCGAATGGTGGTGATGAGCAAAGACATGAGCGCGGCCACTTCGCTTTTCGGCCGGCGCCAATTTTCCGTGGAGAACGTATACAGCGTGAGATAACGCAAATTCAACTCACCCGCGGCGCGCACAATTTCACGCACCGAGTTGATGCCTTCGCGATGGCCATCCACGCGCGGCCGATGGCGCTTTTTGGCCCAGCGCCCGTTGCCGTCCATGATAATCGCGACATGCTCGGGCAGCGGACCGCGTTTGAGTTGCTCGACATAATTTTCCAAACTCCCGCCCTCTTCCTGAAGGACGTCGCACGCGTGCAGGTTGCGTCCGTGCGTCTTACCATTTCGATCCTGTAGATGTTCCAAAACCATACCTCGAAAACGTTGCGACCGGCGCAGAGTCTCAAGCCCATGCGAGTTGCACAACTCCTCACACGCAGGTCATGATTCGGCGAAAAATACCAAGCCATACAAAAAAGCCCCGCTTGAGAGAGGGGCCGCATCATGGCAAATTTTTAGCGCGGAGATAATACTCGCTCGGCTAGATAAAATCAAGCGAAATATCCGGCGCGAAGCCGCTGCTCATTCCCAACATTCCCCACAAGAGCATGTCGAGCAGCGGATCGCCGAGCAACCCGCCGAACCATCCCGCCAACAACAATGTTGCCAGCCCATGGCGCAACGCGGCGCAGAGGTTTTTATCTAACCCAAGAGTAGTTGTTTGCACTCGCCTTTGGATGAGGCGGAATGCTTGCGCGAGGAGCATCACAAAACTCGCCAAGCCGAGCACGCCGCTTTCAACCAACAATTGCAAGGCGAAATTGTGCCACGCATTCGCGCGTTTGTCCTTCAATTCGTGACGTGCATGAAAGAGCAGCGCGAAACTCTCAGGGCCGTGGCCCGTGAGCGGACGTTGCATGAACGCTTGCCAGCCGGCTTTCCAAATGACCGGGCGGTCGCCGAAATCCGGAGGCCATTGCAACACCTCGGCGTGCCGCATGCCGAACCCGGGCACGAGCAGGAAGATGACAAGCACGATCATCCCCACGAGGAATATGCTGCGGCGCACGGGTTTCATGATGACAACGCTCATCGCCAAAGCCGCGAGCCACGGCGCGCGGCAGCGCGTCAATGCCAGCGTGAACAACATCGACACGCCGCCGAAGATCCAATTGCGCGCAGGCCGCAGTTCATGGCGCAGAATCAGCGTCAGCGCAATGACAAGCGTCGTTGCTAAAAACATCGCCAATGTCGTTGCGCCCGAAGTGGTGGAAGCGAGTCGCCACATCGGCGCGAAGAGCGAACGAATTAGGCCGACGAGGCTCGCGGCGAGGCCGGTGAGCACAAGCGTGCGCAGCAGTTTCAAAAGTTCTTCCGCGCCGAAACGCCGCACGATATGCGCGAGTGGAAAGTAGACGAGGATGAAAGGAATTTTGCGCAGCGCATGTATGCTCGTCTCGGGCGCAATCGCGGTGCAGATGGTCAGCACGCGCACGGCAAGAAAGCAGAGTATAAAAAAATCCAACGGCGTGCGGCGGAAGCGGCGCAAGGCGAGCCACATGCCAATGAGCATAAGCGCCAACGCCTCGGCAAGAAACGTGGAGAAGATGAGGGCGAAGAGCCAAACATGCGCTCCTTTTCGGACATAATCTTCGAGACGAGTCGGGAGCGCCGTGCGGTTCATGGTGTGCCGGAAAAAGTCCTTGCTGTTTCTCAGTTCGAAAGTTACTTTGCTTCGCCGATAAATTAAAACATTCACAGGAAGGAAGACAAGATGAAGTTGCCGAAGAGTTGGAGCGGTTTGTTGGCATTGTTACTGTTATTGGCCGGTTGCGCCACGTTGCAAGAGATGCAAAACGCGTTGGTGAATCTCAAACGTTTGCAATTCAAACTCGCGAGCGTCGCGCCGGGCACGTTGGCGGGCATTGAGTTGGCAAAGGTGAATGATCCGTTGCGCTTCAGCATGATTGATGGTTTGAAATTGACGCAGGCCTTTGCGAACAAATCTCTTCCGCTGAAGTTCACGCTCAACGTTGCGGCCAAGAATCCCAACGACGGCACCGGCGGCAGCCCGAGCAACACGGCAACGTTGAGTGCACTCGCGTGGACGCTGAAGATCGATAGCCAAGAAACGATTTCGGGCGATATTGCCAGCCCGATTGTGATTCCGGGCACGGGCGAGACCGCAACGATTCCTTTGCAGATGTCGCTCGATCTCTATTCGTTCTTTCATGAGCGCGGCTACAAAGAGGTTTTGAATCTGGCGCTCGCGATTGCCGGGCAAAACGGGAACACGGCGCGACTCACGCTCGCGGCAACGCCGACGGTGAGTGTGGCAGGCGTGCCGTTGAAGTATCCGGGGCAGATCAATATCGTGGATAAAGAGTTTTCGAATCCATAACCCGAACGAGTCGGAGCTAAACAAGAAAAGCTCATCCGCCGAAATTCACCGAAGCCACCGAGTGTCGCCGAAGAAAAGCTTTTTTCGGTGAAACTCGGCGGCTTCGGTGTCGCTCGGCGGAAAAGCCGTCGCCTGATGCTTCAGCATCAGGCGGAAGTTGGCGATTTCACCAATGCAAAATTCAGATACTAAGCGTTCGTTGTGATACCGTATGAATTTTGATTTTCAAAATCGGTAATCGCCTCCATGACCTGTCATTCAGCAGGAATCTTTTTACTCGCTGGCGATACTGCCCAGTGCGCAAAAGGATTCCTGCTGAATGACACGATGCGGGGGCACGTTCTTGCTTGCCGAATGTGATCGTCAAAGTTCATCAAGCGTTGAACGTCATTTGAATGCAAACGCCTAAAAGCGTTACGACGAACTCATTTCGAGGAAATTATCATGTTCCTATTGCTCGCGGCAATTTCGGGTTTTCTGTGCGTGGCGTTGGGCGCGTTTGGTGCGCATGCTTTGAAGAGCACGCTGGATAGTTATGGCCGCGATATTTACGAGAAGGCCGTGCTCTATCAAATGTTCCATACCGCGGCTTTGCTCATCGTCGGCATGCTGCAACGCCAGAACGCGACGCTCGCGCTTGCGCCGGTGGGTTGGCTCTTTCTCATTGGCATAATACTCTTTTGCGGCAGCTTGTACGTGTTGGCGATCACGGGCGTGAAATGGCTCGGCGCGATCACGCCGTTTGGCGGGCTGGCCTTTCTTGCGGGCTGGCTCTGGCTTGCTTACCTCTTGTTGCGGGAAAAATAATTCATGATACCTTTACGCGATGACAATCCGCGCGAGCGTTTTCCATTCGTCAATTCGCTCTTCATTGCCTTTAACATTGCAATCTTTTTGCATCAATACTCTTTGACGCCGGAAGCGGGGGAAGCTTTCGTGCATACCTATGGCGCGATCCCGCAAGAGGTGGTCACGCACGGCGCGTATGCGAACTTGATTACTTCGATGTTTCTCCACGGCGGCGTGTTGCACTTGCTCGGCAATCTGCTCTATCTTTTTATCTTCGGCGATAATGTGGAAAACTTAATGGGCTCGGTGCGGTACTTTTTCTTTTATATTCTTTGCGGGATCGGCGCCGCCTGCGCACATATTCTCAATGAAAGCGGGTCCCTTGTGCCGATGGTCGGCGCAAGCGGTGCCATCTCGGGCGTGTTGGGCGCATACCTCGTGGGCTATCCGCGCGCGCGGGTATTGGTCTTCTTCCCGCTCTTCTTTTTCTTTCGCGTGCCGGCGCTCATCGTATTAGGCGTATGGTTCGTCAACCAAGTGGTGGAAGGTTTTGGCGCGAAAGGAGTGGATATTAGCGGCGGCATTGCTTGGTTCGCCCACATCGGCGGCTTTGTGTTGGGCGTCGTGCTGGTGAAATTTTTTGAAAAGAAAAAGAAATGGCGGGAGCGGGAATGGGAGAACGGCTATTTGTGAAATGAGTTGCGAACATAGCAGTAGCGCAAAATTTCTCCCACGAAAATAGCACTCCCACGAAAATGAGTAAAGCACTTTCGTGGGAGTTCTTTTTTCGCGGGAGTTTTTTATTGCCGCCCAACGTACGAACAAAAAATCCTTGCGAAGCTTTCGCCTTCGCAAGGATTTCAAATTGCGTTCAAACTTTCTCTTTATTCAAAACGCAGCGCCGCAATCGGGTTCATCTTCGCGGCTTTGCGCGCGGGATAGATGCCGAACACGATGCCGACCAGCGCCGAAATCCCAAACGAGATGATCACACTGAACGGCGAAATCACCGTGTCCCACCCGGCAAAAAGGTTGATGCCCTTGGCCATGATGAAGCCGAGAATAATGCCGATCAACCCTCCGGTCACGCTCACCAATACGGTTTCATTTAAGAACTGACCCAGAATATCATTCTCGGTTGCGCCGAGTGCGCGCCGCGTGCCGATCTCTTTCGTGCGCTCGGTGACGCTTGCGAGCATGATGTTCATGATGCCGATGCCGCCCACGAGCAGCGAAATCGCCGCAATCGAGCCCATGACGATATTGAACACGCGCTGCGTCTTTTGGCTCTGCGCGAGCAATTCCGCGGGGATGATGATTTCATAATCCTGCACGCCGTCATGCGTGCGTTCGAGCAAGCGCTTCACGATTTCCGAAGTCATGAGCACCTGCGTTTCCGAAGCGACCTGAATCGCGATTTCTTCAATCGCATCCGGGCGGTCATCGTCGGCGAAACGCTTGAGCGCGGTCGTAATGGGAATGTAAATATCCTTGTTGATGTTGCGCAGCTTGATCACCGAAGCCTTGCCTTCTTTGATGCTCTTGGATTCCATCACGCCCACCACGAGAAACCAGGTGTCGCCGATTTTGATGCGCCGGCCAATCGGATTGCGATAGCCGAATAGCTCTTGCCGCACCTCCGAACCGATGACGCACACGCGTTTGGCTTCCTGCACATCGAGCGGCGAAATAAAGCGCCCTTCTTGCGGATGAAAGTTGGTGACTTGCTCATACGATTCATCCGTGCCCACCACGCGCCCGGTCGATTCTTTACTGCCCAACATAACTTCGATTTCCACAAAGCGCATCGGCGTGACGCCTTTGACATTCGGCAAATTGTCTCGCATCAATTGCCCGTCGCGATAGGTTAAGCCGCGCGTGAGTTTCTTCTCCGCTTCTTCGGCTTTTTCGCCGGTGAGCTTGACTTGGTTCACGCGAATATTGTTCGTGCCGAGCAATTTGATCTGCTCGATGGCCGAACGTTTTGCGCCCTCGCCAATTGAGAGCATGGAGATCACTGCGGCCACGCCGAAGATCACGCCGAGCGTCGTCAAAAACGAGCGCAGCTTATGCACCCAAATGCTCTTGAGGCCAATGCGTAAGCTTTCTGAATATTGCATGGGATTGAGTTTCTGATTGGTAGTGAAGGTCTCTTTTGATAAACGCCACGTCACATGTCATTCTGTAAGAACCGTCCTAGTGCTTGAGACACAGCTTGTTTAAAGAGATGTGTCCAATTCGAGGGAAGGTTCTTCCAGAATGACAGTTTATGGGGTTCTTATTTTTAATTTAAAACTTAGCAGGCTCTTTTCAATTGTGCGATACGCCTTGAAACAAGTCACGCAGTTGTTGAATTTCATCGCCGCGCAGTTCGCGCAGAATGCTGCCGTCTTGCATGTGAATGAGGCGATTGGCCCATTTGGCTTTGTCAATTTCATGCGTAACGAGAATGATGGTCGTGCCGCGCTCATTCAAATCGCGCAGAATTTCCATAATCTCGCGGCCGGTTTTCGTGTCGAGGTTGCCGGTCGGCTCGTCGGCAAAAATCACCTGCGGATTGGTGACCAACGCGCGCGCAATCGCCACACGCTGATTCTCGCCGCCGGAAAGCTCATTCGGCCGGTGATTGCCGCGACGCGCGAGGCCGACCGCGGCCAACATTTCTTTCGCCATCTCGCGCCGCTGCGCACGCTCCACGCCCATATAGATGAGCGGCACTTCGATGTTTTCCAACACCGTGAGCTGCATGATCAAATTGAAAGCTTGAAACACGAACCCGACTTTTTGATTGCGCAAACGAGAAAGCTCGACGTCGTTGAGTCGCTCCACGTAAGTGCCATCGAGCGAATAGCTGCCCTCGCTCGGCTTATCCAAACAACCGAGCAAGTGCATCAGCGTGGATTTGCCCGAGCCGGAAGGCCCCATGATCGCGACAAACTCGCCGCGCTCGACCTCGAACGATACGCCGCGCAACGCACGCACTTCCGTATCGCCCATTTTATAGGTTCGCGCGAGATCTCGTACTTGGACGAGCATGTTTTTCTCCTGTTCAGATGGATTCGGGACGCGCGAGCAAAATTTCCTCGCCTTCTTGCAAGCCTTCTTTGATCACGGCCACACGATCATTGCTCTCTTGAATAACAATCGGGCGGCTTTCGATCTTGCCTTTTTTCTGCACGTAGACAATCGTTTCGTCTTCTTCCGTGAGAAACACGGCTTCGAGCGGAATGAACACCGTGTCTTGATAATGATTGATGATCACTTCCGTGGTCGTGGTCAAACCCGGTTTGAGGCGTTTATCCGAAGCATTCACTCTCACGGTCACGTCAAAAACTTTCGCGCCCGTGGGCTTGCCGGTGATGCGGCTGATTTTACGTTTCGCCAAGTCGGCAATGTAGCTCACTTCGCCGCTAAACAACGTGTCGGCAAAAGCATCCAAACGAATTTCCGCGGGCAGGCCGGGGTGCACTTTCGAAAGATCGACTTCGCTGAGTTCGACATCCACGAGCATGGTGGAGACGTCGGGCAGATACATCAAATCCATGCCTTCAAACGGCGTCATGCCCACCGTAATCTTCTTTTGATTTTCCGTGTCGCCGGTCATGGCATAAACCACCAGGCCCGCGCGCGGCGCCACGACCACGCCCTGCCGCAGCTTGCGATCTTGCTGTGCGAGCGCACGTTCGGCGCGCTCCACATTCGCGCGTGCTGCGTCAATCGCCGCATTGAGCGCGCGTTTTTTCGAAATCATTTCCTCGTAAGCCAAGCGTTGTTGCTCCACTTCGCTTTCTTGAATGAAACCCTTCTTGGCAAGTTCGGGCAGCGTTTCATAACTCTTGCGCGCGGCTTCGGCTTTGGCCGTCATGGATTCATAATCGCTCTGCGCTTGAATCATTTCCGCTTTGGCCACTTGCACGGAAGATTCGGCCTCGCCTTTGGAGATGACATATTTTTCCGATTCAAATTTGATCAGTGTGTCGCCTTCTTCCACCCATTGGCCCTCGGGCACAAGCCACAAAATTTGTTTGTCGGCAATCGCGCTAATGGTGATTTGATCTTGCGCGCGCAATTCGCCGCTTTCCGTGATCTTGATGGTCACTTCACCGCGTTTGACTTTTGTGGTGGGAATTTCAGTGCTATCGCTTTCGGCGATGATTAACGAGCTGCCGAAGAACAGGAGAATGAGAACGACCGGCCCCAAAATCAGCAGCATCTTGCGACGCTTGGGATCGCCGAAGAAACCGGTGGCGGCTTGCGATGGTTGTCGTGCATCTAACATGGGAATCACCTTTGTAGTTTTTGATTAAGTGCCTATCCCAAAACCGCATGATGTTTATAATGGGTGCCCGATAAAATCACTCGGGCATGACATTGACGGATGGTTTGGGCTAGACTCTAAGCCTATCATCTGAGCGAAGCGCGAGACACCGTTGCCCGCTTTAGCGCGGCAACTGCTTTTCCGCTTCGGCTATTTTTCATGCGCGCCGCGTTATTGCGCCACGGCTTCGCCGGTGAGCGTTTCAAGCAGCGCTTGTGAAATGCGAAAGCTCACCAGCTTGCGCAGATAAAGCGTTTTGGCGCGCAGCAAAAATTCTTGCGCATCGGTCACGTCCAAGTTGGAAGCGCGGCCGAGGTTGAACATCGTGCGCGCGAAATCGAGCTTTTGCTCCGCGGCTTCGATACTGCGCCGGATCGCGCCCGCTTCTTTATCGCTGTTGGAAAGGCTGCGCACAATGTCACGGATGCTCATTTCGATTTGACGTTGCGCATTGAGCAGCCGATCTTCTTGCTGGCGCATGCTCAGCTCGGCGTTCTCCGCTTGCGCGCCGGCTTCGCGATGCAAAAAGTTGTAGCTGAAATTGACGCCCGCTTGCAACACGCCCGTGCGGCTGTTCTCTTTTTGTTCGATCAAATCCGAGGCCTTGACGGTGGAGTAGGTGCCGTAAATGTCCAACCGCGGCAACATCGCGTTGCGCGCAACCGTGCGCTGCAGCTTGGCTTCGCGCACGAGGTAGCTCAAGCTCTGCAATTGCGGATTGTTTTGCATGGCGCCCGCCACGAGTTGATCGGCGCTTATAGCAGGTTGATCAAACTCCAAGCGGCTTTCCGCGAGGTTGATGGTCGCATTCAAAGGAATGCCCATGAGGTCTTTTAACACATCGAGCGTGCTTTGATAATCATTGTAGCTGTTGATCAAAGCGGCGCGGTCTTCGTCAAAACGAATCTGCGCGCTCAACACGTCGCGGCGCGAGGCGAGTTTCGCGATCACGAGCGCATTCGATGCCGCCACCAGTGCGGAGTCGCTCGCGACCGTGGCTTCATTCACTTTCACCAATTCGCGATTAACGAGCACGTTGTAAAACGCACGCTTGACTTGATACGTGATCAACCATTTCTGGCTGAGCAACGCATTCGCTTGCACGTTGCGCGTATTGCCGGTGCTGATCGTACGACTGTTCGCCACCGCAGGCCAGAAACCGCGCAACAGCGGTTGCGTCAACGTGAGGGAAAATTCCCGTTCTTCATCTTTGGTGAGATCATCGTCAAACGGCGTTTGGGTATCGCGAAACACGTCTTTCGTTGCAATGAGAGTTGCTCCCGTCGGAATATAAAGTTGGGCCTTGGCCACCACGTTGGCTTGATTCCGGAAGAGCACCTCGGAAAAATTTTCGAGCGAGTCCGGCTCTTCCGTGCTCACGTTGGTTTTCACGCCTTCGAGCGTGAGCAACGGCAAATAGGCTCCGAAACTGCCGCCGTGGAGCGCTTCGGCGCGCGCCAAATCTTTTTCTACCTGCTTTAGCGCCAGATTCTTGGCGAGCGCAATGCCGAGGCAATCTTCCAGAGTCAACGGCCGCTGCAATGCGGTTTGAATTTCCGTTTCAGAATAAGTTTTATAGTGAAAACGCGCGTCCGTCTCCCGTGCGGATTCTGCGCCGGGTGCGCTCACTGCGAATTGCGCGCTGAGAGCCAGCGCCAAGCTCGTGCGCCAAATCGGCGAAAAGGTGTTTCGTTTCATCATGATGCTTTCAAAAGTTGAGAGTGCAGAGCAACCTGTGCAACATGCTTGTCCCGCAGGTTCGTGCAATATGAATCCCGGCCATGCTTGGCCGGAGAAATGTGCAAAGTTTATTTGATCACGGATTTGACTTTGGTCTTCTCGCCCACTTGAAACGTGACGCCCATGATCGTAATCGTGCGTTTTGCCGCGTCTACTTTCTCCGTTTTCCCCACCAATGCCACGCCGCCAACGTCATCCGCGTCCGCAACTTCCGGCTGCACCTCGTTCGCCAAAAAGCTGCCGTCTTTTAAATAAGCGCCTTCGATTTCGACAAACATGCCGGCCTTCAATTGCTCAAAAGAAGTAAAAGAGCCGTCATCGCTTTCATATTTCGCATCCGCTTCCATCGTCACCGGAATGGTGAGCAATTGAAACTGCTTCTTGGTTTTGTCCAAAACCGCGCGCACCGTCGCTTCGATTTCACAATCATCGTCCTGGAAGTCGCCGGTGAGCAGCTTCACCTCTTTGGCGATGACGGTCAGATCTTTTTGCGGTGAGCCTTCGATCTTGATCCACTGCCCCGGTTTCAGCGTGGAAAACAAGTCCGCGGCGGTTTTCGTTTGCGCGAAGCTGGCGTCGGTCGTAAACCAGCACAATGCGCACACGACGTATGCGAAAATTTTTGCAGATAATTTCATCGGACGCTCCTGAAAGTTTTAAGATTGCCGTTTCTCGGGCGCAGTTATCTTTGCGCTGCGCTTTGGAGAAATTGTACCGACAATCGCGGAGTATATGTGTCACGCGCGCGTCCCGTGTTTGTAAAAAGCGGGTCATGTTCCACTCTCGTTGCAGGTTGGAATGTGAGGCATTGCGCATCCCGCTCTTTTCAATGGAACGAAACTCCCAACGTATTTAGGAGCGTCGACTGAATGAGCTATCGGTTTTTGAACCGCTAATCAACGCGAATGAACGCTAATTCTTTTTCATTCGCGCCCATTCGCTCCTATTCGCGGTTTAGAAATGTCTGTCTGCAGGGGATAAAGTGGTAGGTTTAGAGTTTCATTCACAGATGGCCATAATACCACTTCAGAAATTTTGTCGGTCTTGCCAGGTTTCCACAGCATTTTGATCTGCCATCATGCCGCACAAATTGCCATCATGCTACTTGACTCTGGTGGTATAAAGCTTATATTTCTCCCCGCGAATTAGCACTCATTTTTTGTGAGTGCCACTCTTAAACAAATCCCTTTTCAAATACGGCTCTGGACTTTCTAACTTAAGGAGGCAAGGTCTATGAACATTAAGCCGTTGGCCGATCGTGTTGTGGTAAAGCCGCTCGAGGCCGAAGTGAAGCAAGTCGGCAGCATCATCATTCCCGATACTGCCAAAGAAAAACCGATGCAAGGTGAGATCGTTGCTGTTGGGCCGGGCAAAGTTTCCGACTCGGGCCAGAAGGTGGCGATGGAAGTGAAGAAGGGCGATAAGATTCTCTACGGCAAATACTCCGGCACGGAAGTGACGGTGGATGGCGTCGATTATTTAATCATGCGCGAAAGCGACGTGCTCGCGATTCTGTAATTCCGCTGCAGTTCATCACCTGGAAAACTCTATTAGGAGATTATAACACATGGCAAAGATTATTGATTATGGAATTGACGCACGCGCTTCGCTGAAGCGTGGCGTTGATGCCTTGGCCAATGCGGTGAAAGTCACGCTCGGCCCCAAAGGTCGCAATGTTGTGATCGACAAAAAATTCGGCGCTCCCACGGTGACCAAAGACGGCGTCACGGTTGCCAAAGAAGTTGAGTTGGAAAACCCGGTCGAAAACATGGGCGCGCAAATGGTGAAAGAAGTCGCTTCCAAAACCAGCGATAACGCGGGCGACGGCACCACCACCGCAACGGTTTTGGCGCAAGCGATTTTCAACGAAGGTTTGAAGAACGTCACCGCCGGCGCCAGCCCGATGCACCTGAAACGTGGCATCGAGAAGGCCGTGAATGTGGTCATCGCGGAAGTGAAAAAGATCAGCAAGCCGGTGCCGGGCAAAACCGAAATCGCGCAAGTCGGCTCGATCTCCGCGAACAATGACAAATCCATTGGCGATCTCATCGCCGATGCGATGGACAAAGTCGGCAAAGACGGTGTGATCACGGTGGAAGAGGCCAAGTCCACCGACACCGAATTGAAGGTCGTGGAAGGTATGCAATTTGACCGCGGTTACATTTCGCCGTACTTCGTGACCGATCCCGAGAGCATGGAAACCGTGCTCGAAGAAGCGATGATCTTGATTCACGACAAGAAGATCAGCGCGATGAAAGATCTGCTCCCGATTCTCGAGAAGACCGCGCAAATGGGCCGTCCGCTCTTGATCATTTCCGAAGACATCGAAGGCGAAGCGCTCGCGACGTTGGTCGTGAACAAGCTGCGCGGCACGTTGAAAGTCGCCGCGGTGAAAGCGCCGGGCTTCGGTGATCGCCGCAAAGCCATGCTCGAAGACATCGGCGTGCTCACCGGCGGCCGTGTGATCTCCGAAGAAGCGGGCTTCAAGCTCGAGAACACCACGCTTGGTGATTTGGGCAAAGCCAAGAAGATCACGATTGACAAAGACAACACCACCATCGTCGAAGGCGCGGGCAAGCAAGAAGACATCAAAGGCCGCATCTCGCAAATCAAAAAGCAGATCGACGTCACCACCTCTGACTATGATCGCGAAAAGTTGCAAGAGCGTCTCGCGAAGCTCGCTGGCGGCGTGGCCGTGTTGAAAGTCGGCGCTGCGACCGAAGTGGAAATGAAAGAGAAGAAAGCGCGCGTGGAAGATGCATTGCACGCAACCCGCGCCGCAGTGGAAGAAGGCATCGTGCCGGGCGGCGGCGTGGCTTTGATTCGCGCCATTTCCGCACTTGACAAAATGAAGCTCGACAACGCCGACGAACAAACCGGCGTTAACATCGTGAAGCGCGCGATTGAAGAGCCGATTCGCCAAATCGCGGAAAACGCGGGCTGGGAAGGCTCCATCGTCGTGCAACGCGTGAAAGAGAGCAAAGACGTGAACTTTGGCTTCAATGCTGATACCGAAGAGTTCGGCGATATGATGAAGCAAGGCGTCATCGACCCGACCAAAGTCGTGCGCACCGCGCTCGAAAACGCGGCCTCGGTTTCCGGCCTGTTGCTCATGACCGAAGCTACGATCGTCGAGAAACCTGAAAAGGAAAAGACCCCACCGATGCCTCCGGGCGGCGGCGGCATGGGCGGCATGTACTAAGCCCGCGCGATGAAGCGCAGTACTTGATCATAGAAAAAAAGCCTGCTCCTCTTTTTGAGGGCAGGCTTTTTTCATTGTTATGGCTCCAACCAACCTGGTCACGAAGTGAACTTTATGCTTTTTCTACCTGTGTTTTGATCAGTCTCGTAATCTCCGTCGCCACTTCGAGCGCGCGCAAGCCGTCGCTGCCGGTCACTGGCGGCGGCGTGTGAGTTTGAATCGCGTGCACAAAACTCTCCAACTCCATCTTCAGCGCGTTGCCTTCGGGCGCTTCGTATTTTTCGTAAATGATGTGGCGCGGCCGCGCGCCTTGCTCCAATTTGCCGAGCGTGATCGGAAAAGAAAACTTGCCGCTCGCTTCTTCGGCTCCCACCAAACGATACACTTCACTCAAGCCGAGCAAAAAATCTATCGAGACATACGCATCGCGTTGAAACAAGCGCATCTTGCGCATCTTCTTTTGTGAAATGCGGCTCGCGGTTACATTGGCCACGCAGCCGTTCGCAAATTGCAAACGCGCGTTGGCAATATCCGGCTCGAGCGAGACCACGGCCACGCCATTCGCATCCACGCGCGTGAGCGGACTTTTGACCAAACTCAAAATGATGTCGATATCGTGAATCATCAAATCGAGCACGACCGCCACGTCAGTGCCCCGCGGATCGAACGAGGCCATGCGATGCGACTCGATGAATTTCGGTGCGAGCGGAAAATTTTGCAGCGCGCGCAACGCGCCATTGAAGCGCTCGATATGACCAACCTGCAAAACGCAGCCCTGCTCGCTTGCCAACGCAATCAAAGTGCGCGCTTCTGCCACCGTGGTTGTAATCGGCTTCTCAATAAACACGTGCCGGCGAGCGCGCAAAGCTTGTTGCGCCAGTTCAAAATGAAAGCTTGTCGGCACGACGATATTTACGGCGTCGCACACCGCGAGCATTTCCTCAAAAGAAGTAAACGCTTTGACGCCATGCTCTTGCGCCACAGTTTGCGCGCGCTCCAGTTCCGCATCATACACGCCGAGAAAATTCGCCGCAGCAACTTCACGATAAAGCTTCGCGTGCAAGCCGCCCAAACGGCCCACGCCCGCAACACCGACACAAAGTTTTGACATACGCGCTCCTCATTTCGCTCCGATTACACCAAACGTTTGCGATTTTGCAGATAGCCTGCACGATGCCAATTTAGAAACTCCGAGCCATTAGCGCAATCCCAGCCTCGCAAAGTAATCAGGCCGCGAATGTGCATGTCCTTTGTCATGATGAAAGAACGTACAACCTGAATTTTGCATTGGTGAAATCGCCAACCTCCGCCTGATGCTGAAGCATCAGGCTAAAAGGTGGAAGCGATCTAAAGATCGCTGATCACCCGTAGGGTGGTAGCCAACTTTAGTTGGCTTGCACCTCCTAGCCTGATGATTCATCATCAGGCGATGGCGGGCGA
>JAYRWE010000010.1:0-14185 GCA_041918175.1 bacterium
ATCGCCTAAGAAATCCGCGCGCCGTTTTTGAAACATGTACGCTTTGAGCAAGTCGACCGCATCTTCGAGTGCCAAGCCTTCGAACTTGGAGAGATCGCTCGTGGGCGTAGAGTTTGAAGTTGATTGAGTCATAAACTTTTCGCTTCTATCTGTGCCACGACTTTGCCGTTGCCCGCCACTTGCCAACACGCGAGCAGTTCCGCGAGTTTGGTGTTGAGATGTTGCACCTCGCTCACGTGCGCCCAATAGATCGCATGCTTATCTTTCGCGGCATGCTTCGCGAATGCCGCGCGCTCACGCAGGCTTCGCAGCTTGGTTTCGAGTTGCGCCAGCTCGGCGAGATACACTGCATGCGCATCGGCCGGATTTGTTTTTTTGCTCATAAGACTCTTCCTTCCACAAGATTTCACAGTGACTCATGCAGCGTGAGTTTGTTTTGATACTCGGGTTGCCACACTTCAACCAATGCGATGAGCGTAGCATTCACCGACTGCGCCGCGCGCACATGCGCGAGATGAATCCATTTGTCTGCTTGCACCGCGCGCCGTGCCGCACTCACACGCTTTCGCAGCGCGGCTAAACTCTGTTCGAGTTGTTCGAGCTCGTTGAGATACAGCGTGCGTTCCTCGGGTAGAATGAAGCGCTTTGCCATAACAAAACTCCTTTGCTTGAGGTGTTATTCAAACGCGCGCAGCACTGCGCTTTCAAGTTTCTCTTGCACCACGTGCGTGTAGATTTCCGTGACCGCAATCGTTGAATGTCCGAGCAGCGTTTGAATCTCACGAATGTTTGCGCCGGATTCGAGCAACGTTGTGGCAGCACTGTGACGAAGGATATGCACCGCACCAGGTTTATTGATGCCTGCTTTGAGACGCGCTTTCGCGAAGTAATCGGAAAGCGTATCGCGCACGAGGCTGATCACATGCGCTTCATCGTGCGCAGACAAACCGAGTGTTTGTTTCTTGGCCAGCAACATTTCGCGCAGCTTGGGGTGCATGGGCACGAGGCGTTCTTTCTTCTTGGCATAAAGCCGCAGCGTGTTGCGCGTCCAATCAACATCTTTCCATTTGAGGCCGCGTTCATCGCCGATGAACTTGCGCGCGATCTCACTCCTTCTTGCACCCGTGTAACGAATCAACCAAAACGCGAGTCGGGCTTCACCCTCAAGCTGCGCGGCCATGCGTTCGACTTCGTGCTTATTCAAAAACGAAGGCAAACGCCGGCGATCCACTTTGAGCTTTTCAATCTTCGGGAGATACTGTGCGGGCATGAGGTTTTTCTTCACGGCCATCCGCAGCACCGTTCTGATGTTTTCGATGTCCTTATTCACGCCGCGTTTCACTTTGTCTTCGTTCCACGCCCAGCCGCGCTCGCGATAAAGTTGCTGCATCGCTTCGAAGCGCGCATTGCGAAACTTGTCGAAGTGCGTGGGTTTGATCTCGGCCACGAGTGTGTGTTTGCCAATCGCAGCAATGAAGAGCTTCATCGCATGCCGATTCCGCGCAATGGTTTCTTTCGTCACTTCATGTTGTCGAGAATTCAAAACTGATTCAGTGAGATCAAACACGGTAAGAAACTCCGCAGCGCGCGGATCATCGCCGAAACGTTTGAGGCCGGCTTTGTGCAGCGCGAGTTCCGATTCAATACGCTTGCGCTCGGCTTCGACAACGGCTTTGGGCACGCCCTTGGGGAAGTGCTTCACCAGCTTGCGGCCATTGAGATAGAATTGTAATTGGAATGCGCTACCAACCTTGCGCAGATGAGCCATGTCATGATCCTTTGTGTAAAAGTTCAAAGCAAGGATCGGCGAAACGTTGAGCAAAGGCAGGTGCGAGAGCAGGAGAAAAGCACAAGCATGAAGGGAGCAAGAAGGGCTTGCGCATGAGGCGTGAAAAGCTTATGATGTATCGCGTTTGATGAGAAGCTTTTCACCAGCTTCTTCGCACCGGCCCAGTGAGTGCTCGAACACTCATTGGGCCATTTTTATTTGCTGGAATAGTATAGCCGATACCGTTGGTAAAGGGAAATAAAAAACTCTCCACGTGAAAAATTTTTCTTCGAACGCATGCCCATGATAACCAAAGGCATGTGTGACCGCATAAAACTGCGATGATGCGCGTATTCAGAAGCCCGTCAAATTGCCCCCCCCCTTTTTCAAAAAAACTTTTCGTGATCAACCCCAAAACACAAGCTCTCACGCAAAGACGCAGAGCCGCAAAGAGCCCGCAGAGTTTTTTCTTTGCGACTTTGCGTCTCTGCGTGCGCAGTTGCTTTTCTCTTTCCATTTCAATACTCGCGCACGATCTTCGCGAGCTCCTCGTGCGGAATGCGAATCGAGCCGCCGATGCGCTTGGCTTTGAGTTGGCGATTCACGATCATGCGGCGCAAGGTCTTCTCACTCACTTCAAAAAGCTTTGCCAATTGCGCGAGACGATAATATTGTTGCCCGCACGGGCAGCGTGGCTCTTCTAAACTCACTGGCCGCGCTTGCGATTGCAGGCGTTTTGACATGTGATTTTCCTCCTAAAGGGCTCCTGTGGAATGCCATTACTTTTTTCTGTAGCTCTGCAAATCTTCATTCACGATTTTACAAGTTTGCTCGTGATATATTATCGCTCACGCGCGACGTCGGATTTTTTGTTGTAATCTTTCCATGCTCATTCGGGGAGGCAGTAAGAGTGCGAGGTCTTTGCTGATAGTTGCCGATGCACTACTAGGCCGGCCTTGCTTTTCGCCAGAAATATTGTTATTTCCCCAAAGCACTTCTATGGGCTGCTCCTTGTTGGGTCGTTTGGAATTCGGGTTACCGCAAAAGGGAGTGTTACCGTCATCCAGCCTTAATCATATCCCTCAAAAATCTGCTCCACTGCAGCGCAAAACGTGAAGCCTCGAGCAATCGTTTCGCTCTGATAACCAATGTGAGGATGATGCCCCATGCAAAAATCCATTCGTCTCTTAAAAATTTGGGACCTGTGCCGGCGTAAGCGCATGATGACCGCGCCGCGCCTAGCGCAAATGTGTGGCGTGGATGAGCGCACGATTTACCGCGACCTTTTAGCGCTCACGGAGCTGGGCGTGTCGCTCGCAAGTGATGGCGGCTACCGCGTCGTCGAAGAGAACGTGCTTCCGCAACTCAATCTCAGTTCCGCGGAACAGTTGGTTGCGACTTTGGCGCTCAAAAACTTGCCGCTGCAATCGGACAAAGGATTGGCAGAAATCGCCAATGGCCTGCTCAATAAGCTGTTAGAACAACCGCTGGAAAATCGCAGTGTCGTGCTTTCGCCTGCGCCCCTGGAAAGGACCAACGCCAGCGTGTTTTGGCGCTTGCGCAAAGCCATTGACGAGCAGCGCCTGATAACATTGCTCAATTATCGTAAACTGACTGACGAGGAAGAGCGCAATCTGCAATTGGAGCCTTATCATCTGCGCTTTCAAGATCGCGCTTGGTATCTCGTGGGTTGGAGTTTCAAACGCGCGGATTTTCGCATCTATCGTTTGGATCGTATCGATAAGCTGTGCGTCGAGAAAGGAACGTTCGCGCCGCGCCCATTTGCCGCCGAGGAATATTTTCGTGGTGCCTTCGGCGCGGTGGTTGACAAACCGCAAATTTTGCGCGTGCGCTTTTGGGGATTGGCGAGGGAGATCGTCAAGAAAGACGGGCGTTTCTTGCCCAAAGATTGGCGCGAAGAAAATGACACACTGATTTTGCAAGCCACCATCAGCGGCGAGATTCTCTGGCTGCGTTGGATTCTCGGGTTCGGCGGCGAGGCGGAGATCTTGGAGCCGGTGGCGATGCGGGAGAAAGCGGCGGCGATGTTGCGGGCGGGTTTGGCGAGATACGGCACTGAAGGTGTAGAACGGGGAGTTTAGGGCAGAATCCCGCTTTGCTCTTTGCGTTAAGCCCTCGGCAAAAAAGACTGACCGTGGTTGTCAGGGGGGAAGATTACATTGTCACAAGCTTGTCGCGCTATGAACGGAGAAAAATATTCGTAAAACTCACCGCATCATTTTCCACGAAAAGAAGGATTGCGATCATGCTCACACCGATCATTCCGTACCTGCGCTGGGAAATGCTTCCGAAGCAGCCCGGCAATTTCCAACCCTATCAACTGCGCGGCGCTATCGGTAATCTGTTTCGCGATTGGTCTATCATGCACCAACATCTCGGTCGCCAGTATCTTTATCAACACCCGCTCGTGCAATACAAAATCATCGAAGGCATTCCCATGGTTGTAGGACTCGGCTTGGGCGCTGAACTCTTGGCCGCACTCGAGCCGCCGCGCCACTTGATGATGAATCACACACGGGTGGAGTTCGAAGATGTTCGTCTTGTCTCCGCGCTCTACGAGCCGGATTTTGTCACGCCCAGAGATTTTCATTTTGCCACGCCCTGGCTCGCGCTCAATGAAGACAACTATGCGCGCTATCGCGAACATGAAGTACACGAACGCAACGAGGCGATTCGCGAAATGCTGCAAAGCATTCTGATCGGTAACATTCTGAGCTTTGCTAAAGGTCTCGGCTTCAGCATTCTTGCGCGCCTGCAAGCGAAGATCGAACATTGGCAAGCCGAGCCGGTGCGCGCCAAACAGCTTGACAGCGGAGTGATGCTCGGCTTTGCCGCGAGCGGCGAGATCACATTTTACGCCCCGCCGCTGTGGGGCTTTGGCAAACAATCCAGCCGGGGGAATGGGGTGATGATTACCAAGAAAGTGGAATGAGCCGGACGAAGTCAGAGAAAATCGACTGACAGCGGTTGTCAGGGATGGGTTGTATATTATCTGTAAAACGATGTCAAAATCTTAAAGAAGGTGGAAAGTTTATGATGCGAGCCTTGTATCAGATGGCCCAAGCCCTCGGCGGAAATAGCGACTCCGCTTTGGCTGAAATCGTCGATCCGGTGGAGGCAGGCACCTTGGTGATCAGTCTCAATCTCAAAACCAAAGAGGATGGCAGCATTATGTTAGTCGATCATCGTCGTCCGTTTGAATTGTCGGAAGAAGCGACGCAAGCAAAAAAAGCCGCGTATGCCCTCAAACGCAAAGGATCACAAGGAGCCAATTATACACCGACAGCTCAATTGACTGATCCTGAAACAACTTTCAATATGCGCCTGCTGGGCTTCTTTCGAAATTATGGTGGTAAAAACACCTCGATATTGGCTGTGAAAGAATTTTTAGCCGAGGAGAAGCGAGCGGCCGAGTTACGTCAAAATCTCTCCGCCTTTGTGAGCCAAGTTACTTCAAAACCTCCCGAAGCAAAGAGAAAGAAAGCTCGTCAACCAAAGGTGGGTTCATTATTGACCATCAAAATCGACGGCCGATATCCCGGCGAGCGTTCGGAATATCAAGCGCTTCTTGAAGAAGCTGCCACCAATGCCCTTGGCGAGGGCCGCAGCGAAGGCATCAGCCAATGCAGCCTCACGTTTGAACCGGATGTTCCCGTTTATGGTCGCGCCGGCAGCCATTTCCCATTTTATACCATCGATAAACCCGGCATGATTGTGGGGGGATTCCGCGAAGAGAGTGCTTGGAAGAATTTTCCAGTCTCGCAAGTGGGTGGACAAGCTTTGAAACAAGCCCGAGAGCACCTCGACGCGCATCAAAAGTTTTACATGCCCGGCAATTTCAAATACTGGGTGATTCCCAAATTTGTTTTCAGCGGTAACCGCAGCATGTTGAGAGAAATGCTTGATAGCTTGGAAACTCTTTCCAAGCGCTCCCCAGGCTTCGGATTGGGTAACGAGGCAGCGCGTGAATATGTGAACATGGAAGAAGACCTCAAGCTTTTGAGCAAAGAGGTCTTTGATCGCGTGCTGATGACTTTCCTTTTTTATGAAAAACCACAAAAGTCTCAGCTTGTCATAAAACTGGCGATCGATGACGTTCCGCCCTCACGATTGCGGCAATTGGTTTTATCGCAGAAACAGGTTGCCAAGCTGCACACGTATTCGGACTGGATTCAAAAAACATTTCCTCCACCCAAAGATGAGAAAAGCACGTTCGGCTTGCCCATTCGTTTCTCATTCGGGCTGGTCTGGCAGTTTTATCAGCGTGAAGCGCAGAAAGTCGGCGAAGCAAAATATGATGCCGATTATCTGCAATTCATTCGCCAGCTCTACCTCGCCATGCCGCCGGATCCGCGCCGGATTCTGCGTGTCATCCTGGAAACCTTGGATGCGCTTTTTAAAAATCCCGATCTCAGGTTGCCCATTTTTGACTATTACGCCCTGCAAGGTTTGTGCTGGGTGCGCTATCTATGCGAGCTGAATCTTTGGCAGCCATACACTTCAAAGAAAGGAGTAGAAATGAAACTTGAAACACTTTCCATTGAACCGGCTTTCAAAAAACGTAAAGACAACGGTGAATTTGCTGATCCTTGGATGGCGAATCTTGAGGTCTTTCTCAACGAGCATCCCGAGCTAGCGCGCTCATCTTTTCTTTGCGGAACGTTTCTTTTAGGAGTTTTAGTGCGCCAGTTGATGTTTGAGCAAGCCGACAATTTGCGGGGTAGTCGCTATGAACGAGCTCCTTTTGAAAAGGAACTGAAGGGGCTTCGATTTAAGCGAGAAGACATTCCACCATTGTTCAGCAAAACCGTTGCAAAACTGCGCGAATATGAAATCGAGGGTGATTTTCGCATTTTTGTCGAACTCATAAGCGATCTCTGTTTGCGTGAACGCATTGAGGACAGAATGATTTCATACGAGGAAGTGAGTTCTTACTTCGCTTTTGGGCTTGCGCAAGGCCGAGTCTTCGATGCCTTGATCAGGGCTCAAAGGATAAATGCGAAATCCGCAACTGTTGCAAGCTGACGATTTCCTGACCAACGACATTAGGGAAGCATACGCTGACACCAAATCATAACTACACAAGAAACTTTATTAACAGAATCAACAGGAGGCAAATCATGGCTCTGCAAAATCGCAGTGAGGTTCTCTTTCTCTACGATGTCAGTTACAGCAATCCCAACGGCGATCCGGCGGACAGCAACCGGCCGCGGCAAGATCCGCAAACGGAACGCCTGCTCGTCACCGACGTTCGTCTCAAGCGCACAGTGCGCGATTATTTGTTCACAAAGTATCGCAAGCAAAAGAACGATGAAACCTGCGATCTTTACGTGTATTCGGACCAAGCCGATCCCATGACGCTCGTGCAACGGCTTGCCAAGTTGAATGGCTTGGAAGAAAAGGCTGGTGAGACCGTGACGGTCAACACCGAATTCAGCCGTGGAAATCTTCTGCAAAAATGTATTGATGCGAGGCTGTTTGGAGCTACTGTGGCTCCCTCGGAACAAAAGCCCAAGAAAGAGAAGAAAGATCAGCTTGCCTCATACGAAGTCGATGGCGACGCCTATCATCTCACTGGTCCGGTGCAATTCAACATGGGCCAATCGCTACATCCCGCGCGCATCGAGTTTGTCAAAGGCACCGGCGCTTTCGCCACTGGCCTCGAATCCGCGCAACGCACGTTCCGCGAAGAGTTTGTCGCGGCGTATGGCCTGATCGCATTTTATGGCTGCATCGATCATCATCGCGCGGAGTTCACGCAATGCAGTGAAAACGACGTAGCAAAACTGCTCGAAGGCTTGTGGTGCGGCACGCTTTCGCTCAACACGCGCTCGAAAGCCGGACAAGTGCCGCGCTTGCTGATCAAGGTCGATACGAAGAATGATTTTCTGCTTGGCCGCCTCACGCGTTTTATCAGGCTGGAGCACAACAAAAATGACGGCAAAGAATTGCGCGGCCCGGAAGATTATCACTTGAACTTGACGGGGCTGGTTGATGCTCTGCAAGCGAATAGCGCTCACCTCGCTCAAGTCACTTACAAAGTAGATTCACAGCTCGACCTCGCGCCGGAAAAACTGCCGGCTCATTGGCAAGAGATCAACTCGCAAGGGTGGTTCTGATGGCAGATGAAATCATTGTCTTCGACGTGTACGGCGAATGGGCGCATTTCAAGCGCCCCTATACCACTACTTCGCCGCTCACGTTCGATTTGCCCTCGCCGCCAACGGTGATCGGCTTGCTTGGCGCGATTCTCGGTATTGATCGCAAGGATTACCTCCGCGAGTTGGGCAGGCGCTGTCGCGTGTCGGTGGCGTTAAAGCAATCGCCGCAAAAATTGAAAACCGGTTTGAAATTTCTTGATACTACAAAATCCACGGCAAGTTTTCGCGCGTTGCAAAAACAGCCACATTCACCAATAGGCACAGAGCTGCTATGCAATCCAGAATTGCGTCTTTTTTGTGCTTTGGGCGATAAGACGCAAGATCAAGCTCTGCAAACCCGACTTCGCGAACATCGCCCGTATTACATTCCCTCGCTGGGCTTGGCGTGGTGTCTAGTAGATTTCGAGTGGATTGGAAGCTTTCAGGCGAAACACGTTCAGCCGACAGATGAAATTGCCGTGCTGGGCTGGCTGCCACAAAGCGCTATTGCTGAACCAAAGCTGGAAGCTGACAAGCGTTATCACATGATGACGTTGCCGATCACGATGGAACCCGATCGCCGCGTGACGCGCTATGACGACATCATCTACGAGCATTCCGGCCAATCCATTCGTTGTCGTCTGAAGCCCGGCGAAACGATCTGGCAAATTCAACACGGCGGAACTATTGCCGAGGAGGAGGCCAGTTATGCCTATCTCCTCTGAATGGAACAAAGACGTGCTCTATGCGCATCCCGGCGAGCCGCTCGAACAACATTTGCTGGCGGTGGCGCATCGCACGAGAGAGCTGATTCGTCACGCAGGCGACTCGCCGTTTCGCGAACAGCTCGCTTTTCTCACCGGCTTATGCCACGATTTGGCCAAAGCCACAGAAGATTTTCAAGATTATCTTTACTGCTCCAGCCACGGCCAAAAGTGGATGGGCGACGCTGATTTGAAATCGCACGGGCGCCTCGGCACGCTGTTCTGTTTAACCTTCGGTGAAAAGCTTGTCGAGGTGACTGCGGGTGACAAGCTCGCGATGACTTTGGAAGTTTGGCTCGCAGCGCTGGCGATTCGCAGCCATCACGGCCGCTTACGCGATTTTACGCCGGAAGCTTTTGTCTTGCCTGCGGAGATTGACTTTGAAGAAGATGATGAAAATTTCGCTTTGATCAACAAGCAATTGCAGCGCTTGCGCCGCCCGCATTTTGACCGATTAGTTCAACATGCCGACGTTCCTACGTTGCTCACGCCGCAACAAGTGATCGACACTATTGCCTCGCGCGAAACATGGTCGTGCTGGCGCATCTTTAAGCGTCGCAAGCTTGATCCTCACCTTAGCGAGCGCTGCGGCATGGAAGCCTGGGCGTTTTTGAAACTGATTTACGGCTGTTTGCTGCAAGCGGACAAAGAGCAAAACCTACCCAAACGAATAGAGCGGTCTTCTTTCCCCGGTCATGAAGTCGCACTGTTTGCGCAGCAAAAATCGTATGCTCTGCCGGTTGAGAAAATGCGTCGTGATTTATTCCTTGCTTGTACACGCTACGCGGAAACGGTTGATTTGCAGCAGATTCATGTGCATCAACTCACGCTGCCAACCGGTGCCGGTAAAACCTTGTCCGGTTTGCAAGTCGCGGCGATTCTTCGAAAGCGCCTCGAAGCGCAAGGCAAGCAGCCGCGCATTGTTTATGCTCTCCCCTTTCTCAGCATCATCGATCAAAATTTCAAAGTCTTTCAAGACGTTTTTGGAGTCAAGGGTGGCGAGTTGCTGTTGGCCCATCACCATTTAGCGGATCTCGATTACAAATATCAGGACGAGGAGCTTGACGATGTTTCTGCCGCATTCAAAATCGAAGGTTGGGAATCAGAACTGATTGTTACGACCTTCCATCAATTTTTCTCGACGCTGTTTGACACGGCCAATTCGGCCAATCGGCGCTTTGCCGCGTTGCAGCACGCCATCATCATTTTGGATGAGCCCCAAGCTTTGCCGCCAAGCTATCTGCGGCTCATTCGCGGCGCGCTAAAAGCCATGGCGCACGCGCTCGGTTGGCAGGTTATCGTGATGACCGCCACGCCGCCGTTGCTGTTCGATCCGGCGGATACTTCTTACCGCCAAATCGTACCGACATTTCGTGACGTGTTTGCGCAGTTCAATCGCTACCAATTGCTTGATGAACGCGAACAGATTCAATCAATTCCCGCTTTAATGGAAGCTGTTGCACGAGAATGGCGGCAAGGCAGCAGGCGCATTTTGATAGTGGCGAATACGGTCAATGCCGCAAAGGAGATTTATGCGTCTCTGAAACCATTGGCGGACCAACACGGTACTGAACGTCATTGCCTCACAACGGAGATTTTGCCCATCCATCGTCTTGAAAAAATCAACAACATTGGCGGGAAAGCGCCGGTCATTGTGGTGAGCACACAACTGATCGAAGCCGGCGTGGATATTTCACTCGACGTTGTCTTTCGTGATTTCGCTCCGTTGCCTTCGCTAATTCAGAGCGCGGGCCGCTGCCGCCGCCACGATTGGCAGGAATGTCGAGGCCGCGTCGTGCTCACACATCTCGGCGCAGACGAAAACAAGCCGCACGCCAATCGCATTTATGCGCCGGTGCTACTGCAAATGACAGAAGCAGTGTTACGGGTTGGGGAAGAAAAGAGCTTATGGCCGATAATTCAGGCTTTCTACGAGCGCATGCAAGCAGCCATTAGCCAGGATGAAGCATTGAGCATGCTAGAAGATCTGCGCCAGTTGGAATTGAAACAGGTATCAATGACATTCGACCTAATTCCGGAAAAAGGCAAACGCCGCGATCTGTTGATTCTATACGACGAAACTGCGCGCGAAAACTACGCGCAGTGGAGAGAACTGGGTTGGAAAGTTCATCGCGAGAAGAATTTGGAAGAAGTGTTTAGCTTGCTCGCGCTGCGGCAAAAAATCTGGCGGCGCTTGGCGCAATATCTCATTCACCCCTTCGAGCAGCGCTTGCCCGAACATTTGCGTGAGCAGGAAAACGATCTGATCGTCGTCGAAGAGAATATCGAAGCCATTTATTCAAAAGAGATCGGCTTGATCAAAGATGAATCCAATCCGTCTCCGACTTCAAACACAATGTTCTCATAGGAGCCTCTATGAAAGTCCTGCTCAACGTTCTCCGCCTTGCGGATCAACGTTTCGCCCAACGCGACGCGCACAAGCTGCGCGGCTATATCGGCCGTTTGTGGGAAGAAGATGATCTTTTGCACAATCACGCCGGTGACGGGCGCTTTCAATATCGCTATCCCCTTGTGCAATACAAAGTGCTGCACGGCATCCCACATATCATTGGACTAGGCGAGGGCGCGCCGCTGCTCGCAAAAATCTTTCTCGAATTGAAAACGCTGAAAATCGACGAAAAAATTTATGAGAATCTCCACTTGGAACTGAGCCCTCACGAAACCGAATTTGGCGACGCAAGCGAACCCGTCACCTATCAGTTCGTCACCCCCTGGCTTGCGCTTAACCAGCAAAACTACCAAAAATTTCGCAGTTTCGGACTTGATTTGAACAAACACTCGTCCGTGCAACATGAAATGCAATTGGACATGCTCCAAAGCATTTTGGTCAACAACGTCATCGCCGTAGCCAAGACGCTGCGTTATACCGTCGGGCAAAGGCATCGCCCCACCGTTTGCGTCGAAACCTGCGAAGTCAAATTCAAAGACCAGCCCATGCTGGCGTTCAAAGGCTCCTTTCAGATGAATTTTCATTTGCCGGATTTCATCGGCCTCGGCAAATCGCCCGCGCGCGGCTTCGGAACAGTGAAAAGAGTCTTGTCGCAAACAGCGTGAAGCCGTGCTGGGTATGCGGTTTCCATTTTACCTCCTTTGCTTGGCGGCCGTTCATCCCTTCGGGATGAAATGTTTATTGGCATGATTTCTTTGGTTTTTGCAAACTCCGTAGGAGTGGCTGTGAGACTTCACGGGCGGCTTGCGAATCTTATGAACGCCATCACTAACAGCATGTCACTCCTTCTGAGTTTTAAAAAAAACTGCAAAACCCGAATTGAACCCCGGCACCGGGCAAACTTTTCTTCATGCCCTTCGCCCTCTGCTCTAAACCCTCAGCCCATGCAACTCGTCCTCAACACCCCCGGCGCGTACTTGCGCATTCGTGATGGCTGCTTTCATATTACAGTTGATGAAGAAAGCAAGATCGTCTCGCCTAAGAAAGTCGAGAGCATCCTCATCAGCTCCGCGGTCAAACTCAGCTCCGCAGCCTTGCAGCTCTCGGTCGAGAACAATATCGATGTGGTGTTTCTCGACAAATTTGGCGCGCCGTTTGGCCGCCTCTGGCATGCCAAGCTCGGCTCCACCACCCGCATCCGCCGCGGCCAACTCGTTGCTAGCACCAACGCCGAAGGCCTCGGTTACGCGTTGCGCTGGATACAACAAAAGCTCGACAATCAAATTGAATTTCTCACCACGCTCGCTAACAAGCGCCCGGCCAAGCAGAAGCAACTCAGCGTTCATATCGGCCAAATCCAAGTCATTCGCGACAAACTGAAAAGCCTCGACGCCGATAACCAAGATACCGCTTCCCCGGGGCGCGAATCCACTTTGCTCCTTGCGCCTTGCCCCGTGCCGCTTGCCCCCGACTCCCTGCGCGGACTCGAAGGCACGGCGGGTCGCATCTATTTCGAAGCGCTCAGCTTCATTCAACCCGGCGAGTTTCCCTTTCGTGGCCGCTCGCGCCAGCCCGCCAAAGATGAGTTCAATTGCATACTCAACTATTGCTACGGCGTGCTCTATGGCCTGGTCGAGCGCGCGTGCATGCTCTCCGGCCTCGAGCCGTATCTCGGCTTCTTTCATGCCGACAATTACAACAAGAAATCGCTGGTCTTCGATCTCATTGAGCCGTATCGCTTGTGGGCCGAAGAAACCACGGTTTATCTTTTCAGTCAGCGGCAGGTGACGAAAGAGCTGTTCGACAAAATTCAAAACGGCATCACGCTCAACAAGATCGGCAAGCAAGTGGTCATCGCCGCGTTCAACGAACGCCTCGATACCGCCATTCGCCACAAGGGCCGCAACGTCACGCGCCGCAACATCATCCAACTCGATTGCCAAGCCTTCGCGCAGGAGCTGCTCAAGATTGATTTGGAACGAGAACCGGAAACGGAATGAATCTCGAGTGATGGATTGCTGGAGTTTTGGAGTGATGGATTATTGGATTGATGTAAATCCCAAAGCTCCAACACCCCATCAATCCATTACTCCAACTGCCATGCTCACCTGGGTCATCTACGACATCGTCAAAGACAAGCCGCGCACGCAGGTGGCCAAAGCCTGTCAGCGCGCCGGCATCATGCGCGTGCAATATTCCGTTTTTCTCGGCGATTTGAACGCCAACGAGATCGACGAACTGGGGTTGAAGCTCAAAGCGCTGATCGACGAAGAGACCGATCGCGTTTACATTTTCCCGCTGTGCCAGGAAGATTTCGCCAAAGTGCGGCTGCTCGGGCAGGCGTTCGATAAAAAGCTCGTGACCAATGAGATTCGCGAGCTGTTTCTTTGATGGAGTGTTGGAGTTATGGAGTAATGGATTGATGGATTTTGGGAACCAACAATCCAACAATCCAACAATCCAACAATCCATCTATCCAACCAGAAAGCCAACAATGCAAACCCAGAATAGCGATGCCGTCACCGTCACCCCTTCGGAGGTGCTGGAATATTTGTTTTGTCCGCGCTTTACGTATTTTGAAAATACGCTGGGCATATCCGAGCATCAAGAACGGCGCTTCAAAGTGCAGCAAGGCCGGGAAGCACATCGCCAAAAGCAGGTGCGCAACCGCGCCTATTTGCGCAAAAAACTTGGCGTCGTGCGGCGCGAATTCGAGGTCTATCTCGCCGCGCCCAAGTATCACCTGCGCGGCCAAATCGACGAAGTGCTCAGCTTCGCCGACGGCACCATGGCCCCGCTTGATTACAAATTTGCCGAGTGGAAAAACCGCGTGTACCTCGGCTATCGTATGCAGCTTGTGCTGTACGCCCTGCTGATCCGCGAAAACTACGGCAAGCCGGCGCCTCGCGGCTTTCTGATTTATACCCGGAGCCAGAACCACTGGTAGCTCTCCACTTAATCGTGGACTATGTTATTTGAAGCAGGGGAAAGGTTTTCAAGGGTTGCTCCGCGTGTTCTGGTTTTGACGTCAAGCGGCGACAGCGTAACAACTCTATGAGAGTCCATTGACGCGTCGTGAGGC
>JAYRWE010000011.1:0-72899 GCA_041918175.1 bacterium
AAACGCCCTTTGTGTTTTCAAAAAATGAAAAATTGAAGTGCTGGCGGTAATCCTTCATGAAGCCGTCATCAGCCTCCAAAAAATTTTCTCGAAGCCCACGCTCACGCCTGGTATTATTTTTAGGCATTTTCACACAGGCTGTCTGTTTGGGAACACACTTGCTTAAGAAACTCTGTTTCGAAATTCTACTCCTGTCGAAACAGAGTTTCGACGGCACATGCGTTCCCAAACCGGAGTTTGGGAACGAGAGGAGCGAGAAGAACGAGAAGCGCTCACTCTATTCCTGCGCAATCGCATACAGCGCTTTGAACGTGCGCAGATAGATCACGCCGTTTGCGATTGCCAACGAAGCGGAGGCGCGCTCTGGAATCGTATTGGTCGCGAGCACTTCGAACTTCTTTCCGGCTTTGACGACCGTGGTCGTGCCGTCTGCGGCGAGGAGATAAATTTTGCCCTCGGCATAAACCGGCGAGGCGCGGTGTCGCATGTTGTGCGTGCGCTCCATGTAATATTGCGCGCCGGTCTTGGCATCAATGCAGAGCAACACGCCGTTCTCGCGGCAGAGATAAATAAGCCTGTCGTGAATCAGCGGCGAAGGCACGTCGGGTGTGTTCTCGCTGAGCTTCCAATGAAACTGCGCTTGGTTGTTCGTGATGTCGCCGCGCGCGCCCGCGGGATTGATGCCGAGCACAGGCCCGTTCTTCGCCGAAGGCGCAACGATAAGGCCCGCGCTCGCCACGGGCGAGGCCACGAAACGAAAGAAGGGATTGTAAACGAGGCCGCTATTCAATCCGCCCGAACGCCAAAGCTCGGCGCCGTTTTTAAGATCGTGCGCAGTGATGAAATCCGCGCCATGCACGAGCAAAAATTCTTGGTCGTTAAAGCGATACAAAAACGGCGAAGCATACGAGTGCAAACTTTCCATGCTCGCATCGCTCGCGCGTTCGTGTTGCCAAATTTCTTTGCCCGTGGCTTTATCAAGCGCAAGCACGAGTTGCGCGTCGGCGTGCAAGAGCTGTAAATAGAGTCGATCATCTTCCAACAGCGGCGAAGAAGACATGCCGTGATACATATTGAACGGCTTGTAGCGCGCGTGCAAATCAACGCGCCAAACTTCGTTGCCGGCAAAATCAAAACACGCGAGCAGGCCCGTGCCGAGCTTCACCCACACGTGCTCGCCGTCAGTCGAAGGCGAAGGCGAGGCCGCATTGCTCTCGTCGCCGCGAATTTCGTAGTTGCCAGCGCCGAGCGTTTTCTTCCACAGCGTTTTGCCGTTGGCGTCGAGGCACAAAAACACGAGCGTCTTTTCTTCCGCGGAGGTGAGAAAAATTTTATCGTTCCAAATAATCGGCGTGGAAGGCGCGGGGCCGGGCAACTCAATACGCCATTTGATATTTTTTGTCGTGCTCCATTGCGCGGGCAGATTGGTTGCCGTGCTCGTGCCGTCGTTGCGCGGCCCGCGCCAGCGCGGCCAATTCTCACCGGCAAGCGCGTGCGTTGCGATTAGGAACGCGACACAGAGAAAAGTTCTTTTCATCATAGGGCGCTCATTTCTTTGGAAGGTGAGAAGGTGGAAGTGAGAGTTCGTAGTAGCTCCTTTAGGACTCGTTTGCTTTGTAATGCTTGTGCCTAATGAATTTTGACGACCAAAATCGGTAACGGACGAATTTGAACTCATCCCCCGGCCCCTTCTCTTAAAAAGAGAAGGGGAGAAAAGACCTTGATGAAACGTCAGCTCTCCCCCTTCTCTTCTCAAGAGAAGGGGGCCGGGGGGATGAGTTCGGAAGCGTGAAGATTACCGAACTTGATCGTCAAAACTCATAAGGCACTACTACGAACTTCGATTTTCGTGGGAGGAAGATACGCTTGATCAAAGCTTATAACCAAACCGGCGCAGCATGGCTTTGCGCTCGGCAATTTCTTTTTCACCTTCGATGCCAAGCGGCGCGCCGCCGTCGATCACGCCGAGAATGCCTCTCCCCTGCTCGCTTTCGGCGACGATGACCTGCGTGGGATTTGCCGTCGCGCAAAAGATGCGGCAAACTTCGGGCACGTTGCGCACCGCCGCAAGCACGTTGATGGGGAAAACATTGCCGAGGAAAATGATGAAGCAATGCCCTGCACCGATAGCCTGCGCGTTCTTCTGCGCGAGCGCAATACACGCCTCGTCATTGCCGCTCCATCGAATCAAACGCGGGCCGCTCGCTTCGCAAAACGCCAAGCCGAACTTAATGCCCGGCGCTGCGCCCACCAAAGCTTCATGCAAATCTTCCACGGTTTTGATGAAATGGCTTTGCCCGAGAATGAAGTTCGTGTCTTCGGGCTTGTCGATAGCAATGAGTTTGAGATCTTTAAGTTGCATGTTCGTCCTTTCTACCTGAATTTTACACTGATAATGCCGCCAACCTCCGCCTGATGCTGTAAGCATCAGGCTAAAAGGTGGAAACCCCGCAAGCGGGGCTCATACCAATTGGGTGACAGCCCCGTTCACGGGGCTTGCATCGCCTAGCCTGATGCTTCAGCATCAGACGAAAGCTGGCGCGAGCATGGCGCAAAATTCAGGGTCTATAAAAACTTTTTTCCCGCAAAAAAATAGAACTCCCACGAAATTGCTTTTCACTTTCGTGGGAGTTCCATTTTCGCGGGAGAATTTTTACTTCTGCGCCTGCGACAACGAATCCGCACTCGCTGGCTTGTTGATTTCCCAATTCACGAGCAACTCGTTCTTCACGCTCGCGCTTACCTCCACAAGCTGGCGTTTGACGCCGAGCGTCTCGTGCCAGAGGATCATGTCGTACTTCCCCGGCGGCAAACCCGCGAAGGCAAACTCGCCGCTTGCGTTGGTCACGGCAAAGAAGCGATGCGGCATGACGAACACATATGACCGCAACCACTCTTCGCCGAGTTCGCTGCGCACTTCCAGCAGGCCCGGCGTGTTTAAAACTTCCCAGGCCGCGCTGTTCTTCGCGCGAAAAGCAAAGTTGAACGCTGCGCTGGAATCTTTGCGAAACAAATCTTTTGTGACGAGACGATCCCACGCTGGAGCAAACTCGCGCAGATAGCCGCGCGCATGATGAACTTTCGCATCTGTGCTGCGCAGCACCAACGTGTCGCCTTGCAAAAGCGTGGTCACGCGCGGCTTATAAAGACAATTCACAATATCAACCGTCACCGCGGCCGCGGGAAATTTCTCCGGCTTGATATTCGCCAAGAACACGACAACGTTTTCCAGCTCGAGTTTCTTGCCCACCAACAACGCCGTGTTGGGCATTTGCGCCACGCATGCGCTGGCATTTTTTCCCGCACCATAAACGGGAAGCGGCGCAGGCAAACTGGTCAATGCGATGCGGCCTTTGAGCGGGAACGATTGACTCAACGCAAGTGCGGGCAGCAGAGCGGCGATAAAAACGAGAAATAATTTTTGACGTTTCATATTCATCCTTGAAGTAAGAAATAAATCCGTGTGTTGTTTTAATCTAAGCTAAATTGGCACTAGCGATCATGACTACTGCGTGAGTAAACCCTCGACCTCCTTGACTGATAAGCCGCTCATGTCTGCGATCTCATCATGGCTTAAACCTTTCTGCCGCAATGCCTGTAAAATTTTGCGCTGCCCCAGTCGCTCACCTTCCGCGCGGGCTTCCACGCGAGCATGCGCATGTGCGGCCTCTGCTTCGGCGAGTGCCAACTTAATCCCGCCGGTCAATCTGCCGCGCTCGTCTTGAATTGCCACCATCGTCGCATCATACACCTCCCACTCTTCGCGCGTCATGTTTGCGCGATTCGCCACCTCAAACGCGGTGAGATAAGGCTCGGCTTTCAATTTCTCCGGCACGGTTTGCAGCTCGCCCGCATGCTTGAGAAAGTAGCACCACTTCTCAATCGGCGTTTCGAGCAGCGCCTCCGTAAGTGTGAACTTAGGCAGCTCGATGAAGTAGTGGCGAATCTCATCGAGATAACAGTTGTTGGTGATGGTCTCGCGCAACTCATGGCAGGAAAGATAATGCTCGAACTCTTTGAACATGGTGAAATCGAGAATCGAAATCGCGATGACTTGATTCAAACGCGGATAATCGACGCCGGAGGGAATTTGGCCGACGTAAGCTTTACACGCATTGTATTGCACGCGCTTGCTGAAGCCCTCCGTATAGGCCACTTGCATCTCCACCACAAACTCGACGCCGCGTTCGTCGCGGCATTTCACGTCCAAGAAGCTGCGTTTGAGCGAAGAAATTTTCGGCGCTTGATACGGATCGAGAATTGTCACCGCGGCAATCACGTGCTCACCTTCCAAGCCGAGCACGGCATTGAGGAAGCTGATCAACACCTCTTTACTGTGCTCATTGCCGAAAATTTTGCGAAAGATAAAGTCTGTGCGGGGATCAGCGAATTGCATGGTTAGCTCCCGCCCTCGTTAGCAAAGGGCAAATGAAGTTTTTTGCTCGACGCGCGCCTACTCGCAGCGCGTTGTTCACACGCGGCAATATAAACGCGGCTCATTTGAAAAGCAATGTCGGCATGCCCCAACGAATCTGGAAGGGCAAATCCTCATCGTGTTGCGCCATGCTCAGGCTTTTTTTGTTTTGTCGTTGCTCCACCTCCGTGTCCTCTTTGCTTGTTTATCTCACCTTTATCTTTGCAAGCGAGCTGACTTAAAAGCGATGGCCTCCCGCCGCCGAGGTGATATTTTCAAACTAAAGTATCGGATCAAGCAATAACTCCTCCCACGCCAACGTCGCGCCGCGCTTGCGCAACGCATGATACGCGCGAAATTCGAGCGGCGCTTGCAAGCCGATTTGCGCGAACGCCTCCACGTCCATAAACAACTCACGCGGCGAGCCATGCAGCACAAGCCGGCCGCGGTCCAGCACGAACAATCGTTCTGCGAACAAAGCTTCTTCCGCGAATTGCGTGATGAAGAGTATCGAAGGCGGTGCGGGACTTGAGCGGAGTTGCGCAATGGTTTCAAACAGGCGCACGCGGCTGGGATGATCGAGCAACGAGGTGGGTTCATCGAAGATGAGATGACGCGGGCGCATCACCAAAATCGCGGCGAGTGCCACGCGCTGCTTTTCGCCGCCGGAGAGTTGATGCGGCGCGTGCTCGCGATATGCTTGCAATTCAAAGCGTGCGAGCATTTCCTCCACGCGCACGTGCATCTCCTCGCGCGGCACGCCGAGATTTTCCAAACCGAATGCAATCTCGCGCTCCACCGTGGGCGCGACCATTTGATT
Source organism: bacterium (assembly GCA_041918175.1). GTDB lineage: Bacteria > Zhuqueibacterota > Zhuqueibacteria > Zhuqueibacterales > Zhuqueibacteraceae > JABWAN01. The sequence goes on from JAYRWE010000011.1 coordinate 5,235, forward strand.
GTCGGGATGTTGAAACACCATGCCCACACGCCGTCGAATTTCAAGCAAGCTTTCAGGCGCATGTGTGCTCATGCCATCAACCAGCACCTCGCCGTGCGAAGGCTGAATGATGCCGTTCAAACATCGCGCGAACGAAGTTTTGCCCGAGCCGTTCGCGCCCATCAAAGCCACAAACTCGCCGTCCGCGATTTCACACGAAATATCAGACAGCACCGTCGCTTGCCCTTCCGACGTCAAATATTGCAGATCGAGATTGCGCGCAATGATCATGATTCCCGAGCATGACAAATGTTGCGTTCCATTTAGGCACTATTAAGTTACTTTGAGCAAAAGCGTAAGGCAGAAAAATGTCGGGCAAAAAAATAAAACGCCGTCACCACGAAAGAAATCAACTAACATCTCTCTGCCCTCAATCTTTCTGCCTTCTAAAAGCGTTTATTGCATCCAACTCACCGTCTTGCGTTTGACCCCAAACTTTATTTTTCTGTCCTCCATTTTTCTGTCATGAGCTTTTGCTTTTAATGTTCGAAGTTCATTCCCACTTGCTCAAATTAAACGTGCTCGGATGCGCACGCTCGTGAAACCCTTTGAGCGTCATGCGCAGCTCCGCATGAAACACGCGAAAGCCCAAGCCGAGCAACTTGTGATACGCGCGCGTATAGCGCGAAGGCGTGCGAATGCTTACCGTATCGAGATGCTTGTGATTCGCCCAATTGCAAAGGAGCTGCACGATCTGCCCCGGCAACTCCGCGCGTTTCGGTTCGATCAACAGCGCGACGACTTTCAAATAGCGCGCGCTTTCATCCTCGGAATAAGGCTCCGTATGCGCGAGCGCACACGCGAGCAAGCGCTTGCCCGCGCGCAAACACAGCGCATCGCCATACTTGAAATGCAACGCTATTTTGATTTCATGACTGAGCGCAAGGCACGGATCGAGGCGCTGCGCCAGCGCATCAATCTCCGCGAGCAGCTCCGTGCGTGCCGCGCCTTCGCATTGACTCACAAAACACATTTCGTACTTCGCGGGCAAAGCGTCGAGCGCAATGGGCGGCACGCGTTTGGTCATGTCAAACGTCAAACGGCCCGGCTTGAATCCGAGCTTGCTGTAAAAGCCGAGATTGCGATAGTTGCGCGGCGCGGTTTCCAAGCCGATCACTTGCGCGCCGGCCTTTTGCAAAGCTTGAATGCCCGCGAGCACGATTTCATGCCCGAGGTGTTTGCCTTGATGCGCCGGCAACACGCTCAACGGCCCGATCCACCCCACTTGCCCCAAAAGATGCGCGAAGGTATAACCCAAAATGCTCTGCTTGTTTTCCACCACAAAGCAGCCCTCGGGAAAATTGGCGAGGTACATTTCGAGAAAGGAAAGATGGCAGGGCCGCACGAAAGGATTCTTGTAGCCTTCTTCAATACGCGCCGAGGTGAATGATTTCGAGAGCACGCGATTTACGGTGGGCAAATCGTCGACACGCATTTCGCGGAACGAGTATGAGGATTGATGAGCGATGAGTGACTCCTGACTGATGCAAGAGGCGAAGGTTACAGAAACAGTTTATTGACCGGAGCCGGCCTGCGAGCGGCAGCGACGAAACTGAGCCACGCCCCTCGGAAAAAGCCGAGCAAACGGGGGGCGAACCGAAAGCTCTAAAATTTTTCATGCGTCGCCGCACAAAACGCGCGCGCTTCCTCTTCATTCGCCCAATGCGGCACATATTTGAGCAAACCCACCATTTCGAAAATTTTCTGAAAGTGCTGCGACAGGCCGAACGCGCAAAGTCGCTCGCCGCTCGCTTGCGCCTTCGTGAGCAATGCGATGATGATCGCCATGCCTGCGGAATTGATATATCCCACATTCGTAAAATTCAAAATGACGGCTTTGAGCTTTTGCCCCGCCGCACGCTCATATGCCGAGGTGATGCGCTTCTCCGCGGTCGCCGTCACGTCTCCGTTGAGATCAAGCAAAGCCAGCTTGTCTTCCAACCGCAGATTGACTTGAATTTCACTCACACATGAGCCTTTCGAAAGAGTGTTTGCTGGAGGCAATGGCAGAGCCATCGCGCTGTCATTCTGGAAGAAGCTTCCCTCGCTCGGCATGATTTCAAGACGGTGCTCGCGCCGGCTTTCGCCTGATGCTGAAGCATCAGGCTAGGAGATGCAAACCCCGTGAACGGGGCTGCCACCCAATTGATACTAACCCCGCTTGCGGGGTTTTCACCTTTTAGCCTGATGCTTACAGCATCAGGCGGAGGTTGGCGGTATCACGAGTGCAAAATTCAGGTAGAAACTAAATGAGATGCTTGGCTGTCTTCATTCGACTAAATTCATACCGAACTTCTTATTCATTCGCAATGTCGTCACATGCCCAAGCTCGGGCAAAACTTTATACTCCACTTCATCCACCAAGCGCTCGATCAAGTACAAACCCAACCCGCGCGGCGTTTCTTCCCCGCGAATTTTTTTCTCAACTTCCGGTGCGCTCACGCTTCGCGCGAAGCCGGTGCCGTTGTCAAAAATTTGAACGGTCAAATGATCATGCGACGCTTTGAAAGCAATATCCACGCGATTGATGTCATGCAGCTTGTTGCCGTGCTCCATCGCATTGAGGCACGCTTCCGCCACCGCGGTGCGCAAATCCGCCACGCGCTCGCGCTCGAAACCGATCAACTCTGCCAACGCGGCCGCGGCGTGCATCGCCAGCTTTTCATAGCCGATGTGCGAAGGAAGCGTCAAACGAATTTCGTTCGCGTTTTCATTGCTCGAAAAAGCTTCGGACTCCGCTGCCCTAGTCGCCTCGCGCTGATTGCCTTCGAAACGCGTAAGCAGCAGCGTGATGTCATCAAAGTGCTCTTTCGTTGCCGCAAAACTTTCCGCCGCGGCAATGAGATGTTCGAGCATTTCAGGCAAAGGCGTGCGCGCATGGGTTTGCACCGAAGCTTGAAAACGCTCGAAGCTATACGGCTCGCGCGCGCGATTCATCATATCCACAATGCCGTCGGTGTAAAATACGAGCAGGTCATTGGCGTACAACGCAATCTGCGCTTGGCCATAACTCGCCGCTTTGCGCGCGCCCAGCGGAAAGCGCTCGCCCTGTAGCGGAGCGGAAAGATAAAACGCTTCGTGCTCGCGGCAAATCATGGGCAGCGTTTGCCCTGCATTGGCGTATGTGAGCGTGCCCGCGGCCGTATCCAACACGCCGCAAAATACGGCCACGAACATGTTGCGTTGCAGATCGCGCGCAAGCCGGCGATTGGCGAAATTCAGAATTTCCGCGGGCGAGCGCCGCTCTTCTGCCGCATGCCGCAACGCCGAGAGCGCAGCCGAAGTCACCATCGCGCCCGAAACGCCTTTGCCCGAAACATCGCCGACGATGATAATGAGACGATGTTCATCGAGGCGAATGAAGTCATAAAAATCGCCGCCGACTTCCGTTGCGGGAATGGAGCGCGCGACGATTTGCAGACCGGGCAACGCGGGCGCTTCGCGCGGGAGCATTTCGGTTTGCATGCGGCGCGCAATCTCGAACTCCTGCGTAATGCGCAAATTCTGTTGCAGCGCGCCCATCATCTTGTTGAGCGAGCGCGCAAGATTGCCGATCTCATCTTTGGATTCGAATTGAAACGTTGCGTTGAGATTGCCGTTCGCGACGTCTTCAGTGGTGCGCGTGAGTTGCCGCAGCGGATCCAAAATGCGGCGCACGGACAGCGTCATGATGATGATGCCGAGAACGGTCATCACCGCGATGGCTTCGATCGTGCGATGCAACACGATGCCCGTGCCTTTGAATAAATCCGCTTCATACGCCGAGGAGAGCAAAATCCAATTCCACGGTTTGTAATACATGTAATATGCGATCTTCAACTCGCCTTGCCGGCCGCGCGCTTCGGTCTCTTGGCGATACTCCGTGAACGCGGCGTAGCGATCCGGCCGGCCCTGCGCATCGAGATGATTGATCACGGCTTGAATGTGCGGAAAGCGCGCGGTGTTGAGATTCTCTCCGGCAGCGCTCGGATGAATGACGGCCACGCCTTTGCTCGGGCCGTCGTTGTTGTCGATCGCAACGATGTAGCCGTCGGTCGCGATGCGCACGGCGTTGATGGCCTTCATCAACTCGGGCGTGGGTTTGCCGAAGTGGAGATTAAAGCTTTCGCATTTGGCATAGGCATACTCGGTGCGCGCCATCAACAAGTCGCGCGCGAGTTGTTCGATCTCATTCTTTGAGCCTTGATACGCATAAAGCCCGACGATGGTGATGGTCAACGCGATCTCGAGTAGAATGGCGAGAATGAGTTTCGCGCGCAGCGTCATGGCTTTTCGCTCCGGCTCGTGGAAAGGCCGAGCCGATCCATTTTTTGCATGAGGCCGAGACGACTCAATCCAAGGGTTTGCGCCACGCGGCTTTTGTTGTTGTTGAATTGCGCGAGCGCCGCGGCGATCATTTCGCGCTCGAGTATATCAATGGCCTCGCGCAAGCGCGTCGGGCGTTTCGTCGCTGTGGTTGGCTGCAAACTCGCGGCGCGGCGAAACTTGGGCGAGAGTTGTTCGAACTGCAAACGCTGCTCCGGCTCGGCTAGCGTGACGAGGCGTTCGATTTCATTTTCCAACTCGCGCACATTGCCGGGCCAATGATAATTTTCCAGCGCGTGCAAAACTTCCGGCGCAAAGCCCGCGGTGGTACGCGCCAAACGTTGTTCGAACACTTTAAGATAATGCAACGCGAGCAATGCCACATCCTCACGGCGTTCGCGCAACGGCGGCAGGTTCAATTCCAACACGGCGATGCGATAAAACAAATCTTCGCGAAAGCGGCCGGCGCTAATTTCTTCTTGCAAATTTTTATTCGTGGCCGCAACCACGCGCACATTAACGTTGATTTCCCGATCGCCGCCCACGCGCCGCATACTGCGCTCTTGCAACACACGCAGCAACTTCGCCTGCGAGGCCGCGGGCATGTCGCCGATTTCGTCGATAAACAATGTGCCGCCCTGCGCTTGTTCAAACAAGCCGAGGCGTTTCTTCACGCCGGTCGCGGTACCCGCTTCAATGCCAAAGAACTCGGCTTCAACTAAATTTTCGGGAATCGCGGTGCAATTAATGCCGAGGAACGGACCATCTGCGCGCAGCGAGTGTTGATGAATCGCGCGCGCGACCAACTCTTTGCCCGTGCCGGTTTCGCCCAACACGAGCACGTTGGCTTCGCTCTTGCCCATACTGAAAATCTGTTGCAACACGCGCTGCATCGCCGCGCTTTTGCCGAGAATCGCCGCGGCGCTGTCTTCGCGCTTAATCGCTTCGCGCAGCGCCAAGTTTTCGAGGCGCAAACGCTCCTGCTTGTCTTGCAACGCTTCATAGAGCCACACGTTTTCCAACGCGCGCGCGGTGTAGCCCGCAATCGCTTCGAGCAGTTCGTGATCCTCGCGTGTGTACGGCTCTTGCAAAAGACGAGCGCCGAGCACGAACGCGCCCCGCACGTGATTTTGAATTTCGAGACGCGCCACCGCAAACGCTTCTTCGCGCGGCGAGGCTTCAAAGTTCGTTTGCAGCGTGGGCAAAATTTTTTCAAATGAAAGCGCACCGGCTTCGGCGAGCGCGGCTTGGATTTTTTCTTCGAGCAAATTGCCGCGCGCGGCCAGGCATTGCCAATGGCCGTCTTCATGGCGCATAAGCGCCACGCCTTGGCCTGCGCCAAAAGTGCCGGAGAGAATGGCGAGCACGCCCGCGAAAATTGCACGGCTCTCGCGGCATTCATTCAACGCCTGCGCAACTTCGAGCAGCGTGTTGAGATAAAACACGCGACGCTCGAGCGCAGGCGTTTCATTTTGCGAAGGGAAGTTCGACATGAGCGTGCGTTGAGTTGATCAACCACGGCGGCGCCGTGATTGTGAATTTGAAAAAGCCACGGCCTAGCCGTGGCTGAGTAGTGACGGGTGAGCATGAACCTGTGAGGAAATTATAAAGAGGGCATGAGGGAAAAGCAAGGAAGAAATCCCGCGGCAATTGTGCACACAAATGCCGCAGCTTGAAATTTGTTCAACGTTGATAAAGTTCATACTTCTGCCGACTCTTGCGCAGCACATACGGTTGAATCTTCGCCAATTGCTTGCCCTCGACCTGCTGCGCATGATACAAATCCCAACGCAGTTGCAGATTCATCCAAAAATCCGCGGAAACCCCGAAGAATTTTGCGAGGCGTAATGCCAGGCTCGGAGTCATTCCTCTGCGGCAGTTAACGAGTTCATTGAGCTTCTGGTAAGTCACATGAATGGCTCGGGCCAACTCCTTCTGGGTCATGTTCATTGGAACAAGAAACTCTTCTAAAAGCATTTCGCCCGGATGGGTCGGGGTGCGATGCGTCGGCACGCGGATCATAACAAATCCTCATTTCTCTTAATGATAATCTACAATCTCAACCATGGCTGGGCCGTTTGGGGTCCAAGTAAAGCAAAGGCGATATTGAGCATTAATCCGAATGGAATGTTGCCCTTTTCGATCACCCGTTAGAGCTTCCAAACGATTCCCTGGAGGCACGTTAAGCTCTTCAAGCGCGTTGACGGAATCAAGCTGATCGAGCTTTTGCGAAGCCTTTTTCCATAAAAGCTGCGGACAAGTCTTACGCGCGGCCTTCGTATCTTTGCCGTCGAAAACGTCCTCGGCTCCTGTATTTTTAAATGACCGGATCACGGTCTATGATAAGACTTTCAAACTCGAGTATCAACGATATAATGTTCACGAACAGAAAACGCTCATTCCGATGGAGCAACGACACAGCAAAAGAAAAATTTCTGTGGGTAAAGTAGGCTGGCTTGCTTCTGAGGCACTTGTTTAGTAGTTTGAAAGTGCGCATAATACCCACGGCGCTGTCATCCTGAAGGAACTTCTCTAGCGCCGGGCACATAATTCAGAACAAGAATTCGCCCGAGCACGAGGGAAGTTTTTTTTTGCAGAATGACAACCGGAGGGGCGCGATCAATAAAGAATAACCTCTGATCAAACTCAAACCACCTCATGCTCTCTTCTCCCAATCTCGAGCTTTCTGCTGAAGCGATGCAGCGCATGGGCGAGGCGTGTTTGGCCGCGGTGATCGATCACATCACAAGTTTGCCGAGTTCACCGCGCGCAAATCTTGAAAACGCCACGGAGCTTGCGCGCAGTTTGCGTGAGGATGCGCCGCAGAGCGGAACTTCTTTCGACGAGCTGCTGCAGTTCCTCATGCAGTGCGTGATTCCGCATTCGATCAACTCCGCGCATCCGGCGTATCTCGGTTATATTCCGGGCGGCGGATTGTTTCCTTCGGCGATTGCGGATTTTCTCGCCGCGGCCACGAATCGTTATGTCGGCATTTGGTTCGCCGCGCCCGCAGCCGCGCGCTTGGAAACGAACGTGCTCGAATGGTTTGCGGAGTTCATGGGCTATCCGCTCGCGACGACGCGCGGCGTGATGACCACGGGCGGCTCGCTGGCGAATTTCAGCGCGGTGGTCGCGGCGCGCAAGCACATTCTCAATGAGAACATTGCGCGCGGCACGATTTACCTTTCCGATCAAACGCATCATTGCGTGATGAAAGCCGCGATGCTCGCGGGCATTCCCGAACGCAACATTCGCGTGCTCAAAACCGATGACTACTTCCGCGCCGTGCCGGAGTATTTTGAATTGGCGATCAATGCGGATTTGAAAAAAGGTTTGCAGCCGTTTATGATCGTTGGCAACGCGGGCACAACGAACACGGGCGCGATTGATCCGCTGCACGACTTGGCAGATTTGAGCGAGAAGCACGGTCTGTGGTTTCATATCGACGGCGCGTATGGCGGGTTCTTCAATTTGTGCGAAGAAGGCAAACGCAAGCTGCGTGGCATTGAGCGCTCGGATTCGCTGGTGCTCGACCCGCACAAGGGTTTGTTCGTGCCATATGGTTGCGGCAGTTTGTTGGTGAAAGAAGGCGAACGTCTGCGGCGCGCGCACGTGCTCACCGCGGATTATTTGCAGGATCAATTCACGCCTGAGGGCGAAACGAATTTTTCGGAGTACTCGCCGGAGTTGACACGCTCGTTTCGCGGGTTGCAAGTGTGGCTGCCGCTCAAACTCTTCGGCGTACCCGCGTTTCGCGAGAACTTGTCGGAGAAGTTGCGCTTGACGGAATGGCTGCACGAACGCTTTCTCGCCGAGCCGGGTTTCGAATGTCTTTCCGTGCCCGAGCTTTCGGTGATCACGTTTCGCGCGCGTCCGCCGCGCGGCGACATTGCCACTTTCAATCGTCGCTTGCTTGAAACGATTGTGAAGAGTGGCAAGCTCTTTCTTTCAAGCACAATGTTGCGCGGCCAATTCGCGATTCGCGTGTGCATTCTGAGTTTTCGCACGCATCAAACGGAAGTGGAAGAAGCGTTTGAGGTGATACGATGGGCGAAGGGGGAAGTGGAAAAGAAATACTAAATGGGCTTTGGATCTTTATGCAAGAGTCTTGGAACGCGTTTTATGGTTTCGCACGAGCTTTCTCGATCGCGACGAAATTTCCTTTAAGGATGTTCGCTCTTTATCCGTTTACTCACAGAGGGCATCAAAAATCGAAATGAAGGCGATAGATTTCTTTGCGATGACCAAAGGGCAACAGATAAACCACGTTTTGGTCAAAAGTATAGACCAAGCGATAATCCTTTTTCACGACCACGCGCCAGAGGTGATCATAGCCTTCGAGTTTTCTGAGGTTCAAACGTGAGGAGAAAACGTCTTCTTGTAAAACTTGGGCTGCCTCCCATCCTGCGACGGCTACGTTATGAGGAAGCTTGGCAACGTCTTTTGAAAACGCCTTCGTCTTTTCCAACCTTCTTTTATGAGATGAAATCGGCAAACGATTTGACCTCCTGGTCTTCTTCAATGCGACTTCTTGCAATGCTTCATCAAGTCCTTTAATGAAATCCGGTTGATACAAACGCTCCCTTCCAATAAAAGCTTCGAGCAATTCTCCAACCTTTCTATAGGAAGCGAGCAACTCGGCCAGTTGCTTGTCGTCGAAACCGTTGTGAGGAAAAGAAGTTTTACGGCGAGTTGAGCGGGCCAGCTTTGAAGTTTTTGCTTTGATCGTCGGCATAGGCGCGCCTTGTTTTGATCGCCAATATACAAAACCATTTCAGCCAATGCAAAGATCAACTTGACTTTCTAGAAAAGTTGCCTAAGTTTAAGCCGTCATTTCAAGAATAATCTCACGAGTACATTGCCATGCTTCCAGACCGTGATTTGAACCTCATCCGTGAATGCGCCAAGGCTTACGAAGTGGAAGAGCTTTTTCTGTTTGGCTCTTCCATGAGCAATCCGGAAACCGCCAACGATATTGATCTCGGCGTGCGAGGTATTGCGCCGAGTCGCTTCTTCTCCTTTTATGGAGACTTATTCATGAAGTTGGACAAACCGGTTGATCTCGTCGATCTTTCCGAAGCCTCGAAGTTTACGGCACTCATTTTCAAATATGGAAAAAAGATCTATGGCTAGCGCAGCCTTCGCTTCAAAATGCGCGCAGTCTCTCGCCGTTATGCATACAATTTCTCACCACGAATCACGCCTGTTTCTTTTCCCCCAAATTTAAAGGAGCATTGCCATGACGCTTCCGTGGCCGCGTTATCGTAGCTTCATCGTTTGTCTTTTCCTCAGCACCTTCTCCCTCCTCTGCGCGCAACAACCTCAGCCCCTCACCCTCGAAAGCATTTTCGCTTCGCCGGAGTTGCGCACGAAAGGTCTCGCCGGCGTGCAGTGGCTGCCCGAGGGCTCGTCGTTTTCGTTCATCAAAGGCGGCGATCTTTATAGACACGAGGTGGTCACAGGCAAAGAGACACTTGTACTCGCAGCCTCGAGTTTGCCTGGCAAAGCAACCCTTGATGATTATCAATGGAGCAGCGACGGCAAACAGCTTTTGCTCGCCACCAACATGCGGCAGATTTGGCGGCATTCGAGTGAAGGCCAATACTTCATCTATGACCTCGCCACGAAGAAAGCGCGTGCGCTCAGCGGCATCACTGGCCCGCAGCGCAACGCGAAATTCTCTCCCGATGGTTCGCGCGTCGGCTTCGTGCGCCACAACAATCTCTTCGTCGTCGATCTTGCGAGCGGCGTGGAAACGCAACTCACCACAGACGGCAGCGACGACATCATCAACGGCCAATTTGATTGGGTGTATGAAGAAGAATTCGGTATTGCGGATGGTTGGCAATGGTCGCCTGATGGCAAGAAGATCGCGTATTGGCGGCTCGATCAAACGCGCGTGCAGCCGTTTGCGATGGAAGACATGATGTCGCTCTACCCTTCCGTGTTTTGGTTGAAATATCCGAAAGCCGGCGAGGCCAATGCGCTCGTGCAAATCGGCGTGCTCGATTTGGAAACGCGCGCGACGAAGTGGATGGATCTCGGCGAGGAGACGGACATTTATATTCCGCGCATCAAGTGGACGCCGAACTCCGGCCTGCTTTCCATTCAACGCCTCAATCGTTTGCAGAATAAACTCGATCTCATGTTTGCCGACGTGCAATCGGGCGCGACGCGTGTGGTGGTGAAAGAGACGGACCCGTGTTGGGTTGATGTGAGCGACGATCTTCTCTTTCTCAAAAAGAAAGAGCAGTTCATTTGGACTTCGGAGCGCAGTGGTTTTCTGCACGCATATTTGTATGACTACAACGGCCGCATGCTCGCGCAACTCACCACCGGCGATTGGGAAATTTCCGCGCTGCAAGGTTTTGATGAAGCCACAGGCTGGCTCTATTTCACCGGCAAGCGCGAAGGCGCAATTGAGCAACATGTTTATCGCGCGAATGTGACGAGCAACGCATTCGAGCATTTAAGCAACAAACGCGCAGGCTGGCACACGCCCAACTTCGCGCCGGATTTTAGACACGTGCTCGGCTTCTTTTCCGATGCGAAAACACCGACGCAAATCAGTCTGCGCAAATCCGACGCGACGCTCGTGCGTTGGCTGGAGCAAAACGAAGCGCTCGCGCAACGCGCTACGATCGCGCCGCAATTCGTGCAAGTGAAGACGAGCGATGACGGCACGCTGCTCAATGCGTGGATGATGAAGCCCGCGAATTTTGATTCGACGAAGAAGTACCCGGTGATCATGTTTGGTTATAGCGGGCCAGGCGCGCAGCACGCGACCAACCAATGGAGCGGCAGCCGATATTGGTGGCATCAATTCATGACAGAGAAAGGCTTCATCATTTTTTGCATCGACAGTCGCGGCACCGGCGGACGCGGGAAGAAATTTAAGAATCTCGTGTATGGCGATTTGGGCAAATGGTCCACGCACGATCAAATCGAAGGCGCGAAGTATCTCTCGCGTTTGCCCTTTGTCGAGGCGAGCCGCATCGGCATTTGGGGGCACAGCGGCGGCGGTTATCTTACGAGCATGGCGATGACGAAGGGCGCGCCGCATTTCAAAGCCGGCATCGCGCGCGCGCCGGTCACGGATTTTCGTTTGTATGATTCGATTTGGACCGAGCGCTACATGGGCTTGCCGCAGCAAAACGCCGCGGGCTATAAGTCCGCCTCGGTGATGACGTACGCCGATCGTTTGCAAGGCCGCTTGCTGCTCGTGCACGGCATGGCCGACGACAACGTTCACATGCAAAACACCGTGCAGTTGCAGGAAGCATTGCAGGCTGCGAACAAACAGTTCGAGGTGATGTACTATCACGGCCGCAATCATCGCATCTCCGGCGGCAACACGGATTTGCATTTGCACACGTTGATGACGGAATTTTTTATGAAAAACCTCTAAGCAAAACGATTCCTGGCAAAACCATTTAAAAACGATGACAGAAAAATGAAAGGCAGAAACATAAGGCGTGGCGTGATGAAAGAAGTGTTCCGGCAATCGCCCAAAATAGATTTTAATTCTTTTTGCCCTCCATTTTTCTGCCTTAAGCTTTCGCTTTATGAATATTCAGATGAACCAAGCAGAACTTAATGTTGCAGCAGTCTGGAGGAAAAACCCCGGATGAAGATTTTAGACCTCGGTTGCGGCCCGAAGCAAAAGAAGTCAGGCTCTATCGGTTTGGATAAACGGCCTGCGCCGCACGTCGATGTTGCGCATGATTTGAATGTTTATCCCTATCCCTTCGCCGACAACGAGTTCGATTGGATCGAGATGTCGCACATCATCGAGCACATTGATCGGCCGCTCCTTCTCATGAACGAAGTCTATCGCATGGCCAAACCCGGCGCGACGATTCGAATTATCACGCCGCACTACTCTTCGCAATTGTCGTACGGCGATCTCGAACACTTTCATCATTTCGGCTATGTGACGTTTTCCACACTGGAGAACACGGGCTTGTTCAAAATAAAAAAACACAAGCTGTGGTTTACCGATCTCTACAAAGTGCTCGGCGTCAGCCTGCTCGCAAATTGGTTTCCGCGGCGCTGGGAAAAGTATCTGAGCTTTATTTTCCCCGCGTTTTATGTCGAAGTATTTTTCGAAGTCGTCAAAACTGAAGGCCGGCAATACGACTTCATGCAGAACTATGTTTATTGACACGCGCTCGTAGTAGCGCCTTCAGGCGCGCGTGTTTCATTGCCTCCGGCTCCTGAAGGAGCTACTACAAACCGCATTCACCCGAAAGCCTTCTTTGCAATGGCCCTCTCGTGGTATCGCCTCGAACAACTCTTCAAACGCAATGCGTTGCGTTGGCTCGAAAAACTATTTGCCCAAAAAATTCTCTCGTCCGAACAAATAAATCTCGCAGCGATCAAACGCATTCTCGTCATTCGCCAGCACGACATGCTCGGCGATTTTATTTTAGCCACGCCGGTTTTGCCTGCGCTTCGTGCCGCGTTGCCGCAGGCGCATATTGGCGTGCTCGTGCGCGGCTACTTTGCGGACGTCGTCGCGCAACACGCAGCGGTGAATGAAGTGCTGCTCTTTCACGAGCACGGCACGCAATGGACTCTGCCGCACGCGTGGCGCTTTTGGAAACAACTGCGTAGCGGTTGGGACCTCACCATTGTGCTCAACACGGTGAGCCATTCGCTCACGAGCGATCTGCTCGCATACTTTTCAAAGGCGAAATACGTGCTCGGTTCGGAGCATCGCGTGTGGGAAGGGTGCTCGCGCAATTTTTTTTATAATCTGCTCGCGCCATATTCTGCGGAGGAAAAACATCAAAGCGAGCGCAATCTTGATATCGTGCGCCGGCTCGGCGTTCGGTCGCAAAGCGCCGCGGAGGTGATGCACCTCACAAGCGAAGAGCATGCAAGGGCTTTTATCAAACTAAAAGAAAGCGGCCTGCGCCCCGACACACTCGTGATTGGCATGCACGTGGGCGCTGGTAAAATTCCGAATCGCTGGCCCATTGAAAAATTCGCAGAGCTGGCGCAACGCCTGCGCGAAGAGCACGATGCGGAGGTGATATTGTTTTGGGGAAAGAATGAAGGTGAGTTGGCGGAAAAATTTTGCGCGCTCGTGCGTTTCGCGCCGATCAAAATCGCGCCCACGGGTTTGCGCGAGATGGCGGCGTGCTTCACGCATTGCTCCGCGCTCGTGTGCAACGACACCGGCGTGATGCACGTGTGCGCCGCGGTCGGTGTGCCGCTCGTTGCGATCTTCGGGCCGACGCCGCCGGAATTGTGGAAACCTATCGGAGAAAAATTTCTCGCCGTGCGCGGGAAAGATGAAACCACGGCGAGTGTGCGCGTGGCAGAAGTGCAGATCGCGCTGGAGAGCTTGGTGCGCGGCACTAAAAATTGACAGCGCGCTTTCGCAATGAGCATAAAAAAGGCCGAGCAACTTGCCCGGCCTTTTTCATTTTGCACGCGCGCATTCCCTAGTATCTGAACAGTGGAGTCTTTGCAATAAAAGCAAAAAATTTAGTAAGCGGATACAGCTTTTGCTTAATCCGCTTACAGTGAAATCCGATTACAAAGAGCTTTTGGGTCGCGGCTCGCGCGCGCTGAGCTATTTCATGCGCGTCAACTTGCGGGTGGCCACATACCGCTCGCCATTGTTCGCGGCCACTTCGAGACGATAGATGTAGACTCCGGTACCGACCTCCTGCCCATGTTGATCGCGTCCGTTCCAGCGCATCCAATGCAAGCCGACATTTCTTTCTTCATTCACCAACGTCCGCACCAACTGCCCGAGCGTGTTGTAGACGCGCAGCGTGACGTGTCCGGCTTCCTTCAACGCATATTTAAAGGTGACCGGCTCTGCGAGCACGGAGACCAAGAAGGGATTGGGATAGCTGGGATACAACTCGAAAGCTTGCGGAAGGTTTTCTTCTGCAAGCAAACCCTCCTCTTCGTCCTCATCTTTGGCAAGGCCGTTCGTGCTCGTGAGGTAAGTAATGATCAATTGCGGAGGCGTCGTCGATTCGCGCGAAGCAATCTTGGCCAAAGTGATGTTGTCGCTCACATATGCAAAGTTGTACGTGCCCGGCCCGGTGATCGCAGTCTTCACATTGAACTCATACACTTGACTTTTCACCACGCTGCCGAGGCGACTCAACTCCGGCCCATCCACAACTGGCGCACTGCTATACTTGACTCCGGCTTCGGTCCAAGTATTATTCGAAATTTTATGAATCGCGCCGCCCATCGGTGCCGTTGCGCCAGAGGTCACACGCAAGATCGCAGATTCGATTTGCGTCGATATGCCGGTGACATTGAAACGCAAATAGCCGCGCCGCACGGGCGAACTCTGCGCCGACAACGAAGAAGTCGTGCCGTAATTTTTCTTAGGCGAGTTGGCATCAACGTATGAGTCTGCCGTGGGAAGCAGCGTCATCGTTTGACGCGGCGCAGCAACGCTTACCAGCACGGTGTCCGGCAGGCTCGCATATTTGCCGTCGCTCACGATGAGTTGAAAACCGAGCGTGGTGCCTTGAGCCGCGAGCGGCGCGATGAAAGTCGGCGCGCTGGCATGCAAATCAGACAAAGCCACAGTCACGCCGCTGATTTGCGTCCAATAATACAGCAAAGCTTGGCCTTGCGGATCAGATGACGCGGCGCCCGAAAGTGTGGCCGAGGTTTCCGTGCCGACATTCCGATCCGCTCCGGCATTTGCAAGCGGGCGTTGCGCGGCGAAATTCGCGACGGGCACATACTTAATCACCAAGCGCGGCGGAAGCGTCATCTCGCGGGTATAGTAACGCACCAGCGTGTCTGCTTGCATGGCAAAGTTGAATGCGCCATTGCCCCACACTTGACTCAACACGTCAAAACGCACTTTCACATTTTTGGTGATGCGCGCTTGACTGCCGAGGCTTGGGCCATCAAGGCTCGGCGCATTTTTCGCGAGCAGACTCGTCTCACTCCACGCGGCATTGCTGATGATGTGCAATGTGCCGCCGCGAATGCTGTTCGCGCGCGGCGTCAACTCCAACGCCGCGGCTTGCACTTCTCCCGCGATGCCGGTTACGTCGAAACGCAAATACGCGATTCGGCGCTGTGGCGCGCTTGCGAGAACCAGCGAAGAATCAGCGTTGTAGTTCGTGCTCGGATACGCGTCGTTCACGTAGCTGTCGTGGCTGGGCGTGAAAGACAACGTTACGCTGCGATCAACCACAGTGACCAATACCGTATCCGGCGCACTTTGCTGCACACCGTCGCTCACCACCAAACGAAAAGCCAGCTTCGCCGAATCCGCCACGGTGGGCGCAACAAAATTTGGCGTCACAGTATTCGCACTGGCAAGCGCAACACCGGGGCCGGAGATTTGTGACCAGGCAAACGTTAATGGCGCGCCTTCACTGTCATGCGAGGCGCTGCCGTTTAGGGTAACGAGTTGCGCGTAATCGACGCGTTGATCTGCACCGGCATGCGCGCGTGGCGCCTCATTCACCGGCAACACCGTGAGCGAAGTTTGCCCGCTCACCACGCCGCCTTTGCCGTCGTTGATCTGCACGCTGATCGTCGCGCTCGCATTCGCATTCACATTGGGCGGCGTGAACGTCACGCTCGCGCCGTTGCCCGTGATCGTTCCCAACGTCGTGCTCCAAACATATTGCAACGGCTCACCGTCAAGCTCAAGCGCTTGCACACTCACGTTCGCGCTCGCGTTGTCGCCCACCGGACTCGGCGTTGCGCTCGGCCCGGAAAGAATTTTCGGCGCGAGATTCGACGACTGCCCAAACTTCACCCACAACTGCGCCGCGCTGCCGCCTTCGCGCGCAAGAAATGCCGCAGGCGTGGCATTATTTGCAACCAACACGAAACTCACCGCGCGATTGCCGTTCATGCCCGAGGTCACATCAACTTCGTAATCGACATTTTCCAACAACGCGCCGAATTGCGCGGTCGGTGCTGCGACATAAGCCGGCGCATTGAGATAGTTGATTGCCGTTTCGCTCCACAAAGTATCATGTACCACATGCACTGTGCCGCCGGAAGGCGCATCGTCTTTCGCACGCAGCTTGAGCTTCGCGCTTTGAATCGGGCCGAGCACTCCGGTGACTTTGAATTTCAAATAAGAACGGCGCTGCGGATCAAGCTCCATTTCCAAATCGGGATACGCGCCGTAATTTTTATCGGGCCGGCCTTGACGCACCGCAGCATCCGCCACGACCGTAAAAGTCGCCTCGCCCGCGCCACCAGCCAGCGGCGCAATCAAACACGACACCGTATCCGGCGCGCTCATCGTTGCGCCATCATGCACGATCAACTCAACCTCGACGCGCGCTGCGGCCTCAACGCCCGGCGCATAAAACGAAGGTCGCGCGCTGTCCGCGTGCATGAACACAATCGTCGGGCCGAAAATTTTTCGCCACGCAAAAGTCAGCGCGTCATTATCCGCATCGCTCGAAGCGCGTCCGTCGAGCGTCACCAAATCGCCCTCGGTCACACTTTGATTTGCGCCCGCGTTTGCTCTCGGCGCTTGATTGCGATGATAAACTTTGATCGCAAGGCTGTCCTGCGTTTCACCGCCGTGTTCATCCACGACGCGCAGCTTGAGTCGCGCCATCAAAGGCGTTTTGGTTTGGGGAGGAAGAAAAAGCGCGTTCGCGCCATTGTTGCTGATCGAGCCGCTCGTCGTTGTCCAATGAAACGTCAAAGCGTCGCCATCGACATTAGCAACAGCAGCCTGCACCGCGAGCGTGTCTTCCGTCGCAATCGAATCTTGCGCAGCAACGAGGCTCGCAATCCTCGGCAAGTTGTTCACGTTGATCTGCACCGTGTCCGGCCCGCTCGCATCGAAGCCGTCATTCACGATGAGCACGAAGCGTAACATCGTATCCGGCGTTGCGCGCGGCGCGATAAAGAACGGCGCGACAGTGTGCGAATCAGAAAGCGCGACATGCTCGCCATGAACTTGTCGCCAATGGAAAGAAAGCGTTTGCTGCTCGGGATCGCCGGATTGCGCGCCGCTCAAGCGCACCGTGTCGCCCTCGGTCACGAATTGATCCACGCCCGCGCGCGCGATCGGTGCATCGTTGCCGTGATAAATCACAAGGCGCAAGCTATCGCGCACGCTGCCGCCTTTGCCGTCATGCACCAAAAGAAAAATTTTCGCGAGGCTCGTGTCCGTCACAAATGCAGGAGCAAACACCACGTTCGCGCCCGCGCCGTTCACGGCTCCCATTGTAGCAGACCACTGATATGTGAGCGAGTCGTTGTCCGCATCCGTCGCCAGCGCGGAGAGGGCGAGCGTCATGTCGTCCGCCATCGTATCGCGACTCGCCGTGATGCCGCTCGGCAGCACGGGCTTGCGATTGATCGTGATCACCACCGTGTCCGGCGCGCTGTAATCTAATCCGTCATGTACCCTTAAAGTAAAAGCAAAGCTTTTGGTTAAATGAGAAGACGGAGCGATAAAGAAAGGCTGCACAGCTTGCGAGTCCGAAAGCACAATCGTCTCGCCGTTCAGTTGTTGCCAAAGATAAGCGAGCGCACTGTTTTCAAAATCATGCGAAGCGCTCGCATCGAGAAACACCGAGTCGCCCTCGGTGACGAATTGCTCCGCGCCTGCGACGGCAACGGGCAAACGATTCACATGATACACGAGCACATCGCGCTGCGCGTTTGCCATGCCGCCATTGCCGTCGGAAACTTGCAAAGCAATGCGCGCAGTGGAATCATGCGTCACCAACGGCGGCGTAAAAGTCACGTTCGCACCTGCGCCGGCGAGCGTGCCGAAATTGGTGGACCAAACATAGGCGAGCGAGTCGCCGTCCGCATCACTCACGTTCGCATTGAGCGCAAGCGTCGCGTCATCACCCACGGAATCGCGGCTCGCATGGATGCCGCCGAGAATAAGCGGCGCGCGGTTGATTGTGATCACCACCGTATCCGGCGCGCTTTGATCAAGCCCGTCATGCACCATTAAAGCAAAAGCAAAGCTTTTGGTTTGAGGAGAAGACGGAGCGATAAAGAAAGGCTGCGCGACTTGCGAATCCGAAAGCGCAATCGCTTCGCCGTTCAATTGCCGCCAAAGATAAGAGAGCGCGCTGTTTTCAAAGTCACTCGAAGCGCTCGCATCGAGCACAATCGAGTCGCCCTCAGTGACGAATTGATCCGCGCCCGCGCGTGCAACCGGCAAACGATTCGGATGCGTAATGCGCAAACGTAAACTATCGCGCACGCTGCCGCCTTTGCCATCGCTCACGGCGAGCGTCACCAGCGCAAACTCCGGCGCGCTCACCGGCGGAGGAGTGAAGAGCACGTTCGCACCATTGCCCGTGATCGTGCCGAGGCTCGCGCTCCAATGAAACAAGAGCGAATCATTATCTGCGTCCGTTGCTTGTGCTGCGAGCGCGAGCGTGGCGTCATCGCCGAGCGAATCGCTCGCGGCCTCGATGCCGTTCGCAATCACCGGCTTGGTGTTGATGCGCACCTGCACTGTGTCGGGCTTGCTGTCGATGATGCCGTCATTCACCACCAACTCGAACGCAAAGTTCGATTCGCCATTTGGCAAAGGCGCAAAAAAGAACGGCTGAACAGCTTGCGAGTCTGAGAGTGTAATCGCGGTTCCGCTCAATTGTCGCCAACGAAACGTGAGCGCATGACCTTCGAGATCGCTCGAAGCCGATCCATTGAGCGCAACCGAATCGCCCTCAGTGACGAATTGCTCCGCGCCCGCGTTAGCAAGCGGGAGCGCATTGATCAACACGCTCATTGTGTCGGGCGTGCTCGCATCGCGGCCGTCATTCACTACCAATGCAAATTGAAAATTGAACACGCCATTCTGCGGACGCGGCGCAACAAAACTCGGAGCGACGGCTTGCGAATCCGACAACGCAACTGCAACGCCCGTGAGTTGCCGCCAACGATATTGCAGCGGCTGCCCTTCCCAATCATTCGAAGCGCTGCCGTCAAGCGCAACGCTCGCGCCTTCGGAAACGAATTGCTCGGCTCCGGCATTGGCAAGCGGCAGCGCATTGATATTGATTTTCACCGTGTCGGGCGCGCTGTTCGCCATGCCGTCATTGACGACCAATTCAAAAAGATAATTCGCGACGCTGTCGGGTCGCGGAGCAACAAACTTGGGATGGCCGGTCTGCGCGTTTTGCAGCGTTACGGGAATGCCCGTGAGTTGCCGCCAGTGAAAGCTCATCGTTTGCTCGTCAGCATCGCTTGAGCGATGGCCGTTGAGATTGACCACTTTGCCTTCGCTGGTGTTTTGATCCGCGCCCGCATGCGCAACGGGAATGCGATTGACATGAAACACGACCACTTCGCGCGTCGCGTTTCGCACACCGCCGCGGCCGTCTTGCACGTTGAGAGTGATCGTTACGCGCGCGGTGTCTTGCAAAATAGGCGGCGCGAATAAAACATTCGCGCCCGTGCCCGTGAGCGAGCCGTGTGTCGTCGTCCAATTCAACGTCAGCGAGTCGCCGTCCGCGTCGCTCGCGTTTGCGTGCAATGCCAGAGTGGTCGTGTCGGGAATCGTATCATGCGCAGCGATGATGCCGTTGATGAGGTCCGGCAACGTGTTGATCGCGATGGCAACCGTGTCCGGCGCGCTGTTTATGATGCCGTCGTTCACAATCAGCTCGAAGCGAAAAACTTTTTCGCTCTCCGGTCGCGGCGCGATGAAGTATGGCCGCGCGCTTTGCGAATCCACCAGCGCGACATTCACGCCGGTGAGTTGCCGCCAAAGATATTGCGACGGCTGCGACTCAAAATCACTCGATGCCGCAGCATTCAAACGCACGGTGTCGCCCTCACTCACGAATTGCTCCGCGCCCGCGCGCGCAATCGGCGTGCGATTGGCGTGCAACACGAGCACGGCGAGACTGTCGCGCGTAAGCCCGCCGCGGCCGTCGCTGATTGCAACCGTGAGCAATACCGGCGTGGGCGCAGTGACAATCGGCGGATGAAACGTGACGTTTGCGCCGTTACCCACGAGCGTGTCGAGCGTGGTGTGCCATTGCCACGTGAGCGCATCGTTGTCCGCGTCGCTCGCGTTTGCGTCAAGCGGCAACGTTGCGTCATCATACACGGTATCGCGCGCAGCGACGATGCCATTGGGCAAAACCGGTTTGGAGTTGATCAACACCTGCATGGTATCGGGCGCACTTGCGCTTTCGCCGTCATGCACCGTCAACGCGAACGCAAAATTCGCTTCGCCTGCGGGCCGAGGCGCAATGAAGAAAGGCTGCACACTTTGCGAATCCGAAAACGCAACCGCAACGCCGGTGAGTTGCCGCCAAAGATATTGCAACGGCTGCGAATCGAAATCACTCGAAGCTGCGGCGCTCAAACGCACCGTGTCGCCTTCCGTCACGAATTGATCTGAGCCCGCACGCGCGACGGGCATGCGATTCACGTGATAGACTTGCACAAAGAGCGTGTCAAACGCAGCGCCGCCCACGCCGTCGTTCGCTTCAACTATAATCGGTACGAGGCTGGTATCCGCAACAAGCGGCGGAACAAACGTGACGTTCGCGCCGCTGCCGGTGATCGTGCCTGCGCTCGCATTCCATGAGAACGAGAGCACATCGCCCGGATCCGCATCGCTTGCGAAAAGGTGCAGCCCCGCGGTGGCGTCGTCGCCAAGCGGGTTCGGCATTGCCTTGAGGCTGTCAATGCGCGGCGCGCGGTTGAGATCATGCACCGTGAGCGTGATGTGCTCCGTGGCCCACGCATGCCCGTCGGTAACGGAGATCACAAAAGCATACACGCCGTCTTGCCGATAATTCGGCGCGAACGTAAGCTGCGCCGTGTTGCTCGTCAGCGGCGTGAGCGTGGCAAATGCGGGCAACGGATTCACGGAGAAGGTGAGTGCATCATTGTTGGGATCAGCAGCCGTGAGCGTGAGCGCAAGCGTTGCCGCTTCGTCCATCGTGTGATTGCCGACGGCTTGCAGCGTGGGCGGGTCCGTAACTTCATGCACCGTGATCGAAAATATTTTCGAAGAAACCGCGCAGCTATTTTCTACGGTGAGTTTGATATTGTTATAAACGCCGCTTTGATAAAAATTCGGCGCGAGCGCAAGCCGGCCTTGCCCGTTGCCCAGGTCGGTGAAAGTTGCAAACCCCGGCAAGCCCGTCAGCGTCATCGTGGTCGGGCTGCTTTGATCGGCAATCGTCGCGTTGAGCAAGTGCGTGCTCGTGTCGCCTTCTGCCAGTATGAGATTGCCGATGCTCGTGAGCACGGGCTGTTTTGCTGCCGGCGGCAAACCCGTTTTGATGATGCGATACGGGTCAAGCTTATCGCCGCTCTTGGTCATGAAATGCCCGCTCAACGTGTCTTGATTGATCGTGATCACCGCATAACCGCCGGTGGCGCCGCGTTGAAACGCCATCTCCGCAAGGCCGGGTATCTCCAAGTCTTCTTCTTCGCCGCCCGCGCCGGACACGATGTAAACCGTGCCGGGTTGATGGCCGTTCTTCGTATACTGATTCGGATGCGTGTTGATCACGCCATGATTGACCATCGGAAAGGTACGCTCCAACACGTGCGAGTGGCCGCTGAGCACGAGATCAACGCCGAACTGATCCATGATCGGAATGAAATTCGTTTTCGCAAAACCGTCGCCGCTGTGCGTGCCGCCGGAGTAGGGCGCTTCATGCCAAAACGCAATGAGCCAGCGCTGCCCGCGATTGATCGCGTCCTGCAAGTCCGCGCGAATCCAATTGAGTTGCTCCGTGCGCGCCGCGCCTTCAAGGTGCAGCTCGTTGTCGATCACGACAAAATGCGCGCTGCCGTAATCGAAAGAATAAAAATGCTCGCGATTATAGGGATTGTTCGCGGGCGTGACGAAGAATTCGAAATAAGCAAGCCCGCCGTTGTCGCGAATATCGTGATTGCCCAAGCAACCCCACCACGCCTCGTGGCGCAGCATGTCTTGATACACGTCAAAATATTTCGGTTTATAATCGACGCGCGCGCCGCTGCTGTAGACAATATCGCCCAGGAGCACGCTGAAATCGCGCGAGTGGCTTTCGGTTTTTAAACGTGCGGCCACGTCGAACTGCACCTGCTCCAACATGCCGATGTCGCCGAACGCGGCAAACGTGAAAGGCTTGGTACAGCCGATTTCAGGATGCGTGTCGAAGTAATATTCCGCGCCACTCGCATAAACCGTGGTCGGGCTGGCGACTTCATAGTAATAGCGTCGGTCTGCCGCGAGTCCGGTCACTTCCACAAAATGCGCGGAGTCGGCCGCAACCGTGATTTCATTTTGCCAATTGCCGGGCGCCGGGCCATAGCGCAAAATGCCGGTCGTGATCGTGGGCGTGTACCAGATCACTGTGGCGCGGTCATGCGCCGTGTTTTGAATGTAAGGGCCATAGCGCAATTGCGCGAAGGTAGGCAGAGCGAAGCTCAACATAATGGCAAGGCAGCCAAACATAATTCGCGGACGCATAGACGTATTCCTCAATCTATATTCTGAGCGTGGCAAAGCGTGGGAGAATTGGAATCAGTAAAGGTGAGAGGTAAAAATTGCCGGCGCTTCATGCTTGAAGCAAAACGTAGAGGAGCTTCCCTGTTCTAAAACCTAGATACTATAGCGGCTAAGGCGGGGAAGTGAAGATGCGGGCAGGGAAATGTTACATGGGGCAGAGGCTGAAGTTTCAAGTTAGCAGAAGAAAGCCCTCTGAAGTCGGCAAACCTGCCGAGCGATCTTTTGATCGCTTTCATCAGCTAGCCCGAGGCTTCGGCCTCAAGCAGACGTTGTGGTCGTCTCGAATGCAAAATTGAAGCACATTTTTTTGTTGCGTCGCTGCTCCCCCGACGTGTCATCTTTGCTTGTTTACCTGACCTTTATCTTTTCAAACGAACTGACTTCAAAGCGATGGCATCCCGTCACCTAAGTGATATTTTCAAGTGAGCCGCGCTGTAAAACCATCTTCACACGCGCTTCCACAAAATCGATTGCTTGCGCAACACGAAGCGCACGAAGCCGAAGACCGTGGAAACGTTGCCCATCAAAAAATAAAACGGCAGGTAGAGATAACGAATGCGCAAGCCGAAATACTCTTGCACCACGCCGAAAAAACCGGCGAGATAAAAGGCAATTTGGAGATCGAGCAACAGCAGATAAAACGTCCCGGGCGCAAGCAGGCAGGCCAGCGGCAAAGTCAAAATGAAGAATGGGCTGGCGAGGCGCAGCACTTTATGCGAGACGAATTGCAACGCCACGATCCCGCGCATGGGGTTGCACAAGCTGCGCAGCATGTAAATCTGTTGAAAATTGCCCACGTTGATACGAATGCGGCGATTGAACTCGCCGTTGAGCGTCGTCGATTCATCCTCAATCACGACGGCTTCCGGCTCATATTGCACGCGATAGCCCTCCTGCACAATGCGCATGGGCAAAATAAAATCGTCGTTGATCGTCTTCTTGTGCAACGGTTTGAACAGCTCGCGGCGAAAGCCGTACAACGCGCCGTGCGCGCCGATGGTCGAATGCACGCGGCTCTCATACTTTTTCAAAAACGTTTCGTAGAGCCAGTAGAGCTTCTCCGTGGCGCTGCGCAACGATTCATCATCCGTATCAAAACTATACACGCCGGAAACGCAGCCCACTTCCTGGTTTTGAAAATGGCGAATCAACTTTTTCAAAGCATCCGGCCGCACCAAGCCCGAAGCATCGGAGAGCACCACGATGTCGCCGCCCAGTTGCGGGATGACTTCATTGAGCACCGTGGTCTTGCCGCGCCGCGGCGTGAGCGGCATGAATTTGATTTCATGCGCGCCATAGCACTGCAACATCGCGTTGGTTTGATCCGTGGAGCCGTCGGAGGCCACGACGATCTTGAGCCGGTCGCGCGGATAATCCAAATCCAAAGTGTTTTCCACTTTCTTGCGAATCACGCGCTCTTCGTTGTAAGCAAGAATGAGGAAACTGACCGTTGGCCAGTTTTCATGTTCATTGGAGAAAGGAGAGGAAGGCTTCGCATCCGCGCGCGCAAACCAAGCGCGCACGTGCGCAAGCACGAAGACGAGCAGAGGATAGCCGATGAAAGTGTAACACAAGGTTCCCAGGCACAGCCAAACGACGATTTGCCAGAACAGAGCCATAGGACGTTTTCCAAATATGATCAACGCTCACATGGGCCACCGTTCCGTGTGTAGCCGTAACTCAGGAGGAATGAAACGATGGATTGATGGAATATTGGATTGTTGGAGTTATGAAACTCCACTACTCCATCAATCCACCAATCCACCAATCCACCAACCCACCATTCCATCAATCCATCAATTGACAATCTTCCACAAACCCGTGATCACGCCGATGTAGATCAGCGGCTGAATCGGGCGCAAAACTTTTTCGAACGCATAGCCCCATTTCGAAAGACGATCGGGCGGCACGACAATCACGTCGCCGTCATGGAGCATGAGATTGCGATCGAGCGCACCGTTCTCCATCAACTTCTTCAAGTTCACTTTGACGATTTGCTGCGTTTGCTCGGTGGAGTTGCTGCGGAAGAGTTTCACCTTCGCCATGCTCGCTTTCTTCGTCGGGCTTCCGGCTTCGGTAATCGCATCCATGATCGTCATGTTCTTGTTGATGATGTATTTTCCCGGCGCGCCCACCTCGCCCAAGACGAACACGCGCCGCGCTTCATACGAAGCGATAACCACCGTGACTTCCACATCGATGATATATTCGCTCATCAGCTTCGTGAGCAACGCATCGATCTCATCGCTCGTTTTATTTTCGACGTAGATGGCGCCGACGAGATCGAATGAGATGCGGCCGTCCGGCCCAATCGGCTCCGTGCGCACAAAGCCTTCATTGCGCGCCGCGCCGGGCCCGGCGTTGATTTGCAGCACGTCGCCCGGTCCCACGCGATACGTCGCCTTGTTCAACGGCTCCGCGGAATGCAGCGCGAGCGAATCAACCTGTGCGAATGCGCTGCCCAGCCACAACCCGACACCAGCCCAAACGAGAGACAACATTTTTTTCATGAGGTAGCCCTTCCGTTGCGGAAAGAATTTTTGAGGTACTGAAAATTTTGCCAAAGCATGTGATAGCCGCGATTGCCGAGCATACGCTTGCTGACTTTGCCCAAGCGATGTCGCGCGCGGTTTTGCGCGAGAAACCAACGATCTTCGCGCGCAATTTTTTCGACCTCGGCCAACGCGGTTTGCCGAGTAATCACCCAGCGCGGCCAAAGCCGAAGCTCCGGATACTGCGGCAACGTGATCGCCTCGTTGCCCGGAATCGAGGTGTAAATTTCGCGATAGCCGCAGGCATAAGCATATTCCACCAACGCCGCGTCATATCTGCCGCCGGGAAGCGAGAGCGTCGTCACTTCTTCGCCGAGGATCTCCGCGAGTATTTTTTGCGGCGCGAGCACTTCGCGCTCCATCTGCGCGCGCGTGAGCTGCGCGAGAAAAGTGTGCGAATGCGAATGCGTGCCGAAATGCGCTCCGGCTTTTGCCAAAGCCGCGATTTCTTCGCGACGTAACATGCCGCGCTTGCCGAGGGTCGAAGTCGTCACGAAGCATGTGCAGCGCATGCGCGCGTTTTCCAAGAGCGGCCAAACCGTGCGCGCCAAGCTCGCGTAGCCGTCGTCGAAGGTGAGATGCAAACGCTCCAAAGTTGCGACATGCGCGCGCAGCACTTGCAGATGCGCTGCGAACTGCTCCAAGCTCACATCATAAGCCGGCTGCCATTCGGCAAAGTCGATCTGTTGCTCGCCGCTGGCAATATTATGATACATCAAAACCATGTCGTCTGCGCAAGAGTGCGGTAAAAAATTCGATTGGTGGAGTCGTGGAGCGTTGGATTGGTGGAGTAATGGAGTGTTGGATTGATGGAGTAGTGGATTGGTGAAGGATCTACGATGAAGGCATCACGTCTATCAATCCATCAATCCACAACTCCAAGACTCCAAGACTCCAAGACTCCAAGACTCCAAGACTCCAAAACTCCAAAACTCCATCAATCCAGCAATCCACAACTCCATCACTCCAAAAGCCTTCACTCCCAAACGCTTTCGCTCCATTTTAAATACAACTCTTCCACGCGCGCGAGCATTTGCGCTTCGCTAAAATATTGGAGCACGCGCTCCTTCCCTTTTTGCGCGATGCGTTGCGCGGTCTCGCGTTGCTGCAACATTTCAACGAGCGCTTGTGCCAACGCATCGGCGTCGTTGCTCGGCGTCAAAACTCCAAACTCGCGCGAAGGAATAATTTCAGGATTGCCGCCGACGCGCGTGGCCACCACGGGCACACCCGCGGCCATGGCCTCTAAGATCGCCATCGAAATGCCTTCGGTTTGCGAAGAAGAGCAAAAGACATGCATCAATCCGAGCCACGCTGCCACGTCTTTGTGATAACCCGCGAATACCACATGCTCCGCGATGCCCAACGCACGCGCTTGTTGCCGCAGCTTCTCTTCTTCCGGGCCTGCGCCGATGAAGAGCAAACCCGTTTGTGAAAGTTGTCTGCGCACACGCGCGAAAGCCTCGAGCAGGAGCGGATAATTTTTGCGATACTCCAAGCGGCCGACAGCGCCAATGAGCAATGAAAACCGCGCGAGATCATACTCTTGGCGCAAGCGCTCGCACTTTTGCGCATCCGCTTTACGCGAGAATTTCAAACCGTTGTGCAGCGCAATAATCTTTTTCTCGGGCAAACGGCCTGGCGTGATGAGGCGTTGTCGCAATTCTTCTGAAACTGCGAGCGCTTGCGTGGTGTAGCACATGAGCCATTGCTCCATACGCAAGCGGCGCGGACTGTCCATCGTGAAGCTCGAATGCTCATGCGTGATGATCACCGGCACGCGCGCCAACACTGCGGCGAGCCTGCCCCACAGATTGGCCGTGAACACGTGGCAATGTACAATGTGGATTTGCAGCTTGCGCATCAAACTGCGCAAGCGCCACACGAGTGCGAGATCGAAGCCCGGCTTCTTGTGCATCACATGCACCGCAATCCCCTGCTCCTCCAACTCGCTCGCCATGCGGCCTTTGCGCGTGAGGCAACACACCGCGACTTCGAATTTTTGTTTATCCAACCCGAGCGCGAGATTGATTAACACGCGCTCTGCGCCGCCGTTTTCAAGGTCTTCGATCACGTGCAAAACTTTGAGCCTGCGCTCAATCATTCCCCCCTTGAGGGGGGCTAGGGGGGTGTCATTGAGCAGCTTGCTGGCCTTCATCTCTTCACGATTCTGAGCAACACCCCCCTGGCCCCCCTCAAGGGGGGAATGATACGAGTCCCCCCTTGAGGGGGGATTAAGGGGGGGGTGCTCTGTATCAATAACGGTGCGCACATTTTTTACGTCACAACCAACACTCCCCTCAAGGGGGGAATCATCGACGCGCTTCACGGCAGCACCAAAACTTTGCGCACCATTTGTGACCAACTCGCTGCATTCGCGCTGCGATAACGCATGCGCAGAAAGTATGTGCCGCGCGCAATGCGATTTTTATGCGTATCAAGCGCTTGCCAATTTTGTTGATGAACACCCGCGGCGTGTTCGCCCTCTGCCAGCGTGCGCACCACTCTGCCGCTGAGATCAAGCATGTGCAGACTCACTTCCGCGCGTTCCGGCAATTCGAAGCGTACGCGCATGCTCGGCGCATGCGCAAACAACGGATTGGGATAACTCGACAACGCGAAAGCTTGCGGCAAGGTCGTCGCAGCGTGCTGCGCGACTCCTGTCGCGTGTTCATTCGGGCCCGGCTCGTTCGCATTCTCATTTCCCGAGGGCTTGATATACTTCAACTCAAAATCATCGGTTTGATTAAAGATCTCTTGCCCATAACGAAAGAAGCCGGTGTACCACACGTTCGACTTGGGAAACAGCTTCGTGCTATCCACTGCGGTCGCCGCGAACTTGCCGTTGATGTAGTAATCAAAAAAATTTCCGTTTGGCTCCTGCCGAATTTTAATCGTGATCAAATCGCCGGCTTTGGGATCGCTCAAGCCGGGCCGGCGATCCAAATCTTTCGCGCCTTCATACGAACCATTGTTGATCGCCCAGAGCCACACGTGGCCGTAACGATGCCAGAGCCAATAGCCGCTCGCGCTCGTGTTGTTGCCGTCGAGCATCAATGCCGCAGCGCCTTCGCGCACGCCACCCGCATCCGCGCGTTTGCCCCAGCGATAACTCAGCTCGATGATCTGTGTGCTGTTGTCGTTGCGCAGTTTGTTATACACTGCGAGATAGCGCCAGCCGCCTTGCGCGTTCGCGGTCACGTCCAACTCATTGTCTTCGATGTGCCAATACGCACCGTCGAAAGTCCAATTTGAACCAATCTGGCTGCGGTTGAAATCGTCGAATACGGAAAACACTTCCGGGCCCGTGGTGAAGCTCGTGTCGCGGCCGACGCTGAGATTGCCCAACACATCGCGGCCTTTTACGCGCACGCGATACTTCGTCTTCGGCGTGAGATTGCTCAACGTGAATTGATGCGTGGTCACATAGTTCGTGTCACGCAACGTTTTTTGCAACGTGTTGTTCACGCCGTATTGTATCTCCGAAGTCGCAATCTCGTTCGTGCTCCATGAAATCGTCGCCTCGTTCGCGGTGATGTTGCTGATCTTGAGATTCGAAATGACGGGCGGCGTGGAATCTTTCTTCACCGTGAAGTACGCGACGCAGCCGCCGTTTGGCGGGCTGAGGGTGATCGGCGCAGTGGTGATGCCGGAAATTTTCGTGCGCCAACGGCCCGCGCGCGTTTCAAACCAATCGCCTTCGAGCTTGCTCTTGCCTTCGTTCAAAGTGATTTGAAAGGCCTCGCGCGGCTCCGAATAAACGACATACTCCACCCCCGGCGTGCCGGCAAGCCAGCGCGCGTTGCCCAGGTCTTCAAACTGCGTGAAGCGCGACCAAGCAATTTGATACTTGCCGTTGTTGGTCCAAAAGTCATTCAAGTACGTCACGTAGCTCGCGCCTTTGGAAGACAAGTTCTCCGGCGTGAGCACGGCGTCGTAGTTTGAAGTGAGCGTGTTGCCATAAACAAAAAAGCCGCCGCGCAGCATGATTTGCCAAATGTCTTTGCGCAACTCGTCCGCGGTTTGTTTGCCTTCGAAACCGAAACCGCTATTGAGCACGGGCTTGTTGAAACGACGATCGCTCGTAATCAACGCGAGATTGGTGCTTTGTTGATGAATCGCCGTTTGCCAATTCGCGCCGCCGAAATCATCCGCGCTGGTATCGAGCGTGTGCGTGGTGATGACGTGCTGATACGGATCATTCGCTTTGAGCCATTGCCCGATAAACGCATGGCCCGTAATCGGCGCGCCTTTTTCATACTCGCCCGAGGTGATCCATACAACATTGTATGCCGCGTAGCGATTCACCATGTGCGCGAGATAGCGCTCGATCTGCTTTGAGGTAATAAAGAGCGGCCACGTTTCACCAGGCCAGCCGAGCGCCAATCCCACCACGAGGCCTTTGCTGTTGAGATACGCAATGCGTTGCTCCAGCGCTTGCCAATACGCGGGATTCAGGCTGTCAACGTTGTTCGCGAAAAATGCCGGGCCGCCTTCGTTGCGCTCGTTGCCGCTCGGTGTGATCGAG
Source organism: bacterium (assembly GCA_041918175.1). Lineage (GTDB taxonomy): Bacteria > Zhuqueibacterota > Zhuqueibacteria > Zhuqueibacterales > Zhuqueibacteraceae > JABWAN01. The sequence goes on from JAYRWE010000011.1 coordinate 35,131, forward strand.
AACGCGCGGCCTTGCACATAATTGAAGCCTTGCTGCGCGCGCGCCGCGACGTAAGTTTGAAATTCAGTCGGCCAGGTGAGCGCCTCGCTTGCGAGTGACCATTGCGTGTCGCCGAGGAGTAGAAAGGGCGTGCCCTCGGTGTGCGCGAAGGTGTAGGGGAACTTCTGCGAAGTTACGAGGTGGCCATTGTATGAAACGTGCTCGCTCGGCAAACGCTCCACGCACCGCAAGCCGCCGGCGTAGCCGTCAAGATTGTAGTCATTCGAAGAAGAGAGCCAGCACCAATCGCCGAACGCCTCGGGCATGAAACGCGCGCGATAATTTTGCTTGCCGTCCCAAAACGCATAGACCGTACGAGTCTTGCCCATCGCTTCGCCGGTTGCGCCGGTAAACGTAACTTTCACACTCGCGGCGTTGCGATAAGTTTGCTCTGCGCTCGCCGCACCGGAGAAGAGAATTTCATAGACGCCGTAAAGCGGCACGTTTTTCAATCGCAGCCCGCTTGTCGTTGTCGAAGAATTGTTTGCGACGACGCTCGTTGCAATGGCGCACGGCGCAACGCGACGGCGATCATTCACACTCACCACTTCATGCTCGGTGGCGAGCGTATCAATCACGCTGCTTGCAAGCTGCGGCTGTTGCGCGAAGAGTGATTGCGCGAGCAGGAGGAAGCAAAGCATGGTGATGGTGCATGCAGAGTACAATTCGCCCCTTGAGTACCGCAGGGAGGTGTCGCTTACTCGGGTAATAAAATTTGAAAATTTTCGCGGCGTTGAAAACACCCCCCTGGCCCCCCTCAAGGGGGGAATTGCCCCCTGCTCTGATAATTCCCCCCTTGAGGGGGGCAGGGGGGTGTCGCTTTCTCGGGTAATGAAATTTGAAAATTTTTGCGGCATCGCAAACACCCCCATGGACCCCCTCAAGGGGGGAATCATTGATGCGGTGCTCATAAAATTTTTCTTTTGAGCCATTGCGGTTTTCATAACCCACCTCGTTTATCTTTTTAGCGCCAATGTTTCGGCAAACATATTGAGCACTTGCCGTGTGGTGTGCTGCGCGTCGAATTTTTCAGCGACGAGCTTTTGTCCGGCAAGAGCCATGGTTGCGTGGCGCTGCGAATTTTCATGAACCTCGCGCAATGCGGCAGCCGCAGCCGTGGGATCATCGCACGGTACGATCGTGCCGGTGTGCTCCGGTTGAATGAGTTCATTGATCGCATTCAACGGCGTCGCAATCACGGGCAGACGCGCGGCGAGGGATTCGATAAAAACATTGGGAATGCCCCAATGGAGGTAGGGTCTTGGCAGAAGAATAAACACACTTGCCCATAAGCGCAGCGGGCGCAGTTCTTCCTGTTTGAGGTAACCGAGCAATTGTACTTCTTTTTGCAAATCGTGTTGTGCAATCAAAGCCTGCAGATTCTCCCGCTCCGGGCCGTCGCCCACGATTTTGCATTCAAAAGCAAAGCTTTGTTTTTTTAACAAAGCACAAGCCGCGAGGAGCGTATCAAAGCCTTTGGTCTTATAGAAAGTGCCAATCGAAAGAATGCGCAGCTTGTCATGCTGCGCAACGCGCGCGGCAGCGTCGTCATAAAACTTTTTAAGCTCAAGCCCGTGATAGATGAGTTTGATGGCCTCGCGTTTTTCCGGCACGAGTCGAGAGAGGTGCTCGCGATTATAATCCGTGCAGGTCATGACAAATGTGGCGCAACGAATCTTGCGCGCGAGCATGCTGTCGTCTTCGTAAATGTCATGCGCATGCGCGGAGAGACTGTAAGACAAACCCGTGAAGCGTTGAATAATCCACGCCATCGTTGCCGGAAAAGTCGCCCAAAAGGCGTGCAGATGAACAACGCCGCGCTGTTGCACCATGCGCGCGTACCCGAGTGCTTTGGGAAAGAGCATGAGGCTTTTGAGCAGACTCACAGGCTTGCGCCACATTTCAAAGGCGAGCAGCAACAACGTGCTCACGTAGCGCAGCGGCTGGCGCATCAAAAAATAAATCTGCGCCTGCCAAACTTTGCCGAAGAAACAGAACGGCAAATAATGCGCGCGCGGCAATAGTTTTTGCGCCTGCGCTTGCACGACGTGCTCATGCGAAGCTTTGACCGCGTGCAGGTCATAATCGAAACCGGCTTCGGCGAGCGCGGACATTTCGCGCAGGATGAACATTTCGTCGAAGCACGGAAACTGCGAAACCAAAAACGCGAGCCGCCGTGAGGTTGGGCCTGGTGAAACAGTTGTGCTCATAAGCGCCTCAGGTCACGCGATTGATGGAATCTTTGACATTCTCTAGAACTTTGCCGTCGGTGGTTGCGACGAGCGCAGCATAAATTACAAGCCCCAGCCCCAAGTCCGTGGCAAGCTCGAGGAAAGGATTTTTCACGGTGATAAAAGAAATCGCCGCGTACATGATCAGGCCCATGAGCGCATATTTCGCCATCTCGCGCCACGGCATTTTGAAGCGCAGAAAACGATACGTCGGCACCGTGACCAGCGTCACGAGCAAAATATAGCTAAACAGCTTCGCGATGGCCGCGCCCAAAATGCCATAGCGCGGAATGAGTATGAGATTTCCAATGAGGTTGAGCACCGTCGTGATTCCCAAAAACGCAACGAGCAGGTTCGTGCGCTTTTGGATGTACAGACTCGCCGCAAGAATCGGCACAGCACCGTTGACCATCAATGCCGCAATGAGCCACGGCACGATGACCTGGCCTTCGGAAAACTTTTCCGAGGCAATCAAATGCAACAGCGTTTTGCCGTCCGCTGCGAAACCGAGCACGAGCGGAATGGCAAAGAGTGTGTACGTGCGCAGCGCGTTTTGCAAAAACTTTCGCGTCGCGTCCTGGCCTTTCGTTGCCCACAGGCGCATGTAAATCGGCGTGACTGCACTCGCGAGCGGCATGACGACCACGTCTTTCACATAATCGGAGAGATTGTAGGCCGCACTGTAAAGCCCGACATCGGAAGCGCCGAGGTAATATTGCAGACAGTAACGATCGACGTAGTTGAGCAGCATCGACACCAGCTCGAAGCCGATAAGCGGAAAACCGTAGTGCAGCGCCGGCTGAAAAATTTCACGCGAAAAGGCGCGGAAGCGCGGCCAGTGCTGGCGAAAGCGCCACCACGCGAGCGCGCTCAAGCCGAGGAGCATGGCCACGACTTGCGACACATAAAAACTCATGAGCGATTTGGAAATCGCAAAGAGAAAGAGCACCATGGTGCCGAGCAAAAGGTAACGCACGAGGACGCGATAGCTATTCAGCGCGAGCGTCTCCTGCTCGGCGCGCAAAAAGCCGAGCAATAAACTTTCCGCGGAGCGCAGGAAAACCATGCCGCTGCTGACGAGCAACAACGCAAAAGTCATTTCATGCGCGTCAATCAAGTTATCGACGACCATGGTGCCGAGCGCCCACACCGCGGCGATGACCATTGCCAACGAAAGCCCGCCGAGCAGCAATGAAGCAAGATAGCTTTCGTAGCGCTCTTTTTGCTCGCCGCGCGCATACTCGTCGTGAAAGCGCACAATGCTGTTTTGCAGGCCGGCTTTGGCCACCGCGGTCACGATGAGCACGGTGTTGGAGATCAAACTCATCGTGCCGTATTCGGCCAAAGAGAACACGCGCGTGAGAACGGGAAACGAAATCAACGACGCGAAGAGAATAAGAACTTGGCCGACTGAATAGTGCGAGGATTGGCGTAGGAACCCGCGTAGCGTTTTGCTCATTGCTTCTTTTTATTCCCGCGTCTCATCAAATCCTCATACAGCTTCTCATGTGCGGCCGTCATGGCCCGCACACTAAACATTTCATCGATGCGCGCCGCGGCCGCGGCTCCCATCGCCTCGCGCTTTTCGGCGGAAGCGGCCAAGTTTTCTAAATAGCGCGCGAGCGTTTGTTCTTCGCCGCGCGGAAAAAGATAACCCGTTTGTTGATGCACGATCTGTTCGCAATTGCCGCCGACCGCAGAGGCAACAACAGGTTTGCCCGCGGTCATGGCTTCGAGAATCGCATTGGAAAATCCTTCTGAATGCGAAGGCGCGATCAACACCTCGAGGGCATGCATGATTTCGGGTATGTCCTTTCTCGAATCCATAAAATGAACTTGCCGCTCGGCGCGCGCCGCGGCAACCATACTGTGCAATTCGTGAAGTACGTGGGCGTCGACGACATAGCCACAGAGCAACAAGTGCGCATGGGGAAAACGTGGCGCAATTTGCAAAAACGCTGCGAGCGCATCGCGATGGCCTTTGGCCGCGCGAATGTTGGCGACAATCGCAAAGAGCAAATCGTTTTGTGCGAAACCGAGTTCGATACGCTTGGCAGCGCCGCGATTCGCGTTGCGAATTTTCGCAACATCCACGCCGTTATAAAGCACGCGCACGTTTTGTGCGGCCAAGCGGGCGCGCGCAACCACGGCTTGTTTCACCGCTTCAGAGTTGGCCGTGACGCATTGCGCCCAATGCCGATCCACCCAATTGTTCACGCGCGTAATGCCGGCGCCGTCGAAGCCGCCCAAATCGCGATGGCTCGATATGCGCACGGGCACGCGCGCCAACTTGCCAAGCATTGCTCCCAGCACGTTGCTGGTCGGCAGAAAGGCGTGAATAATGTCGGGGCGAAGCATTTTGAACGTGCGATAGAGTTTGCTTAATTCACGCCAAGCTTGAAATTCTACCCAATGCCCGCGGCCAATGAAGTGGCACACAATACCGCGTTGCTGCAACCGTTGTTGTAACTCCGGCTCAATCTGAGCGAGCACGACAAACTGCCGCGCAAATTTCTCATCATCAAGATGCAGCGCCAATTCCATCACTTGCAGCGGCGTGCCGCCAAAGGCAAGTTTGTCGAGTAAAAAAACGACAGAGATTTTTTGCGACATATTAATTGGAACGAAGACGGCTCGGCGCATGAATAACAGCCGCGGGCCGCGGCTTAAAATCCAATTGAAAAGTTTGCTCGCCGCGCTCAGTCAAAAGGCGTTTACGAGCTTCCAGTTTATCGCGCCGGAGAAAAACGTAGGCGTAGGTCAAACCCACCAACACCCAATAAAGGCCGACTAATTCTTCACGCGTGAAGCGGGAGCCAAAAACATTTACGACCAGAATGCCGCAAATGCTGGCCATGCCGCCCAACATCCAACCGCGCAGGAAACGATCGCCGGTGGTGTGATAGACGCGCAACATCGTGCAGCCCGGAACCAGGAGCAATGACAAGAATGAGGCTAAGCCCAGCAGCCCCATTTCGGCGCCGATACGCAGATACATGTTATGCGCATCCATGCCCCACTCCATGTTCGCATAGCGCGGAATGGCTTGTTGAAAAACATTATAGCCGACGCCGCCCACGGGATAGTCTTCGATAATGCGCATGGCGCCGCGCCAAATGCGCACGCGCTGCGCCGAGCTGGTTTCGAGTTTGCGCTCTTCTTCATTCGGCGCGGGCACGCGACCACCGACAAGGTCGCTGGCTTTGGCCGTCACCATCGTGCGCGCGAAACGTTGCTGCACAATGCCGGGAGCCCACGCTTCATAAAACACGACACCAATCACCAAGACCACGAGCATCCAACGATACCGAAAAAGGCCGATGGCCGCGAGCGCGGCAACGATGCCGAGATATGCGCCGCGCGAGAGCGAGAGAATCAGCGGCAGCATGGCAAGCGTGAAAATGCCGAGCAACACCATGCGGCTAAGAAATTTTCGCTCAAACAAAGCTATGGCCAGCGCGATGACCGGGTAAAAAACAAAAAAGGCGGCGAGATCATTCTCTCCACCAAAACCAAATGCGCCGCCAAAGCGCGTGCGCAAACTGATGTTGTGCCAACCAATCTCGTTGAGATCTTTAATCGTCAACACTGCGACGAAGCCGACCATGATCAACGCCGTGCGCACCAAGCGTTTGATGGCCGGACGTGAGAAGCGCGTATTCGCAATGGGAAAGAACAGCAGAATCGGGCTGAGCCACCGTTTAAGCGGATTGAGTTGCTCCGCCCAATGTTCGCTGCCGGCAAAGCCGAGGCTGGTCATCAATCCGCCGAGGCAAACAAGCACGAAGCACACGATGACGAAATTCATCCAACTGAAATTGATGATGCGTTCACGCTGCAGGATGGCATTCACCAGCCAAATGGTGAAGATGACCATGGAGAGCATGTTGAACGGATTCATCGTGCCCAACTGCTGCAAGCTATAAGGAATCCACGATTGCAGCGGCAGCAAAATGATCAACGCATGAATGAGCACTTCGAAACGCGCCAAGCCGACGACGGTGATGATGAGGCCGAGCAAAAGTCCGAGCGCCAAACCCGCAGACACTTTCACCACGACGAAAGCGAGCACACAGGCCACAAGCGCGGACGCAAGCGCATATTTGTAGTATGAGGTCCGTTGCGCGGTCATGAGAGCTTCGCTTTGGCGCGATAATAATTGCGGCGATACACTTTTTGAAAACTGCGCGGCCCGTATTCTTCTTCCAAACGGAAACGGTTGAGAATCGCACCGAGATAAGGCGGCCGCGTTTTTTGGAGCAGCTTGATGGCCTGCCGCGCCGCTTCAAACTGTGTGCGGCCCGCTTCCAACACCAGCAGAACCAGATCCGTTTCCGAGGCGATCAACAGCGGATCGGAAACGGGAATGATGGGCGGCGCGTCAATCACGATGATTTCATATTGCTCGCGCATGCGCGTGAGTAGGCTGCGCAACTTGGTTTGATGCGCGAGTTTTTGAAACGTCACCCGCCGATTGCCGGTGGGAATGACATCCAGCGCGCTGCCGTTCATCACCAAGCTGCTGGGCAAACCTTCAAGCGAGATTTCGCCCACGAGCCAATTGGTGAGACCGCGATTTTCTTCCAAACCGAGCCGCGTTTCCGTGGTGGGATGATAAATGTCCGTATCCAACAGAACCGTTTTCTTGCCGTAGAGCGCAAACGCGGCCGCGAGGTTTTGTGCGATGGTGGATTTGCCCTCGCCGGGGCCGGGGCTGGTGATCATAAGCACGCGCAGATCGCGCATATCTTTCATAATGACTTCAAGATTGGCGCGCAGAGCATAAAAGCTCTCGGCTTCGGCGGAATCCGGATCGTGCACGAGCACTAAATTTTTTGCCGCGGCATCGCCGACATTTTTTTTGTCGCCCGGCTGCCATGTTTCAAAATTTTCGACCACGCCGGCAACCGGCAGCTTGAGCTTCGTTTCCACGTCGCGCGTGGTTTTGAGCGAGCGATCAAAAGCTTCGCGGAAATAAGCGAGCGCAACGCCCAACGCAATGCCCAAGAAAAAGCCGACGAGAAGTTTCAAGCCGCGTTTGCGCGGTTGCGCATCCAACGGCGGCTCGGCTTGGTCGACGATATTCACATTGAGCGCTTGTTCCGCCTGCAAACTTTTAAGCTTTTCGTTCGTGCTCAATGCGGCTTGATACGCATCTTGCGCGACTTGCACTTCGCGCTGCAGCTTGAGCAAATCTTTTTCCTGCTCGGGCAATTCATCAAGCAGGCGTTCGCGATAATCATTGGCGAGTGCGCGCAAGCCTTCTTCCTTCGCGCGCAAACTGCTGATCTCCACTTCGAGCAGCAGGCGTTCGATGTACAACTCTTGCCACGCAAGGCTGGAGGAATCATTGGTCGCAACTCTGGTTTGGCCGCCGGTGATGCTCCGCAGCTCTTCAATAGTCGCCTCAATTTCACGCTTGAGGCCCACGACTTTGCTGTGTTTGGGCGTGTAGATCGCAGTCTGCGTGTTTAATTCTTGCTGCAATTCCAGCAAGCGTGTTTTTAATTCTTCAATACGCGGGCGTTGCACTTCCAAATGCGCGAGCGAGGTGTTCTTGCGCTTCATGTTCGCCAACTGTTGATCGAGCGCCGTCATGCGGCCTTCCACCAAGCGGCGTTGGCTGGAAATTTCCACCAATTGGCTTTCCAAGGTTTCCACGCGGCCGGAGAGCCGGCCGGTTTCACGATTGGAAGAGGCGAGGTTGTGCTTGCGGCGATAATCGACAAGGCGGCCTTCGGCTTCCAACAGGCGTTGATAAGAGTTGTTCAATTCGGTGTGATAAAACTCATTCAACACGCGAATGCGCTCGTGAATCACTTCATAGTTGAGCTGAATGAATTCTGTGCCGATCGTTTTGGCATAAAGATAGGATTCCGAAGGGTGATCCGATTGCACGAGCACGCGAATCATCTGCCCGCCGCGATGTTCGGTTTGCACATGCTTGAGCAGTTCGATGATGGTTTGATCTTCGGCGCTCACTTTCGGCGCGGTGAAGCCGAGCATGTGCTTGATCTTCGCGAAAACCGCATTCTCTTGCGTTTCCGGCTTGAACGCAATGGTGCCGGAAGCCGCCGTGGCACTGTCATAGTTCACGGCCCGCACCACGCGTCGCAAAAAGCTTTGGCTGACGAGAATGTCCATGTAATTGCCAACGGACAAATCCGGGCTGACGTCAATGTCCGAAGTGAGCAAGCTGTTGATCGCGTCGTCGCCGACTTCAAATGCAATCGAAGCCTCATATTCCGCTTTGGCAAAGACCAAAAGAATCGCCAACGGAATCGTGACGAAGATAGTACAGAGCACAATCAACCAGCGATGCTTGTAAACGACGCGTATATGCTCTCGAATTTGTAATTTCTCAAAGTCCACGTTGTTGCCTCCGTGCTCAATTGGGTAATGGAATGAAGGTCGAGCCTCATACCTCTCGCGCGCGGCTCGCTCCTACCCCGTTGCGATTTAGGTGTTGTCGTTTATGCCGATGAAATTTCCAAAGTGCTCTCTGCCGTAAATCTGGTGCGGCCCAAACCATTTTGACGCGCATTCAAATAGGCGTGCGTCTCATGCGGCGCCAGCTCAAAGTGTTCGATGATTTCGTCGCGATAGGCCTTGTGCGTGCGTGTGAGTGTTTCATGCAACTCGCGCAGGTTCGCCGGCCAAGAGTGCGCACGAAGTTGCTCCAGCGCGCCCTCGCTGTAGCGGAGTTGCCATGCGGCATTTGCGCGGTAGCAATCCAACAACGCAGGTAAGTCTTCCAAACGGTTACGCAAAGGCGGTAATTCAAATTCATATGTCGAGAGCCGATAATACAAATCTTGCCGAAATTCTCCCTGTTCCACCAAGGGCGCGAGCGGTTGTGCCGTGGTGGCAATCAATCGCATGGCAACGGGCGTGGCCTCGGCCATGAGCGCGGCATTGTCCTGCAACAGTCGCAACATCGTGCCCTGCGCCTCCGATGAGAGCGCGGCGACATTTTTCAAAAGTAGCGTCAGATGGCGCGGAGCCGCGGGCGCATGATTGATTTTGCCATTGGTGTTGGTTGCTTTTTGCAACTCACACAGTTTGTGCATGACGAGTTGCGACAATTCCGCTTCTGACACGGCATCGCAAGCGATCTCGACCAGCGCACGCGCCGTGTTTGAACGCGCGTGGTGCATTGCCAAAGCAAGCACGGTTTTTCCGCTGCCGCTTTCGCCGCACAGTAAAATCGGGGAACATCCTTGCGTGATGCGGTTCAATCTTTTATATAAGAGCCGCAAATCGGGGTTAAGGGTTTCAAACAAATATTGCTTGCGCTCGACCCATTGCTCTAAACCCGGAAGACGATATGGCCCGCTCGGCTTGGCCTGCTTGTTCTTCTGCCACAACATTCGGTCACCTGCCGTCCTATTCATGTAACGCTCTGCGTCGTCGCAGCATGCGCTCGCTCCACAGCCTTTATGCTCTAATGAGTTTGATTGTCAAAACTCATTGAAAATGAGAGTAGAAGTCAAGACACCTACGCGCGGAAGAAGAGTGCCAAACTTCATTAGCGCTTAACACGGTGCCCTCAAACTTTCACTTTTGTATCAATCTCTATTCGCGCTTTCCGGCGATTTTATAAACAAACGACTTGTCATCGCGCCCGCGATACACCAGCCACGTTTCGAGTTGCGCGAGATAATCCAACACGGCCTGCGAGACGTGCAATTGCATTTCAGTATACGGCGAAGCAGTCACCAGCCAGACATTGCGCACGCCGCGTTCGGCAATGATGCGCTGCAAACCTTCAACGGTTGAGACGACTTGCGTGCTGGTGTAGAAATCAAAATACTCGTGCCGGGTTTGATAGGATTGTTCGGCATAATGTTTTGTGCGCAGCCAATAATCGATTCTTCCGCCATAAAAACTCTGCTCCAGCCAATCCATCGCAATCACAATATCATGGCGCGCGGCATGTTGCTTCACGAATTGCGCCGGGCCTTGATGATCGGGCATGAGCATGAGATGGGAGCCGGGCGCGGTGCGCACATCAACCGGACTGCCATATTCCCGCGCAACGACGTTGGCAATGCGCATCGGATAAATTTGCTCGCAGGTGAGCAACACCGCGCCCATCATCAGTGGAACTACCAGCGAGTTTTGCCAATGCGCAAACCGCTCGAACAACTTTATGAACACCGCGGCAAACAGAATCACAAAAAGCGGGTTGAGATGAAAATTCAAACGATACTCGACCCAATCGGTTTTGATAAAGCCGATGGTGACCAATGACAGCGTGAACACGAGCAAAAGAAAATGCACTGCCGGGGAATAACGTTCGCCGGTGTTGGCATGAAACAGCCAAAGCAAGCCGCCGCCGACAATCAAAGCCATCAAAGGAAAAGCGCGCAGCAAGCCCATGTAATAGAATTTCGGCCGCTCGCTTTGAAATTTTAAAACCGCCACCAAGCGCTCCAGCCAAGTCATGCCGGCGTTGGCTTCCGCAAAGAGGCCGTGAATGGTCCAAAAGAGGCCGAACAGCACGATCATGATAATGGTCAAGCGCGCGACCGGGCGTTGCAAACCGTAAAAACCCTTGCCGCGACAGAGCAGATAAAACCAGAGCACGAGCACGGCCCACAGCACTTGATGAAACAAGAGCAAAAACATCGTGCTCATCGGCAGCAGCCATTGGCGTGCGTGCAGCGGCTCCGCGCGTTGATACCAAAACACGAAGCCCATCGTAAACAGGCCGAGCCAAAACAGCGGCGGATTCCATGTTTGCAGATAGAGCGCATCGCCAAAGAAGCGCAGCAAGAACGCGAACCAATCGCTCCCCAGTTGCAACGAGCGCGAAGTCGGCTCAAGATTTTGCAACTTGGCAGAAATTTGAAAACCGTATTGCACGAGCCAAAATTCCGCGTGCGCTGCGAGCATGACCACGAGCGCGACGCTCACGAGTTGAATGCGCGCCAAACGCGAGCGCGAAGGATGCAACGCCGCGGCGAGATAGATCAAGCCCAGCGTGCCGCCGAGCACGTGCGAGAAGACGGCGCACAAAGAACCGATGAAGCTCAACGCCAGCCACTTGCGCCGGTTTTCGTACACGCCGCGATAGATGGCGTAAAGCGCGAACGTGTAAAAAAATGCAAAGCTCGCATACATGCGCGCGTGGCGGCCAAATTCCAATTCCCAATGCGAGAAGGCGAGAATGAACGCGGCGAGCAAACCCACCTGCGCGGAAAACAACCGCTGCGCAAAGAAAAACGTAATCACAATCGTAGCGAGGCTAAACCCCACGCTCGGCAAACGCAACGCGGTTTCATTCAAACCGAAGAGCGCAGCGCTCGCACCCGAGGCGTACGTCGTGAGTATGGAGCGAAAATAAATCATGCCCGAAGGAAATTGCGGGTAGCCATGCTCCAATATACCCTTGACCGCAAGCGCCGTAATGTCCTCATCTCCCCAAAAATTTAAGCTGCCGAGACGCCATGAGCGCAGACCGAGACCGAGCAACACCAACACGGCCAAGAGCATGTAGGTCGCTCGCCCCAGCCATTTGCGCTCACGCCAAACTTCTGCCATTTTCATGTTCGTCGCATGATATCGTAAAAAAGGCGCAATCCTCCCCCACTCTCAGCCATGCGGGAAAATTGCGCCTCCAGCTTACAGGCCCAAATCCTGTACGATAAGGCTCCCACACACAGTTAGGGTGCAGGCTCTATCCTTGATGGTTTTCTTGCTACATATATAAGTACCGCAGCGCAGAAACGCGTAAATTCGCTTTCCGCTAAAACAGAAGAATGTTGCTATTGACCAATGCACGTGCAACGTTGGCGCTACAAGTCTCGCCACGGCAAACGGCTATTCAACTTGCAAGGCGCCGCGCTCAAATATCAAGCGACGCTTTGTTCATAAACACATCGGCAAGGAAGCCTGTGACTCGACCCCACGGCAAACACATTGTGCCCAAGCTGTTGGTCACAATCAGCCTTTGGTGTTTGGCTCAAACCTGTCCTGCGCAAAGCCTCGAGCTGATTCGTTCCCACGCGGCACTACCTGAACCGAAACTCGCCAAACCTGCGGTCGGCGTTCCTTTCCGCGATCCGGTTTTTAACACGACCCTCGTTCGCCTCACCAACACGGCGGCAAACAAGAGCACGGGCTATATCTGCTATTATCCCAAGCTCAACCCCTTCAATGCCGACGAATCGAAAATTCTGATCTATGAACGCGGCGGACGTTGGCAGCTCTATGCACGCACTGGCGCATATCTCGGCGTGCTCCCCATCAAAAAAACGCAAACCGACCCGCAGCCGCGCTGGCATCCGCACGAACCCAACCTGCTCCTGTGGTTCGACGCGAATAAAATCGTCCAATATGATCTCGCCACGCGCAAGTTTGCCGTGCTCGCAACTTTCCCCGCATATGATTTCGTCACGAATTTTGATGAAGGAAATTTCAGCAAAGACGCGCGCTTCGTTGCGCTCGCGGGAAAGAAGTGGCCGTGGGCGAAAGGCCTGCAGGAATTTTTTGCTTATGATCTCTCGGAGGAAAAACAACTTGGCGAAAAAATTATCGCCACCGGCAAAGAGGTCGATTGGGTCACCATCTCGCCTTCGGGCAAATACATGGTTGTATTGGTGGGTGCGCCACATGGCGAGGGGCAATGGCAAGGCGTGGATGTCTATCAACTGCCGGAGATGAAATATCTCGCGCGCGGCTATTATCCTTTCAGCGATCACGCCGATCTCGGCTTCGATAGCGCAGGCAATGAAGTCTACGTCACCGACAACGCCGAGTCCACCTTCCCCGATCGCCAGCGCCACCTCGAAGCGTATCGCTTGGACAATGGCCAAAAAACGGATCTCTTGGGATTCGCGTGGGGGCTTTCGCGTTTGATTTCATGCCGCAACTACGACGCGCCGGGCTGGGCGATTGTCAGCACATATAGCAAGCCCGAGCATTACGCCGAAAACAAAGCGCATCCGTTTGACGATGAAATTTTCGCGGTGAAATTAGACGGCTCGCGCGAAGTGCGCCGCCTCGCGCATCATCGCAGCCAAAGATTTTCGGTGGGAGATTATGCCTACAACAACTATTGGGATCAACCCAATGCCGTGCCCTCGCGCAGCGGCAAATATATTTTGTTCTCCAGCAATTGGCGCGAACTCGGCGCGCCGCAGGATGTTTACTTGATTGATCTCTCCGAGCAAGCAGGTTGGATTGTGCCGCGCGCGCAGTGAGTTGGAATTTATTTTCGCCATTGCTCCGGCAATTACAGCACAGCTTTTTTATGGCTTGTCGCTGCGCGTTATTGCTTTTCATCTCCGCTTGTTTACCGCGGTGGCTAGCGGACCGAGCTGACTTAAAGCGCTTCGCAGATTGGGAAAAGCAAAAGCGTGAATGCGCACAACGGCATCGCCGGCTCGCGACAACGCGCAATCTTGCATTACTCAAAAGCCGAAGCGTGCACATTCGCGCGATAACCCGCCGCAAGTGTTTTCACAATTGAGCGCGGCGTGAGCACTTGCACCGTGCGTTCCGGCTCCAATCGCAGCGCGCCACCATAGCCTTCCGCGCGCCATCGCCGCAATGCGTTTTGATAAAGCAAATAAGCTTCGCCCTCCTCCCATGCAATCATAGTTCCCTCCGGCAATTCGCCCAATTTTTCCGTATATGTCACCTTCGCGCGTGCGGCATCGATACGTTCCGCATGCAATACTTCATCGAGCACAGTCGCGCGCGGCTTTGCTTCCTGCGTGAACTCCGAATTCGCCCGCGCCCAGAGCGACCGAAACAACTCAAAACGCGGTCGCGAACACTCCGCGCACGGCCGATGACCCGCTGCCAGCGCCGTAGCTTCATCAAGAAAGAACAGCTCCGTGTATTGCCCCGGCGTCATGATACCATGTTTGCGGCCTTTGAATTCGAGCACGCAAATGATCCAGCGCTGCAACTGATAGGGCCGCACAATGTGCTGCTCGCGATTATGCAAGCACCCGCGATTCCCCATCAACGTGCCGCGCGCGGGCGTGGCAATGATTTCGCCGAAAGGAGTCACACGATTCTGCCTCGGCATTAATTCCTCGCCTGCATAAACTCGATCGAGTTGCCGTCCGGATCGCGCACCGCGGCGAGTTGCACGCCGTCTTGTTCGACGATTTCATTTAACCGCGTTGCGCCGTTTGCCAACGCCGAGCGCATGATGGCGGCAATATCGTTCACGCTAAAACGCAATTGGTGGCGATTCCGTTCGGCTTTAACGCCGGCGATTTCATTGGGGCAGAGCACGAAACCGAGGTCGCCGAGCTTGCCTGCATACAAAGTCGTTCCGAACAAGGCTTGTGCTTGCAAGTCTGCGTTGAACACGGCTTCGTAAAAGTTTTTCATGGCGGGCATGTTGATCGTTGCCAACGTCATGTGTACGAGATCGAAGTCTGAATTTCTCATTGCAACGCTTTCTCCTTTATTCTATCAGAGTGAACTCTTTGCTCTAAAAGCAAAGATCTTTGACGCGTTTTGCCTCCATTCGCAAAAATCGCTTAAACGGTTCTAAAGCCGCTGTGTCTATCGAGTGACTTCAACCGAAATCAAGTTTCCATTTTTTAATGACGGCGTTTAAGGCGAGAAGTTCAAACCTAGTTTGTGTACCGCGTAATTATCCCGCAAGGTTTCTCAATTCAACCAGAGGCACACATGAAATGCTCTCCTGTTTGGCGCATCGCATTGCGCTTGGCCCTCGCGCTGGTAGTCATGGCGCAAACCGCTCCGGTTTTATCCTCAACAGATAAAAACGCAAAGAGCGATTGGCCCAACTGGCGCGGGCGAAATTACGACGGCGCCGCGTTGGCAAAAGACGTGTTTAATTTTACCAAAGGTCAAGGTTTGAAAACCGCGTGGAAGAAAACACTCGGCCAAGCGTATTCCAGTATCTCCATCTCCGAAGGCCGCGCGTTCACGATGTTTTCGGATACTGCCTTTGACTATCTCATCGCCCTCGATGCGCAAAGCGGCGCGGAGCTGTGGCGACACAAAATCGATTCCATGTACGTGGGCCAGGGCGGTTCGCACAACGGCCCAAGTTCCACGCCGCTCGTTGACGGCAACGTCGTTTATAGCCTCGGTCGCAAGGGGCAGCTCTTCGCGTTGGACGTGAAGACCGGCAAAAAGCTTTGGGAAACGCATTTGATCAAAGAGCATCACGGCCTGGTGCCGTTCCACGGCTTCACCACTTCGCCCATCATGTACGGCGACGTGCTCGTTGTTGAAAACGGAGGCACGAAAGCCAACGCGATTTCCGGATTCAACAAGCGCAACGGCAAGTTGCTGTGGAGCGCTGGCACGGATACGGTGCATTATCAGTCTCCGATTTTCGCGTCGATCAACGGGCAGCCGCAATTGCTCTTTGCGGGCGACAAATACGTTTACGGCCTCGAACACAAATCCGGCAAGAAGCTTTGGGAATTTCATCACAACTACAATAGTCAAAGCTTCACGCCTTTGCCGGCGGGCGCGAACCGCATCATGCTCATGGGCAATCAGGAATCCATGCTGCTTGAAGTGAGTAACGCGGGCGAAAATTTTCAAACGCGCGAGTTGTGGAAGAGCCGCGAGATCAAACAGACGCTCACGCCTTCGGTTTATCACGAGGGCCATTTGTACGGCTATAGCGGCGCGTTTCTAACTTGCGTCAATGCCGCAACCGGCGAGCGCGTTTGGCGTTCGCGTCCGCCCGGCGACGGCTTCGTGATTTTGGTTGACGGCCATTTGGTGATCTTGACGAAAACCGGCGAGTTGCATATTGCCGCTGCGAGTCCCGCGGGTTATCAAGAAAAGGCCAGTCTCAAGCTATTCGAAGGGCCGACCTGGACGCCGCCAAGTTTTGCCGAGGGTCGCATCTATGCGCGCAGCTTGCAGGAAATTGCCGGCGTGGAAATCGCGCCGGTGGAGCAGCTTCTTGCAGTGGCGCGGTCTGCGCCGAAATTGCACGCGCCCGCTTCTGCGTTTGCGCAAGCCATTCGTAAAATCGAAAGCGCGCAAGATAAGAACGCCGCGATTGAGGCTTTCATGAAAGCGCAAACTTCTTTCCCGATCATCGAGAACGATCGGCTCGCGCATTTTGTGTATCGCGGCCAAGCCGATGATATGGCGATTATGGGCGACATGTTTGATCTCGGGCAAAGCTTCGACATGTTTCGCATCGCGGGCGCGGATCTTTATTACTACACCATCGAAGTCGAACCGGATACGCGCATGAATTATCGCTTCATCAAAAATTATGATCAGCCGACCCTCGATCCGTTGAACAAGGTGAGCGCAGGCGGATTCTCGGGGCGCTTTTCGGAATTGGCGATGCCCCAATTTAAACGCCCAACGCATCTCAGCGAGCCGGCCGGCCCACGCGGAACGATTGACAGCTTGCGATTCGAGAGCAAGATTATCACCGGCGCGCGCACTTTGAAAATTTATCTCCCGCACGGCTACGCTGATTCGGGCAAACGTTATCCCGTGGTCTATGTCAATTACGGTCCGCAGGCTTTGCGCTTTGGCTTGATGGCCAACACGCTCGACAACCTTATCGGCAAAACCATCGCGCCGGTGATTGCCGTGTTTATCGACTCGCCGAACAGCTTCAACGAATATGCGCGCACGCAGCGCGATGAATACGCGCAGTTGGTGGCGCGAGAGCTTGTGCCTTTCATCGACGCCAAATATCGCACGATAGCCCAACCCCAAGCGCGCGCCATTATGGGCGGCGATGAAGGCGGCTATGCGGCTTTTTATGCGGCCTTCAAATATGCCGGTACGTTCGCAAACGTTGCCGGACAATCTTCGCACATGATGCCCTCGGAGGCCGATCCGCTCAAAGGCTTGGCCAACGCCGCGGGAAAACTCGATTTGAACATTTATATTGACTGGGGCACTTACGATTATCGCAGCGCGGGCAATTATGATTGGGCCGAGTTCAATAGCGCGTTTGCTAAATTTCTTGAAGAGAAAGGCTACAAGATTAACGGCGGGCAAGTGCATGACGGCTTCGATTGGGCAAGTTGGCGAAGCCGCACCGATCGCGTGCTCGAAACTTTTTTCGCGCTGGGGAAGAAGAGCCAATAAGATTTTGAGCGTCAATAGTCCGTGCGCAAAGAGGCAGAGCGCAAAGGTATCGCAAAGAAAAAACTTTACGCGTTCTCTGAGTCTTCGCATCATGAAATTGTGCGGTCACGTTCTATAATGCTCAACCACGGCTTGGCCGTGGTTTGCTCTTGGTTGCAATTGAGAGGCATGCCACGGCTCAGCCATGGCGAAGCAGCACTTCATTACCGAACTTGAAACTCAGTATGCGTGTACTTTTTTTCTGGTTCGGTTTGTACGCTTGCGTAGTAAAAATAAAACCCAACCGCTGGTTTGTACGGTTGGGTTTTTCATTTTAAGCGACTACTTTTTTTGATCGACCGCAATGGCTTTGGCGCATCGGTGCGAAAAAACTTTATCACGGCATTTCACCGAAGCATTGACTGCGCTACGATTGCGACTTTTCGGCGCCGCGTTATTGTTGCTCCGACGGCAGCGGACTCGTCACGTCAAACGCGACTTGCCATTGCTCGTTCGCGCGGCGTCTCCATATGCGCACATAGTAACCTTTTTCTAATTTGCTTTCTTCCTTCAACTCGTAACTGCCATACGTGTATCCCAAATCGCCGGATTGTGCGACCTCCACAAAACTCGGCGACCACGTTTGGGTAAAAGAAGTCTTACGCAAAAATTTTGTGATCGCGTCATGTCCGACGATCGGCAGTTCGCCATTGCGATGCAGGCGCGCCGTCGGCGTTAAATATTTTGTAAAGGCTTTGACCACTCCATCGGTTTGTGCCATTTGGCTAAAGGCGCGATCAATCTCTTCCAGCTTGACGCGCTCCGCCTCGATGTTGATCGGCGTCGCGGCTGACTGCACCTTGCCGACCGGCAACGTCTGCGGTTCGCGCGATCCGGCGTATGGTACTCCGGTGTCGGTGCCGAGATCGAGCACCACTTTCCATTTGCTGTCCGCCTGCTTTTTCCACAACGAAAAAAAGAAGCCGTAATTCGGCGCCGATTTCTCCGCGGTTTTATCGGTATAAATCGAAGGGCCGAGGTCATAACCGAGATCGCCCGCGGCGGAGACTTCGCCGAAGATCGGCTCCCAAAGCAATTCATACGCGAGTGGATTCGGCGGCGCGGGGCGATCTTTCATTGCTTCTTTATACTTCACCGGATGCGGTCGAAACGCAATGCCGTCGTCCGCAAAAAATTCCAAGAACGAAGCGCGAATGCCGACTTCACTGCACCTCTTGGCAAACGCGCGCTCCGCTTGAAAGATAGCAGCCAAATCGGGCGGCAGCGTTTCAGTTTGTGCAAAAGAATATCCCCAGAAGAGGACCACGAGCAAGCCAACGAGATAAAGGTTTCTTTTCATACATGCTCCAATTGTCTTTCAATGCACCTGCAACAGATTTTCACACAGCACACCAATAACATACAACCGGATTCAATCTATCATAGCAAGACTCCGATAATGCTTGAGTCGTTCAAACGCAATGTCTCTTGCTGCCAAAATTTGGTAAAGAGTCGATCGGCATTTTTAGCTCTTGCCAAAGGAGGAAACTTTGGCTATATCTTCCGCACTGCATTGCAAATTTTCAACAGCACATTTTCAATTTACACTTTGAACT
This sequence comes from bacterium, assembly GCA_041918175.1. Taxonomy (GTDB): domain Bacteria; phylum Zhuqueibacterota; class Zhuqueibacteria; order Zhuqueibacterales; family Zhuqueibacteraceae; genus JABWAN01. The sequence goes on from JAYRWE010000011.1 coordinate 54,074, forward strand.
GCTTTTGCTCTTCCCTCCACCAACCTTTTAGGAGCGCACATGCCGGAGAATTTAGCGCTTGGGCCATTGTGGTATTTCGTCTTTTTGTTCTCTACCACGTGTCACGAAGCCGCGCACGCGTGGGCCGCGAAACTCGGCGGTGATTTAACGGCCTATGAAGGCGGGCAAGTCACACTCAATCCGCTGCCGCACATTCAGCGCGAGCCGTTGGGCACTGTGGTCGTACCGATTCTCTCTTTTTTGTTGAGCGGATGGATGATCGGCTGGGCGAGCGCGCCTTATGATCCTGTGTGGCGCATGAATTATCCCAAACGCGCTGCGTGGATGGCCCTCGCCGGACCGTTGGCGAACTTCGCGCTTGTCATTCTCGCCGGCATCGCAATTCATATCGGCATCAGCTTGGGTTTCTTTCAACCGCCGCAACAAGCATTGTTCACACAAGTCGTTTCGCCCATCGATCCCGGCCTACCCACGGTGCTCGCGAAATTTTTTAGCATTCTATTTTCGATGAATCTCCTGCTTGCCACATTTAACCTGCTTCCCTTTCCTCCTTTGGATGGCAACACCGTCATTGGTTTGTTCATGAGCGAAAAAGCCGCGACCTCGTTTGCCGAGTTCAGCAGCAATCCGACTTTTTCATGGATCGGTCTGTTCGCCGCATGGAAAATTTACGACGCCGTTTTCAGCCCTGCGTTTCTCATTGCCCTGAATTTGCTTTATCCAAGTTTGGGGTATCGTTAGATAAACGCAAGCCGACGCTTTGATTAAGAAACAACAATCATAGAATCCTCTTGCAGATCTTCCGCTCGCGCCACAGATTGACGCGTCGGCAAAACGTTCTTTGCGCGTTTACGAACCCATTCCATTTCCAACCCAACGGGAGCATCACATGAAACGTTTCACGTTTTGTATTGTGACGCTGTTCATTTTCAGCTTGATCTCCACTTCCGCTTTCGCGCAAGCAATGCCCGGCGGACGCTATCACCCCAATCGCGAACGCAGCTACGATCTGCTGCACTACAAAGGCGAGTTTAAATTTGATTTTGAAAGCCGAAGAATCTTCGGCATCTCCACCATTCGGCTCACGCCGCTGCGCGCAATCAGCGCCTTCTCGCTCGATGCGATTTATCTCAATGTGAAAAGCGTCGCACTGCTCGGAAGCAAGAGCAGCCTGCCGTTTCATATGACCGCCACCACGCTCGACATTTCTTTGCCGCAAAGCAAAACGCCGCGCGACACTTTCACTGTTGTGATCGAATACGACGCGCAGCCCAAAGGCGGCATGTACTTTCAACGCAATCAACAAAACGACAAATTGTTCTATGTGACCACTTACGGCGAGAACGGTTTGCACGCAAACTGGCTGCCGATCTATAACGATGTGAATGATCGCTTCTCCACGGAAATGATCATGACTGTACCCGAGCCGCATATGGCGATTTCAAATGGCAAGCTCATACAGAACCGCACGAACGGCAACGAGCGCACGTTTCATTGGCTGCAAGAGTTGCCGCATGCGAATTATCTCATCTCGCTCTATGTCGGCGATTTTGAAAAGGGCGATCTCGCGCCCGCGTTTGGCAAAATTCCGTTGAGCTATTGGGTGCCGCGCGGCAAGCTCAAAGAGGGCGCATACACTTTTCGCAACACGACCAAAATGGTTGAGTTCTTCTCCAAGCGTTTCGACTATGATTATCCGTGGGACAAGTACGATCAACTTGCGATTCCCGACTATGCCATCGGCGCGATGGAGCACACGGGCGTGACTGGCCATCGCGCGAACGTGTTGCGCGATCAAAACGGCCCGCTCGAAAATGACGTCACCTTCGACACCTATTACAGCCCGTGGACCGCGGAGTCACTCATTTCGCACGAACTGGCGCATCACTGGTTTGGCAATTTGCTCACGTGCCGCAACCTCAGCTTTCTGTGGTTGAATGAAAGCTTCGCGAGCTATTTGATGATGCTGTGGGATGAGGAACTTGGCGGCAAGGACCTGCTCGGCCTCGATCTTGTTTTTGCCAAGCGCATCTATTTTGACTATGTGCAACGCGAGCACATGATTCGGCCACTCGAGCATCGTTACTTCGACGATGCGAATACGATCTACAACACCGAGCACACCTATTTTAAAGGCGCTGCAGTGTTGCACATGCTCCGCAAAATTTTAGGCGATGAGAATTTCTTTCGCGCGATGAGCTATTATCTCGACAAGCATGCGTATGCGAACGTCGAAAGCCATGATTTGAAAATTGCCATCGAAGAGGCCGTCGGCAAGAATCTCGACTGGTTCTTCAGTGATTGGATTACGGGAGGCGGCGGCCATCCCGTGCTTGAAGTCGGTTATCAATTCATGCCCGAACGCAAGCTGCTCGCGCTTTCCGTGCAGCAAGTGCAAGCACACGTGAAAGGGCAGGACCTTTTCACTCTGCCGGCGTGGGTGACCATCGCCACGAGCACGCGCACTTGGAAAGAGCAAGTTTGGATAGATGAAGTGAGCGAGAATTTTATTTTGCCGTGCGAGGAAAAGCCGCTCATGGTGAGCTTTGACGGCGAGGGAGAACTCATAGCAGAAGTTCGTTTTAATAAAGAAGCGGAAGAGTTGGCGTATCAAGCCGCGCATGATGCGCTGCCGGGCCGCATGTGGGCGATGAATGAAATGGCAAGTCGTTTTCCGACCGCGCCGCGCACGCTCAAAACTTTGTCGGACGTGATTGCGAGCAACAGCTTTTGGGGCGTGCGCGCCGAGGCTGCGCTGCTCTTGGGCAAAGTGCGCACGAGTGGCGCGGAGATAGTTGCTGCAGAGGCATTGCGTGCGAGCGCTTATCAAGTGCGCAAGAGCGCTGCGCTCGCATTGGCGCAAATGGGCACGCCGAGCGCAGAGCAAAAGCTGCGGCAAGTGATCAAAAGCGATGCGCACAGTGACGTTGTCGCCGCCGCTCTCGTCGCGCTCGCGCAAGCCGATCCCAAGCTCGAAGCGGATTTTATCAAAGCGCAAATGAATCGCGCGGCGTGGAATGACGAAATCAAAATAGCAAGTTTGCGCGCGTTGCAGCATATCGCAAATTCCAATCTTGTGCCGACGATCAAACCATACACGGAGGAGCGCTACAATCAATACGTGGTCGAAGCTGCATTCTCGGCGTGGGCGGCGTGCGCGCCGCAAGACGTGGAACTACATCGCAAGCTCGTGGAGTTGACCCATTCGCCGGTGTATTCCCTGCAGCAATATGCGATCAACGCGCTCGGCAAATTGCAGGTACGCGAAGCGAGCGCGCGCCTGACGCAAATTCTCGTGGAGCAAGCGGACGACAATTTAACCACCGCAGCGCGCAACGCGCTCGCGCAGATTCGCAGCGTGCAGGAGAGTGCGTTTTGAAGTGTGATGGGGGGATTGAGGTAGAAACGAAGAAGGGAAAATGATGTCGAAAGCGCGAGATTTATATCGTCCAATCTTCGACTCTTAGATTGGGCACTTTGCTGAAATCGCTGAAATTTCGAGTCAACAGAATCGCGTTTTGCGATAGCGCGATTCCGGCAATTCTCAAATCCATGGTCCCAATGCGAATGCGTTGTCGTTGCAGGGTTTCAGCCGCTTCGCTCGCTTGATGGTCAAAAGAAAGAATTTGTGAAGCGCTGAAAAGGTGAAGAAGGCTTTCCAGCTTGGCGTAAGCGGTAATAAGTTGATCCGCCGTCTTCGCCTTGTTGATAAAAGCCATCCAGCCCGCACTTGTTCTTGAAAACTGATGATCGTCGTAAAAATGAGATCGGGAGAATGGCGGCTCAATCTCTCCGAGAGTTTGCCGAAGGCCGGTTCGGCTCGCCTTTGCAAAACACTCAAATGGTCGGTGTCGAGAACATAGTAGGTCATGCTTGCGCTTCTCTTCTTTCTTCTTCACGAAGCGCTTGTCCGAGAGCTGAGATTTCCTCAAAGGCCGGATCGTTCTCAAACGCGCCGGAAATTTTCTGCCACCAAGGCTTTGAGCCATTCTTGGGAAGTTGGGCTTTGAGAAAATTAAGCTCGCGCTCGATTTGTTCAACGCGCTGTTCTAAGGTCAAAGTGTGCTCCATGACGTTTTTCCTGTGCATTCGAAATCAACATACCAAAGTCTCGTCTTTGTTGCGTGGAATTTAGCTTTTTACCCTGCAATCGCAACCAGAAAATTCTTTGGCCGCCTTGTATTTAATTCGTTCAATTATTCTCTCACCTCAACCAGGGAGGCGCAAACATGAAACGCTTGCTTTCTTTCTTCGCCATCATCGTCGTGCTTGGAGCACAAAGCCTCCGGGCGCAGTGGGTACAAACCAATGGGCCGTATGGAGGCCTTGTTAGTTGCTTTGCCGCAAACGGTGCTAATCTCTTTATAGGGACAAACGGCGGCGGGGTGTTTCGTTCGACCAACAATGGCGCAACTTGGACAGCCGTCAATCAAGGTTTGACGAATTTTTACGTCTTGTCTCTTGCTGTGAGCGGCTCTAGTATTTTTGCGGGGACTGTTCATGGCGGGGTATTTGTTTCAGCCAACAACGGCGCAAGCTGGGTCACAAGCGGTTTGAATTTTATTGATGTTCAGGCTCTTGCCGTCAATGGATCGAACCTCTTTGCCGGAACGAATGGTGGCGTTTTTCTTTCCACCAATAACGGCGTAAGATGGACACGGGTCAATAATAACTTAACCAGCACAAACATTCGAGCTCTTGCTGTAAGCGACTCGAATATCTTTGCTGGGACAGTCGATGCCGGAGTGTTTCTTTCCACGAACAATGGCGCAAGCTGGACTGCCGTGAATACCGGTTTGACACACCCTTTTATAAGCACGCTTGTTATTAGCTCTCTAACCGTGCGTGGCAAGGATCTTTTTGCGGTAGCCGGCGGGGGCATCTTTCTCTCTTCGAATAACGGCGCAAACTGGGCCTCCATTAATTCCGGCTTGTCTTTTGGAGCCAATCTATGTTTTGCCGCAAATGACTCGAATCTGTTTGTGGGAACAAATGGCGGTGGCGTGTATGTTTCTACCAATAATGGCATTAGCTGGGGAGAAGGTGACGACGGATTGCAAAGCATAACCGGGTTAAGAAACATTGTCGTTCCTTTCATTGCCACAAATGGCGCCAGTCTCTTTGTTGGAACCAGCGGCAGCGGTTTGTTTCTTTTTTCAGACAACACTGCAAGTTGGGCAGACGCGAATACCGGCTTGACGAACACTATCGTGAGTCAACTTGCTGTAAACGGTTCGAATCTCTTCGCAGGAGTGTGGGGTCGTGGAGTTTTTCTTTCCACAGACAACGGCGCAAGCTGGACCACCGTCAATAGCGGCTTGACGAACGTAGGCGTTCAGGTTCTTGCCGTAAGCGGCACGAATCTCTTTGCGGGCACTTATGACGGCATATTTCTTTCTAAAGATAACGGCACAAGCTGGACCAAGGTCAATACCGGCTTGACCAAAAGTCCAATTTATAAGCTTGTTGGGGAGGGCTCAAAGCTTTTTGCAGGAACTGGTGACGGAGGAGTTTTTGTGTCAAGCGACGATGGAACAAGTTGGACTGCTATTGATACCGGCTTGCCGAGCTTTGCGGTTCGTTCACTTGCTAGAAACGGCGCTGACCTCTTTGCCGGCACTCATGGCGGCGGCGTATTCATTTCAACCAATAACGGCACAAGTTGGAATGCCGTTAATACGGGTTTGAAGAACACTTATGTTCGTTCCCTTGCGGTGAGCGGTTCAAACCTTTTCGCGGGAACCGATGGCGGAGGAATATTTCTTTCTGCCGACAACGGAGCAAACTGGGCAGAGGTCAATCGCGGCTTGACCAATACTCGTATTCGTTCTTTTGCGATAAACGGATCGAACATCTTCGCGGGAACGCTTGATGGCGTCTTTCTGTTTAGGGAACACGACACCTCGTGGACGCCGGTCAATGAAGGTTTGATGAACACGACTATTCAATCTCTCGCGGCGCTTGACACGCATCTCTTTACTGGAACGTATGTCGGCGGCGTTTGGCGGCGCCCGCTATCAGAGATGGTTACTGCAGTTGAAGAGAATCGCAGCCCCGCGCCCCGTGCCTTTGCGCTCGAACAAAACCATCCCAATCCTTTCAATCCTTCCACGACCATTCGCTATCACTTGCCAAAAGCCGCTTACGTCGTGCTCAAAATCTACAACCTCTCCGGCCAGGAAGTGCGCACGCTGATCAATGCGCGACAGCCTGCCGGTGTGAACGCGGTGGTGTGGGATGGAAGAGATGCGTTTGGCAATGAAATCAGTTCGGGCGTTTACATTTACCGCCTGCAAACGGGAGAGTTGGTGTTGAGCCGCAAGCTGGCGTTCGTGCGGTGAACTTTGCTTGAGATGGAAACAGTGAGTCGATGAATCGCGAAATGGGAAAAGTCTAGTACACTGTTACCTTAATTTTTTTACGTATCTTTTTTTGATGCACCTTTGCAGCCGCGATTTCATTGGCTGAAAACCCTATAAGAATTAAGGTAACAGTGTACTAGATAGCACAATGAAGCGTCGTGGTGATTCTGCCGCTTTCTGCACATATGGGCGCCACGTTGCGGGTCCGAATTGTGAAGTAAAATTGTGAATCGCGTTAAAACGAAACCTTCGACGCATTCACAGCCTGCGTTTGAGCCCACTAACTTGTCGCAATGCAATCGCAAAGAGCCTGCAATGCACGCAGGCTTTTTTTTCTACCCATTGCAACCTTTTTCTCGCATCCCCTGTCATACCCACCGAAAAACTCGCGAGCATATCTTCTTCGCCGCCCTTCATTCGTGCAGGCAACGTGTAGAATGAACCGCGAAGCCTGACACTCGTTTACGCCCAAGCAAAAAAATCGCAGCAACCCTGAGGAGTATTCTATGCTGACCGTTACTCTCGGCATGCTATTGTCCGCCGCTACTGTATTGACCGACGCGCGAGATGTGCAACCCACGACAACCCTACAAGTGCATGCGCTGCGCTTGACGGAAACCATAGCCGTTGACGGCGTGCTCTCGGAAAGCGTTTGGCAAAACGGCTCCGGCATATCGCAATTCAAGCAACGTGATCCAAACGAAAACGCCGATCCGACAGAGAAAACCGTCGTGCATGTTGCTTATGATGATGCCGCGTTGTATGTCGCCGCGCGCATGTACGACACGGCCCCCGACTCCATCATTGCGCGTTTGGGCCGTCGGGATGCACAACTCTCCTCGGACATGTTCGGTTTCTTTGTCGATCCCTATTATGATCGCCGCAGCGGTTTTTATTTTTCACTCAATGCCGCGGGCACGATGTATGACGGCGTGCTCTACAACGACGAGTGGGACGATGACTCCTGGGATGGTGTGTGGGAGGGCAGCGTGAATATAGATGCGCAGGGTTGGACCGCGGAGATGCGCATTCCTTATTCGCAGCTTCGCTTTCAAAAGAAAGAGCAACTCGTCTGGGGCGTAAATTTTCTCCGCGACATTGCAAGAAAGAACGAGCGCAATTATCTCGTGTTTACGCCTAAGAACGGCAGCGGCTTCGTTTCGCGTTTTGTCGAGCTGGTCGGCATTGAAAACATCAAACCGCCGCGCCGCATTGAAGCCCTGCCCTACGCGATTTCAAAAGCCGAGTACTTGCAACACGCGCCGAATGATCCGTTCAACGACGGCTCTCAATTCACGCCGGGCATGGGCGCTGATTTTAAAATCGGCCTCGGCAACAATCTCACGCTTGATGCCACGGTCAATCCCGATTTCGGCCAAGTGGAAGTCGATCCCGCGGTCGTGAACCTAAGCGACGTCGAAACTTTTTTTCAAGAGAAGCGACCGTTTTTTATTGAAGGCGCAAACATCTTTTCGTTTGGCCAGGGCGGCGCGCGCAGCAATTGGGGTTTTAATTGGGGCAACCCTTCATTCTTCTATAGTCGCCGTGTTGGTCGCGCGCCGCAAGGCAGCATACCCAGCGCCGACTATATTGACTCTCCGCTCGGCACCACGATTCTCGGTGCGGCAAAGCTTACCGGAAAAATTGCGAACAGTTGGAACGTGGGCATGTTGCATGGCCTCACTGCGCGCGAGCATGCGAAGCTCCAAACCAGCGGGCAAGAGTCGCGCAGCGAGGTGGAGCCGCTCACATACTATGGCATCACGCGCGCGCAAAAAGAATTTCACGAAGGCCGGCAAGGCCTCGGCTTTCTCACCACGTTTGCGCAACGCAAATTTGATGATCAACGTTTACGCGATGAGATCAACAACAATGCGCTCGCTTTCGGTGTGGATGGCTGGACGTTTTTAGATAAAGATAAAATGTGGGTGGTGAGTGGTTGGACCGGCATCACGCGCGTCGCAGGCAACGAAACGCGCATGATCGCGCTGCAAGAAAACTCGCGGCACTATTTTCAACGCCCGGATGCCGGGCATGTGCGCGTCGACAGCAACGCCACTTCATTGTTGGGTTATGCCGGACGCTTCGCGCTCAACAAGCAGAAGGGCAACATCATGCTTAATTCCGCGATCGGCTTTATCGATCCCAAATTTGACAATAACGATTTGGGCTTTGTGTGGCGCAACGATGTGATCAATGGGCATATTGCAGGCGGATACAAATGGACCAAGCCCAACAAAATCTTTCGCTCGGCGCAAATGTTAGGTGCATTGTTTCAAAGCCACGATTTTGACGGCAATAAAATTTGGCAAGGCGTGTGGCACAGCGGCTCTTTCAATTTCCTCAACTATTACAGCCTGCAATATAACCTTGCCTATAATCCGCAAACCGTGAGCAACCGTCGCACACGCGGCGGCCCGCTGACGCTGAATCCGCGCGGCTGGGAAACGGGTTTGTTTTTCAATTCGGATAGTCGCAAGGCTTGGGTGTTTGGGCTGAGCACGTTTGGCTATGTGCAGCCGAATTATGCATGGGATCGCAGTGTGAGCATTGATATTGAGTGGAAGCCGAGCGCGAACGTATCAATCAGCTTGAGTCCCTCGGTGTTGTGGAATTATGAGTTCGCGCAATACGTCGATCAATTTGATGATGCCCAATTCACGCCCACGTTTGGCAAGCGCTATATCTTCGCCGAGCTTGATCAAACCGAATTTGCTGCGGGCATTCGTTTGAATTGGACCTTCTCGCCGCGTTTGAGTTTGCAATTCTACGGGCAGCCGTTGATTTCCTCAGGCGATTATCATGACTACAAACAACTCGCCGCCGCGAAGAGTTTTGATTTCACGCCGTATGCGACGGACCGCTCCGATGATTTCAACTTCAAATCGTTTCGCGGCAACGCCGTGCTTCGCTGGGAATATTTCCCCGGCTCCACGCTTTACTTCGTGTGGACGCAAAGCCGCTCCGATTTTGAAAACCTCGGCGAGTTTCGTTTCAATCGCTCGATCGATCGTCTGGTGGATACGCAGCCCGAAAATATTTTCTTGATCAAAGCTTCGTACTGGCTCGGCTTGTAAGCCCGCCGGAGGGTTTTACATTTTCCCCAAACAAAAACTGCTCATGGCCTTCGCGCAATACCGAATGCCATGAGCAGTTTTATTTTGTGCCGTCGTAGTGAAAAACTTTACTACTTGAATTTTGCACTGTGGATGCCGCCAACCTCCGCCTACGGTTGAAACCGTAGGCTAGGAGATGAAAGTCCCGTGAACGGGACTAACCATCCATTGGGTGATAGCGTCGTTCACGGCGCTTACATCTCCTAGCCCGATGCTTTCAGCATCGGGTGAGGGTTGCCTTCCTCTTTCAAGCCGCGCTCTCGTAAGCTTGTTTAATCCAATCCATCAACTCCTTGTCTACTTCCTTTGCGTCCGCGAGATTGACTTTGTATTGGCACATGCCGCCCGCAGGCACAGCAAGCAAGCGCGAAGTTGCTTTCACACCTTTCATGTTCAAGCCGACCTCGAAGCGTGTATTGGTGGCCGGGCCAATCATGACAAACTGTTTCTTGCGGCGCAGGCTCACATAGCCTTTTTTCGGAGCGATTTCAAATTCGCCCAGCTTGTTGATGGCAGCCATGAGCTTGTCGTGAATCGGGCGGAAGTGTGCCTTGGCGCCGGTGTAGATCGCATCAATCGCCGCGTCGGGAGAAGCGCCGCTGGCTTGCGTTGAAACCGGTTCAAGTGACTTCATATAAAAATGCACAACGGTGTTGGCGTCGCCATGGCCCAGGCCCAAACCTTTCTTGAGCATGTCACGCAGTTCGCCGTGCTTGGCCAGCCCGCTCTTTTTGAGCAGAGCAAAAAGCTGATCGAGCGTTTTGCCAGTTTTGGTTTGAATGTTTTTGAGTTGGGTTTCGACAGCTTGGTCAACGCTGCTCATGGCGGTTCTCTCCTTGCTCGTGGTTAAATTCTATCGACCTTTTCTGTTCTATTAAACTTCTCGTAAGAAATCTTTAGTTTCTAAAGAGCGAAATCTGTGCAATAAAAGCTAAAAATTTCCCCAACGGATGAAAGCGGCCAACGGATTAGCAAATCAAAAAACGCTGGCCGCTTTCATCCGTTGGACATTTTTTCTTTTTGATTCCGGCGCGTCCAGCCTATGCGAGATGATTTTTTTGGAATGAAGCTTTCAACTTAGTCAAGCAGCGAGCGCTTGTGGTGAGACAAGGTAAAAGAATGATATGAGAACACAAGACAATTTTGCTCCTGGCGTGCCGCGGCTTGACATTCACTCCGCGTTTCATCAACTTTAACACGTCGAGAAATTTTGATTCGGTCCCCACCAAACGATTAGGAGCGAGAGATGAAACAGGTTTGCGGTTTAATCGCGATGCTTATGTTGTCGGCCTGTGCGCCCAGCCCGCAAGAAATGCAGGCGCGCGTGGACGAATATCTCAAAGGCTACAATGCAAAATTCAAAGCGCTGGCCTATGCGGTGTCGCTGGCAGAGTGGGATTTGAACACAAAGATCGTCGAAGGGGATACGACCAATGCCGTAGCTTCGAAGGCTGCGAAAGAAGCTTATACCAATTTCGCAGGCAGCGTGGAGAACATCGAAAAGGCGCGCGCGTTTTTACAAAAGCGCGAGCAGCTTACGCCGCTGCAAGTTTTGCAATTGGAAAAAGTGCTGTACAATGCTGCGGATGCGCCGCAAACGATTCCTGCGGTGGTGAAAGAACGCATCGCCGCGGAGACGGCGCAAACGGAAAAGCTGTTCGGCTTCAGTTTTAAAATCGCTGGTCACCCCGTGACCACAAGCCAAATCGATGAAGTGTTGCGCTCGTCGAGCGATCTTGCGCAACGGCAAAAGGCGTGGGAAGCTTCCAAAGAAGTCGGCACAGTGCTCAAAGATGGGCTTGTCAATTTGCAGCGCTTGCGCAATCAAACCGTGCAGGCATTGGGCTACTCCGATTATTTTAGCTATCAAGTTTCGGACTATGGCATGAGCAAAGAAGAGATGATGGCGCTCATGACGCAGCTCAATCGTGAATTGCGGCCGCTGTTTCGCGAGTTGCACACCTATGCGCGTTACACGCTCGCGCAGAAATATGGCCAACCTGTGCCGCGTGAGTTGCCCGCGCACTGGCTGCCGAATCGGTGGGCGCAAGATTGGAGCGCGATGGTGCATGTTGAAGGCTTTGATCTCGACGGCGTGTTGCGCACCAAAACACCGGAATGGATCATTCAACAGGCCGAGCGATTTTATATCAGCCTCGGGCTTCAGCCTTTGCCGCAAATTTTTTGGGAGAAATCTTCGCTCTATCCTTTGCCCGCGGATGCGCCATATAAAAAGAACAATCATGCTTCGGCGTGGCACATGGATTATGAAAACGATTTGCGCTCGCTCATGAGCGTCGAGCCGAACACGGAGTGGTATGAAACGACGCATCATGAGCTTGGCCATATCTACTACTACATGAGTTATACGAATGACGAAGTGCCGCCGCTCCTGCGCGAAGGCGCGAATCGCGCGTATCACGAGGCGATTGGCAGCATGCTTGGTTTGGCTTCCATGCAAAAGCCGTTTGTCGAAGCGATTGGTTTGATGCAGAGCGACGGCCCAAGCAACGACACCCAGGCGTTGCTCAAAGAAGCACTGAATTACATCGTGTTCATTCCGTTCTCTGCGGGCACGATGACGAACTTTGAGCACGATCTGTATGCGAATAATTTGCCGAGCACGCAATACAATCAGCGCTGGTGGGAGTTGGTGAAGAAATATCAAGGTGTGGTTCCGCCCGCGGAGCGCGGAGAAGAGTATTGCGACGCGGCCTCGAAGACGCACATCAATGACGACGCGGCGCAGTATTATGATTATGCGCTCTCGTTCGTCATTCTCTTTCAGTTGCATGATCACATCGCCACAAAGATTTTGGGCCAAGACCCACACGCGACAAACTACTATGGCAACGTTGAAGTCGGAAAATTTCTCGACGGCATTATGCGCCCCGGCGCGAGTCGCGATTGGCGCGAAGTTTTGCGCGAGAAAACCGGCGAAGATTTGAGCGCGCGTGCGCTGCTGAAATATTTCGCGCCGGTGCTGGAGTATTTGAAGAAGGCAAACGAGGGGCGAGAGCACACGTTGGAAGAAATATAAAGCAGGTCGATGGAGTCGTGGTTTGTTGGCATGCGCGAAACGATTCCGACGAGCCATGACTCCATCTTCGTCATTGCAGGATGAGGGTGACGCCTACTTGGCCTCCACCTCTCTTGTAAGCCGTTCAACTTTGTCTTTTTTCTATTGAGAGCTTTGGGGGTTCTATGTGGTTTTGTGTGGGTGAAGCAAGAATGGATAGCGCCGAAGGCGCTGAATAAGAAAGCCCAGGGTAGCGCGAAGCGCACCCTGGGATCGTAACCACACGCACAATGAACCCTGAAAGGGTTCGATAAAATGCCTTCCAATACCAACGATAAATTTATAACAGTTTTATGGAGCCCCATTCGGGGTTCTTTGGGGTTTGAGACTTTTCCCAGGGTGCCCAGAAGCTGGGCACCCTGGGCTATAACATTTAACGCCTTCGGCGTTTGGCAACAAGCTCTTTGAATGTGCTTTGTTTCACCCACACAAATCAACCTAGAACCGCCTTTTACTTATGCCGCTTGCGCGCAGCAACATAAAACTCGAACACCTCGCGCGAGGTTTTCCCCGGCACATAGCCAAATTCGGTTTTCAGCTTCGCATTATCGAGCACCGGTCGATAGCGCAGAAAATCGATTTGCTCCGGCCCATAGATTGAAAGTCCCAACGGCTTGAGCATGCGCAAAGCCACACGCAAGAGGCTTGCCGGTACGACCAACAATCCTTTGCCAAGGATCGCAGCAAGCTCTTGCAATGTTAGCGCGCCGTCGCCCGCGAGGTTGTAAATGCCGGTGCGCTCGGTGAAAATAGCTTGCACGAAACAATGCGCAACGTCGCAATCCCAAATGAATACGAAGGGACTCTCCGCACCTCGAATCGCAAGCAGGCGCGGCTTTTCAAACAGCGCAGTGATTTGGTTGTTCGTGCCCTCGCCCAATATCGTTCCGATGCGAAAGATAGTTTGCCGCAACTCCGGATGTTCCTGCCGATAACGCGCCAACATTTCCTCCACCAATTTTTTGTGATGCGAATAGGCAAAGGCATAATTGCCGCGCAGAGGCTGCGTCTCTGTGATCCACGCGGGATTATCGGCGTGATAACCATAGGCCGCGCCGCTTGAGGCGACAATGATCTTTTGCACGCCCGCGATCACGCACGCATTGAGCACGTTCTCCGTGCCGAGCACATCAATCTCATACTCCAACGTACGATTGCTCTTTTTGCCGGGCGTGACAATCGCCGCGAGATGCACGACGATGGTCACGCGCTGCTGGGTGAAAATTTCCGCCAGCTTGGGAGAACGAATATCTTCCTGCAAATAGATGACGCCCGCACGTTGTTGCGACAATGGTGCTTCACGCACGTCCATTGCGATTATTTGAACATTCGCACGCGCGGCCGAGAGCAATTCTTCCAGCACGATGCTGCCCAAGTAGCCCGCAGCTCCAGTGATGAGAATCGTTGCTTGCGTTGTTTCGTCGGATTTCATCATGAGCTTTGTGTGCCTTACGCTGCGCTTCGTCTCACCTTCCTTGCGTGCTCTTCAAATACTTCAAGAACTCCGCATCGGTTTTCAAAAACATCGTGCTATTGCCTTGCAATGTGCTGCGATATGATTCCAGCGTCTGCAAAAACGAATAGAACTCGGGATCGCGTCCGTACGCGTCGGCATAAATTTTCGTAGCTTTCGCATCTGCCTCGCCTTTGAGCTTTTGCGCGGTGCGATAGGCTTCGGATTGAATGCGCTGCAATTCCTTTTCGCGTTGACCTTCGATCTTCGCGCGCTCGCCCTGGCCTTCGGAGCGATACTTCTCCGCAATGCGATTGCGCTCGGAAATCATGCGCTCATAAACTTTGCGCCGCACTTCTTCGATGTAATCGATGTGATGCAGGCGCACGTCCACGAGTTCGATGCCGTATTGCGGCATGGTTTCGCGCGCACGTTCAAGGATAAGCTTCGTGATCGCCGCGCGGCCCTTGGTGATGGCCTCGACGTCTCGTAGTCCGACAGTCGAGACTTCGCCCTCGCGCAAGCCTTCTTCCACGGTGACCATCTCGCGATTGGTATTGCGCACGATTTCGATGAGCGGATGTTTGGAGATGATGTCGCGCGTCACGCCGTCGATGATGTCATCCAAGCGGCTCTGCGCATTGCGCTCGTTATTCACTGATTGAAAAAATTTCAACGGATCGTGAATGTGCCAGCGCGCAAACGTGCTCACCCAAATGTACTTTTTGTCTTCGGTGGGAATTTGATTCGCGTCGCCTTGCCATTCCAGCAAACGCTTGTCAAAGATCGTGACTTTTTGAATGAACGGCATCTTCGCATGCAAACCCGCGCTCTTTATGGGCGCGCCCACGGGCGAGCCGAATTGCGTGATGATCGCCTGCTCGGTCTCGCCGAGCGTGAAAAAGGCGCTGTTGCTCACAAGCAGCAATACGAAAGCGGCAAGCGCCGTCAAGATTTTTTTGGCGTTCATTGTTGTGCTCCTTTCACGGCTTGTCCCGGCATTTGCAACATGGGAATGAGATTCTGCTGCTTTTCATCGATGATGTACAGGTCTTTTACTTTCGGCAAAATTTCCAACATGGTTTCGAGATACATGCGCCGCCGCGTCACGTCGCGTGCGCGATTGTACTCCTGCCACACTGCGTAAAATTTTTCCGCGTCGCCGCTCGCGCGATTGGTGCGATTGATCGCGTAGCCTTCGGCTTCGCTGATAATCTGTTGCGCCTGGCCCTGCGCTTGCGGAATCACTTTGTTGTACGCCTCCAACGCTTGATTGATGATGCGCTCCTGCTCCTGCTTCGCTTCATTCACCGCGTTAAATGCAGGCTGCACCGATTCCGGCGGATTCACATCCTGCAGATTCACGGTGACCACATCAATGCCGGTTCCGTACTGATTTAGCATCTCTTGAATCATGTCGCGTGCGGTGAGCGCGATCTCTTCGCGGTTGGCGATGATCACTTCGTCCACGCTGTGATCGCCCACAACCTTGCGCATTGCAGATTCAGAGACGTGGCGAATGGTGGTTTTGATGTCGCGCGCACCGAACAAATATTTCGCCGGATCTTTGATGCGATATTGTACAATCCACTCCACGAGCGCGGCGTTCAAGTCGCCCGTAAGCATGAGCGACTCGCCGGAGAAATCGCCTGCTTCGAAACGGCTTTGCACGCCCGCTTCCGCGGTGCGAAAGCCGAACTCTTCTTTGAGCACACTCTGCACTTTCACTTTGGTCACGGTTTCAACGCCGAAGGGAATTTTCATGTGTAAGCCCGGCTCGGAAGTGCCCGCAAATTTGCCGAAGCGTTGAATCACAGCCACTTCATCGGCTTCGACCATGTAAATCGCCGAGAACAAAAACCACAACACCAACAAACCGATGGCGGCAAACACAAGCCACCTCTGCTGAAACGGCGGCAGCGAAATCTCCTGCTTGCCGAAGTCCGTCATTCGTGCCATGTCTCTCTCCTTGTTGTTTGAAAAATGAGTTACAGTTTCATCTCGTTTGGGTTTCGTGTTTGAAAATCTCCGCATGCACCGCCTGCACGTCTTGCAGCGTGGCGCGGCGGCGTTTCGCTTCGATGAGGCGATTGATCACGTTCACGCACAAGCGCTGAATGCGATACGGCTCGCATTTGCTCAACACAATGATTTGTTCCAAGGCTTCCGGCTCATAACTGAAAATTCCAGAAACCGGGCCGCGAATCAACGCGCGCGCTTCGCTTGCCTCCAACGGCGGAACGGCAATCTCTTCGAAGAAATTATACCACGGGCTGCCCTCGCTCTCCCATTGCTTGCGAATATAACTGCCTGCCAGCACCGCGACCAAGTTCTCCGCGAAGCTTTTCATGAAAATGCCGCGCAGTTGTTGGTTCACGCGCGCACTGTAGGCGTTCAGCGTATCGACTTCATCGAGCAGAAGCACGAGCTTGAGTTTTTTCTGCGTGCGGGCTTGCAGTTGCGCGAGCACGTCTTTCAAAGCAACGCTAAACTCACGCGAAGAGTATTCGCGCGAGACGGTGAAATCGACAGAAGCCTCGATGCGCGCGCGACACGCTTCGAGAATGTCCTGCATCAGCGTGTGGAAGAAACGCTCTTCGCGCACGCCTTGCAGATCGATAAACACCGGCACATAATCATACTCCGGCAGCGCGAGGGTTTCAAGCCTTTTTTGGAGTTGATGCAGAAGCGAAGTTTTGCCGATGCGCCGCGGGCCGTGGAGCATGAGGCTATTGTTGGGCAAAGTGTTCGTCAGCCGCTGGAGCAATTTTTCGCGGCCATAAAACATCTTCTCGTTGCGCACGGGCGCGCCGGCGATGTAGGGATTGTAGCGATTTACAAAAGCAATGCGCCGTTTAATAAGCACACTCGCCGCGAAGCCGCCGGCGCTTAACAATAGCACTGCGCTTGCGCTGAGATAAAATGCCGGCGTTTGATACCACGGCCGCAAACGCAGCACGGTTTTATAATAAGTGGATTGATGCGGCGTCGGATCGCGATCAAGCGCGGTGACCACGATTTGGTTTTCGCCAAGGCGCAGTGGCAGCGCGAGGTGAAAAGAAAAATCTTGGGCTTCCTCCCGATTGCGTGGTTTGTACTCGTCCGGCAACGGCTTGCCGTTTAAATTGAAACGCAAAACTTGTATGCCCACGTCATCGCTCGCTGCGCCGGCAATGAGCACGGTGTCGGCGCGCGTTTCTATGCGATTGCCGCTGGGCGAGGCAAACGCGATCACGGGCAATGCCGTGGCTTGAATCGTGTCCACAATGGTGATGGTTTCGGGCGCAATTTTCAAGCGCGCCATGTCATCGCGGGTTTTGTTGCGCCAACTTGCGGCTTGATGAAATGTGGGATCTTGCGCTTCGATTTCATCAAAGAGGCGCAGGGCCGCAGCATAATTGCCGGAGACGTATTGCGCGAGTGCTTCGTCGAATTTTTGCGTGAGTGGGGAGTGCGCGACGGTTGCGAGGCGTGCGTGCTCATTAAGCATGCGTTGGAATAACACCTTTAACGCGGATACGCTCGCGGCGTCTGCGGGCGAGTCTTCTAGACGCTGCAAAATTGTTTGCGCTGCCGCAAGGTCGTTGCGGCGCAGCGCGCTTTCAAATTCTAACCACTGTGGTTGCAGTGAAGCAGACTGTTGTTGCGCTTCCCAGTTTGCGCGGGCTTGCTCTAATTGAAAGATCGTTTGCAGCACGCGCTCGTATTGTTGCAGGGTTTGATATTGCGCTGCTTTTGGGATCACGCCTTGACTTTTTTCTTGCTCAAATTGCTGCGCAGCTTTGTCAAATGCTCCGAGATTGAAATACACCACGCCGAGCCAATAGTGCGGCAAGTAATCGACAAAGCGCAGGCCGGAGGATTCAACATTCAGGCCGGAGGGTTGGCGCTGCGCGAGCGCTTTGTGCAAGTCTTTCTCTGCGCGGCTCCAATCGCTTGCGGCGAGGGCTTCCTGCGCGTTGCGATAGTGCTCGTGCCATTCTTGCTGGGCAGAGGCCGCGGAAATAATGAGCCAACAAAGATAAAAAGGGAAAGTAGGCAAGCGAAGAATGCGCGCAAGGGCATGGGGCTGATCACGAAAAGCGCTCATTTGCGCGGGAAGTTTCTGCTCGTGAGTGATGGGGAAAAGTTTTTGGACGGAAGTCACCATTATTTTGAATAAGAAAGTTGAGCACTGCTTGCACGGTAAAGATGCGCTAGGTTGCGCGCAAATGCAAGCGCCAATTCTTGCGGCTGAGGTTTTTGCTTTTTCCAATCTGCGAAGCGCTTTATGTCAGCTCGCTTGCAAAGGCCACCTCGGTAAACAAGCGGAGATGAAAAGCAATAACGCGCAGCGACAAGACAAAAAAAACAGCTTTGGTATATCGCGCTTGCTGCGAGACCGTGAGGCAAGTCATGCCATTGCCACGGAGATTGATTTGAATGATGATTTTGAGCATCGACACAGATTGGGAAGCCGAAGCCTGATGAAATTTGGCGAGCACAATCGGTATTGGGTCACTTTGAACTCATCCCGGGCCCTTCTCTTAAAAAGCTGACCATGTCCCATAACTTCGTTACTGGACACAGGAGGCGGCATCCACATGTCACCCCTAACGGGGTTCGAAGACGCTGGTAAGGGGCATGCTTGCTATAAACATATCACCGCTGCGCGGTTTTTGATGGCTCAATCGCTTCGGATGGTTTATCAAGCACCCCGTTAGGGGTGCCATGTTTATAGAGAATCACCCACAAGCTGTGATTAAACTCCTTTAGGAGTGGCATGTTATGATTTCCATCTGTGTCCAGCATTCAAAATGTGGGTAAAGATCAGCTT
>JAYRWE010000012.1:0-6130 GCA_041918175.1 bacterium
AAGACAATGACACTGTGTGGCAACCATACGCCGAAGGCGTTACAGACCTCAGCCCAGGGTGCCCAGCTTCTGGGCACCCTGGGTCTAACAACGCCCAACCCAATGAACACCGAAGGTGTTCAACAAAAATGGCTTTGTAGACAGAAATGCGTGGCGACAATGAACGATTGGCCGGCGGCCGCGCCCTCTTTTGTTGAACTCTTTCAGAGTTCTTCTGAGCATGGTTGTTTCCCGAGGGTGCGCTGCGCGACCCTCGGCTTTGCTGTTGAACGCCTTCGGCGTATTCATGCTGCCCACACAAAACAACATAGAACCTTTTTTTAATCGAGCAAATCATGTCCCTCGAACTTTCCATCGTCATGCTCTATCTCCTCGGCTGCATTGCCATCGGCCTGCTCGCCTCGCGCAAAGTGCTCGGCTCGCGCGAAGAGTATTGGGTCGCGGGCCGGCGCATCGGCACTGCGGTGAATGCCATGGCCATCATGGCCACGCTCGCAAGCGGCGGCTCCATCATCGGCGTAATGGGTCTCGCGTACGCGCGCGGCATTCCGTATAGCCTCGCGTTGTTCGCCGGCGCCGTGCTCGGTTTTCCGCTCGCGGCGCTGCTCGTTGCCAAACCGCTGCGCAATTTCGGCAAATTCACCATCACCGACTTTCTCGTGTTTCGTTATCCCCATCCGATTGTGCGAGTCCTCGTGCCGCTGCTCATCGTCGTGAGTTTCACGGTTTATATTGTCGCGCAAATGAAAGCCGCGGGCATCACGGCCAACGTGCTGCTGGGCATGGATTATCGTTTCGCGGTCACGCTCGCCACGCTCGTGTTCGTGTTCTATGTTTCGTTCGGCGGTATGATCGCGATCACGTGGACCGACGTGGTGCAAGGCGGCCTCATGTTCCTCGTCGTCATCGGCACCGCGCTCGCGATGTTGAGTCGCGCCGGCTCGCCCATGAGCCTCATGCAACAGGCCACGAGCATTGCGCCCGAGCTTGGGCAAGTGGCGCAGCAGCCGCTCACGAGTTATCTCGGCTCGTTCGTGCTCTGGGCCGCGGCCATTCCCGTGATTCCGCACATTGTCATGCGCGTGTTCACGGCCAAAGACGCGCACAGCGCGCGGCTCTCGCTTAACTTTGCAATGGTGATTTATAGCGTGATGATTCTCGCGGGCGTGCTCGCGATTGTGCCCATAGGCAAAATGCTCTTTCCCGATTTGCAAGACGCCGATCGCATTTTTCTCAAAGTGATGGAGCAGGAGTTTTCTCCGATCGTTCGCGGCTTCGCGGTGGCTGCGGTGCTCGCCGCGGTGATGTCCACGACCGATGCGCTCTTGCTCGCATGCAGCTCCGCAGTCGCCCATGACTTGCTTGGCGGTTTTATTCAAAAAAAGTTCAGCGCGAAAGCCGCAAATTGGATTGCCGTTGGCGCGGCGTGGATGATTGGTTTGATCGCAATGCTGCTCGCGTATTCGCCACCCAAGTTGATCACGGAATTTTATTCCGCGGCGATTGGCATATTGAGCGCGGGTTTGTTCGTGCCCGTGCTCGCGGGCCTTTGGTGGAAGCGCGCGAACGTTGCTGGTGGCGTGGCCGCGTTGGTCGCGGGCGTCGCCACTTATCTCCTCGTGCACTACACGCCCGGCGCGCCGCCTCTTTCAGCCATACTCTTCGCCTTGCCCGCGAGCGCGTTCGCCATGTGGCTCGGCGCCCGCTTCGGCTCGGCTAATACAGAGACGATGTGCGCAAAGATTGCAAGGCTGCATGAGGCAACTTGAGTTTAAAAGCTTCTTCTTGTTCCCAAACTCCGTTTGGGAACACACTTGCTCTCGCAACTCCGTTGCAAAGCTTGCATGAAACTCGAAACGGAGTTTCAAAAGCAACAGCGTTCCCAAACAGAGTTTGGCAACGAGAGGTGAATAAGATTTTTTGTTCCCAAACTCCGTTTGGGAACACACTTGCTCTTGCAACTCCGTTGCAGAGCTTGCATGAACCCCGAAACGGAGTTTCAAACGCAACCTCGTTGCCAAACTCCGTTTGGCAACGAGAGGTGAATAAGATCTCTTGTTCCCAAACTCCGTTTGGGAACACACTTGCTCTCGCAACTCCGTTGCTGAACTTGCATGAAACCCGAAACGGAGTTTCAAAAGCAACGGCGTTCCCAAACAGAGTTTGGGAACGAGAGGAACGGAGTTTCAGAAGCAATGGCGCTCCCAACAGAGTTTGGCAACGAGAGAAAAAAAGCCATAACCAAATCGTGGCTGAACAATTGAGAATAACTCATTCATGCCCTACCCCAAAATCACACTCGCGGACGTGTTCAAAGCGCGGCAAACGATTGCGCCCTATCTTTCGCCCACACCGCTTTTTTCTTATCACGGCTTGAACACGCTGTTGGCAAACCAGACTTATATCAAACACGAGAATCATCAGCCCGTGGGCGCGTTCAAAGTGCGCGGCGGCGTCAACCTCATTGCGCATCTTTCGCCGGAGGAACGCAAACGCGGCGTGCTCACAGCGAGCAGCGGCAACCACGGGCAATCCATCGCATTTGGCAGCAAACTGTTCGGCGTGCGCGCCATGATTGCGATGCCGGAACACGCCAATCCCGCAAAGGTCGAGGCGATTCGCGGACTCGGCGCGGAAGTCATTTTTCACGGCCGCGATTTTGACGAGGCGCGCGTGTTTGCGGAGCAAGAAGCGGAGCGCACCGGCGCGCGTTTCATCAACTCCGGCAACGACCCCTTGCTCATCGCAGGTGTGGCCACGTATGCGCTGGAAATTTTTTCGGCATTGGCGCATCTCGATGTGATCATTGTGCCCGTGGGCGGCGGCAGCGGCGCGGCAGGTTGTTGCCTCGTGGCAAAGTCGATCAATCCCGCGATTCGCGTGATTGCAGTGCAGGCCGAGCAAGCACCCGCGGCTTATCTTTCATGGAAGAGCGGCGAGCGCGTTGAAGCGCACATGGAAACGTTCGCGGAGGGCCTAGCCACGCGCGTGCCGTTCGATTTGCCGCAAAGCATTATGCGCGAGCATCTCGACGATTTTGTTTTGGTAAGCGAAAATGAATTGCGTGCGGCCATGTTGCTCACCCTCGAGCACACCCGCAATCTCCCCGAAGCCGCAGGCGCGGCAGCATTGGCCGCAGCGCTCAAGCTCAAAGCAGAGTTAAAAGGCAAGCGCACGGTGCTCATCATGAGCGGCGGGAATATCGCGCTCGGGCAATTGCGCGAGTTGATGAATTGGCAGAATAATTCTTTAACGCAATGAAGACAAAACACAACGCGAGGCAAATATGACGCTGCGGCTAAGCAAGCTCGCCACATTAGAAGAACACGACCACCAAGACTCACTCGGACGAAAGTTGCTCATGAACCGCGCACAGGAATTGCGCGAACAGAACAAAATTTTGATCGAGCCGCCCGGCCATGCGAAAATGTCGGCCATCATCGTGGATTTTGCGCGGCCACTTCTCGCGCTTGATCCGGAGCAGGAATACTTTGAAGATGCGATCGCAGTAGCTATCATTGCATGGAATATCGCGCTGGTGCGCGAGTTTATGCCGGAGGCCACGGTTGACAAGCTGTTGGAAGACGCCATTGGCGCGGAAGCGAATGACCCCGACGGTGAAATTTTTCGCGAGCAAATCGCTATGTTGGTTCGGCGCAAACAAAAACATTTTGGCAAGCATCGACGGTTCATACAAGATTACGAAATCACCTTATCCGAAGGTATTTTCCATGTCAATATTCTGTCCGAGTTGATTTAACCTCACCGCCGCAGCATGATTTCCGCGCGCCACAGATTGGCTTGGGGGAATTTCAAATAATTTACGTACAGCATACGCACGATGACCGACATGGAGCGCCGCAATTCATAGCTGGCGAACATGACATCATACTTCTCGTCGTAAGTCACTGCCGCATTTCCCACCGGCGTGTTAAAGCGCGGGCCATACACCGGCTTCCCTCCGGACCAGCCATACGCAAACCCCGCATACTTGATTGGGCTAAAATGAAAACCCTCGCTGCCATAATACTTCGTCGCATACTTTGAATAAGAGAGCTTGAGCTTGGGCACATGGACCGCGTAGCTTTTAACGTTCACGCCATACGCGCCGCTCAAGTAGACATGACGCAAGCTGCGCCCCACCGTTACTTTTTCCAATTGCCATTGCACATGCCGCAACTTGGTGCGCCGCAATCTGCGGCTCACAGTTTCTGAGATTTGATTCACGACGCTGCCAGCCACGGCGACGCGAATCATCTCGTGTTGTTTGTCAGATGGAAACAGTCGCGCGATGCCGAGCATTTCCTGCATGGGTTCCAGGCCGATGAGCACATAGGGATCGACAAAGAGTATCAAACGGCGAATGTCTTGAATGACGCGATACTCATCGCGAAAATAGGGATGCACGCGCGGCGTGTGATAGCCGGCGTCGAGGCGCGCATGATAGCGCGTGCGGAGGGAATCGGGGCGTAAAAGAGCGGTCTGCGTGGGAGTCGTGGCGGTATCTTCTTCTGCCTTCGTGGTTGTTACCGTAGCGGCAGCGTCGACGATATTCAAACGATTCTGCGCGTGCAGGGTATTATGCTCAATGAGGCTGATGAAGCACAAGGTCAAGCTGAAGAAACTGATTCGGCTCATAGTCCGTGCCGGCGCGTGGTGAGTAGTGGCGAATCGTTGCGAGCGTACGATTATGCCGTATTCCGCGTGAAATTGCAAGAAAAAATTCGCAGACAAAAATAAAAAAGGCCCGAGCCGAATGACCCGGACCTTTGGCTGTGAGGGGTGCCACTACTTTCTAACCACCGTCCGCACATGCATTCCATGGCTCGTGCGCGGCAGTTGTCGCCCAACGTTCCTATCGGGCCGACCATCCTGGTCTCTGCGCTCCTATTGTTTCTTGCGCAACAACTTTTGCAAGACATGTGCCGCAGGCGTCATGACGTGCCCGCGCGATTTTTTGCATTATCGCTTAGGAGCAAACTCGTGTTTCGTTACGGCTTGTTTGCGCTGCGTCGCCTCCGGCGGCTTTTGTCGCAACAAATTTTAAACGCCGTCCCAGATCATCCATAGTGCAGAAACGAAATCCCAGTTGCAAATTTGAAGCTGATAAAAAAAAATGTGAGTCGGTAAAACAAAATGGAGTCTACGCTTTTGTAATCCTCTCTATAAAAAAGTAGTCCCACCTAACCAAAAGGAGAAGACCATGAAAACCACATCGAAAAGAGGCGCACGATTCAATTTGGGCTGGGGAGGAGCGACGGGCATTTTTTTGATGTCATTCGCATTGGCGCTCTTAAGTAACGATGCGACGGCTCAATCAAAAATGAGCGGCATTTCCTCCTCCGAGGTCAAGGTTGATAGTGCTCGACACGGACCTAGTCGTGCGGATACGGTAAGAGCACAAGAAAACGCCTGCAAGGACTGTGTGCTTCAATCCGTGGAAATAAGCAACGCAAACAACGCCTCGTTAGGTGATGTGCAACGACAGGGTCAGGGACGGGAACAAGGCTCCTTACTCCCGCCCCCAAGTGTAACGCCAGCGGACAAAACCCTTCAAAACCAAAGTCAAAAAAACGTCCCGGATGTGGTTCCTGAAATCGTCCCGAGCACAATCGAGACCAAAACACAAACCGGCTTAATACCGGAAAAAGCTGTTCCGGCCCTTTTGCCTTCGAACACATCTCTTCAAAACAAGTCAGAGCCAACCACACCACTTTCTCCACCTGCGATTACGCAAAGCGCTTTGGAAAACAAATCACAACTCAACATGACGCCGGAATCGACGAAAGTCGTTCCTCTGATATTGCCTTCTGATAATACGCTCCAAAACAAAGCCGAAAAAAGCGAGCCGGTTGTTCCTCAAGTTATTACCCCAAGCTCCGTGGAGCAGCAATCAAAACCCGACTCTAATTCTACGGTCTCGAATAGTAATCTTGTTGTTGCAGAATTAGTCGCGGATCGCATGGTGCTCAAGCCCGGGCCCAACACTGGTACGGAAGTCACCTCGCCGGTTGCCGGGCAGCAGTATTATGTCCACTTGGAGTGGCGCAACACCGGCACAACAGCGGCGAACAGCTTCCAAGTGGAACTGCGGATGAACGGTGCGGCGATTTGCGCCGGAACCATCAGC
>JAYRWE010000013.1:0-56892 GCA_041918175.1 bacterium
ATCAGGCTAGAAGATGCAAGCCCCGTGAACGGGGCTGCCACCCAATTGGTGTTTAGCGATCTTTAGATCGCTTTCACCTTTTAGCCTGATGCTTACAGCATCAGGCGGAGATTGACGGCATCACGCGTGCAAAATTCAGGTACTTTGAAAGTTTAGTTGAGATGCATCACCGCGCGGGCGTGATCGAGCCTTTGTGACACATCCAACACTGCGTGCGCGCACCGGGCGGCATAAACTTGGGGAAGACTTCGAACATGCCGTTCATCACGCTTACCATTTGATGCGCCGGTCGTGCACTTGCCTTCCAATCATTTGGCACGTGGCAATACTCGCAGCCCACACCGAGCGAGGCGCTATAGACCGCCATTCCCAACTGCGTGCCTTCCTCCACGTGTGCCAACTCTTTCGGCCAACTCTCCATGATCAATTCAAACTGTTCGCGCGGCATGCGTTCCGGTTTGGTTTGTCCGCCGTGGCATGTCCAGCAACTCACACGTTTGCCTTGGGGCAAATGGTTCTCATTTAACGTTTGCACCATGCGCATCATGTTGCGCGCAATCGCAAACGCGGGCTTGCTCTCGTCATGCCATTGCTCCGCAATATGACAGTGCGCGCATTCTACGCCGAGCGCGCGATTGAAGGCCTGCATCAGCGGCTCCACTTCGCGCGCGGGCAGTTCTTGCAGCACCGCGAGGTTGCGATACACTGCTTTTGCCGGGCGGGACTCGGCTTTATGCCCGGCGCAAGCCGAGAGCGTCAGCAGCAAAGCGTTAAATACCCAAACCGAAAGTCTGCTCGAACGGAGGCGAATCATATTCCAACCTGTTTTTTTTGAAAACACGGCGCTCATTTTTTTCTGCAACGAGACGACGGCCTAACGGAGCGATAACGCCGGCCGCCAGCATTGCTTCTTCCATTTGCAAAAAGGCCGCGACGAGGTTTTGCCGTTCTTCGTTGCGCAACAAAGCCTCATGCAAATAACGAAAAAAATATGCCGAGGACGCGCATTGCACGTTGCCAAACACTTGCTCGGCAAAACGCTTCATGGTTGCGCTGGTGTGCAAATCATGATCATGTTCCGCGCGCCAAACCGCAAGCGGATCCGCGCTATGCAAGAACTCCGAATGCCAAGAATCATCGTTGGTCATCGTTCCGGTGGTCCACAGCAACCGCAACATTCCGGCAAACCACGCCAGTTCGCGCGCACCGGGTTGGTCATAACTAAAATCTTCGATCAACACGCGCCCACCGAGGCGCAATGCTGCACGCGCGTGCCGCAAGGCTTCCTGCACGGACGGCATGTGGTGCAACGAACGCGTGAACAGCACGGCGTCAAAACTTTCCGTTTCTATTTCGACCTGAGGCCACTGCGCATGATGCGTGACAACGCCCAGCTTGCGCGTTGCGGCTGCAGCCTCGATATCCGCTTCAATTGCGGTCACTTCATATCCCAGCGCAAGCAGCGCGTGAGCAAGTTCGCCCTTGCCGGATCCGACTTCCAAAATTTTTGTGCAGGGTGTTGGAAGATGTTTTTGCACAAAGCTCAACGTGTAGGTCGTGATCACTTGGCTCATGAACGTTTCGCTTCTGCATGATTAAAAATCATATCATGGCACGCGCGTAACCATTTGTTGAAAGAGAAAACTTGGAAAAAATAGTTGCTTGCGGCGCATTCGATTTAGAGTTCTATCTTTGGCTATACATAAACCATAGACCCGCGCCGCACGAGTTCGTTTAACCAGGATGGATATTTTTCCAAGCTATTCCAGCGCAAATCCAGTTTGAGCAAACGCGGCAAGTGTTGCAAACTTTCCGGCAGCGCAGTGAGCGCATTCGCGCACAGATCGAGATATTCCAACGCCTGCAATGCGCCCATGCTCTCCGGCAACTGTGTGAGTTGATTAAAGCGCAAATCCAATTCCGTCAACGAAGCGAGCGTGCCGATACTTTCCGGCAGTGTGGAGAGATGGTTCGATTGCAGATTGAGCTTCACCAGCCGGCGCAAATGGCCCAACGATTCCGGCAAAGCGGCGAGTTGATTTTTGTTCGCATGCAGTTCGTGCAATTGCGACAATGCACCAATCTCTTCCGGCAAATGTGTGAGGCGGTTATTGTAGAGGCGCAATTCAACGAGGCGAGGGAGGGGACTGATCCAAACGGGCAGCGTGGCAAAATAATTGTCGGTGAGATTCAAATAACGCAGCGCAGAGAGTTGCGCGAGCGATTCGGGCAGGTCGTGCAGTTGGTTTTTGCTCAGATAAAGAAATTCGAGCGCGCGAAGATTGCCGAGCGCAGCGGGCACCGAGAGCAGATGATTGTGCCCGAGGTCGAGCATTTCGAGGTGTGACAACGTGCCCAGGCTTTCGGGCAGCGCGGTGAGTTCATTGCCTGCCAGATTGAGCACGCGCAAGTTCCCAAGCTGTGCAATCTCCGCGGGCACTTCCGTAAGGCCATTGTTGTAGAGACTGAGATGCGTTAATTCGCGCGCTTCTAAAAGTTCGCGTGGAAATACTACCAACGCGCAGCCGTCAAGATTGGCTTCACGCAATGCTGACAATTCCAAACCAGCGGCAATGGCAGCGCGCAAGGCTGCGCCGGAAAGCGTCGGTGGAATTTGATGCGTCGCGTTCATTCTTTGGTCGCGGCGTCGAGCAATTGTTTGAGTTTTTTAAGCTCGGTCATGGCGACGCTCAAATGTTGGCGCAGATCCTCCGCACGCGCCTCGGTCGAGCGCGCAGCCAAGCGCTGCGCCACTTCTAAATTGAGTTGCACATTGTTCAGCGCATTCCGCACATCATGCGCGTGTTTGTGATCTTTCGGCATAACAGTTCTCGTGTTTCTCTTTGTCGTTGTAACGCGCAAATCGGAGATGAAGGTTTATCACGTAGTTCAGATGATTCTTCAATGCTAAATGGTCAAGCTTCGGCAACTCGCCTTCGCGTCAAAGCGAATTTTCTCATAGAAACATGAGTCGATTCAGAGTAATACGATTCGGATGATGTTATGCACAAACGATGAGGGGGAGCACTTTGGTGAGAATCAAAGTATAGATGCGGTTCGCGAGGCGCAAGCCTTTTTTTCGGAGGAGAAATTTAACGTCTTGGCGCGCAAGCTGCGATTGAAGTTTTGCGAGAAGAGAGAAGAAACCCAAGGAGGTCTCTTAAAACGTCTCGGGCGCCTTGCGGTTTTTTGCAAGACGCCCGAGTTTATCGATATTCGCGCGCAGGGTGCGCGACGAGAATGCGTGATTATTGCTGCTGTCCGCGCGGTGCCATTCCCGGTCGTTGTCCTCTGTGATGCGCGCCGCCGCCCATCATGCCCGGGCCGCGACCCGCGCCGTCCATGCGACCATGCATGCCCGCGCCGAACGGACGCAACTCTTTCAGCTTCGCGCGTTGTTCTGGAGTCAAAATC
Source organism: bacterium (assembly GCA_041918175.1). Lineage (GTDB taxonomy): Bacteria > Zhuqueibacterota > Zhuqueibacteria > Zhuqueibacterales > Zhuqueibacteraceae > JABWAN01. The sequence continues at coordinate 3,415 of JAYRWE010000013.1, forward strand.
TTTTTGATGGCCAGCATCGTTTCCACGCGACTGCGCAACATCGCTTCATGCGTCTGGCTCAACTCTGCGATCTTTGCGTCGATTTTTTTCTGCTCGGGCGCGTCCGCATCCATCAACTCATGCAGTTCGATGCGCGCGATCTTGCTTTTGGCTTCGACTTCGATGTTCTTTTTGCGCGTTTCCAAAGTGATTTTTTGAATCTGTTCTTTTTGCGCCGCGGAAAGCCCGAGTTTCTCGCCCAAAAGCTGTTGCATTTGCGGGCGATCAAACTCCTCGAATGCCGGGCCACCTTCGAAATCCGGTTCGTGCGCGGGCGGCGCGCTGGGTTGGGCGAGCGCCATGCTCACGCACAACGCGGTGGCCGCAATTGAAAGAAAGGAAAAGCGTTTCATGTTTCATGCTCCTGCTGGTTTTGGGTTCAAAGTTAATTTGTTGCATGTCGCCGAAGAAACGAAGTGCATTGCCGGAATTGTCGTGCGCGTGGAATCGTGTTGAGCGCTCGGTACTGCTGAGAGTGAAGCTTCGCTCTCAGCAAGTGAAAGATCCCGCGGCGCAACTTCCAGTGGGCTGCGCTTTTCTCTTCGGGTTACGATCATCTTGTTGGTTGCGTTTCATCAGACGCGGCTTGCGAAAAAAGTTGGAAAAATTTATTCGGGCATCTCAGGCACAGAGTCATCCGGGGCGGGACGCGGGCCAAAAGCGCGGCGTTCGCGGCGCGGAAAGTCGCGCCGGAATTTTTCCAACTGCTCCGGGCGCAACACGGTTTCGATCTCGCCGCGCATTTGTGTGATCATGCTTTGCATCGTCGGATGAATTTGCCGGAAATGCTCCTGAAATTTTTCGCGATATTTCTCCACGATGCCGGCGACTTGTTGCTGCTGCGTTTCATCCAAATCGAGTTGCGTTTGCAGCATTTCCACCGAAGGAAGCGGCGGCTTGCCCTCGTGTCGCGGGAAGTGCCGAACATTCGGTTTGGCAAACGGCGCTGCGGCAAAAGGCGGCGCGGCAAAGTTGCGTACGAGCAAAGCGCCCGTGAAGACGCCGACGGCAAACGTGAGCACGAATGCCGCTACAATCCAAATTTTATCTTTCATAAAAACTCTTTCCTTCATGAAAAGTCATTGCGCAAGCGCGCACGGCTTTACTTGCCTTCCGGGGCAAAGGCTAATTCTAGCAGCATCTGCTGAGCGGTTTCTTCATCAGAGGCGATGAGCAATTGCTCTTCGCGTGATTGTGAAAGCAATCCCTCTAAAGACGAGTTGCTCGTGGCCGTCGTTTCCTCACGCCAGAGCACAAACACGGCCGCCAATATTGCGAGCGCGGGCGCGAGCCAGCGCACCAACGTTTGACACGTCTCCGCCAGTGTATGCACTTTTTGCCGCGGCACGAATTCGCTTTGCAAAGCGGCGAGCAGATGCACCTGTTGCGCAAACGATGGCTGCAACGCGTGGTGTGCCGTGCGCAAGTCATGCACAAAAGTATTCAGGCTTTGCGCGCGTTTTTGGCAAGCTGCGCAACTTTGCAAGTGCTGTTTGATCGCCAAGCGTTCTTGCGCCGCAAGCTCTTGCTCGCGCCATTGCCACAGCGTGGCCTCCGTAATATGCTCGTTTTGTCGTAACGATTTAGACATTAGAGCCTCCTCGCAAAAGCGAGATAAGGGGTGAGGGGATATTTGTGCTGCAATGCTTTAAACACCAGGGGCCTCTTCAAAATAGCGTTTCATTTTCGTTGCGAGAATTTGCCGTGCTTGATAGAGCCGCGACTTCACCAACTTTATTTCAATTCCGCTGATTTGTGCGACTTCTTCATAACTCAAGCCTTCCAAATCGCGCAAGACAACCAGTTCGCGATACTTGGGATCTAACGTGTCAAGCGCTCGGCGCAGTTGGCGCCGCAGCTCTTGGGTTTCGAGCCGTTCGCTCGCAGAAGCTTCGTTGAGTGGAATTTGCTCCAGCGCTTCTTGCGGCATATCGTTCATCGAGAACCAGCGGCGGCGTTTGCGGCGACGCAATTCGTCGCGGCAGCGATTGACCGCGATTTCGTAGATCCACGTAAACAAAGCTGAACGGCCCTCGAAGTCGCGAATTTTTTTGAGAACTTTGATAAAAATGTCTTGCACCAAATCTTCCACTTCCGAAGAACCGAGCAACGAAACGCACACACGGAGCACGGCGGGCTGATATTTTTTGATCAGCGTTTCCAACGCGTCGCGCTCGCCGGCACGGCAGCCTGCGATTAAGGCCGCCTCGGAATCGCCGGCACGGGTGCTGTAGGATTCGAGCTCTGGCATCTTCATTTCATCGCGTTAGACGTTGCGGTCTGCGCGAAGTTTGATCGTTTTTTGTTTGGGGAAAACGTGAAATGTCGGTTACCGCTTGCGAAATTTTGAGGGGCTGAATCCGAACTGACGCGTGAAGCTCGAAATGAAATGCTCGAAGCTATTGAACCCGGCCTCGAAGCAGATTTGCGTGACTGGAAGGGAGGTCTGCCGCAGGAGCAGAGCGGCGTGTTGCAAGCGCAGGGCACGCAGATATTGATAGGGGCTGGCGGAGGTGAATTGTTTGAACAAGCGGCTGAAATGAAAAACACTCACGTGGCTATGGCGCGCAATTTCCGACAATGATAACTCGCGCTGAAAGTTTGAAGCGATGAAATGCTTGGCTGCGTCCATGGCATCGCGTTGCCATTCTTTTAGGCGAATGTCTGCGCGCGCGCCGCGCTTGCACTCTGCTAGGGAGGCGAATTGCTGCAGCATTGCCAGGAGCAGTTCATCAAATTTCAAACGCGCCCCGGCAAGCTGCGACTGCGCAGTGAGCCGCATTGCGTTGTGCAAATACTCGAGCTGCGGAGTCGCGGCCACTGTTGCAAAAGGATATTTTCCGCGAAAGAGCCGCATGAGGTGAAGGCCCAGCCTGTGCTCTTGCGCCTCGGCAAAGAAGTTTCGGTCAAATTCAAAGAGCGTGCATTCGTCTTTAATTTTGCGATGATGCGTAACCGAGTATTCGCAACCTGGTTGTTCGAGCAGCACGAGACCGCTGTGAATATCGTAGCTGCGACTGCCAAGGTGATAGCCAAAGCCGCCGCGGCGTATGAAGCTGATGGTAAATTTCGTCGTGTGCTCAAGCCTGGAAGGCGCATCGCAACCGCATTGACATTTGAAATCCAGCATGCGCGCGAACGGAGAGCGCTGCAACACGGTGATGTCGGCTTGCATAGGGTGGGGGCAGTTTAGCGTAAAAAGTGTTTGCGAAGGAAATCGTTTCCCTATCTTCTAGACATTCAATCTGATCTTCTCGATGGGCTACAAACCACCATCGTTATACCCCTTTGTAAAGCTTCGCAATTTCAGCATCATGTTATCCCAAAACTTTGTCCGATCGTCGAGTTCAAAAGAGCGAGTTGCTGCCGCACCGCATGTGCGCGTTGAAAGTCTCCCTCCAGTTTTTTCTCTTCCAAATTTTGATCAAGCTCTTGCAACGCCAGCGTGAATTCCCGCAGCGCCTCGCGCACGTTTTTATGATTCGTCTGCAAGATGTCGCACCAAATGTTATACGGACTCGCGGCGATGCGCGTCATGTCGCGAAAGCCGCCCGCAGCCATTTGCATGCGCGGCGCCTGCGCAATGCCTTCGCGCGCGATGAAGTTCGTCAACGCCACGGCAAGCAACTGTGGCAGATGACTTACTTCCGCCGCGACGTGATCATGCTCTTCGGCCTCGAGCAACAACACACGCGCTCCGATTGTTTGCAACAAGCCCTGCAACGCAGTTCGTGGAGCAACCGGGCAATGCGCCATGGGCGTGAGCACATACGTTGCGGCATCAAACAGATTCGGTTGCGCGTTTTCCCATCCGCCTTTTTCAAGCCCAGTCATGGGGTGCCCACCAATGAAAAATCTTTCCTCGCCAAAACAGCTTTTTGCTTTTTCAACAATCTCAAACTTTGTGCTGCCCACGTCGGTGATAATGGCGCCGCGCTTCACTGCGTTTGCAACGAGCGGCAACATGTCGATAATGGCATTGATCGGAGTTGCGAGGAAGATCAAGTCGGCATTGGCAAGCGCATGCGACAAATCCGTAGGCGCATATTGTTCATCGAGAAAGTCGCGCGCTTGCGCGAGCACGTGCGGATAGTCCACGCCGATTATTTTGCGCTGGGGCAGCGCGCGCTTTAAGCTCTGCACCAGTGAGCCGCCGAGCAAGCCCAAACCCACGACGGCGATGCGTTGCAAACGTGCATGCGTCATAATTTTTTGCCGATGACTTGCGCAATCAAGCGAATCTCTTCCAGGAGCGCAGTGAACTGTTTGGGATAGAGCGATTGCGCGCCGTCGGAGAGCGCGTGGTCGGGATCGTGATGCACTTCGATGATCAAGCCATCGGCTCCGGCAGCGACCGCAGCGCGCGCCATAGGCGCAACTTTATCGCGGCGGCCCGTGCCGTGGCTCGGATCGGCAATGATCGGCAAGTGACTCAACTTCTGCACGACTGGAATCGCGGAGATGTCGAGCGTGTTGCGCGTGGCGTTTTCAAACGTGCGAATGCCGCGCTCGCAGAGAATGACTTGAGAATTGCCGCCGGCCATAATGTATTCCGCGGCCATCAACAACTCTTCAATCGTTGCGGCCAAGCCGCGTTTGAGCAGCACGGGCTTACGGATTTTGCCCAGCTCGCGCAGCAGATTGAAATTTTGCATATTGCGTGCGCCGACTTGTAGAATGTCAACGTATTCTATGAGTAACGGCAATTGCGCGACTTCCATCACTTCGGAGACCGTGAGCAGGCCTTCGCGCGCCGCAACGCTTTGCATGATTTTGAGGCCCGGCTCGCCGAGGCCTTGAAAGGAATACGGCGAACTGCGCGGCTTGAATGCGCCTGCGCGTAAAATTTTTGCGCCGGCTTGGCGCACCGCGGCGGCAATGATCTCCATCTGCTCTTTGGTTTCAATTGAGCACGGGCCGGCTATGACAACCACGCTCTCGCCGCCGATTGCCACGTCGCGAATTTTAACCACGGTGTTTTCGGGATGAAAAGCGCGGCTCGCGAGCTTGTAGGGCGTGCTCACGCGCAGCACTTCATGCACGCCTTCGAGCAATTCGAAGTTGCGCGGATCGATGTTGCGCTTGTCGCCAATTGCGCCGAGCAGCGTTTGATTCACGCCGGTGGAACGATGCACGTCGAAATTCATTTCGACCAAACGCGCAATGGCTTTTTGAATCTGTTCTTCGGTGGCGGTTTCTGACATGACGACGACCATGAAGCTTTATCTCCTGGTTGCTGGTTGCTTGATGCTGGTTGCTCGATGCGGAAGCCCAGAACATTACACTGATTACTGGTAACTGATCACTGATCACTGATCACTGGTAACTGATCACTATTCCCCTTCATGCGCCTCTTTCTCCAAGCGGCGCGATTCATCGATGATGCGCTCAAACAAACGGCGCACTGCGGCGTTGCTCAGCGGGCCTTGATTGAGGCGCACGACGTTTTCATAAATCCATTTCTCGCGCTCCGGCATGTAGATGGGGAGTTTTTTTTGATGCTTAATCTCGCCAATCTCCAATGCGAAGCGCGCACGCTCGTTGAGCAAGCGCAAAAGCTGCAAATCCACTTCATCGATGCGCTCGCGCCAATAGTCGATGTCGGGCATGACGGGATTCCTTATTTCACTCGCAACTCATTCGCCTTCACCTCGTGCTGCCACAAAAGTTTTCCGGTTTTGTCATAGCACTCCAGCGTGAGCTTGCGCTCTTTGCGCGGGCCTGCGACGCGCATCATACCGAAGTTGCGTTTGCCGGCCACGAGTGTGCCTTCAACACGCGCGGGATTGGCGGCCACGCGATCGGCGCTGTATGTGCCGCTCGTCAACGGCGAGTTGCTGTAATCATAGAGCGGATAAAAATTCGGATCGTTCAAACGAATCAACTCGCTGCGATGCACGTCGCCCGTGAGAAAGAGCACGCCGTTGATCTTCGTGCTTTTAATCCAATCCAAAAGTTCTGCTTGCTCTTGTTTGAACTTGCCAAAGCCTTCGCCGCCGGGTTGCGGATTGAGCATTTGGCTGCCGCTCGCGATGATCTTAAACGGAGCCGAGCTTGCGAACAGAGCATCCTTAAGCCAACGCAATTGCGTTTTGCCGAACATGGTTTTGTCGGGCGACTCGGGCGCGTTATCGGGCGTGCGATAGTAGCGATCATCAAGCATGAAAAAATCCACGTCCGCCCACGTGAATTGAAAGAACACGCCCGGCGCGCCTTCAACGCCATATGCGGGATTGGCCCAATATGATTGGAAGATTTCTAAAGCTTCGCGCTTGAGGCGATAGGTCCAGTCGGAATCATTCGGGCCGTAGTCGTGATCATCCCAAATCGCGTAGTGATGCGTTGCTGCGAGCAGGGCTTGCCACTCGGGCAATTGGCGCGCATGCGCATTGCGATGGCGTAAGAAGTCTTCTGAAAAAAAATCCGGCTCGCGATAATAAACGTTATCGCCCAGCCAGAGCATTACATCCGGTTGTTTGGCGGTGATTGCAGGAAAAATGTCGAAGTCTGCGCCATAAGGCTCACCGGGGCGGTCGTGCTCTTTCTCATTTACATACGCGCACGAACCGAACGCAACCGTGAAGGCGGGCGGATCCGTGCGCCATTGCCAATGTGCTTGCGTTTGAAACGCGAGGCGATAGGGTAGAGGCACGAGTTTGCCGTCAATGTACAATTCATAGCCGTAACGTTGCCCGGCTTTCAAATAAGAAAGCACCACGTGCGCGATGTGATCACTTTCCGGCGCGGTAGCGATCGGTGTGCTCAAACGCGAAGTGTTCGGTTGGCCTTCAATCCAAAAACGAAACTGCACGCGCGCGACACGCGTGGTTTGCACCCACAGCGCGACCTCGGTCAATTCGGAATAACCGAGCATGGGGCCGGAGCGCAGGCCAAGTTCATGCGGCGTTGGCGCGGTTGCAGCGAGATTGGGTGTGTTTGGGTTTTGTCCGAAAGCGTAGAGATTGAGCAGCAACAAAAAAAACGCAATGAAGCGACGATTCGGTTTCATCGGTTTCCTTCCTCGGGAAAAGGTTATGCGTTAGCTTTCGCCTGATGCTGAAGCCTCAGGATAGGAGATGCAAGCCCCGTGAACGGGGCTGTCACCTAATTGGTATGAACCCCGCTTGCGGGGTTTCCACTTTTTAGCCCGATGCTTCAGCATCGGGCGATGGTGCGCGAGAGTATCAGTGCAAAATTCAGATAGTAGAATGATTTCAAAAATCGCTTTGTCGAATTTAGGCGAAGACAAATCCCAGTTGCCGCAACGCCTCGCGCACGCGCACTTCCAATTCGCGCTGCGCGAGTTTATGCTCGTTCTGCAACCGCACAAAGCGCTCCGGCGCAACCAATTCGGCAAGACCTGAGACCTCGGCCGCAAAGGCCATTTGCAACCATTCTTCGGGTACGCGGTCCATCGCGCGCCGAGCGAGATTGCGTTCGCGCGCGACCGCGATCGGAGCCACGACTTCGATGAGCGCGCATTGCTGTAGAACCGCCTCGCCAAAAATTTTTAACCCCGCGGCATAATCGTAATGCGCAAATTCAAACAACAATGGCGGTATATGCGACGCCGTGCGGCGACGCTCTTGCGCGGCATGCGCCAGCCATTCCAACGCTTCGCGCATCATCGCGGCGCGATCACGAAAAACCAATGTGCCTTGCGCCGTGTAATAAAAGTGCGGGCTTTGCACGTCGGGATTGCACAAGAGATGATGCGCTTTATCTATGGGCAAATAATTTTCCGCAGGCAGCTTGAGCACGCGCAAGATGATTTTGGAGATGGTGGATTTGCCGACCGCGGGGCGACCGAGCAAGAAGAGATAGGGCAGTGCTGTGGATTCAGGCATGCAAGGCGAGATTAAGAGATTTCAAACAGCGCGCGCCTAACTTGGGTTGCGAGGCAGCGCAGTGAGGTTGTGCTTGCGCAAATATGCGCGAAAGGCTTCGAGGCGCGGCAGATTCTCGCTTTGTTCATAAGAAAAAACTCGCATCAGTCACCGTAGCCCAAATACTCGGGTAAATTTTCTTTGCACCATTGGCGGTATTGCGTCATTGTATCGAAAGAACGATAAGGCGCGTCATCTAACACGGGCTTGCAGGTATGGACAAACGCATAACGCATGCGTTCACGGAACGAGCGTCGCGCCGCGGCGTCAAACTCGCGTTCCCATTCTTTATACTCTTCTTCGGTGTAGTTCATATGCTCTTCAATTTTCAGCGCGCGAAAGTAAGCAAGCACGAGCACTTCCGCAAGGGCGGCAGTCATGACTGACTTGGTTTTGCGGTCAAATGCTATAGCCACAGCCAAGCCGTGGTTGAGCGTTGTCGCAAATGCAAACCACGGCCAAGCTGTGGTTGGGCGTTTTTGCAAATGCAAACCACGGCCAAGCCGTGGTTGAGCATTATTGTAGACGTGTTCCATGCACAACGTCATCCACGATATTGGGCGGCGGCACGATGAGCTTGCCGGCGTTATCCACAAACACGCCGAGCGCGTAATCGCGCGCGAGCAGTTTGCCGGTGTGCGCGTTATAGATTTCATGCTGCCACGCGCCGCGCACTTTCGCCATTTCACAAATCCAACTCACGATTTCAATCTCATCGTTGTCGCGCGCAGGCTCGAAGTATTCGATGTCGTGGCCGCCTTGCATCACGGTCCAGCCTTGCGGCTGCAAATTTTCGATAGGATGGCCGGCCGCCCGAATCGCATCGAAGTATGCTTGCTCGATCCAATTGAGATACACGGCATGATGCACATGCTGCATCGTATCCAACTCGCTTGTTTGCACGCGGCGCTTGCTGCGATAGCGATGGGCATTCTCCGTGGGCTGCGCTTTCGTGATCCGAATGGCCAACTCTTCAAGCTCATTGCTCGGTTGAAAAGCTTCGCGAAAATATTCGGGGATGCGCTGCGGCGCGCCGGTTTTCAAATCGAGATAGACCCAATTCACGCGGCCACGCGCGACCAACGCGGCGTCGTGCACGCGCGTGAGTTGATACTCGCGATGCGAGGTGACGCGCTTCAGGTCCGAAACCCAGGTCGTGATTTCCAACTCTTCGCCATAGCGCACTTGCGCGTGATAACGAATTTCCAACTGGCGAATCACCCAGCCCGTGCCGTTATCGCGATACCATTGCGGGCTGAATCCGGCCTCGGTCGAAGCCTCAATCGCGGCCTCTTGCATGAAGCGCACGTAATTGGCGTGGTTGAGATGACCGAGAAAATCCAATTCATAATGACGAACGCGAAAGCGGCGAGTGAAAGGACGCATGTTTGGGATGGTTGAAAGTGGAAATCGTGAAGCGACGTGTTCATCAACTCAATGCCACACAAACTTGGTGCGCTTGGCCCATTCCGTGCGCTCTGCCAGGCCGATTAAGCCGCCGTTGATGGCTCTGGTGATCGCATTGATGGCGTCGCTATCTGCCATCGCGTTGCATTTTTTTTCGTTCCATTCCGCGGCTGCGACGCGCAGGCACCACGCGGAACTGATGACGGCATCCGGATCCGCAACGAAGTCCGGCGTATCCGGAAACGTTTTGCGCAAGATTGCTGTGGCCGTTGCATAACTCTCTTTACCGGTGAGTTGCATGAGTCCGCGGCCGCGATAGGTGAAACCGTCGTTGGGGCTGGTGTTTCCCATGCGTCCGCCATAAACCTCGTTGGCAAGTTTTTCGGGATTGAAGGCATAAGCCGCGGGATCAAGCGGGCCTTTGGGCTGGAAGCGCGTGGGCCAAACTTTTGCCATGCGCTCGGCGCTATAGTTGAGGTTTTCAAATTGGATGGTGAAGCCGCCGGACTCGTGGAGAATTTGCGCCATGAAATGAGCGACGCGAAGGGGAGTGGCGGAGATGGCGAATTGATCAAGCACGCTTTGCCCCGCGGCAAAAGCCTCCCGATAGCTGGAGCGCGCGCTTGGAGCGAGCTGCGTGATTTGATCGAGTGTGACGAGAACGGACATGCGGCTTCCCTCGAGAAATTAGGGTGAGGTGTCATCAGATTGCCGAGACTTTCGGCAACTGCGATTTCATTGTGCCGCGCAAAATGTCACGGGGTTTTGTAATTAGCAAGACGATTTTTAAAAAAGGCTTTGCTTATCCGCTTTTTGATTCGTGTGTGCCGCCCGAAGGGCTTCGGTTCTTAGCGTATTGGAAATCCGAGATGGTCCTTTGGCCGGAAATTGCTTTGCCTCCCAACTTGCCCGAAGCCTTTTGCTAAAATATTCTCTGCGGGCTTGTTTTGCGGCGTGAAATCGAGATCATTCTTGCCGCCGGCATTTTCATGATTTGCACTCCACTTCCACACATACGCGCCGGCGAACCACTCCTTCTCCCAAAATACTTCGAAGAAAGCGGCAAAGCACTCGGCCTGGGTTTGCGTCGAAACTTTTTGGAAAAGGCCGAAGAGCACGCGCGGCCATTCCCACGGCGTGATCGCTGTGCCGCTCACGCTTCTGTAACCAAGCTCGGTGAAGAGCACTGGCTTGTGAAATTTTCGACTGATTTGCGCGAGGCGCTGCGCATGCGGTTGCCAACCGCGCACGAGTTCTTCACGCGTGGGCATTTTATTTTGACTGAGCGGAAAATATGCTTGTACGCCGATGAAGTCCAACTCTTCCCAAAACGTCACGTCTTCAAATTCGCCGTCCCAGTTTGCCGCGTACGTAAGTTTGCCGTGATACTCGCGGCGAATCTCCGCAATGAGTGCGCGCCACTGCTCCGGCTTTTGTTTGACCGCGGCGTACAACTCCGCGCCGACGCAAAGCAGCTCGATTTGCAAATGCTCCGCGAGTTTTGCGTAATGCAAAATGAACGCACGATAGTTTGTGAACCAGGTTTGCCAATCGGCCTCGTTTTTCATGGCAATATGCGAGAGCCAAACGCCGTTAGCGCGATTGCGCAGCCACACATGCGGTTTGAGCATGGTTTGAATGCCGTGCCGACGCGCGCGCAACGTGATTTGCGCAATGCCGGAATCGGCCTCGCTCCACGGCATGTTGCCGAGCGCGGACATGTGCAACTCCGGTTGGTCGTGATGATCTTGCCAACCGAACGGCACTTGCGCGATCCATTCGATGTTGTTGCGCACCAGCGGCAGCACGTGTTTCTCTTCGATGCGCTGGCCGGAAAAGAAGTGCATGCCGCGCTGCTTGCCGTCTTGTTCATAAAGCCCGCGCGTGAGCGGCGTGCGATTTTCAACCGCAGGATCCCAAACATAGTCGAAATTTTCTGTGCGCGTGAATGAGCGCAAAACATAAAACGCGACGAAGAACATTGAGAGCGGAAGGCCGACGCGCAATGCCGACTTGCGCGCAAGCGCTTTCGCGCCTTGGGTTTGATAAACACGATAATGATAACGCACGAGGCGGAACAAACCATAGGGCAGGAGCAAGAAAATCCAGAAGAGATATTCCTTGCCGAGTGCAAACACGGCGCGGCCAAACATCTGTGCTTTATTCGCGGCGGGAATGCTGCTGAAAGCCAGCACCGCATCGAGCAGCACGAGCACGCCAAGGCCGGAGGCGAGATACCAGTAGAAAAACGTGCGCAGTTCTTTGTTGCGAATATCGGGTAAGGAAGAAGTGGGTGCTTGTGTCATAAGCCGTGTTTCAAACGATGTTCTCCCGCAGCGCTGCGGCGTAGCTGCGGCTCACTTTGATTTTTTCGCCGCTCATCATGGTTGCGAGCATGCCGCCTTCGCCGTCTTTTTCGAGATGTTTGAGGCGCGATAGGTTGATGATGGCGGAGCGATGCACGCGCTGGAAGCGAGAGGGATGCAATTTCTTTTCGATGACGCCGAGTCCGTACATGGAAAGGAGTTTCGTGTTGCCGGTGTGAATGAGCGTGTAATCATCCGCGGCTTCTAGCCATTCGATGTCGTTGAGGGCAATGGGAATGATGCGCTCGCCGTTGCGCACGAGCAAGCGTTCGTCGAGGGCTTCGGGTTTCTGCACATGCTGCAAAAGGCGCAGGAGACGGTCAAGCTCGTGGCTCGTATTGGTGCGGCGCTCCAGTGCGCGCTCGACTGCGGTGGCGAAGCGTTGCCGATCATATGGTTTCAAAAGATAATCGACGGCGTTCACTTCGAAGGCGCGAATGGCAAAGTCATCATAGGCCGTGGAGAAGATGACCATGGGCGTGTGATTGGTGCGCTCCAACACTTCGAAGCCGTTGAGCACGGGCATTTGCACATCGAGGAAGACGAGGTCGGGTTGGTGCTGATTGATGGCGGCAACGGCTTGTTTGCCGTTTTCGCACTCGGCGAGAATTTTAATTTGCGGATAGGCTTGCAGAAACTCGCGAATGATTTGTCGCGCCAGCGGCTCGTCGTCGATGAGTAACGTGGTGATCGGCATTTTCGTTTTCGAAGCTTTTGCTTTTTGAAGTCTGCGAAGCGCTTTGAGTCAGCCCGCTTGCAAAGGCCACCTCGGTAAACAAGCGGAGATGAACCCTCGGTGAAGCAGCGACAAAACAAAAAAATCCTTGCCCACGAATGACGCAAAAAATCTGCGCTGCGCGAGTTGCGTGAGCAGAGCGAAGAATTTAACAGAACGTTTCAAGTTGAGCAAAGCGTGATTGTGGATCAGTTCGGAATCGGGATTTGAAAATTTACGCGAAAGCCGCTGCGATCATTTTCGATCTGCAAACCGCACGCGTCGCCGAACATTTTGCGCAGGCGGAGGTCGGTATTGCGCAAGCCGGTGCCGCTTTGCAGCAATTGTTCCTGGGCAACAGGCGCGGCGCCGACGCCGTTGTCCGCGACTTCGATCACAAGACGTGCGTTGTGTCGCGCAATGCGCAATGCCAACTCGCCGCCTTCTTCTTTGGGCGCGAGGCCGTGGCGCACGGCGTTCTCGGCGAGGGGTTGAATGATCATGGGCGGCACGAGCAACGCGCGCGCGGATGCTTCGACCTCCCACCGCACTTGCAAACGTTTGCCGAAGCGCGCTTTTTCTATTTCCAAATACGTCTCGACGAAGCGCAGCTCTTCGGCAAGCGGCACAAGCGTGCGTCGATCACTTTCCAAAGAATAACGCAGCACTTCGGCAAGCTGTGCGAGCACTTGGCGCGCGCCTTCGGGATTGCTGCTAACGAGTGCGTTGATGGAGTTGAGCGTGTTGAATAAAAAATGCGGATTGAGCTGGCCTTTGAGCAGTGTGAGCTCCATTTGCGTAGCGTGCAATCGGAGATCGGCTTCTTGCCGTTCATGCGCGAGCGCTTGTCGTTGATAGCGCCGCGCATAAAACAATCCGACGATGACGCCATAAACAATGAACGCTTCGTGCAGCAACCAATATTTGATGTTGAACAATTTCGCGGATTGCCAAACCTGCTCGCCGAAGAGCAAACGGAAAAACCACAGCAGGCTCGCATGCCAAGTCCATGCGAAAGTCGCGCTGCCGAGGCTATGCCCGAGCACTTGGAGGAACCACGAACGCGCGGCGAGCACGCGCGTGGTGAGGAACCAAATGGGGAGGCTGTACAGCGCCATCAAGTAATGCGATAGCAGCGAGCTGGAAAGCGCGAAGGGATAGAAGAGTCCGGTTTGCAACGAGAGCACGAGCGCGTAAAGCGCGGCATATGCGGTCCATCCGAGCCATCCGAGCAACAGCGCGCGGCTCCAATTGTTGGCGTTGGGGTTTGATTGCGACTTCATGCGAGACTTATTTTAAGCAAGCGCAGCTTGCACTTTTTCGATGCGTTTGCCAGTGGTCCAGCCGTTGAGAAATTGCAATGGTCCGATGATCATGTAAATCATGCCGGAGAGCGCGGGATTGCCCAGCACCAACACAATGCCAAGCGAGAGCAGCGCCACGCCGATGTTGATCGCGTGTGAACGAATGCTGGATTGCGTGAGCAGCGTTTCGACTTCGTTCAACTCCAACTCCGTGCGTTTGTGCAACGCACGGCGAAAAAGCAGAACGAAGATGAGCGAGACGGTAAGATAGCCGAGGCCATAGATCAACATCAATGTTGGAAATTGGTTGTTCTCGATCATGGGCACGATGCGGCCTTCGGGCAATGACACGAGATAGTTGCCGGTCGTGAATAATTTGACGAGCAGCGTGAAGAGAAATTTGAGCGGATAGACATATGAGAGCACAACGAAGATCAACGCGCCGTTCATCCACAACGTGAAATTGTCTTTGAGCGCATAGCGCCGGAAAAAAGTATGCTGCTCATACCAAACGTAAAACAATGCGGCGAAGCAAATCGCGAATGCGGGATAGCCGTGCAGCTTTTCCCACAGTTCCGTAAACGTCTCCGGAACTTCAAGCGAGACCACGAGCAATGTGACGGCAAAGGCAAAGCCCGCATCGCTGAAACCTTCGATGCGGGAAACTTCATGGCTGCGCCAACGGAACAATGACGTGGAGCGCGCTTGCGAGGGGGCGGCGGACATTTCCTTTCTCCTTTAAAAAATATTCTACCTGAACTTTGTATCGTGCTCACCCCGACTTTCGTCTGATGCTGAAGCATCAGGCTAGGAGATGCAAGCCAACTAAAGTTGGCTACCACCTTACGGGTGATCAGCGATCTTTAGATCGCTTCCATCTTTTAGCCCGATGCTTCAGCATCGGGCGGAGGTTGGCGATTTCACCAATGCAAAATTCCGGTTCTATAAGAGTGAGTTCGTTGTTTTAAAAAAACGCTGCGCGAAGTTCCATTGCACAGCGCTGGTTCATCTGTGTTCGAGCGCGCCAACGCCGATCAGCGCACGCACATACGGCCCGCCGAGATCAAACTCTGGTCCGCCGCGAATTTTCTTTTCGTCCAAGTGCCAATCGCCCGCAAGCGGCGTGAGGAGATAACCCGCGCGCACGCCCAATACCACGCCGCTATAATCTCTCCGCTCGCGATGAATGCCCAGCCATGTGTCTGCGCCGAATCCGAGATTGAGCAGCAAGCCGCCGCTAGAAAGCTCGGCGTTGCGACCAGGCGCAGTGAGCACGTCTTCAAACGAAGGCGGATTCTTCGCAACGATTTTCAATTTGACCCCGCCGCCGCCGAAGCCGAACATGGGATAAAGCTGCAAGCGATCGTTCGTCAAAAGCAAATAGCCGAGCGTGAAGAGGCCATAACCCGCTTCAAGCGTGGATTCGAAGTCACCGCGGGCGAGCGCGATATTGCCTTTTTTGCTTTTGAACGCATGGCCTTCGCCGCCAAACAAAATGCGGTTGAAATAAAAATGACCGCCGCCGCCGAACGCCAGCACGTCTTGCGCAAATGTTGGATAGCCTTGTGTGCGAAGGCTCGCTGAAAGTCGATCAAACTCCGGCACGTTCCAGCCGAGCATGAAATAGCCGCTGCCGCCGCGCGATTTTTTGTTAGCGTAGCGTTCTTGCGCGGAAACAATGGTGTGCGACAAAACGAGAACAATGAGTGCGAGGAGGTGCGTGCGCTTGTGGTGCATACGAATTTCTTTTGTGTGAATTACTTCGTCGCCAATGCCTGCGGCAGCAGCACGTGTTTGACCCAGCCAAAATCCGGATCAATGACCAACGCGCGCTCCAGCGCGGTCTTGGCTTCCATTTTTTTGTTTTGATCAAGAAGAGCAACGCCGATCCACGCGTAAGCTTCGGCATGGCCCCAATCGGGTTGAATGGTGCTCGTCTTCGTTTGCTTTTCGAAAAGTTCCGCGCTGCGTTTGAAGCCCGCGAGCGCGAGGTCTTTATCACCGCCGAACATCGAAGGCGTGAAGTGCTTGCTGATTGCGTCGAGCATCACGAGGCGCGGATTCTCCGGCTCGAGTTTCAGCGCTTTGCTCATGGCCGCGCTCGATTTCGGCCCGAGCGTCATGCCCAACAAAAAGTTCGTGCTGATTTGTTGCCCATAACAACTCGCGAGCAGCGCATGCGCTTCGGCAAAGTTGTCGTCCAACTTGATTGCAGCTTCGAGATGAGCAACGGCATCGTCTAAATATTTTTCCATTTTATCGCCGGCATTCTGCTCGCGCCGCGCATAGGCCGTGACGTAGCGATAGTCGCAATAGGCGATGTAATAACGCACGAGCGCCTCGTGTTGCTTGCCGGAGAGCATGCGCTCGAAATGCGCGCGGGCTTTGAATAAATCCGCGGAGGCCTCTTGTTTCAGCGCCGCCTCGATCATGGCTTTGCCGGAAAGAATCGTCTCTTCCACGGATTGCGCATGAGTTGAAAACGTGATGCTCAAAGATAAGAGAACGAGTTTTAAAAAGCGAGACATGACTTCTCCTTTCGAAGTGTTTTTGTGTGCTCGTTTAATTGCTGATAGTTCTTGTTCCCAAACTCCGTTTGGGAACACAGATGTCTGCGAAACTCTGTTTCGCGGTTGCATCTGAAAATCCGAAACGGAGTTTCTTTGGCAAGCGCGTTCCCAAACGGAGTTTGGGAACGAGAGGTCTTAAATAGTTCTTGTTCCCAATCCCTGTTTGGGAACACAGATGTCTACGAAACTCTGTTTCGCGATTGCATCTGAAAATCCGAAACAGAGTTTCTTTTGCAAGCGCGTTCCCAAACGGAGTTTGGGAACGAGAGGTATGAGATTTATTGCTAGCAATGCCTCGTCAACTCTTCACCAACCGCAAGCGCTGCGGGCTGCTCTTGGGCACGCGCTGAATGAGATTGCGCGCTTCGAGATCGAGCTTGACGGTGGTGACGTACCACATGATCGAGCCCTCGAAGCGGCCGGCGAGTCGGTCTTGCACTGCTTTCGCAAGCTCAGTGAAAGTCATTCCCGCATGCGCGCGCAACGCGGAAATGATTGCCGCGCGTATCGTCTCATACTTCGCTTTAGCGATGCGCACGGGCTGTTTGTTTTTGTCGGGATGCAGAGCCAGGATTTTTTCTTCCATGCGCAAACTTTTTTCTTTGCTTCCATTACGCCACGGCTACGAGCCAGCGCGCGCTAAAGCCCGAGAACACCAAGCTGCCGATCACCGCCCACGCAATGCCTTCGCCGTCCTTGCATTGATAGTGGCGCATGATGCCGTTATAGATCGACCAAGGGCACGCAAACGTTCCGGCAAAGTGCGCAACTTTGCCGTGCATCGGCTCAAAGCCCGAAGCCAAGAACCAGCAAAGACGCCTGAAGGCGTTATTACGAGCGCGTATCACTGCAACAGCGTCGTCGTCACGCCGAAATAAATGAACCGTTGATAGTTCGTCTTGCGCGGCGTGCGCGTGGCATAATCCGCGGAGTATTCATAGCTCAACACATTGGAGCGATTGAGCACGTTGGACACAGCGAGATAAAACACTGCGGTGTGGCCCTTGCCATAGGGCAGATAATAATTCAATGATGCATCCAAACGTTGGAAGGAAGGCAGCCGCTCGGAATGAAGCGGGCCTTCAATCGGTTCATAGAAACCGAATTGCTCGTTACGAATCGCGCCGACGATGGGTGTGATCGGCCGGCCGGTCGCAAAGCGATACGTCAAGCCGCCGCTGAAAAATTGTATCAGACGAATCTTGCTCACAAGCGTGAGATTGTGCGTGATGTCGAACGCGGAAGGCGCGTGCTCAAAAACATAATGCTCGCCCACATCACGCGCTTGCAAGCGCCGCGAACGCAGAAAACTATACGCCAGCCAGCCATTGAAGCGCGTTTGCAGAAAGCCGCCGTATTTGGCAAAGAGATCAAGGCCGCGCGCAGAGCCTTCGCCGCGATTGGCATATTCGCTCTCGTTGTCGCGCAGCACGAGCCGTGCGTAAGGTTTGTAATAGCCTTCAATGCGAAGCTGCGTGTTGCCGCGTTGATGTTCAATCCCCAAAATAAAATGCCGGCTGCGCTGCGCGCCTAAATTCGGATTGCCGCTCGCTGCATTAAACAAATACGCCTGGGGAAATTGCTGATACACGCCCGCGGCAAAACGCGCGTTCGTGTGCTTGTTGAAATCATAGCGCAACGAGAAGCGCGGATCAACAACGGTTTCACGCGCGAGGTTGTGATGATCAACGCGCGCGCCCGCGCCCGCGAGCCAGCGTCGCGCGAGCTGCACCTCCACATCTAAATAAGCGCCGAGGCGCTGCGCGGAAAATTTTTCATCGAGCCGATGCACCTCGGCGTCGGGATCGAGCACGTTGTCGTTCTTAGGCACGGTGCCGAAGAAACGATTCGTAACGCGCTCGATTTCGTAGCCCCACGCAAAGCGCGCGCGTGCGCTCAACTCGCGCTCGGCGTCGAGACGAAACTTGTACGTGTCGTCGCGCGGCTCCAAGTTGAGATTTCCGAGGCTGCGCTTCGTATCGTAGCGATTGAGCGAAAAACTCGTTTTGAAAACCCAATTGCGCCACGCTTCGGTCCATTGCAAGTTGTGCAGTTGATTCCGCTCTTCGCCTTTATACACACCGGCAAACGAAGGCTCATCGACATGCACGCCGATGCGATTGGATTCGGCATAGTTGAAGAACTTAATGCGCCCGCTCGGCGAGTATTGATAGATCACACTCAAGTTGCCGTCCACGCCGCGGGGTGTGATCGTAAACTCATCGCGCTGGCCGTTCAAGCGAAACATCGCATCGGTCGAGCTGCGATTGCCGGAGAAACGCACGCCGAGCTTGCCGGGAATGAGATTGATTTGTGCGCCCGCGGAAGCCGCGGCCAATCCGACATTAAAAGTATACGAAGTATTCTCCGGAAGATTTTGACTGTCCATTGCGAGCACGCCGGAGAGCGCATTGCCATAGCGCGCGGAGAAGCCGCCGGAGGAGAAGAACGTGCCGCTCACGAGAAAAGGAGAGATGGTGCCGAACACGCCGCCGGTCGGTGATTCATATTTGTAGGGATGCACGACCGTGGCTTGATCGAGCAGCGTCACGGTCTCGCTCACATCGCCGCCGCGCACGAAGAGTCCCGAGCCTTCATCCACCATGGCCACGCCGGGAAATGTTTTGATCGCGAGAAAAATATCCGCGGCCGCACCGGGCGTGGTGACGACTTCGAGGCCACGCAACGTCACGCCCTTGCCCTCATCGCCCGTGGTATATGCACTCGCGGTGACCACGGTTTCTTTAAAATTGATGAGCGTCTCGCGCAACACGAATGCGAGGCGCGTCGTGTCCTGCGCGCGCAATTGCGCAATGTGCTCGGCGCTTTCATAGCCCAACAAACTCGCGCGCACCGTGGTTGCGCCAAGCTTGCGCGCCGTGAATACAAAGCGGCCGTTCGCATCGCTCACGTTGCCGTCAAAACTATCGAGCACCTGCACATTCACAAGCGACAAGGGGCGGCCATTTTCATCGAGCACAGTGCCAGTGACATGCGCGAGTTTGGTTTGAGAGAGAAGGAGAGAGGGAAGCGCGCAAGAGAGCAGAAAGAGATAGCTTCGCAACATAACGGCCTCGTTGGTTAAATTTGATGGCCGATGATACGAAGCGCGAAGATTTGGTTGCGGGAAATTCGGCGAAGCACGGGAGGAAGCGGTGAATGGCGGGAGTTTGTAGTAACGCCTTATGAGTTTTGACTTTCAAAATCTGTAATCACCTCCACGAATTGTCATTCAGAAGGAATCTTTTTAGTCGCTGGAGATTCATTCCAGTGCTTAAAAAGATTCCTTCTGAATGACACGGTCTAGGAGGTTCGCGGGTTACCAATTTTGATCGTCAGATTTCATTAGGCGTACGGTGTTATTACTCGTTCCCATACTCCGCTGGGAACGCAGATGCTTTTGAAACGCAGTTTCGAATGATGTTCGCGGATGTCGAAACGGAGTTTGGGAACAAGAGGAAAGAGGCATCTTACGCCTGAAGGCGTTACTACGAGCAACTACGAGCGCATGTGTGCTATGATGCGCGCCGCGATCTGTTGCGGCGTTTCGTTCTCTTCTAAATTGATCCACTCGCACTGCGCCATCTTGCGAAACCACGTGAGTTGTCGCTTCGCATATTGCCGCGAGTGGCGTTGAATGAGTTCGAGCATCGTCGCTTCGTCAATCTCTCCGGCGATGAAGCTAAACACTTCTTGATAGCCGACGGTTTGCAATGCGTTGAATTGCGGCGAATAACTGCGCGCGAGCAATTGCCGGCATTCATCAATCAAGCCGGCGGCGAGCATTTTTTCCACGCGGTGATTGATGCGGCTATAAAGCACCGGGCGCTCCGTATTTAAACAAAAGAGGCGATGCGCAAATGGCGCAGGCTCGCCGCGCGTTTCCCAAAGCTCGCGCATCGAAGTTTGTCGGCTATAAAAAACTTCTAGAGCACGCACGATGCGATGGCCGTCATTGGGATGAATTTGCTGCGCCGAGAGCGGATCGAGACGCGCGAGTTCAGCGTGCAATGTCGCAACGCCTTCTTGTTGAGCGCGATGCTTCAGCTCTTCTTGCAACACGCGATTCGTGGGCAACTCTTCGGCGAAGCCTTCAAGCAGCGCGCGGAGATATAAACCAGAGCCGCCGACAATGAGCGGCAGCTTCCCGCGCTTTTGAATTTCTAATACACGTGCGCGTGCTTCGCGACCAAACTGTCCGGCGCTATAAACTTCTTCGGGGTTGCATATGTCGATGAAATGATGCGGCGCTTGCGCCAACTCTTCGCGCGTCGGTTTCGCCGTGCCGATATTCATGAAGCGATAAACCTGCCGCGAGTCCGCAGAAACAATCTCCGCGGGCATTTGCTCCGCGAGGGCAAGTGCTACCGCGGTTTTGCCCACGGCAGTCGGGCCGGTGAGCACGATGGCGGTTGTGGGTGGTTGGTTCATGAGTGCGAAGGCTTGGATTGGTGGAGTGTTGGATTGATGGAGTATTGGCAAACCAAACTCCAACAATCCATCAATCCAATAATCCAAGTTTTTTACACCGTGGGTTTGCCGTTGCGATAAAACACTTCGCCGTCAACGATGATCTCGCTGTCGGCCATGTCGCAGAGCATGTCCCAATGCAGCGCGGATTCGTTCCTGCCGCCGGTTTCGGGATAGCTCGCGCCGAGCGCAAGGTGAATCGTGCCGCCGAGTTTTTCATCGAACAACATATGTTTGGTGAAGCGTTGAATGTGATAGTTCGTGCCGATGCCCCATTCGCCCAAATAGCGCGCGCCTTCATCGGTGTTGAGCAACGCCGTGAGCAGGTCCTGGCCTTTGCTCGCTTTCTCTTGCACCACTTTGCCGTTTTCAAACCACAGCTCGATGTCCGTCACTTCTTGCCCGTCATAAATCGCGGGATAGCGAAAGCGCACCCAACCGTTGACGGAGTCCTCGACCGGCCCGGTGAAAATTTCACCGTCGGGAAAATTGTATTTACCTTCCGACTCCATAAACGTGCGGCCTTTGAGCGAGAGCGTGAGATCAATGTTCGCGCCTTTGAGCACAACGCGATCTTTGCCCGCGAGCCACGCGATCAACTTGCGTTGCTGCCGGCCTTCTTGTTTCCACGCGGCAATCGGATCCGGCTCGTTCAACAAGCAGGCATTAAAAACGAACTCGCGATAATCGCGCAGGCTCATGTCCGCCTCTTGCGCGAAAGCTTGCGTGGGAAAAATCGTATAGCACCAACGCAACTCTTGCCGCGCCGCGCGTTCGAGCAAAATTTTGCTGGTGACCGAGCGCGCTTTGCGTGCGCGCGCAATGCGAGCCGGAGCCGTTCCGCTCAACGCGCGCGTGTTGTAATCGGCTTCGAGATAAAGAATCGCGTCGAACGTTTCGGTCGTGAAGCGCTGCAGCGGCGAAGCATAGTCGAGTTGTTCGTCGGAAGCATATTGATAGAAAATTTCTTCCGCGCCGGGCAAGTTACACTGCAACGCGACGTGCGCGCCGGCTTGCAACGCCTCGGCATAAACCGCCAGCGCCAATTCTTCCGCGAGCGGCGTCGTGCGCAACTCGAGTTGTTGGCCGTGGCGCAATTCCAGCGAGTAGTGTACGAGCACTTGCGCGAGTTTTTGAATGCGAGGATCGGACATTCTGTTTGTTTCTCCAAGCTATCTTACAAGTCACGAAGGCGGAAATTTTTTCGCGGCAAAATCATTATGATTTGCGACTCCTTTGCAGCATGCGTTCAGCTTTGGCAAGCGTTAGCAGCTGGGCTTCGTGGACTAAAGCTTCAAGCTCTTTCTTCTCTTTTAGATTCAAATCTTCTTCGCGATTGCGGAAAAGCAAATCAGTCATGCGACGTTGCTTAGCCAGTGGCATTTGCGTTCCGGATTTACATGCGCGTGCCTTTGATGATTTTTTCGATGGTGATAACGTTGGCATATTATACTCTTCGTATTCAAGCCTGGCGCCTGAAGGCGCTACTACGAGCGCCTCAAAACTTCGCGCTCACGCCGATACTCGGCAGAAACGGAAACAGCGGCACGTTGTCGCGCTTTGCAGGATCAACGTCAAAATCCCAAACGTAGTAGAAAATGTTTTTGCGATTGTAGACATTCACCAAGTTTATGAACAAATCCATCTGCCACGTTTTATGATAATAATGCCGCGTGAGGCTCACGTCGAGGCGATGATAATCAGGATAGCGCGCGCCGTTGATCTCGTCGAAAATCACGCGACGCTTGATAGGCACGCCGAGTTCATCGTATTCAAAGCTGCCGCTCGCTTGCGTATAAGGAAAGCCGGAGCCGTATTTGAACAACGCGCTCAACTCCCACTTGCGGCTGAGATTGTAATTCGCCACGATATTCAGCGCGTGACGGCGATCCCAATTCGGCGGATAGCGCGTGTCCACATCATTGATCGTCACGCCGTCTTTGTACACATACGCATTCGAATACGAGAGCCAGCCATTCAACCTACCCGCGGGCTTACGCAAATAAATCTCGCCGCCATACGCTTCACCTTTTGCGCGCCGAAACACATTCACAATCGTGAAGTCCAACTCCTGCGTCACCGATGAGCGCGTCTCTTTGAAAGCGAGCAAGTTGAACATGTCTTTGTAATAACCTTCCACACTCAATTGCAAGCCGTGCCACGGCAACTCCGTATCATAGCCCAAAATGTAATGGTTCGACTTTGCCGGCGGAACCGTCTCATCAAACGCAAACCAAAAATCGATGAACGAAGGATTCAACTCATCCTGCACCGTAGAAATGTATTGATTGAACTGACCGTATGACAGCGAGAGCGAAGACTTCGCACCGACCAGATACTTCGCAGAGAGCCGCGGCTCAAAACGCGCTTTGTCCGTCGCGCGACTAAAATAACTCATGCGCACGCCAGGTTGAATCACCCAACGCAGCGAAGGCCGCCAACTGTCTTGCACATACGCCGCAAAGTAATTCGGCTCTTGCAACACGCTGCCCAAGTCGCGCTCTTCAAATTCATTCTCATAAGAGAATCTCAAATCCTTCGCTTCAAAGCCGAACTTCAACTCATGCGTGTTCGTGACGAAATAGGTGAGATCGCCCTTGACCGTGTGATCGACAATCTCATTCAAACTCGTCAAGCCGCCGTCATTGCCCACGCCGACCTTCGTATCAAAGCGGCTGCTCGCGAGCATGAAGTTCGAAAACATCCGCTGCGAAAAGAGATGCCGCCAATTCACTGCGAACGTGCGATTGCCCCAATTGAAATCGAGCGTGAGGTCTTCCCAGTCGAGCACATCGCGGCCGAGATACGTGCTGAACGAGAGGCGGTCGTTGTGCGAGAGGTCTTGAAACACGTGGCCTTGCACGTCATAGAAATAATACGGCAACTCGAAATCCGTAATGCTCAAGCTGCGCGCAGCTTTGAGAATTTGATCGATGTACGTGCGCCGCAGCGAGAGCAACCACGCGCCTTTGCCCACCGGACCTTCGAGCGTGGATTGCGAACTCAACAAACTAATCGAAGCAGAGCCGGAGAATTTTTGGCTATTGCCCTCGCGGCTCGTGAGGCGCAGCACCGAAGAAATGCGTCCGCCATATTCCGCGGGAAAGCCGCCCTTCATCAGGTTCGCTTCTTTCAACGCATCGGTGATGAAGTTCGAAAACAATCCGCCCACATGCGAAGGATTATACACCGTAATGCCATCGAGCGTGATGAGGTTTTGATCCGTGTTCCCGCCGCGCACCACCAAGCCCGTGCTGAAGTCCGAAGGCGCAGTCACGCCCGGCAAAAATTGCAGCGAGCGAAACACATCCGCCTCCACCACGCGCGCCATGGTTTGCATCTCGCGCGTAGTCACGCTCACTTGCGCGAGATTAATATCTTCCGGCTCGTCCTCTTGCGTCGCGGTCACCGTCACTTCTTTGAGCGCAAGCAGTTTCGATTTCAACAAAACGTTCTTCACCAGCTTGTCGTTGGCGGTAACCGTGATCTGCTCGGTGTGCGTTTCATAACCGATATAGCTCACCACGATTTCATATGTGCCCGGCGGAAGCGCGGGAATCACATAATAGCCCGAAAGATTTGTGGCCGCGCCGAGCTTCGTGCCTTTCACCACGACGTTCGCGCTGATCAAAGCTTCGCGCGTGCTCGCGTCTTGAATGAAACCGCTGAGTGTGGCCGGCGTTTGGGCGGGAGTATTTGAAACGAGGCAGGCAAGCAACAAAACAACTGCGGCGAAAAAACGAATGCGAAGCGACATCGTTCCTCTCAAAATGATGATCCCTAAAAAATTGACGCCGAACATACGCTGCGAGACAATCAAACTCAAGCAGTTTGTCGCGAACCTATAACGCCTCTTCAGGTGTTCGCTTTTTTTGTCTTGTCGCTGCTCCACCGAGGTGCCATCTCCGCTTGTTTACCGAGGTGGCCTCTTCAAGCTAGCTGACTTCAAAGCGATGGCATCACAACTCGGACGAGCCGAAACCAAGCAGGAAAAGCTCATCCGCCGAACCTCGCCGAAGTCACCGAGTGTCGCTGAATAAAAGCTTTTTTCGGCGAATCTCGGTGTCTTCGGTGTCTCTCGGCGGAAAAGTTTTTGCAGAGATTGGATTCTTTGGATACTAAAGTATGTTTTCAAAATTAGCATGCATTGCATGATTCTCTGAACACGAACCTTGCGGAATTAGTTCGGCATTGGTACATTGGCTTCAATCGAACTTATACTCATTCCAAAGGAAAACGATATGAACCCTTCGAACGCAAGCTCAGAGCGCGGCAATCTCATTTGGGGCGGGTTGGCCTTGATCCTCCTCGGCGGCATCTTTCTCGCGCGCAACTTTGAACTGGTGCATTTCGGGCGCAACTGGTGGGCGTTTTTCTTATTGATCCCGCTCTTCGCCGCGTTTTCAACTTTTCAACGACAGCGCCAAGCGAGCGGCGGGCAATTCACGCCCGAAGTGCGCAATGCTTTCATCGGCATGCTCTCGCTCGCTTTCACTATGCTCGTCTTTCTGTTGGGATTGCGCTGGCACAACGTGTGGCCGGTGTTCATCATTATCGTCGGCGTGGCATTTTTGCTCGGGCCGCGCAATGACACCCGCGCGTAGCCGTGCCTTCAGGCGCAAACCGTCATTCGTTCACTTCAGTGCAAGGAGTCTCCATGTCTATCATTGATCGCTATCGCCGTTGGTTTGAGTATGAAAAAGACGCGCATACGAAAACGCTCGCCGCGCTCGAAACCGTGCCTGCAGAACGACGTCGTGAAGAAGGCTATCAAAAAGCGCTGACGTTCTTTGCGCACATGATGGCCGCGCGGCGATTGTGGCTCTTTCGTTTCGGCGCATATCCTGAAGCGCCCAAAGATTTTTTTCCAAAAGACGTGACACTCGCGAACTTGCACGAACAACTCGCGCACGTCAACGAAGTTTGGACAAACTATTTGAGCCGGATGGATGACGAACAAATGGCAAAGCCGTTCGAGTATCGCAGTCTCGACGGCAATCCGTTTCGCAACGTGATTGAAGACATTCTCACGCAGCTTTTCGGGCATTCGTGGTATCATCGTGGGCAGATTGCGTTGCTCGTGCGCATGCTCGGCGGCACGCCTGCGGCAACGGATTTCGTTTTCTGGACGCGCGAGGCGCTGGGCAAAAACGAAGAACCTGCGTAGAGGGAGCGTTGGCCATGCAAAAATTCCCTTCGAAAGTCGACACTTGGCTCGTCGTCGTAGTCCTTGCCGCAATCGGATTGACTTTTTTTCAAGGCGTGGCTTTCAGCGGGGTTTCGCGTGCGGCAAGTGTCATCAGTTTGGTCGCAGCGCTTTTTATCGTTGCGCTTTGTTTCGCGGTCGCGATACCATGCCAATATGTTTTAGCGGCCGATCATCTTTTTATTCAATCCGGTTTGATTAAAAGACGCATTGCGTATCGCGACATCAAGAAGATCGAGCCAAGTTCCTTGCCGCTCTCGGCGCCAGCGCTGTCGCTGCGGCGCGTGAAAATTTCGTATGGCAAAACGTTTCAATTGGTCTCGCCGCGCGAGCGGGAGCTTTTTATCCAACTGCTGCAAGAGCGCGTTGCGGCAACGCAGACGGAAGTATGAAGTGAAATCGACGCCGATCTACACCCGTGCGGGATTTGCTGAACGTCGCGCAACGTTAAAACAGATCGCTCGCAACGAGGGACGGCGCCTGGCAATTGTGAGCGTCGGTTGGGCTTGACGCAACTCTTGTTTATCAACGGAGGCAACGGCAGTATGCGCATCGAAGACACCGATTATGTGGTCGCGGCGCAAGAGCGGTTGAGCAACGCGAGGTTGCTTTACGAAGCGGCGCAATATTCTTTCGATCTATATGCCGCAGGCGTGGCGGTGGAAGCGCTGCTGCGTGCATTCGTGACTCAGAAAGAGCCGGTGCTCGAAGCGGCGCATAATTTAATATTGCTGCTGCGGGAGAGCCGATTGCGTGATCGCGTTTCCGCTCTTGACAGCCAACGTCTTCACAAGTCCGTCAATGTTTTATCCAAGCGCTGGAAAAATGATTTGCGCTATACTTCGAACAACCGTCTCCGGCGACGTTTGAAGAAGCAAAAACTAGATCGCGGACTCCGTGGCGATTTTTTGAAAGAGAATTGCCGTATCGCCATTGATATGGCTGAAACCGTTTTGAAGATAGGAGTGCCCAAATGGAACCCTTAACCACCCGAGTTCAAAAAGCCCTACTGCAAGAGTTCTCTCCCCGTGAAGTTACTGTTGAAGCCGCGAGGCGCGGCAGGGTCGATGGTTGGGTCATTTCCAAATCTTTTGAGAAGCTCAACGACGACGAGCGCTATCAAAAGGTGTGGAAGCTGATCGAAGCTTCTTTGCCGGAGAAAGACCGCAATCGCATCTTGGGTTTCTTTCTGTTGACGCCGCTGGAGAAGAAATTCATCTTCGATGAGAATTTCGACTCTCTCGAAAACGGCAGAAAGATAAAAGCTTCTTTCTCCAAAAAGAAAACGACAAGCGCGAAACGGAAAAAGGCTGCGAGGAATTGAAGACGCACGACGAGCGCGGCGCGAACATGATGAGAGCCTTACAGCAGACAGAAGAGCGTTCGACTAGTACACTGTTACCTTAATTCTTATAGGTTTTTCAGCCAATGAAATCGCGGCTGCAAAGGTGCCTTAAAAAAGGACACGTAAAAAAATTAAGGTAACAGTGTACTAGGCTGAGGCGGGTAAATGGAAAAATCGG
The DNA here is from genome assembly GCA_041918175.1 of bacterium. GTDB lineage: Bacteria > Zhuqueibacterota > Zhuqueibacteria > Zhuqueibacterales > Zhuqueibacteraceae > JABWAN01. The sequence goes on from JAYRWE010000013.1 coordinate 30,901, forward strand.
TCATATCGAGTGTGAAGATCGAATATCAGCATGGGGTCGTTCTTTTTAAACGTCAAATGCATGGGGCATCTTTTCAAAAGCACCATAAAGGTTCAAGAGCACGAAAATAAAGAAGTTTTTCCTCAAGAGAATGACGCCTTCATGCACATGAACAAACGCCCTGAGCCCTCGCCCGCCACCATTGAGCGGATCGCACGCTACGTCTCGAAGTACCGGCTCAAATCCGGAACCTTCGGCCATGCAAACGCGGAGATCGCCGACTCCGTTATCCTTGGCTTGGCTGCGAATTGGGAGGAGCTGGGCCAGCCGCTGTGCCCGTGTAATTTTTATCCCGACAAAGAAGCGGAGTTGCGCGAGCACGGCCGGCGCTGGGTGTGCGCGTGTGATGAAATGAAAAAATGGAAGTACTGCCACTGCCTTCTGTTTGTAACTCCCGAAGGTTTGCCGATTACCGAGCATTTGCCGCAAAATCATGAAGGCCGACAAATTTACGGCTTGGTCCGTGATCCCATGCCGGAGCGCGGCCGTGAAAGTAGAGAAAATTGATTCGAATCATAGCCGGATCACGATATGCCCAACCCTCCCAGTTCCTCTGCGCATGCTTCACCTCCACCTTCCGAACAACTTCACCGCAGTCTCGGTCTGCCCTCCGCAATTCTCATGGTCATGGGCTTGATCATCGGCTCCGGCATTTTTCTCACGCCCAAAGATATCGCCGCGACCGTGCAAGTGCCCGGCGTGATGATCTTCGTGTGGGTCATCAGCGGCCTGCTCTCGCTCGCGGGCGCGCTCACCAACGCGGAGATCGCTTCGGAGATCACGGACACCGGCGGGCAATACGTCTACTTTCGCGAGCTATATAAAGATTGGATGGCCTTCCTCTACGGCTGGACTTCGTTCAGCGTCTATCAAACCGCTTCGATCGCCGCGATTGCCGTGGCCTTCGCGCAATACTTTGAGTTTTTCGTGACGCTGCCGCATCTCAGCCCCGAGTTGGAAGCGTGGCACTTGCCTTTGTTCGAAAGCATCAAGCCGTTGGAGAATATCGGCATCAAGCTGCTCGCCATTGCCGCGATTCTTTTGCTCACCGCGGTGAATTACTTCGGCGTGGTGCTCGGCGCGGTCACGCAAAACATTTTCACCGCGGCCAAAGTGCTCGCACTCGCGGCTGTGATCGTTTTCGCGTTCATGCTCGGCGAAGGCAGCGTGCAGAATTTCTTCCCCCTGTGGGGCGCGCCGACTAGCGGAAATCTTTTTGCCGCCATCGGCGTGGCCATGATCTCCGCGTTGTGGTGTTACGATGGTTGGAACAACGTCACGTTCATTGCGGGCGAGGTCAAAGAGCCGGAGCGCAACATTCCGCGCGGCTTGATTCTAGGCACGCTCGCGACCATCGTCATTTACATGCTCACCAATCTGGCGTATCTCTACGTCATGCCGATTCATGAGATTGCCAATTCCAATCTCGTGGCCGCGGACGTGATGCGCAAAGTATTGGGCGAGGGCGGCGGCGCGTTCATCGCCATCACCGTGATGATTTCGACGTTCGGCATCGTGAACTCCACGTGCTTGACCGCGGCGCGCTTGTATTATGCAATGGCGAAGGACAAGCTCTTCTTTCAAAGCTTCGCCGACATTCACCCGACCTATCGCACGCCCGGCAAAGCGCTCATCGCGCAAGGTGTGTGGGCCTCACTGCTCACGTTCATGGGCAATTATAATCAACTGTTCAGCTACGCCATTTTCGCCGCGTGGATCTTTTACACGCTCGGCGCGCTCGGCGTTTTTATTCTGCGCAAAAAATTTCCCGACCAGCGCAGCGCCTATCGCACGCCGGGTTATCCCCTCGTGCCCGCGCTGTTCGTGCTCGTGGCCACGTTGTTCGTGCTCAATACACTTGCCGAGCAGACGGAAGACTCCGTCGTCGGCCTTGCGCTCGTGCTCGCGGGCGTGCCGTTTTATTTGTATTGGAAGAAGCAAGTCCTCAGGCAAGCGCGGCGCGAGCGCGTTTAGAAAAAGTCTTTTGCTTTCGCACAGGTGCTTTCATATATTTTCAGCACGCGTTATTCCATTCATTCTCGAAAATCCTTATCACCAAAGTTAAGTGAGGCCTCAAAATGGGCATCCCCGTCACGGTTCATTTTCCCAAGCCGGTTTACAGACGCCTGCAGCAGCAAGCGCGCGTGATGAAGCAGCCGGTGGATGAAATCGTTGTAGGCTCAGTGCAGCGAGGTTTGCCCGCATGGATGAATCGCTTTCCTGAAGAATTAGAAAAAGAATTGGAATGTCTAGATCGTCTGAGTTCCGCGCAATTACGAAAACTTGCTCTCAGTAAACTCTCCCGCAACAAGCAGCGAAGGTTAGAGACGCTTTTGCACAAAAACAGCGAAGGCACAATGACCGCGAAGGAAGAGGCGGAATTAGACGGCTTGCATCTTGAGACGAGCCTCGCAACTTTAAAGAAGGCAAAAGCGCTAGTTTTACTCAAAAGTAGAGGCGAGATATTGCCTACCCTGGTCGCTGAGAGCTTTGTTCAAAAATAATGGGCATGCGAAAAAGCCTGCGGCAAAAGATAGCAGCGGGTTCGTCGGCGCGCTGCAGTTATTGTCTTACACGCGAGGAATTGTTGAACGAGCCTTTGCAGATTGATCACGTTGTTCCCAAAGCCAAAGGCGGCGCGGAGGTCGAGAGCAATTTGTGTTTAGCCTGCAGTGCGTGCAATCGCTTCAAAGCAGCCCAAACACATGGTCGCGACTCTTTTACCAAAGCGGTTGTCCCTCTGTTTAATCCCAATACCCAAAACTGGTTTGAACACTTCCGTTCGCGCGGTTTATTACGAAGCCCATCAATCTAGTTTGATCCGTCGATTCTATTGGATAAGATAGCCGCGCTCATCAAGATAATCACTCCTCATGTCCTACGTCTTCCTCTTCATCACCGGATTTCTCATCTCACGCCTCAGCGTGCGCTATGAATTGGCGGAGCAATTTTTCGCGCGACTCTTTCATGGCCGCAATCATTCCGTGCAGCGTTTCTTGTTCTATTTGCTCGCGGCCGCGGCTTTGGTTTCCATGTTCACGCCGAACTTCATTGCCGCGCTCACGCTCTTGCCCATGCTCGAAACGTTGCGCCAAAGTTTCGAGCAGCATCACGGCGAAAAAATCGCGCGCCGCTTGACCACCGCCGTGGTCATCATCGTCATCTATGGCTGCAACATCGGCGGCATGGGTTCGCTCGTGGGCAGCCCGGCCAATGCCTTCATGTTGGCGCAGATGGAAATCTTTAACGTGGCCGGGAGGGAGAAGATCAATTTTCTTTCGTGGTTTGGCTGGAGCTTGCCGCTCGCGGGCGTGTTATTGGCGATGGCGTGGGTGCAAGTAGTGTTTCTATTTCTCCCCGCAAAATTTCGACGCGAGCAAATCGAGTTGCCGCAGTTTCATCAAAGCCGCCTCTTGCAGGGCCGCGCCAAAACCGCGTGGCACATGCTCGTGCTCTGGTTTGCGTTTTGGACCGTGCATTCTGTTTTGCAAATCCTCGTGCCGTTTGCCGAGCCGAACTTCTTTTTGATGAATTTTAAAATCGGCTTCACGCCGTGGGATCAGCTTGCCACCGGATTTGGTGTGCTCTATCTCGCACTGCTGTTCGCGCCCATCTTTCGCGCAGAAGGAAACGATCGCCAAGCCTTGTTAAAAATTTCAGACTCGTTCAACAAGCTGCCGATTCGCGCGTTTCTCTTCGTGCTGCTCGTGCTCGCGTTTAGTTACGTATTGATCCAACTCAAAGTGCCGGAATGGCTCGGCAGCCATCTGGTGGATATTCTCCCGCGCGAGGTTTCACCGCTCATGCTTTACTTCTTTCTGCTCTTCATCACCACAATGGTGACAGAGTTTGTGAGCAACACGACCGTTGCGCTCGTGCTTTTTCCGTTGGTGCATGCGCTCGCATTGAGCTTGAGTTTAAACCCGCTCGTATGTTTTTTAGCCGTGGGCCTCGCTTCCACGAACGCATTCATGACGCCGATCGGCACGCCCGTGAATGCGCTGCTCTATGGCGGCGTGAAAAACGTTTCGCTCGCGATGATGGTCGCTTCGGGTCTCTTGTTGAATTTCATCAGCGCGGTGTGGATGGCGCTCGCGCTGGGCTATTGGGTGCCGCGGTATTATGGGCTATAAAATAAAAAAGTCCGCGGCTGCGGACTTGAGAGATGAATGAGGAATGGCAACGCCCGCAAACCACGCTTAATCTCGTAAAATGTATTTTAATCCCACATGAACCTTCGCGCTTTAGCCAACGCGCTCGCGCCGCATCTGCCGCGCGTTCTGCTCTTCGCCTTCGCAGCGCTCGGCTATTGGCTCATCGCTTCCATCCCCGCGCCGGAAGGCACACAGCCGGAGGCCATGAAAGCCGTGGCCATCTTCGCGGTGTGCATCTTCTTTTACGTTACCAACGTCATCCCACTCATGATCACGAGCCTCATGGCCGTGATTCTCTTCCCGCTCGCGGGCGTGCTTGATTCGAAAACCACGTTCGCGCTCTTCGGCAATGAAGCGGTTTTTTTTATCCTCGGCGCATTCATTCTCGCCTCGCCGTTCATGCGCAGCGGCCTTTCGAAACGAATTGCGCTCGCCGCTATGCGGCGTTTTGGCCATTCCCCGTACAAGCTATTGCTCGGCGTGCTTCTCTTGCCCGCGTTGTTTTCTTGCTTAATGTCCGAGCACGCCGTGGCTGCGATGATGTTTCCGATTATCATCGAAATCACGGATTGCCTCGGGCTCTCGCCGGGAAGCCGTTTCGGTAAAGCGATTTTTCTCGCGCTCGCCGCTGGTTGCATCATCGGCGGCATCACCACGTTTTTAGGCGGCGCGCGCGCGCCGCTCGCAATCGGCATATTGCGCGAAGCAACGGGCGTGACCATCGGCTTTACGCAATGGATGCTCGCGGCTTTGCCGACGACGCTGTTTATGCTCGTGCTCGCTTACGGCCTGTACCTCTTTTTTTATCGTGAAGAAATCGGCAACGTTAAGCGCGTTGCGGAAATGCTCGAACAACGGCATCGCGAATTGGGCGCGATCAGCGCGCGCGAAATTAAAGTCGGTGTGTTGACTTTGGCGACCATCATTTGTTGGATTGCATTGGGCGAGAAATTTGGTTTGGCAAACGTGGCGATGATCGCGGTCATTCTCGCGTTCGTGTTTCAACTTACGGAATGGCGAGAGGTGGAAGAGGATGTGAACTGGGGAATTTTTCTGATGTACGGCGGCGCGATTTGTTTGGGCTATGCCATGGAAAAAACCGGCGGCGCGAAATGGCTTGCCGATCATACGCTCGGCGCTTTTATTCATTCGCCGGTGCAACTCATCGCGGCGATTTCATTTCTTTCCATCGCGCTCACCGAGCTGCTCAGCAATTCTGCGGTCGTGGCTTTGCTTATGCCGATCGCCTTGAGCATGGGCAACGAGCTGGGCATTGATCCGCGCGTGATGACGATGGTCGTCACCATCCCGAGCGGCTTGGGCTTTATGTTTCCCATGGGCACTCCGGCCACGGCCATTTCATTCGCCTCGGGTTTTCTTTCTACGCGCGACACCGTGCGCACCGGCTGGATTTTGTTCGTGATGGGCTGGTTGATTTTCAACGTGTCGATCTACTGGGTGTGGCCGCTGTTGGGATTTGAAGTGCCGTGAGGGGTGAGTGAAGAGGACGGCGTACTATAAAAAATTATCACCGCTGCAAAAGTTTTAAAATTGCCAATTGACCATTCACAATTCGCAATTGACAATTCAACTCGTTTCGGTTGCGGTCGAAGATCGCACTAAGCAGCTAGAGCAAGAATCTCCGGCATGTTTGGGCTTGCGATGTGCCCATAACCGCTCTCGGTATCTAGCCGAATAAACGCCGTAACTGACGGCGAGGTGACGATCGGTTTTAACAGTTTCTTGTCAGAAGCTTTAAGCTTGCGCCAACCGTCAAAATCAATTTGAGGAAAAGGCATCAGTCTGCGATAATTAACTAAAGTTAATTGCACCGGATGGAATCCTTCGGTGGCAACATACAAAATAATGCCTTGCCGCAATTTGAAGGCACGTTGCCGGACTTGAGCGCGGTGCAGGGTTTCGTTAAAGATCACCTCGAGCAGGTCGCCTTCGGCATCGTATGAAAATGCAAAAAACATAGTCGCTCCAATTTAAGCCGGATAGGCAGTGACGATAAAATTGTTGGGCTGATTATTCTTCCATCCAAAGATGACAATGACTTCGATTTCTTGAAACGAAGGCAGCGCTTGGAACGGGTAATTGTAGTAAAACTTCTCTGGGTGCAGATCGTCTTGTGTGCGCTTCCCAATTCGAACCGTACGCAACACCTCGGCTCGATACGGCTTTAGTTGCGGATGACGTTTGATGATGTGCTTCCATCTCTCATCCGTGAGATAGATCTTGTTGCCATAGCGATCTTGCACTTCTTCACGCATGCTTCAGCCCTGAATAGTTGCGTCAAAACTAAGCAAAAGATTTTCTGCATACAAGTGAAAGATTCCCTCAACTCACGCGAGTTTATGAAAACCACAACCTCAAAATCTTCCAAGCAAAAAATTCTGCTGTTGCTCTCTTTTCTGCGGCGCTCGCCGAAATGTATCGAAGCCGCATTGCAAATCGCCGCGGAGCGCAAAGCCGAACTGCTCGTGCTCTTTGTGCTCGACGCGGAAATCTTGCCCGCGGTCTCGCGCAAACTCACCGAAGACGGATGGATTGGCGGCAAACCCTCGGAGCAATTCATTGCGGCCTTGCGCAAAGAGTACAAAGAACAGGCGCAAACAAAATTGCAAGAGGTCGAACGTGCGGCTCAAGCGAAAGGCATTGCGGTGCGCTCGTTCTCGCGCCAAGGCTATTTGGTGAAAGAAGCGCTCGCTTTGTGCAAGCAAGAGAAGAGCGATTTGATCATTGTCACGCGCCGCAAACGTTCGCGGCTCTCGCGTTTATTGTTTGGCTCCGCGGTCGCGGATTTGAAAAGGCAGGCTTCGTGCTCGGTGAAGGTGGTGGATGAGGAGTGAGGAGATTTGTTCTGTCCGAATCTTGCGCTCGTGATGCCGCCAATCTCCTGTCTCCTCCTAAGTTTCATCCTCTCCCACCGCTTTGGCCAGCGCCGTGACGCTCACCGTTGCATAGGCCTTTTCCAACAGAGCCATAAGACTTTTCTGTTTAACCGCAAACGGCGCTTTGCCTAATCTCTTCAGCACGGCAAACTCCACTTCCGGCAAAGCCGGATTGGCCGAGAAAGCGGCCAGCTCCGCTCCGGTTGTCCAAAATGTTTCGAGACATTCTTCCAGCGGCGTTGTGGAAATCGGCACATCAAACCCTGTTTCTTCAGCCGCAGCGATTTCCTCGAAATCGCCGGCGCGTTTTTCGCGCAGTTCGTTGATGAGCTGCTCTTTGCTCTTGCCGCGCAATTTGAAAATTAAAAACGGATCGTCGTCGAACTGCTCCGCCAAAAGATAATAAACCGCGGCGATGTGCTTGCAGGGATTCGCCCAATCCGGACAGGAGCAATCCGTCTCCAGCTCGCGGGATGATTGCGGAAAGAGCGGCACCTTCGCGGCTTCGAAAGCTTCTTCGATGTTTTGCGGCATCTCGCCAGCCAGCAGCTTGGCTACGAAAATCGCCTGCTCCGCCATCGCCTCGGTTACTTTGTTCCAGTCTTTTGGCGAGAGCGGCTTGAGCGCAATTTTGATTTTATACGGCGTTCGCTGCGAGCCTTGCACTTTCGCGGTGACCACGCCCTCTTGTACGTCAATCGACATCACCTGCCCGCGTCGAGCACAACTGCGGCCGCGACCGAGCCGCGCGCCCATGTGAAATGATTCCAAAACTCCAATCCATCGTTTCGACCACCATGTTTTTCCAATGCTCCCACCGCGGCTTTTGGTTTTGATGCCGTCTTTGACCGCCCTGGCAACAGAACGTGGATAGTATCCAAAATGATTCCAGTAGGACATGGTTCTCCTTATATATCAGTAAACAGTTTCCAGTAATCAGTAGCCAGTGATCAATGTCTCTTTAATAGTTGATTCCTTATAACTGAATACTGCTCACTGAATACTGATTACTGAGCGCTTTCCCGACTCAACGCAAACACCTCCCGCAACTCGTCCGTCGATAATTCCGTCAGCCAACCCTCGCCCGTTCCCACCACATTCTCCGCCAACTCTTTTTTGCTCTCGATCATGCGATCGATGCGTTCTTCCAAAGTCCCCAAGCAGACGAACTTGTAGACTTGCACGTTTTTCTTTTGGCCGATGCGAAACGCGCGGTCGGTGGCTTGATTTTCCACCGCGGGATTCCACCAGCGGTCGAAATGAAAAACCTGATTGGCTGCGGTTAAATTCAAGCCGACGCCGCCGGCTTTGAGCGAGAGGATGAAGAGCGGCGGGGCAGAGGTTTGCTCTTGAAAACGCTGCACCATCGCGTCGCGCTGCTTCTTCGGCGTGGCGCCGTGCAGGAACATCACTTCGACGCCGAGACTCTCTTGCAAATAATGCCGCAGCAGTGTTCCCATTTCCGTGAACTGCGTGAAGAGCAGCGCCTTATCATTTTCGGAGAGCGCCTCTTCCAACATTTCGCGCAGGCGCGTTAATTTGCCGGAGCGATCTTGCAGGATGCTGCCGTCTTTCAAAAAGTGCGCGGGATGATTGCACACCTGCTTCAGCTTCATCAGCGTCGCCAGCACCAAGCCTTTGCGCTCGATGCCTGCGGATTTGGCGATCTTTTCCAGCATCTCTTTAACGACGGCTTCGTACAACGAGGCCTGCTCGGCGGTCAAATTGCAAAAAACTTTCATTTCATTTTTCGCCGGCAAATCCTGGATGATCGTCGCATCGGTTTTGAGGCGGCGCAGCACAAAAGGCTGAATCAAATTCTTCAACGCCTGCGCGCGTTCGGCATTGCGATAGCGTTCGATGGGCACGGCGAAGCGGCCGCGAAAATCACTCGCAGAGCCGAGATAACCCGGATTGAGAAATTCCATGATCGACCACAACTCGGAGAGCCGGTTTTCCACCGGCGTGCCGGTGAGCGCCACGCGATAATCGGCCTTGAGCCGCCGCAGCGCCTGCGTTTGTTTCGTCGCGGTGTTTTTGATATTCTGCGCCTCGTCCAAAACCAGACTGTCCCATTTGATCGTCGCCAGCGTTGCTTCGTCGCGATGGGCGAGGGCATACGTGCTGATCACCACGTCGTGTGCTTGCGCTTCTTTCGCAAACGCTTTTTCGGAGAGCCGCTCAACGCCGTGATGAATCATCACGCGCAGCGACGGCGCGAAGCGTTGGATTTCTCGTTGCCAATTGCCCACCACCGAGGTCGGACAAATCAACAACGTCGGTCGCAATGCAGTCTGGAAGAGTGCGCTACGATTTTTCACCGAGAGTTCTTGTTGGCTTTGGCGCTCGTGCAGCAGCAGCGCGATAAACTGAATCGTTTTGCCCAAGCCCATGTCGTCCGCCAAACACGCGCCGAGCCCAAATTTCTTGAGAAAAGTCAGCCATGAAAATCCTCGCACTTGATACGGCCGCAGCTCGCCGTGAAAAGTTTCCGGCGTTGATAGCGCTTCGATTTTCACACCGTCGTGCAGCGAGTTGATGATGTCGCCGACCCAACCTTGGGCGTTGAAGCCGATGACTTGCAATCCGGTTTCGGACGTGTCGCCGCTGAGGCCGAGGCGCAACGCTTCGCGCAACGACATTTCGCCTTCGCCGTGTCGCTTCTTGAAAAAGGCAATGGCCTTTTCGATCTCCTCCGGTTTCAATTCCACCCACTGGCCGCGTACTTTGACCAGCGGCACTTTCAAGCTCGCGAGTTTTTCGAATTCTTGCGGGCTCAGCGTTTGATCGCCGAGCGCGATTTGCCAATTGTACGCGACGATGCCGTCCATTCCCAAAAGGCCCTCGCCGGTTGATGACGAGGCGCCATTTGTTTTGGGCCGAACATTCAATTTGACGCCGAGGCGGAACGCGGGTTTTTGCCACCACGCCGGCAGCAGCACGCCGAAGCCGCTTTGCTCCAATAACGGCGCGGTTTCGCGCAGGAATTGATAAGCCTTCGGCGTGTCCAGCACGAGTCCCGAAGGCCGCGCGGTTTTGAGGCCGGCTTCAATCGCCGGAAACACACGGCTCGCTTTCGCGAGATCGGCAAGCAGACGCTCTTGCGGATTTTCAAATTTGCGTTTGAGAAACGTCAACGTGCCGCCGCGCGAAGCCCAAACTTTTTCCGAGGGAATCATCAAGCTGCGATCTTCCACCGCTTGCAAATGAAAGCTGATGCCCCACGGCGCCGATTTGGGCTCGCCCGCTTCAGGAGCATCCAAACGAAAGCACGTGCGAAACGGCGCGGCTGAAGGACTCGGGCGAATCTGTTCCAACCACGCGTTGAGCTGTTTGAGAAACGCCGCCATTTCCGTTCGCGGCGCGACGAGCGTGGAATCGCTCGACGACAACGCTTGCAGCCAAGCTTCCGGCAGCGGTAGATTTTCGCGACGGCGTGCGGTGCTTTTTGAGAAAATAGTGCGCGTCGATAATTGCTGGCGAATGAAATGGTCGGTGGTTTGATTCAGGAAGTGCAGCAGCAGTTTTTGCGGTGCCGATGATTCTTCCGAACTCGCGGCGCGGCAAACCGGCGGCATGGCTTTCGCCAGCGTTTCCATGCGCGTGAAATCCGCTTCGGATAAATAAACCGACCATGCGGCGCGGTAGGATTTCGCCTCGTTCTTTTCTTCCAACAGCGCCGGAAAGAAATTTTGCCTGGTGATCAGCTCGATGGCGAATTTCGCCACTTCGGCCCAATAACGCAGCGAGGCGCCGAACGCGATTGCGGGCGTTGGTTGATTGGGCAACGCCAACAAAAAATCCAGGGCCAAGCCCGGCTCGAAAATAACGGCCGGCACGTGCCAAGTCTTCAACGCTTCAAGAGTCGAAGGCGGCGCCTCTTCATCACGAATGAGCTGCGGCGAGGCCGCGGGCAAATCATTCGCCGCGGGCAGGCGAATGGCGAGCTTATCGCCGCCGGCGTTTTCTCCAATGAGACTGCCGGAAATTTCTGTGATGAGTTCTTTTAGTTTCTTTTCATCGGCGGCAAAAGGATGGAGCAACAGGTTGGGAGTCTTGCGACCTTTCGACTTTTTTGTTGCCGCCGGTTTTTCGGAGAATTCGCCCCAGAGATAAAGCGCCCCCAGCGAATCAGCAATCCAGAGTGCATGTAGAGCGTGCATTCCGCGGCCTTGGGTGTTAAGGTGAAAGTCAGCAGATGTTTTGATGACAGCCTAGCTGTTGCGTTCAATGCGGCCCATTTTTCTGACAGTCGTATCTTATAACTTGCAGCGGGTGGGGAAGTGAATCATTGCGAGGGGGCTTTGGGCCGACACATTTTTTTAATTCTGCTTTGGAGATTGCTTCGCATAAAATCGCTCGCAATGATGGTTACAAAACCACCCGCGGCGAGTATGAACCCTCGGCCCAGCCGAGATTGGAACACTTCGTCGACACTTGCCTCAGCTCAAAATCAATCACACCATCGGCCACTTAAACTTCGACTGCAACGCAATTCTCTTCCCGCTCTTTCCAGATTCGCGCGCGGCTTCGATAATCTCCAACACGTGCAGCGCGTGTTCCGCGTTGATCAATGGCTCCGTGCCCACAACCATGGCCTCTGAAATGACCGTCGCACCTTGTTGCCACACATACTCGCCGGGGTCGGGCACATAGCGCACGGGCTTCTCGGCGTCAACGGTCGCGAGATCAACGCCGAACGGCGCCCAATCATATCCCACCAAACCCATGTTGCCGTGCGTGCCCCAAATTGAAATGGTGTGACTCGTTTGCCCCGTGCCTTCGTGACCATAAGGATCGAAGTAATTGAAGCCGCATTGCACGTGCGAAATGACGCCGTTGCCGTGATCCATCAACACCATTGCGTTGTCTTCCGCTTCAACTTTGATCTCGCCTTTGTTGTCAGTTTTGCGCGTGGGCGTGACGATGCTCGTCATCGCCATCACGGATTTTGCCGGGCCGAGCAAGCCCGTGAGCGAAGCGAGATTGTACACGCCCAAATCCGGCAAACTGCCGCCGCCTTTTTCATAAAAGAACGCAGACCACGTCGGCCCGAGATGACCGTAATGCGCGTGCGCCGAAGAAATTTTTCCCAACTTGCCTGCTTGAATGGCTTTCGACATAAACGCGAACTGCGGGCTATTCACCACCGCAGGCGCGCCCCACATGCGCAAGCCTTTGCTCTGCGCGAGATCGAGCAATCCGCGGCCTTCTTTATAACTATTCGCCATCGGCTTTTCGCTCCACACATGTTTGCCCGCGAGCAAAGCTTGTTTGTTTAATCGACCATGCTCCTGCATGTCCGTGAGATTCACGAGCAAATCGAACGATGCGCCCGCGAGTTGCTCATCAATATGCGGATAATGCTGCGGCACATTGAAGCGCGCGGCGCGCTCCTTCGCGCGGTCATAAACAATGTCGCACACGCTCACGAGTTCAATGTGCGGCGACTTCGACAAGTGCGGCAAGTACATGCCGGAAACACTGCCGCACCCGATAATCGCAAGTTTGATTTTCTTCTTTTCATCAACCGCGGCCATGCCTTTGAGTGACGACAGCAGAAACGCAGCGCTGGTCATGGCGATTTGTTGCAGGAACTCTTGGCGGGAAAGGTTTTCGCGGGGCATTAACTCTCTCCATTGCGGGCTAGGTTCTCACAGCGACTTGGTCGTGATGCTTCGCGCAAAAACTAGCGAGTCAATAGCAGATTGTCAAGCAAGTTTTGCGTGCAGGTGATACAAGGCGCGACACGCTGGTATTCTTCCATTCTTTTGAGCTGTTCTCTATCCGGCTTTTGCTCCGTGTTCACGCCGGGCTTTCGTCTGACGCTTACAGCATTGGCGGGGGCGACGGCAGCAGTGCAAAATTCAGATTCTACAAAAGCAAACTTCTTTGTATCATGTGCTGCAATTGGCGCTTTGGAGCGGTTTGCATAAAGCAGCTATTGTAGAAAGCAGCAACGCAACGTTTCGACCAGCAAAGCGGAGGTTATACAACATGGCATGGCGTGAGGCATTTTTACGTTGTTGTGGCCCGGGCATTTTGGGCGGAATCACTTTCGGCGATTGGCGACAACTTTTGCGGGAGAATCGTTTTGCTATCGCACCTGCAAGATTGCCGCGCGCGATGATGATCACGGCGCAGAGCGTGCAAAATAGTCTCTGGCGTTGGATCGAACAACAACGCTTTGCGCAGCAATTGGAGCAAGTGAAAGTGCTGCCGCCGCTTTTCGTGCTCGGCCACTGGCGCAGCGGCACCACGCTCTTGCACAATCTGCTGACCGTAGATCAACGCTTCGCCTTTCCCTCTAATTATCAAACACTCTTTCCGCATACATTTTTGACGACAGAAGCATTACATGCGCGCCTCGTCAAAATTTTTTTACCCAAGAATCGGCCCATGGATAATGTCGAATGGACGATGCAAACGCCGCAAGAAGATGAGTTCGCGCTGTGCATTACGACGCTTAAATCTCCTTACTTGGGATGGTTCTTTCCCAAGCGACGCGCGCATTATGACCGTTATCTCACGTTGGAGACGGTGAGCGCCACGGAACTGCAGCAATGGAAAGAAGGATTGCGGTCTTTCATGCGACGCGTGACTTATAAGCGGCAACGTCCGCTCGTGCTCAAATCGCCGCCCCACACTTGTCGCATCAAATACCTGCTCGAGCTTTTTCCGGAAGCGAAGTTTGTGCATATTCATCGCAATCCGTATGATGTGTTTCAATCTACACGAAAAATGCTGCTGGAAAATTTCAAATTGCAAAATCTGCAAACGCCGCACGTGCACGATCTCGAAGACTGGATCCTTGCGCAAGGCCGCACGATGTATGATCGCTTTTTGGTTGAACGTCATTTGATCCCCGTGCGTCATTTGCATGAGATTGCGTATGAAGATTTAGAACGCGATCCCGTCGGGCAGTTGCGGCGAATCTATGAAGCGCTGAGTTTGCCGGCATTCGCTGAGGCACAGCCCGCGCTAGAAACTTATGTGCAATCGCTCTCCGGCTATCAAAAAAATCGCTTTGCGGAAATGCCCCGGGCCTTGAAGCATAGAATTGCCTCGGAATGGCAAGCCTGCTTTGCGGAGTGGGGGTATCCCGTGAGTGAATGAGGCAGCAGTTTCTATATGAACCCACATGAGAGGAAGTATGAACGGCTCGAAGTTTCTGTTTGTCATGCGGAGGAGTTTCAGCGCATTGATGGCGCGGGAAATTGGTTCACGAAGGCGGATGAGCTTGAACGAGTTGCGCAAAACAAACCGACGTATGATTCGCTCGTTTTTAATATTCGTCGGCTTGAAATTTTTGAGAACGGCACTGCGATCGTTGCGGGCACGGGCACAGTTCACGGCAAGGAAGCCGGCGTGTCTTACGTTGCGCAGTATCAATCCACTAACGTTCTGCTCAAACGCAAAGGCGTTTGGAAGGCCGTGACCTCGCACGTGTCGGGATATAAACGCTTGCCGTGAAGTACAAATAAAAGATGCAGGCATATCGCAGGCCGCAGTCGCTTCGCAAGCCAACGTGCCAAAGGGAGCAGATGTTTTCGAAGTGGTGGAAGCGAAAAACGGAGAGTTTGAGTGGGGCTTTAATATCAAATCATGCTCGATCTGTTATTTCAAAAGTTGAGCAGGGCGTTTCAACTCACGCGCTTGTGAAATTTCAGCGCACTCGCTGTGAGGATCAACACGCCGAATGCCGCGAGTGGAATGATCTCATTCCATAAAAACTTTAGCGGCGTCGCTTTCAGAAAAATTTCTCGCAAAAGATTGACGTAGTAACGCAGCGGGTTGAGATAGGTTATGGTTTGCCAGCCTTCCGGCATGTTGGCAATGGGCGTGAGAAAGCCGGACATGAGCAGCAAGAAAATCATAAAGAACCACGAAATGAACATAGCCTGTTGCTGCGTGTCTGCAAGCGTAGAGATAAAGATGCCGAGACCGAGCGTGGTGAGAAAATAGAGTAGGGAGACGCCCAAGAAAAGAAAATAGCTGCCGGCGAGTTGCAGTTTGAAGACGAAAAACGCGACCACGAACATCACGTTGATTTCTACAAAGCCGATCACCACAAAGGGCAACACTTTGCCGAGCATCAACTCGCCGCGCCGAATCGGCGTGACCATCAATTGTTCGAGTGTGCCGATTTCTTTTTCGCGCACCAGGCCCATCGAGGTGAGAAACATTGTCACAATCGTTGCGAGCAAGCCAATCAGGCCCGGCACCATGTAGTGCTTGCTCTCCAAATTGAGATTGTACCACAACCGCGTTTCGCTCACCACCGGCGCTTGCGTCAAGCTCACGATCGCAGCCTCTTGCGCAAACGTTGCAATGATGCCTTGCGCATATCCCAAAGCAATGCCCGCCGTGTTGCCATCCAATCCGTCCGCGAGGAGTTGTATTTCCGGTCGCAGCCCGCGCTCCAGGTCTCGCCCGAAGTGCGGCTGAATGAACAAGCCGAGTTGGGTTTGCCATTTATCCAGCGCAACGCGAATGTCTGCCGGCCCTGCGGCATACCCGATGACATTGAAGTAGGGATTGTTGCTAAAACGCCGGCACAATTCGCGGCTCGCGGTGCTGTGATCGCCGTCATAGATGATGAGTTTCACATTCTTTACATCCGTCGTCATCACCGAGCCGAGGATGATCGTTTGCACGATCGGAATGAAAAACATCATCACCAGCATCGCGCGATCACGAAAGACCTGGCGAAATTCTTTTTGGAGTAGATAAAGTATTCTTTGCATGTTGCATGCTCACAGGCTGCGCAGTGCTTGCCGCATGAGCGGCGGAAACCAAGCAGAGCCGAGGCTACTTGTTTTGGGGCGTGAATTCCGGCGGGAGTTGTGAACCGGGGCCGAAGAAAAACGCTTCGGTTTGTTGATCGAGAAACGCGCTCGCTTTGGGGTCGGAAAGATTGAGGCGATACTCGTTGATCAACATGAGCATTTGTCCTTTCCACATCGCCCATGCTTCTTTCGAAACGTTCTCCAAGATGCGCTGGCCCAACGGCCCGGGCAACGGCGCACGCTCCATGCCTTCCATCTCTTTGCCGAGCTTCACACAGTTGACCATTCTTGCCATGATTTCACCTCTGCGTATTTTTCAGGAATAATACTTCGGGGTCATTCAGATTGCTTCGAACATGAGTTCGTGGTGACACCTCATGAGTCTTGACTTTCAAAATCGGTAACCTCCTCCACGAACCGTCATTCAATGCGCCAGCTTCGGTTTGCGAAACATCAGCTTCGTTGCGGTTGAAACAAATTTTCGCTTTTTGAACACGCGCAGCACTTGCAAATAGCTGCTCACCACGGCTTTGATTTCGCGCAATGAGCTAGGCACGACTTCGAGGTTGATAATGCCGTCGTAGCCGCTCTTGGCTACGTGTTTGAGAAATGCGGCAATGGGCATTTCGCCTTGCCCGAGCGGCAAGTGTGCGTCGTGGCCTTTGGCGCAGTCAGAGAGATGAATGCAACGCACATATGGCGCGATTTCGGTGTAGCGCTCGAAAATGTTTTCTCCGCGCAGGAACGCGTGCGCGGGATCGAAGCACAGCCCGAGGATTTGCTTGTTGAGTTCCGCGCGAAACATTTTCACGAGGCCGTCGAAATCGTTTTTATGCCAGGTTTCCACGTTTTCTAAAATGACGGGCACTTCGAGACGGACGAGGTTTTCGAGCAGAAATTCGAGCGCTTCTTCGATGCTGTCATCTTCGTTTTTCATCTCGGGCGGATGCGCGACGCAATAGAGCAGGTTAAGATCGAGGCGATGCTGATTAAGCAGAAAGATGGCTTCGTCGATTTTTTCTTTGGCGTCGAATTGCGTGAAGTCATAGCCGTGCTCGGAGACGAGCGGCAAATGAAATCCCGAGGCCACATCGGTCATTTGCGGAATGACGTTGGGCAGATCGCCAAAGACCGTGGGATTGAATTCGACAAAGCCGACGCCGAACTGCCGCACGAGGGCGAGGAGTTCACTCGGTTTTTTGCCGTTAAATTCGCTGAGAGTGAGGCCGATTTGCATGGGAGGAATGATATGAAGTCGTTGCTTAGGCCATCAATATTTGAAAGCCAGCTTGTTTAAAATGTTCGTCGGAAGTTAAGGCCTCGCTCAAACCGAGGTCGGTCATCACAATAAATGATACGCAATCGGTCAAGCTCCATTCCTTATCCGGTCTTGCACAGAAAAGTTTTTCCGCACGCACATACAACTCTTCTGATACGGGAATGATTTCGAAGTGCTCATCTTCTCTTATGGAATTGAGCAAAGCGATGGCATCTTTGCGATGGCGTTGTTTTGCCATAGCATTGCCAATTTCAAAGATGACGGCATGTGTTGTGATGAAAGTCGTCTCCTCAAGCTCCAGTTCTTCCGACAATGCGATAGCGCACTCATGGTATTGATCATTGGGAGATGAAAGAGCGATGGCATAAGCCGTGTCAAGAAAGACCTCAGGCTTTGTGATCATGATATTGCCCATAGAGATAATCGTCCACCCGCGCCGACCAATCCGGTGGGCCTTGCAAATTCAGGGAACGAGCGGTTTTTAGAAAGGCGTGCTTCTTTTTGCGAATGGGCTTGGCGGTTTCGATTGAGATTTGTATGCGCGTATTGGGCTCCAATTCGAGTGGCTCGTCCAGTCGGAGCGCTTCGCCATCATAAGTGACTGTGAGAGTCGTGGTCATAGCGTGACTCCATACTCAGGTTATGGATTTATGTCATTGATTGCGCGGCAATGTAGTGCTGCCGACGGGTCTTTGTAAAGAGGGAAGTTAAATTTTTATCCGAGAGTTAAAAGAGTGCGGTGAATTGATAGATAAACTGCCGCATTAGAGCGAGCAGTTCGCTGGGTTTCTTGCGGTTAAATTCGCAGAGGGCGATGCCGAGTTGCATGGTTATTTGGGGTTGAAGGCAAAACGATTTCAGGCAAAACTATCTAAAAGCTATGGTTGAAGGTGATTAAGCGCAACTGCGGATTTTTTTTGAGGGCAGAATAATGTTTGGCAGAATGATTTAAAAAGATTCCTGCTGAATGACATTATGAGTAGCATTGTTTTTTCACTATCGCTTGAGCCGTCAATTTTCATGAGGCTTTTGCTTTTCCCAATCTGCGAAGCGCTTTAAGTCCGCTTGCTTGCAAAGGCCACCGCGGTAAACAAGCGGAGATGAACCCTCGGTGGAGCAGCGACAAGACAAAAAAAGAAAGCGGAGGTGAGTGAAGCATTTTAAGCAAGCTACGGCGCAACCGAGGCTGAACGAATAGAGCATTTCAAATTTTAAAACCTGAGTTGGAAAAGAGCGCGGCGAATTGATAGACGAGCAACACGAGCAAGCCGCAGCACACGAGGAAGGGCAGGAACGCGGCGAGCACGACGCGGCCGGTGGAGCTGTCGTGCATTTCGCGCCAGCCGATGATCATGACCACGAACTGCCACACGCCGGCAATGAGGCCGCCGCACCACGGCACGCAATCGAATAAGCGTGGGCCGTAGCTATAGCAGATCGCGCGGAACGTGGCTTCCCATCCGCTTCTGCCGCTGCCGCTTACGAGCAGGCTGAGGTGATAAACGAACGAGGCAAAGAAGATCGAGATGATGACGATGAAGGGAGAGAACAAGGCAATCACGCGCAAGATATCACGGCCAAACTCGGCGCCGAAAATTTCTTTGAATTGCTCCAGTTCGGAGAACGAACCCCAGAATTGATATTGCCAAAAGAGCGAGATGAGGGTGGAGGCCATGCCGGTGAGGAAGGCAAAGAGCAACGCGGAGCCGAAGTTGCCGAGCGGCGAGGCTTTGCGAAAAAATTCCGTGGGACGAAACGTGACTTCGCTCCACGTTTGACTGAATGCATGGAGAAAGCCGAGACGCTCACGATCTTCCCAATGCACGTAATATTCCGGCTCGGGTTCGGGCGCAGAGAAAGTTGCGGGAGAATCTTGCGGCGCGGGGGCAGTGGTTTCAAACTCGGGTGCGCTGGGTTCGCTTAAAACCGCGCCGCAATAAGGGCAGAATGTGCCTTGAACGTTTTCGGGGATTTCTCTTTGGCAGTTTGTGCAGTTCATGCGCGCAGAACGAGGTTAGCAATCGATCAAGCTGCGGCTAGCATTGGCTCTTCGTCGAGCAATTCCCGCACTTTCGATTTCAATTCACTAAGGTCGGAGGATTTGACTAGATAGGCGTCTGCGGACCAGCTTGTGAAGTCGCTCATGTAGCTGGAGTAGGCAGAGTTGAGAATGATGCGCAAGCCGTGATTGTTTTCCATCAACTCGCGCAAAATATCCAAACCGCTCTCGCCGTCGAGGCGAATGTCGACAATCGCGAGATCAACATTGCGATTGTTCGTTTGTTTGCGCACTTCTTGGCTGTTGGCCGCGGTGAGAACTTCGTAACCTTCGGCCTCCAACTCTTGTGAATAAAGCAAACGCAGCTTCCACTCGTCTTCCACCACTAAAATCGTTTTCATCCCGTGCGTGCTCCTTTTTTCCTTGGGTTAAAATACATCCTGGATTTTTGAAAGCCATGTCGTATGACCGTCATCCGAGGGCGAAACTTCCTTGTCTTGTGGGCGCGCTCTTGCTGTGGTAAAGGCTTGCCACTGGATGATGAATGTGTAGCGTGAACCCCGACCGAGAGGTGGGTTTCAAATTATTGGTGGGGCAAGATAGAAAGATTTGCCAAAAATGCAAGTGCGAAAACGGAGGCAACGGGACGGCGGCAAAGCAATTTGGAAAAGCTGTTTGCCCACGAAAATTGTGGGGGCGCGAACCGGTCTTTCTTGGGATTCGTGTGTTTCGCGGGCAAACAAAATCTTTCTGCAATGCTGTTGTCAGCGTCGCTCTTCGATGCGAGCAGCTTTGCCTCTGAGGTTGCGTAGGTAATAAAGGCGCGCGCGGCGGACTTTGCCGCGGCGGAGATGGTCGATGTGATCGATGTTGGGAGAGTGCAGGGGAAAGATGCGCTCGACGCCGATGCCGTCGGAGATTTTGCGCACGGTGAAAGTGGCGTTGATGCCGTCGCCGCGGCGTTGAATGACCACGCCTTCGAAAGTCTGCGTGCGTTCTTTGTCGCCTTCGACGACTTTGTGATGCACGGCAATCGTATCGCCGGGGGAGAAATCGGGTATATCGCTGCGCATCTGCTGCGCGGTGAGAGCATTCATTTTATTCATGGGTATCCTCCGTGAAGTTGGGTGTTGGGTTCTGTAATAAATCCGCTCTGCGCTCGCGGGTGCGCTGTTGCGCGATTTCTTTGCGCCACGCGGCGATCTTCGCGTGATGACCGGAGAGTAAAATCTCAGGCACGCGATGGCCGCGAAACTCTTCGGGGCGCGTATAATGCGGATGATCGAGACTGTTGCTTTGAAACGAATCGCCGTATGCGGAATCGAGATCACCGAGCACGCCGGGGAGCAGACGAATCACGGCGTCCATGATGATCATCGCCGGCAACTCGCCGCCGGTTACGACATAATCGCCGATGGAAATCTCTTCAGGAGCCAACAACTCGCGCACACGCTCATCCACGCCTTTGTAATGCCCGCAGATGAAAATCATCGCTTCTTCTTTAACCAAAGCATTTGCCCGGCTCTGATCAAAGGCGGCGCCTTGCGGCGACATTAAAATAATTTTGGCAGAGTCGAGTTGATAAGTTTTCTGTATGTGCTCCACGCACGCGAAGATCGGCTCCGGCTTCAAAATCATGCCCGGCCCGCCGCCATAGGGATAGTCGTCAATCGAGCGATGCTTGTCCGTTGCATAATCGCGCAGGTCGTGCAGATAAATTTCTGCGAGGCCGCGTTCGCGCGCGCGTTTGATAATGCTCTCGGTTAATGGGCCCGTGAACAGATTGGGAAAACCGGTGACGACGTGGAACTGCATGCGCTTTCAGAAACCAATGTGGCAGAATTATTTTTCGGCAGAATGCATGAAAAAGGTCGCGTTCAATCGGCGTTCACGTCTTCAGCAAGCAACCCGGGCAGCGGTTCGATAACGATGCGCTTGTTGTGCAAATCGACTTCTTTGATGACGGAAGCAATGGCCGGAAGCAGAAATTCGTTGTGCGCTTCATCATGCACAACCCAAACGTCGTTGCCGGGGTGCTCCATGATGGAACTGACAGTGCCGAGCATGCGGCCGGAGGTCGTTTGCACCGGCAATCCGATCAAATCGAATTGATAGAATTGATCTTGTTCCGTGGGTAAACATTCTTTGCGCGCGATGCGGATTTCCGCGCCGCGCAAAGCTTCGACCTGCTCGACGGCGTCGCGGCCACGAAATTTGACGAGCAGGCTTTGCGGCGAACTCATTGCCACACGCTCGATTTTTATCTCGCCAAGTGCTTCGCCTTTTAGATGGATGCGAACTTTTTTGAGATCAAAGTAGCGCTGTGGATCGTCGGTCAGTGGCCGAACTTTAACGAAGCCGCGCAACCCATGGGGCCGCAAAATAATTCCGATGGTGACTTCGTTCTGAGTTGGCATGTCAGGCACGCGCGGCGCAAAATTTTTGAAATGCGTTGACCGCTATTCTACGATTTCCAAAACTGCGCGTTTGCCCATTTTGGCAGAGGCTGCGGCAATGATGATGCGCAACGCCGTTGCAGTTTGTCCGCCCCGGCCAATGACTTTGCCCATATCGCCGCGAGCCACGCGCAACTCGTAGACGACAATGTGATGACCATCTACTTCCTCCACGATGACTTCTTCAGGATGGTCAACGAGATGCTTGACCACGAACGCAATGAAATCCTTCATATCGGCCCTCCCTTGGAAGCAAGACTGCCTCCAGATTCTCGACGTTTCAAATCAGAGCACTAGGAATTAACACAATGGTGCAGCATGTATTTTCCACATTCCCTAGGCTGCGAACAACTATTCCCATGGAGTCGATATTGGGATGACGTGAGTTGGTAAGATTAGGCCAGACACCTCCGGTCGGCCTGTATTGCGCATAACGTTATTCTGCACCCGCCACGGCTTTTTCTGCTTCTTTCTTCTTTTTGCGCGCGATGCGCTTGGCTTCGAGCAAAGCTTCTTTGCGTTGCTGGCGGTCGACTTGCGAAGTTTCCCATTTTTTCATCTCTTCGGAAATCTTCGCTTCTTCGAAGCCGCGTTTGCGCAAATGCCATTGCAACAGCACGCCACGGCGGCTGAGAATGCTGCGCACGGTGTCGGTCGGCTTTGCGCCCGTGCCGAGCCAATAGAGCGCGCGTTCCGCTTTCAAATCAATGCTCGCCGGCTCCGTGCGCGGATTATACGTGCCGAGATTTTCTAAGTATTTTCCATCGCGCGCCACGCGAGAATCAATCGCGACGATGCGATAGAACGCTTGCTTTTTCTTGCCCATGCGGCGAAGACGAAGACGAACTGCCAATGCGAACCTCCTTGTAGTGTGTTGAGCTTATCGGGATTGCAAATTCAAAATTGAAGATTTGCAATTGAAAATTTAAAATGCTTTTGCTGTTGAATTAAAACAATCTGCCTTTGCGACCGGCGGCACTCTTCATCATCTTGCGCATCATGTCGAATTGCTTGATGAGACGATTGACTTCTTGCACGCTTGTGCCGCTGCCTTTGGCGATGCGCAAGCGCCGGCTGCCATTGAGGATTTGCGGCTTCTCGCGCTCCAGCGCTGTCATTGATTGAATGATCGCCTCCGTGCGCGTGAACGCTTTCTCATCGATCTGTGCGTCTTTGGGCAACTTGCCGCCCATGCCGGGAATCATCTCAACCAAGTTTTGCAGCGGTCCCATCTTTTTCACCTGCTGCATTTGCCCGAGAAAATCTTCAAGCGAAAATTCCGCCTTGCGTAACTTCGCTTCGAGTTGGCGCACCTTTTCTTGATCAACCGCCTGCTGGGCTTTTTCCACGAGCGTCACGATGTCGCCCATGCCTAGCAACCGCGAAGCAATGCGCTCGGGATGAAATTTTTCGTAAGCGTCGAGCTTTTCGCCGGTGCTAATGTATTTGATCGGCTTACCCGTGACCGCGCGAATCGAAAGCGCCGCGCCGCCGCGCGCATCACCGTCCATTTTCGTGAGCACCACACCGGTATAATCTAGGCGCTGCACGAAGGCTTGCGCCGTATTCACCGCATCTTGGCCCGTCATGCCATCGGCTACAAATAAAATCTCGTGCGGCTTCAGCGCTTTTTTGATCGCGACGAGTTCGTTCATCAACTCTTCATTCACATGTAGACGACCGGCAGTATCGAAGATCGCCACGTCAAGCAGTTTTTGCCGCGCAACGGTGATGGCATTGCGACAAACATCCAGCGGGGTCGAGTTGGATTGTGAAAAGAACTCGCAGCCCGCACTCTTCGCGACGATTTGCAATTGCTCCACTGCCGCGGGCCGTTGCAAGTCCGCGCCGATGAGCAAGGGCTTGCGGCCTTTGGCTTTGAGATGCTTCGCCAGCTTGCCACAGAAAGTCGTTTTGCCTGCGCCTTGCAAACCCACAATCATGATCATGGTCGGCGGAATGTTCGCCTCGCGCATCGGCGCTTCGTTGATGCCGAGCAGCAGCGTCAATTCATCATGCACGATCTTGATCATCTGTTGCGCCGGACTGATGCTCTTCAAAACTTCCGCACCGAGCGCTTTTTTCTCCACCGCAGCAACGAAGTTCTTCACGACGTTCAAATTCACGTCGGCTTCGAGCAGGACGCGCCGCACTTCTTGCAAGCTCTCGGCAATATTTTCCGGTGAAAGTTTGCCGTGCCCTTTGAGCTTGCGAAAAATTTCGCCAAAGTGATCAGTGAGTTGTTGAAACATGTTTGCGCTATTCAAACAAAAAATTATCCGCATGAAGCGGATATTTTTTACCAAATCTTCTTCTTAAATTTTGCACGGATTAAAAAAAGCCCGCAATAGTAGGAAATCTTTATTTGTGATGCAAGATAAATTTCCAACATTTTATAGCAGTTACGAGCGTTTTTGCGCGCACACGTGAGAGCTAGCGAATCCATTGGCCACAAAATTCCACCATTAATCTCACCCCCCAGCCAGTTCCACCTTTAGGCGCTAGCGCAGTCGGCTTCATCGTTGAAGCCAACGCAGCGATATCCAAATGGGCCCATTTATAGCCCTCGGCAAAACTGGAGAGAAACGCCGCACCTTTGCTCGCGCCCGCTCCGCGCTTTGATGCAACGTTGCGAATATCCGCAATCTCGCTTTCGAGTTGTTGCGTGAATTCCGGATAGAGCGGAAGCTCCCACACCCGCTCGCCGATTTGCTGCGCCGCCTTTTTAATGCGTTCGGCGAGCGCAGGATCATTTGAGAATAAACCCGCCGCGGTGTCACCGAGCACATAGGTCATCGCACCGGTCAATGTCGCGAGGTCAATCACGGCCTCCGGTTGGTAATGACTCGCATAAGCGAGCGCTTCTGCCAAGATGAGACGGCCTTCAGCGTCGGTGTCGGCGACCTCAATGGTTTTGCCGTTGCAAGTGCGCACCACGTCGCCCGGTCGTTGTGCCGTGCCGCTCGGCATATTTTCCACGAGCGGAAGCAGCCCAACCAAATGGAGCGGCGTCTGCAATTCCGCTAACGCGCACATGGCCGCAAGCACGACAGCCGCGCCCGACATATCATATTTCATCTCGAGCATCGAGTCCAAAGACTTGATCGCCAAACCGCCGCTGTCGAACGTCACACCTTTGCCGATGAGCACCAGAGTCGGCTGCTCTGGGCGGACTGACTGTTTTTCTAAGACCACAAAGCGCGGAGGTTGCGGGCTGCCTTGGGCCACGCCAAGCAGCGCGCCCATGCGCTGCTCGCGAATTTTAGGCTCGTCCCACACTTCGCAAGTAAGCGCGACGCTGGTTGCGGCCTCTTGCGCCAGCGCGGCAAAGCGCGCCGGTGAAAGATCGTTCGGCGGCGTGTTTTGCCAGTCGCGCGCATGGCATGTCCATTTACCCGTAATTTGGCCGGTGTGCGCCCCTTCATTTAGCGCAGGCTCGTGTGAACTATTTTCCAATAAGAGTGTGAGTGTTTCCAGCTTGGAGGGATTTTTTTCGCTGCGCGTCTTGTAACGCGTGAAGTGATAATTCGCCAAGAAGGCCGCTTCGACGATGAGATGTGCCGCGCGGGTGGGGTGGAATTGCTCCAGCAGCGCTCCACCCACCGGAATGCAAAGCTCGCTGAGATTCATTCTGCGGCACGCGGCAATCGCGTTGCCGATAATGCGCTGAAGAAACGGTCCGTCAAGTTTGCTTTCTTCTTTCTCTTTGCCGATGCCGCAAATCAACAGCCGTTTTGCGGAAGAATTTTCGGGGTAGAGCCAAAACAGTTCACGCGAGCGGCCATGAAAATCGCCGTGCTGCACGAGCGGCTTCACGTGAGCAAGGTAGGGCGTGGGGTGCGCGAGATTGAATGCTGTGAGTTTTTCAACAACAGTGGGAGCAAAGAGCAGCAACAGCGCGGAAGTTTCATGCGCGGCTGGCGCGTTGCAGGTGATCTTGATTTCCATACCATTCTCCGGATGCAGTGCGTGCGGTGCGGTTTTCTACGTCGAGCTGTGGTGGAAGATCGTTTAAAGCTTGTTTGGTTTGATAAAGACAAAGAACGGTGCTGCATGAGCGTGCGCATATAGCTCTTGCTTATGCAGGACGCCTTGCCCGTTGTGGGCGGTTGCTGGTTTTGTGGCAGAAGCTTCTTGTGTGAAGAAAGAAGTTTGAAAATTTTGCTTCGGTGTGGTACTTTCGGTTCAAACAATGGCCTTGTAGACAGAAATGCGTGGCGACAAAGGACGATTGGCCGGCGGCCGCGCCCTCTTTTGTTGAACTCTTTCAGAGTTCTTCTGAGCATGGTTGTTTCCCGAGGGTGCGCTGCGCGACCCTCGGCTTTGCTGTTGAACGCCTTCGGCGTATTCATGCTGCCCACACAGAACAACATAGAACC
>JAYRWE010000014.1:0-94440 GCA_041918175.1 bacterium
ACCGGGAAAAAAATTCTAGCCAACGCGCTTACGTTTATCACGAAACGCTGTCTCAAAGGGAAGAACAAAAAAAGAATTTATCCTTTAGTTTTGCTTGAAGCCCTAGGTGCTTAACTTGACACCTATGCCCTCAAGGGGGGATTTTTAAATGCCGTCTTACAATTACGGCTTGCAATTTTGAAACACGCCACACAATGTGAAACAGCTTCCTCGCAGTTTCAAATTTTTACACGCGCCAACTTCAGTATTTGAGTCTTCACGGCACTGCCTGCACGCCGCGCAAGCACTGGCACAATGTCTGCCTAATAGCATCGCAGATAACGCAAAAATGAGCCTCTGCGTTGAAGGTCGTTCAACGTTTTTGAAATTCGAACGACGAACTTTGGCGCGTTACCAAAGCGTATGGATGTAACCCGCACAGGAAGTGCACTGACGATTGACCGCTTCACAAGGAAACGGCGAATCTAACGCGGCGAGGTTTCAGCGCAAGGGCAAAGGAAGAATGCATTTTTGTCGCATCTCTCATCACTGAAGTTAGGTTTTACTCGAGCACAAGAGTGACGGGCTGCAGGTAGGCAGCCAGGGATAGAGTCGCAAACGGCGATTCACGGTGCCAAGGGATGGTGCCGACTCGAAGGCACGAGTGAAGCTCGGCTTCAGCCCGGAGTGCATATGCGTTAAAATTGCTCAGGCAAGAGCACCGGGCCAGGGATGACCCGAACGCGCAGGTATGCGCTGTTGTTGAACTGCATCTTTGCACTGCTTCGGATTTGGCGCGGCTTCCCATGGAAGGAACCGCGCCATTTTTATTTTGTGCGCGCCTCGTTCTGTTTCAGCACACTCCTTCTCTTCCCACAAAACACGCGAATCACGCGCAAGCTCGTTCTACCCTCTTGTTCCAATCGTCATCCCCCAATGCTTTGAGCGAGTAAGCTGAAAACCGTTCTGCGTTTGAACGTCCAATACGCTAGCGGAAGCAACTCCGCGCACACAAATCCTCCGCAGTGTTCGCGCAATGCCGGTACAGGTGCGAGTTTAAGCGCAAGAACCCCCTCAAACATTATTTTCAACCTTGCATTTCAAGTTCAAGCTCGTTACGTTGCACGCCCTTTTTTAGACAGCGTGCACTTCATCATAATCGCCCAAGAGGCACCTCATGCTCAAAGAACTGCTCGGCCCCGACATTCAAGAATTGATTCGCAGTAAGGCCTATTCTGGTGTGAAAGACGGCGTCTCGGAGTGGGAAGCACCGGAAGTCGCAGATCTTTTGTTGAGCTTGCCCGATGAGGATCAGCCGATTCTCTTTCGTTTGCTTTCGCGTCGCCGCGCGGCCGAGGTGTTTGCTTATTTGCCCACGGAAGAGCAAGAACGCCTGCTGCAAAGTTTGACCACGGAAAATGTGCGCGCGCTCTTGCACGAACTTGCGCCCGATGATCGCACCGAGTTGTTTGAAGAATTGCCGGCGCAAGCGACGCAGCAACTCCTCAATTTGCTCCCGCCCGAAGATCTGAAAGAAGCGCGCCAACTTTTAGGCTATCCCGAAGAAAGCGTCGGCCGCTTGATGACGCCGGAATATGTTGCCATCAGGCCGGAGTGGACTATTGGCAAAGCGTTGGAGCACATCCGTAAGTTTGGCAAAGATGCGGAAACCGTGAATCTCGTTTATGTCGTGGATGAGCACGGCAAGTTGATCGACGATATTCGCCTGCGCAAATTGATTCTCGCCGATCCTTCAGAAGCTGTGGCCTCGATTATGGACAGCCACTTTGTTTCGCTCTCGGCTTATGATGATCGCGAGCTTGCCGCAAAGCAAATGCAGAAGTATGATCGCGTCGCGTTGCCGGTGACGGACTCCGAGGGCGTGTTGCTCGGCATCGTCACGGTTGATGACATGATCGACGTCGTCGAAGAAGAGGCCACGGAAGACATTCAAAAGATGGCCGCGGTCGAGGCGCTCGATGAGCCGTATATGAACACCGGCTTTTGGCCGATGATCAAAAAACGCGGCGGCTGGCTCTCGCTGCTCTTTCTCGGCGAAACTTTGACCGCTGCGGCCATGGGCTATTTCGAGCATGAAATTCAGCGCGCTGTGGTGCTCACGCTGTTTATCCCGCTCATCATTAGCAGCGGCGGCAATTCCGGATCGCAAGCAGCTTCGCTCGTCATTCGCGCGATGGCTTTGGAAGAGATTCGCTTGCGCGATTGGTGGCGCGTGATGCGGCGAGAATTTTTTTCGGGTTTGACGCTCGGCTCGATTCTGGGCCTGATGGGCATGTTGCAGATTTTGCTCTCGTCTACGCGCTACGGCGAGCATTTTTTATTGGTGGGCTGGACGCTGTTCTTCAGTCTGATCGGTGTGGTGATGTGGGGCACGCTCGTCGGCTCGATGTTGCCGTTTATCTTGCGCCGCCTCGGATTTGACCCCGCGGTTTCCTCCGCGCCTTTCGTGGCAACACTCGTTGATGTGACCGGTTTGATTATTTACTTCTCCGTGGCGTTGCTGTTTTTGAGCGGGACGTTGCTGTGAGGCAGCACGGGTTTCATCATAGAGGAAGCCCGTGCTGTGTTTGCAATGAAAAAACTTTACTAAACTTTTCGTAAAGTTTTAGTCGATTGAAGAAGGCATAATTTCCATATGTTCATTACCTCGTCTTTATGCGGGAATCCATTTATGGCACCTGAATTTGGGACTGATAATGTCGCCAACCACCGCCTACGGTTGAAACCGTAGGCTACGAGATGAAAGTCCCGTGAACGGGACTAACCTCCCATTGGGTGAGAGCGCCGTTCACGGTGCTTACATCTCCTAGACCGATGCTTTCAGCATCGGGTGATGGTGCGCGCGATTAGCAGTGCAAAATTCAGGTGGGAACCGTGGATACCCGATTAAAGCACTCGGGCATGACATCTTCATTTTATTAAACTCTTTCGCTTCGAGCAGTTCGCGCGGCGGTGGGATGCAATCGCTTTGAAGCCACTCTGCTTTGAAAAGGTCACCTAGAGAAACAAACGAAGAAGAACCCTCGGTGAAGCAGCGACAAAACAAAAAAAACGCCTTATTCGAAAAAGTATTTTGCAGCTTCAATCCCGCAATTTTTTTATGGTCTGTCGCTGCTCCAGCAAAGTGTCGTCTCCGCTTGTTTATCTAACGTGTGTTGTTTCAGCTAGGTGACTTCAAAGCGATTGCATCCCGCCGCTGAAATTGTATTTTCAAAATAAGCTCCAAGAACTTTTCAAGTTTAGGAACATTTGGTTACGGTTTGGTGAGCATCGAAAAACGCTCTTCTTTGAGCCGTAGATGCCTCCGCCATCATCCGATCATCCCTCTTCGCTTCATCTCACCCCCACAAATCTATCCTTGACACACTCCGAAAAAATCGGCTAATTACTCGTGATGCTGGGGCTGCACCGCGCGAACTTCAAATCACCTTTTCACGCACTCGTGTGTGATTGCTGTAATCGTAGTCCCGCCCCCTTGTGGGGCGATGTTCAAATTCAAAACTTAGATTGCAACATTACCCCACAAGGGGGTAGGACTACGAAACACACCTAGCGGGAATCTCATCCCAAAGGAGGCGCCATGCCTTGTGTTACGAAGTTTCGTCTCGCCGCAATGTTTCTTATTTTTCAATTCACCGGCTTGCTCTGGGCGCAAGCGATTGATGCGCGTTTCGGAGCAGTTGGCCGAGAAGGCGCCACCCGCTTGCGGCTTGCGAACTATCGCGAGTATCAGCGCAACAACGATGCGCCGCTCTTAGCCGGCAAACAAAAGCATTTCGTCGTCGGCCAAGTAACGAGCCGCAGCGATGCGCTCGGCATTGATTGGCAATGGTACTTGCTCGATCTCTTTGAGCAACCCGAATCCGCGCTTTTGCAACACTTCCTCAATTTTACTTTGAGCGTCATTCGCTCGGAAACCTTGCCCATCATCGGCGACACGTGGCGAAGCAACAAAGATGATTTGGAATTGCTGTGGGAGCAAACCGTCAACAACACTTCCAAAACGTGGAAGAAAAAAGTTTGGGGCGTGACGCTGTATAGCTACACCGTGCGTTTGAGCAATACGCAAGTGACGATCCCCGAGCAGTTACCGGAGATTCAACTCACGGTGTCGCCGGACGGCAAAGGCATCGACTTCGCGGTTTCAGTGGACGTGCGTTGGTCCACGCACGCGCGCGGCAGCAACGGCAGCATTCATGCTTCGCCCACTTTCGATACCAAACTCACGCTGCGCGGCAAGATCGTGATTGCCGAAGACGAGCGCGGCAAATATATCATGATTGAACAAGTACATGGCGAATCTGTCACCGATGCGCAAGGCGACATTGTTTTCAGCGTGAACATTTTGAACATCGGCACCGTGCGCTTTACGTGGCGCAAGATTGATCTGCTCGTGCAATCGCAAATCGATCAAGCGCTCGTGAAAGGCGTGGAGCAAATCAATACGATTGATTTGAATCAAGACGGCCAGCCGGATTTGGCGCAACGTTTCTACTTTGAATCTTTCCTCTCCAATACTTTCTTCGACGGCAAACCTTTGCCGAGCCAGCAAGAAATTCTCGATGCGATCTTCGCCGCGGAGGCGCCGTGGATAGAGCAACAAATTGCGAACGGTCGACGTGGCGCAGTATGGGAAATCGGCAATGAGCCGAATTGGTTTCCGCTCATGCGGCCTGAGCAATATGCCGCGCTCTACGCGCGCTATTATGAATTAATCAAACGCCTCGACCCCACGGCGAAGTGCATGATCGGCGGCTTGTTCTTAAAAGAAGCCATCGACAACCCACGCGAGATTACGCTGACTATGATTCCGGTGCTCTTCGGCGCGTTTCGCGAAGAGTTGGCGACGTTCATTTCCTCCGGCTTGTTTGCAACGAGTACGACCGCATGGCTCGAAGCTTTTTATGCGGCGTTGCCCTCGGGTGTGAAAGTTGATATCGGCAATTTTCATTTATATCCCATGCGCTCGGCTTCTGCAGCATTTCAACTTGCCGAGGTGCAGCCGCATATCGAAACCCTCGCACAGAGTTTTACCGCGCACGGCGCGAGCGGAACGTGGGTGAGCGAAATGGGCAACATCGATTGGCGGCGCAAAACGAACGACGTGGCGCTTATGTGTACGCAGCTCACGAGTTATCTGAAACAGAACACCGTGGGCATCAACAAATGGTTTTGGAGCCGTTCGATTGGCTATGATCATCGCTTCGACACAATCGGGCAGCAACCGGTTTCGGCATTGCTCGCGAACGATGGCGTCACTTTAACCGCGATTGGTCAGGCTTATTTTGCTGCGGCGCAACAGGAGCGTAATGACGATCCGCCGATTGACCTAATCGGCAATGCAACTTTAACCAAAGCCGAGACTGCGATGCCGGAGCGCTTCGAGTTGGCGAGCAATTATCCGAATCCGTTTCGCGCGCACGCGGTGCAAACGCACATTCCCTTTGGCCTGCCCGAGGCCGGCGAAGTGCGCGTGGAGATTTATGATTTGCTCGGCCGCTTGACGCGACAACTCACGCAAGCCGCACTCGTCGCGGGTTGGCATGAAGTCACATGGGACGGCCGCAACGAAACCGGCACGCTCTCGCCCGCGGGAATTTATTTCTATCGTTTGACCGTACACAACACGCGCGGCCAAGTGGCATTCACAGAAACAAAACGCCTCGCGGTGTTACGGTGATTTGAGTTTTCGTTCAGCCACGGCGCCTCCGTGGCTGAACTTTATTTTCTCTCCTTTCGCCTCCAGGCTTTGCCAGCCGCACCTTCCGCATTCACCCGCCCTATTCGGTATTATCCCAACATCCATACGACTCACTGAGCTTTTACATTTTGGCAAAAGAGGGCTTGGCTTACAAAAGGTTCGTGGCATTGCAATGCACATGCGAACCGCGCAGGCACGCGTCGCATATGCGCGACGAAGTTGCACTCAAGTTTTTTGAATATGACGTAGTGGAAGCGTAATGCCGAGAATCTTGTGGCTCTGTGCCCTGATTTGGCTGCTCGCATGCGGGCAGAACACCTTGCGGGGACAAGAGACCTGGCAAATTCAACACATCATCGACAACGACGATTTTGTCATGGGTGTGGCGCAATCGCATGACAATGCGTATGCGCCACGCGACAATCGTGGGCTTGCCCTTTCTCCCGACCATAAATTTCTCTATCTCGGTTATAACAATCCTCCCGAACGACGCGTGGTGCGGAAGATTGCGCTGAATGTTTCCGACCCGGCCAATAATCGCATGGCCGTGGTGGCGCAACTCGCGCTGGCTACGGCCTCCGCGCCGGCGAAAGCACTTGCCACGGATGATCGCGGCCGCGTTTATCTCGCGCGCGGCGGCGTGATCGAAATTTACGATGCGGATCTGCGCGAACGGCTCTATACGATTGCGGGTTTCGAGCAATGCGAAGGCGTGGCCGTGGCGCGCCACGCGGATAAATTATTGGTCTATGCGTCCGATCGCAAACGCGGCACACTTTCGCGTTTTGAAGTCACGGAGTGGGAAGGCGCGGCTATTCGCAATGTGCGCCGCGCCGGTTGGCAAAGCGAAGGCGAGATGCTGATTGCCGGCAGCCGCAGTTTGCGCGGCCTCGCGGTGCAGAGCAATGGCGTCGTTTGGATGACGGATCACGACGCGCAGCAAGTGTTTCGCGTTTATCCCGAAGGAAAAATTTACGCCACCGCGGTACGCAATGCCCTTGATGTCGCGTTGGATGAAAAGCGCGGCGAAGCCTTTGTGACGCAAGACACACTGCGCACCATCGCCGTGTTGCGCCTGCGCGACGGCATGCCGCTGCGCACGCTCACGCCGCCGTTTGCCGAGTTGAGTTTAAGGACGCAGCAAAGTAGCATCGCTCTAGCCGGCATTGAGGTGATTCCGGCCAAGCGTCTTTTTGTCACGAATGAATCCGGGCGTTCGCAAACGCTCGAGCAAACCGGCGATTCGCCGTTCAGCAATGAGGATGATAGCGCCATCAAAATTGATGACGACGATGAACCGGTGCTGACGATGCGGTTCTCTTTTTTAGTGGATGCCGGCGAAGACCGTGATTTGGAATTAGGCAAAGCCGTTTCGCTCGGAGGCAATCCCACCGTCGTTGGCGGCCAAGCGCCGTTTCGCTATCGCTGGGCGCCGAGCACAGGTTTAAATGACAACACGTTGGCGAATCCCATCGCGCGACCGAGCCGCACGACGACGTATAATTTGGTCGTCACCGATAGAACCGGAGCCGTGGGTTATGATCAAGTCACGCTGACGTTGCCCTCGTATGTTTTTCTCGCGCATAATTTCGTGTATTTCGGCGGCAACGAAAACTCTGCGGGGAATATTTATGCCAACGGGCCGATTACGTTTGCGCCGGGTTTGCCGGGCGTGCATCGCGGCGATCTCGTTGCGGGCGGCGATATTGTCGTGCATGAAAAAAACCTCGTGGTCGGCAATATCAAAACGCGCGGCAGAATTACTTTGCGCGGCGACGCTAAAGTTGAAGGCAAGAAACTCGAGCTGGCATCGGTGTTAGAAGTGGCTCTGCCGCGCGTTGCGTTTCAGGCCAGCGGTGAAAACTTGATCGTCAGCGACGAGTCGGCATTAGCGCCGGGATCATACGGCAAAGTTCGACTCGCGCCCAACGCCGTGTTGCATCTGCAGAACGGTGAGTACTTTTTCGAAAAATTTCAGGCGCAAAACGGCTCGCGCATTGTGTTTGAAAATGCCGCGGCTCCGACCTTTTTATACATTACGCAAACGCTGAGCTTCGGTGAAAATGTCAAAGTGCATTTGTCGCAGACCGAAGGCGCGAACACAACCCAGGTGCATTTCAATGTTCTGCAAAAGGACGACATTGAAATTGGAGCGGGCACGGTTTTGCTCGGCAATCTGCTTGCTCCAAACGCACATGTGACCTTCGCCGCGGGTTCTCGCCTTTTGGGCAGCGTCACCGCAGATGCCATCTCCGTGGCGAAAAACGTCACGTTCCGTGCGCATCCCGTTTCTACGCAAGAGTTGGTGGAGTTGCTGCCGATCTATTTTGCCGCGGAAAAAGCGGCCGAGCCTGCGGCAAAAACTTCGGTGCGCGCACGCAAGGCGCCGCCCAAGCGTGTCGTCGAAGATACGATTGCAGCGCCGCGCGATTCCGCGATGATTGACACCACTGCAGTGTTGGCTCCACCCGACACGATTCCGGCTCCGCTGCCGAGGCCGGCACGGCGCATGAATTGGATACCGGTTCTCGCTGCGCTGCTGTTGTTAGCGCTCTTGCTGCTTTTGCTGTTTCTGCTCTTGCGCCGCAAACGCGAGCAAGCTCCGGGCGGGTATTGGCAAGTTCGAAAAAAACGTGAATCGACGTCGCCGTTCTCTTCAAAAAGCAAGAGCAAAGGCAAGTCGGCAAAACGGCATTGGCGCATACGTTCGCGGCGGTGATGCGCAAACCCCATGCGTTGAGTGTAAACTTTAGCTGATAAACCGGATTGGCTTCGATTTTTCTTTCACATACAAAACCAACCCCCGGAGTAGCTATTCGTTCAGTGACTGCTCGGAGACTTTCATTTGACAGGCACATTTTGACAAAAACGCCCGCATGCCCTTGCAAGTTGCTCAGGGCTGATCACCAAAATAACGGCGTGTGCATACTCGCCCCAGTAAGAATTCCGCAACTACCCGTGGGGACGCATCCGTCGCGACGTTGGCTCGCGCTCGCAATCGGGAGACGTGTCGCATGTCTAGTCATCACATAATTCCTGAACACTGGTATGCCTTGCATTGCAAAAGCCGCCACGAACGACAGGTGGAAATGCGCCTGCGCGGCCAAGGCTTCACCACGTATCTCGCGGAGCATGAAGTTTTGGCGCAATGGGGCGCGCGCCGGCGCAAGGTGAAGAAGAATATTTTGCCGGGTTATGTGCTCGTGCGCGCGCAAATGGAAGCCCGGGCGCATTTGAGTATACTGCAAACCACGAGCGTCGTCAAAATTGTCGGCAAGCCGTGGCCGCGGCTTTCATGGATACCCGACGAACAAGTGGCAAGTTTGCAGCTCATGCTCGGCGCGCAACTCCCGGTGGAAGATGTTGCCTATTGGAGCCTGGGTGATCGCGTGGAAGTGATTGCCGGGCCGCTTGCAGGTTTGCGCGGGTATGTTGCCACGAATGATCAACGCCGCAAGCGTGTCATCGTTTCGATTGATTTATTGCGCCGCAGCGTCGCCGTGGAAGTCGAAGCACATTTGCTGCGCGCCGCAGCGCTCGAAGTTGCGGCATAAAACCATCATCGCCTGCGATTAAAACCGCAGCTTCAGATATCACACGCGGATTGAAAACGCACACGAAAGAGATTTGGCTTTTCAGTGTGAGCTTTTGATCAGTAGGTAGTCGATTTTTTAGAATCTCGTTCAACCTTGCTTTATCCATTCACGATCTCTCAAAACGAAATCTCCTGTGAGGCGCGGGCATTGGCGTTGAGAAGGCGGAGCTATGCCCAGACTACCCACACGCCTTGTTCGCTTTTCCCCTGGGCATAATCTCAGATGGCATTAGGCAAGTCCCCCCTTGAGGGGGGCTCGGGGGGTGTCATCGCGGCTCAAGCCAACAACACCGCGCAGATTTGAGACTTGATTGCACTGCTATACCGCATTTATGAATTTTGAAGCGCGCTTGTGCTGGAAAACACCCCCTACCCCCTCAAGGGTGGAATTGTTGGGTGCTCGAACTTTTAAAATGCCCTCTCAGTTCATCTGTCGCGTGATCGTAGCGTGTGCGTGAAAAATTACCGACCGTGATTCGTTGCTTGGATGTTGTCGGCGCTGGCGCGGGGCTAGTGCTGGGTGCGCCGCTCATGCTCGCGTTGGCCGTGCTCATCAAACTTGATTCAGCCGGCCCGATTTTTTATCGCCAACGGCGCACCGGGCAAAACCGTCGCCTCGCCACACGACCGCGCGCCAGCGGCAAGCGCAGTGCACAAACAGAGCGGCGACGCGCAGAGTTTTACGGCCAGTCTTTTTGGATTTATAAATTTCGCACCATGCGCCATGACGCGGAACGCCGCACCGGCCCGGTGTGGACCATGCCGGATGATCCGCGCATCACCACTGTCGGCCGCTGGTTGCGGCACTATCATCTCGACGAATTGCCGCAATTGTGGAACGTGCTCAAAGGTGAGATGAGTTTGGTTGGCCCGCGGCCGGAGCGGCCGGAAATCATCGCGCGGCTGGTGCACGAAGTGCCGGAGTATCGTTTGCGTTTATGGCTCAAGCCGGGCATGACCGGACTGGCGCAAATTTGTCAAGGCTATGATGCGAGCCTCGCAGATGTCAAACGCAAACTTGCATTCGATCTTTATTACGCCGCGCATTGTTCTGCGCGCTTATACCTTCGCATTTTGTTTTTAACTATGATCAAAATTTTCTCCGCAACTCCCGTGATGGAGGCCGAGCAGGTCCTCGCCGAGCTGACTGCTTTCACACGGCAACAGAAGGAAACGGCTCATGAGAAGCAATAACACCTTTGCGCTGTGGTTGGCCAGCATGCTCGTGTGCGGTGCGATCGGGGGCGGTGCCGCGCGCGCGCAAGATGAAAACAAAACCTCCGTCCGCATCGTGACGATCAAGTCGGAGCCGGTGGGCACGCTCGTTATGCTCAACGGCGAGCATCGCTTTGCCGGGCGCACGCCGTTCATTCTGCCATATGCGCTTTCGGGCAAATATGAAATCAGCACGCAAAAGCCCGGCTACGAATCCTTCAACAGCGCGTATAGTTTCGGCTCTTCCAGCAAGGGTTTGCTCATGCTGAAACTCGTGCCGCGCACCTCCAGCAAAGCTGCGCTGCGTTCGTTTGTGCTGCCGGGGTGGGGACAGCTTTATTCCGAAAGAAAACCCGCGGGTTTGATTTGGATGGGATTGACGCTCGGCTCCGTCGCGGCCTATGGCGTAAATGAATTGAATTATCGCGACGCGCAAGATGATCATCGCGCGGCGTTGAGTGCGTTTCGCAACGCGCCCACGTTCGCGCTGCAGCAAGCCGCATTGCTCACCGTGCAGAGCGCCTTGCGTCGCGTGAATGATGCCGAAGATGATCGCAACCTCAGCTTGTACATTCTCGGCGGTGTGTGGGTGTTGAATCTCATCGACAGTGCGCTCTTCTTTCCCAATCGCGCCGACAACGCAGAACTGTTTCGCCGCGCTTCGTTCAGCATGTCGCAAAAGGGAGACGCCGCAAAATTGAATTTGAAAATTTCACTCGACAAGAGGTGAGTTGAACATGAAGGCCAAGAATCTGATGCAAGCCGCTGCGAGGGTGTCGTTGTTTTGTGTTTCTCCATTGGGCAGGATGCGAGCATTGCTTCTGCTGACGTTGTTTCTCGTGGCGGCGTGCAGCACTTATAATCCCACCGGCACGGGCGATACGACGCTTCTCAGCGCGCCGACCAATATTTCGTTTCGCTTTGTCTCCGGCGCAGTCGAAGTGTCATGGCAATTCACCGGCGACGCGACGAAGCTGCAACAGTTTCGCGTGTATCGTCGCGCCACGAACGAAATCTCGTTTAAGCGGATCGCCATTGTCGGCGCGCTCTCGCGCACTTATCGCGACACCACGGCCGCGATTGGCACTCCGTATCAATATCAAGTTGCCGCGGTCAACAAATCGAATGTTGAAGGCCAACCTTCCGACGCCGCATTGATCACGCCTTCGGTGTTTGGTGTGCAAATCAACAACGGCGCAAAGTTTACCAATCGCCGCACGGTGACGCTCATTTTCAACGTGCCGAACAACACGACGTTGATGATGATCGCCAACGATCCCGCTTTCACCGGCGCGATTTGGGAAACGTTTGCCAACAACCGAACGTGGGATTTAGCCGCAGGCGACGGCTTGAAATCCGTTTATGTTAAGTTTCGCACGACCGATCAAGGCGAAAGCGATATTACCAGCGCTAATATTACGTTGGATACGATTGCGTTGATCAATGCCATCACGCATGACGGCGCAGGACGCACGCTGGTTGCCGGCGCCGTGTTGCACATTCGTTTGGATGCCGGCGAAGCGCGCGGCGCCGCCAGCGTTAGTTTGATCGACAACGCTTCGAGCGCGCAAGACAACAACCTTCGTTTATATGACAACGGCAGCAACGGCGATGTCGTGGCCGACGACGGCGTGTATGAGTTGGATTATCGTATCCGCCCGGATTTGGAATTTGTGCAAGCCTTCGCTTACGGCAACTTCACGGACGCGGCGGTGAATCAGGCCTTGCAACGCATTTCACCCACGAGTTTCGCGGTGCAATTTCCGCCCGCGGCCGTCACGCTTTCGAATCCTGTGGCTGACACTACCGGTTTGAAGTTGACGTGGACCACGAGCAATGCAAAGGATTTCGCCAACTATCGCGTGTATCGTTCCACCTCTGCCCCGGTCGATAGCACCGTTGCGCCGCTCACGATCATCAACGACAACGCGATCACAACGTATCGCGATACTGGCATCGTGCCGGGCACGACTTACTTCTATCGGGTTTTTGTCTATGATCGCTCCGGTTTGTTTGCCGGCAGCAATCAAGTGCAAGGCAAGTTGAATTAGCTCTCGTGGAGATTTTATTGCATGTCACCTGATTCAAAAATCGCTTTGTTGTTTTGGTCGTGGAAAGAAACTTTCATGGCGCTGCGGCGGCCGTTGGTGTTGGTGCCGTTCATAGTTTATGCACTCGTACAACTGTTCCTGGTTGCCGGTTTGGTTTTTTTTATGTATCCGCCGTTTTCATTTCTCTTTCTGCCGCTGTTGCGTTGGCTCGGCGGCGAAGCGGCGCTGCATTATCCGAATTATTTTCTCGGCCTGCCGCAAGCGTTCGATTTGCTCAATCTCGGCTTGAGCGGCATTCTTGGCATTGGCGTGGTGGGTGCGGCCACGTTGCTCTTTGCGGCGAATGATCGCAAGGCAACGTGGGGTTCTCGCATGCAAAACGTGCGTGCGCGCTATGGCCATCTCTTTGGCGCGTGGCTGGTCGAAACCGCCCTGTCGTTGGCCGTGATTTATGGCTGTGCGGCGTGGGCCGCGAGCAATCCGGCGCTCGGCAAGTATCTCGGCGTTGTGCGCGTGCTGGGCGTCATCTTCGTCGGCGCGTTATTGGGTTTTACCAGCGCACTCATTATGCTCGAGCGCCAGCCTTTTCCCTCTGCCATCGTGATGAGCATGCGCAGTTTCGCGCGCTACGGAATTTTTGCCTTCATCTTTGTCGGCGTGCCGAGCTTGTTGCAGTTTCCAATTCAATTCTTGCTTTCCAAAAGCGCGGTGATCGTGCAAAAACTCAATCCGGAAATCATCGCGGGCATTGTCGGCGCTAGCATCGTCGCCGGCATGATTTCCAACTTTTTAATCATCGGCGCGCTTACCAATCTCTATCGCATTGCCGCATTTGAAACGAAAGATCCTTCCAACCCCAAGAACGCATGATGGCTTTGCTTAAAAAAGAATTCGCGCTTGCGTTGGTGCTGGGAGCACTAATGTGGTCGTGCATCGAAGATCGCTCCCTTCAGGCGCAACTCGAGGCAGAGAAACAATACTTCGCGGCGCAGAAGCTTTTGGAAAAAATTTACATCAACCCCAACATTGCCGACGAGAATGATTTTACGCTGGCCGTGACGCAATTCCGCGCCGTTGTAACGCAAGCGAGCGCATTGCCAAAGAACGAGATTCTCGATGGCGTGATTCGCGGCGCGTTGATGCGCATAGCGCAATTAGAAATGATGCGCCACGACGTGGACGCGACGATTGCGGCCTACGAAGAAATCGTCAAACGCTATCCCCACGACGATGAAATCACGGTTCCGGCGCGATTGACCCTCGGCTTGCTGCATGAACGCACGCTGCAATACGGCGACGCCATCGATGCTTATGCGTTGGTGCTCCCGAACCTTTCCGAACGCATCGCGGTGCAAGATCCCGAAATGTATTTGTTGGAAATTCCGTTTCATTATGCGCGCATGCACAAGTATAGCGCGCAAACCGTCGCGCGCAGCGAGGCTTACGCGCGCGCCCGCGAGTGCTATCAAACCATCGTCAACAAATTTCCCAACTCGAAAATCGGGGCGACCGCGGTTTCTTATCTCGCCGCGCTCATGGCCGACCAAAATCAATGGCAAGCGCTCGATGGTTTGTTGCAACAGCAGATCACGCGGCACGCCAAGTCGCCGGAGTTGCCTTTTTACGTCTACACGCAAGGGCTCGCACTGCATCAACGTTTGGGCGAAACCGCGCGTGCACGAGACCTCTTGGAGCGCTTTGTTAAAGAATACCCCGAGCATGAGTTGATGCCGCAAGCGCGCTTTGAATTGGCGCGCATTTACTTTGAGCAAAATCAAAATATGGCGGCGCGCCAAATAATGAAAGACGTCATCGCCGCGTGCGAAGCGCGCAATCCCGGCCTCGCGGCGCGGGCGCATGAAGAAATCGCGTTGAGCTATGAGCGCGAGGGCCAGTGGAATTTTGCGCTCAATGAATATCGCTGGATTGCCAAGCAATACGAAGTGTTTCCGCCCGCGCTCAAAGCGCTCCTCCGCGTCGCCGAGCATTATGTGCAGGGCAATGAAATTGAGCTGGCGAGCAAAGCCTATGACGAAGCCGTGGTTTACTATCAAGGCCTGATTACCAAATATCCGCGCTCCATGCTGGCCGCGCTGGCGCAAGAGCACATTGCCAACTGTTTCATTGCGCAAAAACGTTGGGACGAAGCCGCGGCCGCGGCCTCGGGCATCGAAAGCATTTTAGACAATACCGTCGGCAAAGTGAGCACCTCGCTCTTGCTCGGCAACATTTACGAAGCCTCCGGCCAAGCGCCGCGCGCGATCAAAGTTTACAACGAGTTCATTCGACAATACCCGCAGCATCCCTTGGTCGATATGTTGCGCGAACGCGTTGCACTCTTGGCGAACCCGTAATGCCCGCGGCGCGTGCCCGCGCATGCAAAAATTTAGCGGGTTGAAGTTGCGCCTTTGCGCGCGAAACAGCCGATTCTAAAATGTTTTTTTTCTTTCTCGGAGCCGCGCTGTTCGCCGGCTCGGCAGTTTTCTTTTTGTTCTTGGCTTTACTGCGGCGCATGAAGGCCGAGCGCTACTTTGGTGCTCTGGTCCTCGCGCTCTTGCTCTTTGAAATTTTTAATGCCGCGGCTTTCGCGGCTTT
Source organism: bacterium (assembly GCA_041918175.1). Taxonomy (GTDB): domain Bacteria; phylum Zhuqueibacterota; class Zhuqueibacteria; order Zhuqueibacterales; family Zhuqueibacteraceae; genus JABWAN01. The sequence continues at coordinate 15,158 of JAYRWE010000014.1, forward strand.
GTTCGCAACGCCAGCGATGCTACAGCAAGTGCTCGCGCCCATGCTCGGCTATCTTTTTGTGCTCGTGCTCCCCTTGGGGGCGTGGGTCGCAGCGCCGCTTCTCGCGACGCCGCACAGTCGCAGCACGGTTAAAATGCTTTTACTTGCCGCAAGCGTTGGGTTCGGTTGGTTGCATTCCCAGCACGGGCTGCTGCAAGTGCGACAATTTGCCGACAACAGCATCGTGCTCATGCTTACGTCCGGCGGAAAATTTTTATTCGCCGGCCTTGTGGTCGCTCATGTTCTATTGTTGAGCAAGCTCGAACCGCTGCTGCAAGCGTTGGCATGGCGCGCGGGAAAACGCAGTCGCATGATCAGCGCCACGTTGTTCTTGCTTCTGCTCACGCTTATTGCTGCATGCAGTCTGTGCCTGATTTACAGCCGCCTCGATCACGCGCTCTGGCTGATTTGCCAAATCGAAATCGGCGCGCTCTGCACGATGGTTGCGTTGGCATTACGCCACGCGCCGCAAACGCAGGAAGCACCTCCGATTCGACTGACGCGTTTGCTTTCTTCGAGCGTGATGATTTATGCGGGCGGCTATTGCCTCGCGCTCGGCTTGTTGGTGCAACTCGCAATGAAATTGGGCGGCAGTTGGCATCTCTTTGTTTCGTTCTTTGCCGCGCTCGGCGCCGTGGTGTTGGCGCTCGTGCTGCTCACGGGCAACTCGTGGCAACAGCGTTGGGCGCGCTTTGTGGATCGGCATTGGCGCGCGGAGAGCTATGACTTTCGCCGCGAATTGCACACGCTCATCGAGCGTTTGGCAACGGCAACCACGCAGGCCGAGTTGGCGCAGGCCATCAATGACGGCGTGCAGGAAATTTTTGCAAGCACGCGTTGCAGTCTTTGGCTGCGCGAAGAACGCAGCAACAGTTTTGCGTGTTTCTCGCTCAATGCCAAAGAAAGCGCGCCGCACACGCTAAGCTTTGGTCCAAAACAAATTGCGTGGCTCGAGCGCGTGGGTGAAAGTTTTCTTCCGCAGCAATTTTTGAATGTGGCGGAAAACAGCGCGGCTGAAACTGCGAGCATGCAGAATCATGCTTTGCTCACGCCGCTGCAAATCGGCCCCAAACTTCTCGGCTTGCTGGGATTGGGCCACAAGAGCAACACGAGCGCGTATCGCGAAGAGGAGCGCCGCCTTTTGGACGTGCTGGCGCATGTTGCGAGCCTGGCGTTGCATCAAACTTATTTGCAGCAGCGCGTTTTGATCACCGAGCAATCGGAATCGATCTCTCGCATTGCTTCGTTCATTGCGCATGATTTGCGACACGCGGTGAGCACGCTCGGTTTGCTGGCGCACAATGCCACAGCGCATTTGGACAAGCCGGAGTTTCGCTCCGACTTCTTGGCTTCGCTCAATCGTGTTGCGCGCGAAATGCATACGCTGGTGCAGCGTCTTGCCGCGGTTAAAACCGGCGGTGAGGCTACGCAATTCGAAGCGTGTGATGCGGCGCAACTCCTGCGTGAAGTGCTGGCGGACGCGCAAATCGCTCCGCCCGTTGTTTTGGAACTACAACTCGAAGCGCTGCCACAAGTGTGGTGGGATGAAGAACAGATTCGCATCGTGCTGCGCAATCTGCTCGTGAATGCGCGTGAGGCCATGCCGCACGGCGGCGTGTTGCAAGTGCGTGCGCGTAGTGTTGCAGAGAACATTCATCTCGTGGTGAGCGACACCGGCTGCGGCATGTCCGAAGAGTTTATGCGCCATCGTCTCTTTCGGCCCAATCAAACTACGAAGGCCAAAGGCCTCGGCATTGGGCTTTATCAGTCGCGTGAGATTGTGCTTGCGCATGGCGGTGAGATTCTCGTTGCCAGCGAAGTGGGCAGCGGCACGAAGTTCGAAATCGTGTTGCCGTGCATGTCGAAAGCAGCACAAAGCAATTCCCCCCTTGAGGGGGGGCTAGTATTACAACGTTAAGCTCTGGTTTAGCCGCCTCGATGGCCTTAAAGCAAAAGCTTAAGACAGAAAAATGTAGAGCAGAAAAATAAAGCCTGGGTTCAGCCGAGTGAAGTTGATGTCGCCATACGAAAGAAAACAACTAAAATTTTTCTGTCCTCCATCTTTCTGTCTTCTAAACGCTTTTAGGATGCAGGTTCAACTTAACGTTGTAGTACTAGGGTATTCCTCTCTTGTTCCCAAACTCCGTTTGGGAACACACTTGTGCGGAAACTCTGTTTCCGCTTTCGACTCGCGCAAGCCAATCGAGACAGGGTCTCGTATGCAATTGCGTTCCGAACAGAGTTTGGGAACGAGATGATTAAATGGCACTCATCACAGCGGAACGCACAGGCATTCGTTGCAGCACATGACTAAACTTCTCCTCGCCGATGACGACGAAGCGCTGTGCGCGCAAATGCGTTGGGCTTTGGCGGAACACTATGAAGTCGTCACCGCGCACACGCCCGCGCAGGTGCTCGCAGCTTATGCCGCGCATGCGCCCGAGTTGGTGCTGCTTGATTTGAATTACAATCAAGCTGCGACCGCGGAAAACGAAGGCTTGGTGCTCATTGAAAAAATTTTGGCGCATGCGCAGCCCGTAAAAATCATCGTGGTCACCGGCAATCAAGAGCGTGAGGTGGCGCGCGCGGCATTACGCGCCGGGGCGCATGATCATTTGCTCAAGCCCATCAACCTCGACGAGTTGCGCGTGCTGTTGCAACGCGCGAGTGCCGTGGTGCAATTGGAAAAAGAAAGCTCGGCGCAAAGTGAAGCTGAGGCGTTGCTGGCTGCGGAGCAAACGTTGCTTGGACGCTCGCCGGAAATGCGCAGTCTCGTGCAAACCATCAAAACCGTAAGCCGCACGGATGCTGCGATGCTCATCACCGGCGAGAGCGGCACGGGCAAAGAACTGATCGCGCGCTTGGTGCATCAACTCAGTCCGCGACACGCGCAGCCCTTTGTGGCGATCAACTGCGGCGCGATTCCCGAAAACTTGCTCGAAAGCGAATTGTTCGGCCACGAAAAAGGCGCATTCACCGGCGCAACGGCGCAGCGCAAAGGCAAGTTCGAAGCGGGCAATCACGGAACGATTTTTTTGGATGAAATCGGCGAGCTGCCGCCGGTTTTGCAAGTGAAGCTTTTGCGCTTCCTGCAAAATCACACGATCGAGCGCGTGGGCGGATCGACTGCGCTGTCACTCAATGTGCGCATGCTCGCGGCCACGAATCGCGAGTTGGAAAAGGAAATCGTTGCAGGCCGCTTTCGCGCGGATTTGTATTATCGCTTGAATGTCATTCACGTGCGTGTGCCGCCGTTGCGTGAGCGCGGCGAAGATTTGGAACTGCTCGCTCAACACTTTTTCAAAAGCTTTTCCGCGGAATATCAAAAAACATTGCGCGGCTTTTCGCCGCAAGCATTGCAACGCATGCGCGAGTATCATTGGCCCGGCAATGTGCGCGAGCTGGAAAACAAGATCCGCAAGGCCGTTATTCTCGCGCAGCATCACGTGCTCCTGCCGGAAGATCTCGCACTAAACGCGCAAACGAGCACGCGGCACGCGACGTTGCGCGAAGCGCTCGGCGCAGTGGAGCGCGACCTGTTAATCGCCGCGCTGCGCCGCCACGCCGGCGTGATCACCAATGTCGCCGCGGAATTAGGCGTCACGCGCGTGACGCTATACGATTTGCTGAAGAAGCACAACCTCGATCATCAACAATTCAAAGTTCATTTAAAAGGTAAACAACCATGAACACTCGGATGCTTGTCCGGTGGATTTGCCTCGCATTGTTGTTCGCGAGCGTTCCGCAGCTCGGCTTGGCGCAAAGTGAAGGAGAGAAGCAAGAGTACGTCATCGGTGTGGGCGATTTGCTCTCGGTCAAATTTTGGCAGCGGCCGGAGTTGGACACGGAAGCGCGCGTCAGCTCGAACGGCAAAATCGAAATGCCCCTCATCGGCTCTATTACCGCGGCCGGCTTGACCGTGAACCGCTTGCGACAAGACATCGTCAATCGCATATCGCTGCTCGATATTCGCGTGTCGCAGGCTTCAATCGTCGTGCGCGAGTTTGGCAGCAAGGTCGTGTATGTGACCGGCGCCGTGCTCACGCCGGGCAAGTTGAAGTTTGAGACGATTCCGAATCTTTGGCAAATCATTTTGGAAGCGGGCGGGCCGCAATCATATGCGCAATTGAATGACGTGACGATTGTGCGCGGCTCCGGCCCAGATGCCGGCCGCACGCTGCGCGTCGATCTCACCAGCGTCATCGAACGCGGCGAACTCGCTTCTTTGCCTCCGGTTTATCCCGGCGACAACGTGAGCGTGCCGGGCGTTCCGGTCACGGGGGTTGAAGGCGGAGGCGTTGCGCCGCTTGCCAACACGCAAGGAAAAATTATTCATGTGATCGGACAAGTGGCCAAGCCCGGCGTGTATGAATTGGAAAAAGACATGGACGTGTTCGATGCCATGGTGCGCGCCGGCGGTCCGACCGAGCTTGCCAATTTAAAAGACGTGCGCCTCTATTTTCACGGCCAACATCAAGCCGAGGTCGCGTTGATCGATATGGAAAAATATTTGAAGAAGCCTTCGCCGCATCCGCTCAAGTTGCATGAAGGCGCCGCGATCTACGTTCCGCGCAAGCGCGAAATGCCGCGTTACGTTTCCGAAGGCATTCGCATTTTTCTCGCTTCTTCGGCGAGCTTCATCGTCGTGCAGATCATCCGTTAATGCCTCATTCATTCTCTCCGAACTTATGAACGCGCAAGAGCACAATTCCCAGCCCACGGCCGAACAACTGCTATCGTTGCTGAATCAAAAACGCGAGTTTGATTGGCGGCAGTATTGGGCGGTTCTCGGGCGGCGCAAATGGTGGGTCATCATTCCGATAATCTTCTTCACGAGTGCGAGCGTCGTCCTCGCCATGCTTTATATTAAACCGATGTACGAAGCCTCGGCGACCATTCAGGTTTCGCCGAGCCGGTTGCAGCGTTCGATGCGCGAAGTGACGCCGGGCGTTTCCAATGCGGTGGATTATCGCGAATTGCAAAAGAAGATTCTAAACACGCCCAATCTTTTGCAGTTGATTCAGCGTTTGGAATTGAGCAAAGATCCCGTGGCGAATGAAACCGCAAAGACGCTGCACGCCAAAGCGAAGTGGCTGCCTTATGATGAAGTGCTGGAGCGCGTGCTGCTTGAAATTTTGCGCGAGAATTTGGCCGTGCAAATGAATCCCGGCGCGCAGCTTTTTCAAATTACGGCGCGCAATGAGTCGCCGCGCCTGGCTTATCGCTTGGTGAAATCGCTGACGGAAATCTTCGTTGATGAATCGAAAAAGAACGAGCTGCGCGGCATTCGCGGGGTGATGGAGTTTAGCAACGAGCAGTTGGAGATTTATGAACAAAAGGTGAAGGCTTCCGAAGGCAAGCTGCAAGCCTTGAAAGAGCGCCAAGCCTCGGCGCAGGTGCAAAAAATCGGATTGGATGCGAACAGCGTTTTGCAACTGCGCAAACTCATCAGCACGAGCGAGAGCGCGATTGCGGAGCGGCAACGCAAACTGAACGATTTACAAAATGATTTGCGTTTGCCCGCGATTCCCTTGTTGTGGGAGCGCGAGCCGGAAATGCGGGAAGTCAAAACGAAGATCGAAGCCAAGATGGCGGACTTCAAAAAGAGCACGATTGCCGTGGGGTTGCGCACCGATTCTGAGTTGACGTTAGACAGCGAAGTCAACGTCTTGCGGCAAGAGTATCTGCGCCTGTTGGAAAGCGCCGTGGCGCGCTCTTATTCCACTTTATCGCCGGAGCTGCAGAGCGCAATGACGGAGTATCAATTGGGGCAGATGGATCTATACATCTTGCGCACGCGCTCTGCCGTTGCGAATGATCTTTTGCAACGTTACGCGCAAATGAGCACAGCCGCGCCTGCGGACGAAATCGAGTTGCTCCGTTTGGAAGCGGAGTTGGAGCAGAACCGCCGCATCTATGAAGTGTTTTTGGAGCAATCGCGCGGCTCGCAAATCGAAGAGGCGCTGCAGAACAGTGACGCCGATTTCAAATACAGCGTGATTGAAGCCGCGAGCATTCCTGTAGAGCCGGTCGGCGGCAGCAAGCGAGTGTTTGTGCTCGGCGCGTTTGGCGTCAGCGTGATTTTGGGCTTCAGCTTGGTGATCGTGTTGGAATTGTCCGATCAATCCATTCGGCAGGTGAAAGACATCGAGCAATTGTTGGGCACGCCGGTGTGGGGCATCATTCCCAAAATCGGCGTCTCGTTTGAGCAATGGCAAAAAATTCTCGCGAAGAACTATAAGAACGAAGAAGAACCGGCTCCTTCCGCGAGGGCGACGAAAGCCGTGCGCACGAAAACCGCAGCAACGAAAATAACCAGCGCTGCACCGCAACCGCCGCTGGGAAGAGTCACGAGCGTGAAAACCGCGCAGCAGGAATTTCACATTCGCTCCGGCAAGCCGCCCAAAGTGTTTCGTCGAAATGAAACGCAAGCGCCGCCAACGGAAAACACCACTACGCGTGCCGCGAATCTCACGCCCGCGCCCGAGCCGATTATCCAGCAAACGCCGCCGCGTAACGTCGAGACCGAGACTCAAAAATTTACGATCACAAACGGCGTGAAAGAAAAGCCGCCCGTGCGCGCAGCGACAAAAGAAAACGATGAGTGGATTGTCTAGCAAATGGCCCACATGAAAAAAGACACCTCTAAAAAGCGCGCTTATGGCTATTACGAAGAGACCCCGGAGGCCACGGCGTTCAAGCGCTTGTACAACAAACTGCAGAAGCAATATGACGAACGGGGCATGCGCGTGTTCATGACTTCCAGCTCGAACACCGGGGAGGGCAAGAGCACGACGACGGCATTTTTAGCAACGGCAAGCGCGCGTTATCGGCAGAACGATACGGTGCTCGTTGATTGTGATTTGCGGCGCCCGGTGATCCACAAGATGTATCATTTGCCCAACGAGGGCGGCGTCGCGGATATTCTCGCGCACGGCGTGAGTCTGCGTTCCGTGTTGAAACCGACGGTGATTCCAAATTTAAAAGTGATCACCGCGGGCATAGCTGAAAGCAGTCCGGCAGATTTGTTTTCTTCGGAGCGTTTGACGCAAATGATTTCGCGCCTGCGCCAAGCCTTTCAAATCGTCTTGCTCGACGCGCCGCCGATCATTCCGGTGAGCGATTCCTTGTTGTTGAGCAATGTCGTGGACGGCATTCTCTTCGTCTGCAAAGCCGGCGTGACCCAAAGGCGCGTGGCGCAACATGCGCTCGAACTGTTGGAAGACAATCGGAAAAAATTATTGGGCGTGATCATAAACAACATGAAGGGCCTTTTGCCCTACTATTATGATTACTATTACTACGACTATAAGTATTATGGTCACGCAAATTACGATTTGGAATAGCGCGAAGTAGAGACGAGGATTGTGGCAGCACATGGAGCCGGTTTTGTCAGCGCACGCGCGGCGCTCGCGGAAAAAGCCAACGCCTTTTCGCGCGAGGTGCGCCCGCCGATGATGCAAGTCAAACTTCTTTTGCCGGAAGACGAGCCGCGTTGGGAGCAGTTCGTCGAAAGCATGGCCGCAGGCACGTTGTTTCATAAAAACGGCTGGCGGCGTATTGTCGAAGCGACGTTCGATTATCGTTCGCATTATTTGCTCGCCGAGCGCGCCGGTGAAATTCGCGGCGTGTTGCCGCTGTTTCACGTGCGCTCGTGGTTTGCAGGCAATGCGGTGATTTCCACGCCGTTTGCGGTTTATGGCGGCTTGCTCGCCACGGAAGCGGAAGCGGAGCACGCCTTGTTATGCGCCGGCAAAGCCTTTGCCGACAAACACGGCGCGAGTTATGTGGAATTGCGCCAACGCTTCGCGAGCACGCATCCCGAATTGCAGACGCGCGAGAATCTTTACTGCACGTTTATCAAACCGCTCACTGCAAACGCGGAAGAGAATTTTAATGCCTTGCCGCGCGAAGCCCGCCGCATGGTGCGCAAAGGCGAGAAGGCCGGCTTGGTGGCAAAGTTTGACAATGAGCGCGTGCGCGATTTTTATGAAATCTACGCTGCCTCCGTGCGCTCTTTGGGCACGCCGGTTTTTCCCCTGAGCTTGTTTGAAAACTGCCTGCGCGAGTTCAAAGACCATGCGGACATTCTGCTCATTTTACACGAAGAGCAACCGATTGCAGGCGTGCTCTCGTTTTATCATCGCGACACCGTGTTGCCGTATTACGGCGGCTCATTGCCCGATAAGAATCATCTCGCGCCGAACAACTTCATGTATTGGGCGCTCATGAAAAGCGCGGGCGAACGCGGCCTGCGTTATTTCGATTTTGGCCGCAGCAAGAACAGCACGGGCGCTTTTCATTTCAAGCGCCACATGGGATTTGAGCACACGCCTTTGCCTTATCAATATCAAATGATGAACGGCGCGCCCTTGCCCAACAACAATCCCACCAATCCGAAATTTCACCTCGCCATCAAATTGTGGCAAAAGCTTCCCCTCGAATTGACGAAAGCGCTTGGCCCGCGCTTGGTCAAACAATTTCCATAACCCGCGGGACGACAAACGTGAACGCTAACAGCGCCCGAAAATTTCTCCTTGTCGGCGGCAAGCTCAAGCCGGAGGTCGCCGGGCAACCGGAGTGGACGCACTATGAAAAGGCTCTCATCGTTGAATGTGAAGCCCCCGTGGGAAAATGCGCGACGAAGCTGGAATATCTCACGCCGCCCACGGCCTGCGCCGTTGCCGATAATCCTTCGATCTTATTCAAAGCCGCGACATTGCACGGCAACGAGTTTTTTCTTTGCACGCAGACCGAAGTGCTCATTCATCGCCTGCCCGATTTGCAATGCACGCATTATATCTCGCTGCCGTGCTTCAACGATGTGCATCACGTGCGGCCCACGAATCACGGCACGTTGCTCGTCGCCGTCACCGGCTTGGACCTCGTCGTCGAAATCAATCGCGCCGGCGAAATTTTGCGCGAATGGAGCGTGGCCGCAACTGACACGTGGAGCCGCTTCTCGCGCGGTGTTGACTACCGCACCGTCGTTTCCACCAAACCGCATCTCGCGCATCCCAACTATGTCTTTCTCGCGGGAGATGAAATTTGGGCCACGCGCTTCGAGCAACGCGACGCCGTGTGTTTGACGCAACCCGAGCGTCGCATCGACATCGGCCTCGGCGGCCCGCATGACGGCATTGTGTGCGAGCGCCATGTTTATTTCACCACGGTCAACGGCCATATCGTCAAAGCGGATTGGGCGAGCGGCCAAGTCGTGCAGACTTTCGATCTCAATCACATGAGCGGCGCGCATGGCCCATTGGGATGGTGCCGCGGCTTATCGCTGTTGGATGCAACGCATGCCGTCGTCGGCTTTTCTCGTTTGCGCCCGACCAAGTTTCGCGAAAATATCGCGTGGGTCAAACGTTGGGCGAAATCAAGTCTCGGCATTCCTGAATCCGTCGCATCGAAGCCGACGCGCATCGCATGCTACAATCTCAAAGCCGGACGTTTGCTTTGGGAAATGAATGTCGAAGCCGCAGGCCTCAACGCGATATTCTCGATTCATCCTGCATGAAGATTTTGTTCCTCGCGCATCGCATTCCCTTCCCGCCGGATAAGGGCGATAAGATTCGCTCCTTTCAAGTGCTACAGTATCTTTCCGCCCGCCATGAAGTACATCTCGTTTGTTTGATCGACAATCCGCGCGACGTGCGCGCCGCGGAAGAGTTGCGGCGCACGCAGCCGCATTTGGTTTATGAAGAGTTGAAGCCGTTCGCGCAGCGTGTGCGCATGCTCAAAGCGCTCTGGCAGAATAAGCCGCTCACGGTTTCATATTTCTACCTGCCGCGTTTGCAGCGGCAACTCGATGCGCTTATGGCGCGCGAACGTTTTGACGCGCTCTTGGTTTATTCCTCCACGATGGCGGAATACGTGCGCACTTGTAAAATTCCGTTGCGCGTGATGGACTTCTGCGATCTTGATTCGCAAAAATTCAAGCAATATGCCGAAGTCACGCCTCCGCCGTTCTCGTGGCTCTATCGTTTCGAAGGCAAGCGCCTCGCCCGCTATGAGCGCGAAGCCGCGCAACATTTCAAACACGTGCTTTTCATCAACCCGCAAGAGCGGCTTTTGTTTGAAAAAAATCTTGGGGGCAAAAACACCGCGCTTATGAGCAACGGCGTTGATTGGGCGTATTATAATTCCCCCCTTGAGGGAAGCGAGGGGGGTGTTGTTCATGACAAGCACAATTCAAAGCACACTCCCCTCAAGGGGGGAATTATAACGCAGCCTTATATCGCTTTCACCGGCGCGATGGATTATTTGCCGAACGTTGACGCGGCGCATTGGTGCGCGATCGAAATTTTTCCCGCGCTGCGCGCGCACGTGCCGGAGTTGGAGTTTTATATCATCGGCGGAAATCCCGCGCGCAAAATTCGTAAGCTGCATCAACCCCAACACGGCATACACGTCACCGGCTATTTGCCGGATTTGCGCCCATTGTTGAAAGGCGCAAGCGTGTTTGTCGCGCCCATGCGCATCGCGCGCGGCATGCAAACCAAAATTCTCGAAGCCATGGCGTGTGGCGTGCCCGTGGTCACCAGCAGTGCCGCGGCGCGCGGCATCGGCGCGGAAGCAGAAAGAGAAGTCTTGCTCGCCGACACCGCAAAAGATTTCGCGCGACAAGTGTTGCGGCTCTTGCAAAACGCGGATGAAGCCGAACGTTTACGACAGCATGCTTTGGCTTTTATCAAGGCGCGTTTCGATTGGCAAAAGAATCTTGCGGTGTTGGAGCACTTGCTACAGCACGAGGCGATTGCAGCATCGCCGCGTGGGAGCTTCGTGTCTCATTGAAAGTGCAGCATGAAAAGCTCGGCTCGTTTTCGCGCGAGCAGCACTTGCCAGCACGCAGAGCCGCACGCGCGGAAAAAATTCGGCTCGCGCATATTGTCGGGCGCTTGAGCATGGGCGGGCTGGAATTGGAAGTGATCAAGTTGCTCAACCGCCTGCCGCAAGAGCGTTACGAATTGACGATCATTGCGACCGAAGACATGACGCCGTTCGCGCAAGCGCTCGTGGCTCCTGGTATCGAACTGATCGCATTAAATAAACCCCCGGGCATGCAATGGCATGTCGTCGCGCAAATCGCAGAGATATGCCGGAGCCGCCGCGTCGATATTTTGCACTCGCATAATTGGACAACCTTTTTGTACGGCGTGCTCGGCGGCATGCACGCGCGCATCCCAAGTATCATTCACGGCGAGCACGGCCGCGAGACGCAGGACTATGCGCCCAGTTGGAAGCAGCGCCTCGTGTGTCAATGGCTCGCGCGGCGTTGTGCCTGTCTCACCGCGGTCTCCGATGATATTATCCCGCTGCTCGTTTCTTCGTGGAAAGTGCCCGCACAAAAAATCGTAAAGATGCCCATCGGCATTGCGCTGCAGGAGTTTGATTTTCACGCGGATCGCAACGCAGCAAAGCATAAACTTGGGCTGCCGGAAAATGCCGTCATTCTGGGCGCGATCATCGGCAGCTTTCGGCCAGTGAAAGATTTGCCGACCATGCTGCGCGCCTTTCGCCTCGTGCATCAAAAAAATCCGCATACGCGTTTGGTGATCGTTGGCGGCGGCAATTTGCAACGCGCGCAACAGCAGGCAGCCGAGTGCGGCCTCGCTTCCGAAGTGCTCTTTCTCGGCGAGCGTCGCGACGTCGCGCAAATTTTGTCGGCATGTGATCTTTATCTCAACAGTTCATTGTATGAAGGCATGTCAAATGCCATACTCGAAGCCATGGCCGCGGGCGCGGTCGTTGTCGCAACGAATGTCGGCGGCACGCCCGCAATCGTGCGTGACAACGAAACCGGTTTACTTGCGCCGCCCGCTTCAGTCTCCGCTTTCGCTGAGGCCATCCAACGCTTGCTGGAGGAGCGCGCCTTGCGCACACGATTAAAACGCGCGGCGCGGGCGTACGTCGAACAGCACCACGCGCATGAGCACTATGTGCGCGCGCATGAACAGATGTATGAAGCCTGCTGGGCGCGATGAGCGACGACGCATGAGCGATACGGCGGCTAATAAAAAAGTTTTGGCGCAAACGTTCAAAGGCTTGGGGTGGATGGGGCTTGCGAAAGTTATTTCGCAAGCATGCTCGTGGGTGGTGACGCTCTATGTCGCGCGTCTGCTTTCGCCGAATGATTACGGCCTCATGGGCGTGGCGGGTTTGTTGATTGTTTTCTTCAATCTCTTTAACGACCTCGGACTGGGGCAAGCGCTCGTGCGCAATGACGAGCAAAGCGCGGAAGTGCTCGCCAGCGCGTTTTGGTTTATTCTTGCGCTCAACTGCGTTTTTTATCTCCTCGCCATTGTGCTCGCGCCTTTCGTGGCCGCGTTTTATCGCAACCCGCAGCTTGTGCCGATGACGTGCGTACTCGGCGTCAACTTCATCGTGGGCGGGCTGCGTTCGGTGCCTGCAAACCTGCTCGTCAAACACATGCGCTTTGATTTGCGCGCGCGCATTGAAACGATTGCGGCACTGGCCTCTTCTCTGCTCACTTTTTTATTGGCGCGTTTGGGTTTTGGCGTGTGGACTTTGGTCGCGGCTTCGCTCATGCAACAAGCCGTGAGCAGTGCGGCAACATTTTATTATTCCCCGTGGCGGCCGCAGCGGCGCTTTCATTTTGCCGAAATCAAACCGTTGCTCAATTTCGGCGGCAAGGTGAGCGGCACGTTCATGATTGGATATTTTTTTAATAACGCTGACACGATGATCATTGGCCGGGTTTTGGGAGAGCGGCTCACGGGTATTTACAACATGGCGTATCAACTGGCGCATCTGCCGGTGCAGAAAGTCAACGCGGCGTTGAATCCGGTGTTTTATTCCGCGTTGGCGCAGCTCAAACATGACGCACGGCAATTCGAGAGATATTTCTTTCACATGGCGCGCCTCACCGCCAATCTTGCGATTCCGTTGTTTGTGTTCATGGCGGCGAACGCGGCACTGATCTTCGACCTCGTGCTCACGGAGAAGTGGGCGGAAGCCGTATTCCCGTTTCAAGTGTTGTGCTTCATCGGCGGTTTGCGCCTTGCCACGATTCTCACGCCGCAAGCTTTGAACGCGCTGAATCATCCCGCAAAGAATCTCAAAACGAACCTGCTCTGCATTGCCTTGCTGCCGCTCGGCTTTTTTTGCGGAGCGCAATACGGCATTGCGGGCGTTGCGTTCGCGTGGTTTTTGATCTATCCGTGGTGCGAATTGTATCGCGCTTCTGCTTTGGCGCAGGTGTTCAACTATTCTTTGCTAAAATATTTGTCTGCCTTCAAGATGCAAATTTTCTTTTTGCTGCTGCAAGTCGGTGTGCAAACGGCGAGCGTGCTCTGGCTTGCGCCGCATGTTTCTTCTCCGGTTTTGTTTTTGACGCTGCAAGCGCTGGCCGCAACAGGTTTGCTGGTGTTGGTGATGAAATACTCTTACCCCGGTTTGCTCACCAACCCGAAGCGCTACTTGCGCGAGGTTGCGGGGCTTTCGCGTTAATAGCATGCGCATCGGCATTTTGACAATCGCGCGCGTTGGCTGAAACAGGAAATGTGCGCGCCGCGCTTGAAAATATATTCGAGGCAGTGAGATGCCGTCGCTTTGAAGTCACCTCGCTTGAAAAGATAAAAGTCAGGTAAACAAGCAACGATGAACCCTCGGTGGAGCAGCGACGGGCCATAAAAAACGCGGCCTTGACCATTCGCGATCGCGAGGGACAATTGCGCAACGTGGACGAATCGCAACCCTAAAGTTTTGTGTAAGCGAATTTTTCGAGTATGCGGATTGAGCAAAGGAGTGCGCCCGCTTTCAGATTTTTTAAAGCAGAGGTGGGCTCCTGGCTGTTTAACGTTGTCGTTTTCGGTTCAAATTACGTCTGCCCTATTCGAGGCTTGTCAAATTTTTATCGGCATGTTGAAAGCACTACGTTGTGCGGCAATCGGGATTTGCACATGCGGGTTCTTCGTTGCGCCAACGCACGCGCAAACGCTCGGGCGAATACCGCTTGAAATAAAGCGCATTCCGCCGGACGCTAACGGCGTACATATGGTTAAGGCGAGCATTCCATTGCCACAGACGGCGCAGATTGTGAGCACGGAAAAGTTGGTGATTGTGGATGAACGGCCGCATCAGCTCTTGGCAACATTCGGCAATCAATTTTTTGCGCAGACGCCGCAGGTTCTGCCCGCGCAATTCACTGTGCTCTCGCGCTGGAACGGCACGGCCGCAGATTCTGCGAGGCCGATCAAGTGGCTGCTCGCGGAATTTCCTTTTGACTTGGCGCGCAATAGCAGCGAGCATCTTGCATTGACGACGGAGGGTGTGCCTCAAGTTACAAACACGGGCGTGCGCGTGAGTGAAACCGAAACGGCGATCACGATTGACACGGGAAAGCTGGCGGTGCTCATTAGCAAGAAGCGTGGCACCGTGTTCGAACAACTCAAGCGCGAGGGACGCGTTTTGGTGCAAACTTCGCCGGAGAATGATTTCACTTTGCAAGCGGCGAATGGCGTGACGTATTACTCGGGGTTGGCGCAACCGCTGGAGTGCAAAATCGAAAAGCGCGGGCCGCAAGTCGCTTCCGTGCTCGTGCGCGGAACGTTTCGCAGTTCGAGCGGAGAATTGTTGACGACGCCGTTTGATTCCACGAGTTATCCGCGCTTGCATCAACCGTTTCCCTATCTCACCTATGCGCTCCGGTATCATTTTTATGCCGACCAAGATTACGTCACGCTCGACTTCACGCTGGAGAATAACGGCGTTTATGGTTATTGGACGGAACGCAAGTTCGCGGACAAGCAGTGGCTTTATTTCAACGCGCTCTCGTTGAATTTGAACGTCGAGTTGAGCGAAGGTCAAAAAGAAATTGCAACGGAAGATTTCGCGCAAACTTTTAATCACGAACTCTTTGAGTTGCTGCAGAGCCATAACGAGAGGCATTTGGCGGAGACGGAAAATTTTTCTTACCGCATTTCAAAGAACGGCGCGTTGCTCAAAACCGGCGCGCGCACCAGCGGCTGGTTTGAAGTAAACGACGGCACGCACGGCTTTTTAGCCGCGGTGCGACACTTTTGGCAAAATGCTCCCAAGAAAATTTCTTGGCAGCACAATCGTTTGCGTTTACATCTCTGGCCGGCGGAGGGCAAATGGCCGGATAATGTCGGCACCACGGGCTTCGAGCCGTCAAGCGCGAAGGCGGAGAGTTATCAATTCGAAGGCGGGCGGCATAAAACGCATACGGTATTGTTGAAATTTTATCGCGGCGCACCGCAACGCGAGGCCACGCAAACGCAGATCGAATTGTTTGAGCGACCGCTCTTCGGCTTGCCGGCTTCGGATTGGATCGCGCTCACTTCGGCATGGCCGATGTTTGTCTCCAATCGCGTCACGACGAACGATCGCGAGGTGAATGAAGCGCTCGCGCGTTATGAGCAGATGCAACGCGCGCGCGTTTATGCGCAAGATGCGGAAGCGCAGGGCGATCTCGCGCCGGCCACGCTGTACACAATCATGGAAGGGCAAACCAACTTTGGCGGCGCCAACGGCATGGGGCGGCACTATGGCTGGATGAACTTCGGCGATTTGTATTGGGTCGATGGCTATTGCTCCAATCATTATGATTGGTCGTACAGCATGCTGCTGCATTTTCTCCGCACCGGCAAAGACAAACTGCTCGACCTCGGCGAAGTGATGGCGCGACATCAATATGATATCGATCACTATTGGGGCAAACGCACGGACGACCGCAACGAGCATCTTTGGGCCAACGGACTTTCGCGTTATGAAAAAGGTTATCACGGCAATCTCACGCGCAGCCCGCATGCGGAGCAACAGCCGAAAGCTACGCACACGTGGATTGGCGGCCTGTTGCTGCACTATCTGATGTCGGGCGATCCGCAAGCGCTGGCCGCGGCGCGCGAAACCGTGGAAGGTTATGAAGCGCGCTACACACGTTTTGGTTTGCCGCGCACGTATGAGTTGCGCTTTCAAGGCTGGTCCATGTTGAATTGTTTGCTCTATTATAATGTCACGGGCGAGCGGCGATTTTATGATCTCGCGTTGCGTCTCGGCAAAGAGGATTTGTTGGCGCTCGAAGTGGAGCGCGGCAGTCGCGGTTATTGGGGCGACGATAAAGCGCCGGAGGAGCAGTCGATGGTCATGTTTAGTTATGTGATCGAGCCGTTGGTGTTGCTGCATTATTTTTCGCGCGATGCGGAGATTTTGCAATTGCTCGAACGCATGGCGCAATGGCTGCGCACCGAAGCGCTGCGCGGCGGCATGTTGCAAGCGGATAAGTATGTGCCGCTCGAGACACCGTATGCGTGGAAACGCGGCGTGAAGGCTCCGGGCAATGTGATTCGCAATTTGTTCTATGCGAATCTTTACGGCTATCTCTATGCGCAAAAACATCGCCCCGAGGATTTGACGCTCGCGCGCAAACTTTTTCGCGACAGCATGTTTTGGTATCAAGCCGGAGACAATGCGCGCGTCGATCCGCAGAGCCGCTCTCCGATTTCCATGTTGCCGCGACAGTTTCCCGGCACGCACACGAAGATTCACGGCTGGACTGGACGCAGCCATCAAATCTATTTGCGCACGGAATGGCAAGCACAGAATACGATCTCTGAAGAGACGGAAGCCGCGGCGGAGGTGCGAGATTTTTATCTCGCGCAGAGCACGCCCAATCCGTTTAGCGTTCGACGCGGCATGGCCGAGCCGTTGAAAATTCCGTTCGGCTTGACGCGGGCGGCGCAAGTGAATATCGCGATCTATGATGCCGCGGGCAAAAGCGTCGCGGCGTTGGTGGATAGCGCCTATGCGCCCGGATATTATCAAACGCAATGGGAAGGCCGCACCGATGACGGCAAGCTTGCGCCCGCCGGCACGTATTGGGTGCGCATGCGCGCGGATGAAGGCAGCACCTGGCGCAAATTCCGCGCGGTGCGCTGAAGCAGTACGAACATTTTTTTACTTTTGAATTATGCGCGGCATACTCGTCATCGCGTTCATTCTCCTCAGCTTGCCGTTTTGTTTTCGCCGGCCCTATATCGGCATCTTCATGTGGTGCGTGGTGAGCTATGTCAATCCGCATCGCTTTGCGTGGGGCACGGCGTTTCATTTTCCCGCAGCGCAATTGGTCGCGATTGCCACTTTGCTCGGCTGGCTCTTTTCTTCCAACAAAGGCCGTTTGCCGCAGCAGCGCGAAGTGTATCTCATGCTGCTGCTCTGGTTCAATTTCGCGTTGACGACGATCACAGCAGTCTACCCGGAAGACGCGCTGCAGCGTTTGGAGTTCGTTTCGAAAATTTTGCTGATGACGGTGATGGCGCTGTTCATCATCGACGATCGCCGCAAGCTCGAATACTTCATGCTCGTGCTCGGGCTTTCGGTCGCGGCCATTGCGGTGAAGGGCGGCATTTGGGGCATCGTCACCGGCGGCAAATACATGCTCTGGGGTCCGCGCGGCTCAATGATTGAAGACAACAACGACGTCGCGCTCGCACTCAACATGGTCACGCCGTTGCTTTATGCCTTCACCAAAGTTTATCAAAAGAAATGGCTCAAGCTTGCGTTCTATGCCGTGTTCGGCCTCACGTTGTTCTCCATCGTGCTCACGCAATCGCGCGGCGGCTTTGTGGGCCTGCTCGCCATCGCGGGCATGATGGTGATGAAGTCGCGCGGCAAAGTATTGATCATTCCCGGCCTGCTCGCACTCGCGCCCATGCTGTTCTATCTTTTGCCCGATCATTATAAAGCGCGCATCCAAACGCTCGAAAATTACGACACGGATCTTTCCGCGCTGGGCCGCATCAATGCGTGGGGCTTCGCGGTGAATCTCTCACTCGACCGGCCTTTGACCGGCGGCGGCTTTGAATGCTTCAAGCCGGAGCTGTTCGTTGATTACGCGCCGGATCCCTTGGACTTTCACGCGGCGCACAGCAATTATTTTTTGGTATTGGGTGAGCACGGCTATCCCGCGCTGTTGCTCTTTCTCGCTTTGTTGATTGCAACGTTGCTCAAGCTGAGGCGGCTCGAAACGGTCAGCGCGAAGCTGCCTGCGCTTTCATGGGTGAATGCGTATGCCGTCGCGCTGCAGAGCGGCCTTGTGGGCTATGCGATCAGCGGCGCATTTTTGGGCCGCGCCTATTTTGATCTCTTTTATCATTTCGTGGCCGCAGCGATTATCTTGCATGAATTGCTGCAGCGCGAGATCGTAAACCTCGTGATCGCGAGCACTCAGCAGGCTTCACGGAAGACGGCGACCGCGGCGAGTTGAGAGCACGCGACAATTCCCCCCTTGAGGGGGGCCGGGGGGGTGTCATCCATAGATCTAGCAGATGCAAAGATTTTTTTATACACAAAACGGGAAACGATGAATTTGAATTTCGTGATCGCGCCGAATAACACCCCCCTAACCCCCCTCAAGGGGGGAATTATTGGAGTGCTCCATCTTGCTGTCCTCATCGTTGTCGGCATCTTTTCATCATCCCTCCTCGCCGCAACCTACATTGTTCGCCCTGGCGGTGACCTGCGTCCCGCACTCGCCAAACTCACGCCCGGCGATACGCTGCTACTGCGTGGCGGGCTTTATCAAATAGAATCCATGCGCATTGACAAACAAGGCACGCCGCAAAAGTACATCGTCATCGCCGCGGCGCCGAATGAGAAACCGGTGCTCACCGCAATTTCGCCGCAGCACAATCTCATCAGTATGCGCTCCGCGGCTTATGTCATCATCGACGGTTTGACTATTGACGGCACATTGCCGAACGTGGACGCGATCAAATTCGAGCACGGGCATGCGAGCCATCACGTGATCATTCAAAATTGTGAGATTAAAAACTTCAAAGGCGTGGCGATCAATTCCAAAGGCGAAGATCATCACATTACGGTGCGACGCTGCCATATTCATCACAGCTCCATGGGCGTGGGCGAAGCGTTTTATATCGGCAAGCAAGACGCGAGCGTGACGCCGCACCATTGGCTCATCGAAAACAATTTGATTCACAACACCGCCGGCCAACAAGGCGACGGCATTGAATTGAAATATGGCGTGCATAGCTCCATCATTCGCGACAACGTCGTTTATCAAACGCAGTATCCCGCGATTCTTTGCTATGGCGTGACAGGCGACAACAGCAAGCGCGAGCGTTCGAATGTGATTGAAGGCAATGTTGTGTTTGAAACGAAAGAAGGCATTGGCGTATACGCCGATGCCGTGGTGCGCAATAATATCGTGGTCGGTTGTGACTTGGGCTATCTTTCCCGCGCGCATCGCAAAGCGCCGCAAAATCTCGAAGTGTACAACAACACGTTTTATGATTGCGGCGTGCTCGCGTTGCAAGACTGGAACGAGGCGCGACATTGTCTCTTCGTGAATAACGCGGCGTACAATATCAAGCGCGGCGTGCGTTTGCGAGGCACGGGAAGCTTTGCGAGCAATGTCGGGAACTTCTCGGCCGCGGGTTTTCGTTATAGCGAAGCGCATCAGGATTTGGTCGCGCCGCGCGTGTGGAATTTTTATCCCACACCAAACTCCGCGTTGCGCGATGCCGCTGATTTGCGCGTGTTTGCGCCCGATGATTTCAACCACAACAAAAGAGACGGGCATGCTGATATTGGCGCATTCGAATGGCGCGGGGAAAACAAAATGCCTGCGCCACTCGTGCGAGATTTTAAATGAGCGCTTCTTCACCTCTCATCATGATCAGCGGCTTGCCGCGATCGGGCACGACCTGGCTCGGCAAGCTTTTCGACAGCCATCCGCGCGTATTATATCGCCATGAGCCAGACAGCGTGTTTCCGCTGAAATGGTTGCCGACGATGATCGCGGACGGCGGCGCAGCATATGCCGCCCGCCTGCGCGAGTTTGTGGTTCAAATTCCTTTTATGCGCGACGCGAAAGTCGCGGCCTCGCAGCCGCAATTCGCGAAAGAATATTTCAGCGCGATGCGGCAATTTTGCGCGGAGCACGCCCTGCGCGCGATCAAGCTCTTCGCGAAGGTCGGCGATAGCACGCAAATCCCGCGTTTCTGTTTGCCGAATGCAAATGCCGAGTTTGTGTTGACGTGGAAGACCATCGAGTCGTGCGGCCGGCTCGGTTGTTTTGTGAATACGCTACAGCCGCTGCGTGTCATTCAAATTTTGCGACACCCCGGCGCGGTCACGGCTTCGCAACTGCGCGGCAAACGTTTGAACAAGTTCAACGGCTATGATCAAGCGGTTGATTACAACTATTTCAAGCTGTGGTTGGAAAAGGAAGACGCGCACACGCTCGACATGCTGCAAAGCATGAGCGAAGTCGAGCGTCTCACGTGGCTCCATCTCGTGCGCATGGAAAAAGCCGTAAACGATCTTGCCGCGCGCCGCGATTGTCGCGTTGTGGTTTATGAAGACCTGTGCGCGCGCCCCGCGGAAATTTTGGAAGAGCTATTGGAGTTTTGCGGATTGGATTTTTCCGCGCAGACGAAAAAATTTCTGCACGAGAGCACCTCGAAAACCGACAAGCGCTACTTCGGCCTGTTCAAAGATTCGTTGGAGTCCGCGCATAAATGGAAAACCGAGTTGCGACCGAACGAGCGCGAAGCGACTCAGCGCATGGTAGCGCAATCGCCGCTCGCGCGCTTTTGGGAAGAGGGCAAGTAAATGTTTGTCGTGATGCCTTATGAAATCTGACGATCAAACTCGGTAGCCCCGCCCCCTTGTGGGGCGATGCAACGTGCATGAACAGCGGCCCACAAGGGGCCGGGACTACGACCATTACCGATTTTGAAAGTCAAAACTCATTAGGCATTTCAAGCTAGAGGGCTCAAACGCCTGAAGGCGTCACTACGAGCGCGTGTGAGGGCGGAAAGAAGTTGATGCTGAAAATTTTCCCGCGCGCGTGCGGCGTGAAGAAATCTGAAAGTGCTCTCGCCCACCTCGGAAAAATTTTCGCCACAGCCAAATTCCCAAAGCTGCGCCGAGCGCTGCATTCATGCAGTCCGTTACGCCATGCGCATGCTGCGCAAAACCGAGCTGCAATGCTTCGAGCAGGAGGCTCAAACTCACGCTCGCAGCGAGAGTGAGGCGTTGCTGCGAAGTTTGATTCGCGGAGGGGCGAAGGTTGAGGCGCGCGAGCATGAGCAGGGCAAACAATGCAAAGAGCACAAGGCCCTCGCCCAAATCCGCCACTGCGTGCGCGTTGGTGTTGCGATAGTATTCGATGAAGGGCAGCCATTCAAACTGCGCAAGGTTCGCTGCGCCGAAGTCAAATTCATACGGCTGCAATTCCAACAAAAAAATATACGCGAGCAAATGTCCGAGCCCGAGGTTGAGCATGAGCTTGCGCTCGCACAAAGCTCGAGCAGTTCGCGCCTGGCGCGCGACGCGCATTTGTGCCAGAATAAAAATCGCCGCGCCATAAAGCCCGCCTTCGAGACCGGCGAGCAGATTGCGCAAGCGAACCACATGAGCTACGAGAAAAAGTTGCGCGCCTTCAAGCAGGAGCGCAACGCCGGCGGTTAAACCAATCGCCTGCACCAGAACGCGCGTGCGTTGCGTGCCGCTCTGCGCGCGCAGCCAGAGCAACGCGAAACCGGCGTAAAGAATCGTCTCGGCGAACAAATCGCCCAACGCCGTGGGCGTTTGTGGCAACGTCAGCTCCGTTGCTTTCAAGTTTTTTTTAATGGTTGAAATATCGAGCGTGGGATGCACCGGCATGAGTTGCGCGAACACGAGCAACACGGCATAGAGGCTGAACAGTTTCAACTCAGGCGTTCGCGCAAAACGATGCAGCAATAAACGCTGCAAGTAAATTTGCTGCCGCGGCCACCAGAGCGTTGCGAAGCCCGCGCCCAGCGTCGCACCCAAGCCGTTCATCAAACAATCCAACAACGAAGCCACGCGGCGCTCGGAAAAAAATTGTATGAATTCCACTCCGCCGCTCAATAGCAAGCTCGCGCACGTGGCCAACAACACGACGCGCGTGCGGCGCGAGCGCGGCGCGGATTGCAGACGCGCAAGGCCAAGCAACAGGCCGAACGGAATAAACAAGAGCACATTGCTCACGAGGTCGGTGAGCGCAAAGCCGCGATCCGCATTGCGCTGCAATGGATCGGCGAGCAAGGCGTCAAGCTTCGCCGCAAAACTTTCCGGCGGTGTGTCGAACGCAAAGGGGATGATCGTCGCGTAAATAATGAACGCCGCGTAGAGCAGGAGAAGTTGCAACGGGAGGTTGGCGGGACGAGGCATGATCGTTCTGGAGTTGTTCTCAACATCTCTATGTGTCATTCAGCAGGAATCTTTTTACTCGCTGGAGATATTGCCGAGTGCTTAAAAAGATTCCTCCGGAATGACAAACGGAAGATAGAAGAAATAGTAAAGTCGTGTTTGCTCTAGTATAGTCACCATCCCCTCAATTCGCATATTCCATGTGTGGTATCTGTGGCAAAATTTTCATTGATCCGCGCGCGCAAGTAGAAGCTGCGACGCTGCAACGCATGAACGACGCGATTGCGCATCGCGGGCCGGAAGCCGAAGGTTTTCATCTTCGCGGCGCCGTGGGTTTGGGCCATCGCCGTTTGAAGATCATCGACGTCGCGACCGGCATTCAGCCGATGTACAACGAAGACGGCAATCTCGTCATCGTCTTCAATGGCGAAATTTATAACTACCTCGCTCTTCGCCGCGAGTTGCTCGCGCACGGCCATCATTTCAAAACCAATTCCGACACGGAAGTGTTGCTGCACGGCTATGAGCAATGGGGCCGCGAGCTGTTGCGGCGCTTGCGCGGCATGTTTGCGTTTGCGCTGTGGGATGAGCGCGCGCAACAACTCTTTCTCGGGCGCGATCAGATCGGCATCAAACCGCTGCATTATTATTTCGACGGACGGCAGTTTCTTTTTGCCTCGGAGATCAAAGCGATCCTGCAAGATCCGAGCGTGGCGCGCAAGGTCGATGCGCAAGCGCTCGACGATTATCTCACCTATCTCTACGTTCCCGCGCCGAAAACAATTTTCGCCAACATTCGCAAGCTCAAAGCGGGTCACGGCCTCATCGTCAACGCGCGCGGCCTCGAAGAGTTTGAGTATTGGGATTTGGATTTCACGCCGCGCAACGGCAAGAGTGAAGCGGATATGGCGCACGACCTCAACGCCGCGTTGCGCGAATCTGTGTCCGCGCAACTCATGAGCGAGGTGCCACTCGGCGCATTTCTTTCCGGCGGCATTGATTCGAGCGCGGTGGTGGCTACGATGTCGCAACTGCTCGAACAGCCGGTGAATACGGCCTCGATTGGCTTTCGCGAGTCGGCGTTCGATGAACTGCCCTATGCGCGAATGGTTGCGCAGCAATATCGCACGCACGCGCACGAGAAAATCGTGCAAGCCGAGGCCGCGAAAATTTTGGACACACTCGCGTGGCATTTCGACGAGCCGTTCGCCGATTCCTCGATGGTGCCGATGTATTACGTCTCGCAAATCGCGCGTGAGCGTGTCACGGTTTGTCTTTCCGGCGATGGTGGCGATGAAAATTTCGCGGGCTATCGTCGCTATCGTTTCGACGCGCTCGAAAATCGTTTGCGCGGCTTCATGCCGCAAGCCGTGCGCGCTCCGCTCTTCGGTGCGTTGGGTAAAATTTATCCCAAAGCCGATTGGCTCCCGCAAATTTTCCGCGCGAAGACTTTGCTCACCAATCTCTCGCTCACGCCGGAGCGCGGCTATTTCCACACGATGAGCTGGTTTAATGCAACGATGAAAGCGCGAAGTTACACTGCCGCGTTTCGGCGCGAGTTGCAAGAATACGATCCGTTTTCCGTCATGCAAACGCACTTCGACCGTAGCCGTGATTGGGATCCGCTCGCGCGCATTCAATATGTCGATGTGAAAACCTACCTTGTGGACGATATTCTCACGAAGGTTGATCGCGCGAGCATGGCGCACGCACTTGAAGTACGCGTGCCGATTTTGGATCATCTTTTCATGGAGCATGCTGCGCGCATTCCGGCGCATTACAAGCTACGCGACGGCGAGGGCAAATATATTTTCAAACAAGCGCTGCGCGGATTGGTGCCGCATGAAATTTTATATCGCCCGAAGATGGGCTTTTCCATTCCGCTCGCGCAGTGGTTGCGGCGTGAGCTTAAAAGCGTGTTTGCAGATCGCGTCTTCGCGCGCGAGTCGTTTGTGAGTGCGTGGCTCGAAGTGCGCGAGCTGCGCCGCATGTGGGAGCAACATCAACGCGGCACACGCGATTATGCCTATCATCTTTGGGCCGTGCTCATGCTGGAATGTTGGGGTAGGAGATTTTTGCAACACAATTCCCCCCTTGAGGGGGGTTAGGGGGGTGTCGCTCGGTATTGTGAGTAAAGTGAAGAGCAGTTATTAAAGAGCATTAAAACGTGTCATGATAAAATTGAATAGCATTGTCGCCCTCAATAACACCCCCCAAAGCCCCCCTCAAGGGGGGAATATGTGATGAAGGTTCTCGTCTTCACCACGCTCTATCCCAATCATCTCGCTCCCAATCTCGGCGTGTTCATCAAAGAGCGCATGACGCATTTTGCGCGACGCGGGCATGAGGTGCGCGTGGTTGCGCCGGTGCCGTATTATCCGCTCAAATGGGGCGCGCGCGCGCGGTATGCGCAGATCCGATTGCGCGAAGAGATCGAAGGCGTGACCGTGTATCATCCGCGCTATTTCATGACGCCGAAGATCGGCATGAGCACGTATGGCTTCACGATGTTTCTCTCCGTGCTCCCGTTTATGAAACGCCTGCAGCGTGAGTTTGATTTCGAGCTTATCGACGCGCATTATGTTTATCCCGACGGCTATGCCGCGATGCAGCTTGGGCAATATTTCAAAAAGCCTATCGTCGTCTCCGCGCGAGGCAGCGACATTCATCAGTTCTCCACGTTTCCACTCATTCGGCGTTTGTTGCGCTACACGCTGGCGCGCGCCGATCATGTCATAGCCGTAAGCCAAGCGTTGCAAAACGCGATCGTCGCATTGCCCCTCGCCCCAAAAAAAATCTCCGTCATCCCCAACGGCGTGGATACACAAAAATTTTTTCGGGTTGATAAACAGCACAGCCGCGAGCAACTCGGTTTACCGGAGACGAAAATCATTCTCAGCGTCGGTCGCTTGGAGCCGGTGAAAGGGTTCGCGCTTTTGATGAAGGCCGTGCAAAAGCTTTTTGTTGATGAAAAAAAAGACGCGCTGCTCGTGATTGTGGGAGAAGGCTCAGAGCGCGCCAAGTTGGAGAGATTGGTCGCCACGTTGCATTTGCAAGAGCGCGTGCGGCTCATCGGCGCGCGACCGCATACCGAACTCAAACAGTGGTACAGCGCCGCGGATTGCTTTTGTTTGGCGAGCGAACGCGAAGGCTGGCCCAATGTTGTGCTTGAAGCCTTCGCCTGCGGCACGCCCGTGGTGGCAACCGAGGTTTGGGGCATGCGCGAAGTTATTCCAAATGAAGACCTCGGAATTTTGGCAGAACGTAATGAAGAGTGTTTGGCGCGAGCGCTTGCTCGTGCGTTGAGCAAGAGTTGGCAAAGCGACGTGTTGGTGAAACATGCGAGGGAGAGAAGTTGGGAGAAAGTGGCGCAGCAGGTTGAGCACACGTTCGAGCGCGTGCTCGCGTCGCGTTTGAAGAACGTGCGTGGATATACTCTTTGTTGCGATTTCCCCTCGAATGTCATTCAGAAGGAATCCTTTTGAGCGCTTGGCAGAATCTCCAGCGAGTAAAAAGATTCCTTCTGAATGACAGATGAAGAGGCAAAGATGATGATTTGATATGCGCATTTCACCGCTTGGGTGCGCGCTTCTTCTTGGCAGAAGCCTCGCGCGCTAAAATTTCCATCACGGTATCGACGATGTCCAACGGTTGCGCGGCAAAGAGCCATTCAACCTTCAGCCAAAATCCGGCGACGGCTTTGGAGCGGAACAGGCCATTCTCCTCAACCGTCATTTCATGCCATGCGTCGCGCTCATTGCGAAAGAACTCTGCGCGCTCCCGTTCGGGATCGATCAGCCAATACTCGCGCACGCCGTGCTCGGCGTAGAGCGCCATTTTTTTGATGCGATCAATATGCCGTGTGCTCGGTGAAATAATCTCGACGATCATATCCGCAACGCCGTCAACAAAGTAAGAATGAATCAATTTACGGTTGGCGTTGCTGATGAACACGAGATCGGGTTGCGTGCCGTTATATGGGGAAAGCTTAATGACGGTGCGCGGGCCGAGTATGATACCGAGCTTCTTGCGCACGACGTAGGCATTTAAGACGCTTATCAAAAGTGCAAACACCCGCTCGTGGCTCTCCTCCGGCGCCGATTGAGAATAGATTGCGCCATCAATGAGATCCGCTTTTGCTTCCTCCGTGAGCCAGTCCAAATACTCTTCAAAACAAATGAGATTGGCGACCGGCATTTCGGAAGCCAAAGCGCGTGTGTGAAGTTTGATATGCAAATTTTTATCCTCACTTTGTTATCAAGCTGATGATAACGTGACGAAACCAGGTAGAAAAAGCAAATATTTTTTGTGATGAATCGAAACGAAGCACGCCCTCGCCCTCAAGCACACCCCCCTGGCCCCCCTCAAGGGGGGAATTTATTGCGCATCCTCTACCACCACCGCACGCAAGCGGAAGACGCGCAGGGCATTCATATTCATGAAATGGTGCAGGCCTTTCGCGCGCTTGGGCATGAAGTCGAAATCGTCGCGCTCGTGCAGCGCGAGAACGCGAGCGCGGCGCAAGCCTCGCCGAGCAAATGGAAACGGCTCGCGGAATTTGCGCCGGCGTGGCTGTATGAGTTGATGAGTCTCTCGTATAATCTTGTCGGCTATCGCAACCTCGCGCGTGCGATCAAACGCGAGCGGCCTGCCTTGATTTACGAGCGCTATGCGTTGAATACGTTCTGCGGCGTTTGGGCAAGCCGCCGGTTCGGCGTGCCGCTCGTGCTCGAAGTGAATGCGCCGCTGCGCTATGAGCAGGAGAAGCTTGGCAAGCTCGTGTTCAAACGCCTCGCGCGTTTTTCCGAGCGCTGGATTTGTTCGCACAGCACGCGAACGTTGGTTGTCTCCAATGTGATGCGCGACATGCTCGCGGAGCAAGGCGTCCCGCAGTCGCACATGACCGTGATGCCGAACGGCATCGACACGCGGCAATTTCATCCAAACATATCCGGGGCGAAGGTGCGCGCGCGGTATCGGCTCGAAGGGCAAACGGTGATCGGCTTCGTAGGTTGGTTTCGCAAGTGGCACGGTTTGGAAATGTTGTTGGAAATCATGCACGAGTCGCGCTTGCATGAACGCAACGTGCGGCTGCTGTTGGTGGGAGAAGGCCCGGCAGAGGCGGAGTTGAAACACTATTCGCAAACGCACGGCCTGCGTGCCGCGGTGATTTTCACGGGACCGATCGCGCGGCGCGATATTCCGGCGCATCTCGCGGCGATGGATATCTGCGTGCAACCCAAAGCGCCGGAGTATGCCTGCCCCATGAAAATTTTCGAATACCTCGGCATGGGCAAATGCCTCGTCGCGCCCGATCAAGCGAACATACGCGAGATTCTAATCGACCGCGAAACCGCTTTTCTTTTTCAACCCGAAAACAAAGAGAGCTTGCGCGCCACGCTGCTCGACTTGCTGGCGAAGCCAGAGCAGCGCAAGGCCGTAGCGCAACGCGGCTATGAAAGCATTGCCGCGCGCGGATTTACTTGGCATGAGAATGCGAAGAGAACGTTGGAGATGATTTTTGAAGGTAAAGAGAATTCATCTCAGAAGGCGTCTATCAAGCGAGTATTTTTCAACGTGGGTGATCCGGAGCCTACCGATATCGGGATGTAAGGGATTGATGAGAATGTTGTATTCGTGCTCAACGACCGCCGAAGGGACGCGCAACAAAAGTGATTGATTCCGTTTTGCCCACAGCGTTCCGATATCTGCCAATTTTGTCGGGGCAGGATAAGCACGCCAGTTGTTGGGTAAGACAGATGGTATGATTTCTTGAGGGGAAATTTCATTCGGTATATGCAGCGTCATCAGGCTCAACGAAGTCGGCATGATTGATAAAGGCGCATGCACGAGATATTCGACCGTCGCCAAAGCGCGATTTTCTGAAGTGTAGATCACGCTCGTTCCTTTGTGATTCCATCTTCCTCCAAAGATTCGCGCCCCGCTTCCCGACAAATCGTTGAGGTAGCGTGTCTTGGCGATACGATAAACTTCCATTAGGAAAATACCCCATATTCGATACGCCCTAACTCGTCTAACACCATATCGACGCCATACTTTGAGTTTACCAAACTCAAGGGCGTTTTATTGTTCAGCGCTTTGTTGGGGTGATTCATCCAGGCTAGAAATTTTTCTCTACCTTCAAACACCTCCGAGCCTTTGGCGGCGACTTCGGCGATTTGAAGAATTTGCTCGGAGACGACTCGATTGAATGCTTTTTCCGGCGCATGACGTTGCAACGCCCGCTCGGTAACAGGAAGGAAACGAAACATCTGGTCAACCGAAAAAGAAAAGTATTTTGCCAGGTGCGTTAAAGCATCCTTAGTAACGCCTTCATTGCTCAATTCAAGCAGATCCATGCGGCTTTGGAGATTTTTGCGGAGAACTTTTTTTCCTCCGAGAACTTTTGTAACCGCGGACAATTCCATGTTGAGGCACTCCGATATATTTGCGACGAATAGTGCTTTTAAAAATATAACGCCCACGGTCCCTTTTGTCAAGTATTCATCCGGTTCTTGCGATGCAACCCGTATCTGAAGGCAGAGCGTCGAAGCAAGAAGCCCAGTCGTGGCTGCCGCTCGCTTTGTTGAGTGTCGTCTTTTTTATACTCTTCTTCCCCGCACTGCGCGAACTCGTGCGCGACTGGACGATTGATCCGAATTATGAGCACGGCTTTCTGGTCCCGTTCATCGCCGCTTATTTGTTATGGCACAAACGTACGCTTTGGCAAAATGAAGCATGCAAACCCGCTTTCGGCGCAGGCTTGAGCGTTTGTCTCGGCGGATTGGCGTTGTTCATTGTTGCCACTGCGGGCGCAGAATGGTTTGTGGCGCGCACGGCCATGTTGCTCACGCTTTATGGCTTGGTGATTTATTTTGCCGGCTGGCAGTTGTTCAAAAAAATCTCCGTGCCGCTGCTATATCTTGGCTTCATGATTCCGTTGCCCTATGTTATCTATTATCGGCTCACGTTTCCTTTACAACAAATCGCGAGCACGGGCGCGTTTCGTGCGTTGAGTCTGTTGGGACTTTCGGGGCAACAAGAAGGCAACATTCTGCATTTTTCCGGCTTCAGCTTGGAAGTGATTGAAGCCTGCAGCGGCTTGCGTTCGATTATGGTGCTTATCACGCTCGCGGCTTTGATTGCTTACATGACCTCCGTGCCGAACGTTTGGCGTTGGCTATTGTTCGTGAGCGCCGTGCCGGTGGCGATTGTCGCGAACATTTTTCGTTTAATCATACTCGCTCTGCTCGGTATCTTTGTAAGCCCCGCAGCGGCCATGAGTTTTTTGCATGAAGGCTCCGGCATTCTCGTTTTTCTAATCGGGCTTTTCTTGCTCATGATTTTAGCTGGAAGCATAAAATGGTTCAGTTCTCGACGCGCTATTGGTTCATGATGGCGCTGCTGGGCTTGGCTTATGCGGGCAGTTGGTGGGTGCGCGCGCCTAAATCCGTTGTCGCCGAGCCTATCGATTTGTCGCGCCTTGCACCAGAACTTGCGGGGTGGCGCAAAGAAACACCGCAACTCTCCGCGCGCGCCGCGGAGCAATTGCAGGCCGATCAAATTTTGCTGCACAATTATCACGATGCGCAAAACCGGCGCGTGGAATTGTTTGTCGGCTATTATCGCGATCAACAATTCGGCGCGCAGGTGCATTCGCCGCTGCACTGTCTGCCCGGCGCGGGCTGGACGATCTTGCGCAATGAGAAGATGCCCTTGCCTTTTGAAAAAATCTCCGGCGTGGCGAGCAAGCTTGCGATCAGCAAAAAAAACGAGCAGCAATATGTCGTGTATTGGTTCGTGTCGGAAGGCGAGATCGTAAAAAATGAAATGGATTTGAAACTGCGATTGCTGCGCAATGCGTTGTTGCGGCGCGGCACCTCGGTTTATTTCTATCGTGTTTGCGTTGCCTATCAAGAAGACGCGCCACAAGCTGGCCGAGCATTACTTCAAAATTTTTTGGAAGCGCTCGGCCCACGATTGTCGGAAATTTAAACACGCGAAGCGCAATGAACGCAGCGGATTGCTGCGCGTGACAACCCCGTTGTCGGAAATTTAAACAGCAACGTGAATGCGCCCGCGCGCCGGTGCTCGAAAAAACAATGCGCCGCGTTGCACTATGAGCAAGAAGTTGGTTGGCATATGCTCTGCATTGCAAAAGCGCAGGCTCACGTTTCGCTTCGCGCTGCTTTCGGCAAACCCAACCACGGAGAATACTTTGATGAAAACCAAACTCTTTACTCTCGCTGCTGCGGCACTGTTGTTCGTCGCCGGCGAAGCTTCA
This sequence comes from bacterium, assembly GCA_041918175.1. Taxonomy (GTDB): domain Bacteria; phylum Zhuqueibacterota; class Zhuqueibacteria; order Zhuqueibacterales; family Zhuqueibacteraceae; genus JABWAN01. The sequence goes on from JAYRWE010000014.1 coordinate 45,666, forward strand.
GCCGCGCTCAACATCGCAGTGAGCGCGAATCCTTACATGAACGACCCTGGTTATCATTTTCATACGCACACCAGCGGCATCGTGACCTATCAGATTCAACACCTGCCCGGTAGCACCGATCCGATGCAGGCTTTTTGGATGCGCTTCAATAAAAGTGCGTTCGATTTTTCCGGCGCGAATCTCAACGGCTTCACCATCGTGAGCGCATTGATCGACGGTTCCACGGATGTGTCTTCGCATCTGAAATGGACCAATGCCGGAGTTTACAAAAACATGATTTTGAAAACCACGTTCCCCGGCCTCACCTCCGGCTCGTCGCTCGTTATTCAGGTTGCATATGATTTACTGGCGCCCGCGGCAACAGCGAACTGGGGCACTCTCGGAGGCCAGACCTTCGGCCCTTGGGAGCAACGCTTTGCTTATGGCGCAACGACAGTGGCGAACACTTCTGGCACTACGGCGTTGACGCCTGAACCCGGTACCATGATTTTGCTCGGCAGCGGCTTGTTGAGCATGGGCGTGGCGCGTCGTCTGCGCGAACGCCGTCAGAAAAAAATGTCGGCATGAAACCCGTTTGCCCAGCGGAAGGCGCGAAGTTGCAAAGCCGGTTTGGCCCTTGAGCCAGACCGGCTTTTTTTTTGCTTGATACTCTGCGATTTCTTGGTTAGTATCGTGCGTCGATAGGCTAAACCAGAACCACATGAATAGCAGATGGTGAAAACATATGAAACGCTTGTTGGTGTTACTCCTGCTGTGTGTCCCCGCAATTTCCCAAGAACAAAAGCTCGCCCCGGAAAATATTGATCCCAGCTTTTTGAGCAGCATTCGCAAAGAGCTCGCGTGTGATTGCGGCTGCGGCATGACCGTGCAAGATTGTCTCGGCGGCATGATTTGCAGCGAGTCGCGGTCTTACAGCAACGAAGTGATCGATCTCCTCAAAGCCGGTAAAACGCGCGAGCAAGTGTTGCAAGCCATGGTCGCAAAGTATGGCGAAAAAATTCTTTCCGCGCCCACGAAAGAAGGATTCAATCTCACTGCTTGGACGTTTCCGTTTCTTGCGCTGATCGTGGGCGGCGTGATTGTTTGGCGCATCGTCGTAAAATGGAAAACCCAAAGCCCGGAGCCTGCGCCGGTCGCGGTTGCAACTCCGAAGAGCGCGGAAGAAGGTTACGGCAAACGTTTCGAAGAAGAATTCAAGCAATTTAGCAATTGAAAGCGATTGATCATGATTGAAATTCTCGGCATCACCCTGACGCTCTTGACGATTTTATTTGTCGCCTATCCCCTCCTGCAAAAATCACAACGCAAGCTGAGTTTTGCCGCCAATCATCAAGGCGAAGATTTGCTTGCGCGCAAGAATGAAATTTACGCGGCCGTGCGTGACATCGACTTTGATTATCGCATGGGCAAACTTTCGGAAGAAGATTACAACAGCTTGCGCGAGCAATACAAGCAGGAAGCCGTGCAAGTCATGCAAGCGCTCGACCGCTTCTCGGGCCATGAGCAACCCCGCGCGAAACAAGGCAAAACCGCGCACAGCGATGCGCGCTTTTGTCACATGTGCGGCTCGCCGGCGCATCGTGAAGATGCCTTTTGCAGTTCATGTGGAGCGCATCTCCAATGAGTTTCGCAACGCGCGAAAGCACGACGGCAATCGAAGTTGCAGATTTGGTGAAAAGCTTCGGCACGTTCTACGCCCTGCGCGGCGTGTCTCTGCGCGTGGGCATGGGCGAATGTTTGACGATTCTCGGCCCGAACGGCGCGGGTAAAACCACTTTTCTCCGCGTTCTCTCCGCGCTCACTCGACCTACCAGCGGTGAAGTCCGTTTTCACGGCAATTCTCTCACAACAGAACCTTTTGCCATTCGACGACAGCTCGGCGTAATTGGGCATCAAACCTTTTTGTATGATGATCTCACCGCCGCGGAAAATTTGTTGTTCTATGCCCGCTTGTATGAAGTGGCCGAACCGCACGAGCGCATCGCGCACCTGCTCGCGGAAGTCGGATTGGGGCGCAGAGCGAATGATCGTGTGCGCTCGTTTTCCCGCGGCATGCAACAGCGCCTCGCCATAGCGCGCGCGATGCTGCACGACCCCGGTATCCTCTTTCTTGATGAACCCTACACCGGCCTCGATCAACATGCGGCCATGATGCTCACCGCTTGGTTGCAAAAACTTCGCACCGAGCGCCGCACGATACTGTTGGTGACGCACGATCTGGCGCAAGGCCTGGCCATGGCCGACCGAGTCGCGATTTTTTTGCAAGGCCGTATCATTTGGCAAGAGCGCACGGCCAACATTGCAGCAGAAAATTTTCAACAAACTTATTTTGACTTGATCGCGCGAGGGGGCAAATGAACGATCTGCGCAAACTCTACGCGCTCGTGTGGAAAGACTTGCTCTCGGAGTTTCGCACGAAGGAGTTGGTTTCTTCCATGCTCATGTTCGCGTTGATTGTCGTCGTCATCTTCGCGTTCACGTTTGAAACCGGCAGCGCGGCCACACGCGAAGCCGCGCCCGGCTTGCTTTGGGTCGCATTCACATTTGCGAGCGTGCTGGGTCTGCATCGTTCGATGCTGCACGAAGTGGAGCGCGGCAGCTTGCACGGATTGTTGCTCGCGCCATTAGATCGCGGCCTGCTTTTTCTCGCCAAAGCGTTCGGCAATATTGTGTTCATCAGTTTGATCGAGATTCCCACCTTCATGCTTGCCGTCGTTTTTTTTAATTTAGAAATCAGCACGGCATGGGATAAAATTTTGACGATCTTTTTGTTGGGCACCATCGGCTTTGCGGCCGTGGGCACATTGTTCAGCGCGATTGCAGTGAATACCCGCACGCGGGAAATCATGCTGCCCATCTTGCTCTTCCCCGTGCAAATTCCCGTGATCCTCTCCGCGGTCAACGCCACCGCCGGCGCACTCACCGGCAAAACGTGGGAGGATTTGAGCGGCTGGCTAAAAATTCTCGCCGGGTTTGATTTGATTTTTATTTTGGTGTGCTATGTGACGTTCGAGTATGTGTTGGAAGAGTGAAGGCCGGCGCTTGCGGTATAATAGCATGCATCATATATTGCCACTGCGAGGGAAAAATGAACGAGATCGACGAAGCCGTCAAGCGCATCGCGGGGCGGCATCCGGAGTGTTTCATGAGTTTGCTCTTTGGCCGCGAGCACACGGTGAAGCTGCAAGGCGTGGAAGACGCGCACATTCAGATTCCCGAACATCGGTTGGAATTGAAAAGCCTCGGAGCCATCGTCGCAGCACGGGCGTTCTCAGAAGAGTTGATCAAACAGTATCTAACTTTGGAGCTATCCATGATACGCGAGACCACGATTTTTTCCAACTGGCTTGACCAAGCAGAGGCCAAAGGCCGCGTCGAAGTCCGCGTCGAAGGCTATACCGATGGCGAGATCAAAGGCAGGCATCTCACTTTGCAAAAGCTATTGGAACGGAAGTTCGGCCCACTGAGCGCAGAACTCACGATTTCTCTAACCAGGCTGAGAAGTGAAGATTTAGAGGCACTGACCATGGCAATTCTCGATCTGCAATTGCTGGAAGAATTGCGCGCTTTGCTGCAAAGTTTTCAGTCGGAAAATTCCACACGGAGTCTCAAACATTGAAAAATTCCACTGTTGAAACCCTGAAGCCGCCCGCAACCGCGGCATTGCCTTCCTCTGCGCAGTTGCAACGCTGGAGCATGCTGCTCGGCGGCTTCGTCGCCGCATTAATGTTCGTGAACCTTTATAACATCTTCCTGCTCGTGCCCATGGAAAAGAGCATGGGCTTGATTCAGCGTATTTTTTATTTTCACGCGCCGCCGTTGATCACCTCCTTCATCGCGTTCACGGTGACGTTCGTGTACAGCATACTCTATCTCGCGAAGCAACGCATTTGGCATGATCGCATTGCCTATTGCGCCGCGGAAGTGGGCGTGTTGCTCACCACGACCGGCTTGCTCACCGGCCCGATTTGGGCGCGGCCGGTGTGGAATACGTGGTGGTCGTGGGATCCGCGTTTGACCACCACACTCGTGTTGTGGTTCATTTACGTCGGCTATCTCATGTTGCGCGCTTATACCGGCGACGAGCAGCGCGGTGCGCGCTTCGCCGCAGTGTTCGCCATCGTCGGCTTCGTGGACGTGCCCATCGTTTATCTCGCGAACCGCTTGTGGCGCACGCTGCATCCTTCGCCTGTTGTTTTCGGCGGCTCAAATTCCGGCTTGGAGCCGACGATGCGCTATGCATTCCTCTTCAGCATCGTGACGTTTACGCTGCTCTTCGTTTTCTTTTTGTTCATGCGCCTGCGCGTCGAGCGCGTGCGTCTTGAAGTCGATCAACTCAAAAGAGAAATCGCGTTTTCATAAAAAGGATCGCATCATGTCACTTCTTTTTGTCATGCTCTCCTCTTCTTATTGGCTCTTGCAAGCACCGGCCTCCGCCGCGAATAAGAATTTAGATTTTTTATTCGCAGGCTATACTGTCGTTTGGTTGTTACTTCTCGGCTACCTGCTCAGCCTCGGCCGCAAACAAAAACGCTTGGAAACTGAGATCGAAATGCTCAAACAGATGAAGCAGGAAGGCTGACTTACCATCTTGTCATCACAACCCCTTGAGTACAATTACAACTCCGTATTCCCAACCGCATGCACATTGGTTAGCTCACAAAAAATCAAGGCTCACACGAAAGGCATGTTTGTTGCGTAAAGTGTGGGCGTTGGTTGTTATGATTGCAAAAGGTGAAGCACAATAACCGACACCCACAAGTCGACCTCGTCAAGGATTGGCGGACGGTTTGTGGCACTTGCAGAAGAGTTTGAATAGCGCATCAACAAAAAGGAGTTTTGTGTCATGGAAGTTCTTATGAGCTGGTTGGTTTCGGGTTACATCGTCGGGATGACCTGCATGTCGTATCTCATCATCAAATCCTGGATTGTGATTTCGCCGCAACAAGCGCGCTTGCAGGAAGAGTCCGGTTTGGAGTTGAACTGGTTGGGCATGGCGTTGGTGAGCGCCGGAGTTGCACTCGCGTGGAGCTTCATCGGCATCGGGATTCACATGCTGCTGCAACGCGACATTCTCTCCGTACAGTTGGCGTTGCTGGCCGTGTTGTTTGTCGCTACACTCATTGTTTCTTTCATGAAAGATCGCAAGGTGGACGCCGTCGCGATCAATGCGCTCTTCTTTTTGAGTTTGGCGTTTTTGCTGCCGCGCTTTTTCTCGTTCTAATGTGAAGCCGTTTGACGGTCCTGCTTTTCAGTCTGCGAAACGCCTTCCGTCCGCTCGTTTGCAAAGGTCGTTTGCGCAACGAACGGAGACGGCCCGTAAGTGGAGCATGGAGCAGCCCGAGGATAAAAACACATGCGAAAGAAAAGAGGCGCAGGGGCCAATTGCCACGAGTACATCGCAGTGCGACATTGCAAACTTGCCTTCTAATTTTTTCAAAAAACTGATCGTTTGCTTGGAAAATATTAACCCCGGTTTTTGACCGCGGCGAGCGGTGCTCTTTAAGCCCGAAACCGCATTTTCATTTTCATCATTGCCGCTCGCCCTTTATTCCTCGCTTTATCTCCTCACTCTCCGTTATCAACTATCGCGCATTCTCTCAGCTTAGGAATGACGCTTAAATGGCCCACCCGTTTTTCGAACCGTGAATCACAACTTTAGCCAAAAAATCATATTGCCGCGGAAGGAAAACTTATTTATGTTCTCGTAGGCGGAATGGTCTTGCCTCTCTGTGCGTTTTTGTTAAGCACACCCGAGTTGTTACGAGGTACTCACCTTTAATCTGGAGCGAACCATGAAAGAAAAATGCAGGAAAGTGACGGCGACGTTGCTGTGCTGCATCTTGGCTCTTCTCAGCGTCGCTGCCGAATTTTCTCACCACCATGGACTTGCTCTTAATGCGGAAAGCGGAAGCGCTTTTGCCGCGGCCAAGAGCGAAACCAGCGGCAACCTCAACACAACGCACAGCTACAATTGCATAGCCTGCCAATTTGCGGCGATCAATCTCGCGGTGTTTCCTCCGCTTACCATCTGCGTCGTGGAAGCCACAACGGCCCAATTGTTTGTGACGCAGTCTGAAAACGATTCCCAATTTTCCTTCCAATTCTCCTGCCTCCGCGCTCCTCCTGCGGTGCTTGCCTAATTTCCTCGTTGCCATTTGCTCTACTCTAACGCTTGCCGCAAGGCGCTCAACGCGTTTTAGCGTTCGTGTCGTTTGCACGCACTTTGCCTTCGCGACAGCGCTCACTCTCTGCCTACGCTCATTCGCTGCGAATATCCGCTGCGCAAGTGCGACGCAAATGATGAAATATTTTCCCTTGCTAGGATAGCTTCACCATCTGTTTGAAAGAAGGTTCCCATGTTTTTAAACCTGCATGCTCTCCGGCGCAATATTGTCGGTATGGTCTTCATGCTGATGATGCAGAACTATGTGTTGCCTGCCGACAGCGCAATTGCGCAAGCGCGTTTGTTTGGAAAAGTTATTGACGGCAAAACGAAAACACCGTTGCCCGGCGCGAATATTTACCTCCCCGATTTGCAAAAAGGCACAGTGACGGACGCGGAAGGCCGGTTCAGTTTAACCGCGTTGCCGCTCGGCACACAGCAAGTGCAAATCACCTATATCGGCTATGAGCGACTCGAACTCACGCTAAATTTGGTCGCCAACCTCGAACGGAATTTCTCGCTTCAGCCCACAGTGTTGGAGGGCCAAGAGGTCACGATCATTAGCAAGCGCGATCAACTCACCGAATCCAGACAGGCGCTCACGATTATCGAGGCCAAAGATTTGGAGAAAGCGCGCGGGCAAACTTTGGGCGAGAGCCTGAAAGAAATTCCGGGCGTAACCACGCTGCAAACCGGACCCGCGATTGCCAAGCCTGTGATTCGCGGTTTGCATTCGCAGCGCATTCTCGTGTTGAATGCCGGCGTGCAGCAAGAAGGCCAGCAATGGGGCGGTGAGCACGCGCCGGAGATTGATCCGTTTTCTTCTTCACGCATTGAAGTGTTGAAAGGCGCAGCCGGCGTGCAATATGGCGCGGGCGCGATCGGCGGTGTGATTCGCGTATCTCCACGGGAGCTGCGCGTCACGCCCGGCTTGGGCGGCGAGTTGGTGTTGAACGGCTTCTCGAATAATTTGCAGGGCGCAGGCTCGTTGCTCGTCGAAGGCGCGAGCAAACGCTTTGCAGGTTGGGGCTGGCGCTTGCAAGGCAGCATGCGCAAAGCCGGCGATGCGCAATCGCCCGATTTCAAAATTCAAAACTCCGGCTTTGCCGAACGAGATTGGACCTCCGCGCTCGGCTATCACAACGACCGCAGCGGCTTCGAACTTTATTATAGCCACTTCGGCACGGAGCTTGGCATCTATCGCGGCGCGCATATCGGCAACGCCACCGATCTCTTGCGCGCCATTGAGCGCGGCCAGCCCGCAACGAACACGGAGTTCAGTTATGAGGTTACACCGCCCAAGCAGGACATCTCGCACAACTTGCTCTCGCTGAAAGGGCATCATCAAGTTGGACGCCTGGGCCGCTTAGAGATGCAGTATGGATGGCAGCAAAATCATCGACAAGAATTTGATGCGCACAAGCCGTTTTCTTCCGAGCCGCCGACCACGCCGAGTTTCGATCTCACGCTCACGACTTACACTGGGGACGTGGGTTTTCATCACAATCCGATCAAAAATTTCTACGGCCACGTGGGCGTTACGGGCATGCGACAAGGCAACGTGCAAACCGGCACGGTGCTGCTCATTCCGAATTTCCGCGCGTATAGCGGCGGCGCATTCGTTCATGAAAGTTGGACGAACGGCAAGCTCACGTTGGACGGCGGCGCGCGTTATGATTATCGCCATGTGCAAGCATACTTACGCGCGCGCAACAACGCCCTCGTCACTAACGTGCATGAGTATAGCAATGCCACCGCTGTGGTCGGCATGATTTATCAATTCGCGGCGACATGGTCGCTTGGTGCGAACGTCGGAAGCGCGTGGCGGCCGCCGAGCTTGAATGAACTGTACAGCAACGGCGTGCATCACGGCACGGCGCAATTTGAAATCGGCGATTTAGGTTTGCACAGCGAGCGCAGCTTCAATGTTGATGCGACGTTGCGGCATGTGAGCGCGCGCTCGCGCTTCGAATTGAGCGCCTATCGCAATCGCATGAACGATTTCATCTTTCTTTATCCCGTTCCTGAGCCGACACTCACCGTGCGCGGCGCCTTTCCCACGTTTCGCTATCAACAGGCGAACGCGAGGCTGCACGGATTGGAAGGCGCGTTCGAACACCGTATCGCACCGTTTCTCCAACTCGGGGTTTCGGCTTCGCTCGTGCGCGGCGATAATTTAGATGACGAGACGCCGCTCTATCTAATGCCCGCGGATCGCGCGCGTTTCGACGTGGATTTCGCCTTGCCGGAGTTCGGCGCGTTCACGGCCTCGGAGGTCGAACTAATCACAACACTGGTGCGAAGGCAGACCCGCTATCCTGCAAATGCAGACTATGCCGATCCGCCGCCAGGTTATGCGCTTTTCGAGGTCAACGTCAGCACGCAAGTGAAGTTGAGCCGTCAGATATTGCGCTTCAATCTCAGCGTGCGCAATCTCTTCGATGTTTCTTATCGTGACTATTTGAGTCGCTTTCGTTATTTCATCGACGACCCCGGTCGCGATGTGGTGCTGCGCGTGCAAATGCCGTTCGGAGATTTTGATCGCCACACGCAGGGCCATTAAAGTCTGTCATTCACAAGGAATCCTTTTACGCGCTTGAAATACTGTCGAGCACGAGGGAAGGTTTTTTCAGAATGGCAGCACGAAGAAGCCTCAAACAAATTGTTGCTTTCATCAACCCCAACAAGGAGGTTTATCATGCTTCGCAGCTTCACCAACGCTCACCAGGCGCGTTTGCTGTTGAGCGCGATGATCATTTTCTTCAGCTTGGCCGCTTGCAAAGAAGACAGCCCCAGCAACCCCGGCGGAGGCAACGAACAGGAGTTGATTACGAAAGTGATCCTCACGCTCACCGAAACCGGCACGAGCAACATTGTCATCGCAACGTTCAACGATCCCGATGGCGACGGCGGCGCTGCGCCGAGCATTGGTACGCTCACATTGAAAGCCGGCAGCGCTTACACCGGCAAAATCGAATTGCGAGATGAATCGAAAAATCCGGTGGAAGAGCTTACGGAAGAGGTGAAAGAAGAAGCCGAGGCGCATCAATTCTTTTACACGCCGCAAGGCGCATTGGCCGGCAGAGTTATCGTTACGATCACCGACAAGGACAGCAAGAATTTGCCAGTCGGTTTGGAATTCACCGTTGCCGTGAGCGCGGGCGCAGCAGTCACCGGCAGTGCAGCCAATTCGCTAAATGTCGCTTTGAGCCATTTCGAAGGCATCACGAAGGACGGCACTTCGCGCAGCTCCGAAACGGACGTGGATATCAATTTCCCGGTGAGCATTACAAACTGAGCCGACATTCCTCCGCTCGCAAACTGTCGGAGAACCGCGCAGCCTCGCAGTCACGACGCTTGAGTTTTTGCAGCAAGGGACATGAGAGAAACGGTGGGAATTCCAAGGTTAGGCCAATAACAGCGCCGCGTTCAGCAAACCGCTATACCCGATGCGGCTCTCCGGCAGGAAAAGATTTTCGTTTAAGAATGAGGAAGGGGAGTTTGAAGCGCGTTGAGGCGTGGAGAAATTTTTATCACGGGGCAGGTTTAAATCTAATGCTTCATAAATAAGCTGACGTAGCGAGCGAATCTCAAACGGCTTTTCGATATACAGAACATTGCCGCGCGCCGCGATCTGTTTGCGCGTTTCCTGCGAGCCATACGCGGTCATGATGATGATCTTTGTTGAAGGATAATGCGCTTTGATTTCTTGCAGCAATTGCAGACCGTCGCGGCCCGGCATGCGAATATCGGAAACGACAACATCCACCGCACGCTGTTTTAAAATGTTCAATGCTTCGTCGCCGTCGTGAGCGCAGGTGACGTTGAAATCTTTATCGTGGCGCGAAAGGTTTTTGGAAATGCTCCACGTGAGATCTTCTTCGTCGTCGACAATCAGTATGCTTTTATGTAAATCGTGAGGATGCAGCGCGTCGTAAGTTTGATGCACAAATTCGGCTGTGCTCATAAATTCACCTGCGAAAGTTCTTTTTGCGAATTAAAGCTCCCTTTAGCCGTTCCTAAAAACTGCAAGACATATACCACAGCTAACCTACGCTCTCACTTCGACGAGGGAGCAGCAGGCACGGCTCAGATAAAGCCTTGCGAAACAGGGCTAAAAATGCCGATGAATAATTTTTATTAACTGGGTTGGAGAAAAAAATGGAGAGGGGGAGAGCTTAAATAGGTGAAAAATTGAACAGTGGCTTGATCAAATTCCGGCCAGAGTTATCCTTCAAGATTGTACAGTTTCATTTTCTCGCGCAACGTCGAGCGTGAAATGTCGAGCGCTTTGGCCGCGCGTGATTTGTTGCCTTTAAACTTGTTCAGCACGTTTTGAATATGAACTTTTTCCATCTGCTCCAAAGAGAGATCATCCTCGCCGCTTGCGTTCAGCGTCGTCATGGGCGCGGCAAAGAACACGGAGTTGCGGCTCTTCTCGTCGCGCAGTTCCATGGGCAAATGCTCGGGTTTGAGTGTCGGCCCTTGACACAGAATGACGCCGCGCTCAATTACGTTTTTAAGTTCGCGCACATTGCCGGGCCATTGATATTCGCGCAACAATATTTCCGCTTCATTGGAAGCGCCAGTGATGTTCTTGTTGAACTCGCGATTGTTCCTCTCGATGAAAAGCTGGGCGAGCGGGAGAACATCTTCGTTGCGTTCACGCAATGGCGGAAGCACGATGACCATGACTTTCAAACGATAATACAAGTCCTCGCGAAACTCGCCGAGCCTCACCATTTCACCGAGATCGCGATTCGTCGCGGCCACGAGACGAACATCCACTTGAATATCCGCAGTGCCGCCGATGCGGCGAAAAGTCTGCGTCTCGAGTGCGCGCAATAACTTCGGCTGCAGCGCCGAGCGCATGCTGGAAATCTCGTCGAGAAAAACCGTGCCCGTATCGGCCAACTCAAACATTCCTTTTTTGAGCGCCTTCGCATCTGTGAACGCGCCCTTCTCGTGGCCGAACAACTCCGATTCGAGCAGGTTCTCGGGAATCGCGCCGCAATTGATCGGCACAAACGGTTTGTCTTGTCGCGCGCTCCATTGATGCAATGTCTTCGCCACCAACTCTTTGCCCGTGCCGCTCTCGCCTTGAATCAACACCGAAGTGCGCGGCGTTTCGCTTACCATTTTGATAAAACTTTTGACCTCTTGCATCGGCGCGCTATCTCCGAACAATTCCGTTTCCGGAAATTGTCCGCGCTGCTGCTTCAGGCGCGAGACCTCACGTTTTAGCCCCGCGGTTTCGAGCGCCTTCGCCACGACCAGCTTCACTTCATCCAACTCAAACGGCTTCGTGAGATAATCGAACGCGCCCACTTTCATCGCTTCGACTGCCGGCCGCGGATCGTTCGCCACCGCGGTCATCATAATGACCATCATTTCGGGATCGACTTCCTTGGCGAACTCCAACACTTTGATGCCAAGCATGTCGGGCAAACGTAGATCGAGCAGCATCAAATCAATCGCGGACGCTTTGAGTTGGCGCTGCGCCTCTGCGCCATTGAGCGCGGTCACCACTTTGTGGCCGCTTTTGCGGAAGACCTCGGCAAGGGTGTGACACAGGTCGGCATTATCTTCCACAATTAGCATTCTTGCCGAATCCAATCTCATACTCCGATTATTGAAACGTGACGATCAATCTCGCGCTCCGCTAGCTTCAAGCTCACTGCAAACGTTCGCAGTGGCGATTCCTATTTCGGGACTGCATCATTCTTCCGGCACGGCACTAGTATCTCTAGTACTACAACGTTAAGTTGAATCATTTCTACAAAAGCGTTAGAAGACAGAAAAATGGAGGACAGAAAAATGAAAGCTGTTTTCCTGCGCGTGGTGACATCAGCTTCAATAGCTTGAACTCAGGTTTTATCTTTCTGTCCTTCATTTTTCTGTCTTAAGTCTTTGCTTTGAGGCTATTGAGATGAGTCAAAAAGAACTTAACGTTGTATTACTAGAATCAACTCCGTGCAAACAAAGCAAAGATTTTTCCGCCGATAAAATCCTTTACCTGGCGACATTCAGTGACTTCGGCGAAATTCGGCGGGTAAGTTTTTTGTGGTGCGGCTTGTTTGTGTTGTGTTACGGCTTCTTTAACAGCCCCTTCAACTTCTTCTTCGCTTCCTCCTCCGCTTGCTTCTTCTTTTCATCCACCACCTGCTTGCCCTTGTTCTTCTCCGCCTCAATGCGCGCTTCCACTTCGGCTTTGCGTTTGTTCAACTCTTCAAGTTGCTCATCAACCACGCCGCGTGCTTTCTGCATCTCAGCAGTCAGGCTTTGTTTGTAATTTTCCACCAAAGCCTCGGCTTCTTTTCTCCGCTTATCCACCTCGGCGCGCACGCGCGTTTCGATTTGTTGCCGCGCTTCGGCTAATTTTTCTCCTACCACTCTCTTTAGTTGATCGGCGAGCACGTTGTCCAAATTCGAATGAATGCTCAAACCATAATGCGAAGCCGCGCCTTGCAATTGCACACCGAGTTCAAGCCGCGTGAATCCGGAGAGCACGTCTTGCACAACGTTCGCAACAAAATCTTTTGGGGTAGATGAAAAATCAAAACTCACGGGCGCGGCATTCACGTTCACACGCAAATCGAGCGCGTCGCCGACAAAAAAGCCGGAGAGCGCCACGTCGCCCTTTTGCGCGGCCAATGCGTGCGGCAAATGTTTATTGCTCGGCAATTTGATATTGCCCAAACCAAAATTACTCGCGCGCACCCACAGCGAGTCTTTGCCCACGTTCGTCGTGTGATCGAAGCTGCCCGCCATCGAGTATTGATTGCCGTCCACGCGCAGAAAGTTGAGATTGAACTGCGTGGGCTTGCCCGCAACCGTGGGTTGGTTCGTGAGATTTTTTATTTCGCCGGAAAGAAAATACGCGCGGCTCGTGTCCCCGCCCGCAGTCGCGCCGGAAAGTTTGATCTCGCGCGCGAGAAAACGCGGATAGCGATAGTGAAACGGAAAATGAATGTCCTGGCCTTTGAAACGCGGCGGCGCTTCGAGCTTGCTCGAGGTCATGGCCGCTTGCGCCATCGGAAGATATTTCCTGCCGAGCGCGACGTATTCGAGCACTTGCTGCACGCGTTGCACCGCGGGCGCGCCGAAGAGCATGAGGCTGAGTTGCCGCGTGTCGATATCTTGCAGCTTGGCCAAACGCTGTGCGCGTTCGATGTCGCCTTGCAAAGAGCTTTGCGCATTTTGCACCTGCATTTGCACCGCGGCAATCGTGCTCTCCAGCGTCTTCTTTTTATTCTCCACGTCTTCTTTGAGCGCGTTCGCTTTGGTTTGAATGCCTTTGAGCTTGTCCAATGCCGGAATGAGCGTGGCCGCGTCTTTGATTTGATCGAGCTTCAAACTCGCGACTTCGGTTTTGATTTCCTCCGCGCGCGTCACGTAACTCTGCGGCGCAAAATCTTTTTTCCACGAAGAGTAGCTGCTATCTGCAAAGCCGCGCAGCGCGTGATAACTCTGCACCGAAGCGAGATTGTTCACATTCACGAGCGAATCGAGATTAAGCTGCTTGCCCAGGCCGGAGAGATCGAACAGCGGCAGCTCGCGCAATTGTTTCTCCACCGAGGCGAACACTTCATCAACGATGCCCGGCTCTTTCACAATTTTATACGGCAGCGTGCCGTCGGTTTTGCGCGCCGAGCCGCTGCGCACGTTTTCGAGCACAGCCTCGCGAATGATAAGCTTGCGCCAAAACAGCGGCCGCGTTTCGAAATCGAGCGCGGCACGGTTGGTTTCCAAAATATTGCGCCACGGCTCGCGCTTGTTCGCGATTTGCAAACGATCCCAGCCGCACTTCAAGCCGAAAACGCTGAAATGAAAATTGTCGATCTCCACGCGCGCTTCGGCAAACTGCTCGATTTGATATTCGAGCGCGGCTTCGAGATAATGATCGCGCGTGAAATAATAGCCGAGGCCGGCGAGCAACGCCAGCACCACGAGTATGATCAGTCCGCTTTTTCTCATGACATGCTCCCGAAGTCGCGAATCTTGATATACCATTCGAACACTTTGCTGCCACGAATGGATTGCACCACTTTCCATTTTTTAACGCGCTCTTCGAAGCCGCTGCGATAATTCACCACAAGCTTTTTCATACCCACAAACACAGGCGCGAAGAGAACAATGCCGCCGAGAAAACTGCCCATCACCACGGTATTGTTGAAACGCGAGAGCGGCGCGACGGGCATGTTGTAGAGCGCTTCCCATGTGCTTTGCAGCGCAGGCGTCGTGAGCACAGCATAGCCGAGATGATGAAAGATCGGATCGAGCAAGAACGCGACGAAGCCCGCGACCAACATCGCGAGCGAACCCGCGGCCATGTTGATATTCACAAAAATGAGCACGAGAAACAGCAGCACGCCTTGCAAAGTCCAAAACGGCATGAGGCCGATGAGAAAGCCCACGCTGAACCCGGCTGCAATCTGCGTCGGCGTCTCGCCCGCGCGAAACGCTTTGATGATTTGCGAGAGAATGGAGAAGATGAACATAGCGTGTCTCGTGTTAATTTACTCGTTCCCAAACTCTGTTTGGGAACGCGCTTGTTTATGAAACTCCGTTTCAAAAAAACTCTAGCGACCGTGCAACAGAGTTGCATTCGCAATTGTGTTCCCAAACAGAGTTTGGGAACAAGAGAGAGGTGAAGTTTTCTCGTTCCCAAACTCCGTTTGGGAACGCGTTTGTTTATGAAACTCCGTTTCAAAAAACTCTAGCGACCATGCAACAGAGTTGCATGCACAATCGTGTTCCCAAACTCCGTTTGGGAACGCGCTTGTTTATGAAACTCCGTTTCAAAAAAACTCTAGCGACCGTGCAACAGAGTTGCATGCGCAATTGTGTTCCCAAACGGAGTTTGGGAACGCACTGGTTTATGAAACTCTGTTTCAAAAAACTCTAGCAACCATGCAACAGAGTTGCATGCACAATTGTGTTCCCAAACGGAGTTTGGGAACAAGCATAGACCACCAATCCATCAATCCAAAAATCCAACACTCCAATTTAGAGGACTTGAAAGCCTCGTGCATACGGATCATCGTCATCAATGATGATCGTATTAAAACCCGTCACGCGCGCCCAGCCGGCGATGCTCGGAATGATGGCTTCGTACTCGCCGACTTTGGTGACGGCTTCGACGCGGCCGCGAAAGAGACTGCCGATAAAACTTTCGTGCACAAACACGTCGCCTTCCTTGAGCTTTCCCTTCGCGGCGAGTTGCGCGAGGCGTGCCGAAGTGCCGGTGCCGCACGGCGAGCGATCAATCGCTTTATCGCCATAGAACACGGCGTTGCGTCCGTGCGCCTCGGGATGTTGCGGCTTGCCGGTCCATTGAATGTGGCTCAAGCCGCGAATCGTCGCGTTTTGCGGATGCACGAACGAATACTTCTCATTGATACGGCGGCGCAATTCGGGACTCATCCGCACGAGATCGGACGCGGTAAATTTTTCCAGGCCGGGATAGTTCGTTTGCGGATCGACGATCGCATAAAAATTTCCGCCGTATGCGACATCCACTTTGATCGCGCCCAACTCTGGGCAATCAACGGGAAGATCACGCGAGTGCAGATACGAAGCGACGTTCACGATGCGAACGGACTGCACGCGGCCATTCGAAAACTCATAGTGCGCTTCCACAAGTCCCGCGGGCACTTCAAGGCGCAACGTGCCGGGCGTTTTCGGTTTGACCAAGCCGTGCTCAATCATCACCGTAACCGTGCCGATAGTGCCGTGACCGCACATGGGCAAGCAGCCGCTCGTTTCGATAAAGAGAATGCCGATGTCGGTGTCTTCGCGCGTGGACGGATAGAGAATGCTGCCCGACATCATATCATGTCCGCGCGGCTCAAACATGAGGCCCGTGCGAATCCAATCAAACTCCGCGAGAAAATGCTGGCGCCGCTCGCTCATGTTACTGCCCTTGAGCAGCGGCCCGCCGCCCGCAACTACGCGCACGGGATTGCCGCAGGTGTGGGCATCAATGCAGAAGAAAGTGTGTCGAGGCATGGTTATATTTGCTCGTTAATCGTGGTTCGTGAATAGAAGATTGAAGATAGAGATCGAATTTCGAACTTTTGATTGCTACCCGAAACTTATAATGGGCTGCACTTCTAGCGTTGGCATTCAGGATGAATCTTTTTAAGCACTCGGCAATATCTCCAGTGAGTAAAAAGATTCCTTCTGAATGACACGCGTTAGGAGTTGAAAACGTAATCTGTATCTCATTCGGAGTATCCCAAATCTACGGCCCACTCTCTACGATCCACGATCTTCCATCTGCAATCCTCAATCACTCATGCCGCAACATAGCACGTCTTCACCGTCGTGTAAAATTCCACGGCATAGCGGCCTTGCTCGCGCGGGCCGTAGCTTGAGCCTTTGCGGCCGCCGAAGGGTACGTGATAATCCACGCCCGCGGTGGGAAGATTCACCATCACCATGCCGGCTTGTGAATGATTGCGGAAGTGCGTCGCATGTTTGAGCGAGGTCGTGCAAATGCCCGCGGAGAGTCCGAACGGCGTGTCATTCGCAACCGCGAGCGCTTCGTCATAATCTTTCACGCGAATCACGCTCGCGACCGGGCCGAAGATTTCTTCGCGCGCAATGCGCATGTTGTTGTTCGTTTCGGTGAAGAGCGCGGGCGCTTGATAAAAGCCGTTCTTCGCGCGCGCGAGCCGTTCGCCGCCATATGCGAGCTTCGCGCCTTCCTTCTTGCCGATTTCGAGGTATTCAAAATTCTTGTTGAGCTGGCCTTCATCGACAACCGGGCCAATATCCGCTCCGCTCGCAAGCGCGTCGTCCACTTTGAGTTGTTGCAAACGCGCGAGCATGGCTTGCACGAAACGGTCGTGAATGCCTTCGGTTACAATCAAGCGACTCGAAGCCGTGCAACGCTGGCCGGTTGAAAAGTATGCACCATTCACCGCGGCGTTCACGGCCACAGTGAGATCGGCGTCATCAAGCACGACGAGCGGATTCTTGCCGCCCATTTCCAATTGCACTTTCGCGAGGCGCGACGCGCACTGCACGGCGATGCGCTTTCCAACATCAATCGAGCCGGTGAAACTAATCGCCGCGATGTCGGGATGATTGACGAGCGCTGCGCCGAGCACGCTGCCTTTGCCCATCACCAAATTAAAAACGCCGGCAGGCAAACCCGCGCGCGAAATAATTTCCGCGAGCGCCCACGCGCAGCCGGGCACAAGCTCCGCGGGTTTGAACACGACGCTATTGCCGAACGCAAGTGCAGGCGCAATTTTCCAGGCTGGAATTGCAATGGGAAAATTCCACGGCGTGATCAAACCGACGACGCCGAGTGGCTCGCGGATGATGTCAACTTCAACGCCGGGCCGCACGGAGCGCACATGCTCGCCCGACACGCGCAACGCTTCACCCGCGAAGAATTTAAAAATTTGTCCCGCGCGCGCAACCTCGCCGATGCCTTCGGGCAAAGTTTTGCCTTCTTCGCGCGAGAGCAATCGGCCCAGCTCTTCTTGTCGCGCTAAAATTTCCGAGCCGATGAAATCAAGCGCATTACAACGTTGCTGCAATGTGCTCGCGGCCCATGCGGGACCAGCGGCTTTCGCCGAGGCGACTGCGAGTTCAACTTGCGCCGCGTCGGCTTGCGCATACATGCCGACCACGTCGCTCACATCGGAGGGATTGATATTGTCTTTCGCATGCGGCGCGTTGAGCCACGCGCCGTTGATGAAGTTGTTTTTGATTTCTGTGATCATCTTTTAAAACTCACTTTGAATTGTCATCCTGTAAGGATCTTTCCTAGTTCTCGGCACGCTTCCGAGCACGAGGGAAGGTTCTTTCAGAATGACATTATGATATCGGTGCCAAGTGTTTGTACGGCATTCAAATCTTCGGAAGCTGCGGCCGCATCGCAAGCGCGTGCGCAATGACGTGTTCGACGCGCGCTCTTTCTTCTTCAACCAAAGGCAAACGCGGCGGTCGCACGATCTCATTGCCGAGGCCGGCCATAGCCTCCGCGAGTTTGATGTTTTGCACGAGTTTGGTGGAAACATCGAGATGGAGCAGCGGCATGAACCAACGATAGAGCGCGCGCGCTTCTTCGATGCGGCCGGCTTTGGCGAGGTGATAGAGCACGACCGTCTCGCGCGGAAACGCGCACACCAAGCCCGCGACCCAACCCACTGCGCCGAGCAGCAAACTTTCGAGCGCAAGATCATCCACGCCGGTGAAGATTTGATAACGCTCGCCCACGGCATTATATACGTCGGTCACTCGGCGCACGTTGTCCGAAGATTCTTTGATCGCCACGAACTTCGGCTCGTTCGCCAACTCAACAAACATTTCAGGCGTGATATCCACGCGATACGAAACGGGATTGTTGTAAAGCATGATCGGCTTGGGCGAGGCCGCGGCCACGGTGCGGAGATGTTGAAAAGTTTCGCGGCGGTCCGAAGGATATTGCATCGGCGGGAGCAACATGAAACCGTCCGCGCCATTGGCCGCGCCTTTTTCAACGAAGCGACACGCAGTTGCTGTTGTGGTTTCCGTGACTCCTGCGAGCACGGGTACCTTGCCTTTGCTTGCGGCCACCGCGATTTTAAGCACCTCTTGCTTTTCTTCAAACGACAACACGCCGTTCTCGCCGAGCGAGCCGGTGACGATGATGCCATGCACGCCCGCATCAAGCATGGCGTGGCAATGCTTTTCAATTGCCGCGTGATCAAGACTGTAATCGGATTTGAATTTCGTGGTGATCGCCGGAAACACGCCGATCCATTTCGCGCTCATTGCTGCTCCTTCCTCGTGTTTGATGGGTGATGAGAACAAGCGCATTATAAATGTCGGAGCGCAATTTCACAAGGGGGAATTTAGTGCGATTTAATTCGAGAGGAGGGAAGCAAAACGATTGCTGGCAAAACTATTTGCCTTATTCCCAAACTCTGTTTGGGAACACACTTGTTTATGAAACTCCGTTTCATGGGGCGCAGAGATATTTTGAAACAGAGTTTCAACCTCAATTGCGTTCCCAAACAGAGTTTGGGAACGAGAAAAAACGAGAGCCAAACGAGAACCAAACGAGAACCACGGCCAAGCCGTGGTTGAGCGGTTGTCGTTATGCTTCCTTTTCTTGCGCGGTCCATTGCATACCGAGCTTGCCGAGTTGCGCGCTCATCTTTTTGCGCGCGCGTTGGAGCCATGCGCCATTGTCGTTTTCTTGCAAGCGTTGCAATGCCAGTTCGTTGTACATCCAACGATTCACAAAATCATAATAGCGTTTCGAATGGCGGCCCGCAAGGCGAAAGTCGCGGTCATTCGATTGTTCCCACGCGCCATTTTCGACAACAAGCTTTTGCTCCGCCATACGGCGAAAATATTCCGTGCCTTTGATGGGATAACTTACCGTCGTGAGCACCAAATCGGGATTGGCGCGCTTCACGTGTTCGACGGTTTGCGCAATGTCGTCTTCGTTCTCGTCTTCAAAACCCCACATCAAAAACATGCCGGTCTCAATGCCGTGACGTTTCGCGAGGCGCGTCATGGCTTGTACGTGCTCGGCTTTCACGCCGCGCTTCATGAGATCGAGCAAGCGTTGCGAGCCGCTTTCGGAACCGAGCCACACGCGAAAGCAGCCCATCTCTTTCAACGTGCGCACGATCTCTTCATTCAACCGATCCGCGCGGCAAATGCACTCGAACGGAATTTGAATGTTGCGACGCTTCAACTCCGCGGCATATTCGAAGAGCCATTTGTGATTGATGTTGAACACATCGTCGGCATACCAAAGCATGTCGGGCCGATACTCCGCGCGAATCATTTCGACCTCATCAACGACGAGCGTTGCGCTGCGTTTGCGCAACGTCTTGCCGAACACC
Organism: bacterium; assembly: GCA_041918175.1. Lineage (GTDB taxonomy): Bacteria > Zhuqueibacterota > Zhuqueibacteria > Zhuqueibacterales > Zhuqueibacteraceae > JABWAN01. The sequence continues at coordinate 65,691 of JAYRWE010000014.1, forward strand.
GAATGGCTGCACCACGTGCAAGAGTACGGACAGCCGCGACTCGTGATGAGCGAGACCGCGCCTTTGCCGTGATGCGTGCGCCACGTTTCAACATACTGCTTGAGGTCAATCGCAGCGCGGTCGGGCATGGGCAGAACATTGAGGTCAGGCAGCAACGCCCGCGCTGGCGTGCGTTGAATTTCTCCGCGCTCACCTTTATAAACGATCCCCGCAACGTTTGCAAGCAGTTCAAACTTTTCCTGCGCGAGAATGGGAATGAGTTCTTGCAAAGCTGCTTCGCCTTCGCCAATAACCACCACGTCCGCGCCAAAGTGGAGATAGTCTTCCGCATAATACGGCGGATCCGGCCCGCCAACGATGACGATACAATTCTGCGCCTTCGCTTGCCGAATCATTTCGAGCACGTTGAACTTGGTCATCAAATTCGCATAGAGGCCGACGAGCTTTGGCTTTTTCTCTTTTAACAAAGAAGAGAACTGTGCCTTCGAGGCAAACGTGCTGTCGAAAATTTCAACGGCAAAGCTTTTTTGTTTGAGAAAAGAAGAAAGATAGAGCAAACCCAACGGCGGATAGGGTTTCATCACAGCTTGCTCTTTGGGGTCTTCGTGGAGGTAGTAGCCGTGGGAGAGAAGAATATCCATATTTGAAATCTGTTAAAGAGATCACTTCATCACAACGATACAAAGGTCACACAAAAAAATTTTAAGCAAGAGGTTAAGGAGTGGTGCTTAAATTACCTGTGTTTTTTTAAACCGCGAATGAACGCTCATTCTTTTTAATTCGCGTTCATTCGTGCCTATTCGCGGTTTAAAAATGGAAAAATTATTTGATCGGCGATCCCCCAAAAACAGGCTTTCGTTTGTTCTGTGGGAACTTTGTATCTTTGTGGTGAAAAAAATCTTCACGCTCGTGTTAGTTGAATGTGGGTAATTTATAGCCTCGCCTCGCGAATCGCCTCTTTGCTCCATGAAGGCGAACTCTGCAACGCGGGCAAAACTTCCTCAATCGTATTGACGACCGCCCACATGTTGCGATGCTTGGGCAGCATGAAGCGCTCGTCGATGCAGCGCTCGAGCTGCGCAATGAGCGGATCGTAAAAGCCGCGCGTGTTGACGATGATGATCGGATGCGTATGCAACCCGAGCCGCTTCCACGTAATCGCTTCGAGCAATTCTTCCAACGTGCCGCAACCGCCGGGCAAGGCAATGAGCGCGTGCGAGCTTTCAATCATCATGCGCTTGCGTTCGTGCATGTCATCCACGAGGCGCATGTCCGTGAGGCCGTTGTGGCCCCATTCCACTTCTTTCATGAAATGCGGCAGCACGCCAATAACTTCGCCGCCCGCTGCAAGCGCGGCATCCGCGAGCGCACCCATCAAGCCCGCACCACCGCCGCCATAGACAATCGTGAATCCGTTGCGCGCGAGCAATGCGCCGAGGCGTTTCGTTTCTTCGAAATAGAGCGCATCGCATTGCGAGCTGGAGGCGCAGTAAACGCAGACATGTTGAATTATCATATTGCGGGGCCATTTTTAGTTTGAGGGTGATTCGAAATTTTCAGTCGCTGTAATCTCTCTCGCTCCCATTGGAGCAATGGGCGACGTAACGAAGCTGCGAGCACACGGCGTACATTATCGACCGTAAGCTGCGCGGGATGCCGTCGCATTTCAGCAAACAAAGTTCGCGCTTGTTGCAACCGAAACTCCTGATGCACGACGCGATGCAACTGCCGATAGAACGCCGGCTGATATTCTCCACGAAACATGAGCGCGAGATCGTCGCTATGCTCCCAATTGTGTTTTTCGCCCAACTCATTCTTGACGCGCTCATAGAAGCGTGTGCCGGGCAGCGGATATGAAACCGAAATGCCGATGTCATCCGGGCCGCAGTCATGCACCATCTTAATCGTCTTCGCGATGTCTTCCTCGGTCTCGCTGGGATAGCCGAATTGCAGAAAGAAACACACTTCGATGCCGTGTCGCTGCAAGCGCGCCGCGGTTGCGTAAATTTGCTCGACAGTCGTGCCTTTGTCCATCGCATCCAAAATTTTTTGCGAGCCGGATTCCGCGCCGACCCACGCGGTTTTGCAGCCCGCTTTTTTTAACCCCGCCACGGCCTCTTCGTGCAGCAAATCCACGCGCGCTTGAATTTTGAACGGCGTTGCCACGTTTGCAGCTTGCACGGCCTCGCCGAATCGCTCCACCCAACCGGGCTTCAAACCAAAAATATCATCCGCAAACCAAATATGCTCGGGCTGAAAATTTTTGCGCAGCCAGAGCATTTCTTCCACCACATTCTCCGGCGAGCGCGAGTTGTAGCGATCGCCATAAATCGGTTTCGCGCACCAATTGCAACGAAACGGACAGCCGCGCGTGGTCACGAGATTCACGGAGTAATAACCGTGCTTCTTCTTCCATGCGCTGCGATACTTTTCCACCTCCAACAAGTCCCACGCAGGAAACGGAAACACGTCGAGATTTTTTTGGAAGCCGCGCGGAACGGTTGCGCCATTGTTCGGCAACGCCACGCCGGCGATTTGTTCAAGCGGGCGTGAAGATTTGCCGAGCAAGCGCTCAATCAATTCCAACAACGAAATCTCGCCCTCGCCGATGAGAACGTAGTCCGCGCCATGCTCGAAATAAATCTCGCGATGATCCGTCGCATCCGAGCCGGCAACGATGATCGGCACGTTCGTTCCAAGTTGCGCGCGCACGAGTTTTATCATTTCAAAACACGCTTCCCGCATGCGCATGAGGCACATCTTGCTCAACCAGTTAAAACTATCTTCATAAAACACGACCGCGCGCGGTTGATGTTGTTTGAGCGCGGGAACGATCTCGTGTGCGCTGTCTGCGAGCATGCTATCGAACACCGCAACACGATACCCGTGCTCGCGTAAATAGGCCGCGGCGTACAACGTTCCCAGCGGCGCATAGGGCTGCATCGTGCGCCATTGTTTGGGATCGAAGCGGAGAAAGAAACTGTGAGCGAGAAGAACGTCGGTCATAAAGCGGAGATCAATTCTATTTGAGCACGAGTAGCATTCGGGATTGAGTGAAACTTCCAGCCTTCAATTGATAGCGGTAGTATCCGCTAGCCAATTGAGAAGCACCCAAAGTTGCCGTGTGATAGCCTTCTTTAAAGAAGCCTCTGCTGATAGCAAAGACTCTCTGCCCCAAGAGATCAAACAAATCGAGTTGGAGCCATGCGCTTTGCGGCAGTGAGAATGTGATTCGTGTTGAAGCATTGAATGGGTTCGGATAATTTTGGAAGAGTTCATATGCCAAGGACAAGTTCTGTTTTCTCTCTTGCACGACAGTTTGGCTCTGCCATAGATATGGCAATCGCAATCCGGCTTTCACGTCTCGCAACGCAAAATAATTCCAGGAGGTCTCGCCAATGTGAGCCTTCGCACTGTGGAAAGACTCATATGAGTCACACTTTCCGCATTCATACTTTCTCAAGCTGTTAATTGAAGAGTGCTTCCATGCGCCGTCCCGATTTTGAACCATGCTCATTTGATCGAGAAAGTATGAAGCCGAAGAAATGTCATCATTATAAACGTAAGCGACAATCATTTGAGCGGTGCCGCCATACCAGATCGCCGCATCCTTGGGAAGGCAACTGTCGTTGAATCCGAAGATTTTTTGATTGTTGATAAGCGTGTCTGCGCGCATATGCACCTCCGCCGCCGTAATCGCCCCATTCGCTTTGTCCCGCCTGCCAAGCATGTTGGCAACGATTGAACCCCATGATTGGGGGTCAAGAAACAGCCTGAGATCACGACCGCAGTCACGATTGATGCCGGTGGCAAAGCGCTGATGCTGAAGACATGCACCGCCCACGCTTGGATCAATTTCAATCCAGCCTTTATCCGCAGCCATCAACCATGAAGCAACGTGATTCGCAAGAGAATCACGACCCGTGATCCGAAAGAGGTGCCACGTATCAATTACTTGCTCGGTGCTTTTGAAACTAAAAATTATGTCTTTTCCATGATCTCGGTCTTTTTCTTCAAACGGATGGCAGATCCCGCCCCAAACCCCACCGTCTCTGGGATCATACAAGTTCTTGAGCACCCACTGCGTTACTTTTTCGGCTGCCGTAAGCGCAGTTTGATCCTGATACACATTGCCGTAAACTGCCAAAGCAAATGCCGCCCAAGTATTCGGGCCGGTTCCCGACGCCGTTCCTTGTCCCACGACTTTGTCGACGACGTTATAGGAGTCATAAAAAAATCCCTCGTCCGACTTTGTTTCCATGACGCCGACCAGAGCATGAGCCAGCCGTTGAGCTTCTATTTGTCTGCCGCCATCTGTTAACGCGATGAGTGCAACCGCGTTATCATACGTATGCGCCGCCATCTCGTCGGGGTAAGATCGAAGCAGGCCGGAGTATTCGAGTTGGGTGCGCGCAAGGTACACAACGGCTTTCGTCGCTGCATCGTCCGAGGGCTCGTCTTCACCGTAGGGAGCGTCATTAGAAAGAATGACGAATCGCTCTTCTTCTGGAGGAATATATCTTCGCGGGCCGGGCTTGCCGTCACAAGGAGGATAAAATTCATTGCCGTCAAAACCCCACCTGAGTTTTTTAAAATGAGTTGCGCTCGCGTTATACGCTGCTCCAGGGTTCGCATCATGATCGGCCAACACAATGTTTGTTGGGATCGAATCACCGGCAGTAAATCTGCCGAGACTATCGAGAGGAATGCGATATTCAAAAGCATAGCCGAGGTCCGTATCGCTGTCGTTATTCCATGAGCCATTTATTGTCGGGCCCCATGTTATCGTTCTTGTGGCATATGGATAACGCGGAGGCCCTTCTTGAAAGTGCAAGTTTGCGTTCTTTAACTCCTCGCCATTGCAATCCATTATTGGTTTGTTCAAAGGATGATATTCCAACGTATCCAAGTGATGCCAAAAAGTCGAATAGCGTCTATCTTCGCCTCCGCCTTTTACTTCAAAAACCATTGAGATCAAACCGTCGGAATCCTGATCATAAGCCGCGGCTTCGATTCTTCGATCTTCCGCTTTCATTGCAACGTAGAGATAAATGTCATCATGCAGGAAATATATTGTATAGCTGCTGGGATCATCTGTGTTATACGGCGCTTGGCTTCTCGCCGGATTGAATGATTTGCCAACTGAATTGGGGAAGCGCAATTTGCCGCCTTGTTCCCATATGGGATCGGCGGGATTCCCGTCAATCACGGGAGCAACGTCGGATTTGATATGGCGCGCGATGACGGTTCTGTCGTTACCGAGTTTACCAAGTGGAGGAGCATCGCTCAAAATGATATAACGACGCACGTGCAAGCTATCAGCATTATCATCTCCCCACCAACAACTTCGAAAGTTCGCCGCCGAATCATCGTGAGAAGCGTTCGGTTTACTATCGTGATCAATGAGAACAATATTTGCTTTTATAGAATCACCCGCCTGCCAGCCACCTAAACCGTAGGTACTTCCAATGGACGGATCATTTAATGGGATGGAAAATTCGAAGGCATAGCCCTGATCGCGGTCACTATTATCATTCCATGTGCCGCTCAAATGACTACGCCACGCAGCATCATAAATCATTCGCTCGTCATCCAAAGGTGGGCCGCTGTTGAGCGAGCCGCGATACCAAGACAAGCGAAACATGCTTTGAGACTTGAAAAAGCCGTTCTTCCTTGCGAGCGCGATTCCTGCCAAACCATCAGAGCTTTGGTTATAGTTAGAGCTTTCAATCATGCTATCATCAACAGTCTGCAAGGCAACATACAAATTGACGTCGTCGTGCAAAAAATAGACGGTAAAAGTAGACGGATCGGTGCTGTCATAACTTTGATAATGCAATGTAAAGTAACCCCCATCAGGATTGGGAAATGTAAGCATGCCGGCAGCTTGCCAACAAGAATCTTCCAGCACGCCATCAATGACGGGAGCGGATTTGTTCGTGATTCTGGTGGCTACCACAGAAGATTGTGCATGTATGCATGGAGCAATCACCCCAAATGCCAAAAAAGCAACCAGGAAAGTCTTCATGGTATACCTCCTAGTTTAAATGAGTTCGCGTTTCAAAAGCTGCACGAAATAAAAAATTTCAAACCAATGGGGTACGGCTTCGACTTGCGCGAGTTGATACTCATAACGCGCGAGCATGCGCGTCATCTCGTCAAGCGCCATGTCGGAGGAGACGATCAGCAAAATTTTTCCATCGGGCGCGAGGTGACTTGGCGCTTCTTCGAAAAAGCGCGCAAGCGTTTCGAGTTGCGCGCCCGCGTTATACGCTGCGTGCAGTTCTTCCGGCGCAGGTTTGGCAAAGAAGGGCGGATTGAAAATGATCCACTCAAATTTTTCCGAGGGCGCGAGCGCGGCGAAGAGATCGCTTGGTAGGGCTTGCAAAGTGCCGCCATTCAGCGCAGCATTGCTGCGCGCTAAAGCGATGGCGTGCGCATTGATATCCGCGGCGAGCACGTGCGCGCCGTGACGCGCGGCCACGATGCCGATCACGCCGCTGCCTGTTCCCATATCTAAAACGCGGCAGCCGCGCAACGGCAACGCGGCAACATGGCGCGCGAGAATCTTGCTGCTGAAATGCTGGCCCGGATGAAACACGCGCGGGTGCGTTTGCAATACCAGCTCTTCGATCTTGACCTGCGCTGCGCTAAGATTCGCCGCGCGTTGCCACATGCGCCACACATGAAAAAGTATGGGACGAATCATGCGGCGCAGTTTCATAGCCAGAGGCAAACGTTGTGCGTACCACGGCGCTGCAGCCGGCGGCGTCGGATTATTCGACACAAGAGCTTTGAGAGGAATCATCAGATTTTTATTCACGAAGAAGTGTGCAGCACTTCATATACGACCGCAGGCTCGTTTGCAAACACCGGGCGCACTGCATGCTCGTTAGCGGTGATGAAGTTGAGCAGTTTGAAATCGTTCTCATGCTTTTGCCAACTTCCGCCGAAGACGATCACATAACGCACGTGCAGTGCGCGCAGATATTGTCCTGGCTCCGCCAGCGCGCTCGGCTCGAGCAAGGCGGCGCAGAGCAAATCGCGTTTGGTCAAATTGAGTTGCCCGTAAATGCGTTGATACGGCATGGGCACTGCACCGTCGATGGATTCGCCGATGATGAGGGCGCGTTCGTTGGCGCGCAAATTTTGTTTGAGAAATTGCGCCACTTCATACGGCGTGCGAAACTCGGACAGCGTATTGGCTTTGGCCACGGGCATCGCGCCGTAAATCAGCAGCGCCAACAACAGCAGCGCACTCGCCACTTTCTTCATGGCTCGCATTTGTTGCGCATCGCGCCAGCGCGCTTCCACCCGCGCGAGCACGTCATCTGCGCCGAGCGCAGTGAAGAGCAACACAATGGCCAGCGGAATGCTCGCAAAGCGGTTCGCGCTCGCGAACTCTTTGCCGGCAACGAAAATCAAAAAGAGCGCGACCATTCCAAACAACAACAACATCGGCCAAATTTTCGGCAAGAGCGTTTTGCGATTTTTCCACGCGAGCATGACGCCGGGCAATGCGAACAAAATGAGCGGCGAGCCGAAACGCAGCAGCCAATACGACATCATGCCGAGGTAATTGACGATGCGCAACAACTCCGCGTGCGGTGCCCATGCGTAGAATTGTTGATCGCTGCGATGAAACAGAAACGCGGTTGCGTCTCCCCATTGCACCTGATTGACGAGCAACCACATTGCCGGACCCCAACCCAATCCCATCGTTGTGGATAAAAAAGTTCGCGCGAAGTTTGATCGGCCTTGCCAAATTCTAACCGCAAACAACGCGGGCAAGATGAACCACGCTTCATAGCGCGTGAGGCAAGCGAGGCCATAGAGCCATGCGCCGATCCAAAAGCTCTTTTCTTCTTTTATAAAAAAAGCCAGCGCGCCAAACATCAAACCCAAGAACACAACTTCTTGATAGGGCATCAAAGATAAGAAGAGGAGTTGCGCGTTGAGCGTGAACAATACGCCGCCGATCAACGCCGCGCGTCGCGTCGCGCATTGCTGCAAATAAAAAGTGAATGCCACCGCGGCCGCGCTTCCGGCGAGCGCAAAGAATCCACGCACGACCATGACATTTTCAAACAAGGCGTAGCCGAAGTAAACGAGCGCTTGCGTCCCGGGCAACCAATGCCAGGTCCAAATCGTGTCGCGAAAAAAAAGCCGGCCCGCGGCGTCGTTGCCATAAGGCACGGGATAGACGAACAACAACGCGAGCCGAAACACAAGGCCGAGTACAAAGACAAACAACAAATCGCGTTGTGAAATTTTACTCTCTGCATTCATGGAGCACGCACGTGATATAACTTCGAATGAAAAATAAATTGCATCGTCGCTCGTATGTCATTCAGTAGGAATCTTTTTACTCGCTGGAGATAGTATCCAGTGCTTAAAAAGATTCCTTCTGCATGACACCATTGGAAGCGTAAAGCTGCGCGCGCCAGGCTTCATTCGGCGCACAGTTCCATTCCAGCGGCATGAACAATCGGCATTGCTGCCACTGCCAACGATGCAGCACAAACTTGCCGAGCGTGAGCAGCGTCTTCGCGCCGTAGATCAAACATTGCGCGAACGAAGCCGAAGACGCGCCCGCAAAATACTTCGTCGTGATCGGCACTTCCACGAGGCGCTGCTCAAACGCAACGGCTTGCACGAGCACTTCGGTATCGAAACAAAACCCGTCCGAGTTGCGCATGAAGGGAATCGTTTCCAGAAAGCCGCGACTGTACGCGCGATAGCCGGTGTGATACTCCGAGAGCTTTTGCCGCAGCACGAGATTTTCGAAAAACGTCAGAAAGCGATTCGCGAGCCAGCGATACATGGGCATGCCGCCTCGTCGCGCGCCGCCGCGAATGAGAAAGCGCGAGCCGAGCACGAGATCAGCGCGGCCCTCGGCAATCGGCGTGATGAGCTGCGGCAAAAGCTTCGGATCATATTGCCCATCGGGATGCAGCATCACGACAATATCCGCGCCGAGGCGCAGCGCTTCGCGATAACACGTTTTCTGATTGCCGCCATACCCGACATTATGCGGATGCCGAATCGCGCGCAGCGCGAGTTGCTCCGCGATCTTCAAAGTATCGTCGCGGCTGTCGTCATCCACGAGAATAATTTCATCGACCCACGCCGCATCAATCGCGGAGTACGTGGCTTCGAGCGTGGCCGCCGCGTTGTATGCGGGCATGACGACAATAACTTTGTGCCGCGCAATCGCCGCAGGGCGAGGAAGTTGTTGTGTCGAGTTCATGAAAGCCTTTTGCACTTCCGAACTCATCCCCCGGCCCCTTCTCTTGGGAAGAGAAGGGGAGAAACAAAAAACGCATTCAGATTCAGGGCGCTTCGGTTCTCCCCCTTCTCTTTTCAAGAGAAGGGGGCTGGGGGGATGAGTTCGGCTTACAGGTACACGTTCAAGATAATTCTGCTCGCCTAGCGAGCAATCGTTCTCGCAATCTTCGCCAGCACTTCTTCCAAATTGTTTTCAATTTCCTCATTCCGAAACCGGACTACTTCGATACCCAGCATGTTGATGATGAAGGTTCTCATTTCATCGTGGTCCTTCTGATAATCATGAATCTTGCCGTCGATCTCCACCACAAGTTGCCGTTCATGGCAAAAGAAATCCGCGATGAAAAAAGTTTCCTTGCCCAAGTAATCGAAAAAGAGCGGGTGCTGGCGATAGAATTTTAACCCCTGAAACTTGCGGTCGCGCACGGCTTCCCAGAAAATCGCTTCGGCGTTGGTTTGATGCTTGCGCAAATCGCGGCCGCGTTGCTTGGCGATTTGCCGTAAGCGCGGATCATTAGAAAGGCTCACTTTTTTTCCTTTCTGAGTTGTTTGAACTCATCCCCCGGCCCCTTCTCTTAAAAAGAGAAGGGGAGAACAGCGTGTGCATGCATTGGAAGTCTTCTCTTTAATTCCCCCAAACACGTTCTTCAAAAGCTCGTCTTGACTCTCCCCCTTCTCTTCCCAAGACAAGGGGGCCGGGAGGATGAGTTCGAGCCTCGCAGTTCTCACGCAGCGCTAACTCATCTACCGGCCCCATCTCGTAAAAAAAGAAGGAAAGAAAAGCACGTGCATGTTCTGAAAGTTTTCTCTTTGTGCTACGAACCATTAGTTCTTCAAAACCTCGAACCGACGCTTCCTCTTCTATTCCCAAGAACAGCCACCGCTTCAAATCAACACTCCCCCTTCTCTTCCCAAGACAAGGGGGCCGGGAGGATGAGTTATTTCAACAACACGCTCGGCACTTGCGGCAGGCCGCACCACTCTGCGATTTTGTTGTAATGCTTCGCAACGTCCTGCACGATGCCGACTCCGCCTTTGACCTTCTCCACCGTCTTGCCGAACACGGTGCTCGTGTCGTTCACGCTTTCAAGCAAGCGCCGCGTTTTGCTCAGCGCCGTGGATTCTTTCGCCTTCTCTTTATCTTCCTCTTTCATGCCTTCGAGCTTCTTCAATCGCTCGCGCAAGTCCGCAATCTCTGTCGCCTGTTCCGGCGCGACGGTTTCGAGTTCTTCTTGCAGCTCGTTCAAACTGCCCAGCAAGCCTTCGATATGCGCAGCGAAATTGAAAGTGGTTGTCACCGACTGCTGCACGTTTTGATTCACGCTTTGTTGATTCGTTTGATTGACGTTGATGTTCAAATGAAAACCCTCCTCTCGTAGTTCATCAAAAAATCTTCTTCTCTTCTGCGGCGCTTCGATGCCGTTCAACAGCCTTTGCACCGACACCTCTTCGCTATAACCTTGCGGAATAAAACTCACGATGCTTCTCGATTCCAACAGCAGCAAATGCTCATACGGCACTGCAATCTCCGGCGACTCGGGAATGGGCACCATCTCTTTGACATTGATGCCGCGAAAAGACTTCTCGTGAATCGCGCGCAGCTCCGCGCGGAGGTCCGCGAGCATTTCTTTTTGGGCGTTCGCAGGGCCGTCGAGCACAATGTTGATCACCTTCAAGCCTTCTTGTTTCGTGATCTCCTCCGTCACTTGCGCGCGCACGCCGTGTTTGCGCAACACCACGCCGCGCTCCCACACCAAGCCCTCGCCCGACTCGCTCTCGATCCACTCGTGCAAACGCACGATCAAACGCGTGATAATGCCTTTGGGCATGAACGGATATTGCAACCGAAAGTGCAAATTGCCCGCGCTGCTCCACTCATACTGCGGCCGCGTGCTTGGCAACAACTGCGGCGCAATGTATTCTTCCTTGCCGCCTTCCAAACCGTAGCACAGCTCGAAATTATTTTTGAGCATGAGCGAAAGCAGCTTGTTGCACTCGGAAAAATCGTGGCCGCGCGCCTGCCATTGCTCGAACATCCAACGTTTGGTAAAGCGGCCTTTGTTCCTCTTCGCATGATCCGAATCGAGCACGCCATACACTGCGGCCACCACCCACTGCGGATTGAGAAACAGCGTGTCCGCAAGCTGCGGGTCGTGCTGAAAGTGCAGGATCACCCCGAGATCGTGCAAATACCCGCTGAGCGTGAGTTGATCGGTCTCGCTGCGAATGTCGTGTTGCTCGCACAGCGTTTTGAACTCGTGCAGCGTGAGGTGATTGCGCGCGCGTTGCTGCTCCAATGCCTGCCGAATGTCGATCCACCGCGCCGGCAACTCGGCGCCCACGTGCGGCAATTGCGCGAGCAAACGTTGCACGGTATTGCGCAAATGCTGAAAGCGCGGCCCGCCCTCCGCGAGATCGACCTCGCAGCGTTCGAGCTTGAAATTTTCTTCATAGAACTTGCGATACGAGTCATAATCAAAATTGGTGATGGGCTTGCAATTTTTCTCGTTCAACACCACGAGCACGGGACTGCCCTGGCCCAGCAGCTTGATGATGTTGAACCAATAATCGAATTGCGTGTGCTGCTTGCGGTCGTCCGCGAGCAACACGTAGAGCGCGCGCGAGGTGAGAAAGAACTGATGCGTCATGTATTGAATCTCCTGCCCGCCAAAGTCCCACAGGTTCGCGGAGAACGCGATCTCCGGCTGAAGCGGCAGAGGAAATTGCCAGCCGGTTTTGACCGTGATGCCCACCGTGGATTCTTCGTTCGGATTGGGAATGACATAGCTCTCATCCAACAGCTTATTGAGCAGCGAAGTTTTGCCCGCGCCTGGCTCGCCCACGAGCAGCAGCTTGGCCTCGTACAATTTGCTCTTGCCCTGCTGCTCCATTTGCGCAAAAAAGCTGCGCACAGCTTCCATGCCTGCGGCAACGACTTCTTTGGGAGGGTAAGTGATGGGGTTGTTGCTGAGGACGATTTCGCCTTGCTTCATCGAATGATGGCCTGCATCTTCCTTGAAATAGATCGACGCGAGTTTCGACATACGCGTGAGAAAGGCTGGCAATAACATGACTTGATTGTTACTCAGATCGAGCGAGGTCAGGTTTTGCAAGAGGGTGAAGCTCTCCGATAGCACCGTGAGTCGGTTGCTATTCAAATCTAGCGTGGTCAAGTTCTTTAGGCGTGAAACGCTTTCCGGCAACGCCGTAAGTTGGTTGCGACTCAAATCAAGCATTGTCAAGTTCTGTAAATTCTCAAAAGTCTTAGGCAATGCTCTGATTTTGTTGTGATTCAAAAATAGCGTAGTCAGTTTCCGCAAATTGCCAAAGCCATCCGGTAATGTCTCGATTTGGTTACGCCATAAGTGTAGTTTGCTTAAGTTCTGTAAATTACCAAGACTCTCCGGCAACGCTAAGAGTTGGTTGCTGCGCAAATTCAGCATGGTCAAGTTTTTCAAGCATGTGACGCTCTCCGGCAACACCGCGAGTCGGTTGTTATTCAAACTGAGCGTGGTCAAGTTTTGCAGTTGTGTTATACTCTCCGGCAACACCGCAAGCTTGTTGCGACTCAAATCCAGCGTGGTCAATTTCTGCAAGCGCGTCACGCTCTCCGGCAACGCTGTGAGTTTGTTGTCACTCAAATGGAGTGTGGTCAAGCTCTGTAAATCACCCAAGCTCTCCGGCATTGTTGTGAGTTGATACAAACTCAAATCCAAAAGAGCCACTCGTGGCAAGCCAGTAAATCCCAGAACGTATGGCCAGTCATTCTTCGCCAGCTTCAAGCCGGCAACGTGCTCGCGTCGCAGCTTGTGCTGCCATTGATGGTAAATGGCAAAGTCGAGCGCCAAGCCCGGCACATCGGCAATTGTCTGCAAAGGATTGCCGAACAACACCAACCACCGCAGTTTTTTGAGCTGTGCCACTTCTGCCGGTACTGCTGTAATTCGATTGTCGTCCATCCAGATTTCTTCGAACGTATCAGCTTCAAAAATCTCGGGCGGAATCTCGGTGAGAATTTGATGCGACAAATAAAGCACGGTCTCGCCCCGTTCCCGCGCGGCGCGAATCTTTTCGACAATGTGTGGAGGCGTCTTGGACATGGTGGCCTCTGCGTTTGGGTGTGGCGTTTGCCATCGCCTGATGATGAATCATCAGGCTAGGAGATGCAAGCCCCGCAAGCGGGGCTGCCTCCAGTCATCTTATAAGTTATCAGCGATCTTCAGATCGCTTCCACCTCCTAGCCTGATGCTTCAGCATCAGGCCACGGTGGGCGAGATCACTTCGCACCTTTGTTGATGTCATTCAGAAGGAATCTTTTTACTCGCTGGGCATTCACTCCAGTGCTTAAAAGGGTTCCTTCTGAATGACATTACGAGGAGCCGAGGTGTGACTTATTTTATGCTCCGAGTAATAAGCTACTCGCGCCCTCTCCTCTTTGTCATTCTGGAAGAACCTTCCCTCGCACTCGGCACACTTCTTCGGAACAGGAGGTGTACCGAGCACTAGAAAGATTTCTTCGAGCGCATTAATAAAACAGAACTCTCAGCTATTCCCCCCTTGAGGGGGTTAGGGGGGTGTTCTTGTCGGCGACGACGCTATTCAAGTTTATCAAGACGTATTGAGAACTTTTTAAACGGCTCATTACTTTGCCCAAATACCGAGCGACACCCCCCTGGCCCCCCTCAAGGGGGGAATTTACAGACGCGCTCAAAACCCCTCGATCTCCGGTTGGCGATAGCGAAACGCGCGCTGCAAAAGTTTGATCTCATACGGCGCGCGATAGAAGCCGGTTTGATAACGCCACGTGCCGAGGATTTCGAGCAAGCGCCTCCGCGCCGGTGTGAGCTTCACGTCGGAGTTCGTGGGATAGCGCGCATTGAGCACGGCCTCGAAATGATGAATCTTGTCGATGTGATGCGGCTTGAGCCACGGCGTGAGCGGGTTCTTGCGCAGATCGAGATGCGTCCATTGCGGCAAGAGCCAGTCTTCCAAGCGCGTGGGAAAAGCGAAGCCGGTTTTCTGCACGTCGTCGAAGAGCGTGGACCCGAGCATGGGCACGGGCGCATACACGTAAATGATAATCTCGCTGGCCGGATTCACGCGCTTCACTTGCCGAATGAACGCAATCTCTTCCTCAAGCGCGGCATCGACATCCTCCGCGGGCGCGCCGAGCACGAAAGAAAATTCCGGAATGAGATCGTGGCGCTGTAACTTCTCCGCGAGGCGCAAAATCGTTTCCGGAGTTTGCGTGCCGCCTTTGTTCATTTGTTGGAGTCGCAACGCCGAGCCGGATTCCGCGCCGAGGAAAATCATTTTGCATCCGCTGCGCCGCATATCGCGCAGGACGTCATCGGAATATTTTTCGAGCGTGTCAGGCCGTGCTTCGCCCCACCATGTGACTTGAATCTTTCGTCGCAAAATTTCTTCGGCAAACAAAGCCGTGCGCTTCATCGAGGTGAAAAAATTATTGTCGGCAAACTCAACGGCATCCACGCCGAACTTGTTCACGACGTGCTCGACTTCATCGGCAACGAGCGGCGCGCTGCGGCCCACCCAACCGCCGTCGAAGACCGGCACCACCGCGCAGAAGCTACATTTGAACGGACAACCGTAGCTCGTGTGCAACGTCGTGGTGCGTTTGCCGAGATAGGTCTTGCCGAGATAACGTTGCACCTCACCGAGACGATGATACGGCCACGGCGGCAATTCATCCATCACGGGCAACGCGCGCTGCGGATGATTGACGACGCGCCCGTTCTCAAGATAAGAAAGCCCGAGAATGCCTTCGCACGCGGTGCCGTTGCCATTGAGATATTCAATGAGCCGCACAAAGTCATGCTCCGCCGGTCCGCGCATCACATAATCCACCCAGCCGCTTTGCAGCACCGTGTCGGTATGATTCGAAGGAAAGTATCCGCCCCAAATAATTTTGAGCCGTGGAAAACGCGCGCGAAAACTGCGCACGACACGTATGGACTCCTGCAACTGCGGGCCGGGCATCACGGTCATGCCGAGAATCTTTGCGCCGCTGCGTTCGATCACTTGCGCAAGTTGTTCTTCGGCTTCATGAAAAAAATTTCCGTCCACGATCTCGTAGTCGTAGCGGCCTTCGAGCATGGAGCCAAGCGCGAGCATGGGCATGGGCAAGCGATGCTTGCCGTTCGCTGTGCGTCCGTGATAGAGGATGATGTCGGGTTGATTCTTCATGCAATGAGATTGCCGTTCAGCCACGGCTGCGCCGTGGCTTTATCTTTCTGATGCGTGATGATTCTGCCACATGCCCCAAAGCTCTTGAGCAATAGCGTCATATTGAATGCGTTCACGTTCATTCATAGAAGTGATGACTCTATCGTTACGGTAAAGCCACGGCGCAGCCGTGGCTGATCAATTACACCTACTCCGGCAAACGATTCAAAAAGCTTTTCACATTCACCACGAAATCTTGCGGCGCTTCGATGAAGGGAAAGTGGCCGCAGTATTTCAAGATGACAAGCTCGGAGTCTTTGATGGTCTTGTTCAGCTTCTGCATGGCCTCGCTGGGCAACGACTCGGCCTCGCCGTATAGAATGAGCGTCGGCACGTGCAACGCGGCAAGCTGCGGGTACAAATCATACGTCGCCATTTCCTTGCCCAAATAGCGGAGCAGCGCGCTTTTCTTCGCATAGTCGGGTTGAAACGTGAGATTGAGTTGGCGCGCGTATTTGCGATCGTGAAAGGTCGAGCGAAACACGATCTTAAAAAAATCCGCGAGCGCCTTCGACTCGCGCTTTTGAAACGCGAGCGATTGCATCACCTGCGCGCGATCCAAACTATCCTGCCGCGTGAACCGGCTTTGCAACGTGCGATTCGCCGCATCGTTGTCCGCAGAGTTTGGGCTGACTGAGCCTATCAAGATCAAACTTTTGAGACGGTCGCCGTGCTTGAGCGCATACTGCATGGCGAGCAGCCCGCCCCACGAATGCGCCATGAGATTCATCTTCTCCAAACCAAACGCGGTGCGAATGCCTTCAATGTCCGCGACAAAATTTTCGAGCGTGATGCCGGAAGAATCTTTCGGCGCGGAAGAGCGGCCGCTCGCGCGTTGATCAAAGAAGATGAGTTTGTAGTTTTTCGCGAGCCGCTCCATGTGCGGCAGGAAGTAGCTGTGATCCATACCTGGGCCGCCATGCAAAACGACAATCGGCTCACCGCGGCCGATGATTTTATAATAGAGCGTGACGCCGTTGATTTGCTTCGTGCCTTCTTCGGCTTTTGCTTTGTCGCTCGCGGCGCTGAGATTGACAAAGCAGAGCACGGCGAGTAGCCAAAGCATGAGCGCAGTACGAATTGAAAAGAGCCTCTTCACTTTTTCTCCTGTAGTAGATAGTTTGTCGGTCATCATGAAATGCAAGCCACGGCTGAGCAGTTACGTTCATTGCTTGCGATACAAAATTCCGAGCGTCGTGACCGCGCCGCAAGCGATGAAGCTTGCGATCATGCCCACGAGCAAGTACGGATCGCTCTGCAAATAGCCGTGCAGAATGCCGATGAACTGCAACAGATTAAAGCCGCCGAAGGTCATGAGCGAAACGTCCTTCGCGCTTTTGGTTTTGAAAATTTTCAACGCTTGCGGAACGAACAAGCCGGCATTGACGATCAAGCCGGCGCCGAACAGATACGCGACGATTTGTTGCATGTGCTCCCTCTTGAGTTTTTAGTTTGAAACTCGAGTTTCGCCTCTAATGGGTGTCATTCAGGAGGAATCTTTTTACTCGCTGGATATTCTCTCCAGTGCTTAAAAGGATTCCTTCTGAATGACAGATAATAGAGGCTACGCCTTCGCAAAGTAATTCCGCAGCAAGCCCAATCCCTGTCGCAGTTGAATGCGCGCATCATCGAGCGAGCGCAGGCCGAGCAAGCGCTGCTTTAAATATTTTGTGTTGAAATAAAACTCGCGCACGGCTTTTTGGCGCATGGCTGCAATTTGCGCGCGTGAAAGCGTGAAGCCCGGCATCGCGACTTCGCTGCCGGATTGATCCATCACTTGCAAACTCGGCGCGATGAGTTGATATTCGAGCGCTTGCGCGCGCAACGGCGTGCCCATGCGCGGCACGGCAACATTGAACGAAACGAAATCCACGGGCAAGATTTTCAAAAACTCCAGCGTGCGTTGAAACGAGTCTTCGGTTTCCTCGGGCAGGCCGATGATGACGGTTGCAACTGTGCGCAGACCGTGCGCGGCGCAGCGTTGAAAGCCGGCGAGCACTTCGTCGCGCACATAATCTTTCTTCGCGGCAGCGAGCACCGCATCGTCGCCGCTTTCCAAGCCGAGAATGAGCGTGTGGCAACCGGCTCTTTTCATTTCATCAAGCAGTTCGTCTTCCAGAATATCCGGGCGCGTGAAGCAGAGCCAACCGAAATCGTATTGGCGCGATTGCATGGCGCGCAGCAATTCAAACGCGCGCGGCTTCTGCATGCCAAAGGTTTGATCGAGAAAGAACAATTCACGAATGCCGAGGCTATGTACGCTGTCCAACTCCGCGAGCACGTTTGCCACGGGCCGAATTTTCCAGCCGAGCGTGCTCATGATACAAAACGTGCAGCGATAGGGGCAACCAAATTCGGTCATCACCGTGGCAAAGTTACGGCGGCGCACAAAGGGATAGCGATAATCTTTGTTGAGGAAAAGGTGGTGCGCGGGAAGCGGCAAATCGAAACTCTCGTGGCGCGCGCGAGCAAGCGGCGCGGCGTGAATTTTATTTTGCGCGCGATAAGTCATGTTCGTGAGCGCTTCGCGTTGGCCTTGCAAAAAAGCGAGCACGGAGGCATCGGAGAAATCATGCAAGAAGGCCGCGGCAAAATCCAACTCGTGCAAGCGTGCTTCGCGCTGATCTATCACGACATCGCCAATGAGCAGCAGCATGGCATCGGTTTGCGTTGCCAGCGCGCGATAGAACGCGACGTCTTCTTCGTATGAAACTGAGCCAATGAGGCCGATGATGACCGCAGGCTGCAAATCACGAATGCGGCGCAAACTCCTCTCAATTGACAAACGATCCACAATCGCATCGAGTAGATGCAATGCATAATGCTCGCGCAGCATGCCGCTCAGATAGATGAAATCAATCGGCTGATTGAGATAGTCGGCTTGCGAGACTTTGCTGCAAAAGTAATCGCGCAAGTAAACGCGCTTGCCGGGCGGGTTGAGGAAGAGGAGTTTGGGTTTTGAAGAAAGCTGCATAGTTTCTTGAAAGGGATCAAAGGGCTTGCAAATCGTTGCGCGTGTTGCTACTGTAATTCGACGCATAACCGAGGAGAGCAAGCATGCCCGTAAAAATTACAAGAAAAAAGCCGGCCATCAAAAAGGGAAAGCCGGATTTAGTATTCACCGCCGTGTTCGAGAACGGTGTATTGCGACCGTTGAGCAAGGTCCGGTTGCCTAAGAATAAAGAATTGACTGTCATCGTTCGGCAAGAGCAACATTCGATAGCCGATCAATTGCTCGGGCTTTGTAAGCCGACAAGGCTTACACAAAAAGAAATGGATGAAATCATTGAATCGGAAGATTGGTTCTAATAAAACTTTACAAGCAACGCCTTCTTCATCCTGTCATCAGGAGAAATCCTTTTCAGTGCAGGAGAGAGAACCTAGTGCTTAAAAGGATTCCTTCTGAATGACAAAAGTTAGGAAGGCCTCCAAGCATGTTACGATCCGGTCGCCGCAGTGAGTTCATACCTTCCTCATAAAACGAACTCTGCCCACCTCTTTCGAAAATCCCCACTTCTCGTAAAACGGCTCCAACTCCGGCAAGCAATATAGCTCGAAGTGTCGCACGCTCTTTAGTTCGGGATGATTGAGCACGGCGTTCATCAGCATGCGACCGAGCTTGTGCGCGCGATGCTCAGGCGCGACGATGACGTCGAAGATGAGCGCTTTGTAAACGCGATCACTGAGCACGCGCGTGAACGCGACGAGTTGTCGCGACTCTTTTTCGCAGAACGCAAAGATAAAATCTGTGTGCGCGAGCATGCGGCGCACGTCTTCAAGCTTGCGCTCTTTGGTCCACCACTCGTTGCGATAGAGCGCCATGAGTTGCGCGAGGTGTTCTTCGTCTAGGCGATCAATGAGTTCGTATTCAAACGGCATAGGGCGATTCTCCAATTTGCATCGTTGGCTCAATCTCGTTATGCGCTGCGCGCAGCGGCAGGAGTTCGTGTTGGATGATAAAGCGCTGCAACGCAGGAATCACATGTTGCACGCGCAACTCGCGCATGCAGCGCAAGTGATTCGTGCAGTTGACGGTCTTCGCATTATCCACGCTCATGCACGGGCTGCACGGCAAACCGAGATAGAAGATCAATTTTTGATTGCAAAGCGGGCCGAAGCGGAGCGGCGTTTCGGGGCCATAAAATCCGACCACAGGCTTTTGCAACGCAGCGGCGAGATGCAGCGGCCCGCTGTCGTTGGAGATAAACAATGCGGCGTTTTGAATCAAATCCGCCAACTCGCGCAAACGCAACGCGCCGGCGGAATTGGTCACGCGTGCAGGCATTGCAATCCTCTCCGCAACTTGCTGCGTGTAATTTCTTTCAGCGGCGTTTCCGATCAGAACAAGTTGAACCTCGTACTGTCGCAACAGCCACTGCGCGAGCTGCACAAAATTTTCCTGCGGCCAACGACGCTCCAATGCCAGCGGGCTGGCGTTTACGTTCATGACGATATACCTGGGATAAAAGCGCGTGCGAGTTGGCGCGGTCACATTTAAGCGCGGCATCTTTAATTTTGAAATCGCTGGCTGCGCTTCGCTCGGTTTTGCGTTGGACTCGGCGCAGACGAGCCGTAAAAAATTCTGCACGGCATGTTCATCATTATGAAAAGGCACGGCGACATCCAACAAGCGGCGCTTGTGGCCTTGGAGTCGCGAGAATCCGACTAAAGTTTGCGGCGCAACAAGTCGCGCGAGCAATGCGGAGAAATTGGCAAAGAACTCTGCGTCAAAGATCACGTCGTAGCGTTCGCGGCGCAAATGCACGAGCAGCTTGCACGTGTCTCGCAGAAAGCGCAAGGCGTGACGAAAATCCAAAACGTGAACGCGATCCACATGCGGCACGAGCGCAAACAACTCGCGGTTTTGCGTCAGGGTCAGAAAATCGAGGCGGGCATGCGGATAGCGTTCGCGCAAAAGACGCAACGCCGGTTCGAGCAAGATGATGCTGCCCATGCCCCAAAATTTGATGACGAGTATGCGCGAAATCGGCTTCGCTGCGCTGTGGTTGTGCTTGGCGGTTCGCGTTGCGCGCGCGAGGCCGATGAGCATGCGGCCTGCGTACTCATCGATCCATTTGGCGGCTTTGATGTGCAGAGAAGTGAAGCGCATGCTATTTTGCATTTGGAGGAAGAGCGAGACTAAACATCGTGCTGCATTCTAGCCCTCGACCGCGATCGGAAATGAATATGATACGCTGATGCGCATCATCCCACACCGGCGCGGTGTCAATCGCGGGATCGCGCGTCAAGCGCGTGAGTTGCTGGTCATTCAAACTCATCATCCACAAATCGCGATTGCCGTTCACATTCCATGAGAAGACGATGCGCTCGGCCTCGGGCGACCACGTTGGCCGTTCGAGAAGGGATTCACTTTCCAATAAAATTTTTTGCTCGCCGGTTTGAATATCAATGCTGCCGAGAATAAAATGCGGCGCGGTCTTTCTTTCTCCACAAAAAAGCAAACGCTCGGCGCTCGGCGAAAAAGCCAGATCGAAGCACGTGGCTGCGATTGACAACCATTGCGGTTCGGTTGCTTTCATTGCATCGATGCCCGCCACGCCGAGGCGGCCTGCGCGCAAAAAGGCAAAGCGCGCGTTGGCATAATGCCAGCGCGGCTTTTCTCCCTCCAACAAAAATTCTGGCTGTTGCTCTCGGCCGCGACTCAGCCAAATTTCCGCGCGGCCATGATTGATGCTCTCCAGCAAAACACTTTGATCATCGCTCGCCAAATCCGGCTCGTAAAATTTTTGCGAAGTGTGCGGCGTCCACTGGCCCTCGACGTGACCGGAGTTTGTCATGGCGAAGATCGCGTAATCTTCGTCGAGCAATTCGCCGTAGCTGAACGCAATGCGCTCATCGCCAATGTTCGGAGTTTTGACGAGCAAGCCGAGGTGGCGATCAAATTCTTTTTCATGAAGAGGAATCCATTGCGCGGCGTCGCGTTCTTGCGCGTGCAGGCGTTGGTGATTGATGATGATCATGACCAAAGCAATAGCGAGTGCGGGCAGCAAATACTTCTTGAAATTTCCAAGCTGCCACTGTCCCGTACGTGCAAAGAAAGCGCAAACGGTTGCGAAAAAGAATACGAGCAGCCAAAGCCGCATATAGCCGATGGGGGTGAGCCAACCGGTCGCGTATTTTTTGAGCAGGAGATAATGCGGCAGATTGATCACGATAAACAAGCCGCTCAGAAATAGCGCGCGCAGCTTTTCATTTCTCTCCCAAAGAATTTTGGCAAAGCATGTCGTCGAAAGACTGAGCAGCAAAAAATGATACGTCGCGCTGCCGGGGGAGATGAGCAGGATTGCGAGAGGGATCATGCCGATTTCAAACAAGTGCTGCTGTTCCGCTACTTGAGAAAAACTCCCCCCTTGAGGGGGGTCAGGGGGGGGTTCTTCCGCGCGCGAAAGTTTTTTAGCCATAAAAGCATGACACCCCCCTACCCCCCTCAAGGGGGGAATTACTGGAGGCACGGTTGCGCCTTCAAATTTCGTTTCGCGATAAATCCACACGAAGGTGGCGAGCCAGAGCCACGGAATCGTGTTCTTCAAAATGAGGAAGAGAGGTTCCGAAGGAAACGCCGGCTGCGGATTGAGCGAGGCGTTGTACACGAACATGCGCCGGAGCATGCTGTTCCAGGATTGAAACTGGATCGCGAACGGGTCTTGAATCTCGCCTTGCAAGTGGCGCGGCAGCACTTCGGTAAAGAAGACGCGAAAGATTTCAAAACCTGCGAGCGAGGCCGCAAGCATGGCAACGGCGAGGCTCGTGCAAATGCCGGCGAGCACGACACGCCATTCTTTTTTCCACGCGAAGTAAATGAGAAAGAACGCGCCGACGTATTTCATCGGAAGCATGAGGCCGAGCATGAGGCCCGCGGCAATCGCATGCCCGCGTTGTTGCAAATAAATTCCACTCGCGAGTGTAACGAGCAGGAGCAGATACATTTGCCCGAAGAGAAAATTGTTGATCAACCCAAAGCCGGTGCCGAGAAAAATGATTGCAACCGGCAGCCACGGCATTTGCGCGATACGAGCAAAGAGAACGATAGCGCATATGGCGAAAGCGAGATTGAGCGCGATCCAAATGCGTTTGGCGGACAATGGCTCGAAAGAGGTGAGCGGCAACATGACGAGCGCGGTGGGCGGCGGATGCGGAATGAAGCCGCCGAGTTGGTGTTCGATGCCGTAGCGGTCGATCTGTTTTTGAAACCACACGAAGTCGCGATAAGCATTTTGCAGCGGTTGTCCTTCGGCGAGCAAGCGCGCGGCAGTGTAGTAGTTGGCAAAATCGCCGCGCGTGTTTTGCAGAGAAGGCCACACGCCCTTCCAGAGGATGATCGCGGCGAATGCGATCAGCAGCAGCCAGCACGCAACGGTTGTGCAGAGGCGTTGGAACGCGCCGCCAGTTATAACGCTCAACTTTGCGGCCAGTTTTTCTTTAGCCAAAGACGTCCTTATTCATTTGGGCTTTCGCAATTACGGCTCAATCGTATGCAAGAATTTGGCCTGGGGCGGATCGTTTGCGTGAGACAATTATGCACGGTGACTTAGCCGATGAACATTTCGCAAAATAAAAACGACACAACGCGCACGAACAATTTCGTTAGAACACGATGACTTTTTGCGAGTGCAGTGCGCGCCCGGCTTCGAAGCGAAAGAAATAAATGCCTGGCGCGACGAAGTTGCCGGAGGCATCGCGACGATCCCACGTCACACGATGTGCGCCGCGCGGCGCAAGGCCGTCGAGCAAAGTGCGCACGTGTTGGCCGAGGGTATTGTAAACCGCGAGGCGAACCACGGAAGTGCGTTGCAACGTATAGGCAAGCTGTGTTGCGTCGCGCATGGGATTGGGATAGCTCGCGTTCAATGCGAATGTCGCAGGAAGGCTTTCGAGATTTGTCTGGTTTACATTCGTGCTCCCGCTCGTTACGGGCAAAATGAGGTGTGAAGGACGCGCGGCATCAATATAAATTGCATTGGTCGCGACGACGGTTGTGCTATCGCCGCGCAACGGCCCGCCGGTGTTGGGATTGGGATCGAAGCGCGGCGCATTGCTGCTCGCAATTGCAACGCGAATGCGATGGCCTTTGTTGAAATTCATCGCCGTGCTCCACAAGTCAATCTCGCATTCATAAATTTCGCCGGGCGTCATGAACTCTTCACGCGAGAGCGTGTTGCGATGCCGCATGCGCACCGCGGCATCGCACACGAGCATGGAACGGCCGTCGGGATACACGTCCGTGAGTTTGGCGATGAAATCCGTGTCAATCGCCGAAGACGAGGCCCAAAGCTTCACTTTGATTTGGCCGACCACTTCGAGCGGCGCTTCCAGCACGGGTGTAGTGAAGAGCAGAACGTCGGAGCGATTCTCCGCGAGGCGTTGATCATACGGGCCGGCTTCCAGCAATAAATTTCTGCCGCCGAGGGTCGGCGCGGGCTGCTTGGGATCGTAGAGATAACTCAAGGCGATGTTCGAAGAAGTTGGCGCCGTTGTGCTCATGTTGCCGTCGCGATGAAAATAAAATGGAGTGGCTTGCGACGGCACGGGCCAATCATTCGCGGTGCGCCATTCATTGCCGGGCGCGCCGCTTTCAATTGCGCCCATTACATAATACTCGACCGGTGGTTCGTTCATGATGCCGTCGTCCATATCTTTCAGCCAATAGTTGAACCAGCGCAGAATTTCAGTGAAGTCGAGCCGTGTGGAGTTTGCGGGAAACGTCAACTCGCCTTGTTTGCGTTCACCCCACGTGCCGTGCGTCCACGGGCCGATGAGCAATTTTTGTTTGCCGCGTGCGCCGATTGCGCCGTGGTGTTGCAAGCCGACAAAGCCGTTGATCGCGCCTGCGGTAAAGATGTCGTGCCAACCACCCCAATGATAAATCGGCACATTGACAACGGGAAAACGTTCTTCGAGATTGAGCTGCGCCCATGTGGCATTGTAGCTGGAATTGCTAAACACGAACGGCAGCAGATACGAAGTGCCTTGCCCGGCAATCCAACCTTCAACTAAATTTTGCAGCATCGCGCCTCCGGGAAACGCGGCTTGCGCATAAAGATTCGTTGCGCCGACTTCGACGAATTGACAAACGAGATGCGGCGGCGCGCTGCCCGCAAGCAAGTATTGCGCGATGCCCAATGCCGATGCGCCCCACGTGCCGACTTTGCCGTTGCACCAACTTTGCGCCGCAATCCACTCCACCGTGTCGTAACCATCTTGACGCTTGCCCCAACCATCATCGAGAAACAAACTATCCACGCCTTGCGAAGCAAAGCGCCCGCGCATGTCTTGCACGATCACGGCATAGCCCTGTCCCACGAGTATTGTTATGCCGAGCAGTTCTTGCTGGCCAAGCTCTTTGCTGTACGGCGTGCGAATCAGTATCGCCGGCCACACGCCTGGCGTTTCGGCAAGATAAACATCCGTGGCGAGTTGAATCTGATCGCGCATCGCGACGAGGTGCGTGGTTTTGATATAAGAGAAGAGAGGGGCGGCAGCGAGTAAAACAACGAAGAAGGCAGATTGAATTTTGCGCATGCTTCATCATCTAGTGTGAAAAGAATTGCTTCATGAAACACTCAGTTGTGGCGTATCAGATATTAAGCTGCAAGCGCCCCTCAATGTTGCGCTTCCATCATGCCCATGGCGCGACGCAAGCGCACGAGGCTGCGGCTGTAATCGTATTGCGCCTGAATGTGCGTGATGGCCGCGTTGGAGAGCGTCACTTGCGCGTCGGTGATTTCAATCGCCGAGCCGACGCCGGAATTATAACGCGCTTCGGCGAGTTTGAGATTTTGCTGGGAGAGTTCCACGAGTTTGGCCGCGGCACCGATGCGCTCTTGCGCCTCTTTCATTTCAAGATAACTTTGCTCGACTTCCAAGCGCACGTTTTCCTGCAGAACCTCGATATTCGCGCGCGACAAATCCACTCCGGCGCGGGCTTGTTGCACTTGCGCATTCACGCTGAAACCTTGAAACAGCGGCAGGCTCAATGTCACGCCCGCATTCCAACGGCTAAAGAGGGGAAAGTCGAACGCGCTCCAAATATAATTGCCCGAAGCGGAAAGCGTGGGCAAATGTTGACGCCATGCCGCGGCAACCAACGACTCGTTCGCACGAAAGCGCGCACGCGCAGAGCGCACATCCGGTCGCATGTTTTGCGCAAGTGCCTGCGCGGAATCGAGGCTCATCGTAAGCGAAGAAATGGTAAAAGCCTCGCTGACAGTATAATTCGAACTCGGATGCACGCCCATCGCGTTTTCCAATTGCACCTGCGCCAGTTGCGCAAGATTGCGGCTGCGAATGAGATTGACCTTCGCATTCGCCACATCGACTTCGGATTTGGTCACGTCGAATTGCGGCCGCTTGCCCACGGAATGAAACGCTTTTGCTTGCACGAGATGCTGCTCGGTTTGTTCCACGGTGGCTTCATTTACTTTCACCACCTGCTCGGCTTGTAGATAATTCAAAAAGGCAAGCTGCGCGTTGGCGCTAACGTTGTTGCGTGCGGCTTGATAGTCGAATGCAGTCGCCTCGCGCAGGTTTGCGCTCGCGGAAACCCGGCCCGAGGTTTTGCCGAAGTCGTACAGCGTTTGTTGCACGGCGAGTGACGTGGCAAAGTTCGTATATTTTTGATCGCGCGGCGGGAAAGAGGGATTGAACACGAACGCGCCCTCTGTGCGCGTGGTGCTTGCGGAAATATTCAGCGAGGGCAGATAACTGGAGCGCGCTTGGCGCAACGTCGCGCGCGCGGCGTCGGTGCTCGCCTCTGCTGCACGCAAAGCAGGATGATGTTGCAACGCCAATTTGATTGCGAGCTCCAGCGTAAGCGTGGCGAACGGTTCTGCATTCGTTTGCGCACAGGCCGAGCCGCAGAAGAAGAGCACGAGCAGAAAGAGGGCCTGCTTGCGGAATTTCCGATGCGTGGGCACGTTTATTCTTTCATGTAGGTGAATAGCGCTTTTTTGGAATAATAAATCAACCGCGGCCCAGCCGTGATTGCGCCTTGTGAGTGTCAATCCGAGCTTAACCATTTTTTAAAGCGCGCTTCTGCCGCGGCAAGCGTTTCTTCTTTTTTACAAAAACAGAAACGCACGTGCGTGCGGCCGTTGTTGGCAGCATGATAAAAACTGGCACCGGGTACGGCTGCAACGCCGACTTCTTTAACCATCCAACGGGCAAAGTCGTTGTCGTTGGTATGGCCGCTGCGTTGCATCAAAGCTGCGGCGTCACTCATGATGTAATATGCACCCTGCGGTTTCCAACAACGAAAGCCGGCGCGCTCTAAAATATCGAGCAGACGATTGCGCTTCTCGATATACATGCGCGCAAGCTGCGCATAATAACTTTCCGGCAAACGCAACGCGACCGCGGCGGCTTCTTGCAACGGCGCCGCGGCGCCCACAGTGAGAAAGTCATGTACTTTGCGGATCGCGCTGCTCTGCTTTTCCGGCGCAATGGCCCAGCCCACGCGCCAACCGGTGAGCGAGTAAGTTTTCGAAATCGCATTGATGGTCACCGTGCGCTCGGCCATGCCCTCCAAGCTTGCGATGCTGATATGCTCTGTGTCGTCGTAGAGAATGTGCTCATAAATTTCATCGGTGATCGCAAACACGTTCCACTCCTGGCAAAGCTGCGCGATGAACTCCAACTCTTCGCGCGAAAACACCTTGCCCGTGGGATTGTTCGGCGTGTTGAGAATGATCGCACGCGTGCGCGGATTGAAGGCGCGCAGCAATTCGGCTTCATCGAAATGCCAATCGGGCGGATGCAGTTTCACAAAGCGCGGTGTGGCGTGCGCAAGGATCGTGTCCGGACCATAGTTTTCGTAATACGGCTCGAAAATGATCACTTCATCGCCGGGATTGACGAGCGCCATGAGCGTCGCGAGCATCGCTTCCGTCGAGCCGCAGGTGACCGTAATGTTTTTATCGGGATGCACGACCATGTTGTTATAACGCCCCGCCTTCTCGGCAATGGCCTCGCGCAAATTCTTCGCGCCCCATGTGATCGCATATTGATTCACGTCCGCCCGAATCGCAGCGACGGCGGCTTCTTTGATTTCCTCCGGCGCGGCAAAATCGGGAAAGCCCTGTGAGAGATTAACGCCGCCGTGAAGAAGCGTGAGCCGTGTCATCTCGCGAATGACAGACTCGGTGAAGGATTCGGTGATGGTGGCAACGGGAGGTTTCATGAGCAAAGAGGCAATGCCGAGTTCGTTGGGGATGCGGATTTAGGGCGCAGCCGGAGCGGTTACTTTCTGTCTGACGAATTCAAAGATGGCCTTCGCTTGCATTAAAGCATTCTCTGCTTGTTGTTGATTGGGCAAGCCTTCGGGAAGAGAGCCGAGCGGAGCTTCGGGATAAAGTGTGGGTTGATAAAAACTATCAAGTGCTTTGCAAATACTGCGAATAGAGGAGAACGAGGCATCGATTTTTTGGCAGCGCGTGCAGAGTTCTTCCAACACATGAATGTAAGGCACCTTGGTTTCATGATACCGCAGAAATGCTTTTGGTGATTTTTCGACAGCCTGCTGCGAATGAAAGCAGACCATGTTGAAAATTTTTTCCGGCACAACAGCTTCAGCAGTGCGAATATCGTCAGTCGCGAAACTTAGCCATTCCTGCGCCGCGCTCATAGATAATCTTCCCTTTGTTGAAAATTTCGTCAACAAAAAAGTAGTGGTTTTCCGCCAACTTTGCGTCAAATTCTTCCGGGCGATATATAAAAACATCAGTGGCCAAATCAGCGTCAATCATTCCCTTAAACTCAAACAGCCGATCAAAGTAGTTCTGTGGAATGTTCTGTTTGATAATGGCCAAATCGATATCGCTCCACTCGTGGACTTGGTCGGTCGCCAATGAGCCGAACAAAATAATTTTCTCCGGCTGATATTGGTGGATGATGAGGGGCAGGATACGCTGTAATTCGGCTTCCAAATCCGCTTTGCGTTCCAGCGCTTCCGGGGTGTTAGTGGCTCGGGTCATAGTTCGTCGTTTTTATTTTTGTGCTGCGAAGGTAGGAAATCACACGGCTGAAAGCAAGGCGAGAGATGCCGTGAAGAACGTGCATTTGCCCGTTGCCTCAAAATAAAATGTTACCCAAGCAGGGATAAAAAGTCTTTCCGTCTTCCGCAGGAAGACAGGGGGCTTCTGGGCTTTTAAGCTTTAGCTTTTTCATCGGACACCACCTCGTTGTTCGCCAAAGCTAGGAT
>JAYRWE010000015.1:0-41233 GCA_041918175.1 bacterium
CCGCCCTTCGCCTGATGATGAATCATCAGGCTAGGAGATGCAAGCCAACTAAAGTTGGCTATCACCCTACGGGTGATCAGCGATCTTTAGATCGCTTCCACCTTTTAGCCTGATGCTTCAGCATCAGGCGGAGGTTGGCGATTTCACCAATGCAAAATTCAGGTTCTATAAGAGTCTTCCCTCACACTGGAATCAACGCTTAATGTTTGGATCGAATTGAAATGAAAATCAAACTTGCTCTTTGCCTCGTGCTCATCGCCGCGGCGCTGCGCGCGCAAACGTTTCAAGCCTTTGTCGCGCGCGTCAACAATGCGCCTACGGCTCAACGCAGCGCGATCATCGATAGCTTTATGAACGCCGCCGGCGCGTTTCCTTATCGCGAACAAGATACGCTCTGTCACTTCATCTATCGCGGCAACATCAACCGCGCGAATGTTCCCGGCGACGCGAACGGTTGGGATGCCAACGCTTTCCCCATGACGCGGCTCGCCACCACGGATCTTTTTTATCACACGCGCGCATTTGAAGCCGACGCTCGCCTCGACTACAAATTCGTTTTGAATGGCAGCAATTGGATTCTCGACCCGCGCAATCCATTGCAGGCTTCCGGCGGCTTTGGCCCGAATTCGGAATTGCGCATGCCCGCCTATGTGCCCGCGCCGGAGATTGAGTTTTATTCGAACCTCCCGCACGGCGTGCTGCGCGACACTTCTTTCTTTAGCACCAATCTCAACAACAGCCGCACGATTCGTGTGTACACACCGCCGAATTACAGCACCGGCACTGCGCGCTATCCGGTTTTACTTTTCCATGACGGCCTCGAATATGTTTCGCTCGCAAAGGCGAACAACGTGCTCGACTATCTCATTGCGCAGCAGCGCCTCGCGCCGGTGATTGCGGTGTTTGTTCCGCCCAATACGGCGCGCCGCCATGAGGAGTATGCGACGACGCTGCAGACGCAGTTCACAAATTTTATCGTGAATGAAGTCATGCCCTGGGTTGATCGTCGCTATCGCACGCGCACGGAACCGGCGCAACGCGCTGTGCTCGGCGCTTCGGACGGTGGCAATATTTCGCTGTGGCTCGGCTATTCGCACCCCGAAGTCTTTGGCAACGTCGCTGCGTTTTCGAGCAATGTCGAAAACAACATTGCCGCAGGCTTTCAAAACAACGCGCGATTGAATCTCAAACTTTATCTCGATATGGGCACATACGATCTTGCGATATTGATCGCGCGCGTGAACAATCTCTTGCCCATCTTACAGGCGAAGGGTTACGATCTTCGTTATTTGGAATGGCACGAAGGCCATAGTTGGGGCAACTGGCGCGCGCATCTCGACAATGCGCTTGAATACTTTTTCCCCGGCCCGACCTTGCGGGTTGATGAACAAAAAACGCCGCCACAAAATTTTATACTCGCGCAAAACGCGCCGAACCCTTTTCAACAAACCACGACTATCGTTTACTTCGTGGAACGAAATGCGCGCATCAAACTCGCCGTTTATAATTTGCTCGGGCAAGAAGTGATCACGCTGCGCGATCAAACCCAACCGCCCGGCCAATTTAGCGTAATGTGGAATGGAAAAAATGCGCGCGGCGAATTGCTGCCCAGCGGCATTTATTTCTATCGCTTGCAGATTGATGCTCGCATCGTTACGACGCGAAGGATGGTTTTGATGAGGTAGAGCGCCTCTCTTGTGTTCAGCACTTATCTCAAACAGAAATTTCTGGCGACAAGTTAATTTGAGTGGTCACGCTTGCTAAAAACAAACCGTAGGTAGGTCAAGCTTGAAACTGTTCGCCCCTATGCGAAAACTTTGGCTAAAGTTTTCCTTCCTGCTCGCTTTTCTTCTCGGCATCGTGGTATTCGTGCTTGCGAAAGCTTCTTTCGATTATACTTCCACCAATTCTTTTTGCGAATCATGTCATGTGCATCCGCAAGCGACGCTCTCGTGGAGGCAGGGACCGCACTATGACAACGAAAGCGGCGTGAGCGTTGGTTGCGTGCAATGCCATTTGCCGCCGCGCGGCGTGGACTACGCTTGGGCAAAGATCGTCACGGGCACGCGCGATGTTTACGGCGTACTCTTCAAAGACACTGCGAAGATCAATTGGGAAGAGAAGTCGAAGCGCGAGCACGCGGTCTTGCACGTGTATGAAGCTTCGTGCAAAAATTGCCATGAGAACCTCTATCCGCGCGGGCTTTCGAAGAAGGGACAAGATGCGCATTTGCACTATGAGCGCAAAGCCGGTGAATTGCATTGTTTGAATTGCCATCTCGAAACCGGCCATTATCATCCTCAAGCCCCCAAAGTGACCGAAGCTGTTTCCTCCAGCAAAACGAAAATCATTTTCACCGCAGCCGCGCGCGTCGATTCGTTTGGCAATTTCACCGAGACGATTCCGAACACGGCGGTGAGCTTCGAAATGATCGCGATTCCGGCGGGCGCGTTCATGATGGGAAGTGCGGCAGCAGAGCCGTATCGCCACAGCGATGAAGGTCCGCAACGCGAAGTGCAGCTCAGCGCGTTTTGGCTGGCGAAAGCGGAAGTGAGTTGGGAAGAATACGATGCCTTTTACGCCGAAACGCACGGCGAGGGTCGCAGTGAAGATCAAGCGAAGAAGATGAAGAGCATTGGGCAACTGGATGCGATCACCGGTCCCACGCCCGCATATGGCAATCCCGATCAAGGCTGGGGCCGCGGGCAACGCCCGGCGATTACGATGACGCATTACGCCGCGCAGAAGTATTGCGAATGGCTCTCGCGCAAAACCGGCAAGAATTATCGTTTGCCCACAGAGGCGGAATGGGAATATGCCGCGCGCGGCGGCACGAACGGCGCGTATTTTTTCGAGGGCAGCCCCAATGATTATGCGCGTGATCGCTGGCGCAATCGGCTCTTCGGTGTGGATACGGCCCGCATCGCTCCTTTTGTGAAATATGCTGCGAATAGTTTGAGCAAAACGCATCTACCGAGCGCGGTGCAGCCCAACCCCTTCGGCTTGCTCAATATGCTCGGCAACGTGCGCGAGTTTTGCGCGGATTGGTATAGCCCGAATGCTTATGCAGAAGGCACTCGCATCAATCCCACCGGCCCGAACGCAGGCGCGGAGCATGTGATTCGCGGCGGTTCATATAAAAGCGAAGCTGCGCAAATTCGTCTCGCCGATCGCGATTACACGCGCACCGAAGCATGGCTCAAAACTGATCCGCAAATTCCGAAAAGTTTGTGGTGGTACTCCGACTGCAATGACGTGGGCTTTCGCGTGGTGTGTGAAGCGCCGCAGCCATGAACTTTTCAAATGCTGAATCGATGCACGCATGAAGAAATAAAATTGCGCGCGTCACTCGCGCCGCGCGATGATTTCAACCATGGGCGGCGAGCAATAAAACGTGGCAGGATCGTTTGCGTGCGCTTCCCAATCGCGCATGAAAGCTTCGTGCTCATCTTGCTCCAAAGCTCCTTGCTGCACGAGCAGCGGCAAAAAATTGCGAAAGAAGATGGTGGGCCAATACCAAAACGGCGTGCCCGGCCGCGCGATGCGATGCAACGGGCGAATCACTTCGAGTTTGAAACCATGCTGCGCCAGCAACGAGGGCAAGCGCAAGCCGACCTTGGGATCGCCGCCGCGTTTGCGCCACGCTGCCACCACGGTCGCAATTCCTCTGCGAAACGCCGCGCTCTCCGGCGCGAGCAGCATCTCACCGTAATTCATGTACTCTTGAATCACAAACACGCCATTGGGACGGAGCACACGCGCCACGCCTGCAATCACGCGCTCAGGATGCGGCACGAAGCACAGCACCCAACGATTGAAAGCGGCATCGACACTCGCTGCGGGCAAATCAATCGCCTGCACATCACACACGCGCGCGGTGAGATGCGCGAGATTTAAGACTTGCGCTTGCGTTTGCAAGTGCGAGATGAAACGCGAAGATTCGTCAATCGCAATGACTTTGCCGAGCGGCATTACGACGCCGGCGAGATCTATACTCGTGTAGCCCGGCCCGCTGCCGACATCCAACACAGTTTGCCCGGCGCCAATGCCCGCGGCCTCCCACAACGCAAAGGCCTGCGCGCTCCATAAACGATGCTGCACCCCGAGCCGCTCCAACTCCGCGGCATGCGTGCCTAAAACGTATTCGTCATTTGTTGCATGAAGAGGTTCGTTTTTCATTTTTCACCTAATTTTTTTGGGTATTCGAAAAAACTCTTCGCGCTGTCATCGAATCATCGAATCATCCATCAATCCAACCATCCATCAATCCATCAATCCAAATCTCCTGCGGACCGCGCGGCTTCCCATGCGAGCAAAACTTTTTTGCGCGTTGCGCCGCCGGAGTATTCGCCCAACGCGCCGGCTTTGCGCACGACGCGATGACAAGGAATGAGATACGTGATCGCATTGTGTGCGACGGCATTGCCCACGGCACGCGCGGCTTGCGGAGCGCCGAGGTAGCGCGCGAGATCGGCGTATGACACACGCGCGCCCGGCGGAATATGCAGCAACGCTTCCCACACTTTGATTTGAAAATTGGTGCCGCTGATGAGCACATGCAATGACGATTGTTTCGTCTTCGGCTTCGGATAAAAAATGCGCGTGATATACGGCTGCGTTTTGTCGGGCGCATTTTGCAATTGCGCGCGCCGCCACTTTGCGCGCAAAAGCGCGAGTGTTTGTTTGCGATCTTTCTTCACAAAGTGCAAAGCGCAGATGCCGCGCTCCGTCGTCGCGAGCAGACACTCGCCGAACGGCGTGGGATGAAAGCCGTAATAGATCACCAAGCCCTCGCCCGCACTTTTGTATTCGCCCGGGGTCATGGCCTCGCACGTCACAAACAATTCATGCAATCGCCCCGGACTTGACAGGCCGGATTCAAAAGTCACATCGAGCAGGCTGCTCGATTGCGCCATGACTTTCTTCGCATACTCTTTGGTGAGATATTGTAGAAAGCGTTTCGGGCTGATGCCGACCCAGCGGCTGAACAAACGCTGAAAGTGATGTTCGCTCAAATGCACGCTGGCCGCGATTTCGCTCAACTCGGGTTGACGACGAAAGTTCTTTTCAATGAAAGTAATCGCGTTCGCGATGCGTTCATAGTCATCCAACGCGCGCGTGGCTTTAATCGTATTCATGCGCACTCCTCGTGTTTTGTGTTGAGCAGAATATAAAGCCGCGCAACCGTTTTCGCCACCCGCTTCTTGCGGTGTTTTATTCAGACAAACAAAAAAAGCTCATCCTCCGAAATTCACTGAAGCAGGGCTTTTTTCGGCGAAGCTCGGTGTCTTCGGCGTCACTCGGCGGGAAAGTTTTTTTTGCAGCGAGTACAATCTAAAGATACTATAGATGAGAAGTGTTCCGAGCACGAGGGCAGGTTCTTTCAGAATGACAATATAGGGTATCGAGCTTTCAAATCGAAAAGTGAGTTGCAACATTGCCTCAAGAATTTTATGTTGGTTCATGCTCACGGCCTCTTCACAACCTCCCACACGCCTCATTATCCATCTCGACATGGATGCGTTCTATGCCGCCATTGAAGAAATGGATCATCCCGAATATCGCGGCAAGCCGCTTGTCGTTGGCGCCGATCCGAAAGGCGGCGCGGGCCGCGGCGTGGTTTCCACGGCGAACTATGAGGCGCGCAAGTATGGCATTCGTTCCGCGCTGCCGGTTTCGAAAGCTTATCGTTTGTGCCCGCATGCGATCTTCGTTCCCGGCAGGCCGCAACGTTATAGCGAAATCTCCCGCCACGTGATGCGCATCATCTCCGACTTCTCCCCGCAAACCCAGCAGATCAGCATTGACGAAGCGTTTATCGACATCACACAAACCGCGAACGGCTTTGGCGGGCCGAAGCGTTTGGCGGAGCAATTAAAAGCGCGCATTCGCCACGAAGTCGGTTTGACGGCTTCGATTGGAATGGCGAGCAACATGTTCGTGGCCAAAGTCGCTTCCGATTTGCAAAAACCCGACGGCTTGACGATTTGCCCGGCAGGCCATGAAAGAAAATTTCTCGCGCCGTTGCCCATCAACAAACTGTGGGGCGTCGGCCCAAAGACCGAAGCGCGCATGCGCGCTTACGGTTTCAACACCATCGGCGATATTGCCAAGTGCTCGCAAGAAACGCTCGCGAAAACTTTTGGCAAGTGGGGCGCGCACTTGTGGGCGCTCGCGAACGGCATTGATCATCGCGCGGTGGAAGACGGCGGTCCGCGCAAATCCATCAGCCAGGAGCACACCTGGGAGGAAGACGTTGCCGATCCGGCGATCGTTGAAAAACGCATTTGGAAAATCGCGGACGATTTGAGTCGCTATATGCGCGAAGAAAAAATCAAAGGCCGCGTGCTCACGGTGAAGATTCGACTCGAAGGTTTTCTCACGTACACGCGGCGACAAACGTTGAGCGGCCACACGAACGACCCGGCCACAATGCGTGAAGTCGCGGTCAAGCTCTTTCGCGAGTTCGAGCGCGAGGGCAAGCGCGTGCGTCTCATCGGCGTGAACATGTCGGACTTGAACACGCATGGCAGCGAGCAGCTTCAGCTTTTCGATCAACCCGAGAGCAAGCAAAAAGACAAAGTCGCGCAACTGCTCGATACGCTGCGCGAGAAGTTTGGAGACGATGCCGCGTCGCGCGCAAGTTTGGTGGGCGAACGCGCGCATGAGTTTTTAGGCGCGGAAGAAGTGGTGAAGAAGAGAAGGGGAGATTTGAAGTGAACTGCCGGCGAGGAGAGCGTCAAGCCAGTGGGTTGATCACTTTCAAAAAATTGAAAAGCTGTGTTGCCTGTGCGTGAATAACCGGCACTCCCGCTTGGAAGTATTTCTCGATCACAGCAACAGCTTCGGTCAGAGCGAGAGGCTTTTCAATCGTGTGACGCGTGATAACGTTGATAAATTCGGCGTAAGCCTGCGCCGTTATGCCAATGACGTGTAAGCCGCTTTCGTCTCGTTCCATCACAATCTTTTTGATAAAGGCAGCAGCTTTGGCGTGAAAAGTTGATCCCGAGTTGTGCGCATAAACAAGAAGATTCGTATCGAGAGCGAACATTATAAACCTCGCTCGGCATAAATTTCATCGCGATCGGCGTGTACTTCTTGACCAAGATCAAATGTAATAAGCTCAAAAGGCTCGGACTTTTTTGCCGTCGCGGAAACGGCTTTGGGCGATAACTCCCGTTTGATGGAAGCGTAGAGCGCTTCGATAATCTGAAAACGCTCCGGCAGCGGCAGGCGTTCGGCGGTTTGAATGACCTGAATGGTTGACATCGTTTGCTTTTCGCTTTCGGTTGCAAGGCTGTAAGACTGCACCTTGGTTATCTGCGCTCAATGCTCCCTGCAATCTCCGCGGCGTATTCCGCAAGAGGAGTGTTTCGACCTTCATGTCTTGAAGCCCGTATCCGTACGCCAGTGTATGAAAGCAGCAGTTTTTGTCAAAGTCAAAATTTGAGCGATGCGGAGGTGCGCACAGCCTTCGCGCGAAGCACTTACTCTTGCGTGGTTTGAAAAATCACTTCAGCTTCTAACCCAACTTTTCGGGGAGTATCCCATGAAAACCGCATTCGTGGTGACCACGGCATTCTTGGCGGCGAATCTTTTTATCACACCACACGCGTTCGCACAGGCGCAGCCCGACACTACAATGAGCATGCAAAGGGACGCGCTCAACCTCTATCTCGATTGCGATTTCTTTTGCGACTTCGATTACATCCGCACGGAGATTCCTTACGTGAACAACGTGGTCAACCCGCGTTTCGGCAATTGAGCGCAACCTTTCGCTTGGAATCGCAACGCGCAGTGATTATTTTAAATCGTTCAAATCATGGGCGAGCATGCTTAAAAAGCTTCATGCTTCTCGCTCGGACTCGATCACTATTATATCGGAGGAAGTAATGTTGCAGCAAAAGTCGTTTCGCATAACCGCAGCCCTGCTCTGCGCCACTTTTCTATCTGTTGCCGCGCAAGAGAAGAAAGAAGAAAAATTCGGTTGGACCAAGACGTTGGTCGGCGCGCTCAATCTCACGCAAAACCGCTACAGCAGCAACTGGACAAAAGGCGGAGAAAACTCCGTCGCGTGGAAAGGCGTCGTTGAAACAAAGTGGGAAAACAACGCGGTGAAAACCAATTGGAAGAACTCGGGCAAGCTCGTGTTCGGCCAAATCAAGCAAGGCAGCCAAGGCGTGCGCAAAAGCGATGATGAGTTGAATGTGGAATCTGTGCTCACGTACAAAGTCGGGCAATACCTCAATCCGTATTTGTCGTTCAACGGCCTCACGCAAATCGCTTCGGGTTTTGATTATCCCGAGACCGGCAAGGTCAAAGTCTCTTCTTCGTTCTCGCCGATGTTCTTGCGACAGAGCTTGGGCTTGGGCTATAAGCCGAGCGAGCAGTTCGTCACGCGCCTTGGTGTTTCCGTGAAAGAGACGATTGTCAGCGACGATGGTTTAATCGCCGGCTCGGCGCTTACGTTTCGCGAGCGTTATGGCAACAAACCCGACGAGAGCGTGCGCGTGGAAACGGGTATTGAATCCACCACCGATCTTTCCGTCAAACTCGCGGAAAATATTTTATTCAAATCCAAGCTCGAGCTTTTTACTTCGTTCGAAAACTTCAACACCGCGGATGTCGCGTGGGACAATACGCTCGCGGCGAAGATCAGCAAATACTTTTCGGTGAATTTCAATGTCTATGCTTTTTATGATGAAGACATTCTCACCGAAGTGCAAGTGAAGCAAGCCGTGGCGTTTGGGTTGACGTATACGTTTTTCTAAACTGCTTCGTTCTTAAATCTGCCTAGTATTACAACGTTAAGTTGAATCATCTCTCCAAAAGCGTTAGAAGACAGAAAGATGGAGGACAGAAAAATGAAAACTGTTTTCCTGCGTGTGGTGACATCAGCTTTAATAGCTTAAACTCAGGCTTTATCTTTCTGTCTTTCATTTTTCTGTCTTGAGTCTTTGCTTTGAGGCTATTGAGATGGGTCAAACAGAACTTAACGTTGTAGTACTAGGCAAGTTCAATTTCTTGCCCACGAAGCACACGAAAAAGCTTTTCGAGTGATGCATGTATTTCGTGGGCAGAAAAGCATTTCGTAAAGCTTCATTCCCCATGACGCGCTTTGGCCGGCGTCATGCCTCGCTTCGCATCGTTCTGAGAGAAGGAGCATTCCATGTCCCAAGCATTGAATCGTCGCGAGTTTCTCGAACTCGGCGCGCTCACCGCGGGCGCGCTGCTCGTGAGTTGTTCCGCTGCCAAAGATGCGGCCGTCAAAGCGCCGACGTTTCTCGATCACGCGCCCGACGGCCCTCCGCTCAAAGCCGGATTGATCGGCTGCGGCGGCCGCGGCACGGGCGCCGCGGTTGATTTTCTCAACTCTGGCCCGAACTTGCAAGTCACCGCGCTGGCCGATGTATTCCAAGATCGTCTTGATGATTGCCGCAAGAAGATCAAAGAGGAGAAAGGCAACGAAGTCGCGGATGAAAACTGTTTCGTCGGCTTTGATGCGTATCAAAAAGTCATCGACTCTGGCGTTGACGTTATCTTGCTCGCCACGCCGCCGCATTTTCGTCCCGCGCATTTTGAAGCAGCCATCAATGCAAAGAAGCATGTGTTCATGGAAAAGCCGGTCGCGGTCGATCCCGTGGGCGGGCGCGCAGTTATCGCCGCCTCCAAACGCGCGGAGTCGCTCGGACTCACGGTTGCCACGGGCACGCAACGCCGCCATCAACGCGACTATGCCGAAACCTACGCGCACATTGCCGCGGGCGCAATCGGCGAGATCGTCTCTGCAAATTGTTATTGGAATCAGGATCAGCTTTGGTATCGCAACCCGCAAAAAGAATGGTCGGAGATGGAATACATGATTCGCGATTGGGTGAATTGGTGCTGGCTCTCCGGCGATCATATTGTCGAACAGCACGTGCATAACATTGACGTCGTGCATTGGTTCACGGGCATGCTGCCAACGAAAGCCGTGGGCGTCGGCGGTCGGCATCGGCGCGTGACCGGCGATCAATACGATTCGTTCAGCGTGGACTTTTCTTATGCGAACGGCATGCATGTTCACAGCATGTGTCGCCAGATCAACGGTTGCGCGGGCAATGTTTCGGAACTCGTGCGCGGCACAAAGGGCTATTCGAATTGCCGCAACACGATCTACAAACCCGACGGCACGGTCGCGTGGACGTATGAATATCCGAAGAACGAAGCCGGCGAATCGACCAAGCAAGTGAAGGTCTCGCCCTATGTGCAAGAGCACATCGACATGGTGACCGCGATTCGCACGAACAAGCCGTTCGTCGAAGCCGAGAACACCGCGAACTCCACGCTCGTTGCGATTATGGGCCGCATGGCTGCATACACGGGCAAAGAAGTCACGTGGGAAGAAGTGCTGAACTCCAACGACCACCTCGGCCCGCAAGAGTATGCGCTCGGGCCAGTGGGAATCAAGGCGGTGGTGCCGGTGATGGGGACTGGGGAAGAGAAGAACGCGTGATTTGAAGTATTAAATAGAGTACGGGCGATGTGTTTACCTCGCCTGTACTCAAGCAATGAAGTCTGTAGCCCATCTAACAATCGGAGGAACGTATGACGAGACTATTGCGTTTATCAATCCTTTTTGTTTTGTGTCTCTGCCCGGCTGTACTCAACTTGAGAAAGCCTCTTCGTCACATGTTCCTCAAGTTTTGCAGGTGGGTAAATCATATGACTTACGGTTTGGCCAAACAGTTCTTTTGTTATTCCGTAATACCGACTCTTATAAAGTTTTGGAGATTGATCAATCCGGATGGATTAAAGTTCAAACAATCAGTGAAAGCGGGAAGAAAGAAAGTGTGGCTTGGGTTAATGTTGCGCATATACTGGCAATCATTGAGAAGCAATAATATTTCATAGCATTGAGTACAAAAGCAACACCCCTGATGGAAACCACCAGGGGTGCATGTTCGGGGGGTTCTACACAAGGACGGAACCTTGCATGTGCCCTGTCCGTCGTGATACGAAATTTTGAGCTCGCTCTTCACGACAATTTCAATTCACCGGCAGCTTGGGCCGCCATAATTTGTTCGTGAATGTCGCGCACCGTGGCCGCGCCCCAATATTTTTCGATGTCGACAATCGTGTCGCCTTCGCCGCGTTCGAGCGCGACCACAAAGCGCGTCGCTTGGCTGAATCGGGTTTCTTTGATCGCGATTTTCGTTTTCTGTTTCTTCATCACACCCAAGAAAGAATTTTCTGTTCAAAAGTCAAGCTTCTCAACTCACACTTTTTTGAATCACGATGAACTTGATCCACGACCTCTCCCGCACCCAAGCCGAAACTCTGCGCCACTTCGATCTCGCCTCAACCGACCTCGACAAAACGCATGGGCCGGGCAAATGGTCGGTGCGTTACATTTTGCATCACCTCGCGGATGCGGACTCGGTGATGTTTGATCGCATTCGGCGCGTGATCAGCGAGCCGCGACAAGTGCTTTGGGCTTTCGATCAAGAGGCATGGGCGAATAAGCTCGACTACGCGCAGCGACCATTGGAGCTTTCGCGCAACCTCTACTCTGCCGTGCGCGAAGGTATCATCTACTACGCGCGCTTGCATTATGAAGCGAACGGCCATTTGGAGTTTGTCCATAGCGAAACCGGTGTGCGCACTTTGAAAGACGAGTGTGAAAAAGTCGTGTGGCACAACGAAAGACATTTGGCGCAGATTGAGAAAGCATTAGCCTCCGCATGAGTCACGCAATGAAGCAATATGCCGTGCAGCGCTGTCGCCGCGCCACGTTGCGCGCGGAGAGTGATTGTTTGGTGGTGGAAGAGCCGCTGGAAATTCGCCTCAATGGGCATACTTTGGGCGTGGTCATGCGCACGCCGGGAAACGACGTGGAGCTTGCGCGCGGTTTTCTGCTCTCCGAAGGCGTGCTGCCTCTGCCTGAAATCAACTTGCATTTGTCCGCGCTTGCCATAGATTCTGCGCGCGATGAAATGGGTTTGGAAATTCCAAATGTCCTGCATTGCGTTGCGCCCAACTTGCAAGCAGAGCAAATTCTCGCGCTGCGTCGGCAGATGGTCGCCACTTCCAGTTGCGGCATCTGCGGCCGCGCTTCTTTGGAGCACGTGCGCGTGCAAGCCTTGCCGCTGCAGCAAGGTTTCGCGTGCTCGCTCACTGCTTTGTATCGTCTCGCAGCACGCATTGCAACGCAGCAAACCGCGTTTGCCGCAACCGGCGGTTTGCATGCCGCGGCGTTGTTTGATCGCCACGGCGAAGTTGTGCTCGTGCGCGAGGACATTGGCCGGCACAACGCGGTTGATAAAGTCATCGGCGCGGCATTGCTTGTGCGCGCCCATCCGCTCGCGGGATGTGGCTTGTGGGTGAGCGGACGCTTGAGTTTTGAAATGGCGCAAAAAGCTTTGCTCGCGGGCATTTCATGCGTTGCCGCAGTGAGCGCGGCTTCTGCGCTCGCGGTCGATCTCGCACGCGAAACCGGCATGACACTCGTGGGATTTTTGCGCGAGGAGCAGGCGGTGATTTATCATGGCGCGCAGCGTTTTTATTGAACCAGAGTAAGATTCTCTCCAGTTTTTGAACTGCCATCCTGAAAGGAGCTTCCCCGGTTCTTGGATTAATTCCCAGGGCGAGGGCAGATTCTTCCAGAATGACAGCTTGAGAAGAGTAACAAGTCTGCCGATAACGAGCATAAAATCTCGGCCCAGCCGAGGTTTGAGCATTGCAATCATAGGAGCATTTTGTGAACATCATCTTCATTGAAAGTTTCTACGGCGGCTCGCACAAATCTTTCATGGATGGCTTGATCAAATCGAGTCGGCATCATTTTATGTCGATCACGCTGCCCTCGCGTTTTTGGAAATGGCGCATCCGCAGCGCGGCGCTGTACATTGCCGAAACCTACGGCCATGCTTTGCGCGAGTGCGATTTGATTATCGCCGCGGAGTTGATCAATCTCGCGGAGCTGAAAGCACTCACGGGTTTTACGTGCCCGGCGATTTTATTCTTCCATGAAAACCAGCTCAGCTATCTCACACCCGAAGGCGAGCGGCCGGATGTTGATTTCGGCTTAACCAATGTGGCTTCCGCGCTGGCTGCGGATCGATGCCTGTTTAATTCGCATTATCATCTCAACACGTTCAATGCCGCCTTGCGCCAGTTCATCAACGACATTCCCGAATTTTTGCCGGAGCGCGCGCATCAGCACATCATGGCGAAATCGCAAGTCACCTACATGGGCATGGATGTTTCCGAGTTTCCGCGGCGCGAGATCGTAAAAAATCGCGTGCCCGTCATCTTGTGGAATCATCGCTGGGAGTTTGATAAACAGCCCGGCGTTTTTTTCAATGCGCTCTATCGTCTCGCCGATGCCGGGGTGGAGTTTAAAGTGATTTTGCTCGGCGAAAATTTTCAAATGCACCCGCGAGAATTCATCGAAGCGCGCAGCCGCTTGAGCGATCGTATTCTGCAATACGGTTTTGTTGAGAGCCTGGAAGATTATGCGAATTTCATTCTGCGCTCGGACATTATCGTGTCCACCGCGCTGCAAGAATACTTCGGCTTTGCCGTGGCCGAAGCGATCTATTGCTACACGCTGCCGCTCTTGCCCAATCGCTTGAGCTATCCGGAAATTTTGCCGCAGCAATTTCACGAGCAGTTTCTTTATAGCCACAGCGAAGATTTGTATCGCAAACTCTCACACCTGCTCGCGCACTATCGCGAGCTTGATGAAACGCGCATGGAGTTGGTGCAAGCCTTTGCGAAGTTCGATTGGAAGAATCGCATTGCCGAGTTCGATACGCTCTTTGAAGAAGAGGTGGAGAAGAAACGCAGTAGGAGGAAGAGTTCGTAGTAACGCCTTATGAGTTTTGACTTTCAAAATCGGTAATCCCCTCCAAGCGCTGTCATTCAGCAGGAATCTTTTTACTCGCTGGAGATGGTGCCCCGTGCTTAATACCTGAATTTTGCACCGTGCTCGCGCCCACCATCACCCGATGCTGAAGCATCAGGCTAGGAGATGTAAGCGCCGTGAACGGCGCTCTCACCCAATTGGTGGCTAGTCCCGTTCACGGGACTTTCATCTCCTAGCCTACGGTTTCAACCGTAGGCGGCGGTTGGCGACATTATCAGTGCAAAATTCAGGTAATACGAGTTGAATTGTCAATTGCGAATGGTGAATTTTAAAACTTTCGCGGTCGTGATAATTTTCAGAGTAATACGATAGGATCACACGTGGCAGAATTTTTAGAACAAGAAACTTTCGACGCGCACCCAATGACGCAATCCAGCTTGCAAGGCGAGGTCGAAATCACGACCTACAAAGCGAGCGGGCCGGGCGGGCAGCATCGCAATAAAACCGAGACTGCAGTGCGCTTGAAACATTTGCCCACGGGCATTATCGTCACGGCGAGCGAGCATCGTTCGCAATTCAAAAACCGCGAGGCCGCGTGGGAACGCTTGCTGGAAAAATTGCGCGCGCGCCAACGCAAGCCCAAGCCGCGCATTGCCACGAAGCCTTCACGTGCCGCAAAAGAAAAACGTTTGCAGGGCAAAGCCTCGCTGGCCGCGAAGAAAATTGAGCGCGGCAAGACGAGGCGCTGGGAGGACGAGTAACATTGCACACTCAGCCACAGTTGGGCCGTGGCTTTCATTTATAACCAACCGCTTTTTTATTTTTTCAATAAAGCAAACCACGGCCAAGCCGTGGTTGAGCGAATCGTGTGCATTCATCATTCGGAGGAGGAGTGTTATGCAGCACCAACTCAGCAAGTTGTATTGCCTTGCGCTCGTGCTTCTGCTCGCGCGCGAAGCTGCGGCGCAGCCGGTGTTGTTTTCGCAACCGCTCAGCCCGCGCATTGCGAATTACGACATCGAGGTGAAGCTCGAGCCGGCCACGCGCAAGCTTTATGGCAAAGAGCAACTCACTTGGCACAACAAGTCGAGCGACGTGATCACCGAGTTGCAATTCCATCTCTATCTCAATGCCTTCCGCAATAGCCGCTCCACCTTCATGAAAGAATCCGGCGGCACGAGTCGCGGCAATCAAATCGACAAAGACGGCTGGGGCTTTATTGACGTGACCCGTTTCGCGCTCGCTTCGGGCGAAGACCTGACGCATACGATGTCGTTCATTCATCCCGACGACGACAATGCCGAAGACAAAACGGTTTTTCGCGTGCCGCTCACGACGCCGCTCGCGCCGAATGATTCCATAGTCGTTGCAATCGACTTCACGGCGCAATTGCCGCAGCCGCCGTTTGCGCGCACCGGC
This sequence comes from bacterium, assembly GCA_041918175.1. GTDB lineage: Bacteria > Zhuqueibacterota > Zhuqueibacteria > Zhuqueibacterales > Zhuqueibacteraceae > JABWAN01. The sequence continues at coordinate 15,269 of JAYRWE010000015.1, forward strand.
GCGAAGAACGAATACTTTTTCGTAGCGCAATGGTTTCCCAAAATCGGCGTGTATATCGACGGCAAATGGAATTGCCATCAGTTTCATGCGACCTCGGAATTTTTCGCGGACTATGGCGTGTACAACGTGCGTATGACCGTGCCCAAAGAAAACGTGCTCGGCGCGACCGGTGTCGAAGTGGAAGTGCGCGACAACGGCGACGGCACGGCCACGCACTTCTATCACGCCGAAGACGTGCATGACTTCGCGTGGACCACCAGCCCGGAGTATCGCGAGTACAAAGATTTCGTTAAGACCAAAGACGTTGAGATTCGCGTACTCATGCAGCCCGATCACGATTATCAAGCCGCGCGCCACATGGAAGCCGCGAAGGCCGCAGTGGAATATCATCAAGAATGGTACGGCGATTATCCTTATCCGAATTTGACCGTGGTTGATCCGCGTCGCGGCGCCAGCGGCTCGGGCGGCATGGAATATCCCACGCTCATCACCGCGGGCACGAACTATGGTTTGCCCGAAGGCTTGCGCGCAGTGGAAATGGTCATCATCCACGAGTTCGGCCACAACTATTGGTATCACCTGCTCGCTTCGAATGAGTTCGAAGAAAGCTGGATGGATGAGGGCATCAACAGCTACACGGAAACGGATATCATCAAAGACAAATACGGCCCGCACGGCGATGTGGTCAATCTCTTCGGCATCAAGATCAACAACATTCAAATGCACCGCATGCGTTATCTCACCGCGAGAGATTACGATCCAACCGTGCGCTTCGTGTGGAAATATTATAACGGATCGAGTTTCGGCACCAATTCTTATTCGAAGCCTGCGGTGCTCTTGATGACGCTGCACAATTATCTCGGCGAAGAGACGATGCGTAAAGTGATGCGCGCTTATTTCGAGCGTTGGCGTTTCAAACATCCAAAATCGCGCGACTTCATCAACGTGGTGAATGAAGTGACCGGGCAGGATTTTAATTGGTACTTTGATCAAGCGCTCTTCTCCAATCTCACGTTGGATTATAGCGTCGATCGTGTGCGCAGCAATGAAGTGAAAGCAGGACGCGGCTATGACTTCGATATTTCCGTGGCCGCGCAAGATTCGAGTTTGACGAACGGTCATGTGAGTGCCAACGACTCCGCGGGCGCACAAGGCAAAACCAAACTCTACGCGAGCGACGTTTTTGTTCGCCGCCTCGGCCAGTTCAAGTTTCCGGTGGAGATGGTGGCGACATTTGACAATGGCGAGAAAGCGCGCGAAACGTGGGACGGGCAAGATACGTGGCACAAGTTCAGCTTTGTAAAGCCGGCCAAGCTCGTCTCCGCGGAAATTGATCCGGAGAACAAAATCGTGCTCGATCTCAATTACGCCAACAACAGCAAGATGATCGAGCCTTCGAGTCTTGGCGTGCGGAAACTCAGCGCGCGTTATTTGTTCTGGATGCAATTTCTGCTCGACCAACCCGAGTGGATCGCATTGCCAAGTTTTGAGATGGCTTTCTAAATTTGTTTTTCCTCCTCTCACTGTCATTCAAAAGGAATCCTTTTAAGCACTGGACGCGCTTCCTCATCGCACAGTGCCGAGCACAAAAAAGATTCCTTCTGAAGGACAATCCATAAGGAAATAACCATGATCATTTCCAGCCTTAAACACGGCTTCGCGCAAATGCTGGCGCACAAGCGCATGGTGCTGGTGTTTTATCTCGCCAACCTTTTTTTCGGCGTGATACTGTTGCTTCCGTTTCGCGCCATGCTCGTGCATTATCTCGGCGACAGCGCGATGGGCGCGAAGCTCGCCGGGCCATTGGACATGGATTTTCTGTTTGAGTTTTTGTTTAACAATGAAAACGTCGTCGCGACACAAATGGGCATGCTCATGATTGTACCCGGCCTCTATTGGCTCTTTGGTTTATTTCTCTCCGGCGGCGCGCTCGCCGTGTTCGCGAGCCAAGATCGCTATACGCCGAGTCAATTTTGGAGCGGCGCGGCGACGTACTTTGGCAAGTTTGTGCGCTTGGCATTGTTTAGCGTGCCGGTGTTGCTCGTTTTATTTTTTGTGCAATACCTCGAGCTTGGCGTGCAGCGCCTCGTGTGGGGGAAAGGCCCGTATGGCAATATCTCTTATTGGGGCGGGTGGACGCGCATCGGCATCACTTCGTTGTGTATGATTCTTTTCGGTGCGATCTTCGACTACGCGCGCATTCATGTCGTGCTCAATGATGAAAACAAAATGCGCGTCTCAATTTGGGAAGGCGTGAGGTTTACGTTGCGCAATTTCTTCTCGACGTTTGGATTGGCGCTGACCATGTTTCTCGCGGGCGCGTTGCTGCTCGCGCTTTATAATCCGCTCGCTGATAGTTTCTCCGCGGCGAATGGGTTGATTATCTTTTTGCTCTTTCTCGTGCAGCAAGCTTATATGTTTTGCCGCATGGCGCTCAAGCTCGCGCTCTATGCTGGCGAGGTCTATCTCTATCAACAATGCGCCGTGGCAACGCAAGCCGACGCTGTGCAAGAGACAAATGCCGATCTCGAAGGCCTCGCGCCCGCGGCTGATTTGAGTTGAACGAAGCAGATGCTTTGAACGCTGATGAAACGGAGAAGACTTTGATTTAAAATCCGCATTGATACGTGCCGTTTCAGTCGAATCCGGTAATGCCTCAGTTACGTGTGGAGTAGCGCCCGGCCACGCGGCGGCAGACAAAAGGTCCGATGTTGCTAACTTTTCAATAACACAATCGTGCTAAAAGCAAAAACTTTCACGCAAAGGCGCAGAGCCGCAAAGGGACCGCAAAGAAAAGCTTTGCTTTGCGAGTTCTTTGCGCCTTAGCGTCTTTGCGTGCGCTTTTGATTTGCTTTTGGGTTGTAACTAGCCCGCGTGTGTTACTGCTGGAGTCGCTGCGAAGAGTTAGTGGCGTAGGACAAGAAGTCTGCGTGGCGTTTTCCACCGAAGACTGAGGCATTACCGGCTCCGTGTTCTTACTCTTGATTTTATCCGATAAACCAAATGAACCATCGTCGTCTCATATTTTCCTTCTTTGCCATCATCTTCTCCTCGCTGCACGCGCAAACCACGCTGGCCGTGTTGAATTTCGACAACAACAGCATTGCCGAGCGCGCGCGAATGGAGCCTTTGCGCAACGGCCTCGCGCAAATGTTCACGAGCGAGTTGAGCAATGTGCAACAACTCAAGCTCGTCGAGCGTGCGAACCTCGTGCAGCTCATCGAAGAGATGAAGCTCACGCAAGCCGGCGTGATTGACGGCCCAACCGCGCAGCAAGTCGGCAAGCTGTTCGGCGCACAGCAGCTATTGCTCGGCAGCTTTGTTTATCTGCCCAACAAAAAGCTGCGCCTCGATGCGCGCATCGTGCAAGTCGAAACCGGCTTGACCATTCGCGCGGGCGAAGAAACTGGCAAAGAAGGCGAGTTGTTCGCGATGGTCGCGAAGCTGAATAAGAAGCTTTTGCGCGAACTGGCCGTGCGTGTGACCGCCTCGGAATTGGCGCGTTTAGATGAAACACACAATGTGAGCTTTGCCGCGGCGCTGCTTTATTCCGAAGGCGTCGCGCTCGAAGATCGCAAAGATTACAAAGCCGCGCGTAAGAAATATGAAGCCGCGTTGGCAAGTGATAAAAATTTTGCGCTGGCACAGGAACGTTTGCAAGCATTGGAGAAAGTGTCGCAATGAAAAAAAGTACCTTCATGAACATTCCCCCCTTGAGGGGGGCCAGGGGGGTGTTGCAGCGCCTGTTCGCAAAGCACACCCCCCTAACCCCCCTCAAGGGGGGAATTGTGTCGTGCATGTTAATCGTGTTCGCGCTCATCCTCAACGCTTGTTCCTCTTCCCGCGCGTTGCAAGAGCCGTCTTCATCCTCGGACGAACTCAATCGCGAGTTGCTACGCTTGCGCGAAATCATCAAAGCGAATCCGAACGAGCGCGAGGCGGTGCGCGATTTAGGCATCGTGCTCCATGACATGAAAGAGTATAAAAACGCGGCAATCATTTTGGAAAAGGCGCTGCGCCATTTGCCGAACGACGGGCGCACGCGTCTCGCGCTCGGGATGACGTATGAACAACTGCGCCGTTGGAATGACGCGATCAAACTTTATCGCGACCACTCCAAGCTGCCGAATAGCGAGTATCGTCAACAACTGCGCGGCCGTTTGGAGTTTGCGATTCAAGGCAAGCTGCGCGAAGAGGCGCGGCAAGCACTCGCTTCCGAAAAAAATCTCGCACCAAGTCGTTTGCCGGAAAATTCCATCGCCGTGTTGAAGTTTCACGATCTCGGCAGTTCGCCTGACATGGCGCCGCTCGCGACAGGCTTGGCCGATATGGTCATCACGGACTTGAGCCAAGTGCGCAGCATAACGGTGATCGAGCGCAGCCGCATTCATGCGTTAATGGAAGAAATGGGCCTCGGTCAAAGTGGCTTGGTGGAAGAGGGAACTGTACCGCGCGTGGGCAATCTGCTCGGCGCACGAAAAATTTTGCAAGGGAGTTTTCTACAAGAGAAAGAAAAAGAATTGCGCTTAGATGCCAATCTCGCGGATGTGGTGCAGGCGCGCGCAAAGAGTGCGGGGAAAGTCTCGGGAGAGCTTGCGCGCTTCTTTCGTTTAGAAAAGGATCTCGTGTTCAAAGTGCTGCGCGAGCTTGGCGTGCAATTGCCCAAAGAAGAAGAGCAAGCCATTTTAACCATTCCCACAGAAAATCTGCTCGCGTTTCTCGCCTATGCACGCGGCTTGGAAGCGCGCGATCGCGGTGCCTATGAAAAGGCCGAGCAAGAGTTTGAAACCGCGGTGAAAGCCGATGCGAAATTTGCCCGCGCGCAAGTGCAGCTCGAACGCACGCGCAGCATGCGCCAATCGTTTGCAACGCAAAACGCGGGGTTGCGCATGATGACTTTCCGTCCGCGCTTGGCGCTACAGCAGCGCCGCTTGCAATTGGCGCAGACCACAACGCGCACCAATCCCGGCTTCAGCTTCGTGAATCATGGTCGCGTATCTCTGCTCGCGCCGCGGCTCAATAATTTGCCGAGCGGAAAAAACAATGTGCGACAACCTTTGCTCGAAGGCCGCTCGGATTTCGGCTTGCCGGGCGAGATTCGCATTGACATTAAGCTGCCGTAGTGATCGCATGCTCATCGAAAATTGGGGTGCGAGCAAACAGGTTTGAATTTCGACCATGACTGTGTACAAACAACCTTGAATTTTGACCACGCATTGCCGAAAACAACCTTGATTTTTGACCATTATGGCTCTATGTTCAACTCAATTCAAAAATCAAGGTGACCACAATGAAGCGTATGATACTTTCGGCATTGAAAAGTTGGCGGGAGCAATTCCCACGAAAACCACTCTTGCTACGTGGCGCAAGGCAAGTTGGTAAAACCTGGGCGGCGCGTGAACTCGGAAAATCTTTTCCGGAATTTGTTGAAATCAATTTCGAGCTTTATCCCGATGCCAAAAAAATTTTTCATCGCGATCTCGACCCCGCGCGCATCGTGCGTGACTTGGCTTTGTTCATGGGAAAAAAAATCGTTGTCGGCGAAACGCTTATTTTTCTAGATGAAATTCAAGAAGAGCCGAAAGCGATTCAAGCGCTGCGATATTTTTATGAGCTGCTCCCCCAACAGCATCTCATTGCCGCAGGTTCGTTGTTGGATTTCGAGTTGGAAAAAGTCGGCATGCCTGTGGGGCGCGTGTCTTCGCTTTACGTGTATCCACTCTCTTTCTTGGAGTTTCTTGCCGCGAAGCAGGAGCCTTTGCTGATTGAGATGATTCTCACGCAGTTACCTACGGCAGCGGTGAGTGAGCCCGTACATGAAAAGCTCTTACGCTTGTTAGGGCAATATCTCGCGGTGGGCGGCATGCCGGAAGCGGTGGTGTCTTGGTGTGCGCACGGCGATCTTACAAAATGTGCGGCGATTCAGCGCGCGATCGTGGACACCTATCGCCAAGACTTCAACAAATACGTGCAGAAGTTTCAGGTCAAGTACGTCGAGCTTTTGTTCGGTTTGATTCCTGCGTTGATGAGCAAGAGATTCAAATTCAATCAAGTGCCCGGCGAATTTCGCAAGCGCGATTTGCTGCCGGCATTGGAGCTTTTGGGGAAAGCCGGCGTCGTGCATCGCATTCTCCACAGCGCCGGCAGCGGCATTCCGCTGGGCGCAACCGTGGATCCGGAAATTTTTAAACTCATCTTTCTTGACGTTGCGCTTGCGCAAGCCCTGCTTGGGCTTGATGCGACCTCGTGGCTGCTTGATCCGCAAACCGGCTTTGCGAACAAAGGAGAAATCACCGAAGCGTTTGTGGGCCAAGAGATTTTGGCTTATTCGGCCGGCGATCTCAAACCGCAACTTTATTTTTGGCAACGGCAAGCGCGCTCTAGCAACGCGGAGTTGGATTATCTGCTGCAATCCGCACAGGAAATTTTCCCGATAGAAGTCAAGAGCGGCGCAGCGGGAAAGCTAAAAAGCTTGCGCTTTTTTTTAGAAGAACATAAAAGCATGCGCCACGGCTTTAGATTCTCCAGTTTGAATTATGCCGTGGAAGAGCGGTTGGTCTCTTTGCCGCTTTACGCTGTTGCAAGCGTCATGGCTCTCGAAGCTGTGCGCGTGCGTGAATTGATTTAGCACGGCATAATCTAACGTCGCACTTTTTTTGAGAGAACTCATGCTCATCCTCGCCCTCATTTCATTCATGGCCGCTTGCTCATCCTTACCCACTTCCGGCTTGCAGCAACGCAAAGTCACGCTCGGCAAAAATGAATATTGCTATCAAATCTTCCTTCCGAAAAATTTCACGCCCAAACAAAAATGGCCCGTGATTCTTTTCTTGCACGGCGCAGGCGAGCGCGGCAGTGATTGCAATGCGCAAACGGAAATCGGTCTCGGCCGAGTGCTCGCGCAACAGCGCGAGACGTTTCCGGCGATTGTCGTGATGCCACAATGTCGGTCGCGCGAAGTGTGGTTTGGCGAGATGGAGCAATATGCGTTGCAAGCGTTGGAGCAAACGATTGTCGCGTTCAATGGCGATCGCAGTCGTATATATCTAACCGGACTTTCTATGGGCGGCTATGGCACGTTTTATATCGCCGCGCGCAATCCGAATACGTTCGCAGCGCTATTGCCGATTTGCGGCGGCGTGGTGCCTCCGCCGATGTTTCCATTTCCGCCGCACGTACAAGCGCATCTGCCGCGCAGCAAGCCTTACGAGACCATTGCGAAACAACTCGGCAAAACGCCGGTGTGGATTTTTCACGGCGACGCGGATCCGACCATTCCGGTGAGCGAGTCGCGCAACATGGCCGCGGCATTGCGCGCGCTCGGCAACAATGTGAAATACACGGAGTACGCCGGCGTGGAGCACAATTCTTGGGATCGCGCGTACGCGGAGAAAGAGTGGTTGCCGTGGGTGCTCAAGCAGAAGCTGATAATGAAGAATTAGCGACTATTCGCGGTTAAAAAATATTCGCTCTTATGCGAACGTGGAATTCAAAAAGAGGCTTGCGCAAAGAAGGGTTTTATGATTGCTCCCAAACTCAAACACGACACTCTATTGCACGATATTCACGCCGCGCGCACGGAGCATGACGCGTTTCATCTGTGGTGGCTTGGGCAAAGCGGCTTTCTCGTGCAATGGCAAGGGAGGCATCTTTTGTTCGACCCGTATTTGTCCGACTCGCTCACAAGGAAGTATGCGAACACCGATTTGCCGCATGTGCGCATGACGGAGTTGGTCGTCGATCCCGCGCGTTTGAATTTTATCGAAATCGTGACCTCAAGTCACAATCATACGGACCATCTCGACGCGGAAACGCTTGGGCCGTTACTGCGCGTGAACGCCGACCTTCGCTTCGTCATTCCCGAGGCGAATCGCGCGTTTATCGCGGAGCGTTTGGGAATCGAGGCGAATATTCCGTTGGGATTAAACGACGGCGAGAGTGTGGAGCATTCGGGTTTCAAGCTCACGGCCGTGCCCGCGGCGCATGAGACAATTGAGCGCGATGCCGAGGGTCGTTGCACGCACCTCGGCTATGTCGTGCAATTCGGCAAGTGGTGTGTTTATCACAGCGGGGATTCGGTGTGGGACGATGAAATCGTGCGGCAATTGCAACCGTTTGCGATTGATGTCGCGCTGCTGCCGATCAATGGTCGCAAACCCGACCGCCGTGTCGTGGGCAACTTTGACACAAAGGAAGCGGCGCTATTCGGCAAACGCATTGGCGCGCGGCTCGTGATTCCGTGTCACTACGATATGTTCACGTTCAATACTGCAGAGCCGCAAGACTTCGCGCGCGAAGCGGAGGCGATAAAACAATCTTATAAAATTTTGCAATGTGGCGAGCGGTGGAGTTCAACGGCACTCTAGTGATCATAAAAATTTTAGCCCCGTTTGGTTTTCTTCCCCAAGCTTTCGCCTGATGCTGAAGCATCAGGCTAGGAGATGCAAGCCAACTAAAGTTGGCTACTACCCTACGGGTAATCAGCGATCTTTAGATCGCTTCCACCTTTTAGCCTGATGCTTACAGCATCAGGCGGAGGTCGACGGCATCACGCGTGCAAAATCCAAGTGCTAAACTTGACGTATGATTTTAGCCGTTTGAAGAAAGCATGATCTTCGTACGGTCTTTCCCGCGTCTTTAAGCGGGAATCCACGGTCGCTGCAAGTGGATGCCCGCTTAAAGACTGCGGGCATGACGAATCAAGGTTGTCTCTTCTTCAAACGGCAAAATTCTTACAACCTGACAAATTTAGTAACGCCTTTTTGCCCACTTGGCATCGCCTATCCCGCCAATGCCCGTGCGCTCTTCTCCTGCACGGCGAATTGTAACTCATACAAACGAAAATAAATCCCTTGCTGCGCCATCAACTCTTCATGCGTGCCGAACTCGCGCACTTGGCCTTTATGCAACACGATAATGCGATGCGCGTGTTGAATGGTCGAGAGCCGATGCGCGATGATGAGCGAAGTGCGGCCTTGCATCAAGCGTTCGAGCGCTTGTTGAATGAGCAGCTCGGTTTCCGTATCCACGCTCGAAGTGGCTTCATCCAAGATTAAAATGGGCGGATCGTAAGCCAGCGCGCGCGCGAACGCGATGAGTTGCTTTTGCCCGACGGAAAGATTGTTGCCGCGCTCAATCACCGGCTCTTGAAAACCTTGCGGCAATTTTTCGATGAAGCGCAGCGCATTCACCTCGGTTGCCGCTTGTCGCACGCGTTCCGCTGAAATTTTCTTATCCCCGAGACGGATGTTTTCTTCAATATTGTCGGCAAACAGAAACACGTCTTGGAGCACCAAACCGATTTGACTGCGCACATGATACAGCGGAAGCGCATGAATGTCTTGCCCGTCGATGAAGACCTGCCCGGCTTGCGGCGCATAGAAACGCAGCAGCAGACTGATGATCGTGGTTTTGCCGGAGCCGGTCGCGCCCACAATGGCAATGGTTTCGCCCGCATGAATCTTGAACGAAACGTCTTTTAGCACGCGCTCTTCCGCACGATAGCTAAACTCCACGTTGCGAAATTCGATTTCGCCGCGCGCCCAACGGCCGTTGGCGGAAGCAGGGGCCATTGCCGCGCCTTGCGTTCCCGCCAACTCGTCCTTTTCGTCAAGCAATTTAAAAATGCGCTCGGAACTTGCCATCGCGGTTTGGAGAATGCCGTATTTTTCCGCGAGATCGCTGATCGGACGAAAGAACATTTCGACGTACATGATGAACGCCACGAGTGCGCCAAACGTGAGCGTGCTCGTCATCACTTGCCCGCCGCCATACCAAATGATCAACGCCACGGCCAGCGCGCTCACAAACTCCACCACGGGATAGAACACGGCGTGATACAAAATGGTTTTGCGATACGCTTCGAGGTGTTCGAGATTTTTTCGGTCGAAGCGTTTGAAATTTTCCCCCTCGCGATTGAAGAGCTGCACCACGGCCATGCCCGTGATATTTTCCTGCAGAAAAGAGTTGATGCGCGCAATGAGCACGCGAATCGAACGCTCGGCGTTGCGCACTTTGTGTTTGAAGATGATTGTGGCGAGAAACAGCAGCGGCACGACGCTCAAGGTGACGAGCGTGAGTTTCAAATTTAAATTCACCATCGCGATGATGATGCCCGCGAGCATGAACACATCGCCGAACACCGCCACCAAGCCGGACGTGAAAAGCTCATTGAGCGCCTGCACGTCGTTAGTGACGCGCGTCATCAAGCGTCCTACGGGATTGCGATCAAAAAACGGCAAGGGTAAGCGCTGCAAGTGCGCAAAAATTTCGAGCCGCAAATCGAGCATCACGCGCTGGCCGATCCATTTCATCAACACCGTGCGCGCATAGTTGCAGATGAACCCCAAGAGCAGCACACCGAAATAAAGCAGGCTCATGCGCACTAGGCCGGGTTTGTCGCTGTGCGCGATGTAATCGTCAATGCCTTTCTTGGTGAGAATCGGTCCAAGCACGGCAAGGCCGCTGCTGATCAACAGCAACAAAACGCCGAGCACCATGTGCCGGCGAATCGGCGCGACGTATTTGAGCAAGCGCCGCATAAGAGTCGCGTCATAAGTTTTGGAAAGTTGTTCTTCTTCTTGCTGGGGCATGAGGCTGGTTGCTGGTTGTTGGTTGCTGGTTGCTTGATGCTCGCTGTTTACTGTTTACTGTTCGCTGTTCACTGTTTACTGTTTACTGATCACTGATCACTGATCACTCAAGATGGCGAACCGCTTCACTTCGCACAAGCTTTTTTTAGAGCCGCAACTTCTTGCGCGGTTAAATCACGCCACGCGCCAAGCGGGAGATCGTCAAGTTGGAGTGGGCCGAGGCTGAGGCGAATGAGGCGTTTGACTTCGCAATCGACCGCGGCAAACATGCGCCGCACTTGCCGATTCTTACCTTCGCGCACGGCGATGCGCAACCACGGCGCGGCCTCGGTTGCTTCGCGCTCGCGCGTGAGACGAGCCGGCAACGTCGTGAAATCTTCCAAGCGAATGCCGCTGCGCAACTGCTGCAGTGCTTGCGCGGAAGGCATACGATTCAACAAGACGCGATAGGTTTTATAAACGTGCGTTGCAGGAGAGGTAAGCGCCTCGCTCAACACGCCGTCATTGGTGAAAAGCAACAGACCTTCGGAATCCGCATCGAGGCGGCCCACGGGAAAGAGCCAATGATTTTCGGTGTGCGATTCGGGCGTAAGGATTTCGGGCGGGAGCAATGCAAAAACCGTCGGGCGCTGCAAATTGTCCGCGCGCGTGGTGACATAACCCGCGGGTTTGTGCAGCATAAGATAACGCTTGGCCGGCATCGCGCCGATCGACTGCTCATCAAGTTGAATGTGATCGCGGCCAAGCGTGACCCAATGCGTATGCTGCGTGATCACTTTGCCGTTCACACGCACGCGCCCTGCATGCACCGCGGCCCGTGCCTCAAAGCGCGAGCACACGCCGAGCTTCGAGAGCGCTCGGTCGAGCATCACGCGTTGGTCTCTGGTTTGGGGAGATTGGAGATGAAAATGGTTGCGTACCATGCGGGCATGGTAAATTTTAAATTGAAAATTTCCAATTTAAAATTTGCAATGCTTTTGATTGAGGGAATGGCTCGAAGGCGTGCTCCCCGCTCATGGCAGCGGCATACCGGGACGCCACTGCCACGCGAAGGGAGGGTAGAAAAGAGAAGTTGTGATGCAATAACAAGGACGCCACAACCGAAGTTTGGTTCACAGCTTTTTTCCGAATGACATTTTCATCTGTTGATGTACAGCCATGAAAACCTCTGCAAAAGAGAGCTGCTGCATGCAATCGTGCGTCACAATCTTGCACGTCAAGCCATTGCAGCCCAAACACGGCAGGCCTTCTTTCGTCACGATCACATGGCCTTCGCCCCACGGGCCTTGCAAATTCGGTCGCGTCGGACCGAAGATCGCGACGACCGGCTTCGACAATGCCGCGGCAAGGTGCATCGGTCCGGAGTCGTTGGCAACGAGCAGATGCACGCGCGCGAGCAAGGCAGTGAGGTCATTCAAACTTGTTGGCGGCGCAATGAGCGGAGCGGTTTGCATCATGGCCGCCATTTGTTCGACCTCCTCTTTTTCGCCGGGGCCCCAGAGCAAAATTACTTTTGCGCCAAGCTCGTTTTGTAAGCGATCGCCCAACGCGGCAAACGAGGCAAGCGGCCAGCGCTTCGTATACCACCCGCCAAACGCGTTGAACGCAATCACGCGCTCGTGCGCTGCGAGGCTGTGCTCTTGCCAAAATTTTTCCACAACAGAAGAAGCGGGCGCGACAATGCGCGGCTGCGAAGTGGCAATGGGAATTTGCAATTCGCGGAGCACGTCTAAATGAAAGTCAACCGCGTGCAAGTGCGAGCCGCGCGGCTCCACGACGCAATTGTAGGCAAAGCGCCGCACGCGAAAGCGAAAGCCCACACGCAACGGCGCGCGCGTGAGATATGTAAGCAATGCCGTGCGCGGATTGCCGAAGAGGTCAATGACGAGATCATAATTTTGCTCGCGCAGCGAGCGAATGAAATTCCAATTCGCGCGGAGCGCGGCGGGCAGAGGCAACTTCTGCCAGCGTTTGTGCTCCAGCACATGCACGTTCGTGATCGCGGGATGATTCTGCAAGAGCGGCGCGCTCGGCGGCTCGGTGAGATAGTCGATCTGCGCGAGGGGAAACGCATGCCGCAAATTTTCGAGCACGGGCGTGGTGAGCACCACATCGCCGATGCCGCGGAGACGGATGAGCAAAATTTTTTGCGGCGGGTTGGGCATAAAAGAAGAGAGGTTCAACCACGGCGGAGCCGTGGTTTGATTAGGAACGCCAATGATGCGGAGCAACACCCCCCTGGCCCCCCTCAAGGGGGGAATTTCTGAGACAAACTTCTTCCCTCGTTTACTTCCATCCCATGCGGCTGCGCAATTCGGTGATGTGCGCGGTATGATGCGCACCGTGCCAAGTATATAATTGCAGCAGCCAATCCAACGAGCGCAGGCCGTGCTGGGGATGTCGCCACATGCGGCTGAAATCTTCGGGAGCGAGCGCTTGCCATTGCATGATCCAACGGCGATGCAACGTTTCGAGCAGCGCGAGCGAAATTTCCACGGGCGCGGTGCGCGCTTCGGGCAACTCCGCCCAAAGTTTTTCATCATACGCTTTGATGGTCGGCTGGTCTTCGGTCATCGTCCATTTTAAACGAATATATGCGTTCATGTGGCTGTCGGCAACGTGATGCACCACTTGGCGCACGGTCCAGCCGCCTTCGCGATAGGGCGTGTCGAGTTGGGCGTCGTTCAAACCTGCGACTGCGGCGCGCAATTTCGCGGGCACGCTCGCAATGGCGGCGATGAATTCGCCGCGTCTCTGCGGCGAAATGTTCTCTTCTATTTTAGCTTGGCCGATGGGATAACGCATGTCCGACATGGGGTGAATCTCCTTTGTGAATGGTTGAAGGTTGCTTGAAAATATATTTCAGGCGGCGCGATGCCGTCGCTTTGAAGTCAGCCAGCTTGAAAAGATAAAAATCCGGTAAACAAGCAACGATGACACCTGGGTGCAGCAGCGACAAGCCATAAAAAAAGCGCCGGTGAATCGAGGCTGTTTGTGAGCGCATTGAATCAAGCTGTGGCTGAATGTGCGCGCTCACACGTCCAAACGTTTTTCATACGGCACAAATTCTCCGGATTCGAGATGACGCTTCATCACGCGGAGATACATGGCCCAGCAATAACTCGATTGGCGAAAGTGCGCGTTGGCTTCGGGCCAGCCGAGATGGTAGAAATGCACGAGGGTGTTGCCGTTTTTGTCTTCCAGCGTAAAACCCACGCGCGAGCCGGTCCAATCCTTATCCGCATGCGTGAGTTGCAATTCGAAAGTTTTATCGTGAACGCACTGCGTGACTTTCGCGCGCCAAATATATTCGGGGCCGAAGTTCAAAACATACTCGTTGCCAAGTTGCGGCGCGCCGGTGCTCGACAAAGTCCACCAGGTGTCGAGGCCGTGCGGTGTGGCGACAGCTTCGAACACGCGTTGCGGCGCGGCATTGATGGGAAAGTCGTGCAGGATGTCGGTCATGATTGCTCCTTTCATTTGAGCATGGGAAGTGAGTGTCAGCAAAACGAGCGCGAAAATAGCGCGAGCGTTTTGCAAAGTCAAGCTTCGTGCGACCAACGCAGTTTATGCTTGCAAAACGCGCGGCATTCGCGCATTATTAGGTCATCTTCTTCATCTATCATCAAGAGAAATTTCGAGACAATCGTTCGTAGTGATGCCTTCGGGCATTTTGGTTAATCGGCAGCGTACGCCTGAAGGCGTCACTACGAACGCGTGGTTTGTTTCTCTCATTTGCACAAAAGGAGCTGTTATGCCCACGTCCATTTGGAGCGAAGAAGTACAACAGGCATTTGAGCGCGCACGCACGTCTTCAAGCACAAGTGTGCAAGTTGGCGGCAGAATCGTCGAGATCCCACGTCCTTTTCCTTCGCCGGAGGATTGGCGCGATCAGTGGATTTATTTTTTGCTGGTGGATCGTTTTAATAATCCAAACGCGCCGCCGACACAGATGCCGTGGAACGGCGAGCATGGAAAATTTCAAGGCGGGAATTTCAACGGCGTGCGCAGCCAGCTTGATTACTTGCAACAGCTCGGCGTGGGCGCGATTTGGCTCTCGCCCGTGCTCAAGAATTGCCAATATAATCCGTATTCGTATCACGGCTATGGCATTCAAGATTTTTTGCAGATCGATCCGCGTTATGCTTCGGATCCGCAAGCTGCGCGCAGCAATCCGCAGCTCGCGGAAGCAGAGCTGCGCGGCCTCGTGGATGAAGCGCATGCGCGCGGCATTTATGTGATCTTTGACATTGTGCTCAATCACGTGGGCGATGTGTTTGAGTATGTCGATCACGGCGCGACCGCGCGCTGGCGCGATTATCCCTATCCCATTCGCTGGCGCGATGAGCACGGCAATGGCCGCGTTGATTGGCCTGAGGCGGAGCATGCGAGCACGCATCCCGATGCCGGCGTTTGGCCAGTGGAGTTACGGCGCAATGCGTATTTTCGCAGACAGGGCGAGGGCGATGAGGCGGGCGGCGATTTTTCTTCATTGAAAGAACTGCACACCGGCTTTCAAACTTTTACGCCTGCGTATGGGGCGCATTACCCCGTGCGCGAGTTGTTGATTCGCGCGCATCAATATCTCATCGCGAAGTATGATGTGGACGGCTTTCGCATCGACACATTGAAATACATCGAGCCGGAGTTTGCGCGCACGTTTGCCAATGCGATTCGCGAGTTTGCGTTCAGCATTGGCAAGAAGGAGTTTTTCACCTTTGGCGAGATTTATGACGACGAAAACAAGATCGCGCGCTACATCGGACGCAATGCGGCGGAGACCAGTGATCTCATCGGCGTTGATGCCGCGCTCGATTTTCCGCTCTTCTATAAATTGCCGGAGATGGCAAAGGGACGCCTCGCACCCTCGGAAGTGATCAACATGTTCGAGTATCGCAAAGAGGTGCAACGCGGCATGATCAGTTCGCAGGGCGAGGCGAGCAAATTTTTTGTGACGTTTCTGGATAATCATGATCAGCATCATCGCTTTCATTATGCCGCGCCGGAGGCGCCGGGGCGTTATGACGATCAACTCACGCTCGGCGTTGCATGCCTGTTCGCGCTGCAAGGCATTCCGTGTTTGTATTACGGCACGGAGCAAGGCCTCACGGGTGCGGGTCACACGCTCGAAGCCGTGCGCGAAGCATTGTGGGGCAAACCCCATGCGTTTGATCGCGAGTATGCTTTTTATCAAGCCATACAAAAAATCGCAGAGGTGCGCGCACAGCATCCGTCGTTGCGTTATGGACGGCAATATTTTCGCCCGATCTCCGGCGATGGCTATCATTTCGGTGTTTCAACTTTTCCCGCCGGCGTGCTTGCGTTCTCGCGCATGCTGAGCGATCAAGAAATCGTGATCATTGCGAACACGAACCCCTCATATGAATGGCACGGCGAGGTGATTGTGGATCATGGTCTCAATTTGCCGAGCACTGCGTTTCGTATTCTTTATTCCAACAAAGCCGTGCCCGTTGCGCCGGAGCCGATAGTTGAAAAACTCTATGCGCAAATCGAAGTGCGCGAAGTGAGCGGCACGATCACGCGCGGTCCGAGTCGCGTGCTACGCGTGCATTTGCAAGCGATGGAGGTGCAGATGGTGAGTCGGGTGTGAAAATGGCCATAAATGGCCATATATGGGAGGCGCAAATTCTTCGAACAAATTTATTGACAAAGTTGCAATTTTTTTTTAGCTTCGCCAGCTTTTTTATAATAGTCCATTGCTGTTGAGACTCTTCACCCAACACAAGGAGGGCGCGTGGCGAGACTCACTGGTGGTAACCGTGCCAAAACCGACCAGTCGCTAGAAAGATACCTACAAGAAATTAGCGAGGTATCTCTCCTTTCCCCTTCCCAAGAAATAGAACTTGCCAAGCGTATCAAAAAGGGCGATGAAGAAGCCCTGGAACGACTCACCAAAGCCAACCTCCGATTTGTGGTTAGTGTTGCCAAGCAATATCAAAATCAGGGGCTTTCCCTCGGCGATTTAATCAATGAAGGCAATTTGGGTTTAATCAAGGCCGCGAGCCGGTTTGATGAAACCCGTGGCTTTAAGTTCATCTCATACGCAGTTTGGTGGATTCGCCAATCCATTCTTCAGGCATTGGCGGAACAATCTCGTGTGGTTCGACTGCCATTAAACCGTGTCGGCGCTCTCAACAAAATCGGCAAAGCGCTCAGTGCGTTAGAGCAGGAATTTGAACGCGAGCCTTCAGCCTTTGAGATTGCCGACAAAGTTGAAATGTCTGCCTTCGAAGTCACAGACACTTTGAAAATTTCCGGCAAGCATGTGTCTTTAGATGCGCCCTTCAATCAGGACGAGGAAAGTCGTTTGCTGGATGTTTTGGAAAACGAAGAACTGCCCTCCCCCGACAATTTTTTGATGAGCGAATCGCTCAAAATAGAAGTCGAGAGAGCATTGGAGACTTTGACGGATCGCGAGGCAGAAGTCATCAAGCTTTATTTTGGATTAGGCCGGGAGCACCCTCTTACTCTGGAGGAGATTGGGGAGATGTTCAAGCTTACGCGCGAGCGTGTTCGGCAGATTAAAGAAAAGGCGATCAAGAGATTGCGTCACGCCTCGCGCAGCCGACCGCTGCGCAGCTATCTCGGATGAAACTCGGTTTTACGCAAACGCCCTCGCTTGCTGATATCAGTTTAGTTGAAGGTCATTGTTCATTTTGTAACGAGGAGCATGAGTGGCAATACGGCCACTCCGCTAATCTTTCTGCTTGACATCACATAAGCGCAGGGCTATATTTCGCCCACTTCAAAACCGAAAAACCGAAAACTGATTTTGCGACGAGAGTACTTCCAGGCAATATGACTAGGACGGGTGTAAACGATCTTCAGAAAGAGATTTCTTCAGTAGTCGAAGGTGGAAAGTGTGTTTCGCCTTCCGGCGTACTTCTCACGGCAAGACATGGTCGCATCGATCCTGATCGCTTAAACCATGCGCACCGAGCATTCAAGGAGGAAGGAAAAAAATATGCGTGATAAAAAAATCAAATTGATTCTATTTTCGCTGCAGGGGTCGGAAGTAAAAACCGTAAATTTGTCTTGGAAGAGGATTATCTCAATTATGTTTTCATCATTTGTGGTTATGCTGCTCATGGTCGGTTCTTCGATCGCCTTGTTTACCGACTTTTACAAAGATCAGCGCATTACGCGCTTATTGCGCTCGAATCAGGCGCTCTCGAATCAATTACACCACATGAGCAATAAGGTTACACAAATCGAAAGTCGCATCCAAATCATAGAACAGAACGACGATAGCTTGCGCATCATTGCAGAGTTGCCGCGCATGGAAGCGGATGTGCGTAAAGTCGGCACCGGCGGTCCATACGGAGAATTTGTCGATGTTGATCTAAACGCCTTGCCGGAGGATCTGAAAAGCCAAACACAAAAAGTGAACTCGCTTTTGTCCGAGATCGAAGGCCGCATCGACATTCACAATCACAACGCCGATCAAGTCGAGAAAAAGATTCAACAAAATGTCGCACAACTAAGGCATACGCCTTCGATTCGACCGGTATTGCGTGAGTTAAGCCGAATCACAGATTCCTATGGCATGCGTTTCCACCCGCTGGTCGAACGCAAGAAACATCATGATGGTATGGACATCGCAGCCGAAGTGGGCACGGATGTCTTTTCGGCCGCGGCCGGCGTGATAATTCGTGCTGAAGGGAATTATAAACCAGGCTCCGGCTATGGCAAGGTCATCGTTATTGACCACGGCTACGGCTACAAAACCCTCTACGGCCATCTTTCCAAAGTGATTGTGCGCGAAGGCGAACGTGTCGATCGCTGGCAAATTATCGGGCTGGTCGGCAAAACAGGATTGACCACGGGCTCACATCTGCATTTCGAAGTGCACGTTAATGACACGCCAGTAAATCCAATCGACTACATTATCGATTGAACAGCGCCTCGTAGATTTCAAAGCGCTATTCCGAAAAACGGAGTAGCGCTTTTTTTTTGCCGGGTGCCACACGGCGCTAAACTTGACACCGGTACGCTTTTATCGTATATTCGCGCGGTCATTTCCCGGCTATAATCGCCCACCGTTGCATTGTCACGCACTACATTCCACAATGACACGGCGCACTCTCTTTATCATGCGGGATCTCCGCCTTTCCTGCGAGACTTAGGCTGATCGCATGTCACAACTTTTCTTCCCCTTGGCTTTGTCAGAAAATTTTTCGGCTGCGAATTTGGTACAGCACCTCAATGCCAATCAACGCGAGGCTGTCGAGTTTATTGGACAGCCGCTCGCCATCATTGCCGGAGCCGGCACGGGCAAGACGCGCGTCATCACCCATCGCATTGCTTACCTCATTGCTTCGCACCAAGCTCAGCCGAGAGAAATTCTCGCATTAACATTTACCGACAAAGCCGCGGCTGAAATGGAAGAGCGCGTCGAGAAAATGCTGCCGTATGGTTTTGCCGAAGTCACGATCTCCACGTTTCACTCCTTTGGCGATAGCCTCGTCCGCGAGTTCGCAGTTGATCTCGGCTTGGATCCTGACTTTCGCTTGCTGTCATCGCCGGAGCAGACGCTTCTTCTGCATGATCATCTTTTCGAACTGCCATTACATTTTTATCGCCCGCTCAGCAATCCCACAAAATTTTTGCAGGATTTATTGCGCCACTTCAGTCGCCTCAAGGACGAAGACATCACGCCGGAAGAATATCTCGTCTATGCTGAGGCACAGGCCGCGCAAAATTTTGAAGACCCCGCGTTGCAGCGCGAAGCGGCAAAACAACTCGAGTTGGCGCGCTGTTATCAGGCCTATCAACAACTCATGGCGCAAAAAGGGTGTGCGGATTTCGGCGATCAAATTGCTTTGAGCACGCGACTCTTGCGCGAGCACCCCGACGCGCGACAGAAACTGCAAACACGCTTCAAACATGTGCTCGTTGATGAGTTTCAAGACACGAACTATGCGCAGTTTCAACTTGTAAAAGAACTCGTCGCGCCGCATGGAAATTTGACTGTCGTTGCGGACGACGATCAATCCATTTATAAATTTCGTGGCGCTGCGATCAGCAACATTTTGGACTTCTCCGCAACCTATCCCAATGCGAAGCATATCGTTCTCACCGAAAACTATCGCTCGACCCAGTCGATCCTTGAGGTTGCTTATCGCCTAATTCGAAATAATGATCCCGATCGTCTCGAAGTGCGGCAGCAGATCGACAAAAGGCTCACGACAACGAAGCCAACCGGGCGCGAAGTTGCGCATCAACATTTTGACAGCATCACCTCTGAAGCAGAGTTTGTTGCGCGCACGATCACCGAAAAAGTCGAGCGCAACGAGCGGAATTACGGTGATTTCTGCGTGCTCGTGCGCTCGAACAACGCCGCCGACTCTTTTTTGCGCGCATTGGAATCGGCACGAATACCATATCGTTTTTCCGGCACGCGCGGCTTGTTCCAACGGCAAGAGATTCGCTTGCTACTCACGTTCTTGCGCAGCCTCGCGAATCCCTATGATCATCAAAGCCTTTATCATCTCGCCTTGTCGGAAGTCTATCGCGTGCCCATGAACGACTTGCGGCAATGCTTGCGGTTGCATCAAACCACGCATCGCGCGCTCATCAATATTTTTAAAAATCTCGAAATGCCCGAAGGAGAAGAGCCGATTTCGCCAGAGGGTCGTGCCGCGCTGGATCGTCTTCTTACCGATTTACAAAAATACCTCGAACTCTCGCGCAGCACGCCCGCCTATGCCTTGCTCTATAACTTTCTCAAAGAGTCCGGCTATCTTGGGCAGCTCACTGCGGATGATGCTTTGGAGGGCGATCAAAAAATTCGCAACCTGGCAAAATTCTTCAACACCGTGCGGCGACATGCGCATTTCACGGAGCCGGGTGATCTCGCATTCTTCATTCGCCACCTCGATTTGCTTCGTGATTACGGCGAAGACCCGGGCACTGCTGATGCCGATTTGCACGATGATGCCGTGCAAGTGATGACCGTGCACAAAGCCAAAGGATTAGAATTTCCCGTCGTCTTCGTGGTAAACTTGGTTGAAGGTCAATTCCCCACACGCAGACGCGGCTCAACTATTTCTTTGCCGGAAGCATTGATTAAAGATAAACTCCCCGAGGGCGATTTTCATACGCAAGAAGAGCGGCGTTTATTTTATGTTGCCCTCACACGCGCGCAGGAAGAGCTTTATCTTACGAGCGCAAGAGATCACGGCACTACGCGCGCAAGGCATGTGAGCCGTTTCGTGCACGAAGCTTTGGGGCAAGCGCAACACAACGAGGATATTTCCTCACCCTCCCCGCTGGTTGCACTCGCACGGTTTGAAGCATCGCCCGCGCCCGCGAAATCCGCTCGCATACTGCGGTCTGAGCTTGAGCCTCTCACGCTCGATCCTCACAAGATTGATGACTATCTAGCGTGCCCGCTCAAATACAAGTATCACTATCTCCTTCAAGTTCCCATCCCGCCGCAACATACTTTCATTTACGGCGAAGCCATGCACGCGGCAATCAAAGAGTATCATCAGCGCAAACACCAGCGCCTGTCCGTGACCAGCGCAGACCTGCTGCGTACTTTTCACTCGAAATGGCGCAGCCTGGGTTTCCTGAGTTATGAACATGAGCAAGAGCGCAAAACACGCGGCGAAGTAGCGTTGCAATCTTTTTTCGAGCAGCAAGAGCGGACGAATCTCACGCCCACTTATATTGAGAAGTCGTTTCATTTGCACTTTGAAAACATAAGCATCACCGGGCGCTGGGATCGCGTGGATGAATTGCCCGATGGCCGTGTCTACATCACGGATTACAAAACTTCCGAGGTGGAAACGCAAGCGATCGCGCAAGATCGGGTTAAAAAAAATCTGCAACTCCGCATTTACGCCTGGGCCTACGAAGAACAATTTCAAAAGCAAGTCACCGCGTGGCGGCTGCACTTCATCGAATCCGGCCTCATTGGCGAGATGCAACGCAAAGAGCGTTTGTTTGATAAACCCCGTAACGACGTGCGCAAAGCCGCGCACGGCATTTTGCAACAAGCGTTTGATCCTACGCCCGGTCAAGGCGTTTGCCCATATTGTCACTACAAAGAAATTTGCCCGGCCGTGAAAGAAGAGTAACTCGGGTCGCGCTTGAATCGCGAGTACAAATTTTGAGGAGCACTCGTGCCCTTTTCGATTCTACATTTTTCCGATTTCCATCTCGATGCCGCGTTTGCCGCGAGCCGCTTGCCCGCGAAGGTTGCGCGACGCTGTCGCGAGCAGCTTCGCCAAACTTTGCGCCGGATGTTGGAGATCGCCCAATATCGCAAAGCCGATGCGATTACAATAGCCGGCGATTTGTTTGAGCGCGAACACTTGACGCCCGACACGGCCACGTTTCTCGCGCATGAATTTGCCGCGCTCGCGCCGACGCCTATTTTCATTGCGCCCGGCAATCACGATGCTGCCGACGCAGCTTCAATTTATCAGCGCGGCCATTGGCCCGAGAACGTCAACATTGCGATTAAGCCTGCGCTCACCGAATGGCGGCTTTCAAAAGATTATTCTTTGTGGATGGCGGCACACACCGGTCCCAGCGAACGTCAAAATTTTCTAAAAGATTTTCATCTTCCCGAAAACGCAGCACGCGAAGCCGCGCCTTTTCCGATATTGTTGTTGCATGCCAGCGCGGTTATCAATCATTTTGAAGACAGCCGAGCGCATGCGCCTCTCATGCTTGAAGAAATTCGGCAAGCGGGTTTTTCATTGGCGCTCTTGGGGCATTATCATATGAACCGCGTTTTGCGCCATGAAAACACGGTCGCGGTCTATCCCGGCAGCCCCGAACCACTCGGCTTTCATGAAAACGCCAAGCATGGCGCCGCATGGATCGAATTGCAACCGAATGCCGAGCCAAAAATCGAAATGCTGCCGCTTGCTGCTTTGGCTTTCGATACGCTCGAAATTAACGTCACGGATTGTGCGCAACGCGAGCAGGTCGTGGATAAAATTTTGACCGCGGCACGCACACAGGAAATGAGTTCGCATTTTGTTCGTATTAAATTAGTGGGGCAAGCGGCAACGACGCTGCAACTCGACCTGGAAACGCTCGTCGCGCGCGTAGAAAAAAGCTTTGACTATGTTCGTTTTGAAAATCACACGCGCCCCGGTTTTGATCTGCAAAAACTCTCCGACGAACCCACAGTGCGCGGCGAGTTCGTGCGCAATCTGCTCGCGGCCATTGAGCGGGAAGAAAATAAATCCGAGATTTACTACGAAGCGCTGCAATACGGTTTACAAGCATTCGAACAAGAAGAAATCACGTTGCGATGAAACTACTCGAGTTGGAAGTGCAAGCCTTTGGTGGCTTGCGCAATCGAAAATTTATTTTTCATCCTCGCGTCAATGTTATCGTCGGGCGCAATGAAGCGGGCAAATCGACATTGCAGCAATGTCTGCTCGCGTTGCTCTACGGTTTCTATGACGGCAATCGCGCGTTGCAGCGCGAACAAGACACACACGAGCGCTTTCGGCCGTGGACGGAAACAGCATACGCCGGACGCTTGAAGTATCAACTCGACGAGGGGATGTCGCTGCTCGTGCATCGCGATTTTTCCACGAGCGAAGTGCGCACGCAATTGCTTGATGCGCTTACGGGCGAAGATTTCTCGTCGCGCTATGCCCGCGGCCGTCACGGCAAAATTGATTTCATCGAAAAACAGCTCGGCATGTCACGCGCGGTTTTTCTCGCCACGGCCTTTGTGCAGCAGGGTGAATTGCGCGGTTATATCAATCGCGAAGCCACGCTGGTGACCGATGCGATTTTAAACTTGCTCGATTCTGCAGCTACGGAAACTTCCGCGGATCGCGCCGTGCAACGGCTGGAGCATACTTTACGTGAACTCGCCAGCGAGCGCTCGCCGCATGCCTTGCTTGCGCAAGCCCGCGCCCGTCTCGACGCATTGCGTGAAAAATATGCGTGGTGTCAGGCTTCACATCGCACCATTCAGCAAGAACTTTCGAAAGTCGAAACGCTCGAATTGGAAGTGGAAGAACTTGCGACGCGGATCGAAACGTATGAACGCCAACTGCTCGAAGTTCAGCTTGAAATTTTGCGCGCGCGCGTGCAACGTTGGCAGGATAGCGAAACGCGCCGCGAAGGCATTCAAGCCGAATTGCTCGAATTGCAGCAATTCGAAAATTTTCCCATAGAGCTCAAAGAGCAATTCTTTCAATTGCGCGACGAGTATATGCATCTCGACCGCTTACAGCGCATGCAAACGGAAGAACGCGGCAGCATTGAACTGCGTTTGATGGGCGCCGCGCAGCAAGGCAAAAATCTGCAAATGCTCGAGCCGCTATGGCAAAACGCAACGTTGGAAGATTTTCTCGTTAAGCGCCAGCGCTGGCAAACGGCTTACGACGAGTTGCTCAAAATTGAGGAAGAGTTTCACGATGCCAGCGAAGAGGTTAAAAAAATCGGCCTCAGTGAGGCGGATCGCGGCGCGCTCAAGAAACTCGATCTGGCGCAGCTCGAAACCTTCAACTCTGTCGAGGCGAAATTCAACGACGCCGAAGTGAAAGTCAAACAGTTGCGCGCAGACAACAAGACCAATGAACTGCGCATGGTGGAGCGCCAACGCATTTTCAATTTCAGCGGGGGCGTGGCGATCATTGCGTTGGTTTATGCGGGCGCGCAATTTTTAACCGCAGAAAGCGCCGCGTCGAAAATCGGGGATGCGCTCTTGCTCGGCTTGAGCTTTGGCGGATTGTTGCTCTTGCTCAATCTTCGAAACTTGTGGGACAATCAAGAGAAGGAACTGAAACAGCAATTGGAAGAGGCCGAGAGCCAACTTTTGGAAAGAAGACGCGAACGGCGGGAAGTGCTCACGCAATATAAAGTCGAATCGGTCAGCGATTTGATGCAGCGCCACACGATTTATCTCAAAGTCGATTCGGTGTTGGAAAAAAATCAGGCGCTCAAAAATGAAATGACGGCGCTGGAGCAAGACCTGCTCGTGTGGGTGTCGCCCATCGGCATTCCCTATATTGCGCCGGACACGCTGCCCGAAGCGGAGCGACGCTTGCGCGAGAGTTATCAGAGCCACACCACTACGCAAACGCTGCGGCAGCGGCAAGGCGAACTGCAAGCGCAAGAACAGGAATTGCGTGATAAGTTTCTGGTCTACACGCAACAACTCGAGGTGTTGTTGGCGCGTGCGGAGATAAAAGAGCCGGTTGGGGAGAAAGCCTTTCAAACGTTCATCAATGCCTGTCAAAAGCGGGAGTATCTCGATAGTCTGCGCGGGCAGCAGCAACAAGTCGCGGCTTTGAGCACGGAGATTTTGGAAAATGAAACTTTCGATAATCTCACGGGCCGCATCGCGCAATTGGAAACCGAATTGGCAGCTCTGCCCCCTTCCGCTCCAGGCTCCGTCTCGCCGGTGCGCGAATTTTCCGAAGGCACGCTCTCGAGCTTGCGCACGAAGCGCGAAAATGTTTTGCAGGAGGTCAATCAAAAGCAGCAAACACTTTCGGCGTTAAAAGAACGCGTGGCGACACGCTTGCAAGACTTGCCCTCGCTCGCTGAAGTGGAAGAAGAGATGGCGCTTGAAACCGGCCAAATCGAGCAGTATGAGCGCGCACGGCAGGCTTTGGAAATCGCGCGCGACGGTATTACACAAGCCGCGCAGAAATTGCATCGCGACTTCGTGCCCAAGCTCAACGAATTTGTCGGACGGCATTTGGGCACGCTCACTGGCGGACGTTATACCGGCACCATGATCGACCCCGAAACCTTTGACGTGCGCGTGCTCAACAGCGAACAACTCGCGCCGGTGGAATTGGAACGTCTCAGCTTTGGCACGCGCGAGCAAGTGTACCTCCTGCTCCGCGCTGCGATCGTAGACCTCTTCGCGCAAACCGGCGAAACCATTCCGCTCTTTTGCGATGACCCGCTCGCGCATGCCGACTCGCAACGTCTCGTCTCCGCGCTCGAAGTGTTTCATCTGCTCTCCGAAACCCAGCAGATTTTTTATTTCACGAAAGACGAAAGCGTGGCGAAATATTTCAGCGAACGCATCAGTTCCGCGTGCGTGCTGCCTTTGCGTTAGTTTATGGGGCAGTTCGATTGGCGGCGGGATGCCGTCGCTTTGAAGTCAGCTCGCTTGAAGAGGCCACCGCGGTAAACAAGCGGAGAAGAACCCTCGGTGAAGCAGCGACAAGACAAAAAAAGCGGCTAATTTTGTGGCCGTTATTGCGAGCATCAATGCAAGCGCGGGGCAGTATCGCCGGCGAGTACCTGAATTTTGCACGGTGCTCGCGCCGGCTTTCGCCTGATGCTGAAGCATCAGGCTAGGAGATGCAAGCCCCGTGAACGGGGCTGCCACCCAATTGATACGAACCCC
>JAYRWE010000016.1:0-47523 GCA_041918175.1 bacterium
TCGTCCAGCGTTTCCGGCAAGCGCAAGGTTTGATTGCGGTTGACGCCTTGAATGTAACGCATCACTTCCTCCTTTGGTTGGTCGGTAAGAAGATACGCCGTCAAAGGAAGGGAACGCAAGGTACATTTTCACACAGGCTGGAAGTTTGGGAACGAGAAAAAACGGAGTTTCAACTACAAGCGCGTTCCCAAACGGAGTTTGGGTACGAGAGGAATCGTTTTGCATTATCGCAGCCATTGCGCAATCTCCGCCGCAATGCCGGATGAAATCTCCGGCAGCGTTTGCAAGCCGCGCTCGCCGCGCGTTGCGAATACTTCAGCGATGCTGTGCGGCCACTCGTCTATCGTCCATGCAGCTTTGCGATAGGCCCAAACCCGCGAAGGCGGCGCGAGCGACAAGTCGTATTCGTAGGTTTTTATAAAAAGTTTTTCGGCGATGCGTTTGTTTATGGCCAAAGGCCCGGGAGGGATATAACGCGGCATGCGATCTTGCAAGCTGATGCGTTCGCAAAGCTCACGCACGCGCAGGCCGAGCCGCGAAGCATAGGCGCGCGAAACGTTCTGGCTCTGTGTAAGACCATCTTGCACGCCAAAAAGTTGACGCCATTGTGTTTCTAAATTGGGATCGAAAGTGCGCGCTGCGGCGAGCGTGCGTTCGGCTTGCACGCCGGACATGGACATCCCGCCCGCGAGCACAAACTGGCCGCCGTGCTCCTGCGTCGCGCGCACGGCTTTTTCCAAATGCGCGTCGTCATCGCCGGTAAAGGGAATGATGGGCATGAGCGAGGCGCCCACGAGTATGCCAGCTTGCGCGAGCGCTTGCATCAAATGCAAGCGGCGCTGCAAACCAGGACTGCGCGGCTCGAAGGCTTGTTTTAATTTTGAATCAAGATTGCTGAAGCTGATAACCACGCCGACCCATGCGCGTTGGTTAATGTCGATGAGCAAATCCAAATCGCGGAGCAGGAGAGGGGAGCGTTCGACAATGAAGAGGGGGAAGGAATATTCGCGCACGACTTCGAGCATGGCGCGCGAAAGGCGATAACGATCCTCCGCGGGCTGTTGCCAATCGCCGCACGCGAGCACCTCGGGATTGAGGCCGAACAACTCACGGCGCAGCAGCTCCGCGGCGTTCAGCTTCACTTGAATGAGTGTGTCGAATGTGTTCGGATCGCGTTTGCCGAGATAGCGTTCGCCGCGCAAGTAGCAAAACTCGCAGCCCGAGCGGCAACCGATATACGGATGCGCGCTGTACTTCGTCCAAAACCACGGCCCGTCAACATGGCGCTGCACGTTGAGAATTTTGCGCGGGCGATATTCTTGATAGGTGAGGCGCATGCTTCGTCATCGCATTCATTGCATTTGCCAGAGCGTAAGCTGCGTTTCGTCTTTAATCAAGACAAATTTATTCCAAAGTACGGGATGCGCCCAAGTTGGGCTTTCGGCAACTTGATAAGTTTTGAGCGCGTGATAGCTCGTCGCGTTGCGCGCAAGCACGAGGAGTTTCGCGGCATCGGTCAAAGCGATGAGCGCTGTGTTCGTGTTGAGAATTGCCGCGCCCTCTGCTTGGCGGCCATCACTTGTCCATAGCACTTTGCCCGTGCGCGCCTCCATTGCGAAGAATTGCCCACGATTCGCATAGGAGAGGCCGTAAAGTTTATCGTCCACGAGCACTGGCGTGCTCGTATAGAGCGTGACTTCGCTCGTGCTCCACGCAGTTTCCGCAGACCAGGCATCGTTCTCTTTTTTGATGCGCATCGCAGTGGTGGGGCTGCGATAGGCGGAAAAAATCACCAAGTCTTCAAAGACAATCGGCGTGACGATTTGCGCATTTGATTCGATGGCAAAGCGCCAAAGCTCTGCGCCATTATTCGCCTCAAGCCCAACGAGATGCTCTCGGGTGAGCACGAGGACTTGTGGCACACCGAACAAGCTTGCAAGTATTGGGGAGGAAGAGGACGGCGGCGAGCCAAGCCATTTCCATTTGTCCTTGCCGGTTTTGAGATCGAATGCAATCACCTCCCCGCCTTCGAGATTGCCGATATTGACAATGCCAAGGTTGCCGGCGATGAGCGGGGAAGAAGATGCGCCGTAGTAATTGCCGCCGCCCAGTGTCGCGGAGGTTTCCAAGCCTTTCGTGCTAAACGGCATGCGGCACGCGGGGCATTCACCGGCCTGTGAAAATTCTTTTCCGTCCTCGCTGCAGCCGCATTTCGGGCATTCGTAAACCAACTTTTCCGGAGCTTGTTGTTTGAGCAAATGCCTTTGCCATTGCAGCACGCCGGTTTTGGCATCGAAGCAAGAGAGCATGCGATCGACCCCGAGCGTGTAGAGAAAGCCTTGATGCACAAACGGCGTGGCAAACGGCCCGCGCCCTTTTGAGGCCGGGAAGAGCCGTGTGCTCATGGCTTGCACATTGGGAATGAAGGGGGCGCTATAGCGTTGCTGCCAAAGCAATTTTCCGCTCGTCAACTCATAACATGAGACCGCCTCGTCTTCGCTCTCCCGTGTGAGAAGAAATATTTTTCCATCTGCAACCACTGGCGAGGATAAACCCGCGCCGACCGGCACGCGCCAA
This sequence comes from bacterium, assembly GCA_041918175.1. Taxonomy (GTDB): domain Bacteria; phylum Zhuqueibacterota; class Zhuqueibacteria; order Zhuqueibacterales; family Zhuqueibacteraceae; genus JABWAN01. The sequence goes on from JAYRWE010000016.1 coordinate 2,578, forward strand.
ATACGGTGCAGGCTGTCCGGCAAGGTTGTGGGCAGAATAAAGTTTGTTACGTGCCCATCACGTGCGGGACCGCGCCACTGCGGCCAGTTCTGCGCCTGAAGCGAAGTGCTGATCAAAAATAACGACACCATTACGTAAGCGGAGAACAATGGGAACGTCTTTCCTGAAAAGATTTTCATTGCAGACTCCAAGGTTTGCACAACAGTGATTTGGGTTCTAAGAGTTGCAGCGCAATTTAAAAGCAATGGCCTCATCCTATGATGATGAACAAATTTGAAAATCGCCTTCCACCGATGCGGGAGAAAGTTTTATTGGTGTAGTTCGTTCGGGATTGGAAAAGGAAGCACGTTCTTGTACAAAGCTAGATGCGTTCGTAGAAGCAATAGATGCAAGTCAGTTAGCTCGGGTGACAAACCGTTTGTTGTCGTGCTGTGCAAACGGAATCCGGCTTCTATGCAAAAAATGTCGTTGTTGTAAAGAGGTCGCCAGGCAAATGGGAATGGATGATGCGCCATAAATCCTTACTTTGCTTGCTTCGGATGTTTTTTTAGACGGAGAGATTGCATGGAAAACGTAGTGGCATTTTTTTTGTTGAAAAGCAACGCGATGTATCGCGGTTGCCTAAGTCAGCTTCCCAAGCTCGACTTGGGGGCCCGGAGGATGGAAAAAACTTACCTGAAAAAAACCTCGTTTCCCAGTCTCACTACTTCCGGCGAAGGAACCGCCGGAAACGAGACGATTTTCATTGATTGCAGTTTTTGTAATCCTGGTTCATCACTCTAAAATGGTGATTTGATTTTGAGCCTGATCTTGCAATTGAATGATTCCATCGTATCGTGTCATTTCTTCTATCGCTTATCCCGGTTTAAATTTCCAATAGTGATTTCATTTCGCAGTGGTTTTCCGTGCTAAGGCAGTGTTGTCTCTTTTTTTGATTTGTGTGCAATAAAACAAAATAGGCTATCGACCGACCGGCAAGTCATGTATCGATAGCCTAGTTCTGGAAAATGCAAGGGCTTTTTTTAATCCGTGTCTGTGCAAGACCGGACGAGGCCTTTTGCTTTTTCTCTGCAATATAGACGTGGCAAGCTGCAAAAACGTTGCACACTTTTTTAGAATTTATTTAAACGTTGCGCTGCGGTTGTGCGCAAAGAGTAAGTGTATCAATTACCCCAACCCTTCATTTCATCAAATGCAGGAGGTACAATGAATCGTGGTAAGCTGTGGTTGTCCCTCTGCCTGTTGGTCTTGGTTCCGTGTTTAGCGTTGGCGCAAGATGGTAAATTGCGCGGACGCGTCACGGATAAAGACTCGGGCGAGCCGCTGATCGGCGCGAGCGTTCAGGTCGATGGAACGACGCTCGGAGCTTCGGCAGACTTGAATGGCGATTATGTCATTCTTAGCGTCCCGCCGGGCGTGTATACCGTGAAAGTGTCGTATATCGGTTATCAAGGTCTGTCGGTGTCAAACGTGCGCGTGAGCGCGAACTTGACCACGACGCAGGACTATCAGTTGAAAACTTCCGACGTGCAAGCTGATGCCGTCGAAGTTGTGGCTGAACGTCCTCTGGTGCAACGCAATACCACGAACACCGTGCGCCTGACCACTTCGGAAGACATTCAAAGTCTCCCGATTCGTGGCGTGCAAAACATTCTGGCGTTGAGCGCCGGCACGGTGCAGCAAAACGGCAATTTGCACATCCGCGGCGGTCGCGCGGGCGAAGTAGCCTACTTTGTTGACGGTGCAACGGCGATCAATCCGTTCAACAACGAAGAAAACGCCACGGTTATTCAAGAAGCCATCGAAGAAATGCAGTTGCAATCCGGCGGTTATACCGCGGAATTTGGCGGCGCCAACTCCGGCGTGGTTCGTACCACGGTGAAGACCGGCAGCCAAGATTTCCATGCGAGCATTGATTATCGCACGGATGATTTTGCCAAACCCGGCGAGCAATTCTTGAACACCTCTTCCTTCGGTTTCCGCAATGGCGTTCTCACGTTGAGCGGCCCGGTCATGTCCAAGATGAAGTTCTTTGTGGCCGGTCAACACAATTACTTCCGCAATCGTTCATTGCGCTACATTGACGCATTCCGTTTTGATAGCTTGAAAACGGATAACAACGACGGTCGCACCGTGAAGGGCATTGACCTTCCCGGTTCTGTCGTTTATGAAGAAAACGCCTTGCCGCGCAACTATCGTTTGGACAACTCCTTCAACGGTACGTTGACCTATGATCTCAGCAATGCGTTGAAGTTCCGCCTTACGGGAACTTATAGCAAACTGGAAAACCTGACGGGCACCACCTGGCCGGGCGCGCTTGCCAATACCTTCCAGCTTCGTTTGCCCAAGCAAGAAACCAAGAATCTCTTGGGCAATTTCAAAGTCACACACGTGCTCAATCCGACCACGTTCTATGAAGCTGCGATCTCTTATTCGAATCGTGATTTCTCGCAGTTCGATGAAGGCTTTGGCGACAACTATATGCTCTATCGCGACAGCACCGCCAATGCGAATGCCGGCTACGGCGAATTCTTGAGCCGTTATGAGGCGCCGCGCGGCTATAGCACCATCAATGCCTTTACCTTCAATCACCCGAACAACATTACCAATGGCTATTTCAATAATAGCCAAGCGAACCTTGGCGCCTCTTTGGACTTCACCTCGCAAGTTTCAAAGCGTTGGGAAATCAAAGTCGGCGGTCGTGTCGATCGTTGGACCATGCGTCAGTTTGATGTCAACGATATCACCGGCTTGTTGACTTATCTGAACGGCAAAGACGGCAACACGGTGCGCACGTTTGCCAGCGAGTTGGAACGCAAAGTTCGTATCGCGCGCGCTGGCGCCATCAATGCTTTCGGCTATGACAGCGACGGCAACAAAGTCAACTCCGGCGCAGACGGCCCGCGCCATCCGTTGTTTGCGGCTTTCTACGTCCAAAACAAACTCGAGTACCGCGACCTCGTCGTGAACTTGGGTATGCGTTACGAAAGAATCTCCACCGACGCGTTGGCGCCGACCAATTTGGAAAATCCGGCGTTCGACGAAAATTTAAACTATGTCGATGAATCCCAGTTGACCACCTCGGAAGCCAATGACTACTTCCTGCCTCGCGTCAACTTCTCCTTCCCCGTAACTGATCGCACCGTGTTCTATGCCACATATGGCAAATACGTGCAATTGGCGCAATTGACCGACGTGTTCACGGGCAATCGCAACCTGAGCGAATCCATCAGCCCGGTCACCCGTTCGCCCTATGGCAGCGGTCGTCAATATGCCGGTTTCACCGCGAAACCCGAACGCACCACGCAATATGAAATGGGTATTCGGCAATCGCTTTCCGATAACTTCGCATTGACGGTGACGGGTTTCTATAAAGACCTGTTGGATCAATTGCGTTGGGATCGTATCGTGGCTGACGGCACGCAAGAGATTCCGGCCGGCTCCACGATTTTGTCCGGTTTGTTGAATCGCGATTTTGGCACGGTCAAAGGTTTGGAATTAACGCTCGAACTGCGCCGCACCAAGCGTTTGCAGGCACGAGTGAACTATACGCTCTCCGATGCGCGCGGCACAGGCTCCGATAGCCGCTCCACCCGCGTGGCTGTGAGCGACGGCTCGACTCGCTATCCGGTGTTGACCTATCCGCTCAACTTTAACCAAAGCCATCGCGGCTCCATCATTCTTGACTATCGTTTCGCGAGAAACGAAGGCGGCTCGATTCTGCAAGGCACGGGCTTGAACGCGATCATGACCTTTAACAGCGGCCATGCTTATACTCAGATTTCCGAAATCGCGACGCTTGGCCAAGCCAGCCCGTGGAATATCGGCGTCTATCCGCTGCAAGATGCGCGTTTCCGCAACCCCATTGAGCCGATCAACAGCTCGGCCACACCGTTCAATTTCAACATTGATCTGAACCTCAGCCGTCAGATCAGCTTGAACAAGCTCAACGCCGAAGTGTATGTCAACGTGTTGAACTTGCTTGATTCCAAGAACATTACCAACGTGTATCCCAACACGGGCACGGCCGAAGACGACGGTTGGTTGCGCAATCCGCTGTCGAATTCTTTCGTCGATATCCCGCAGTATGAGGATTTCTATCGCGCGATCAATGAAGCGAACCGTTGGGCCTATTCCAATGCCACCGGTCTTGATCTTTATGGTCAGCCGCGCCAAATCCGTTTGGGCCTGAAGCTGGAACTCTAAAATTCGATGACCTTGCAATCGTAGTCCCCGCCCCTTGTGGGCGACTGTATCGAGCAAAAAGTCATGCTTCCCACAATACCCTACATGGGGCAGGGCTACGAAGGTTGAAAGGTTTTGTTGAAAACAGAAAAAGGAGTTACGAGCTATGCAAAAGACTTTTAAATCACTCATGGCCGCGTTCCTGGCTGTCGGTATGTTGGGAACGAGCGCCATGGCCGAGCGTCCTGCCGGTGAAAGCAAAGAACGCAGCACCAATTCTTTGTCTAAAATCAACGGCACGCCGCGTTATCAACTTTTGAACATCAACAACCTCTGGACTTGGTACCGGAGCGATGGTCAATCTTCGCATTCTCCCAAAGCGGATGACGGTACCTATTTTCCGCGCGGCACCGGCTCCAGCGATTATCAAAACGGCGTCATGTGGGGCGCGAAGTGTTATGCCGATGCGGCATTGACCCAACCCGCTCCGAACGGTCAGCTCATTCGCGTTGGCGGTGCCAACTACGAAGTCGGCACGCGTGAAGGCCGCATCATCGGCTCCGGCGCGACCGCAGTGGCCGCCAGCCCTTCCGATGCTGACACGCGCATCTATCGTGTTCGCCGCGACTATACGATTATGACCGCGGATGAACTGCGTCGTGACGCGCAAGAAACCAATGAATTGCAAAACGTCAACGACGTGACTGACGCGATGGTCAACACCATTAAAGATCAGTACGCCGCGGATTGGGCCAACTGGCCCGTGCAATACGGCGCGCCGTATATTGACCGCAATGGCAATGGTCAATATGATGCACCGCCGGCTTTCAGCGACAATTTCAAAGTTGAAAACCTCATCGCCGGCAATTACGACGAGCCGGGTGTTGCGGGTGCTGACCCCAACTCTCCTGCCGACCAAGTGGTGTGGACGGTGTTCAACGATTTGGATGCCAACTCCACCTTGCGTTTGCAAGGCTCTGAGCCGATGGGCTTGGAAATCCAAGTGACGATCTGGGGCTATAAACGCACCGACGCGCTTGGCAACATCTATTTCAAACGTGTGAAGTTGATCAACAAAGGTGGCGTGGTTGTTGACGCCGCTGGCAACAAAGGCTCTTTCTATCTTGATGAAGTGTACGTCGCGCAATGGGCCGACATCGATCTCGGCAATGCCGGCGACGATATTTCCGGTTGCGATGTGGCTTTAGGCATGGGCTTCACCTACAATGGTCAAGCCGTTGACACGGAATATCGTGGTTTCAAGCTGCCCCCGCCCGCGGTTGGTTTTGACTTCTTGGCTGGCCCCATTGTGCCGGCTCCGGGAAAAACCGCGGTGTTCGATTTGAAGCGCATCAATGATTTTGAAAACCTGCCGATGACGTCGTTCTCGTATTTCTCGGCTGGTGCTCCGATCTCCGATCCGCCCCGCAGCTATACGCAAGGCACTTTGCGTTGGTATAAGATGTTGCGCGGCTTTGCGCCTAAAGACGGCGATGTGGATGAGTTTTATCCCTTCCCGCCGGGCGTGACGCCGGATAAGTTCCCGCTCTCCGGCGATCCCATCGCGAAAACCGGCTTCCTTGATGGTCTCGGCCAGCAATACTCTTTCGCTCCTGGCGATCGTCGTATCAACCTCAGCACGGGCCCGTTCAAGCTTTCCCCGGGCGAAACGCAAGAGTTCACGGTGGCGTATGTTGCCGGTATGGGCGCTGACCGTCTCTCCAGCGTTGCGGTTATGAAATTCAACGACCGCTTTGCACAAAACACCTATAACGCCGTGTTCCAAGTTCCGAAGCCGCCCTCCGCACCCATCGTCGAAGTTGGCGAGTTGGACGGCCAAGTCATTCTGCAATGGGGTGGCAATGCCGCTCGCGTTGCGGATACGGAAACCAAAGTGAACGAACCTGGTACCTACAGGTTTGAAGGTTACAACCTGTATCAATTTCCCAGCCGTGGTGCTTCTTTGTCGGAAGCAACACGTGTCGTGACGTACGATCTCACTGCCGACCCGACGGTTATTTTGGATGAACAATTCGATGTTTCTTCCGGCCAGGTTTTGTTCAAGCCTGTGGCGTTCGGTACGAACTCCGGCATTACCAGAATTTTCAGCACCACGCGTGATTTTGTCAGAGATATTGACAAACTCTATAATGGTCAAGAATACTACTTCGCAGTGACGGCGTACAGCCGCGCGACGCAAGCAGGCTTCTTGCCGGCATATTTGGAATCCGAGCCGACCATTATCACGGTGATTCCGAAAGTGCCGTTTGGCGCGCAACTGACCGCGGCCCAAGGTGACACCGCGGCGAAAGCCACGCACGTAACCGGCGGCAGCGACGGTAATGCGGTTCCAATCGTGTCTGATCCTTCGAAATTGACCGGCCACACCTATGAAGTCACCTTTGCGGACAACGGCGCGGGTGGCACCAACTGGACGTTGAAAGATGTTACGGCAAACCGCGTCGCGTTGGCAGATCAAACCAACCAAAGCGGCGATGATAATTACCTCTTCACCGACGGTTTCCAACTCCGCGTAACCGGTGCGCCGAATAGCTTTAAGAATTTTCTTGTTACCGCAAACGGTGCCGGTAAGCTTGATCCGCCGGAAATCGGTTGCTTCGCCTTCAATGACAATGGTTTCCCGTTCTTCAACGGCGCTGACCGTCCTTCCGAGAATCAGCAAGTCGGCGCGGGCGAGTGGGGCATCCATACTGCTGACGATGCCAACGGAACACGTGCAGCGTTCAGTGTTTTCTTAACCCGTGTTTCAAACAGCGGTGGCAACTGGCCGCGAATTATCCCGCAAGATTGGGAAGTCCGTTTTACTGAAGCCGGCGGATATGCGCATGATGTTTATCAAACGGGGAAGACTTTCAAGGTTCCGTTTGAAATTTGGAGAATCGGTGATTCCCGCAAAAACGATCCGAGTGACGATGTGCGCTTTATCCCGCACTTGCTGGATGATGATGAAAGCGGTACGTTTAATCTTCCGAAAGCGCACATCAACGGTGGCGCAGAACATTCCGTTTCCGGCGGCGACAACGATCCGTATTCGGATTGGATTTACTTTGCAACGCCGACGAACGAAACCCCTGGCGATGCAGGTTACAAAGCTTGGGAAGCAGCGGAACTTGCACAAGAAGGTTCTGGCGAAGCGTTGATTGCCAACGAGACCTTGCGCCGTGTCGTATTTGTCAACTGGAATGGTGGCAGTGTTTCCGACGCCAGTTATCCGGCAAACTTGAACCAAGCCCTGCCGGAAACGGGCACCATTTTCCAAATCATCACCACCAAGCCGAACACGGTTGAAGACAAATTCACGTTCACAACCGCGGCCCCGACTGTGACCGCGGAATCGCAAAAAGCGAGCGCGAACGATATCGGTGTGTATCCCAACCCGTATTATGCGTTCAACCCCGCGGAAACCAACAGCCTCAATCGCTTCGTCACCTTCAACAACTTGCCGCCCAATGCGAAGATTCGTATCTTCAACTTGGCAGGTCAACTGGTCCGCACGATTGATAAGACCGAAGCGGGCAATTCTTCGCAATTCCAACGCTGGGATTTGTTGAACACCAGCGGCTTGCCGGTGGCTACGGGTATGTACATCGCGTACATCGAAGCCACGTTGCCGGCAACAGGTCAAGCCGTGAGCAAGGTCGTGAAGTTCGCGGTTATCCAAGAACAAGAAGTGTTGCAAGTATTCTAAGCGTCACGCAGACAAATTGTAGTAATCGTAGCGCACGCCTCTGAGCTTGCACGTTGCTGCCCGGATGCTTGCGCTACACGATCCTCAATTTGAAGGAGAAAATGTCATGAATAAAAAAGTTGTGGCTGGTTTGTTTATGCTCTGCGTGGCGCTGACCGTGATGTCGGAACGGCTCGCGGCGCAGGATAGCGATATTTCGCAAAACACGCGTATCGGCACGGCCTCGGCCTCGGAATTATTGATTCCGGTCGGTTCGCGCGAGTTGGCTATGGGCGGCGCAGGCTTGGCAACAAGCGCCGGCCTCTCTTCGTTGCACTGGAATCCGGCGGGCTTGGGCCGTATCAGCTCTTCCGCGGAAGGTATGTTTGCGACGATGTCCTACATTGGCGATACGCAATTGAACTATGGCGCAGTCGGCGTGAACTTCGGCGGCTTCGGCGTGCTCGCGCTCAGCGTGCGTTCGCTGGACCTTGGCGAAATCGCGTTAACGACCAATGATGATCCCGAAGGCCGTGCGGGCAGAACCTACTCGCCGGCATTTGTGACCGTGGGCATGAGTTACTCCCGCGCGTTCACGGACGCGATCACCGCTGGTGGTACGATCAAATTGATTTCTGAGAAAATGGGTCGTGTCACGGGTAGCGGCTTTGCGCTTGATTTCGGCGTGCAATATCACAGCTTGGCCGGCATCAAAGGCTTGCACATGGGCGTGGCCATGAAAAACATTGGTCCGCAAATGGGCTTCAGCGGCCCGGGCTTGTTGCGCCGTGGTACCTCGGCTGAAGGCGAACGTCCCGAGCAATTTTACACCGTGGAAGCGGCCAGCTTCGAATTGCCCTCCTCTGTGGAAATCGGTTTGGCCTACGAACGTAGCGTCAATGAAAATTTGAAATGGAGCTTGAACAGCGCATTCGCGAACAATAACCTCGGCCTCGACGGTTATCGTTTCGGCGGCGAAGCCGTGTATGCGATGGACAAACTTCAATTGGCGGCGCGCGGCGGTATGGAAGTTTCGCCGACCAAAGAAACCGACGAACAAATCTTTGGGCCTACCGCGGGCTTCGGTATCTTCCTCAAAACCGAATCTGTGGACTTGACCCTGGATTATGCTTATCGCTCCGTCGAATTCTTCGACAGCAATCAAATGTTTACGCTCCGCTTCGGCTTCTAATGATTTCGTAGCCCTGCCCCCTTGTGGGGCACTTTGAAGCCGCAATTTCATTGGTTTCGAAAGCCGCCCACAAGGGGCGGGGACTACAAAAGCAGTGAAAATTTGCAAAGGCTGCCCGATTTGGGCAGCCTTTGTTGTTCATGGCGAGATCTGTTGGGTTGTTTTCAAGTTTGCTCGCGAAAACTTTTGATAACGGCATTGCAGGTGTTTTGCCATTGGTTGATACCATTGAAAAACGCTCCGGTAATATCTCAGTTATTGGTGGAGAACGTAGCGTAGACCTCTTGTCTGCAGGCAGAATGCCTGCGTTACTCCACATATAACTGAGGTATTACCCACTTGGGAGCAAATGCCTTGATTTTATCTTTTACTATTTTAATTTGGTTGAGGGCGAGCGAGGCTGGCGGGTGTATCGCGGGCGTAAATAGAAGGATTTTTTAGAAAGGTTGTTTAAGGAGTTGCCTCATGTCCCTCAATCATAAGCAGCAAGAAATCGTCGACAACTATGTCAATGAATTGCAAAAGCATTTCCCTGAAATCGAATTTCTCGAAGTTGTGGAAAGCCCGGACGGGCCGAACACTCTGTGGATAATGGTGACGACCCCATCGACGATAGAACGCGAAATGCAGTTATTCGAGTTCACGGGCGAGATGGGAATTAATATTTTAGATGATTATGGTTACCACATTCTTGTGCAGCCGACAATGAATGGGCATGCGCTTTCGGCATAGAAGTTTTCTCCGGCTAAGAATAAACGACACGCATTTCTGGAACGAAAATATGGAACTGCAATGATTCAAACCTCTTCTTCGGTATCGTTTTTATCCAATTTATCCAAGCTGATCTCATTATCGCTTCTGTTTTTCGTTTTTTCCTCCTGCGAACGCGCTGCGCCTCCTAAATCTTATTTTCCCGAAGTCGGCGAATATGCCGTGCAGCAGCGCACGCTAGATCTTGGCAATGATTTTAAAGTGCTTTCTTTGGCATTGCGCCCCGGACAAGAAGACTTGGCCGGATTGGCGTATTTCCGTTTCGCTCGCGGCGCGCAAATTATGAGCGCATACGTCTCCAATGGAGAAGCCGGCATGAGCGATGTGCGCGGCGAGCTTCCGCCCTATTTCGCCGCGAACCTTCGCACCGAAGCCGCGGCTGCGCTCAATGTAATTGGCGGTGAAGCTTATTTTCTGAATTTGTCCGACGTCACCGCGGCCCGCGATTCGGCAACCGTGCGAGCAAGTTGGCCAAGCGATTCTGTGCAAACGCGCTTGCTGCGTTTGCTCTCACATTTTCGACCGGATATCATTCTCGTTGCTCGCCCAACGCTGCACCAACAATCCGAAGAGAATTGGGCGCAACATTGTTTGCTCGCGGACCTTTCCGCGGCCGTGCAACGCGCAGACACAATGTCCGTGAATTACGCTGCGGGCTTAGCCACCGGGCCATGGAAAGTTGCGCGCATTTGGAACGAAGCTCCCGGAGGTGTGTCTCTGCCGATTGCAGAAGTTCATTCTCTGTGGAAGAAAGACTATCGCACGATGGCGGCAGAAGCGAGCCGCGCTTACACGTCCATTCCGCAGCAGCGTCAAGCTTGGTTGCAAAGCGGCGACCCCACTTACATGCAGCTCTGGCCGGCGCACGTTGCGCGCGAGGAGCTGCAGAATCTGGGATTGCCCTTGCCGCCGACGAAAAAGCTGAACAGTCTTGAGCGCCGGGTGCAACGGCTGGTCGCGGACGCGCGCAAAGGGAAAAGCAATGAAATCATGTGGGAGATTGCGAGTCTGCGCGATTCGGTGAGTGTGCTCTTGTCGCAACCCGCATTTTTAGAATCATTCGAGCGGCGTCGGCTTCTGCATTGGAACAAACAATTAGAAGATCTGCGCTGCACGCTGCTCGGCATCGAAGTGAGTTTCACGCTCTCCGATTCCGTCGTTACCGATCGGCAAGTGAATTATCTGAAAATCGATAAAGTCAAAGGCCTCGGCGAAGGCGGCGTCACTTCCGTGTTGTTTGGCTTCATGGAACGCGGTTGGGTCGTTGATGAAAATATTGAAAACAAGTTGCCGCTGCGTACGGATCCACCTTATCGACTGCTTTCGCCGGAAAATTTGCCGTATACTTTTCCGGGCGCATTGCACGTGCAGCAGGCCAATTCCGCGAACAAAGGCGTGTTGCTCTTTGTGATTCATCAATCAAACAAGCGCGAAGAGAGTTTTGTTTATCGTGCCGAAGTCAAGATGCAATATGCCCCGCGCTTCGTTACGGAAGTGCTCACGCCCATCGTGCGCTATTTTCCCGGCGAAGAATTGGCCGTGCGCTTGACGAATTTTTCGCGCGACGGAGTCACCGACACTTTGTGGGTTCAGCACGAATTGGCTTCTTCCAGCGCTGGGCCGTTTCGTCTGCCGGGAAAAGGCAAAACACATCTCGATACTCTACAGCTCTATTGGAATGAGCCGCCCGAAGAGGGAAGCTATTTGTTGCCGCTGCGAATCGCCGATTTGGAAGTGGCGAATTTTGCAGCTCGAAAATTTGACGTTGAAATTGATCGCAATTTGAAAGTCGGTGTGCTTGCTGCGCAAGAGCAAAGCCCGACCGTGCAGGCTATACGACGTCTAGGTTTGACCCCGATTGTGATGCCTACTCACGCGGATTTTGTGCAACAACTCGAAGGTTTAAGTGTCTTGGTTCTTGATCGGCGCGTGCTGACGCTTAACCAAAGTTTGAGCGATTTGCCCGCAACGCTCACCCGCTTCATGACAAACGGCGGACGTGTTCTCGTGCTCGCGCAAGATGCGGAGGCCTGGAATCAACAGCCGCTGCTCGCGGGATTACGACTGACGGCAACGCAGCAATGGGATGCCGGCATTGCCGTGCGTGAGCGCACAGCCGGACGGCTGCAGCAACCGAATCGACTGCGCCCCGAAGATTGGCAAGAATGGCTTTTTCAGCGCGCCTATAATGCACTCGAGGTCACTTCAGCTTCGGCGCTTGTTCTTTTAGAGGCTGAAAACGGTAGCCCGCTCGTGGTTGCGCAGCCGGAAGGTGCGGGCGGCATGCTTTATGTCGATCTCGCATTGCAGCCGCAATGGTTGAACGTTCACGCGGGCGCGTTTCGCGTGCTCGCTAACTTGCTTTCATATCGTTTCGAAAGGCCGGCACTATGAAAAAAAATATTCTGCTGCTTCTGTTCGCGTGCTTCGCCGCAGGTCAAGTTGTAGCGCAAGATTTAGCTCCGGCCGCGGGTCGCCGCTTTACGCTTGATGTCGATTATGCCCGCTTCCGCAATGATGCGCAATCCGGCTATCTTGAAGTCTACTATGGTTTTCACCCGCGCTTGTTGCGCTATCATTTTGCGAACGCCAAATACCATGGCGGCGTCAAGCTGCTTACGCGCTTCAAAGATAAAAAGTCGAATCAAATCGTCGTTGAGCGACGCACGACGTTGCACATCAGCGAAGCGGATACCGCGGCAACTTGGTATAGTTATCCGGTGATGACGCAAGCGGGCTTTACGTTGCCGCTCGGCGAATACGCTTTGGAAGTGGCGTCGACCGATTCGCTCGACGCAGCGCGTCGCGACAGCACCACTTTCAGCTTTCAAATCAATGCCTATCCCGAAGCAGTGGGCGTAAGCGATATTGAATTGTGCAAGAATATCACCGCTTCCACGCGCAAAGAAGATTTGTTCTATAAAAATGCGTTGGAAGTTATGCCGAACCCGCAACTTCTGTTCGGCTCAGCGACGGCGCCAGTCATCTTTCATTATGTTGAATTCTATAATCTCAACCCCGAAGAAACGTACAGCGTCAAAACCGTAATCACTGGCTCCGACGGCAAAGAAGCAAAGGCCACGACCAAGAAGAAAAAATTTGGCGTGAAAAACGCCGTGGACGTCGGCACGACCAATGTCACGACCTTGCCTTCCGCGAAATATCGTCTGCATGTCGTCTTGTTGAACCAAGCGGAGCAACACGTCGTCGATACTTTTCGCGATATTTACATTTATAATCCTCATCTCAAAACCGCGGAGAACACGGCGGCCATTACTTCCGATGTCAGCGGCCTCGTGCGCCTTTCGCTGGACGCGATGAACACGGAGTTTCGTCAGGCGCAATATCTTGCCAACAAAGACGAAATCAAAATGTACGCGTCGCTCACTTCAGAATCGGGCAAGCGCGAATTTCTCGTCAACTTTTGGAGCGAGGTGGCGAAGGGCAAAAATGACTGGCCGCCGATTACGCGCGTCGAGTATTTGCAGCGTGTCGCTGTGGCCAATGAAAAATATGCCGCGCTCGGGCGCGAAGGCTGGCAAACCAATCGCGGTCGCGTTTATGTGTTATACGGCAAGCCCGATGAAATCGAGCGCAACACCAGCACGGGCGACACCAAGCCGCACGAGATTTGGTATTACTATAGCATTGAGAACGGTGTGCAATTTCTTTTCGTCGAACGTTTGGGTTATGGCGATCTGGAATTGGTGCATTCCACCAAACGCGGCGAATTGCAAGATTCGAATTGGCAGCGCTATTTGCGTTAGGAGAGTTGCAGCATGAGTCATCAGGTGCGCATTGTGAGTTTCGCCGTGCTCATGGCCGGTTGCATGTGGTGGGAGAGCTGCACCGACTCGCCCTTTGACAGCGAGATTCGGCCGGTGTCGCGTTTTATTCGTGGCGAAGTGCAGCTTGACGATCGTCAAGACGAGCGCGCCGGCGTTTATGTTTGGTTGGAAGGCGTCAATTTGAGCGCGCGCACCGACAGCCTCGGCAAATTTGAGATCGTAATTCCGAATACATTAGTAGGGCCGGGCAACGCCAAAGTCAATGGCGTGTTTCAATTGTACTTTTACGTTGCGAATTATGGCCTCGACTCGATGGCAACTGTGGTGCGTGACGGATTGTTCGAGTATGGCCATGCCGGCATTGACGCCAACGGAAATTTGCAGGAACCGATTCGCCTGTTTAAAATTCTCACCATCACCACCATCGTTGCCCCGCCCGCGGTCGCACAAACTTATGACGGCCCGATTGACATGCAAAGCACGTTTCGCGCAACGGGAGATAGTGTAAGAATCGTCGTGCCCAAATCCGTTGGCGGATTATTGGGCGGCATCTTCTTTCGCCATCGGCAAACCGGAAAAATTTATATCGACATTCCCGATGAAGGCGCGGATACGCGCGATCGCCTCATCATTGGCCAGGATCCGTTTAGCCGCCGCCAAGTGTTTCAACTGAACGGCACGAATTTCCGCGAATTGTTTTTGCCCACCGGTGACTTTGAAGTCATTCCATATTTTTTTATCGAACAAAAGAACATGCCGCGCGGTTTGCTTGAAAGTCTTGGAGATGACGTCGAAGCGCCGACAACGGAGTATCTCAAAATTCCTTTTCGCCGCGACGGCGGCGAGTTTCAAGTCTTCTGAAACGCATCGAAGCGTGTTTTCACAATTCCCCTCGCAGTGTTCTTGAGTTAAGCTAGGTCGTCTTTTATGCCTCTCCTGCACCGAAGCCGCTTGCTGCCCGCAGTTTTTTTCCTCGTTTTTATTTTAACTAGTTGCCGCGAACAACCCACGCCACCTGCGTCAATTCCCTCTGGGCTTACCATTGCCGGCGGCGTGCCCACGATTGCTTCGGGCGCGACATTACAGCTTGTCGCCGTGGCCCAATATCGCGATGGCACTTCGCGCGATGTCAGTGCCGACGCAACATGGACCAATGCTCCTGCGCGCGCGGGCATTGTGCAAGCAGGTGGAAACTTCATTCCTGCAAGCGACTCGATTGGCGTCGAAACCGTGACCGCGGCTTATCAAGGCCACAAAGCAACATGGCAAATTGAAGTCACGAAGCGAGCCGTGTTTTTTTCCGTCACGCCCGTGTTGGTGCAAGTTGCGGCTGGCTCCAAATTGCAATATGAAGCCAGCGCAGAATTTCATGACGGCAGTCAAGCCTTCGTTACGGACAAAGTGCAATGGTCGGTCTCGCCGGGGCTTGCCGCGACCATAGATGCGAACGGCCTGCTGCAGGCCGTGCCCGGCGGCACTGGCGAAGAGGCCGTGACGGCGACGTTTCAAGTGTTGCGCGCGCAGAGCAAAGTCAATGTGCAAACCGCGCCGGCCCACTTGTTTGAAACCATCACGATTCCCGCGGGCACTTTCATTATGGGCGACGACAACAGTTCCTTCGGCGATCAACGCCCCGCGCATGAAGTTTATGTCGATGCATTTGAAATCGGCAAACATGAAGTGACCAACGCCCAATATGCGAAATTCTTAAATGACGGTCTGCGCACCGATCAGCTTTTTTATGAATCCAGCGTGGTCATGGGCAAGCTGGGTGCGTTTGGTTTTTTGCCTTATCTAAAATTTTGTCCTTCGACGCTCTTCCCCGAAAAATTTATCGAGTATGTTCAGGTCGAAACCAATGCGTATGAATTTCAAGTCACACCTGGTTATGAGCAATACCCCGTCGTGCGGTTGAGTTGGTATGGCGCCGCTGCGTTTTGCGCGTTTTATGGTTATCGGTTGCCCACTGAAGCGGAATGGGAAAAGGCCGCGCGCGGCGGCCAACAACTTGCGTATGGAACGGCAACCGGCGAACTGAACCACGATCTGGCGAATTACGAGGGCATTGGCGGCGCGGATATTTACAGCGGCCTCGCGCCGGTGGGAAAGTTTCCGCCGAATCCGTTTGGATTGTTTGACTTGAGTGGGAACGCGGCAGAGTTCGTCTTCGACATTTATCATGAAAACTATTATGCCGCAAGTCCGCGTAACAATCCTTTTGGCCCCGGCCCGGCCAAACCCTTGGGGCGTTTGCCCGGGCAGGGCAGATGCATTGCAAGCATGTGGCGCGGCGGTAGTTGGATTAGTTCCACGCGAGCAAGTAGCGCTACCTATCGAGGAGCGTTTTGCGATCTCCCTGATCAATGCGAACTCCCGTTTGCAGTTGCAGGTTTCCGCGTAGCTCGTTCCGTGCCGTGAAAGCAATTTGGCATAACCGCGGCGCTGTTGGTTGCTCTCGGAATAAAGCATGACTGCTGTAACAAAAATACGCTGGTGTTTATCATGAATGTTTTGGCCGGGAAAATAGCTTCAGCATAATCATCTTTTTGTGCGCGTCTCAATCCTAGCATAAGGATACTCAGCGATGCCCAAAATTATACTGCATGCCCGCCTGTTTGTGATTGCCGCATTGCTCTGCACCAGCCTCGCACATGCGCAGGAGACTTCAATCTCCGGCACGGTGCGCGACCGCAATACGCATCGCGAAATTAGCGGCGTGAATATTCTGGTGCGCGGCACCAAGATTGGCACCACCAGTGATTTCGCCGGACGTTTTTTGTTGCGACTGCGAGAAGGTGATCCGAGTGCGCCGCTGGTGTTTCGTCATGTCGCTTATGAGCCGCGCGAGGTGTCTCTGGACTCCGTGCGCGCGCTGAAGACGATCTATCTGCAACCGCGCGTGATCACATTGCCGAGCGTCGAAGTCGAAGCGCAGAACGTCGTGAATATGGAAATCGCCAAAGATTTGCCGCAGCCCACGGCTGTCATTGACGCCAAGAGTTTCGAAATTCGCGGCTATGTTGACGCCGGCGATTTGTTGAAGACCGATCAAAGCGTGCAAGTGGAAGAGGAACTCAGCGGCAAGAAAACCGTTGCTATTCGCGGCGGTAACCCGGACGAAGTCATCGTGCTCTACAACGGCGTGAAGATGAACAGCGCTTACGACAACGTGTTCGACCTGTCACTGATCGACCTTGAAGACGTCGAACGTTTTGAAATCATCAAAGGCAGCAATACCGCGCTTTACGGCCCAGAAGCTTTTTCGGGCGTGATTAACATCGTGCCCAAAATGCAGCAAGATTACACGCTGCGCATAAACCAGCGTTTGGGCACGTATCGCTCCGGCAATTGGGGCGTGCATCTCTATCAAAAACTCAAAGGCCTCAATGCTTCATATAGTTTCAAACGCGGCGGTTCGAAACGCAGCTTCGTTGATGCCACGACGGAGAATAGCGAGTTGGAAAATCTTTCGATGCATCACACCGCAAATTTGTTTTACAGTTTCTCCGAACATCCCGATGGCCGCCCGGCGAGTTCGCTCGGCGCCATGTACGTTTATACTTCATTGGAGTACGACAATCAACGCGACGTGGAGAACCTGTCGAACTTCAATCAACTCTTCTCGCTCAAGTATAACGGCAATCCGCGCCGTTTGTTGAGCATGGATTTGTCGGCTTCGTTGCGCCGTTTGCAAGAAGATCAATTCTTAGCCAGCGGCACGGGCGCGCTCACGCGCGGCATTGAAGACCGCGAGTTGCAAATCAACGCGGAAAAACGGCTTTATTTTGATCGCGTGGATTTGCTTTTCGGCTATCAAATGCAGCGCGCCGAGCTTGATTTCAACGACGTGCGCACCAACTTCGACGAACAACAAGTCGGTTTGGAATCCGCGCTGTTGGAGCGACAGCATCACGGTTTGGTTGCGATTGCGAAACTGCATAGCGAACCGCAATCGGAGTTTTTGCAAACCGTTGACGTTGACGTCAGCGTCCGCCACGACCGCGTGCGCGACGAGCAAGGCGACGCGGTGATTCGCGGCACAAGCGCAACCTTGCCCAACGATGCGGGCGTGTTCTCCGATAACACATGGAATGAAACCATGTTCAAATTCGCGGTGAGCCTTTCCGGCTATCGCGACAACCTCGCCATGAATGCCTTTCTCAACTTCGGCACCAATGTGAAGTTTCCCACGTTGTTTCAACAGATCAGCGTGCCGGAGTTTTTATGTCTGGATGCCGCGACCTCGCCCAATCTCAATCCCGAGCGCAACAACAGTCTCGAACTTGGCTTCACGCTCTCGCGCGATGTTCGCGGCCATCGCTCGATCTACGGTTGGCAATTGAGCGGCAACTTTTTTCAAAATCATTACGACAACAAATTTCGCACGCTCGTTACGCCCGGCATTCCCATCGCGTTTTATGAAAACGCCGCCACCGCGCGTCTTTCCGGCTTTGAAAGCAAGGGCAGCGTGTTTTTCTTTCGCAAGAAAATCACCGTCGAAGCTGGCGTGTCGCGTTTTTTTATCGAAGATCGCGCCACGTTTCCCTTCAAAGCTGAAATGAAGCGCACGGTCAATTTTATTCTTGATCATGCCGGCTACTCTTTTCAGGCGCATTGGTTCAAAGAAGGCGATCAGATCGGTCGCCTGCGCCTCGTCAAAGCGGAGCATCAAGGCACGCCCACGCAATGCGAGTTTGCTGATATTATTCTGCCCACGTTTTCCAATTTGGATTTGCACCTGAGCAAGAATTTTTCCATCGGCAAACTCAAGCTCTTTGCCAATGCCAGCGGCCGCAACTTGTTGAACAACTCCGACGTGGTGTTGGAAGGCATCGCCATTCGCGATCGCCGCGTTTATCTCACTGTCGGCGCTCAGTATTGAGAGAGAAAGTCATGAAACATTACTTCGCTGTTGTGCTCGCCGCCGCGTTCTTGCTGAATCTCAGTTGCATTGAAAACCCGTTCGGCGGAGACGACGATATCTCCGGCGGGACGCGTTCGCTGCGCGGTACGGTGACGCTGGGCAATGGTGGAAATGCGGAAGGCACATATGTCTGGCTCGAAAGTTTTAACCAAGGCGCATACGTGGATGCGCAAGGGGAGTTCAATCTGACTCTTCCGCCTGCTGGCAGTCAAAGCAGCGGCGGCGGCGCTTCCGGTGTGTATCAACTGTATTTTTTTGTCGCGAACTATTTGCTCAAATCCTCCTCTGTTGTTACGCGCAACGGCGCTTTTGTTTATGGGCAAGGCGAGGTAAGCAAAAGCGGCGAATTGAACAACGCAAAATCGTTGGAACGTTTTCTGCGAATCAGCACAATCGTAAGCCCGTCTACGGTTGCTTCAAGTTATAACGGCACGATTGCAGTGGAGACGACTTTGGAAGCGACGATTGACACGGCAACGGTCGTTTTTCCGAAAACACTCGCAGGCTTGCTCGGCGCGGTGCTCATTCGACGTATCAATGGCAGTGAGGTTTATATCATGCAGGCCGTGCCCGGCGCGGGCGGCAGCGAGTCGCAGCGCGTGGGCCGTTCGCCTTACAAACGGGGAATGGTATTTAATTTCACGACCTCGCCGTTGCCGCCGGGCGATTACGAAGTCATTCCATACATTCTGCTTCGCCGCCAAACCGTTCCTGCGCTGATGTTAACCAATCTCGGCGGCAACTTAGAAGACTTGGCTCCGAATTATTTGAACCTGCCCATGAAACGCGAAGGCGGGCAATTTAAGGTTACGCCATAACACTGCTATGCCCCACTAAAAACCTTCCCAGCCGTTTAGCTTGGAGGGTTTTTTTATTTGCACGCGGTTTTGATGCGCGTTGTATAAGCTTACACCGCGTTGAAAGATGATCAGCTTGGTATTGCCGCAAGATAGTGCTTGACATCGTTACGAGGTGATCGTATCATTTTGCAATGAAGCGCGTAATGCTTTGCAAAATGTCATCGTTACTGAGATAGCTCATGAGCAATAAAAGAATCGTCAACCTCAAAGTAAACGGCTCCACCTATGAAATAGCCGTGCGGCCCTACGACGTGCTGCTCGACGTCATTCGCGAGAACCTCAATCTCACCGGCACCAAACGCGGCTGCGACATGGGCACGTGCGGCTGCTGCACGGTCATTATCGACGGCCGCGCGCGCCTCTCGTGTTTGACGCCAGTGCTCGAAGCGCTCGGCCATGAAATCACGACGATCGAAGGTTTGAAATGCGACGGCGAATTGCATCCTTTGCAACGCGCCTTTGCCGAGCACGGCGGCTCGCAATGCGGCTTCTGCACCGCAGGCTTCATCATGACCGCAAAATCTTTTTTGGATAAACACCCGCAGCCCTCGCGTAACGAGATCGAAGAAGCCATCTCCGGCAATCTTTGCCGCTGCACGGGGTATATTAAGATTGTGGATGCAATTGAAGCGGTGGCGAAATTATGACGACTTTAGTGTATAACAGCCGAATCCCCGAAGATGTCGCTGATGACCTCAAAACCTTTGAGAGCATTTTGCGCAAGCACGGTGCGACCAAAATCATTCTTTATGGGTCAATGGCGCGCGGCGATTTTCGCGAAGACTCTGACATTGATTTGTGTTTTGAAGGCATTCCGGCTTACAATTATTTTCGCGCACTTTCCGAGTGCCTGATGCATGCGAAGCGGCGTTTAAACCTGATTGACTTCGAATCCACACACGGTTTTCTGCGCGAGAATATTATTGCCGAGGGAAAAACGATCTATGCAAGCCTCTGAGTTTAAGAGCCAGGTCGAATTTGGTCTGGAAAACCTCGATCGGGTTCATGCCAATCTCAACAAGTTCAGCGCGAAAGCAGAAGACGACGAGTTTAGACTCTCCGCATTAGCCTATGAGTGCATGGGGTATTATAACGCAATCGAGCATTTGATGATTCGAGCATTGAAGTTTTCAAATATCACGATTCCAACCGGCGCTTATTCGCATCGGGATACATTAAGCGCCTTCCAAGCTCTCGGGCATCCTCATGTTTCTCTCGAAATCTTTAAGACGCTGGCCGATTTGATGGGCTTTCGACATGTTGCAACAAAAATTTATGGTTTCTTGTTAAATGCGGATAAGCTACAACGCTTGCTCGATCAAGTTTTCGCGGACCATGAGAACATTAAGAAACTTTTCTTGAGCTTTGTTCAGTCAAAAGCGCAAGAATAGTTTTGTCTATTCTCTCATTTTCGGAGCTAAAGAATGCCCAATATCATCGGCAAGCCCCTTCCCCTCATCGACGGTTTGAAGAAAACCACGGGCGAGGGTATCTACACGGACGACCTCAAATACCCCGGCATGCTCGTCGGCAAGATTTTGCGCAGCCCGTATCAGCACGCGCGCATTAAAAAGATCGACACAAGCAAAGCGCAAGCGCTGCCCGGTGTGCATGCGGTTGTCATCGGCAAAGAAGCGCCGAATACTTTCGGCGTGTTGCCTATCAGCGAAGATGAAACCGCGCTCGCGATTGACAAAGTTATTTTTATCGGCGATAACGTCGCGGGCGTGGCTGCGGACAATGAAGAGGTTGCGCTCGAAGCTTTGCAGCTTATTGAGGTGGAGTACGAAGAACTGCCCATCTCGCGTAAATTCGAAGACAGCTTGAAGCCCACGAATGATCCGATTCATCCCAACACCGTCAACGGCACGAACATTCACAAAGAAGTCGATCAAAATTTCGGCGACGTTGCTTCCGCCCGCGCGATGAGCACGCACGTGCGCGAAGGTGATTTTGATTTCATCGGCGTGACGCACGGCTTCACCGAGCCGCATTGCGTGATCGCGCATTACGATGCAGACAATCGCATGACGCTGTGGTCCGCGCAACAAGTGCCGCACTACTTGCATCGCGCTCTCGCCAAAGTGCTCGAGATGCCCATGCATCGCATTCGCGTCATTCGCCCGATGGTGGGCGGCGCGTTCGGCGGCAAGAGTGATCCGTTTCCGCACGAGATGGTCGCGGCGCTGCTCTCGCGCAAATGCCGTCGCCCCGTGAAAATTCTTTTTGATCGCGAAGAAGTTTTTATCAGCAATCACGGCCGCCATCCCACGCAAACCAAAATCGCGATGGGCATTGATGACAACGGCAAGCTTACTTTCCTCGACCTCAAAGCCCACATCGACGGCGGCGCGTGGGGCAGCTTCGGCGTGGTGACGACTTACTACAACGGCGTGTTGAGCATGGGCCCGTATGATCTGCAAAATTTTCGCTACAGCGGCAAGCGCGTTTATACCAACAAAGCGCCGTGCGGAGCGATGCGCGGCCACGGCGCAGTGAACACGCGCTTTGCAATGGAAACGATTATCGACGAACTCTGCGAAGCCGCGAAGCTCGATCCCTGCGACGTGCGTTTGCAAAATCTTTTGCCGAGCAATTGCCACACAGTGAATGGCTTTCGCATCACCAGCAACGGCACGCACGAGTGCATCGAGCGCAGCCGCAAAGCTTCAGAGTGGGATAAAAAATTTCGCAAGCTCCCGTTCGGTCGCGGCATCGGCGTCGCGTGCGGATTTTATATCAGCGGCAGCGCGCACCGCATTCACTTCAATGATCTGCCGCAATCCACCGTGCATTTGAAGATCGATATGGACGGCGGTATCACCGTGCATTGCATGGCCGCGGAAATCGGGCAGGGCAGCGACACCATGCTCGCGCAATGCGTGGCCGAACCGCTCGGCGTGAAGCTCGATCGCTTGCGCATTTTTTCCAGCGACTCCGACACCGATCCCATTGACCTCGGCTCGTATTCGAGTCGCGTCACGTTCATGGCCGGCAATGCCGCGCGCGAGGCCGCGCTCAAGATTCGCGAGAAACTTGTGAACGCGGCGCAAGCGCTCACGGGTTATGCCGCCGAGGGTTTTATTTTAGAGAATGAAGAAATCATTTACACGCGGGACACACGCGTGCGTGTCACCTTCATGCAAGCGCTCGAAAAGGCGCTCGCGAATAACGGAGCCCTCATCGCCAAAGGCAAATACATGGGCCCGCCGCCCATCGGTGGCAAATACAAAGGCGCACGCGCCGGCCTTTCACCCACGTACACTTTTCAATGCTACATCGCCGAAGTGAGCGTTGACACCGAAACGTTCGAGCCGCGCGTGGAAAAAGTTTGGGCCGCGCACGATTGCGGCAAAGCGCTCAACCCGCTCGCCGTGCAGGGACAAATCGAAGGCTGCATTCACATGGGCCTCGGCCAAGCCCTGATGGAAGAGATGGCCTACAATCGCGGCAACATTCTCAGCGCGAATTTTCTCGACTATCGCACGCTCACGCCCATGCAAATGCCCGAGGTCGATGTCATCATCGTTGAAAGTGACGATCCCGAAGGCCCGTGGGGCGCGAAAGAAGCAGGAGAGGGCCCGCTGCTGCCGATCTTGCCCGCGGTCGCCAATGCAATCTACGACGCCGTCGGCGTGCGCATGCGCAGCTTGCCTATGACTGCTGATAAAATTTGGAAGGCAGTTCATGAACGCAATAAACGTAAGACTCACCGGCCAACGACAGGGATAGCGTGATTTTCAAACTATATGAGAAAGAGGCTTCGCAAGAAAAATCGTCTCGGCGAGTTTCAAGAGCTTGGCTTTGAAGTATGCTTTCGTTTCTCCGACGACCTTTCAGCGCAAGAACAAGACGAGTTATTGGAGGCGTGGATCATAAAGGCGATTGAAGAAAACAGACTGACCTTCGGCGGTGGCTTTGGCAAAGGTGTTTGTAATGGATTCATCACCGTGGCTAAATCTCACGGGTCCGCGACGGAACAACTTCGCCACGTTGTAGAAGCTTGGTTGAAAACAAATCCCAAGGTTCTCAGTTTCACCATGGGTTCGCTCGTTGACGCATGGCACGGCTGGTAGAAGTTCTTTTCGGGTAAAATATCAAGGCTTCAGGAGAAAAATTATGCAACAACGAATTTGGCTTTCCTACGATCTTGGCTTGCGCGGAGACTACGAAAGCCTTTACACGTGGCTCGACAATCACGGTGCCAAGGAATGCGGCGATAACATTGCAGTACTCACATATGAATTCAAAGCAAACTTGGTGAATGAGTTAAAAAAAGATTTGAGCCGAGCAATCGAGTTGCACCGCACGAAAGACCGTATTTACCTCGTCTATCCTGGCGAGGACGGCAAATACAAAGGTCGTTTTCTTTTTGGAAAAAGAAAAAGAACGCCCTGGCAAGGTTACGCGGTTGGAGTGGCTGAGGGGATAGATGATTGAGGTGCGTTCGGAAAAGCGGGTGCTTGTCGATAGCGGCTTCTGGTTCGGCTTGTGTGATGAGCGCGACCAATTTCACAAAGAAGCGGCGCGAATTTTTTCCGCGATTAAAAGCGCGCGCGTATTATTCCCGTGGCCGGTTTTGTACGAAGTGTTGAACTCCAAGTTTGTGAAGCGACAGCCGAGCGTCGTCCAGTTTGACGCCAATTTGAAAAGCTTGAAGCTCGACTACATTGAAGATCAGATTTACCGCCGTTCGGCTTATCAAGAAAGCTTGGTCCTTGCGATTCCTAACAAACGGCAAATCAGTCTTGTTGATATGGTGATTCGTCACATGCTGGCGGATGTGAATCTTCGTGTAGATTATTTGGTCACCTTCAATGACGGCGACTTCCATGATGTTTGCAAGAAGCGCATGATTGAGATTATTAAAAAGTGATTTAACCTTGCCGCTGACTTAAGCCATTCTCATTTCATCATGATTCTTCCTCGCTTCAATTATCATCAACCCGAAACGCTCGCCGAAGCCGTGAGCCTCGCGCAATCATTCGACGGCGATTTCGATTTCATTTCCGGCGGCACGGACTTGTTGCCCAATTACAAGAACCGTTTGAATCCGCGCGGCAATGTCATCAGCCTCAGCGGAATCAAAGAACTGTTTGAAATTTCACCCGAGCGCATCGGCGCGATGGCGCGGCTTGCGGATATCGTTACGAATGAATCGCTCAAGCACAAGCTTCCGGTGATTCCACACGCGGCCGCGCAAATCGCCACGCCGCTGTTGCGCGAATCGGCAACCGTCGGCGGAAATATTTTGCTCGACACACGTTGCTATTACTTCAACCAAACCTGGTTTTGGCGCGACTCGAAAGATTATTGTTTGAAAGCCGACGGCAACGTTTGCCTCGTTGTGCCGCAAGAAACGATTTGCTACGCGACCTATTCCGGCGATCTCGCGCCCGTGCTCATGGCGCTCGGCGCGAAGTTCGTATTGGTCGGTCCGGAAGGAAAACGCGAAGTAGCGAGCGAAAAATTTTTCACGCACGATGGCATTACGCGCCACGTGAAATTGCCCGAAGAAATTCTCGCGCACATCATCATTCCACGCGAAGCGCAGTCTCTCCGTGCGGATTATCAAAAACTCCGCGTGCGTGATTCCATGGACTTCCCGGTGCTCGGCGTCGTGGTGGCGATTGATTTGAACGAACGCACCATCGAGCGCTTGCACATTGGCCTGACCGGCGTTGCCACCACGCCGCTGCTCTGCGAAGAGTTCACGCAAGCCGTGATCGGCGATCAACTCACCGAAGATTTGATCGAAGGCCTTGCGGAAGACATCATGAACAGTGTGCAGCCCTATCGCAACGTTGCGCTCTCCCCGCAATATCGCAAAGCCATGATCGCGGTTTATATCAAACGTATGCTGCGGCAGTTTTTTAAAGGCAATGACAGAAAAATGTAGGACAAAAAATTTTTACAGCACGTTATGTTTCTGTCCTACATTTTTCTGTCTTTTTCTTTTATTTGAACTAACAAAAATCGGCATATGCCCTCATCAAAATCCGATCTCGCCCAAGACCGCCAACCCTTGCTCGTTATCGAATATCACGATGAGCGTTTCGAGGCGAAAGGTTATCTCGTCATCGATATGCTCGTGAACGGCGTGGCCGGCGGCGGCTGTCGCATGAAAAAAGGCGTGACGCGCGAAGAGATGATCACGCTCGCGCAAACCATGACGCGCAAGTTCACGCTCATTGATCCACCCGTGGGCGGCGCAAAGTGTGGCATTGACTTCGATCCCACGCGGCCCGAAAAGCTGCTCGTCATGCAGCGCTTCTTCGAATACCTTCGCGGCTTCTTGTTCAATTGCTACGTCACCGGCTCGGATTTGAACACGAACGAGCACGAGATTGTCGCGTGCATGCGCGCGATCGGTTTGCCGTGCCCGCAATATGCGCTCGCGAAAAGTTTGGGCAATCCCGAGCAGCGCATTCGGCGCTTCTTTGAAGGCATCAATCTCGCTGTTGATAGCCGCGGCCACATGCTGATGAACGATGCGGCAACCGGCTTCGGCATTCGCGCCGCGGCGCAGCGTGCGGTGCCGAGCCACGATCTGCGCGGCTGCTCTGTTGCCATTCAAGGCTTCGGTAATGTCGGCGGCAGCGTAGCGAAATTTGTGTATGAGAGCGGCGCGCGAGTCGTTGCGATCAGTGACCGCTTCGGCACAGTGTATTGCGAGAAAGGTTTGGACGTTGAGCTTTTGCTCGCCATGCGCGATGAACGCACCAAAGCCGTGTTCCCCGAGTTATTTAAGGCTGAGTACCGGCCTGCACAATACGAGTTGATTGCCGACACCGAAGCCATCTACGCGTTCGGCGACGATCTCTTCATTCCCGTTGCGGACAGCGGCATTATCAATGAGAGTAATTATCGCAAGATCAAAGCGCGCTACCTCGTGTGCGGCGCGAACGCGCCGTTCACGAGTGTTGAGTTGGAAGAGAAACTGTTTGCCATGGGGAAAGTAGTGGTGCCGGATTTTATTGCGAACGCGGGCACGGCCGCGCTCTACAATACTTTGATGAAGGAGGAAGGCCCGGTGAGCGTCGCGAGTCTGCGCAAGAGTATCGAGGCGCAAATCGGCAACGCAGCGGATGAAGCGCTGCGCAAATCAGCCGCGGAAAAAATTTCCCCACGCGTTGCCGCGGAAATCATTGCCGCAGAAAAGATCAACGACTATTCCACCAAATATCTCACCGCGATTTCGAAGAGGCGGCAGTAGCGCTTTCTGCGCGCGGGGAAGAAACCTCTTTTCCTCAACTCAAATGCTGCGACCCCGCAGGCATTGTCTGTGTTGAAAGCTCGCCTGCGCATGCTACGCGACCGGCTATGTAAAGCATCAATGTCAAATTTAGAGAGGAAAGAAGGAGACCGCGCTGGGGGAAGAAAGAGGTTAAAATGGTTCTTTAAATCTTCTTTCGGCTAACACCGCGCGTGTGCGGCGGCGCGACTTCAAGCTCGTTCAAATTAAAAATCATGCTGCGGTCGCGCCGTCCGCACCACGCCGTGTTAGCGCCGCCGTTTGCCTCTTGTTAGAGTATTGACCTTTGAATCTTAATCTGTTTATAAACAAATGCTCTATATTGAAAAATCATCTTTATGAGTAAATTCATAAATCCTTATCCCACACAATATGTCTGTTTGTCTCTCCGACTCTCCTTCTTGTTTTCTCTGGGCATTTTGTGCATTCCCAAATGCTATATCTCACTTCAGCATCAGTGTAAAAGTCTACCATCTCAACTTCATACTCACTACCTATCTCTATCCAATCATGGACCTCCTGCCCGCATCGTGAACAATGGCAATCGATAATCTTTTGATGTGTACTCTGCTTAGAATCCATTGCAGGACAATGTCGGCACTTCCTTACAAAATCACATGAATTTTGGGCCTTGAATTCCCAATCTCCCCAATCATGTTGTGCTGTTTTTGTTTCCTTTGCTGGACAACGGCTACAAAATCGTACAAGAACACATTGATTTGGACATTCGTATGTCCATTCGCCCCAATCATGCAAAGTGCGCTTAAATGATGAGCGCGCCCCATCGCGACGACATATTTGGACTTGGGTACAATTCTTATAGTCTTCATACTCCCATTCGCCCCAATCGTGTACGATGTGTGTCTCGAAGTGTTTTACATCACTACGTTTGCTACGTTTGCAAGTTCGCACTTGAATACAACTATTGGGAGCTTGATACATCCATTCGTCCCAATTATGTCCGTATAACTGACATAATAACTCGCAAAGCATAGCCCGAATCCGATTAAGTTTTTTGTAAGGTAAGCCAACAACTATAAAAATTCCACGTAGAGCAAATATAACAAGTGCAATCATTAGAAGCGTTACAACGAAGGAAATCACGAAATAAAACACAGTCATTATAAAAAAACAAAATATACTTGCAAGAATGCAATCGATAAAATAAGGAATAAATAATAAAAAGGTTATACTGAATCCTAATACAGACCCAATCCCATATATTCCATACCAACCTTTATCTGATCCAAACCGTACTTCCTCAATGAAAAACTTTGCCAAAATATAAATAAAAAGGACATAACCAGTAATAAGTAGAACTGAAATAAATGGGTGAGCAGAGATTGAATCTGTTAATTCAAAGAAAATTGTCGACAATGCATTAGCCATTCAAATATCCCAAATAGACCAGAGCTTTATTTCCAATTTACCGAGTTGCTCTTTTTGATTCGTGCGCGATTCGTTATTTTTGTCATCACACGTATCGTTCGATTCATGCACGAT
Organism: bacterium; assembly: GCA_041918175.1. Lineage (GTDB taxonomy): Bacteria > Zhuqueibacterota > Zhuqueibacteria > Zhuqueibacterales > Zhuqueibacteraceae > JABWAN01. Next base: position 30,744 of record JAYRWE010000016.1, read on the forward strand.
GCTTTTTGCATGCACTGCGCTAACACTTCTTCTGCGGCCTAAAAAAATCGGCAAAAGCTGCACGACTGTGCAGCATAAGATGGAGCGGGCTTTTTAAAATAGCAAACCTAAACTTCAGTGCCGCAAAACAACTAGCTGCAAGGCGAAGCAAAGCCTCGTTCTTTCTTATGCTGCACGAGCGCGCAGCATAAGACGTAAAAGGCAAACTTTCTTATGCGGACGCCCTCACAACCGATCCGCCGGGCTGCGCACCCCCATCCCGCCCTTGTTCGTCACGGGAGTATAGATCATGGTCGTGCTCACGTCGCTGTGGCCGAGCAATTCTTGAATCGTGCGGATGTCGTCGCACACTTGATCGAGCAGTTTGGGAGGTTGCTTCGTGGGAAGAATGTCGTTCAAAGTCCACAGCATCGCACACTCACGCGCAGAGTTCGAAGCCTTGTGGGACAAAGAAGATCAGCGCATCGGTATCGGATAAAAGTCGGAGGAGGGGGCGGGTGCTGATCTCGTGGCGGGTATGTGCTAAAGAATTTTTCTAATGTCAAGGGCGATTTTTACACGAGGCAAAACTATTTCCGGCAAAACGATTCAAAAATAGTTTTGGCAGTCATTGTTTGGTTTTCTTGGTGAGAGCTTATTATGGCTGCGATAATTTTGTTGGCGCTCTCATGTGTTCAATACAAATCCGTTTTGATCTGACGCAGTTCCTTCTCCAGTACCTCAATCCTTTCCTGCATCACATTCACCAAGTGCTTCAGGGTTTCCACTTCCGATCTCAACGAAGAACTCGAAACGTCTTGCGCAGGCTCTTCGCTCTCCTCGGCATATGCGAAGAAGAGATGCCGATAGCGCGTTTCTTTCTGTCCGGCTTGGCGCGGCGCTTGTTCGAGCAAGGCGGGCGTGCGATCTTCCAAGCTGTCGATCACTTCCTGGACTTCCTCAAGCGTGGCAAATTCGTGTTGCCTTCCCGAGCGAGCTTTGATCTCGCCAAGGGTTTGGGGGCCGCGCAGCAGGATGATGCTCAATATCGCTAACTGCGCTTGCGATAAATCCAAGCCATTCTCGCCGCCGCGATGCGCGTATTTCTTCACGCGGCCGTCGCCGCTCACAAACGCGCACAGTCCTTTTTCTTTCAACTCGGTCAGCGCCGCTTCAACTTCATCGGAACCGTATTCCACAATCGGCTCGCGACTCGTCTTTTGATTGCACGCGGCAACCAGCGCATTGAGCGTCATGGGATAATATTCCGGCGTGGCCTGGCTCTTTTCAATCAAACAGCCGAGCACGCGCGCGGCTTCGGGGGAAAGCTTCACACATTCTCCACAAAAGATTTAAAGCAGTTTTAAGAACTCATCCACACTCAAGCCCGCTTGGCGAATGATAGCTCTCAACGTGCCTCGATCAAGCTCTTTGTGATCCGGCACGACGAGTTGTGCAAACGGCGAATCACGTCGTATGATGATGTGGCTTCCTTCTTGGCGTTTGGAATAGAGGCCAACCTTCGACAGAGCTTTAACGCATTCACGTCCCGAGATGCCGGCAAGCTTGCTCATACTGCCACCATCACGGCGTCGAAACGTTCATCCGGAACCGGCAGGCCGTCGTCTTGCAAAGCCGCGATATAGCCTCGAATCGCTTCTCTGATATTCGTCAGGGTTTCCGCTTTTGTTTGTCCCTGGCTGATGCACCCAGGAAGACTTGGGCATTCTGCAACCCAGTAACCGTCTTCACCAGGATAAATGATCACTTGTCGCATGGCATTCAACTCCTCAATAGCATTGTTCTGAGCGGCAATCTAACGATTTCTGATAATAACCGTAAATACCTTCTTCATCTCCTCGCGTCGGAATTGTTGCGAGAGCGCGCGCATTACGCCGGCTTTGTCCGCGTGAATGGAGAGGCCGAGGCCGTCATATAGCGCGAGCGCGCGCTCTTTGAATTCGAACTCGTGGCGTACTTGTTTGATGCACGCTTCGATGTGCTCGCGGAAATGTTTGATATCGTCGAGCTGATATTCTTCCAACAAGAGCGGCAACAGCGTATCGTAATTCAAATCATCGCCGGTCTCGAAATAATTCCAGCACGTGGCGCGCACCGCCTCTTTGTTGATGCCCACCGCCCAATGAATCGCCTCGACCGACTCGGGCTTGCATTTCCACATGGTCACACGCGCGCTTGGCTCTTCGACGTACCAGACGGTGCCTTCCGTGCCGCTAATTTTATCTTCTTCCGCGGGGCGATTGCGCTGCTCCATTTGCGCGCGAATTTCCGCATACTTCGCAACCGGATCCTCTCCGGCCACTAACTCGCCGACCAATTGCGCTGCGGGCACGCCGAGCAAATCGAGCTGCGCGGGCGGCATCACGCTCGCATCGGCACGCACGCCGAACAACACCGCCACAGCCAACTCTTGCTCATACACAATCAAATGCGTATTGCGCCCGCCGTACATTTCAAAACTTAGGTGGCAATTATTTTTCTCCACAAGCTGCGGAATCGTGGGATGCTTCTTCAAAAGCTCTTGCCACATGTCAAGAAACGGTCCCCACTTGCTATTGCGCAACACGGGCGCGAGTCGCAGTTTGTACGTGAGAAAGCGTTTGCCGCTCGCATCGTGATAGCGATACGCGAGCACGTTGGTGCCGTCGAGTTTTTCATAAAGAAAAATTTTTTTGATCGGCGGAAAATGAAACGAGCCGTCTTTGCCAAAGGGATAATGCAGCTTGGGCGTGGCGAGAATAACTTGCGGCGCTTCGGCCTCGGCTACGTGCGTGAGCGCGAGCGCGCCGTAACGATGATCCGGCTTTTGGCAAAGAAAGCCGCGCAAGCGTTGATTGCCATTGAGCGGGTCTTCAATGTCGAAAGCCTGCAACCATTTCGCTTCGAGGCCGAGCAAGTTTTCGGCGAGTTGAATAGAATGTTGATCGGTGTTGGGGTTCATGTTTGATCCTGAAGTGCGAAGCTCCTGTGCGAATTGGTGCGATCAGCGGAGGGAATCTTATTCGCGTGCAAGTCCGACTTCGCCCGCGTTCTTTAAGAGATGATTTATTGTGAAGGAGGAGGCGCTTGCCGAATCAGCCACGAGATTGTATTTTCGAGAAACTGTTTTAAGTCCTCGACGGCAACCGGTATGATCATGAAGGCGGGAATTTCCAAAATTTCGAACTGGCTCAAAGTGAAGGCCAGCGTTTCATAGGCCAAACCACCATCTTTTTGCTGGGCAGCGTCAAAATATTTTGGAATGGAATAGCCGGCTTGATCGAGAAAATAGAGGTCAATCAGGTCTTTGATTTCAGTGCGGCCCAATGCCGCGCAGATTTTGTTGGCCGCGATGTCTTCTATGGCGTCGACGAGAATATCGCCAAAACGATTCGGCGGCTTGATTCGAAAAGAAACGTCTTTAGCAAAGTGAAGCGTCAGGGGGGCTTCCTTCGGGCCGACGCGAAAATGTTTGAAAAAGGAAGTTCTTTCAACCGGCACGGAAGCAATACCGAGCCTTGCGCTCGTTTCCTTGACCAGAGCCTCGGCTTGGGGGAAGATTGCGTCATCGTTTGTAAACAAATCGAGATCGACGGAAAAGCGATGTTGAAGATAAAAAGCGCTCAACGCCGTTCCGCCGGTCAGATAAAAACCTTGAGCAAGCTGAAAGAACGCGCTGAGAAAGTCACTTTGCAGCGCGGTTAGAATCGTTGCCATCTTTTATTATCCCATATTTGATCCAGCGAGAATACAGGAACTCCCAGAATTCTTTCTTCCGGCCCAGCCGGTTTTTCAGCAAGCGCTCGCGATACGCGAGGAAATCTTGCAGAGAAATAAACTTCCATACGTCGCGATAACGAGCATCGCGCATGATTTTCGCAATCAGCCAAAGGCGCTGCGACTCCGGCCCATTGGCAAGCATTGCTTTTATCTGGCCGACCGTATACTGGTAGTCCCACATGAAATACGGCACGGCATCATCGCGAGAAATATCGAGTAGGTAGTGCTCTGCGTTATTCATGGCCGATCTCAAAGTAAGTGGCGTTTTCTCTTCAAATGTACTGATCGTATCCCACCTTGTCAAAGCCTTTCTTCCCCGCACGCTTGCCTTGCCCTCCTGCCCAAATCAAAACACCACCTTCGTGCGATAAAACTTTCTGCGCACTGCCCGTACATTCGGGCGGGTGTTGTCGTGTATAAACTCATCCGCAACGAGTATATTTTAGATCATGCTGCGATGACTACTTCGGCAAATACTTCTTTGGAAATTTTGCGACGACGGTGTATTGCGGATCAACGATGTTGGCCACGGTGCTCGTGACCACTTGCGCGAGCACTTGATATGCTTCCCAGCGATCAAAGCCATATTCCGTTTCGAGCCATTCAACCATTTCCACATGCGCGAGGCGGAACGCGTCAATCAACGGGCGCGCGCTTCCGGCGACCATGATATAGTCGTCGTCTTCAATGCGCGGCCAGTCAATCGGTTTATTCTTGATGAGATCGATTTGCAACGTCACGTCCATCGTGGCCTCGAGCCCCGTGCCTGCAATCTCGCCTTCGCCTTGCAAAGCGTGACCGTCGCCGAAATAAAAGAGCGCGCCTTCATGAAAGATCGGCAAATACACGGTCACGCCTTCGCGAATTTCCGGCGCATCCATGTTGCCGCCGAAATAGCCGGGCCACAAGCCGGTGTAGGATTCCTCGCCGCGCGGCGCAACCGCAACGCGACCGAGCATGGGCGCGAGCGGCACAGCGATTTGCTTCATGCGACTGCGAGGTAGCTCCAATGTGGCAAGATTGCGGACGCGATCAAGCTGCCAAAGAAAGCGCTCGTTCGGCACGGGCGGATTGAGCAAACGCACGCGCACGTCGCTCGCAAGTCCGCCGAAGTTGCCGCTAATCGCCGCGGGCGCGAGATCGCGATTGGGCCGCACGCGAATGAGTTTGACCACGAGTTGATCGTTCGGCGTTGCGCCTTCGATATAAATCGGCCCGACCTCGCCCGGCCACGCGCCGCCTTCCTTCGTGTAATATCCGCCCATCATGGTTTCGCTCACCAGCACTTGCCCCGGCTTCATGCGCAACACCGGCTCGCGCACGGCAAAAGTTTGATAGCCAATTGTCGGCGTGAAGCGGAGCGTGTCTTGCGCAAAAGCAGAGGCCGTGAATAAACCGGGAATCAAAACAGACAATACGCAACGCAGGAATGCCTTCATGCTCTCTCCTCAGTTTGGGTTAGAAAAATTCGAGCCGCAAGCCCAAGCGAATTTGCCGCGGCGTGCCATACATGTCATTGCCGGTGACGAGGGAATAGGCCCAGTGATTTTGCAGGTTGATGGTGCGATAGAAGTCGGTATATCCCGGTATTTGTTTAAAGCTCGCTGCTAATGCTGAATCTAGCCAACCGTCATCCTCGATTCTTCCCGTAGTTGGAAAAACATGTATGACGTTTCTACGGTTGAATAAGTTCAGGGCCTGGAGATAGAGCACGCATTGTAATTGCGCAAACCGCATGGTTTTGTCCAGCCCCATGTCAATTTGAAAAGCCGCCGGAGTTGTTGATGAATTTGGAGCCTCATTTGAAAAACCGAAACGTAAATCACGAAGAGGTCTTATCCCGAATTCAAATGGCGGAGTGGAACCCAAGGTACCAATATCTTCGTAGATGGTATAGTTATGTCCGGAATTGAAGCTGAAATTTAAATTGACACCCATGCCTTGGAGCAACTTTCCTCCTTCGCCTAGAGCAAAGCGATAATCTAGCAAGAGCGCTCCGCGATGTTGCTGGTTGAAATCCAATGGGAACGGGGAAGTCAAATGTTGGTTGAAAAATGAGCCGGAGCTGGTGAACCTTAAAGAAGAATAGAGATCGCTTCCCGTTCCTCGTGCAGAAGTAAAAGCATAGTTGAGTGTCCCGGCCAGTCTTCTGATTCGCTTTAGTTCGATTGTAAATTCCAGCCCCTGGGAATTGCCAAGATCTGCATTCAAAAGACCAGTCAGGAGCGGCGTGTTCGCGGGAAGGCTCTGCTTGCCCGAGGCCGAGATGATATCAAAACGCAGCAAATCCTTCGAAGATTTGTGATAATAATTGAGGGTAATAGTCAAAAGTTGTGGAATGCAATGTCGCACCCCGAACTCTGATTGTGTAAACTGCTCTGGGCGGGCCGTGAAACCGACGTATTGCCCGGTTTCAAAGCCATACCACGAGCGTGTTACCGGGCTCGTGGCGAGGCTAATGGCGCGCAGCGATTGATAGACGTCGTCGAGGCGAGGTGTTTGAACAAATTTGCCGTAAGCGAGATAAAACGCAGTGCTCGGCGAAACTGGTAATGCGATTGATAGGCGCGGCAAGAGGAAGTTCTCTGCTTCCGTTTCGCCCAGTGCTTTTTCGTCAATATAGTTGAGAAAGGTGTCAAACGCCGGCTCTTCTAGATTTTTCGGCCTTGTTGCGTGCAGGGCGATGCGCTCATAGCGCACGCCTAAATTCATCGTCAGCCTTTGAGATTCAAACTTCGTTTGCGCATACAATGCCGTAAACTGCGGTGTGCGCGGGCCATCTGCTCCTTCATTCAATATTTTGCCGTCGACGTCATAACCGTAGTTATCTATCCTGCCGGCTCTCGCCAAGCGCACTTTTCTTTCATAATCTCCGGTAAAATTTCTCGGGAAGCTGCCATCGAAACCGAAAAGGAAGACCATGGCGTTTGCGATATTATCAATACTGTAGCGTCGTAATTGCCATTTCTCAACCTGCCCGCCGAGTTTGATTTGCAATAGCGGATGAATTTTTGAAGTCGCTTGCCAAGCGAAACTTAAATTCGATTGGTGTGTTTTGCTGAAGCTAACGCTGGGCGTACCCAATGCCGCAATGCGAAAAGCGTTTATTACGCTGTGCGGCCGCGGACCTTCGAATCTGCTTACCCACTTCTCTGGATGCGCGGAAAAATTGCGGTCATCATATTTCATCCAATCCTCGCCAAACTCCGGGTCTTGCGAACTTGTGGATTGGGTTGAATGATTCACACGCACGTTTAAAAAAGCTTTGGTTGAAAGGGCATAAGTCGCGTGCAATTGCGCGAACGCGGTTTTGTTCAAATCACGCAGCCCGTTTTCGCGGTTGAAGTAATTGCTCAACGACGCAGCGAACGTGTCGCTGTTGTGCGGTTGTTCGTGATTCTGATAACCGCCTGATAAGCGCAGATTGATACGACCGAGGCCGTAAGTAAAATTGCCCATCACTTTGTTGCGCTGCGACCAATTATCGGGCAGATAATTGCGCTCGAACGCCACGGCATCGGGCAAAGGTTGCGTCGAAGGGCTAAGGATACCATCTTCCGTGAGATTCGCATAACGAAACGGCTCGACAAAGCTGAACGAGCGATCTCGCACATAGCTATGCTCGCCGGCAATGAAGTAGCGCAAATTGTTGCCGAGTGGGCCGCTCAAAGTCGCGACAGCGGTGCGATAACCAAACGCCGTCGTATTCAAAAATTGCTCGCCGGGTTTGGCAAAATCATCCGTGCGATAATCCAATGTGAAGCGGCGCGCGGACTCGCCGGTTTGCAAAATGCTTTGCACCACGCCGGAATTGCCGCCGCCAAGTTCTGCTTGATACACGCCGCTGTGCAACTGTACTTCCGCAATCGCCTCGGGAATGGCCTCGAAGAGTTGCGTGCGAAACAATGGGCTGGTGAGGTTCGCGCCTTCAATCGCATAAGCCAGCTCTCCGCCGCGTCCGCCGCGCACGTGCAATTCTCCATCCTGTTGAACGACGCCGGCTTCGAAGCGCAGCAAATCTTGCAAGCCCCGCGTGGTGTGTGATAGAATTTTATCTCTTGAAATGAGACGCATGGTTCCAGGATAATTAAGCAGCGGCGAAGTAAACTTCGGAATGAGTTGCGGCGCGGCGTTGTCCAGTAAAATTTCAACCTGCGCGTCGTGATACGCATAGATTCGCGTCTCTAATTGCGCTGATTGGTCATATTGCGCATGGCTAACGCGGAGAGCGTGCGTGCCTGGCCAAATACCAATGATTAAAAACGCGCCACTTGTGTCGGTTATGGCCGTCTGAGTTGAAGTTATGATTTCAATTCGCGCATCGGCGAGCGGCTGCCGGGTGGCTTTGTCTAACACGACCCCGCGCAAACCGCCTTCTTGCGCCGGCGCGGATGAGAAACATGACAACACACAGATTGTCAACAGAGCGGAGGAAAGAACTTTAGACATGATAAAGCCCCTTTCGAAAAGTTTAAAAATGAAAATGTGAATTAGGAACCTCGGCGGCGTTCTGTTATAAAAGTTTTGAGTTGTTCTGCAATATACTCCACCTGCGCCTTGCCTAAGAACGAATGAAACGGGAGCGTGAGCGTAGTCGCGCGCAGCTCGCGGGAATTGGGGCAAACATCTTTTGACTCGAACAACGGTTCCATATGTTGCGCGTACGTGCCAATCGTGGTGTGAATATTTTTCAGCTTCAATTGCGCCATCAAATGATCGCGCAGCTTTTCACTTTCCACCCGGCAGACAAAGGCTTGATACGTGTGATAAGCTTTGGGATCAACCGAAGGCAACGCGAGATCGGGCAAACCCGCGAGCGCTTGGCGATAACGCTCCGCGGCTTCGTGTCTTCGTTCAATCAAAGCCGGCAAATGGCGAAGCTGCTGCAAACCAATCGCGCAGTTGATGTCGCTCAATCTGAAATTGTAGCCGAGTTGATGAAAGCCATAACGCAGCGGCCCGCCGGCTTTGAATTTATCCGAAGCATCGACACCGAGCGAAGAGAGCGCGCGCACTTTACGATACAACTCCGCATTGTTCGTCACCACTGCGCCGCCTTCGCCCGTGGTGATGATCTTTCTTCCATGAAAAGAGTAACACGCCAAATCCGAGCACTCGCCCGAGACGGCGCCGTCATAACTCGCGCCAATCGAGCACGCCGCGTCTTCGATCAACGCAAGGCCGCGCGATTTGCACCATGCATACAATTCACGCACGGGCGCCATTTGCCCAAACGTGTGCACGACCATCACCGCGCGCGTTTTTTTATTAACCAAAGCCGCGAGCTTTGCGATATCCAAATTATAAGTATCGAGCTGCACATCGACAAAACGCGGCAATGCGCCCGCGTGCATGACGGACATGCCCGAGGCGGGAAACGAGAAGTCGGCTACAATGACTTCATCGCCGGGGCCAATTTCCAACGCGCGCACGGCAGCGAAGAGGGCAGAGGTGCAACTGTTCATCGCCACCGCATATTCGCAGCGTGAAAGCTCGGCGAGCTCTTTTTCAAAACGCGCCGAAGCGCCGCCGCAGCCCGCAACCCATCCCGACTGCAGCACACTCTCCACCGCGCTCAACGTGTCTTCATCGAAATTATGATGCACGAAACGAATGCCATCCACGCCGGTGCGCAACACTTCTTCGCGTTGATCATTCAAAGCCGGCAACTCGAATGTGCGTTTGCAGGATTCACAAACGAATTGCTCCAAATTAGAATTGGCAAGCGCATAGTCACGATGGAGATGACGGCCGCACATGCAAACGTAGCCAATGACGCGACCGGGATTGCCGACCACGAGCGCATGCGGCGGCACATTCTTCACGACGACGGAGCCGGCGCCGATCATGCAATGCGCGCCGAGCCGCACGCCGCACACGATCGTGGCGTTCGCGCCAATCGAAGCGCCGCGCTCGACCACGGTTTCAACCACGCGCCAATCGGTATGATGCGCGCGCGGGAGCAGATCGTTGGTGAATGCGGCATTCGGTCCGACAAACACGTCGTCTTCGAGCGTGACGCCATGATACACCGAAACGCCGTTTTGAATTTTAACACCATTGCCGATGCTCACGAAATGGTCGACATAAACATCTTTGCCGAGCACGCAGTTCGCGCCGATCTTCGCGCCTTCGCGAATATGCACGTAGTGCCAGATCTTTGTGCCGGAGCCGATCTTGGCTTGTTCTGAAACAGTGGCGGTGGGGTGGATGAAAACCGATGCAACATTGGTGGGCATGAGGCTTCCTAAACAAACGATTGTGACGTGATGACTTTTCTTGAACGATTCGTATGTTGCGAAGAGCAAGCACGATTAACGATGAGCACGGAGTTTTTACGCGTGCTCACCGCTCTGCAATGCAATACAAAAACTTCCTCCCGCGCAAATACATTTCACGCTCGACGAGCGCGGGCGAAGCATCAATGTCGTCATCAAGCTTGTTGCGCGCGAGCACTTCGAACGTTGCGCCGTGTTTGAGCACGAGCGTCATGCCGTCACGGCTGGTGAGATACACGCGCTCCGCCGCGGCCACCGGCGAGGCGTAAATATTCGCGATCTCTTCGAGCCGCTGCGGGCCGTAATGCAGTTCGCCGGTCTTCGCATTCAAACACGAGAGAATGCCGCTGTTCACTTTGAGAAAATAAATTTTGTCCCCATACAACAATGGCGAAGGCACATACGGCGTGTCTTGATCGTACTTCCAAACCACTGCCGGCGAGTTCGTGATGTCGCCTTTTGCCTCCGCGAGCCGAATCGCGCGCAACGCGCTGCCGCGAAATCCGCTCGTCACGTAAACCATGCCCTCGGTCGTCACCGGTGAAGGAATCGCGTTGACCGTCATGCCGCCGGTTTCCCACAACAAAGCGCCGCTCGTCAAATCATACGCGCGCACGCGATTCGTTGCGCTCACGATGACTTGTGCTTTGCCCGCGTGCGTCACGATGAGCGGCGTGCTCCATGACGTAATCTCATCGCGCTTATTGCGCCACAGCTCTTCGCCCGTGCGCTTGTTGAGCGCGACAATGAACGACTCACCTTCGTGATCCCAATTGATCACCAATGTGTTGCCATGCAACGCGGGCGAGCTGCCTTCGCCAAAACCGTTGCGTGTGGTCATGTCCCCGAGATCTTTTTGCCACGCGAGTTTGCCTTGCATATCATAGCAAAAAATGCCGCGCGAGCCGAAGTGCGCAATCACGTGCTCGCCGTCGGTGATCGCGGAGTTTGACGCCCAACTGCCGTCGTTGTGCGTGCCCTCGTGCGGCAGCGTTTCAATGGCCGTGCGCTCCCACAAAATTTTTCCGTTGCTGCGCGCGAGCGCGAGCAGCACGAATTTATTTTTACTCGTGGGTGCGATGCCTCGACGTCGTCCGTCACCCGACGCAGGCGCAGCGGGCGCGGCGTCCGGCTCGGTTGCAATCGCAGTGGTGATGAAAATGCGATCGCCCCACACAATCGGCGAGGACAAGCCTTTGCCGGGCACTTCTAGCTTCCACCGAATGTTTTTCGTCTCACTCCATTCGAGCGGCGGGTTCGCATGCGTAGCCACACCATTCGCTTGCGGCCCGCGCCATTGCGGCCAGTTCTTGGCGTAGTCCGTGGGCGGATTGTTGGAAGACAGTGCCGTCGCGGCGAGGACAATGATCACAAGGCTCTTCATGGAATTGTTTTCTCCTAGATTTTCTTTTTTGTTTTGTCGCTGCTTCACCGAGGGTTCATCTCCGCTTGTTTACCGAGGTGGCCTTTGCAAGCGAGCTGACTTATGAGCAAAAAGCCTAGACGCAGACCTTGGTGCCACGTCTCCTTTGGGGGCTTATTGCCGCCCTCTTTTTCCTTCCGCCCAATCATTCCACACATTGAACGACTTCATCTGCGCGCCGAGATCAGTGGTGTTGATCAAGTTGATTACCTCCGCGCGCGTTTGGCGTTTGTAAGTGATCGGCATCGTGGCGAAGCCATATGTCACCGCGGCCGCGATGGCCGCGTTCAAGCGCAATTGTTTGAGATCAGCCTTCTCATACGTATCCGAGCGCGCGTGATAGTTCGGGCCGTAATTCGCGGACTCTTGATTCGCGACGAGATTCGCCACGCCTTCCATCATGAAATCGAAATTATCCGTGCCCACAATCGGCGCGTCGATTTGCGTGAACGGCCCGAGGCCTTGCACCGGCTGCAAAGTTTTATCAACCATCGCAGCAACTTCGGGACGACCGCCGGTGAAAAATCCGATGATGCGGCCCGTGCCGATGTCATACGACGAAGCCATCACGGTGCGTTCCATTTCATTCGCATGTGTCTTCGTATAGCCCCATGAGCCGACGAGGCCCTGCTCTTCGCCATTAAACAAAGCAAAGCGAATAGTGCGCAGCGGCTTGAGGCCGAGCCGTTTGATTTGCCGCGCGAGATCGATGACGAGCGCGACATTGCAGCCATTATCAAGCGCGCCATCGCCCAAGTCCCACGAGTCAAGATGCGCGCCGATCACGACAAACTCTTCCGGCGTTTTCGTGCCTTTGATTTCGCCGACGACATTATAGCTCTCATACGCTGGCCCGGAGTTGATGTCAATCTTCGCGGAGAGCGTGAGGCTCTTTCCCGCACGCAGCAAACGCAACGTGCGCAACGCCGCATCGCGCTCCATCACGAGCAGCGGATGTTTATTGTTCGTGCCGAGCGAGGCATTGTGACGATAGAGCACATTGCGCGAGCGCGAGCCGGCATAAACCACGCCCGCAACGCCCGCGGCAAACGCACGCTGCTCGATGCCGACCGCGTCCGCATACTCCTTGAAAAGCCCGTCGAGATCAGCAAGCTCGTGCGTTTCAATCAAAGCAAACGCGCCGCGCGCTTTCTCGCCCAAACGTTTGAAATCATCTTCGCTGCCGAAGCCGGCATCAACGAGCGGCGCAGTTAAACCGTTCGCCGAAGTTCCAACAGAGAAGGGCATGCACGCGACGTGTACGTTATAATTCGTCTCGCCCTCCACGCGCGCGGTCGCTGAACGCTCCAACCACAACGCGGGCATCATGAATCCTTCCTTGCGCGCGGTGACGCCCGCGGCTTGAAATTTTGCGAGCGCCCATTCCACAGATTTAAGATTCGCGGTGGAGCCAGTGGCGCGCCCGCCGATTTGATCCGCAAGCTCCTGCAAGTCTTCCTCGAGCGGCGAATCCGCGAGCATCGCGCCCACGAGGCGAGGCACGTCCTGCTCTTGCGCGAAGAGGCTTGTTGATAAAAGGCTAAAACACGCAAGGATAATACCCGATGATCGAAAAAGAACGTTCTTCATAATGAATTCCTTGATTCGTAGATGGAGTGGGATAAATCGAACATAAAACAGCTTGGGCTGGAAAAAATTCTATTGGGGGAGGATACTCTAAAAAGGAGGAACATGAGCCCTATTCCTCCTTATGTCGATATCGAGGGCGATTCAGAGGTTTATGCTGCCGCTAGAATCGGCGTCGATTCATCTAAAACTTTCGATTCATACTCAGGTTCTAGATAGCCGCCTTTGATCTCACCATAGCGGATCGTTAAACCATACTTTTGCGCAAGCTCCCAAACGGTTTGCTGTGAGTTTGCAACATACCGTTTGATATCGTGATTCGCCTTTTCATCCAGGCGCATTTGGGCTTCGTATTTCGCCTGCAACAAAGGATTAGTAATCATGGCCGGCCTCCGAAAATAATTCCAAGGGGGTGACAATCTCTGGAATTGCCAAGTTGAGCCGCGTATTGATGCGGCGAATGTGTTGCTTCTTATTGGCGTTCGCCAGATGATTGCAATTCCACGTCAAAAGAAAATCAATTTTGTAGAATGAAGCGTAAGCGAGATGAAGCGCATCGCCTTTTAAAACCCTCGGCATCAGATAATTGTCGATGTAGATTTGCGCAATTTCAGGAACGCCCTCATTCGGCGGCAAGACCGGAAGTTTGGCCGCGAATGCCAAAGCCTCTTGCTTATGCGGATAAACCCCCTCGCCCAGTTCGGTTAGCGTTTCATTTGAGACCCAAACATCAAAATTTTGTGACTCTTCCTGCCACCATGTTCGAGTGATCTCGCCGAATTTCTTAATGCTTTCGCGCTCATCAAAATAATAATTGGGAATCGTGGTGTCGAGATATACGGTGCGTTTCATCGTTTTACCCTCGCGTCAATCCAGTGATTGCGCCAACATAGTGTGGCAATAATAATTTTGCAACACCTAATTTGTGAACCTCTTCATGCCTCGCGCCGAATCGCCACCAGCGTCATGTCATCGTGCGCCGCGGTGTTGCCGCGAAACGCCGCGCCGGCTTGCATGAGGCGCGCGCAAAGCTGTGAGAGCGGAAGGTGATGGTGTTGTTGCAACTCGGCTTTGAGCCGTTCCACGCCCAATTGCTCTTGCTTCGCGTTCATTTGCTCGCACACGCCGTCGGTGTAGAGCAGCAAAACGTCGTCGCACTGCAAAGTGAGCGCGCGCGGCGCGACATTCAAAGTTGTTTGCAACCCCAATGCAGTTGCCGGTGTGCTCAATTCTTCAATCGCAGCGCGCGCCGCGGAGTAATGCAAGAGCGGAGGATGGCCGACCGTTGCAATTTCCACTTGCGGTGCGTCATGCGCGAGCGCGACATAGCCGGCAGTGACGAACATGTTCTTCGGCGCGAGGGCGCGCACGCATTGATTCAAGCGTGCGAAAAATTTTCCCGCATCGTGCGGTTCCCTCGCCAGATTGAACAACTGGCTCTTGAGCATTGTCATCACCAAGCCCGCGGCCACGCCATGACCGGAGCCATCGGCCACGAGCACGCCGACTTTGCCGTCCACAAATTCGAGATAGTCAAAATAATCGCCGGCCACCGTGTTTGCCGGTTGCAGCACGCCGTACATATGCCAGCCCGCAATCCGCTTTTCTACCGGCGGCAGCAAACTTTCTTGAATGCGCCGCGCGATTTTCAATTCGGATTCAATCGCATCGCGCTTCTTCCATTCATGATTGAACGCCTGAATGAAAGAGATGTAACTCAAGACGATGAGCACGAGCGTAATCACCACGTCGCGCAGCATCGCATAACGCAAGCGTCCTTGAAACTCTTTGAAGACGATGCCGCTCTCTTTGTTCATCGCGCCGAGCGCATGCGCTTTGCTCGAAAGCACCAGCTCTTCTTGCAGGGCCGAGCCCCACAAACCGTTCAACAGCATCGCGCCGCAAAACAGGACCGCCCACAACAGCAAAAGCCGCAAACGCCCGATCAACAACACCAGCACACCCGCGAATGTGCCGGAAAGCAGCAGCGTCACGAGCACATACTTGGCGGGCATCGGCACCGCGGTGTGATTGAATAAAATCGTGAGCACGCCCACGGTGGAGAATAAAAAGAAAACCGCGATTGCAAAGGGAATGCGTTCGCGCCAGGGCCGCGCTACAAAGGCATTCGGCTGCACGGGCGAATCCGCGAAAGAGCAGAGTTGTTTGAGTTTGAATTTCAACGCGATCTCTCAAAAGAATGAAATTGGCGTCATGCTTACGGCGCAGGCACAGGATAAATCGGCAAGCTTTCATGCCCACTCGCTGCGACGGACTGCACCGCGAAAATAAAATTGTCTTTGGAATATGGCAACGTGTGCGAGGTACCATTGCCGACGTCGAACTTGCTCTGCCAATACGCGCTCGTGGTTTCGCGCAGGAGAATGCGATAACTCGCGGGCGGTTTGCCGATTGCCGGAGCTTTCCAGCGCAGCGTGGTTTTGTTGGTCAACTCTTTGGTGAGAATGACAACGGAGTCGGACGCCGCGGGCGCAAAGGCGAGATTCGCGAGCGCGGCGAGATTGACGCGCGCAACTTGTGCGACGTACGCATAATCCACAAACTCGGGCAGATCGCCATATTGCACGCCGTTTTCCACGCGCACGTTTTGATGTTGATGCGTAAAGTCTTCGTTCATCTCCGTCAAACGCACCGCAGTGAAGCCGAGACGACTAAACGGCGTGTGATCTCCTCCGCGCAGAAAACGGTCGCGGCGATAGATGAGCATCACGTTCATGTGATCAACGTAGCGTTCGCCGACTTCTTTGATATAACGCGCAAACTGTCGGGCCGGGCCGTCGTTCTCGCTGCCCATCGCTTGCCGCAAGCGCGCGCCCGCTTCATTTTCCACGACGGGCACGCCTTCGCTAAACACACGCACGCGCGTGTTGTCGCGCAGATTCGTTTCGCTCGCAAGCGTGTTGCCCACGATGTCATTCGTGATCATCGCGATCACGTTCCACTTTTCATCGCGCGCGCGTTGCGCCAGATGCGCTGCGCCATACAAGCCTTGCTCCTCTCCGGCAACGGCGACAAAAATAATTGTCGCGGGAAAGGAGCGTGAACTCATTACGCGCGCGAGTTCCATAATCACGGCCGTGCCCGAAGCGTCATCGTTCGCGCCGGGTGCTGCGCTCTTCGCGTCGAGCGGATCGGACGCACGCGAATCATAATGCCCGCTCACGATGAGCACGCGATTGTCGCTCGGATCATTGCCGGGCAAACGCGCGAGCACGTTCTTCATTTCCACGCGCTGCGGAATGCGGCGACTATCGGCCTCGACCACAAACGGATCGAACTCGACTTTGAGTTTGCCGCCGGTTGTTTTCGCATAGCGCTCCAACTCGGCTTTGATCCATCGCCGCGCTGCACCGATGCCGGTTTTGTCGCTCACCGTATCGCTCAACGAATGCCGCGTGTGAAAGCCGGCGAGCGTGCGAATATTTTTTTCAATTTGCTCTGCGGAAATTTCATTGAGCATCGCAGCGATGGCGGGATCGCGTTGCTGGAGGGTTTGGGAGGAGGCAGGCGCGTATGTGAAAAAGAAAATGAGCAGCGCGCACAAAACAATTCCCCCCTTGAGGGGGGTGTTGGGTAGCTCTGCATTCAATCGTGGAGTCCTGATTTACTTTGCGCTCCTGCGATTTCTTGTGCATTTTTAGGGAAAGAACGCGACACTCTTTTCAGGAGCACAAGTCATGGATTCTGCGCTTCACTTTTGTCCCAATCCGAA
>JAYRWE010000017.1:0-40409 GCA_041918175.1 bacterium
AACTGCGATTTCAGCATCGCCACCATTAATTCCCCCCTTAAGGGGGGTTAGGGGGGTGTGCTTGAGTACGTTGATCATTTTATATTCATCATTCAAACCGCCGACGCTTTGGAACCTCTTTTTCTCTGCGATACCAATCGACACCCCCCTGGCCCCCCTCAAGGGGGGAATTATTCGAATTTCACCGGAGCAATTGCTTTACCTCACCACCACAAACTTTTCGATGTGATTCTCGCCGGTGGTGTTGTCCGTAATCACGGCGACATAAACGCCGCTCACCACGATTTGATTCGAAGAAGTGGTGGCGTTCCAATATTCATCGCCGGTGCCGTTGGTGTGCTCGATGGTTTTGATCAACTCGCCGGACTCGGTGAAAATTTTGATGGTGCATTGCCCGGGGATATTGAAGAACGCCAGCTTATCCGGCTCGCCCGGAAAACGCAAGAGATTCAAGTCTGCGCCGAGGCTGAAGGGATTGGGCACGATGCGAATTTGACTGAGCGCGGTGCCGGCCGGACGCTTGAGGTTGGTCGGATCATACGTTTGCGCATAGAAACGATTGCTCACCAACGCTCCCGGCGGCGTGAGGCCTGCGCCGTTGTTATCGGCGGCATTGCCGACCGCAACGATGTAGTAGTAATAATTCACGCCGCGCACGAGGTTCTTGTCTTCATAGCTGGTTTCGCCTGCGCCCGCATCATGAATTTTCGTATAGGTGCTGTCCTTCTCGCCGGTCGCGCGATAAATGCGATAGCCGGTCACAGTCGGGCCGCCAGTGTTTGGCGTCCAACTCAACAAGATGCGATCGCCGCCGCCATCTACGTTGAAGTTTTTCGGCGGCAACGGCGCTTCCGGAATGGTATAGCCGGCATTGTAGTTTGCAATCGCACGACGGAAAGTTTGAAACAACGAATCGCGCCCAGAGAGCACGAGCAAGTTCTTTTCGCGCGCGGTGATTTGGCGATTCTTGTAGCGACGACCGACCGCAATATTTTGCTCGCGGCTCAAGCCCGCGGCGCCCTCGGCCATGACGATTGTCACACTTTCGCCGGGCCTGAGCGTGTATGGGCCATAACCGTTGCACGAAGAGAAACCGCCCGTGGTGCCCAATGAGGGATCGCCCGTCGGCTCGGCAAAATTTCCACTCGGCTCCACGCGATCCGCATGGCGCGGAGAAATATGTCCGCTCGCCATCAATTCATATTCGAGCGTCATTTTCACTGGATTGAATGCGCTATTGCCGGAAGTGAGCGGGTGGTCGGAGTCAAAATAGGTAGTAGTGGAAGGTTGGCTGGGATCATCGCTTTTATCCGTTGCGGATTTGTCGGCATGTAGCGTGACGACACCGACGAATTGCGAAGCGCCGAGACGGCCGATGGTATCATTCTCCGCAACAAAGCCGGTGCCGAGGTCGGGCACCCAAATCGGCGCACCGAGATTGTCATAAGCCGTGAACACCGGATATTTGCCGTGCCACGAAAACTGTGCGCGAAATTGCTCGTTGGCCGGATCAGCCTTCACGCCGTCGCCGCGCGTGTCGTTCATCGTGTTGATGCCCCAGCCTGTGGCATTGCCAATCACATAACGCGTTTCGCGACACACGGAATAGCGATATTGAAAAAAGAGCCGCACGCCCTCGAGCGTTTTGTTCGGCAGTTCTATCTCCGCGTCGCCGTCGGTGTTGCCGGTGTTGGTGAGCGTGTATTCATAGACCATGTAGTTGTCGTGATATTGCTGGCTAAACTGCATGATCTTGCGCGTCATGGTAATGCCGGTTTGCGTGTTCACGGTGTTGATGATCATACGATCCGCTTTCATGTTGGGATCGACTTCATCATTGTCCACCGGCGTGTCGAGCGTTTGCGCGCCGTCTACATATGTTTGCGGCGGGTCGTACTTACTCACCATGCGAAACTCGACGGGAAAAAATTCATTCGCGCCGGTGACGCGCGGACCGACGTGCACAACTTTATGCGGATAGGTGGTGCCGGTCTCATCCGTAAAATTTGCCACGCCGAGCCACATGCCTTTGGCGGCTTGCATGTCTTGATAATCATAAATCGCAGGCCAGCGCAAGCCATATTGCTGCACTTTGAGCAGGCCTTCTTCGATTTCACATCCGATCTCGGAAAACCAATTTTGCAGCGCGCCGGCGGCCATCCATTTCGTGTTATACTGCGCATGCGAAACGCTCGGCGCGAGCAAAAAGATGAGCGCGAGCATCAACATGATTCCCCCTTTGAGGGGGATTAGGGGGGGGTGCTTCATTCTAAACTTTCTTGTCGCGCGAACGACACCCTCCTGGCCCCCCTCAAGGGGGGAATTATCAAAATGTTGTTGGAATATCTTCATTGTCTCCTCGACTTCTTTCGTTGATCAAAACTTCATCAGCGCATGAAAAGCGAACGCCTGAAGGCGTTACTACGAACTTAGAATACGTCAAACGAAACCTTCAACCCCCAAAAGATGTCGCGGGGATTGAAGAAAGTGAAATACTCCTGATTCGGCATGTCGATGTAGGATTTGTTTTTGGTCCATTCGGCTTTGGTCGCGGCATCGGCGTTATCGTCCCACGGAATATAAGGGCCGGTGCGATAATCGCCGGGGCGGTCATTGCCGGGAATGTTGCCATAGCCGAGCGGGTCGCCGATTTCCGCGGGCAAGTGCAAAGACTTCATGTAGGCTTCGTAATCTTTGCCATCAATGAAGCCATAGCCAAGGCTTGCGGTGGAAGCGGCCATCTGTTTGAAGTTGAAAGCGTTGATCACATCCATGAAGAATTGAACATTGGCATTGGCCACGCGCAATGATTTGCTGAGGCGCAAATCGACGTTGTAGTTGTCGCGCCATTGCACGTTGTTTTCAATGCCGGGAATGCTGCCGCCGCCCGCCCAGGTGAAGTGGAAGCCCGCATCCCATGAACCCAGCACATTCAAACGCCAATCTTCGAACACGCGTAAGCCTGCCACCGTGGGGCCCCATTTCATCGGCGTAAACAAATCGAAATTCAAACGCGCATAGGGCCGCGCTATCGGTCGATTTTGATATTGATCGTCCGTCGTGCGTTCATAGTCACGCTGCGCCGCAGCGTTCTCATAATATTGCGTCAGGCCAAAGCGTCCGCTGGAATTGACCATGTGCGTGTAATTTAAAAAGCCTTGAACCCATTGGCCGCGCCCTTTGCGCAAAGTGACTTCAAAACCGCGAATATCTTCGTAAGAATTGGGCTCCGCGATTTGATAATTCACTTGATTGTCGCCGCTGGTATAACGCACCAGTTGCGATTGCAGCGAAATGTCTTTGTAGTAGCCGGCCACGCGGAGCAGGTACTGATCGAACAGATTGTGCTCATAGCCCAACTCATACGCCACCGTGCGCGGCAACGGGTTGTTGGGATTCGCCAAACGCGTGACGGCATTGTTGTCCGAAAAACGGCGGAGCAAATACAAATTTTCCGGAATCGGCAATTGCCGGAAGTGGCCATAGTTGAAGTACAATTTGCTGTTCACGGAGATGGGAAACGCGACCCCGAGCCGTGGGCTAACGGTGAAGATGCGATCGGTCGATTCCTGTGCGAGCAGCGTATCCAGGCCCAAAGAGTTGCGCGAAGTGAAGGCGCGATCGAACTGATTGAAGACATACCAATCGCCCCCGGCATGGGAATAATCGAGGCGGACGCCGAGGTTGGCGATCATGCCTTCGAACTCGAGTTTGTCTTGCACATAAAACGCGCCGCGCACGGGAAAACTGTGCCAATTGGAGCGCGAACGACCGCTCGGCAAAAATTGATCGACCGAGGCATAGTTGACATCGTTATCGGTATAAACCAATTCCACGCCCGCTTTAACTTCGTTGAAGCGATCAAGCTGGCTCGTGAGGTCAAACTTGCCCGTCCACACCGTTACCTTGCTGCTGTCGCGAGAGTTGCTGAAACCGACGCTCATGCGAATCCCATTCACGCCGGTGCTGGGCTCGGGTTGAAAACCAAACGGCGCTTCATCCAAGAAATAGCCGTTGCCAAAACTAGCGATGGGAGTCTTGTTGCGTGCGCGTCCGGGATTGGTGTCGTATTGCGATTGAAAGCGATGCAACGAGGCTTCATAAAAAGTTTTGGCGCTCACCGTATGTGTAAATTTGGCGCTCAGGCTGTTGCGTTCGATAGCCGTGGGTGCCCAATAATCCGTCGCAAATATGCGCGATTCGATGAAGCTGACGCGATTCAATTCATTCGCGATACTCAATGGCGAGCGAAAGATGCCGGGCAAACCGGTGTTGTTGTTGTTTGTGCCAGTTGCGCGCGCGAGCAGGCCTTCGAGCATAAGTTTCTTGTTGCCGCTGACATCCGAAGTGATTTTTATTTGGGAAGTATAGTCGCGAAAGGCGTCTTGTGAAAGCGGAATCACATAAGCTTCTTGTGCGGCGCGATAAGAAGCGAAAAACCGCAAATTGCCCAACTTCGAACTGACCAACGGCACCGGTCCGCCGAAACTCATATCCGCATCATAATCGGGCAATTCGATGTCCAGCGTGCGCCGGTGCTGCCACAAGAAAATGCGTTGCGCCGCTTCCGGCGTCAGGTCGTTATTCGGATCATCGTCCTTCAACGTCTTTAATGAAATCGAATTCCAACCTTCGAACTCGGGAAATTGCTTCTGCGTGAAAGCATCCCACGCGCCGTTCTTCGTTCCGGTCCAGGCTACGGTTTCATCTACATACGGGCGAATCCAGTAAGCGTCGCGCGAATTGGGTGAATGGCCGAAATGTTTCGCCGCCGCCGGGCGATAGCGCGATTGCATACTGAATGTATATTTGTCACGGCTACCTTCACCCGTGACGACATTCACCAAGCCCGAGCGAATGTTGCCAAACTCGGCGTTGAAGCCGCCGGTTTGAATTTGAATCTCTTTGATCGAGGTATAAGCAATCGCAGTGAAAGGCGAATTGTCGCGCTCATCGCGCAGCGTGATGCCGTTGAGCATAAACGCGGTTTGATCCGCGCCGCCGCCGCGAATCGTCAAACCGCCTTGAATGCCGGCCTCCAATCCCACCACGCGGCTCACGCTAATTACCGGCAAAGCCTGAATGTCGCTCGCACTCAAGTTGGCTTGGCTGGAAGAAATATCCTTCACCACTACCGGCCGTTGTGCTACAACGACAACCTCTTCCCCGGTGAGCACTTCGGTCTTCAACTGAATTTTGACTTCCGTGGTGAGATCGATTTTCACCGTGACATTGGTAAAACGCTGCGTCGAGTAGCCGATATAGCTCGCGCGCAAATTATACACGCCGGGCGGCACGTTCAAAATCACGAAATAACCTTGCAGATTCGTCGCCGCGCCAATCGTTGTTCCTTCGAGCAAAACATTGACGCCGGGCAACGGTTCGCCGTTATCCGCATCCGTCACCGTGCCCGTAATTTTGCCGGTGGTGCCGGCATAAAGCACTGGCGCAACGAACAGGGCGGCGAGCAGAAGATTCGCTATCACTTTTCGCATAGATTGATCTTCCTTAAAACAAGTAAGGATTTGACTGAAAACTGTGAGGGTTGATTTTCTTCATGTCCACGCCATGGCTTTTGCACATGCACTTCGACATACGAGCGCGCGCGCATCGAACTTTTAGATCGCGAACGCTAGCTCGGCTTCAAACGATGGAGCACAAAACGAAAATCAATAACACATCTGAGGGGGAAACACGGAACATCATCCTGAGGGGAAACATCCTGGTAGCAAAAGTGTGGTGAAAACTGAATACGCGCGTGAGCAATATAGCAAAGGGCCTTTGTCTTGTCAAGAAACAAGTACAGAGGCGTGGAAATAAGTGTGTGTCGTCGGATATTGCCTTTGGATTTGGTTTGTATCTTTTTGCTCCGAACAATCACGAACGGAATTACTGCCCGTGTGCCGCCTTACGTTTTGGCTTCAATACTCCCACCTTCAAACTCGCGGCGTGCTTGCCGATCTTCTGTATGATCTTCGCTTCTGTGATCACATCAAGTCGCACGATCTTTTGGCGCATCGGGCCATGGGCCGCAATCGCGAGCGCCAATACCAAACACGGCAAATACTTCATGCGTTTCCGCAGCAGTCTTTTTTGCAAACAAACCAAGCCGGGCTGCCCATTGATTTCCAACACAGAAATGGCGTCGGGCGCAAGACCGATCTGAAACATGTTGGCGAATTGCGTTGCCACTGCTTCTTGCCCATGAAACGAGCCGACTTTGGGAATTACCAACACTGTATCTTCCGCTAAAAGGGCTGCGAGGCGCAACGCATCTTTTTGGATAAGGCGGCGCCCCAACCGCCGCACGAGGTATTGTGCGCGCTTGTCTTCCGGCAGAAGATTGTCGCCTGGAATCTTCGCACGCGCCGCGGCAATCACTTCCCGGGCGCCATGCAAATGCTTCGCAATCTTCTCCTTCGAAAGCCCCAAAGCCAGCGTCACGGTCGCATCG
Organism: bacterium; assembly: GCA_041918175.1. Lineage (GTDB taxonomy): Bacteria > Zhuqueibacterota > Zhuqueibacteria > Zhuqueibacterales > Zhuqueibacteraceae > JABWAN01. Next base: position 6,455 of record JAYRWE010000017.1, read on the forward strand.
CTGCACCCGAGAATGTCTTTCAAAAGAAAAACTGCGCGCGTGTCAATCGGCAAAACATGCAACACCTGCACAAACACCAGCATCATACTTTCGCGCGTGGCGACAGTGCGTGCGTCACTATGCTCCAATACTTCAATTTCCTCCAGCGCCATTTTGCCCGTGAGCAACGGCTCCACCGAACGCACGACTTGCGCGTTGGGACTTTGCTCCTGATCTTCTTCTTGCAGAAGATGAATCAAATCCAAACTTGCGGTGACGGCTTGGCGAAACACGAGTGCTTGCCAATTTTTTTCCACAGAGGCGGTTTGCAATTCTTCCACAATCCCGAGCATGGCATCTTGGGCCGCGTCTTCCGCGTCTTCCAAATTGCCGATCATGCGATAACACGCGCTCAAAATTTGCGGGCGTACCGCTTCCAATAATTTTTCCAATGCCGGCGATTTGCCGGTGCCTGCGGCTTCGAACAATGCTTGAACAGCGGCGGGGGTTAATGAAGCTGACATGACTAGATCCTTAGATTGATGGCACAACAACTCCTCCTCGTGACGCGGTGGAAGACAGAGAAAAAGATGCGCGAGCAATATAGGCCGCGAACTGTGGCGAGGCAAGACAAAATTGTGCTGCCCGCTGCAGCAAACAAAACGCTTGCATCTCTGGGGTGTTCTTAATATTTTGCGCGCTCGTAAAACCAATTTATTCACCCATTCACTGCAAGGAGGTTGTCTCAGCTTATGCCGACTGGCGTTAAAATTCGTGACAATGAAAGTTTTGAAAAGGCGTTGCGACGCTTTACCAAAGCTTGTGAGAAAGCGGGATTGATGTCGGAATTGCGGAAACGCAAACATTTCGAAAAGCCGAGCGAAAAGAAAAAACGCAAACTCAAGCTCGCGCAGCGCAAGCAACGTCGTCTATCGATTTTAGAGAATCAATAACACCGCGCGTTCCACCTGCGCGCGTGGGAGAATGTGATGTCGCTTTTAGATAAACTCAGCGAAGATTTGAAAACCGCCATGAAAAGCGGCGACAAAGTGCGCGTCGAAACCGTGCGCATGCTGCGCGGCCAGTTGAAAGATTTTCGCATCAATCAACAGCACGAACCCACTCCCGACGAAGAAATTGCGTTATTGGTGAGCGCCGCGAAGAAACGCCGCGAATCCATCGAAGCCTATGGCAAAGCCGGTCGGCAAGATTTGGCCGACAAAGAAGCCGCGGAATTGGCAATCCTTTCAGCATACTTGCCCCAAGGCTTGACGCAAGACGAGGTTACGGCAATCATTACCGCCGCAATCGCCGAGCTAGGCGCAAAAGGTCCGGGCGACGTGGGCAAAGTGATGAGCAAGATTATGGGCCAAGTAAAAGGTCGCGCCGATGGCAAATTGGTGCAACAACTCGTGCGCGAACGTCTCGGCGCATAAGCGCGCGCCGATCTCGCAAAGCTCCACAGTTCGACGCTGTGTGCTCAATGGCCTGAGTTCTTCCAGGCCAATTTTATTTCAAGCATGAGGTAGGAGCGGAATGACCATCTCCTTTGGCCCCACTGACGTCGTGATCGTCGCGCTGGTGGCCTTATCCGGCTACGCGGGTTATCGCGCCGGATTCTATGACAGCTTGTTGCGCCTCTCCGGCTTTTATCTTGCCGTGACTCTCAGCCTAATCTTGCTGCAATATTTGGCGCGCTTCTTCAACTATGTGATGCAGTTGCCGCCGAACATGAGCCTCCTGCTCGGCTTCTCTTTCATCTTTGGCTTGTTGATGCTGCTGCAAGTTTTTTTCATGCACTGGATGCATCAAGTCATCAAAATGGAAGTCGTGCATTGGTTCAACGTCACCTTCGGCACCCTGCTCGGCGCGATCAAAGGTTTGCTCGCGGCCAGCTTGGTGACGCTCGGCTTCTCGCTGCTGCCGCTCACGCGCGAAATTCAGCGAACCGAAGCGAGCAGCATGTTCTTCCGGTCGACGCGCTGCGTGCTCTCGCAAAACTTCAGCTTGATCGGCAAAATCATACCGATCGTTCCCAACTTCGAAAGCACCCTCACCTTCACCATGACGCGCTTGGCCGGCTCCGACGACCGCACTGCGGCGTTGCTGCAAGAATTGCAAAACTGTAGACCACAGCCGAAATAACTTCCCCTCGCTGATAATGAGCGTTGACCATTCGCACCAGAGCCTCCCCTCCGCCGCTCTGGAGTTTCACAAAGTTTTACAATATCTCGCCGGCTTTGCGCTCTCCGCGCCCGGTGCCGAAGCGCTTCTCCAACTACGCCCGCAACAACATCGCGCGACCATTCAAACCCTACTCGATGAAACCTCTGAAATGCGCGGCTGGCTTGACGCCGGCGAAGCACTTCCCCTTTCCGCATTGCCCGATTTGCGCGCCACGCTAAAACATCTGCAAATCTCCGGGCGCGCGCTTGCGACGCGTGAATTGATCGACCTCGCCACGTTTCTCGGCGTGGCGCGACGCACACGCGGGTTCATTGCCACGCGACGCGAACAATGCCCGAGCCTCGCAGAGATCGTGCAAAGCATGGTCAATCTGCAAGCCGAAGAGCATGCGGTGGAATCTGCCATTAGTTTCGTCGACGGCTCCGTGAAGGATTCTGCGAGTCCGACACTCGCGCGTTTGCGCAAAGAGATTTCACGCGCCACCGCGGAAGCACGCGACACACTGAATCATATTGCCAAGAAACTCGCCTCGCGCGACATGTTGCAAGAGAACATGGTCACGTTACGCGAAGGGCGCCTCGTGCTCATGCTCAAAGACGAGTATCGCCATCGCGTTGACGGTTTGATTCACGACGAATCTGCGAGCGGCAAAACATTGTTCCTCGAGCCGATGGAATCCGTGGCGATCAACAATCGCATTCGGCAATTGCAGAGCGCCGAGCGCGAAGAGATCGAACGCATTCTGCTCATGCTCTCCGAGCGCTTTCGCAACGTGCTGCCGGCGTTGCATGAAAATTTCAAACGCATGACGCAGCTTGATGTGATTCATGCCAAAGCGCGCGCTTCGCAAATGTTCCATGCGCATGCGCCGCAATTGCACGAAGCCGCACGGCTCCAACTCCTCAGCGCGCGTCATCCGCTTCTGCTTTTGCGCAATGAAGGCAACGCGACGCCGCAAAAAGTGATTCCGCTTGATCTGCAATTGGGCGCGCATGCGCACGACGAAATTTTCACACTCATCATCAGCGGTCCCAATGCCGGCGGCAAAACTGTTGCGCTCAAAACCGTGGGGCTGCTCGCGATGATGGCGCTCTCCGGTTTGCATATTCCCGCGGACCCGGACAGCGAGATTCCGCTCATCGAGAATTTCTTTGTCGATATCGGCGACCGGCAATCCATCGAAGACGATCTTTCCACTTTCACTTCGCACATGTCGCGTCTCGTGGAAATTTTAAAGCAAGCACATGCGGGCGATTTGATTTTGATCGATGAAATCGGCGCGGGCACAGACCCCGAAGCCGGCGCGGCACTCGCCGTCACGATCTTAAAAGAGCTAAACGCGCGCGGCTGCTTGAGCATTGTGACCACGCATCACGGCGCGCTCAAAAGTTTTGCGCAGAACGAGCGCGGCGTGCGCAACGGTTCCATGGATTTTGATCAAGCGAGTTTGAAACCAACGTATCGTTTCCGCCCCGGTTTGCCCGGGGCAAGTTATGCGTTTGAAATCGCCGCGCGCCTCGGGTTAGATGAAAGCCTCATCGCGCAAGCACGCGAGCGAGTCGGGAGCGATAAAAGCAAAATCGAAAGCTTGCTCGCGGATTTACAAACACAGCTTTCCGAGCAGCAACAGCGCGCGACGAGCATGCAACTCGAAGAGCAGAAACTACACGAAGCGCGGCAACGGTACGAAGAGAAGTGGGCGCAATTCAAAGCGCATGAGCAAAGATTAAAAAAAGAAGCCGTGGCCTCTGCCGAGCAGCTTTTGCAAAATGCCAACGCTGCTTTAGAGAAAGCGATTCGCGAGGTGCGTGAGCAAAACGCCTCGCGCGAAGCCATTCGCGCGGCGAAAGAAAATTTGCAAACGTTGCGCGCGCACGTTGAAGTGGAGCAAAAGCAAATCAACCGCGTAGTTGTGGAGGAAGAAACGGCCGCGCCGGTTACGAGTTTGCAACCGGGCGTGCAAGTGAAGTGGCTCAAACAAAACACGCTCGCCACGGTGCTCGAAATGCCGGATGCTTCCGGCAAAGTGTTGCTCGGCATCGGCAGCATGCGCGCACGCGTTGCGTTGGAAGAGTTGCGCGCAACAGCGCAGCCTACGCCGCGCACGCTCACGCATTTGCCGCAAGCCAAACCCGCAGGGGCGCAACGCACGTTCGAGCTTGATCTGCGCGGCATGCGCTTCGACGAAGCCATGACGGAGTTAGATAAATATCTCGACGACGTGCTGCTCGCGGGTTGGTCGGAAGTGCGCATCATTCACGGCAAGGGCACGGGCGCACTGCGCAAAGGCGTGATGGATTATTTGAAGAATCACTCTGCTGTACGCTCGTTTCGCACGGCAGCCATGGGCGAAGGCGATTACGGCGTCACTGTTGTGGAATTACACTGAACATCTCGCGCGTGGCTCAACCACGGCTTGGCCGTGGCAGAGTGTGTCTTTCTTAATTGTCCAAAACGCAAATTTGAAAATATCCCTCGGGCAGCGGGAGGCCATCGCTTTGAAGTCACCTAGCGTGAAAAAATAAAAGTCAGGTAAACAAGCAACGATGACACCGCGGTGGAGCAGCGACAAAACAAAAACATCATTAGCACCGGAATTTTCCATTGGTGAAATCGCCAATCTCCACCTGATGCTGAAGCATCAGGCTAAAAGGTGGAAGCGATCTAAAGACCGCTGATCACCCGTAGGGTGGTAGCCAACTTTAGTTGGCTTGCATCTCCTAGCCTGATGATTCATCATCAGGCGAAGGGCGGCGCGAATGAAGTGCAAAATTCAGGTAGCATGCGCTCGACGCATTGCAAATAAAATAGAGGAATCTCGTCGTGTCAAAGAACACCCCTCTGGCCCCCCTCAAGGGGGGAATCACCGAACAATCGATCTCTTCGCAAGACCTTCTCTCTGTTGCCATCGAAGCGGCGCAACTCGGCGGCGAAGTTTTGCGCGCGCATGTGAACGCAGCACACACGCGCCGCATTGCAGCGAAATCCGAATTTGATTTCGTGACCAATGTCGATCACGAATCCGAAGCGGTGGTGGTCGCGCATCTGCAAAAACATTTTCCACAACATAAAATTTTGGCTGAAGAAGGCGGCGCGCGCGGAGCCACGAGCGCGAGTGTGGAATGGATCATCGACCCACTCGATGGCACCGCAAACTATATGCACGGCGTGCCGAACTTCGCGGTCTCAATTGCCGCGCGGCAAAACGGCGCAGTGTTATGCGGCGTGGTTTACGATCCTTTGCGCGACGAGCTATTCACCGCGCGCCAAGGCGAGGGCGCGTTTCTCAATGGCAAACGTTTGCACGTAACGACCACCGCGCAGTTGCATGACTGCCTCATTGCCACGGGCTTTCCGTTTCGGCTGAAAGAGCTGTCCGCTTCTTATCTCAAAATGTTCGCGGCGTTCTTCGCGCATGTGCGCGATTTGCGCCGCTTGGGAGCAGCGAGTCTCGATCTCGCGTATGTTGCTGCGGGCCGTTTCTCCGGCTATTGGGAATACGGTTTGAATGTGTGGGACTTTGCCGCGGGCGTGTTGCTCGTGCATGAGGCCGGCGGCCGTGTGACGGACTTCACGCTGCAAGATGACTATTGGCAATCGGGCAATATTCTCGCGAGCAACACGCTGGTTCATGCACAAATGGAAGCGCTCGTCGCCGCAGGGCTGTGAAGACGGTTGGATTATTGGAGTGATGGAGTATTGGATAGTGGAGTGCTGAGTTCCATCAATCCATCACTCCAAAACTCCATCACTCCAAAACTCCATCACTCCAAAACTCCAAACAACCATGCGCCACTCCCCCTATCATCTCGCCGGCCGTATCAAAAGTTTTTTGTTCATCACCGCAGTGGCCATCATTCTCGGTTTGCTGTGGTACACGCAAGAGATTGTGAACGGCTTGCGCGCCGAAGCGCGCAGCATTTTGCTTTTTTATGCGCAGCTTTATGCGCGCGCGGCCAATGACGCCGATGACGGCGCGCTCAATTTTATTTTTGAAGAAATCATCAAACGCACGGAGTTTCCGATTATCCTAGCCAGCGCCGAGGGCGAGCCGATCGGCTGGAAGGGCATTCATGTATCGTCAGATTCCACCGGCTCGCCGAGCGCGCGGCAGGAAGTGCGCGAAATCATGCGCGCGATGCAGCGTGAGATCGAACCGATTCCGCTCACCTATCAAGACGCGGCCACGGGCCAGAGCATTACGCTCAACTATCTCATCTATGGCGATTCGAAGCGTATCAAACAACTGCAGTGGCTGCCGTATATCGAAATCGGCGTAGTGGGCTTGTTCATTCTCATCGGCTTTGTGGGCTTCAATAGTATTCGCCGCGGGGAGCAACAGTTTCTTTGGGTGGGATTGGCAAAGGAAACGGCGCATCAACTCGGCACGCCGATTTCATCTTTGCTCGGTTGGTTGGAATTGCTGCGTGCACAAGCAGGCGAAAACGGCAAACAACAAACGCTGGATGAAATGCAACGCGACGTGGAGCGCCTGTCCAAAGTCGCTGCGCGTTTTTCGCAAATCGGCTCGCGCACGGATTTGAAAGAGCAAGACCTCGGCGCGCTCGTGGAAGACGTGGTGAAATATTTTCGCAACCGTTTGCCGCAAATGCGCAAAGAGATTCGCCTCGTTGTCAACAAGACCGAGCTACCGCTCGTGCCGCTGAATCGCGAGTTGTTTGAATGGGTATTGGAGAATTTGATTCGCAATGCCGTGGATGCAATTGAAAGCGTGAAGGGCGAGATTGCGATTGAGGTCACGCCGGCGGCAGAGAAGCCGTATCGTGTGATCATCGACGTGCGCGACAACGGCCGCGGCATCGAGCCGAGCGCGCGCAAAAATATTTTCCGTCCCGGTTTCAGCACGAAGAAACGCGGCTGGGGTTTGGGATTAAGTCTTGCCAAACGAATTGTGGAAGAGTATCATCACGGCAAGTTGATGTTGCAGGAAACCAAAGTCGGGGAGGGCACGACGATGAGGATTGTGCTTTAGTATAAAATTCTAAAAGCTCTTTTGGATTATACACGGAGCAAAAGCGCACGCGGAAAAAGCAGAGGCTTTTGCCGCGTATGATTTGAAAGTTGCATCACTCCCCCGCCATTGCGGCGTTTGATTCCGCGGACCAAGTTCGATATAGCGCTTTGAAACCGAGCGGCGTTGCGAGTTCGCCGTTGCTCTGATGATTCGCGCCTGCGATCAAATCGTTGTGCCAACGCAATCCCGCAACTGATGCTCTCGCGAACACATCACAAGCCTGCGCATATGCCAGCTTCATCTTCTCGTTTTCCTCCGAACCGAGGCTCATATAGAAAAAACTCTCAAGGCGTGGATTGGTGTGGAGGAACTCCGCAAGTTTGAGCACAAGAAGCGCATCATCGCGCCACAATGCCGGGCTATGTGCGAAGCGCGCTTGAAAAAGTTCCGGTTCAGCGAGTAGCGAATAGCTCACGAACAATCCGCCGCGCGAATGGCCGGCGATCATGCGAAACGCGGTCGTGCGATACTCCGCTTCGATGTGCGGCAACAATTCCGTTTTCAAAAAAGCGAGAAAGCGATCCGCAGCGCCCATTGCGCCGTTCGGCGTTTCGAGATCTTGCGCCATGAACGGCGGCGTGTAATCGCGCTGTCGGCCTTCGCTGCTGACATTCGGAATGCCGACAACGATGATTTCCGGCATCACGCCGATGCGCGCCATGAGCGCGGCGCTCTTCGCAGTGTGCTGATCCTGCGAAGAGCCGTCGAGCACATAGAGCACGGGATAACGGCGCTCTGCTGCGCGCGTATAGCTTTCCGGCAAATGCACGAAGAATGCGCGCTCTTCCGCAAGAACCTGTGAGCGCAGCTTGCGGGAAACAACGTTTTCGAAACGGTCCGAGCGGCCGAACAAGCCAAACAGATGATCGCAGACCAACACCGTTCCCACAACGGAAAGCACGAGTGTGATCGCACATGCCAGCAGCAGCTTCTTTTTCATAAAACATTTTCTCTTTCGATGGAAAAAGCTCGCGCTCGTAGCAGAGCCTCCAGGCGTTGAAGCCCGATACACGGAAATGCCTGAAGGCCACGCTACGAGCCGACGCGCTAGCGCTTCAATTCCATCGCATCCGCGCTGCTCTCGTTGCTCTTTTCAAACTTGCGCTCGATGATCGCAGAGGCGATCAACGCTATGCCGACGAAGATGGGCACGAGCGCAAAACCAATATCGCGGCCGCGAAACGCTCCGGCCTCGTCGGCGATTTGCGAAATGAAAAGCGCGGACCCGAGCGCGATGGCCACCATGCCGTATTTGATGGAAGTGGCGTTGCGGTTGCGCGTCTGCGAAAACTCCAGCTTGGTAATACCGGTTTCGATCATGCGCATGCGTTGGCGGTGATTGAAAAACTGCGTAATGATGTAGGAAATCGAGCCAAAAATGGTCATGGCGATAAAAACTTCATGCATCTGATTCATGAGAAAACCTCCGAGTGAAAAGGGTTCGTTCTTTGTCTCGTTTTGACCGGCGCCTGCGCGCAAATGTTTCAACCGCACCGCAAGAATCATTTTGCAAACCGGCGAAACATTTTATATCATGGTCGGGTCAAAAATTGAAAAAGAGGAGACGTCCCGATTCGAGCTATGGCATCCGATCATCAACTTATCGTGCGCGTGTGCGCCGGCGAGCGTGAAGTGTTCGCACAGCTTATCGAACGCTACAAGTCGCGCATCTTTCATACGACCTTGCGCATGCTGCGGAATCGCGAAGAAGCGGAGGAAGCGGCGCAAGACGTATTCGTGCGCGCCTATCGCGGCCTGCCCAAGTTTCGCGAAGACGCCTCTTTTTCCACCTGGATTTTTAAGATCTGCTATAACGTTTGTTTGAATTATTTGGAACGTCGGAAAAAGAATCTCGCCGATTTGACGGAAGTAGAGTCTTGCCCTCTGCCCGAAGAGGAAACGGTGGAGCGCTTGTTTGAAAACCGCGAGTTTCAACGCTTGCTGGAAGAGGCAATGGCCGTTTTGCCTGCCAAACAAAGCAGCGCACTCGTGCTCTATCACGTGCAGCAACTCAGCTACAACGAAATTGCGGAGATTATGGAAGAGTCGGTGGGCAATGTGAAAACGCATCTGTTTCGTGGCCGCGCCAAGCTGCGTGAAAAAATATTGCAGCGTATCCCGTTGGAAGAATTGGTCGCCTAGAAAAGAGTTATGATTAAAATCGGTCTACTCCAATGAACTGCTCAACCTTTCGCCGTTATTTGAATGAAGCCGAATCCCGCGCAACGCTTTCAGCGGAAGCGCAGGAGCACGTGCTCTCGTGCGGCTCCTGCCAAATGGAGTGGCGCATTCAGCAAAATTTTGTTCGCGCTTTGGAAACGGAGCCAGCGCCGCAACTCTCCGCGCAGTTCACGCATGCGATTATGGCGAAGCTTCCCGCTTTCGCGCCGGCGAGGCCGCAGCGCAACTATGAACCCGCTCTGCTCTTCGTGTTGATTCTTGCGGGCTTGGCAACCACATGGTTTGCTTCGGAGGGCTTGCGCCAAAGTGTTTTGGCGCTGAGTGCAGAGGGGGCGTGGTTCACGGTATTGGTGCAACAAGTTCTGGCTGCGACACTGTGGAAATGGCGGGACGCGCTCACCAACATTTTAGGCGAGCAGATTTTGCAACAAGCTCTGCAGGTGTTGTTGATCACGCTCGTGACCGCGGCCGTAGCCAAAGGCGCAGTCGCGTTGGATGAAAGACTGCGCAAGATGCTGCGGCGCTTGTGAGCAGAAAGACAAGAACGCGCGCAGCGCGAGAAAAGTCCCCCTTTGAAGGGGGATTTAGGGGGATGTTGGTCACGTCAACAATTTTAATTTGAACTCATCCCCCGCCCCTTCTCTTTCCACTTGAATTTTGCACTCATGATACCGCCAACCTCCGCCTGATGCTGTAAGCATCAGGCTAAAAGGTGAAAACCCCGCAAGCGGGGTTAGTATCAATTCGGTGGCAGCCCCGTTCACGGGGCTTGCATCTCCTAGCCTGATGCTTCAGCATCAGGCGAAAGCCGGCGCGAGCTTGGTGCAAAATTCAGGTTCTAAAAAGCGAAATCTGTGCAATAAAAGCTAAAAATTTACCCAACGGATCAGCAAATCAAAAACCGTTGGCCGCTTTCATCCGTTGGACATTTTTTCTTCTTGGTTCCGGCGCGTCCGGCTTATGATTTTATTCTAAATTTGATTCGCTGATCCATCCGCCTATTGCCTCTGCCCTTAATCCAGTTGCCCCAAAACCGTCAACACCTTCGTCACGGCCACAAGGCCCGCGGTTTCTGAGCGCAAACGCCGCGGCCCGAGGCTTAACGCCTCCATATTAACCACGCGTGCCTGCCGCACCTCTTCATCCGTAAATCCACCTTCCGGCCCAATCGCGATTAAAGCTTTGCGCGGTACTGGCGCAGCCGTGAGCCGATGCGCTCCCTCTTCGCTCCCTTCATGCGCGAACAAGTTGAGCTGATACTCGCGACTTTGCTTGCACATCGTCTCAAAAGCAAGCGGCGCTTGAATGATCGGCAAAAACGACCGGCACGATTGCTTCATCGCTGCCAGCGCCAAGCGGCGCCAACGTTCGAGCTTATTCTCGCCGGCCTCCACTTCCCCGCGCGCACACAACAACGGCCAAAACTCCGATACTCCCAGCTCTGTTGCTTTTTCAATCACCCAATCGAAACGCGCGCCTTTCGGCACGGCTTGCGCGAGGGTGAGATGCACGTATGGCTCGCCATAGCGCCGCACTTTTTTCAAAATGCGCACCCGCGCATACTCGCGCGTGAGTTCGACGATTTCGCTATCCAGCGCAGCGATGCCGGCGCCATCCACCACGGTGATGCGGTCGCCGACTTTGTGATGCAACACCCGCGTGAGATGATGCAACTCATCTTCCACGAGCGTGACGAACTCGTTTTCAAAATTTTTCGCGGGCGCATAAAAAACTTCACGTCGAGGCATGGGCAAATTTCCACGTTGGTGGTTGTGACGCTAGGCAGAATTTAGCGTCAGCTTTTTTTAATCGGCGATTTTTTTGTCTTGTCGCTGCTTCACCGAGGGTTCTTCTTCGCTTGTTTCTCTAGGTGGCCTTTTCAAAGCAGAGTGACTTCAAAGCGACGGCCTCCTACTGCCGCTCGCTCTGCTCCGACACTTCACTTTGTCACACCGTGATCGTTTTCGTTGGCGCGGCAATCACCACGGCTTGGCCCGTTGGCAGCACAAGCGGCACTTCGGGCTTGTCGTAGAAAAATTCATCCACGGCTTGTCGCGCGCCCGGGCAGGAAGGAAAACCATAATCATCAAATATCATATAGCCGCCGGGCAAGAGACGCGGATAGATAAACGCACAACAATCACGCACGGCGTGATAGATATCGACATCGATGTGCGCAAACGCGAGCCGCGATTTTTCCATGCCTGCGAACGTTTGTGGAATGACTCCCGCATGAAATGCGACAAAGCTTTGGTGCGGAATGCGCGCGCGCACGGCCTCCAAGCTGGTTTCGCTGAAATCGCCGCGACGGTGGCGATCTTTTTCTGCGTCGGTCTCTGGCATGCCGGCAAACGTGTCGAATAAGTGCAACGGCGTTGCGCGGCCATTGCCATACTGTTGCAGCAGTTTGGAAAGGAGAATCGCAGTGCCGCCTTTATATACGCCGCATTCCCAAAATTCGCCGGGGAGCGCGAGCGCTTGCCGCGCCAAACTATAGAGCACGTAGCAACGCTCTTCCGAAACGAGCGAGTAGTTTTGCACGGCGCGATAGTATTCGGCAAACTCGCCATAGCCGCGCCAGGGACTGAACAGCGGCGCATAAAATTCAGCGTCGGGGATGGCGCCGACTCGTGGGATTTTTTGTATATCAAAACCAAAGCGCCGAAACGCTCCGCGAATTTTTCGTGCGAGAATGAGATTCACGAGGTCTCCAAGTTGAGTGATTGCTCATGTACGAGGCGATCTTATGTGGGTTTGTGCTTTTGCTTTTGCCAGTCCGCGAAGCGCTTTAAGTCACCTCGGCCCGCTAGCCCCCTCGGTAAACAAGCGGAGAAGAAAAGCAATAACGCGCAGCGACAAGCCATAAAAAATCTGTTTGTCATTGTCCTTCTGCCTGCGCGGGTGCAAAGTTCTTAATCTGCTTTTTGTAAAGCTCGCGGATCTGTATGAAAACTTTTTCATACGCGCCGCTTTTGAAATCTGGAAAGCTCCACGGCATTGCGAGGAAGCGACCTTTTTCATAATGCAGTGTCATATCGGCCCAAATGCCGTCGTGCAAATAGATTTTATAGCCGTGATACTTTGCCGAAGCGAGCACAAACTTGTCGGCGTCGAGATAACCGGGATCGAGGTTGACCGTGCGCTTATCGTTCGTTGCGAATTCGCGCTCGAGTTCGTTTGTGCGCCGTTTGATCGTGGCCAAGTCTTCCGGTGAAATGAGCCGCTCAAAGGAAAAGAACATGCGCGTCAGCGGCGCTCCCATTTCGTTGAAATAGTAATTCGTTGCGGCAAAGGGAAAAAGCGCGCTGGCAAAATCAATCGGGCCGAAGGCTTGGGTGAGTTGCAGTGCAAACGTCGGCGCCGGCGCGGCTTCATTGTGCAGCGTCGCGAGGATGAGCTTCACGGGTTTTACGGTTTGTGGAATTGCCATGCGAAAAAATAGAACGCACGCAAAGGGAATGCAAGGTCTTTTTCGATCTTGCATGCAAAAAGCTCGTTGGCTACATTGTTCGAAGTTTGCAAAGGCGCCCGCGCTATGCACAGTATTCCAGGAAATACTTTTGCAATGCGGGCGGAAGAAAACCGTAAACACTTAGGAAAGGCGCTGGACGTGGATCAAACCGTACTCAAAGCGAGCGGCGTGCGTTGGGACATTTCGGATCTTTATAATGAGCCGCAAGACGCGCGCATTGCCCAAGATATTCAGCTTGCCGAACAAAAGGCGGAGAGCTTCAATCAAACTTATCGCGGTAAAATCGCTGGGGCCGCGCTTTCCGCGGCAACGCTGCACGCGGCGATTGTGCAATTGGAGGAAATTTACGCGCTGGTGGCGCGCCCCGAAGTTTATGCCTATCTCGCTTTCTCTTCCAACACTGCGGAGGATGCGTGCAAGGCGCTGTATGCGAAATCGCAAGAGGCCATGGCGCGCGTGCAAAATCTCGTGCTCTTCTTCGAATTGGAGGTGCAGCAGCTCGAGGCGGAACAGTTTGCGGCATTGAGCAATGCGACGGTGCTGCAAAACTATCGACACTATCTCGCGGGCGTGCGCTTGTTTACGCCGTTCACGCTTTCGGAGAAAGAGGAGCAGATCATTAACAAGAAAGATTTGACGGGCAAACAAGCGCTCGTAAACTTTTTTGATGAGTACACGTCTTCGTTCACATGGGAGATTGAGATTGCGGGTGAGGCCAAAACGCTCACCGCGGAAGAAGTGCGCAACTTGCTGCGCCAGCCCGATGCGGATTTGCGCGCGCGGGCGAAACGCGCTTATGACGGACGTTACGGCGACAATGCGATTATCTTCAGCAATGTGTTCAATGCGATTATAAAAGATCACGCGCTCGAAATGGAGATGCGCGGACATAACTCGCCGATCGCGCCCGCGCATTTGCGCAATCGGGTTGCCCCGGAGATTGTGGAAACGATGATGCAAGTAACCAGCGCGCACAATTATTTCGCGCAGGAGTATTACACGCTCAAGGCAAAGCTGCTCAAGATGACGAAAGTGCGCGGCTGCGATTTGATCGCGCCGGTGAGCGCCAAACGCGAGACGATTCCGTTCCCCGAGGGCAAGCGCCTCGTGCTCGAAGCGTTCGAGAGTTTTTCGAGCGAGCTGGCGGGGTATGCGCGACAAATGTTCGAGCAGCGTTGGATCGATGCGGAGGTGCGGCGCAACAAACGCGGCGGCGCGTATTGCCACGGCGCGTTGCCGCAGCATCATCCTTATGTGCTCATGAGCTATAACGACGACATCGACAACGTTTACACGCTCGCGCACGAGCTTGGGCATGCAGCGCATGATTTCTGTTCGGGCAAAAAACAAACGCTGCTCAATTACCAACCCCCGCTGGTCGCCGCGGAAACCGCCTCGGTCTTCGCCGAAATGTTGCTCACACGCAAGCTGCTCGCGGAAGTGCGCGACCGCGAGTTGCGCATCGCGATTCTCACGGGCAAGCTCGAAGATTTGTTCGCGACCATTCACACGCAAAACTATTACACGCTCTTTGAGCTCGAAGCGCATCGCACCGGTGCGAAGGAGCGCTTGGCCACGCAACAGCTTTGCGAAATGTGGATGCGGCAACGCAACGCGATGTACGGCAGCGCGGTGGATTTCTTACCGGAGCAACAATGGTATTGGGCTGCGATTCCGCATTTCATTCACACGCGTTTCTATTGCTATGCCTACACCTTCGGCGCGCTGCAAGTGCTCGCGTTGTTCAATCGTTATGAAGAAGAAGGCAAAACGTTCGTGCCGCGTTATATGCAATTGCTCGAAGCCGGCGGCTCGCAAACGCCGGAGCAGCTTGTGGCAAGCATGGGTTTCGATCTGCGGCAAGCGAAGTTTTGGGAAGGCGGATTTGCGGTGATGAAAAAATATTTGGACGAGTTGCGCGCGTTGGTGAGTCAATGAAAGAATGTGCCGTAGCCTACGCCCTTTGTGGGCGATGATGATGCACAAGTTTCAGTGTTCCATCAATGCCCACAAGAGGGTGCTACGGAGTCAAAGGCTTATTTGATGAAATTACTCTTCTCCGAAACGCTGCCGGATTATCAACATTACATTTTCCCCTACGCGATTTGGGCGTTTCCCGAAGCAAGCGAAACGCCCGCGGATTTTTTTGCTCGCGGCTTTTTGCCTTCCTCCAAAAATCTTGACCGCTTTTATCTCTGCCGCAGCTTGCGCGTCGCGCTCGCGGATTTCAAACCTTCCTCTGAAAATCGCCGCATCTTGCGCAAAGGCGAGGGCTTTTTTTTCGAGCTAGTGCCGCGTGTGCAGTTCGAGTTCACGCCGGAGCGGCGCACGTTTTGTTTGAACTATGCGGCGAGCAAGTTTGGGCAGGAAGTAATGACGCCCGCGCGTTTGGATAACCTTTTCAACTCCGCAATCACTTCACACCTTTTGCTCTTTTATGAAAAACAAACGCGCCGTGAAGTCGGATGCGTGACCATGTTCTTGCAGCCCAAGCGCGCGGTGCAGTATTACTATGCGTTCTATGATCTCGACTACGCCACACAGAACCTCGGCATGTTTATGATGACTTCCGCCGTGAGCTTCTTCGCCGAGCAAAGCTATGAACACCTCTATCTGGGAAGCTGCTATTCGCGCAATGCGCTGTACAAAACGCAATTCGCCGGCGCGGAATTTTTCAACGGCGCACATTGGTCGCGCAATCTTGAAGAGTTGAAGTTTTTGATCGACCGCAACGAATCGCCGCAGACGCAGCATCTTTTTGAGGCGGAAGAATATATTCAGCGCTTTCATGATGGCGCGTTAGGCAATGCGGTGGCGCGGTCGCTGTTTGGAAATGAAAGTTCGTAGTAGCGCCTTATGAGTTTTGACTTTCAAATTCGGTAATGAGTTTCTGCTCCGCCACGGCTTGGCCGTGGCATGCCCTTCAATCGCAATCAAGTGCAAACCACGGCCAAGCCGTGGTTGAGCATTACCGAATTTGATCGTCAAATTTCATTAGGCGCAGGCCGCACAGAACGACGGCTCCTGAGGGAGCGACTACGAACGCTTTTTAGAATGACAATTTGATGAGCTTTTTCATTCCACCCAAAATGCTTTTCATTGACAAGGAGCGCTTATGTCGACTCGCATGAGATTGAATCTAGCAATTCCCCCCTTGAGGGAGCCCAGGGGGGTGTTCTTGCCGACGACAAAAATATTCGAATTCACTCTGCCACGCTTTGATGCTTTTTCACGCACGCTTTGCGTCAGTGACAAAATTGGGCAACACCCCCCTCAAGGGGGGAATCATCGGGCTGCTCGACTTTTTCGATGCGCCTTCATCGTTTGCGCATTGATTACGATGTTCAGCTTCCCGCTGCACGCGCAGGATTTTTGGAAATGGTGGGGCGACGGCAAGGGCGAGTTGTCTTCCTACAAAGTCACGGTCTCGCGCTACGGCGAGTTGCGCGAGGGGCATGCGGTGTTGGTTTTTGTGACCGAAGATATTTCGCGCACAACGCGCATCAAAGTGGAGTCGGAGGCGATTCCCAAAGAAGATCGTGTGCCCGTGCTCAAGCTCAATCACGTGGTGAAATTCAACACCGGCATTTATGATTACGCGCTGCTGACTTCCACGTTCAGCGCAGTGACTTCGGAGCTTGGCCGGCCGCCGTTTCAGCCGCTGAAAATTTCTTTCTCCGCGCAAGAGTGGTGCGGACACGTTTTTCAAATGCTCCTCCCGCAACGCGAGCACGTCGAGTTGACGCTGCACAGCTACTTTCAAAGTGAAGGCGAGCAGAAGCGCAATCTCGCTTTGCCTGCCAATGCCGCGTTCGAAGACAATCTACTGATTTGGATTCGCGAGCTGCAAGGCGAAGCGCTGCCCGTCGGGCAAAAGCGCGAGGTGCAAATTTTACCGAGCGCATGGGCTTTGCGTTCGGCGCATCAGAAAGTGGAATTTCAAGCCGGAGCAATCAAAAAAGAAGAAGGCGAAGTTTTAAAGCTCGCCGAGGGTAATGTTGCAACGTGGCGTTGGACTTGGCAAGTGGGTTCGCGGCAAGAGCAGTATTGGGTGGAGAAAGCCTATCCGCATCGCATCATCAAGTGGACTTCAAGCGACAGCGGCAAAGGCGAGATCATCAAAACGTTGCGCGCGCCCTATTGGGCGTTGCACGGCAATGATGATTTGTACTATCGCAAAGAGCTGGGAATCGACGATTAGATCGGGGCTGCGTTACACTTTACACGGCTTCGTGTAACGTGTAAAGTGTAACGTGTTTGATCATGAGCAAACTGCTTACTTCACTCCACCACTTGAGGAATGCCTTTGATATCGAAATAGATTTTCTTCCCAAAGATCGTGCGCGTGGTGTCTGCGAGATGTCCAAGCACGCCGAGCGTGATTGCGCCGGCAATGAGCAAGACACCGGCCCACACTGCAAGTTTTCTGCGGCGCGGATGACGCTCGGGATTGCGATCAAACAAAGGCATGAAGAGCAAGAAAAACACGAACACGCCGTTGCCAATCACTCCTAGCCAACCTGGCACATACTTCAACGCTTGATATACCGGCAAGAAATACCACTCCGGCTTGATGCCCGTTGGCGTCACCAGCGGGTTCGCGGCTTTGCCTAAATGCGGTTTGGTGAAAATCGCGAGTGCAATCATAACGAGGATCAAGCCATAAGCTACGAGCATTTCTTTTTTAAAATGATCGGGGAAGTATGGCCGCCACGTGCTCTCGGCTTTTGGCTCCGCCTCATCCGTGCGCGTGAGCGGTGCGATGTGATGATAGCGAATGAGAAACATATGCAGCGCGATCAAGCCAAAGAGCGCCATGGGCAAGAGCGAAACATGCAGCGCGAAGAAGCGCGAGAGCGTGAGGTCGGAAACCGTTTCGCCGCCGCGCATGAAATGCAGAATGAAATTTCCCACGAGCGGTACTTCCTTCGTTGCATCCGTCGCGACGACGGTGCCCCAAAAGGCCAACTCATCCCACGGCAACAAATATCCCGTCAACGCAAATCCCATCACTGTGAGAAACAATCCGACACCCGCCATCCATGTGAGCTCGCGTGGCTTTTTATATGCACCATAAAAAAAGACGCGCAGCATATGCAAGAAAATGACTATGACGATGAAGTGCGCGCCCCACACGTGCAGTTGCCGAAAGAGCCAGCCGAGCGTCACTTGCTCCGTGATGAACTTCACGCTGTTGTATGCCGTGAGCGCGCCGGGTTTATAATAAAACAAAAGCAACACGCCGGTGGCGACTTGCAAAACGAGCAAGAGCAGCGCGGCAAATCCGAACGTATGCAACCAATTCACATGGCGCGGCTGCGGTTCGTCGAGTTGTTCACGTGTGAAGCGGCGGAGAAATTCGAGCGGGAGTCTTTCGGCGAGCCAGGTTCCGAGGTGCATAGGTGTTTTGTGAGATAAGAGATGTTGGATTGCTGGAGTTTTGGATTCATGGATTCTTGGCGCAGTGTTTTTCCACAACTCCAACAATCCACGAATCCATTAATCCAAGTTTTAGGAGAGCAAAATCTTCCCACCTTCGATTTGCACTTTGAGTTTAGGCAAAGGTTTGGGAGGAGGGCCGTCCAGGACGTTACCATCAATATCATATTCGCCGCCGTGGCAGGGGCAAACGAAAACTTCGTCTGCGGCTTCATAGGCAACAGTGCAACCGAAGTGCGTGCACACGGCAGAGAACGCAACGAGTTCATTGTCGCGGCGAAAGACGATGGCAGGCGAACCTTGAATCAGGCCAACACGCGAGGCACCTTCGGTGACTTCTTCGGCGGTAATGGCGCGGCCGTTGACATCAACCAACTCGCGCGTGCCTGAAGCGAAATTTTTATTGGGATAAAGATAAGCGAGGGCGGGAGCGATAAAAGCCAAGCCGCTCGCGCCGAAAATGGAGGCGACGATTTTTTCAAAGAAGCTGCGACGGTTCATAGAAAAACCTCGGGTGAGACATCAAACCGATTGCCGAGTAATCTTATTTGTTTCAAATTCAACTCGCGCTTGCCCATAAGAATTTCAGCCACCTCGTTTTGGCCGCCGATTTCGGGCAGATCATTCTCATGAAGACCGTGATCTTCCATTAGAAACGCCAGCGTTGCAGCAGGATCACTTGCCGGCTCAGGCAGATTTGCGTCTTCATAAGCTTCGATGAGTGTGCCGAGCGTGTCCATCAATGAAGCCAAGGGATGTCTCTCGTCTTCGCCGACTTCATCGATCAATTCATCGAGCAGGGCAACAGCGCGGTCATATTCTTCCTGCGTGCGAGGAACCGAGACGATGCTAGAAATTTGCGGCCAGATTTGGGCGGCGGTTTGGAGGTCGGAATTGAACATGGTCACTCTCGCTCGCGAACGCCTGATGCTGAAGCATCAGGCTAGGAGATGTAAGCCGACTAAAGTCGGCTAAAACCCAATCGGAATGAGCGGCCATTGGGTTACACTTTTTCCTCCTTCTCCTGTCATTCAGATGGAATCTTTTTACTCGCTGGAGAAAATGCCGAGCGCTTAAAAAGATTCCTTCTGAGAGAAGAAGAGATACTTTTAATATACAAATGACACCATGAGAGGACGCGCGACAATATGATCGTCAAACTTGCACACAGGCAAAACTACTTTTGAGCAATCTGTTCCTCCAAAATAGTTTTTCCGGCAATCGTTTTGTCTTCGATCAACTCCCCTGCGCCTTCGCTTCTTCATACTCCTTCGCCAGCTTGTCCGCTTGGTCGCGCGGTACTTCTTCGTAGTGCGCGAACTTCATGCGATACACGCCGCGGCCTTGGGTCATCGAACGCAGCTTCGTGGCGTATTTGCCCATTTCTTTTTCGGGCACGAGCGCTTTGATGACTTGGTTCTTGCCGCGCCCTTCCATGCCCAAAATTTTTCCGCGATGGCCGGACATGTCGCCCATGACATCGCCCATGTATTCATCGGGCACAGTGATTTCAACTTCGACAATCGGCTCGAGTATCGCCGGCTTGGCGAGCTTGAAGCATTCGCGGAAGCACATGCGGCCCGCGGTTTTGAACGCGTTTTCGTTGGAGTCTACCGGATGCATTTTACCGTCGTGCAAGATTACGCGCACGTTGGTGACGGGATAGCCCGCAATGACGCCGCTTTCCATAATTTCCATGATGCCTTTTTTCACCGCGGGGACGAAGCGCGCGTCGATCGCGCCGCCGACAATGGCGCTGACAAACTCCAATTTGCCGCCCCACGGCAGATCGGTCATTTCGGAGTTGCGAATGGTGAGATCGTTCGGATACGGCGCGCCTTCGCGATAGCCTTCAACATGAAAATGCACTTCGCCGAATTGGCCTGCGCCGCCGGTTTGTTTCTTGTGGCGATAAAACTCGCGCGCGTGGCCGCGAATGGTTTCGCGATACGGAATCTTGGCTTCGAGCACGTTGACTTCCACGCCGTACTTCTCTTTGAGGCGCTTCACGATCATGTTCAAATGCAACTCGCTCTGGCCTTGCAAAAGAATTTGATGCAACTCGGTATCAACACGCACGCTGAACGCCGGGTCTTCCTGATGCAGCGCGTGCAGGCCGGTTGACATTTTATCTTCATCGCCTTTGGTCTTAGGCGTGATGGCAACGGTCATGAGCGGGCTGGGGAAAACGATTTCAGGCAGCGTAATGGGATCGCGCTTGTCGCAAAGGGTGTCGCCGGTGTGCGTGCTGCGCAGCTTCACCACAGATGCAATATCACCCGAGTGCATGTGACCAATCTCTGCGCGCGTTTTGCCGTTCATGGCATACATCTGCCCGACCTTCTCCGCGGCTTGGCGATTGGCATTGAACACTTCGGTGTTCGGGTTCAACTTGCCGGAGAAGAGACGGAAGTATGACATTTCACCAAGATGTGCTTCTGAAATGATTTTAAACACGAGCGCGGCAAAATGCGCGTCATCGGTCTCTTTGCGTTTCGTGCCGTCCGCGCCTTGCACTTCGCCTTTGAAATCCGGCGTCGGGCAATATTCAATAATAAAATCGAGCAGGCCGGCAATACCCGCGGCTTGCGTGGCCACGCCCGCGAGCACAGGAAAGAGCACACCTTTCGCAATGCCTCGGCGCAAGCCGAGCTTCAACTCCTCGTTGGTGAGCGTGCCGGCGTCGAAAAATTTTTCCATCAAAGTGTCTTCGGCCTCTGCCGCTTGTTCAATCAATTGCTCGCGCAGTTCGTTGGCCCGCGCTTGCAAATTGGCGGGAACGTCTTTGACCGTAGATTTGCCCGCATTGTTGTAGCTCACGAGCTTCATATTCACGACGTCAACATACTCCGTGTTGCTCGCGGGAAAAACCACGGGGCAGACTTTGTTGCCAAACACCTCGCGTGCGCTCGCCACGGCCTTATCGAAGCTCGCGTTTTCTTTGTCCAAACGATTCACAAAGAAGAGACGCGCCAAGCCATACTCTTCCGCGATTTGCCATGCCGTTTCGGTGCCCAACTCGACGCCGATTTGCGCGTTCAACACATGCACAGCCACATCAACCGCGCGCAAGCCGCCACGCACCTCGCCGACGAAATCGGGATAGCCGGGCATATCGATCACGTTAATCTTATGCTCTTTCCATTTGCAATGCAGGATCGAAGCGATGATGGAATTTTTGCGCTCAATCTCGTCATGATGATAATCCGAAACAGTGGAGCCGTCGTCAACCGAGCCCATGCGCGAAATTTCACCGGAGACAAAGAGCATGGCTTCGGCCAATGCCGTTTTGCCTGTGGTCGCATGAGCTGCTAAACCAATGTTGCGCAACTTGTCAGTGGTAAACTCCTTCACGATACACCTCCCAAAAATTGGGTTAGGGTCAGAAGCCGGATGTTATTCTATCAAACGCAAAACTATTTTTCGGCAAAACGATTTGAACGCATGAGACAGAAAAACGGAGGAAAGAAAGATGAAAGCTTTTGCCGCAAGACAACGTGCCTATGATTCTAATTTAAAAACAAAATGCTCTTAAAAATAGTTTTGCCAGCAATCGTTTTGTATTGCGTAAAATCATACCGCGCGTTCGCGCAGCATGCGTTTTAAAATTTTGC
Organism: bacterium; assembly: GCA_041918175.1. Taxonomy (GTDB): domain Bacteria; phylum Zhuqueibacterota; class Zhuqueibacteria; order Zhuqueibacterales; family Zhuqueibacteraceae; genus JABWAN01. Next base: position 28,362 of record JAYRWE010000017.1, read on the forward strand.
CCGTCGGCCCGTGCGGCAAATCTGCGCAAAATTCGAAGTGCTGTGGAATTTTATATGCCGCCAAACGAGAAGCGCAATACGATACGATCTCTTCTTTGCTCGCCGATTCGTTTTGTCGCAAGACGATATAAGCTTTCACATCCTCCGCGAGCGTGCGGTCGCTTAGGCCCACAACCGCGCACTCGCGAATTTTCGGATGTGAAATCAGGCAGCGTTCCACCTCTTGCGCGAAAACGTAGAAGCCGCCTTTTCGAATCACGTCTTTTTTGCGATCAACAAGATGCAGATACCCTGCGCTATCCATCCAACCCAAATCGCCAGTGAGCAGCCAGCCCTCACGCAAAGTCTTTTGCGTTTCTTCCGGCCGATTGAAATAGCCTTGCATGACGCCGCCACCTCGCACGACCACTTCGCCCACTTGTCCCGGCGGAAGCTCAAAGCCATTCGCATCGAAAATGGTGACTTCTAAACTGGGAAGTTGTTTGCCCACGGAGCCGGCTTTGATCGCGATGTCGGGGCGATTGGTAGTGATAAGCGGCGGGCACTCGGCGAGACCATAGCCCTCGTAGATCGGTTTGCCAAAGCGTTGCAAGAGCGCTTCACGCAAATGTTCCTCCATGCGCGCGCCGCTCACCAGGAAAACTTGCAATGACCGCAAAGGATCATCAAGCGCTTCCGCTTCCGAGTTCGCCAAAGTCTGGCCTTCGAGTAGCATGGGCAACATCGAGGGCACGGCCACGAAATGCGTCACTTGTTCGCGCGCAATCGTAGACACGATTTCGTTCACATTTAAACGCGGCACGAGCACGCAACACGCGCCGGCGGCAAGCGAAACGTTCATCGTGAGCATGTGGCCGAGGCTGTGAAACAGGGGCAAGGCCGCGGCGAAACGATGCTGCGGCGTAATATCAAAAGCTTCCCAACACGAGAGCACGGCTGCAGCGGCATTCTCATGCGTGAGCACAACGCCGCGCGGCGCATCGGTGGTGCCGGAGGTATAGAGAAGCAATGCGGGTTCATCGGGCGCAAGGGCGGGGCGTTTGGGCAAAGGCTGTGATTCCGAAACGAGTTTCGTCAACTCGGCATACACGAACGGTTGCAAGGTTTCGCGCAGCTCCGGCGTGAGAGTGCCGAGCACCGCGGCAACGCGGCACGAGGGCACACGCTTCGCAGCCGGAATGATATAACGCCCGAAGCCTTCCCAGGCAACAAAGCCCGCGGCTTGCGTTTCATTTAAGATGCTTTCAATTTCAGTTTCACGCGCGAGCACATTGAGCGGGATGACGTGCGCGCCCAAAGTGAGCAGGGCATAATAAGCGAGAGGAAATTGCGGCAGGTTGGGTATCATCAAAGCGACGCGCTCGCCGCGCTGCAACCCCATTTGCGTGAGACCGGCAGCGAGCCGGCTCACCACATTGGCGAAGTATTGATAAGTCAGCCGCGTTTCGCCGTAGACAAAAGCATCGGCGGAGGCATGCTTGGCGCAGGAAATGTCGAGGAAATCTAAAAGCGAGCGAGCAACCATAAGACCTGCGAGGAGGAATGAACTTGCTCAGGAAAAGTCAAACGGCAAAGAAGAGGTTGGAAAAACCAGACGGGGCAAGACGCAACCGTGTCGAACGGCTTGCGCAGGCTAGGCGCAGCCGGGTTGCGGCGAGAAGTATGGCGTCAGTTGCTGCGATTATGGTTTCACGATTTGGAGAAACTCTGCGTCGCTTCGTTAATGGTCTTAAACGATTCGAAGATGGAATTGAGCTTGGTGATCGCTAGGATGCCTTCCATGGTTTCATTGATCGCGGCAAGTTTGAGATCACCGCCGCGATTGCGAATGGAAGTGAGCAGAGAGATCAACACGCCCAAACCCGAGCTATGCATACGCTTGACTGCGGCCAAATCGAGAACGAAGTTTTTTGCGCCCACGTCCAACAACTTTTGAATCGTGTCCTTCATCTCTTGCGAGTCGGGAGTGCCTCCCTGCAACTTCCCGGTAAGATAGACAACCGCTACCTCACCTATGAATTGATGTTCGAGTGCCATATTTTTCTCTTCAAAAGTGTTGCGAGTATAAAACAAAAGGCTACAATTGTCAAGCGAAAATTCCCCCGCGCCAAGCCTTCGCGTGAGCTCACGATAAATTATGCGCGCTATTTTGATTGCGGTTGCTGCTTCGCGCGATTCCCGGCCTCGCAGCAGCGCAGCGTGTTCAGAGAAAATTGCGCGAGATGATTTGCCAAGCATATCGCTTGACGCAGGTGCACGAAAACCCGGTCGAGCGACGGCTTGGTTATAATCTTTTTTTTATTAGATTGTCGCTTGGTTGCGGTTGGAGCGGGCAGCGGAGAGACACGTCCCTCCGCTGCGGAAAACGCCGCCGTCGAGGTTTCAAACAAAATTGGATCACGCATGCCCGAACGCAATCATCTAGAACCCTCTTCCCATGTTGGCATCACTCTTCCGCATGATAAAATTTGGAATCATCTGCGCCACGCAGTGCGCGGCCTCACGCTAGATTTATGGGGCACAATTCTCGATGACGCACATGCGCCCACGGACACCATCGTGTATAGCGAGCAACGCCAGCAATTCTTGCTGCGCGAGTTGCGCGAGCTCGGCTATCAAACAACCACAGAGCAGATGCAGGCCGCATATAAACGCGCGTGGCAATACTTCGATGAGTTGTGGCTCCGGCAAATCGCATTTGGCGCTCACGCCGGCTTGCAAGAGATGCTGCGCTTTCTACATGCCGAGTTGCCGCAAGCAAGCTATCTCCGCGTGTTGGATTTTTTTGAAAGCTACAAAGCACCGCCGTTGCCGCTCGCTGGCGTCGTGCCTGCCATTCAACGCTTGGCGGAAAAATATCCCCTCGCCCTCATCTCCGACACGGCGTGGACGCCCGGCAAACGCTTGCGCGAAATTCTCGACGAATACGATGTGCTCGATTGCTTCCGCGTGCTCGTTTTCTCCGGCGAAGTGGGGCACACGAAGCCGCATCCGCTCATGTTCGAACGCGCGCTATCGGGCTTGCATCTGCGTGCGCACGAGTGCTTGCACGTCGGCGATTTGCAGCGCACGGACATTGCCGGCGCGAAAGCCATGGGCATGCGCACCGCGTGGATTCATCGCCCGATCTATGCGGGCAAAGAGCAGGAAAACCACGGCCCAGACGTGACGGTGGCGAGCGTGGCGGAGTTGGCGGAGCTATTAATTCCTAGCATCGCTGGGTACACGACCAAATAATCAGAAAGAATTCATATGGCAGGAAGCATATGTGAAGTGCAACTTTATGACGGCAAAAGTTGCAGCGACGTCGCCGTCAAAGACAATAAGTGTTTTTGGCATTCCGACGTTCGCAAGACCGATGAAAACGTGAGACGTTTCTTCCCGGCCTATTCGAGTATCAAGGCATTAATTGAACAAGAACGCCCAAGCCTTGAGCGCGCCGATCTTACCTGTGACGATTTAAGCGGCATTGATTTTCACGAATTAAATTTGCGCGGCGCTTTTTTTGATAAGGCGGATTTACGTGGAAGCATATTCGTGCGCGCCAATTTGACCAGTGCTTATTTAAACGAAGCGAATCTCGAAAATGCCGACTTGACCGAAGCGAACCTCACGAAGGCCGCAATGGCAAGGTCCAATTTAAAGTATGCGCGCTTGGACCGCGCGCTTCTACAAAACACTCGTCTGCTCGAAAGCAATCTCTCCTTTGCCAGTTTACGGGAGGTGGTCTTGCGCAGCACTAAGCTGCATTTTGTCAATCTTTATCAGGCTGACCTTGCCCTCGCGAAATTCAGCAACCGAGAAGCGCAGCTCAAATTCTGCAACACCGACGAACCCGTCTTCGAGGATTTTTTTGAAAAGAGACTCGTTGCTTGGATCAAGTATGGGCAAAAAGTTTTGGCTCTGCAGGTGATCGAGTTTTTCCAAAAAAAGCTCGCGCCCGAACGATTGCAAGCCTGGATAAAAAGAATCCAACTTGCGTTGGAGGAAAAGTTTCGGACGGCGCAACGCGAGCAGAACATGGAGGAGATCGCCGATATTTTTGAGTTCCTCTCTCGCCTTTATAAGATTACCGGCAGTTTGCCGCGAACACTGGCGCTGCCGGCGCCGCAGCGTACAATTCCTCCGCGCGACGGCGAGGAGATCTTGCGCGTGACTTCGACGCTGCTCGACGATCGCATCGAGCTCGCGGATTTCATTCGCTTGACACAAAGCTTGTCCAACGTTCTTGCTACGGCCACAGAAGTGGTTTTGGCGGAAAACACGCTCGCATTCCGCATTGCGCCGACTCTTATTTCTCTTTCGCTGCAATCGCCGCTCGAAATCTTTCTTGCCGTCTCTGCGGGGTTGCCAGCGGCAATTCTCAAATTCATTTCCTGGTATCAAGAGTTCATTCTCAAAAATCAGGAGATTCATAAAGCCGAGTTGGAGGTTGAGCGTACACGGCTGGAAATCGAACAACAGAAGCTGGAGTTAGACAAGCAGAAATTGAGCGCCCAGGTGCAATGGTTAGATTTAAAGGAGAAGATTCGGCGAGAACATGCGGCGGCGAAAGAGGAAGAAGTCGACGATCTCATCGTGCAAATGCACCAGCATATCGCTTTCGTTCGGCAATCGAATATCTTCAAAGATTACGGCATCTCCACGGCAAAGGAACAGCAACTCATCAAAACGGTCGCAAGGGAGATCGATTCATCTCACTCGCAACTCGAATTGGATATTAACAACGATTCTTCCATTCTCTAACCTTTCAGCGAAAGGAATTAATCATGCGTTGGAGCAAACCGTCTTTCGTAGCGCCGCTGTTTATTCTTTGCATTGTGCTTGCCTGCTCGCCTCAACCCGCGCCTTTTCCAAACGGAAGGTTGGTCGACCTCTCGTATTCCTTCTCCGAAGAAACGCTGTATTGGCCCACGGCAAAATCTTTTGCGCTGGAAAAAGTTGCCGACGGCGAAACGCCAGGCGGTTACTACTATGCCGCGAATAATTTTTCCGCGGCAGAGCATGGCGGCACACACCTCGATGCGCCGATTCATTTTTCCAAAGGCAAATTCACGAGCGAGCAAATTCCATTGGAGCAATTGGTGGGCGCAGCGATTGTCGTGGACGTGAGCGCGAGCGCAGCAACAAATCGCGACTATCAAGTGAGCGTTGCGGATTTTGAAGCGTGGGAGAAAACGCACGGCAAGATTCCCGACAAGGCCATCGTGCTTTTGCGCACGGGCTACGGCAAATTTTGGCCGAATCGCGAACAATACCTCGGCACTTCAGAAGTCGGCGCGGAGGCGGTGGCGAAACTGCACTTTCCCGGCCTTCATCCCGAAGCAGCAGCATGGCTCGTGAGCAATCGCAAGATCAACGCTATCGGCCTCGACACGCCGAGCATTGACTACGGGCAATCCACGCTCTTCGAAAGTCACGTGACGTTGTTCAGCGCAAACATTCCCGCATTCGAAAACGTCGCCAATCTCGAACAGGTGCCCGCGAAAGGCGCGACGGTCATTGCATTGCCGATGAAGATCAAAGGCGGAAGCGGCGGCCCGTTGCGGATTGTCGCGGTGGTGCCGTAATCAAGGCTTGACAAAGGCGAACTTATCATTCGAACCCTTACATGCGGCAAAACCCTGCGAAAAAATCTAGATTGCTTTGCTGCGCGGATTTTAGCTAAGTTGGGAGGCATTCAATACGGAGAATCATATCATGACCGAGGTCGTCATCAAAGAAGTCGCAAAAAAATTTCTGCGCACCGAGCAAGAAATCGTAACCGAAGGCGTGCGCGCTTTTTTGCGCGATCAGCAACGAGTGCTCGAAGCTGAACGCCAACACCTGCTCGCGAAATATGCCGTTTCGAGCTTGGCGGAACTTGATGCTCACCTCGCAGCGCACCCGGAACACGAATCCGATCTGTTGCCGGACTTGGAAAGAGCGGATTATCTTGAAGCGCAAATAGTCGATCTCGTGCAATGGGCGGAGATTTTGAACAATGGAGACTAGGCTCCGATCTCTGGCAACGATCGCGCAGACCGAGTTTACGGATATTATTTACGCCGCGGTCGTCATCGATGCGAAACTCCGGCTCGTGCTCGTCGACACTTCCTTTATCGATTTCTGGTGGTCTAAAGGTTTGCCCGGTCGTTTCGCATATCATTGGGAACGCCGCCACGTCGATGGCACAATTTACCGGCATGACAATGCTCCGCATCCCCAATGGCAATACGTCTCTTCATTCCCACGACATTTTCATTATGAAAAAGATTCCAATGTTATCGTGAGCGACCTCAGCCTCGATCCCACCACGGCAGTTCGGCAATTCTTGAGTTTTGCCAGAGCGAAGCTGGTAGAAAAAGCGCAGGCAAACTCTTCACCTCTCCCTCCTATTTGACTTTCCCAATTTATTTTTGCAAGCTACTCCTCAATCCGAGCTTGCCCGATTGCATCAATCCAACTCTTGAGGAGGAGTGTGCGATGAAGAACGTTTTGCGTTTCATCAAGCTTCGAGCTTTGCTCACGGCATTTACGCTGCTCTCGCTTTGCACGAACGCAAGCTTCGCGCAAGCAACCGCCGCGTTTCAATTCGACACTTCACTTGTCCGCGCGATGCAATGGCGCAATATCGGCCCGTTTCGCGGCGGACGTGTGGATGCGGTCGCGGGCGTGGCGAATCAGACTCTCGTTTATTATTTCGGTTCGACCGGCGGCGGCGTGCGGAAAACTGAAGACGCGGGCCTCACGTGGAAAAATATTTCCGATGGTTATTTCAAAACCGGCTCAGTGGGCGCGATTGCTGTTGCTGAGTCCGATCCGAATGTGATCTACGTTGGCATGGGCGAGCCGGCGATTCGCGGCGTTGCCACTTCGCACGGCGACGGCGTTTACAAATCCACCGACGCGGGCAAAACCTGGAAGCACCTCGGCCTCGAAAAGACGCGGCAGATTTCCACGGTGCGCATTCATCCGCAAAATTCCGAGCTTATTTATATCGCGGCGCAAGGGAGCATTTGGAATCCGAATCCTGAGCGCGGCATCTATCGCTCGAAAGACGGCGGCAAAACGTGGGAGTTGGTGCTGCATGTGGATGCGAAAACCGGCGCGAGTGATTTGAGCATGGACGCGGTGAATCCACGCGTGCTCTATGCCGCGTTTTGGGAACATCAACGCACACCGTGGCAAATGCGCAGCGGCGGGCCGGGCAGCGCGATTTATAAAACAACCGATGGCGGCGACACGTGGAACAAACTCACCGAAGGCTTGCCGCAAAACATGGGCAAGATCGGCGTTGCAGTCTCGCCAAAAAATCCCGAGCGCGTGTGGGCGATCATTGAAGCGGAAAAAGGCGGATTGTATCGCTCCGACAATGCCGGCAAGAGTTGGTCGCTCATCAACGCCAAGCGCGTATTGCGCGCGCGTGCGTGGTATTACAATGAAGTCTTCGCTGATCCGCAAGACGAGGAAACCGTGTGGGTGCTCAATGCGCCGGCGCTCAAGTCGATTGACGGCGGCCGCAATTTTAAAAACGTTGCCACGCCGCACGGCGACAATCACGATTTGTGGATCAATCCCACGAATCCGCAAATCATGATCAATGGCAATGACGGCGGCGCGAACGTTTCGATGAATGGCGGCAAGAGTTGGTCAACGCAAGCGAATCAGCCCACCGCGCAATTCTATCGCGTGATCGCAGACAATCGTTTTCCATATTTTGTTTATGGCGGCCAGCAAGACAACACGAGCGTCGCGATTCCGAGCCGCACGACCGAAGGCGGCATTGATCGCGAGCATTGGTATCAAGTGGGCGGCTGCGAGAGCGCGTATGTCGCGTTCGATCCCGATAATCCGCAATTGATCTATGCGGGCTGCTATCAAGGCATCATCACCGAGTACGATGCCGCAACGAAGAAAGAGCGCAACGTGATGGCCGCGCCGTATCTCGGCCTCGGCAGCGATGCCAACGATCACAAGTATCGCTTCAATTGGAACGCGCCGATTGTCGCTTCACCGCACGATGCTAACGTGATTTATCACGCGGGAAATTTTTTATTGAAGTCGAGTGATCGCGGGCAAACGTGGCAGGAGATCAGTCCCGATCTCACGCGCAATGAGATTGACAAACAAGGCAAAGGCGGCGCGCCGATTACGAACGAGGCCGCGGGCGCGGAAGTTTATAACACGATCTTTTACGTGATCGAATCGAAGCACGAGAAGGGTACGATTTGGGCCGGAACGGATGACGGGCTTGTGCATCTCACGCGCAACGCCGGCGCGAGCTGGGCGAACGTGACGCCCAAAGGTTTGCCCGAGGCGCAAATCAATGCCATCGAAATTTCGCCGCACGATCCCGCGACGGCATATCTCGCGGTGACGCGTTACAAGTTCGGCGACTTCACGCCGCACATTTATAAAACGACGGACTATGGCAAAACGTGGACGCGCCTCGTGAGCGGCATCGGCGCAGAAGCTTTCGTGCGCGTGGTGCGCGAAGATCCGAAGCGTCGAGATTTGCTCTATGCCGGCACCGAGCTTGGGCTTTATGTTTCATTCAATGGCGGCGCGGCGTGGCAAGCGTTCCAACTCAATCTGCCCATCGTGCCGATTACGGATTTGACGATTCATGATAATGATTTGATTGCCGCGACGGAAGGCCGCGCGTTTTGGATTCTTGATGATCTCACGCCGCTGCATCAACTCAACGCAGAAATCGCAAAGGCGGAGTTTCATCTTTATAAACCGCGCACGACGTATCGCATGGAAGGCGCGAGCCGCGAGGTGCCGGGCTTGGGCAAGAATCCCGCGAATGGCGCAGTTATTTTTTACTCTTTCACAAAAGCGCCGGACACTTCGAAAACCGCGGTGAAGCTGGAGATTCTCGATGTAAACGAAAAAGTGCTGCGTACGATTACGCCCAAGCGACAGCAGAGTAGCGGCGGTGATAGTGAAAGTCCGAGCGGTCCGCCCGCTCCGATTCTCGGAGTGAAACCGGGCATGAATCGTTTTGTGTGGGATCTGCGCGGGGAGAATATCACGCGCGTGCCGGAGCTTTTTGTTTATGGCAGTTTGCAAAGTTATAAAGAAGCTCCGGGCACATATAAAGCGCGTCTCACTGTCGGCGAGAAGAGTGTTGTGCAAACTTTCGAGGTCGTGAATGATCCGCGCCTCAAAATCGCGCCCGAGGCTTTTCATGAACAGCAAAATCTTTTGGCGGGATTAAAAGCGAGCGTGAATGAAATTCATGAGGGCGTGAATCGTTTGCGCGAAGTGCGCAAGCAGGTGAAGGATTGGATCTCGCGCACGAAGAGCGTCGCGAATGCGAAAGCCATTGCCGACTCCGGCAAAGCGCTTGTGGAAAAAATCGACGCGTGGGAAGAGCAAGTGGTGCAGCCCAAGCAGGAGACATTTCAAGACGTGATCAACTTTCCGAACAAGCTCAATGCGCAATTCATTTATTTGATGAACGAGATCGACGCCTCCGACCCGCCGTTGACCAAAGGCATGACCACGCGCGCCGCGGAAATATCGAGCGCATGGGAAGCGAGCCGCAAGCAGATGCAACAACTGCTGGAGCGCGCCGTGCCTGCGTTCAATGCTTTGCTGCAACAGAATACCGTGCCTGCGGTGGTGGTGCCTGCGCCCGTTGCGACAGCGTCAAAGTAGATTGTCGCGGCAAAGCAATGGCGGAAAATGTTAAGCAGGAGGATAAAGCGAAAAGGGTTATCATTGAGAGTGGGCAGCAAACATTTTTCCGCCATTCATTTTTCTGTCAAATACAGTTTTAATGAAGCCCTTGACTTTATCCACGCGATTCTTTAATTGAGTCGGGCAAAAAATGGAGGAGGAGCTTGCGCAAAGTCTATTGGCATCGCCTGCTCGGCGTGGTGTTGAGCGATTATCTCACGGGCACGCGCTATAAAGTCGAAATGGAGCGCGACCTTTCGCTCAAGCAGCAAGTGCTCGACATTTTGATCATCGAGCAAGGCCAAGGCATGCGGCCGCGAGCGCTGCCCGATGGTTTGGAAAATCTCGCGCGTCACAATTTGCTCACATTCAAATCGCTGCGGCAACCGCTGAATGCGTGGGCATTGGATGAGTTGATTGGACACTACGTCAATTATCGCAAGCAGGCGAGTCCGTCTTTAAAAAAGCTGCTGCCCGCAAAAGAGTTTCGTTTGTATGCCGTCAGCATGCGCAAACCCAAACAGCTTGGGCGCGGCACGGTGCTCACGTCGATTATGCCCGGCGTGTATGAAGTCACGTGGGGCGGCTGCATGATTCGCATTCTCGTTCTGAACGAAGTGGCGAAGAGCAAACGCAACGCGCTCTGGCAAATGTTCAGTGGCGTCGCGGAGAAAGTGCGCTATGGCGCCGAGCAATACAACTGGCGCAAGAAAGAGTTGAGCCAATATATCAACACGCTGTTTAATTATTACAAGGTCGAGGGTATCGCTATGCCGTACACCGTCGAAGATTTCATCAGAGAGCAAGAAGAAGAACTCTTGGCGAAAATGCCGCCGGAAAAACGTTTGAAGGGATTGCCCTCAGAAGAGCGCTTGAAGGGACTCCGCCCGGAAGAACGCTTGAAGGGATTGCCGCCACAACAGCGTTTGAAGGGACTGCCGCCCGAGGCGCGCTTGAAGGGATTGAAGAGAAAAGAGATCCTGGCCTATCTCAAGAAGCTTGATGCCTCCAATTGAGGTCAGTTCGGGACGAGGTTGCTAACGATTCTTGCTCGGTGATCGTAAATGGCCTCGCGTAAAGTCTATTGGCATCGCCTGCTCGGCGTGGTATTGAGCGATTATCTCACGGGCACGCGCTATAAAGTCGAAATGGAGCGCGACCTTTCGCTCAAGCAGCAAGTGCTCGACATTTTGATCATTGAGCAAGGCCAGGGCCTGCGGCCACGGGAGTTGCCCGATGGCTTGGAAAATTTCGCGCGCTACAATTTGCTCACGTTCAAATCGCTGCGTCAGTCGCTCAATGCGTGGGCGCTGGATGAGTTGATTGGGCACTACGTCAACTATCGCAAGCAGGTGAGTTCGTCTTTAAAAAAGCTGCTGCCCGCTAAAGAGTTTCGTTTGTACGCCGTTAGCATGCGCAAACCCAAGAAGCTCGGACGCGGCGCAGCGCTCACGCCGATCACGCCCGGCGTGTATGAAGTCACGTGGGGCGGCTGCATGATTCGCATCATCGTTTTGAGCGAAGTGGCGAAGAACAAACGCAACGCGCTCTGGCAAATGTTCAGTGGCGTCGCGGAGAAAGTGCGCTATGGTGCAGAGCAATACAATTGGCGCAAGAAAGAGTTGAGCCAATACATCAACACGCTGTTTAACTATTACAAGGTCGAGGGTATTGCTATGCCGTACACCGTCGAAGATTTTATCAGAGAGCAAGAAGAAGAGCTCTTGGCAAAAATGCCGCCGGAAAAACGTTTGAAGGGTTTGCCCTCAGAAGAGCGTTTGAAGGGATTGCCTCCAGAAGAGCGTTTGAAGGGACTGCGCCCGGAGGAACGCTTGAAGGGACTAAAGCGAAAAGAGATCCTGGCCTATCTCAAGAAGCTTGATGCGTCCAATTGAGGTCAGTTCGGGACGAGGTTGCTAACGATTCTTGCTCGGTGATCGTAAATGGCCTCGCGCAAAGTCTATTGGCATCGCCTGCTCGGCGTGGTATTGAGCGATTATCTCACGGGCACGCGCTACAAAGTCGAAATGGAGCGCGACCTTTCGCTCAAGCAGCAAGTGCTCGACATTTTGATCATCGAGCAAGGCCAAGGCATGCAGCCGCGAGCGCTGCCCGATGGTTTGGAAAATCTCTCGCGCCACAATTTGCTCACATTCAAATCGCTGCGGCAACCGCTGAATGCGTGGGCATTGGATGAGTTGATTGGACACTACGTCAATTATCGCAAGCAGGCGAGTCCGTCTTTAAAAAAACTACTGCTCGCAAAAGAGTTTCGTTTGTATGCCGTCAGCATGCGCAAACCCAAACAGCTTGGGCGCGGCACGGTGCTCACGTCGATTATGCCCGGCGTGTATGAAGTCACGTGGGGCGGCTGCATGA
>JAYRWE010000018.1:0-42485 GCA_041918175.1 bacterium
TCAGGCTAGGAGATGCAAGCCCCGTGAACGGGGCTGCCACCCAATGGGTGTTTAGCGATCTTTAGATCGCTTTCACCTTTTAGCCTGATGCTTACAGCATCGGGCGGAGGTCGACGACATCACGCGTGCAAAATTCAGGTTCCACAAAGCGAAAAACGTCCTCGAACGAATTATACAACGGCGCCGGCGCGACGCGAATGAGATCCGGCTCGCGCCAATCGCAGATCACGTTTTGCTCAAGCAGGCGTTGCAACACGGCTTTGCCATTCCTCTGCATTTGCAAAGAAAGCTGTGCGCCGCGCTGCTCTGGGTCGCGCGGGGTGATGATCGAAAAGTGCGGCGAAGCTTTGTGCAGAAGCAAATACTCCAAGTAGCCGGTGAGCAACAAACTCTTTGCGCGAAGCCTTTCCATTCCGACCTCATCAAAGATTTCCATCGACGCGCGCAACGCGGCAAGCTGAAAGATCGGCGGATTGCTGAGTTGCCAACCTTCCGCGCCCGGCAAAACTTCAAACTCGGGCTGCATTAAAAAACGTTTCTGCTTATTGTTTCCCCACCAACCTGCCAAACGCGGCAGCGCAGCATCATGAGCATGCCGCTCATGCACAAAGCAACCCGCAATGCCGCCCGGGCCGGCGTTGAGATATTTGTAACTGCACCACACCGCGAAATCGACATTCCACTCATGCAGCGCCAAAACCAAATTGCCTGCGGCATGGGCGAGATCGAATCCCACGATGCAGCCTTGCGCATGTCCCGCAGCCGTGATGCGCTTCATATCGAACGCTTGACCGGTGGCGTAATTCACCCCGCCGAGCATGATGAGCGCAATGTGCTTGCCTTCTTTGGCAATGAAGTTTTCGATGTCCTCCGTGCGCAAAGTTGTTTCACCTGTACGCGGCTGCAATTCTACCATAGCATTTTGCGGATGAAGATCGTGCAGCTTAATTTGCGATTGCACAGCGTATTGATCGGAAGGGAAAGCATTGGCCTCGATCAAAATTTTAAAGCGTTCGCGCTTTGGTCGATAAAACGAGAGCATCATCAAATGCAAATTCACTGTGAGCGAGTTCATCACCACCACTTCGCTGGGCAACGCGCCCACGAGCCGCGCGGTTTGTTCCGCAAGAAACTCGTGATAGGGCAGCCACGGATGCTGTGCATGAAAATGGCCTTCGACGCCCAGTTCGGCCCAATCACGCAGCTCTTGCTCGATATAAGCCTGCGTCGTGCGCGGTTGCAACCCGAGCGAGTTGCCGCAAAGATAGATGCAATCTCGGCCGTTTTGCTTTTTGGGAAAAAGAAAACGCGTGCGATAACCTGCAAGCGGATCGCTTGCATCCATCGCACGCGCGAACTCCAAGTCGGAACGAAAGATCATTTGAGTTTTCAATTGAACGGCTCGTTTGAAAAATAATTTCCGCCATGAACGAAGAAACGCGTTTGGCCGCGTTGCAGCATGCGCCATAATTTCGCCTTCAACCAGGCGCGCACCACATGCCTTATCCCTGGCAAGAGCAGCAACAAACCGCAAACATCGGTGAGAAAGCCCGGCGTGAGCAGCATGATGCCGGCAATGAGAATGAGCAAACCGTCCAACAATTCCACTGCCGGAAGCCTGCCCGCGGCAAGCTCTTGTTGAATGCGCATAAGCACGCGCATGCCCTGCCAACGTGCGAGCGCTGCGCCCGCAATACCGGCGAGAATGATGATCGCCAATGTGCTCCACAACCCGAACGCTTTGCCGAGTTGCACGAGCACGGCAAGTTCAAGCAAAGGGATGCCGACAAAAAAGAAGAGAAGTTTGAGTCCCATAGTCGTTCACACGCGCGCGAGTACTTGATACACTTTTATTTTGTCCTTCTTGCCTTTCACGGCAATCGGCTCAAACTCTTTGGTGAGCACGACCTCGCGCGTTTTGAGGTAAACCGACTCGCTCATAAGAATCGCATTAGGATGCTCGCGCGAGAGCACTTCAATGCGCTTGCCGGTGTTGACCGTGTCGCCGGTGAAATGATATTCGATGCGCGCTTCGGAGCCGACGTTGCCCGCAACCACTTCCCCGGCATTGATGCCGATGCCCACGAGAATCTCGCTCCCCACTCGCGCCTGATACTTTTGATTCAAGACCTCCAGTCTTTGCACCATCTCCAAAGCGCAGAACACTGCATTCTTTTCATTGTCCGCCGTTGCCTGCGGCGCGCCGAACGCGGCAAAAACTTCGTCGCCGACAAATTGATTGACGGTGCCGTTGTGTCGCGTCACGGCCTCGGTCATGAGCGTGTAATAGTCATTGAGCAGCGCCACGACCTCTTTCGGCGAAAGCTCCTCGCTGATCGAGGTGAAGCCGCGAATATCGCAGAACAACAGCGTCACTTGCCGCAGCTCGCCGTCAAAGATCGCTTCGTCCGTAGCGAGCAACGCCTTTTCCACCACGGCTTCGGGCACGTAGCGCATAAACAGCTTGAGCGTGCGCTCCTGTTCCTCCACTTTCTTTCGTAAGGCCTGGAGCAGGCTTTTGTTGCTCTTGCTCAACTCCAAAAGCTGGCGCGCGTTTTCAATCGCGGTGCGCAGATCGTTTTCATCCCACGGCTTGGAAATGTAACGCAGCACTCTGCCGCTGTTGATCGCGCCGATGATGGCCTCCACGTCGCTGAAGCCCGTGAGAATCATGCGCACCGTGTCGGGATACTCCGGCAGAATGCGCTCGAGAAATTGAATGCCCGTCATCTTGGGCATGCGTTGGTCCGTGATGATGAGATCGACGTTGTTGCGCCGCATCATCGCGATGCCTTCTTCGCCGCTCGTCGCCGTGAGAATTTTATACTCACGCCGGAAGCATGCTTTAAACGAGGTTAGGTTATGCTCCTCGTCGTCAACATAGAGAATGGTGAAATCGGATTTGTTCATGCTATGCTTTCTCCGTTCAGCCACGGCTTGGCCGTGGCTTTTTGATCGCTTCCGAATCTTGTTCAACCACGGCTCGGCCGTGGTTTTGGTCGTGGCATGCCTCGCCGCTTAACTATGGCTTGGCCATAGTTTCTCTTCACGCAAAGGCGACGTCTAATCAAACATGCCACGGCCAAGCCGTGGCAGAACATGAATCCTAATCTAAAAACCGCATCGTCGTAATCGGCAGCAAGCCCTCTTTTCCCGTTTCATAAAACTCCGCGCTCGAATAAGGGTACCCTGCCATGCTCGAAACGAGTTTCGCCCTCACGGCATTCGCATGCACGTATTCCAATTTCTGTTCAAAAAACTTCTGCGTGAAAACCGTCTCGGGTTCATCATCCGGCAGCCACACGCGATGCGTTTGATTCGCAATGCGACCGGCTTCGCGAAAGTGCTTGAGTAAATCCGCTGCCGGTTCGCGTAAAAAGTTCGCAGCTTCAAAGATCGGGAGAGACTGCGATGCTGGTTTAGCTTTCGCGCTTTCCAAACCTTCGAGTATTTGGCGCGCAGTATGGCGCTTGAAATCCCGCTGCATTTCGGAAATGCCGTACTCGGGGTCGAGCAAGTCGATGATGTAGTGCAAGTGCGAAGGCATAATCGTATAAGCAAGGAACTGCGCCCCGCGTTTGTCGATGAAGAATTTCCAGCTTTCGAGAATCAAGCTGATTGAGCGCGTGGTCACGAAAATATTTTTCCACCCCACGATGGTATTGGTGATGAAGTAAGCCCGATGCTTTTCGCGAGACCAATTCTTTTTCATGGCTAGTTCCTCCATGATAGATAACTATTCAATCACGGCTGGGCCGTGGTTTGGTCTTTTGATTTTATCAATATAAAAACTATGGCCAAGCCATAGTTGATCTCCAAGAAAATCTAAAACCCCAAAGCCACGGCCAAGCCGTGGCTGATCATAAATACTATCACCTCCGCGCGGGCAGCGTAATCACGAACTCCGTTCCCTTGCCGGGCGCGCTGTAGACTTCGATGTTGCCGTCGTGATCTTCGATGATGCCATAAGTGATGGACAAGCCCAAGCCCGTGCCTTCGCCCACGTCTTTGGTCGTGAAGAACGGCTCGAAGATGCGTTGCTGCACTTCCTCGCTCATGCCCACACCCGAGTCTTTGATCGAAACCGTGACGATCTCGCCGTCGAAAGAAGTTTTGATAAAAATTTTGCCCTCACCTTGTATGGCTTGGCTCGCGTTCGACAATATATTCAAGAACGCTTGATTCAACTTGCTAGGATAACACAGAAGGTCGGGAAACTCCTGATAGTCGCGAATGACTTCCACGCGATTTTTGAGCTGATGTTTCAGCATGAGCAGCGTCGCGTCGAGGCTGTGATTGACGTTCGCGAGTTTCTGCGCTTCTTCATCCAACCGAGAAAAATTGCGCAAGCCGCGCACGATCTCCGTGGTGCGCCGCGCGCCTTCTTCGATGCCTTCGAGCAGCTTGTCGATTTCTTCCACCAAAAAAGCGTAATCCACCTGCTCTTTCAATTGCTCGACTTCCGCGAAAGTCGCGTGCAGCTTGTTTTGCTCCACGACGTTGTCATATTGCGAGAGCACCGCGAAGAGATCCACGAGATCGCGCTTGAGCGGGCCGACGTTCGAAGCCACGAAGTTGACGGGATTGTTAATCTCATGCGCGATGCCCGCGGTGAGTTGACCAAGCGAGGCCATCTTCTCGGATTGCACGAGCTGCGTTTGCGTGTTTTGCAGGCGTTGCATAGTGCGCTGCAACTCGGCATTGTTCGATTGCAGCTCCGCGGCTTGCTGCTCCATGCGCGAACGCGCTTCGCGCAACGCTGTGGTCATTTGATTGAATGAGCGCGCGAGATCGCCGATTTCATCTTTGCTTTTCACGCCAAGCTGCACAGAGAGATTGCCGCGCGCCACGGTATCCGCGGCGGAGGCGAGCAAACGCACGGGCACGACGATGAAGCGCGCCAAGCCGGCGGCAAACAGGACTGAAATGATAATCGTCACCCCCAGCAACGTTGTGGTGAGGCCGCGCGTCGCGACATACGCCGACTCAGCCCGTGCTGCGCCCGCTTGCGAATCTTGTTGCGTGATCTTCACCAACGCTCCCAAGTCCGCGCTGAAGTCTTCGAACACATCACGCGCCTCGCCATTTAACAAGGCGAGAGCCTCGGTCATGGCGTTATCGCGCAGCAGCCCGAGCAAGGTGCGGCTCAAATCTTGATAATCTTCCCACTTTTCATCAAAGTCCGCATACAACTTCGCTTCCGCCGTGGAATATATTCGGCTCTCTTCGGCCAACGCTTTCAGGCTATCGTACTCGTCAATGTGATAATTGATTTGATCAATCAACTTGATCAGCGTGTCAACTTGCGCTTGCTTGCTGGAGGCGTCCGCAGCCAACGCATGCTGCAATTGGTTGATGCGCAAATCCAGCGTGCTCCGCTTCAACTCGGCAATCGCCAAGGCCCGCGGCAAGCGGTTTTGCGCCACAGCATCGATCTCGGTCTTGACGACTCTCATGCGATTGAGCGAAAAAAAACTCGCGGCCGCCATCAAAGTTAAAATCACACCGAAACCGAGCAATTGTTTCGCGCCAAGTTTGAGATCGCGGAAATTCATGGCTTCGCTTCGCTGGGAGAAATAATCAAAAGCGTTTTCACTGCGGGCGTGAGCTTGCTCAGGCTGACAAAGCCCAGCGCGCCGGAAGTGGACGCCACTTTTTGCAGCATCTCTTCTTCGGTTTTCACGGCCAACGGTTCGGCGTTTTCGCCCATGAGCATTTTTTTAAGCCAGAGCGATTTCATGCGCGACGCCGTCATGCCGAGAAATCTGTAAAAAGCTTCTTTCGTTTCGCTGGCCAGCTTTAAATCCACCACGGCCACGGGCACGCCTTTGCTCCACTGCTTCAACTCGCACGAATAATAATCCAGCAACTGCGTCTTGCTCAAAGAATCCATCGGAACATTTTTATTCGCAATCACAGCGACTTGCGCGCACGCATTGACGGCCCCTAACCAGAGGCCGAGTACCAAGAGAATTTTTATTAGGCTCATGCTTAAAACCTCACCGAAACGGCACAATATGTATAGTTGAAGGTTTTCCCTTGTTCATGATAAGAATCGTCGAACTGTACGTTGGCCGATTGCACTTTCAGCACTACCATTTCATTGGCCTCATAGCTGAGGCCAAGACTCGCCACTTGGAACGCTTGATCGTTCACCGGCAATTGGTTTTCATGCGCATCCCAATAACTCACATAAGCGAGCAGGCGATCTTTAAAGCGATAGCCGAGCGTGCCGTAAACGAACCGCTTGTCGAAATCCGCGGGGCTGTCGCCGAAATCGTACGACACGTGAATGTACTCCGTTTCCAGCAGCCAGTTGCTGCCGGTGAAAGAAAGATCGGCGCCCAAACGCCAGCGCGCCGTGCTGCCAAACGCCTCTGCGGGAAAAGAGAAATTGGGAAAGCGCATGATCAACGAATCGCGCAATACGCGCGTGTCGAAATTATCATGCGCCGCGGAAACGCCGGCTTTAAAAAAGCCCTGACGCAATCCGAAACGGCCGCCCAGCAGAAACCTACGTGTGGTATCAATGCCGGTCACGCCGCGTCGCGCGTCGCTGTTAATGTTCGGACTGTTGCCGAGGTACACGGCATAGTCCCATTTCGTGGAGCCCATAGGAATGAAGCCATATGCTTGCGCAAAAGCATGACGCGGCGCAAACTCATCGGTGCCCACAATTTCGCTAAACGAGCTTTCATAAACCACCGGTCGAATGATATAGGGCAAGAGCGGCGTACGATTCTTCAACTCGTGCAAGTGATTGAACGTGGGCGTGAGCAGACCGAGTTTGAGATTGAATTGCTTGCTGCGCCGATAGCTGATCCACGCTTCCTCCAGCGAGAACGCGCCCCAATTGCGCTGCGAAGAATAAGAGTTGACCATTTCAAAATTGACGAACGCCGACCAGTTTTCCACCACGTTTTTTTGCAGAAACAGATTGAGCTGTTGCAAAGTGAAGGACTTGATGTTGCGCTGAATGGCAACGTCTTTCTGATGGCCGAACGCGGCTTGAAAATAGCCGAAGACGTGCAACTCCTTCTTTTCATCTTGCGCCGCGGCCTGTGCGCCGAGCAGGAGCAGCAGAGTGGCGAGAGCGATTTTAGATTTCATGATTCGACTCCGTGACGTCATGATCGAACTTACTACGCAGAGCACAAAGCCAGTTTAACTTTGCGCCATCATTTATTGTCATGCAGAAGCCTTCGCCTGATGCTGAAACATCAGGCTAGGAGATGCAAGCCCCGTGAACGGGGCTGTCACCCAATTGGTATGAACCCCGCTTGCGGGGTTTTCACCTTTTAGCCTGATGCTTACAGCATCAGGCGGAGATTGGCGGCATCAACGTGCAAAATTCAGGTACTCACTGGAAATACCACCGCGTGCTCAAACAGATTCCTTCGCGATGACGGAGCATGAAGGGACCTCACTAAAAAACTAGCGTGTACTCTCTAAATCCGCGCTTGCCGCATCCACATGCGCCGCCAACGCGAGCAATGCTTTGGCGACGCGCGCGACTTGCGCTTCGAACTCTTGCCATTGCTTTTGCTCAATCGCCTCGCGCACGCCCGGAATGGTCTTCACGCCATAGCCGGTGTAAAAGCCCGGCGCGTAGATGAGATGTTTGAACCACGGCCGTTTGGGCAAGCCTTCACTCACTGTGAGCAGTTGCTCCGCTTGCAATAACTTTTTATTCAAACCCAAAGGCAAAACTTTTTTGCTCTCGCGAAATTTCGCAGCGGCCTTGCCGTATCGCTCCGCGCTGCGCGCGAACGCGGTGCTGGCATTTTCGAGCGGCGCGAAATTCAAATATGGCGGCACGTCTTCGAGCATGGGCGCGTTGCGCGGCTGGCGCGGATCATTGACCGCCGCGAACACGCCTTCTTCGATTTGAGCATTGCGCTCGAGAATCTCCTCGCGTTTGCTCGCGGCGAGTTTTTTCAGCTCGTCGAGATATTTGCCGAGGGTCTCTGCAAGATTCGTGAACTCATACGGCAACAAATCGCTTTCGGCAAAACGCATCGCCGCGAGTCCCGCGGTTTGCGCGAGCGCGCGCGCGTAAACAAAATTCGTGTCGGAAAAATTCGTGAACCAATGAAACGTGTCGTAGATCGAATGATAAATGCCGCCGCCGCCCTCGCCGCCATAGCCGAGATTCAATGAAGCAATGCCAAGATGATCGAGGAACGCGGTATAATCCGAGCCGGACCCGAGCGCGCCGATGCGAAGATCGCCGCGATTGCGAAACTCTTTGCGCGCTTCGGGCGTGCTCGCGTTCGCAATGCCGCGCAATTGGCTGCGCTTCCACGCGCTGAGTTTGGTTTCGGGATCTTCAATGTCTTTTGCAACGCCGTTCACAAATCTCTCCAACGAATGCGAACCGGCCATGCCGATAAAGCCGCGACCGTTGCTGTCGGTGTTGATATAAAGCGCGGCTTTCTGTTTTAATTCTTCCGCATGCGTTTCCACCCATTCCGTCGAGCCGAGCAAGCCTTGCTCTTCTGCATCCCACGCGCAGTAAATGAGCGTGCGTTTGGGCTGCCAGCCTTGTTTGATTAACATGCTGAACGCGCGCGCTTCTTCCATGAGCGCAACCATGCCGGAGACCGGATCCTCCGCGCCATTCACCCACGCATCGTGATGATTGCCGCGAATGATCCACTCGTCGGGAAACACGCTGCCGGGAATCGTCGCGATCACATTGTAGATCGCCTTGAGCTCCCAATTGAATTGCAATTTGAGATGAACCTTTGCCGGGCCAGGCCCGATACGATACGTGAGCGGCAACGCGCCGCGCCAATTCTCCGGCGCCACCGGACCTGCGAGCGCCTCAAGCAACGGCTGCGCATCGCCATATGAAATCGGCAACACGGGAATCGCGGTGAAAACTTTCACCTCTTCGCGCCGCAAGCGCTTCGCATTCGCAGTCGCGCCAATGCCGGGCGTGAGCGGATCCCCGGGATGCGTAGGCATGTCCATCACGCTCCCGCGCTGCACGCCGTTTGCGGAACGATACGGACCTTTGGGATAAACTTCGCCTTCGTGATAGCCGTCATCAATCGGATCAGAATAAATGATACATCCCACGGCACCGTGCTCTGCTGCAACCTTCGGTTTGATGCCGCGCCACGAAGCGCCATAGCGCGCGATGACGATGCAGCCTTTCACGGAGATGCCCATGCGTTCGAGTTCTTCGTAATCCGCAGGAATGCCGTAATTCACATACACGAGCGGTGCAGTGACGTCGCCGTCAATCGAGTATGCGTTGTAAGTGGGAAGTTGTTCGCTCTGTTGGTTGGAAGAAGGATCAGCAGCGAGTGCCGGCTCTTGCAGTTTTAAAACGAATTTGGTGGGCGCAATCATCTCCACCAAACGCTCTTTCGGCGTGGGAAAGAGCACGTTGAAAGTTTCAATGCGCGCGTCGAGTCCCCATTCTTTGAATTTCGCGAGCAGCCATTCCGCGTTGTCTTTGTCATAAGGCGAGCCGAGGTGATGCGGTCGCGCCGAAAGGCGTTGCATGTAGGCGCGCATGAGGTTGGGATCGGGCAAGGCGCGAAATTCTTTTTCCCAATCACGATTTTGTGAAAATAAGTTACTGCACAAGACGAGTACGAACGCGTAGCGCAAGCACGAACGCATGGCTCCTCCTTCGATGATTGCAATGGTGAAGAGATTTTATTGAAGAAGGTAAGAAATTCGGCGTGAAAGTCAAATCCCCGCTTTTCCTGTCCTCTCGAAGCCGCTTTGATTTGATGCGCAAAAATAAAAAAGCGGATCAGGACAACCGTTGCTGATCCGCTCGTTAAAATTGCCGCGGCAATTCCGAACTCTCTTTTGCTCTACGCTATCGGCTTTAAACGCGGCGGGGGCTTTCAAACCACGGATTGAACGAAGCCGCTCTTCCTTCAAGTTCGGCAAGAAATTTTTCCGATACGATGGCACCGCATGACATTGCCGGGAAAGTTTACGATGGCTCGTAAAGAATCTTCTTACCACACGCCCAAATGCAAAGCATTCACAATGCGCTCGCCCTCATCTTGGCGCTCGCGCAGCAGTTCGTACAATTGCGGCGCGCGCTCCAGTTTGAGTTTGTCGATTTTTTTATCCTGCCAAGCCTTGCTCCAATCCTCGAAATTCGTCGAGTCCTCCACGAGTTTTTCAAAAGCTTCGGCTTTGGATAAAGCCTCTGCTGCATTCAACGACGGCGCTTCGCCTTCCCATTGAATCCAACGCACGAGTTGCGGCCAGCGCAACATGAGCACGAGCCAACGACCTAACGCTGCAGGTGATGCGGCTTCGAAGCCTTGCAATTGCCGCGACCACTGCGAAAAACGATAGAAGCGATACAAATTCGCGAAGCGTTTCACTGTGCGCGGCGTGGTGCCGAGATATGGAGCATAGCGTAGCAACTGGTTTTGAATTTCCGGATCGTCGTCGGAAAATTTATCCGCGCTCATTGACAGCGCGCGCCCCAAAACCTCGCGAAACTTTTGTGGATCGGCGTGCACGATTTTCGGCGACTCTTTCGCGATTTCCGTCACCAATTGGCTCGCGGAAAATTCTTTCTTCTCCAATGCGGCATTGATTCTTTGCTCCGCTGCCGCCACTTCCTCGGGCGAAGCCTGCTCTTCTTCCAAACTTTGGCGAAAAAGTTTGGCGAGATATTTTTTGCGCTGCTCTTCGTTCAAGCTCGGAATAAGAAACGGCAGTTGAATGAACTTGTCCATGAAATACCAGCCGAGCGAGCCGTAGCTTTGCGTCATGTGTTCCAACTTTATGGTGAGCTTTTCATAAGCCACTTCGAGCGAGGCCGCTACTACTTGCGCATCCATGCCGATCACGAAGTAGCAATTCGGGAAATCGCCGCTGAGGAAAAGATTGATCGCCTCGATCACTTCCGCAACTTTACCAGGCGAGCAGCGATCCAAATCGTCAACGAACACAATTGCCGGCTCTTCCTCTTTCACGAGTAAATCGAACACGCGCCGCACATCCGTCTCTATTTGGGAGAAGTAACCCATCTTGCCTTCGTAATCCGGTTGCCGGACGTATTGGGCGAATTTTCCTTCGAGAGGTTTATCAAAAAGCTCTTTTCTATTCTTCCACCAAGCCCACACGCGATCAATTAACGCCACAAGCGGCAATCCCACTCCCCCCAAAATGCCGAGTTGGTTGCCCCAGACTATACCGGCTAGGGCGAGTAACGCGCTCGTGATAAGAACGAAGCCGAGCATCCAGCGTACAATCATCGGAAAAACTTTTTCCAACAGCGTACTATGAAGGTCACCCCGGATTGCATTAAAGTCGAGCCGTTTGGCTTGCAGCATGAGCCAAAATCTTTCTCGGTCAAGTTGCTTCGGAAGATATTCGACTAATTGTGAGATGATGCAATGCGCCAAACCTGACCACACTTGCTCGCTGTTTTGAAACTTCCACGCATTGAACCACACAGTCGGGAATGAGAGTTTTTCGGGCGGGGATGAGTTGGTATTATCAAGCCACCACATCAACTGTCGAAGCGTTGAACTCACGCCCATTGAGTTTAAATTGCCTTTGCCCTGATGAATTTTATCCTCAATCATGCGCATGAGCGTGGTCTTGCCCTGTCCCCACGGCGCAAGAATACCAATGGTGAGCGGCGGATCGGTTTGCTTGTGCCGAATGAACTCGGCCATGGCTTTGGCATAAAGCGAATAGCCAAGCTGATCATCGAGCGTCCATTTGTCGGAGTGGAGGTGTGTCGCGACTGGGGTGGCGTATGAAGGCTTCGCTTGTGGACTCGTTCTCTGTGTATTAACCGCCTGCGCTTTTGGGATTGGAGCATCAGAAACAAAAACAAGCCCGATTTGTTTGGCTAATGGCTCTACCAACTCAGGGTTGAAGGATAATATCATCTTCCAGAGAGTTTTTGCATTTCCCTCCTTCACGTGGTAGCTATTGTATGGAGCCTGTGCTTTCTCAACAGACTCCCACCATGATCTTAAGCCCTCGTGCCCCCATATCTCTTCTCGTGTGATTGGGGCTTGTAACAAAGTCTTTTTGTAAAGACTCACGTTGTAGGCTTCGCGAGACACGGTAGTAACGCTTTTTATAAAATAGACGAACTGGATGCCTGGCAAGAAACCTTGTTTTGTTTGCTGTGACATGATTCTCGCTAAACTACTGGGCACGAAAAATAGCACAATATCATCAACGCTTAAAGAAAGACCTCCGAGCGAGCCGAGTCGCCATTCAAATTCATCATTCCCACTGATCTTGGCTATTCCTGAGGTATCTTCCGCTGAGACGACACTCAGAACATTTTTCCTTTTTTGGGACAACAAAGAAGCAACTTCGTCCGCAGATGGTTTATTTTCGAATTGCTTCACCAGAGGTTCAGTCATAGATTCACCTTTTAATACGAACAATTCTCTCTAAAACGGGTTTCATCTGATAAAATCGGGAGTGCATAGTGCCTGAGTTGACAAATGTGAGGAATCAAAACCGCGTCATCGTTTCAACTCCTCCTCAAACAACCTCAAAATCCTCCGATACTCATCCCGCCACGAGCTTGACTCTTTGAAGCTGTGGTCTTCAACGGGATAGAGCGCGACTTCCCAATTCTCTTTGCCAAGCTCGATCAAGCGTTGCGTCAAGCGCACCGTGTCTTGAAAATGTACGTTAACATCCACCATGCCGTGGCACATAAGCAGCGCGCCTTTTAATATCTAAAGAGTCAAATCAGTGCAAAAAAAGCAAAGATCTTCACGCAAAGACACAGAGCCGCAAAGGTTCCGCAAAGAAAAGCTTTGCGGGTTCTTTGCGTCTTTGCGTGCGCTTTTTATTTTCTTTTGGGTTGCGGCTCGTCCGCCTTGCGTATGGGCATGACTGC
The DNA here is from genome assembly GCA_041918175.1 of bacterium. Taxonomy (GTDB): domain Bacteria; phylum Zhuqueibacterota; class Zhuqueibacteria; order Zhuqueibacterales; family Zhuqueibacteraceae; genus JABWAN01. The sequence continues at coordinate 12,869 of JAYRWE010000018.1, forward strand.
TCCCCAAACATTTTATGCCAAGAAAAGAATTTGCATCAGGAATTTTTCAGGCTATATTCTCGCGTCTAACCGCCGCAGCAAAATAAGGAATTTTGTTATGAAAACAATCCCGACTACCCATTTCAAAACAAATTGCCTGTCGTGGCTTGCCCACGTTGCGCACAGCCAACAACCGCTCATCGTCACCAAACGCGGTAAGCCTTTGGTCAAAGTAGCTCCGGTTTCAAAAAAAATCGCAGTGAAGCAAAAGCCGTTGAAAGGAAGCGTCGTTTATTGGGGCGACGTGCTCTCTCCCCTCGACATTGATTGGGAGGCGGAAAAAGCATGATAGTATTGGATACGCATGCGTGGCTATTTTGGGTTGATGAACATGAGAAAGCGCTCTCGAAGAAAGCTGCTGCTGCGATTGCGCAAGCCGAGGTTTTAGGCGTTTGCGCGATTTCATGCTGGGAAATAGCGATGCTCGTTGCAAAGCAACGGTTAGCCTTTCGCATTGACGTGGAAGACTGGATTACGCAAGCGTTGCAGTATCCCAAAGTACAATTATTGAATCTCGAACCGAGCATTTCCGTTTTGTCAACTCGCCTGCCCGGCAAATTTCATGGCGATCCTGCCGATCGTATCATTGTCGCAACTTGCATGAAGTATGACGCCCCACTTGTGACCAAAGACCGCAAGATTCAAAAGTGGAAAAAAATCAGAACGATTTGGTAGCTTTCTTATTCAACTCGACCTTCTTTGACCTCACTTCAACTCCTCCTCAAACAACCTCAAAATCCTCCGATACTCATCCCGCCACGAGCTTGGCTCTTTGAAGCCGTGATCTTCGACGGGATAGAGCGCGATCTCCCAATTGTCTTTGCCCAGTTCGATCAAACGTTGCGTCAAACGCACGGTGTCTTGAAAGTGCACGTTGACATCGACCATGCCGTGACACATGAGCAGCGCGCCTTTTAAGCCGTTGGCAAAATAAATCGGCGAGCTGCGGCGATACGCGAGCGTGTCGGCTTGTGGAATATTGAGAATGTTCGCGGTGTAACCGTGATTGTAATGCGCCCAATCCGTCACAGGCCGCAGCGCAGCGCCCGCGGCAAACACCTCCGGCGTTGTGAACATCGCCATGAGCGTGATAAAGCCGCCATAACTGCCGCCATACACGCCGAGACGCTTGGCATCAATGCCGTGTTGCGCGATCAAAAACTTCGCGCCGTCAACCACGTCTTCCAAATCCTTGCCGCCCATGTGGCGATAGATCGCGGTGCGCCACTCGCGGCCATAGCCCGCGCTCGCGCGATAATCCGGATCGAGCACGGTGTAGCCGAGATCGACGAGCAAGTTATGAAACATGTACTCGCGAAAATAATACGACCAACTGTTGTGCGCGTTTTGCAAATAACCCGCGCCATGCACAAAGATCACGGCCGCGCCGTTCGGTTTTGCGGGCCGATACAAACGCGCATGCACTTGCTTGCCGTCGCGCGTGGGATAGGTGATGAACTCCGGCATGCGCCACTGATATTTTTTGAACTCGTCGCTCGTCGAATACGTGATGCGCTGCGCGGTTGCGCCCGGCTTGTTTGGCTGCAAATAAATTTCCCACGGCTCATTGGCTTTCGAATGGCGAATCGCGAGCATAGTTTCATCGGGCGAGAGTGCAACTTGATTTTCACCGACGAGCGCAGTGAGGCGCGTACGCGGCCCGCCGAGCACCGGCATCGTATAAAAATGATACTCGCCCGGATGCACTTCATTGCTCGTGAAGTACCAACGTTTTTTATCCCGCGAAAGAAACGGCGAAGAGATTTCAAACGTGCCGCTGGTCAATGCACGCTTCTGTTTGGTTTTGACATTCAGCAGATAAAGATGCGAGTAGCCGCTTGCTTCCGAACAAAACCACACATGCTCGTTATCCGCGAGCCAGCCCACATTGCCCGGCGACCAGTAGCCGTCAACACTCGGCCCGCCGATCCATGCTTCATCGTGTTGCTGCTCAAGCGGCGTCAACTTTCCCGAAGGCAAATCGAGCAACGCGAGCCAACGATCTTTGTTGTCCAACGAGAGCACGACAACGAAAGCATATTTGCCATCATCGCTCCAATACGGACCATTGCACAGCACCTCGCGCGACTTGGCCGCGGCTTGCTTGCTCGTATCAGTGCTCGATGGAACCGTCGTGAAGGCGCGTGTGGTTTTAATTTCGGGGAGGTCATCAAAGGAGAGATAGCGTACCGTGTCGGCGACAATGTCCCAGTAACCAAAGCGATAAGTTGCCGTCGGCTCGCCGACCTTCGTGCGCGTGGGAATGTCTTCGGTGAAACCGGTGGCAGTGACATAGTTGGGCACTTGCGCAATGCGCATGTCGCGCGCGCTTTTTTCTAAAATGAAAGTGACGAACTTAGCATCGGGCGAGAGTTGGAGATTCTGCGCGCTCTCTTCGCCCGTATAAATTGCGCGCGGGCGTTTCACTTCTAAAAACTTGCGCATGCGTTTCGCGCTCTCCGCGCGATCTTTGCGTGCGCGCAGAACTTCGAGCAGGCGCAGTTCTTCTTGTGCGAGATATTGCTGCTCGGAAGTCGGCGGCTCTTGTTCGCCTGCGGGCTTCGTGCCGGAGCGAAAATTCGTAAGCTGCGCAAGCTGGCCGTCCGCAATGGTCCACGAGAAAAGATTGTTGTCGCGTTCGTAGATAACGGCATCTTCATGAAATGAATAACGCGGTGCGCTTTCGTGCGCGAGCGTGTTGGTGACTTGCAAAACGGCGCCGGTTTTAATGGTCAGAACAAAGAGGTCGCCGTCGCGTTCGAAAATCTTTTGGGCATAATCGCGCGTGAAATTTCCGGCAAGCGCGGGCAAGCGCCGTTGTGCGAGCGAGGAAATTTTGCGCGGCGCGCCTCCCGTGCGCGGCACGGCATAGAGTGAGTCCGCGGGATTGCCTTCGGGATTCCAATTAAAGTAGAAGGTTTTGCTATCCTCGGCCCAATAGGGATTTTGCGGAAATGCGCCGAGCCATTTCGGATCGCGCATAAGGTAATCGACGGTGAGTTGCGGCTTGGTTTGGCCAAGAGCCAATGCGGTAAGATTGCAGAGTACGGCTCCCACAATAAGACAAAGACGTTTGCACATGTTTTCCTCAAGTTGGTTTGAAAGGGAAAGATTGACTCACGCCAAGTAGACCCAAGTTCGGGGGAGAATTTCTTATATGATGAAAAGATTTTGAGCGTCGCCTTCATGCAAAACCATTTCCGGCAAAACGCTTTCAAAGAAGGCGTTGTCGATCCGCAGTTTTACCTTATGAATAAAAAAAAGCCTGACGCTGCATTGCAGATCAGGCTTGCGGGAAAGATCATTACGTGTCGCTTAGGCTTTTGCCGTAGCGCGCGCCGCTTTTTGGCGCTTCTTGCGCGCCTTCAAATGTTGGCGGCGCTTCATGCGCACGAGACGTTGTTTGCTTTTGCTTCTGGCCATGCTTGCCTTTCAATTGAAATGTTTGCCGGAATGGGCGGGTAATTTAAGAGAGAATCACAGACAAGCAAGCGTTTTTTCCCGCCAAACTGGGCGTTGACTTTGGAAACGATTTTTATATATTGCACACGCTTTTTTGCCAACGCCCGCGAGTTTAAAATAAACCGCTTCGTCGGGAACACTCATTCAAAAAATTTAGGAGGCAGTGATGGCTTTCGAATATAAATTGACGCCGCGTCCGTACAGCGACGAAGAAGCAAAGACGTTGCTCAAAGACGTCGTCAGCCCGGAGACGACCGACTGGCATTATAATACGCATCACAAAGGCTATGTCACGGTGCTCAACAAAATCGAGCAAGCGCTCGACAAAGCAGATCCGGCAGCCGCGAATGGCAATCACAGCGAAATCGGCGAGTTGAAACGCCGCTATACGTGGAATCATTCCGGCGCGCTGCTGCATGATGTGTATTGGGCCGTGCTCGGCGGCGATGGCGACGCCAAGAAAGGACCGGAGGTGCTTGCTGCAATCGAGAAGCAATTCGGCTCGTTCGATAAGTGGAAAGCCGATTTCAAAGCGGCCTCGCTCTCCGCGAAGTTGAGCGGTTGGGGCTTGCTCGTGTATGATGCGCTGTGGTCGAAGCAACTGCTCAACGTGTTGGTGGATGAGCATCAATACGGCGCGATTTGGGGCGGCGTGCCGCTCATTGCGTGCGACGTGTTCGAGCATGCGTACTATCACAAAGACGGCCCGGGCCGCGCGAAGTACATCGACAATTTCATCAACAATCTGCACTGGGGCCGCATCAACGAGCGCTTCAAAACGTTCGTGAAGTAATTGCTTCCGCAGCCTCGCGGCTTGGCGGTATTTTCAAGCTCGGCAAACCGTAAGCAAAATTTTCTCCAACGGATTGATGAGGACCTGTGCGTTTGTTGTAACGCCTTCGGTCGTTTGAAGGCAATCGGCTAAAATGCCTTAAGGCATCATGACGAACGGCTCTTCATTGATCCGTTGGAGGTTTTATTTAAAAAAGAGAAAAGCCTTTTTGTTGATTAGGACCCGCGCGGTGTTTGGAAAAAATCGCGGCGGAGCAGCATTACAATAGGACATTGTTCAGCGCCATGATCGACCGTATCACGTTGTGCCTGTATTTGCTCACGCTCTCTTTGTGGATGGGCGGAGCCTTCTTTCTCGCCTTTGTTATCGCCCCCAAAACCTTCCAATTCTTCCCTTCCCGCAGCCGCGCCGGCAGTTTGGTCTTCAGCTTTTTGAAAGCTTTTGACATTCTGAAGATATTCCTTATATTGGCGCTCGTTGCGTTTAGCTCTGTGCGCAACTCGGAAACGTTGTTGCCCGCGCCCTCACTCTCCGAAGCCGCAGTGATTTTTTTTATGACTGCAAGCTGGGTCGGGCATCACTTCTATCTTGCGCCGAAAATGGACGAGCTGCGTTTGGTCATCGGCTGTTTCGACACCGCGCCCGCGGACGCACCCGAACGCGAGAGCTTCACGAAACTGCACAGCACAGCGATGTTCATGACCCTCGGAGATTTTGCTGCTGGGATTTTTCTGCTGTTCACGGCGATTCTGCGTTTGCAGTGAGCCGCGTGTTCGTCGCGCATTCAGGCTTTCCCTACCAGCATATCCCCGACTCCCGTGTAAATGGCGGGAGCGTGCGCGCTGCAGTTCTCTCATTAGATTCTAAAGAGTGAAATCTGTGCAATAAAAGCTAAAAATTTTCCCAACGGATGAAAGCGGCCAACGGATCAGCAAATCAAAAATCGTTGGCCGCTTTCATCCGTTGGACATTTTTTCTTTTAATGAATGGGATGCCTACTGTTAGTCGAGAACTTGAGCCCGCCAAAATCGCTCGTGTACTGATCGGCGAAGAAAAACTATTTGCCGATCTCGAAGACGGTCGCACGATCAGCGTTCCCCTCAAGTGGTATCCGCGTTTGGCTCACGGCACACCGGTCGAGCGTGCCAACTTTCAAATCAGCGGCGCAGGTTATGGCATTCATTGGCCCGATTTGGATGAAGACCTCGGCGTCGAGGGTTTGTTGCTCGGCAAAAAATCTAGCAAAGGCCGCGCTTCGTTTGAGCGCTGGTTGCGGCACTGGCAAAAATAATTTCGGCACAAACTAACACCCAACCTAGATGGGTGAGTCCTATGGGCATAAACGAAAAACTCTTTAATCATTACAAAGAAGCCTATCTTTTTGAACTCGGAAGAAAAGATCAAATAACCTCAAACTTGAATCTTCCACTCACCGTTCTGACATTGGTGGGTGCGCTCCTTGCATATTATTTGGAAAATTTGTCAAGCGGAAGTCCCAACTACCTCACCTATATTATCATTGTCCTGATTGTCGCTTCGATAGCAGGCATGTGCTCTTCCGTTTACTTTCTCTATAGATGCCTGTTTGGCTATACCTATGGTTACGTCTCGAATACCCAAATGATTGCGGAACATGTAAAAGCCTTGCACATGTATAACGAGTATGTGGCTGATGACAAAAGAGTGGATATCGATAAGGAACTGGAGGCGATACTGAGCGAACAATATAGTATTTGCGCTACCGAGAATTGGTACAACAATAAAAGAAAGCTTGGTTATTTGGGTAGCGCTACGAAATCGTTGTTGTTTACTGTGATTGCCTTGGCAATAACTTCGGTGCCTTTTGTCGTTTTAAAATTTGCCCCGAAAGTTTCTGAAACAGCCCGACCGAGCGAAGCTCAAAACTTAATGGAGTCCGATATGTCTAAGAAACTAGATCAACCTCAAGCAACGCCGCAAGATTCGTCTCGTTTGCAGCAACACGAGAAGCCAGAGTTCAAGCAGCAAGACTCGACACAGTCAAAAACAGCACTGCGTCCCCAGACGATGAAAAAGCCTGCAAAACCTGGCATTGTTTGGTTAAAAGAATCGCAGGAAAAGAATGTTGGTACAAAAGCTCCAGTGACTCAAACGCCAAAAGGATAAACTAAAATTTTTAAAACGACCTTTTATCAAGAATGACCATGAACCAACCTCCTCAACCCATGAATCGTCCCACCGTGCCTGGCGCGAAGAACATCATTGCAGTCGCGAGCGGCAAAGGCGGCGTGGGCAAAACCACGGTCTCCGTCAATCTCGCCATTGCGCTCGCGCAAAAGGGCGCGAAGGTCGGCTTGCTCGATGCGGACATTTACGGCCCGAACGTGCCGATGATGACCGACACGATGAACGCGCAACTCGCGGGCGCGCCTTCGGGAAAAATTATGCCGATTGAAAAATACGGCTTGCGCATCGTCTCCATCGGCTATGTCAATCAAGGCGACACCGCAGTGATCTGGCGCGGGCCGCTCGTGGGTCGCATGATCACACAATTTTTGATGGAAGTCGAATGGGGCGAACTCGATTATCTTATCGTGGACATGCCGCCCGGCACCGGCGATGCGCAGCTCACGCTCTCGCAAGCGGTCGCGCTCACCGGAGCGGTGATCGTCACCACGCCGCAAGACGTTGCGCTCAGCGATGCGAAGAAAGGCATCAACATGTTTCGCAAAGTGGAGGTGCCCATTCTCGGCGTGATCGAGAACATGAGCTACTTCATGTGCCCGCATTGCAACGAACGCACGGAAATTTTCGCACACGGCGGCGGGCGTGCGGCCGCGAAGAAATTTGACGCGCCGTTTCTCGGCGAAGTGCCGCTCAATCTCGCGATCCGCGTCGGCGGCGATGAAGGCAAGCCTGTGATTGCGCAGAAAGAGCATTCATCGGTGCAAGAAGCTTTCAACAAAATCGCGGAGGCGTTAATCAAGAATGTCGCGAGCTTGAACGCCGACTCCGCGCCGGAGAAAAGTATTCTCGGAAAAGTTTTCAAACTCTCGTAATTGCACAGACGTTGAGAAGCTTGATGCAGAATTTGCTGAGACCGATTAAACTTATTTTGCCCGCGAAACACGCGAAATAACTTTTCGTGTGTTTCGCGGGCAGAAAAAGAATCAGTTAGAGTAAGACTGCAAGCAAAGTTTGCGCATTACAAGATTGGCATGAGGTGTCGCTGCAAGGTTGGAAGGATTTACGCACTCGTCGCGCGGCGGGCGTAATAGGAAAAAGTTATGCTCGCTTCCCGGCAACTCCGACAATATTAAGCATGCAGCGCATGAGGACTTTATGATCAGTAACGATCTTGCAATTGCTTCAACACCACAACGCCAATCCGTGCCTTCATCTAAAGACAGCTTGAAACTCCGCTTTTGGGGCGTGCGCGGCAGCTATCCCGTGCCCGGCCCGCACACGGTGAAATACGGCGGCAACACGTCATGCGTGGAAATTCGCAACGCGGCGCATCGTTTGATCTTCGACGCGGGCACGGGCCTCATCGGCTTGGGCGATCTGATTATGGCGGAGTATCGTCGCAGCAACGGCGCGCAGCAGCAGCATCCGCTGCCGCTCACGATTCTGTTGAGCCACACGCATCACGATCATATTCAAGCGCTGCCGTTTTTCCAACCGGCGTACTTCAAAGAAACGTGGCTCTATGTTTTCGGCCCGCAATTGCTCGGCATCGATTTGCAGGACAGCATCACGCATCTGATGACGCCGCGTTATTGTCCGGTGCGCCTCGAAGAGTTGAACGCGAACAAGATCATCAAGAATCTCGCGGACACGGACCGCATTCTCTTTCGCGCGACGGCAAATGTGCCGGAGCATTTCAACGCGCGCCAAAATTTTCCGCAGGCCGAAGCGAATGATTTAGTCGTGAGCGCGATGCGGAGTTACGCGCATCCGAAAGACGGCGTGTTTGTTTATCAAACAAAACAAAACGGCAAGCGCATCGTGTACGCCACGGATACCGAAGGCTACTCCGGCGGCGACGCGCGCTTGATCGAGTTTGCGCAAGGCGCGGATATTCTCATTCACGATGCGCAATACACGACTGCGGAATACAACGATCAACAATTTCCCACACAGGGCTTCGGCCATAGCACCATCGACATGGCGTGCGAAGTCGCGCGCAAAGCCAACGTGGGCAAATTAATTCTTTATCATCACGACCCGCACCACGACGACGCGATGATTGATCGTCTCGAACAATACGCGCGCACGCTCTTCCCCGAAACGGAGGCGGCGCGCGAAGGCATGGAGATTACGTTGTAACAAAGGAGAGCTGTGTGGGAGAGCACCTCAATGATTTTGCCGCGGCCACCACAGCGGAGATGATGGAGATCGTATTGCCGAACGACGCTAATTTGCTCGGCAATATTCTCGGCGGCAAAGTGATGCACTTGATCGACGTGGCCGCCGCAGTTGCCGCGTTCCGTCATTGCCGTCGTCCCGTCGTCACTGCGAGCGTCGATTACCTCGAATTTCGCCATCCCGTTAAAGTCGGCGAGTTGATCATACTCAAAGCCGCGCTCAATCGCGCGTTCAACTCCTCAATGGAAATCGGCGTGAAAGTTTGGTCGGAAAGCCCGCTCACCGGCGCGCGCCGTCACACGAGTTCCGCTTATTTGACCTTTGTCGCGCTTGATGAAAAAGGCAAGCCCGTTCCCGTCCCTTCCTATTCTCCCCTCACCGAACAAGAGCAGCGCCGCTGGCGCGAAGCCGAAATTCGCCGCGCGCATCGGTTGCAGGTGAAAGCGAATCTTGCAAAACTCTCCAGCGACTAATACCGCCGCTTTTTATATTGCAAACACGGATCCGACTCATGGCTCATTTCATCACAGTCTGCCGGGAGACCGACCTCGCCGACAACACCGCCCAAATGTTTGTTGTGAACGGCAAAGAGATCGCGGTTTATCATCTCGCCGGGAAATTTTATGCAACGCAGCAAGCGTGTTTACATCGCAACGGACCGCTCTCGGAGGGAGAGATTAAAGGTTGCACCGTCACATGTCCGTGGCATGGCTGGGAATATGACATCCCTTCGGGAGAAAATTTATTCAATCGCGCGCAGAAGCTCGCCACGTTTGCGGTGCAAGTTGAAAACGGCGAAGTGAAAGTCGAGTTGTAATATTCAATCGCTCAACCACGGTTTAGCCGTGGCTAGCCTGCTTGTGTCTACCTGAATTTTGCACGCGTGCTACCGCCAACCTCCGCCTGATGCTGCAAGCATCAGGCTAAAAGGTGGAAGCGATCTAAAGATCGCTGATCACCCGTAGGGTAGTAGCCAACTTTAGTTGGCTTGCATCTCCTAGCCTACGGTTTCAACCGTAGGCGGCTGTTGGCGAAAGTGTCAGTGCAAAATTCAGGGTCTAATCGCAGCAGCGCATTCGGATTTTCATGAAGAGTTTTTTTCAAACCACGGCCAAGCCGTGGTTGAACTTGGCCATGCGATGGAATCCCTCACGCAAAAACTCAAAAACTATGCGCGCGCACAAGGCTGCGATCTCATCGGCGTTGCTCCGATTGCTGCGTTCAAAGAGTTGGATTATTATCCGCAATGGCTCGCAGCCGGCTACGCGGGTGAGATGGAATATCTCAAGCGGCAATTGCCCAAGCGACTTGACCCGCGCCAAATCATGCCGGAAGCGCAGTCGGTCGTCGTCCTCGGCGTGAACTATCACACTGCGGAGCCGCCGCGTTCGCTTGAAATGAAAGATCAAACGCGCGGTTGGATTTCGCGCTATGCGTGGGGTGAGGATTATCACAATGTGCTCGCGGAAAAATTGGAGAAGCTGCATAGCTTTCTTGAACACGAGGTCGGAGCACAGTATCAAGGTCGATATTATGTTGATACTGGCCCGGTGCTCGATCGCGTGTTTGCGAAATATGCCGGCCTCGGTTGGTTCGGCAAGAACACGAATCTCATCAATCAAAAAATTGGAAGCTGGTTTTTCATCGGCGAGTTGATTACGAATCTCGTGCTCGAAATCGACGCGCCGCCGCCCGATCGTTGCGGTTCCTGTCGCCGCTGTCTGGACGCATGCCCGACCGAGGCATTTGTTGGCCCCTACATACTTGACTCCAATCGTTGTATCTCCTATCTTACCATCGAGTTTCGCGGTGCGATTCCTGAGGCGCTGCGTGCACCGATGGGACAACATGTTTTCGGTTGCGATATTTGTCAAGACGTTTGTCCCTGGAATCGCAAAGCGCCGATAACGAACGATGCCGCATTCGCGCCGCGCGAAAATACCGTCGCGCCGCGATTGGAAGAGTTGGCGCAGATGGATGAAAACGAGTTTCGCGCGCGTTTTAAACGTTCGCCGATCAAACGCGCGAAGTGGCGCGGCTTCATGCGCAACGTGCTCATTGCAATGGGCAACAGCGGCCGCGCCGAACATCAAGCCGCAGTCGCGAAATTTGTCAATCACGATGACGCCATGCTCGCGGAAACGGCGCAATGGGCGCAGCAGCGTTTGCAGGAAGCGGAAAATTTTACTTCGGCATAGCCATTATGAAGCGAATCCACCATCTTTTCAGTCTCATGCTGCTCGGCTCTTCTCTTGCGCATGCACAGCCGCCTGCGCCGAAACCGCTTCGATTGGCGATTGCCGGACTCACGCATGCGCACGTGCATTGGACCTTCGGCCGTCCCGAGCGCGGCGACATTCAAATCGTCGGCATTCAAGAGTCGAATCGCAAGGTCGCGCAACGTTACATGCAACAGTATAGCTTGCGTGAAGAACTCTTCTTCATAGATTTGGAGCAGATGTTAGAGACGGCCAAACCCGAGGCCGTCGCGGCGTTTGGAACGACCTTCGATCATTTGCAAGTCGTGCAAGCTTGCGCGCGTCGCGGCATTCATGTCATGGTGGAAAAACCGCTGGCCGTCAATCTCGAACACGCATTGGCCATCGAGGCGCTCGCGCAGAAGCACGCGATTCATGTTCTCACGAATTACGAAACGACTTGGTATGCGAGCACGCAAGCATTAGAAGATTTGATCCTGCAGCAGCAGGCGATTGGATCCCTTCGAAAAATCGTGATTCATGACGGACATCAAGGCCCGAAGGAAATCGGCGTGGACGAGGAATTTTTGGAATGGTTGGGCGATCCGATGCGCAACGGCGGCGGCGCGTTGATGGATTTCGGTTGTTACGGTGCCAATCTCGCGACGTGGCTCATGCGAGGCCGCGCCCCGCTTACAGTGACGGCCGTGACGCAGCAGATCAAGCCGGAAATTTATCCCGCGGTGGATGATGAAGCCACGATCATTCTCACCTATCCTCAAGCACAAGCCATCATTCAGGCCTCGTGGAATTGGCCGTTCAATCGCAAGGATATCGAAGTGTATGGCCGCGCCGGATACGTCCACGCGCCGGACGGAAAAAGCCTGCGCGTTCGCAAAGAGATTGAGACGCAGGAAAAGCTGCAAACGCCCGCGCCGAGAAGCGCGCCGTTGGACGACCACTTTGCTTATTTTGCCGCCGTGGTGCGCGGCGAAATCACGGTTGCCGAGAATGACTTGTCTTCTTTGAGCAACAACGTGATGGTGATGAAAATTCTTGACGCTGCCAAACAATCCGCGGCAACGGGGAAGACGGTGCAACTGGAAGCGCGCTCGTCTCATTGAAATAAAATCCGCGCACAGCGCTGTACTAAACGTGAAAAGTTTAGTACAGTTTTTATCTCGGCGTCATCCTGCAAGATTACGTTGCAAACTGAAATGGCAAGCACATCCGTTGCCTCGTGAGGTCTTTATGCCGGAAACATTATTGCCGATTTTCCCGCTGCCGAATGTCGTCTTCTTTCCGAAGATAATTTTGCCGCTGCATATTTTTGAGCCGCGCTATAAACAAATGGTGCGCGAAGTTTTGCAAAACGAAGGCAGCCTCGGCGTCGTGCTCTTGCAATCCGGTTGGCAGAGTGATTACTTCGGCACGCCTTCAGTGCACAAAATCGGTTGCATGGGCAGGATTGAGAATTATGAAAAGCTACCAGAAGGCCGTTTCAACATTTTGCTGAACGGCGTGCACCGTTTTGAAATTTTACGTTTCGTGCAAGAAAAGCCGTATCGTTTGGCCGCAGTTCGACTGCTTGAAGAGAAGCCTTTTATTTTAGAAAATCACCAACAACTGCGCGCACGCGACGATTTGATGGACCGGTTTCAAACTTATTTGCAGCACGTGCTCGGCATGGAATTGAATGAAGAGCGTTTTGATCGCGAAGCCTCGCTTGAAACCGTGGTCAATCAAGTTGCAGCCGTGCTAGATATTCCCGTGGCCACCAAACAGGAACTGCTGGAGGTTTCGTCGATGGACAAACGCCTCTCGCAAGTGCGCGATATTCTCAGCCAGGGCTTGCATCACGCCGACAAGCTCGGCCAAGTAGTGCGCAAGATGCGCTTCATTCCCGAAAATCCGGAGCTGAACTAAGACATGAATGTTGAATTTCTCTGCCCCAATTGTCGCGCGGAAAACAAAGCCGAGGCGTTGCCCGCGGAAGGCTATCTTTGTCGAAAATGCCATCAAATCGTGCCGCTCCCGCTTTCGGAGACAAGCCGGGAAAGCCAGCAAATCGAGCGCTGCGCCGTGTGCGGCAACGAAGGTTTTTATCTACAAAAAGATTTCAACCCGCGCTTGGGCATTTTAATATTTGCGATTGGTGTGGTTTTCAGTTATCATACGAAGTTTCTCAGCTTGTTCATCGCGACGCTGATCGACTTTGCGTTGTATTATGTTTTGGCCACGGTGACGATTTGCTATCAATGCCGTGCGATTTATCGCGGCTTTAAAGAAAATCCCGCGCATCGCGGCTTTGATCATATCACCGCTTTGAAGTATTCGAAAACCGCGACATGAAAATTTCCGTTTTACTTTTTGCGAGCCTGCGCGACGCCGCGGGCACAAATCGCGTGGAATTAGAAGTGCCAACGCCGGCAACGCCGCGACAAATTGCGGAGTTGATCGCCGAACAACACGAGCGCTTGCGGCCACATCTCAAAACAATTGCCTATGCGATTGACGGCGAGTTTGTGCGTGCGGACGCTGCATTAAACGATGCGCAAGAATTGGCGCTGTTGCCGCCGGTGAGCGGAGGGTGAAACCTAAAATATGCCGACAGTTTTGCGGATGGGTTCGTATCGCTTTCACTTTTATTCAGATGAAAGAAATGAGCCTCCCGCATTCACGTGTCAACGCCAGAGGGTGAGTGTAAATTTTGGTTAGATCCCGTTCGGCTAGCCAGAAACAAACATGTCTCACCTCATGTTGTGCGAATAATTGAGAAGCTGGTTTTCGAGTATCAAGATCAATTAAGAGACAAGTTCAATGAGTACCACAAGCGTTGAAAGAGAGTTACAGACAGAACCCACGGCTATTCGCGCGTGGGCAAAGGCCCGAACGATTTTCATCGAGCTTACGGATGGCCGCATCGTCGGCTTTCCCGCTGATCGATTTCGTATTCTAAAAAACGCTTCAACCGAGCAATTGCAGGAAGTCTCACTCCGACTCGAAGGCTTCGCTTTGCGCTGGGAATCTTTGGATGAAGATATTACCGTTCCTGGCGTTGTCGCTGGGCATTTTCAATTGCCTTATGAGCCAAGCGAAACCTCGCCGTTAGAAATTTAACTATGATTCAAATCACAAACGAAACTATAGACGCGGCGCAATTGCTCGCTGCAGTAGAAGACGATGGCAGCGGCGGCACGGTGCTTTTTCTCGGCTGCGTGCGCGATCATTCGAACCGCCAGAAAGTCGTTGCGCTCGAATATGAAGCGTATGAGCCGATGGCTCTGCGGCAAATGGAGCATCTCAAAGAAGAAATTTGCAAGCGCTGGCCCGTGCGCAGGCTCGCGCTGGCGCATCGTTTGGGTTATATGAAGGTCGGCGAAATCAGCGTCGCCATTGCCGTATCGTGCGCGCATCGCGCTGAAGCATTCGAAGCTTGTCGCTTCGCCATTGATACTTTGAAGCACACGGTTCCGATTTGGAAAAAAGAATATCGTCCCGACGGCAGTTATTGGGTAGAAGGTTGCCAAGCCCATCCAATCACTGCGAACTCAGATCAACCAGCAAGGAAGGAAGAAGTTTTCGTATGATGGTGGAATTGAGCATTGTACCGTTAAGCAAAGATGCGCATCTTGGCAAGCCTGTAGCCGAGGCCGTGAAGATTGTCGAACAAAGCGGTTTGGAATATCGCCTCACGCCGATGGGCACGATTCTCGTTGGCGAATGGGAGCCGGTGATGAACGTCGTGCACCAATGTCATGAAGCGATGCGGAAGTTTTCGGATCGTGTAATCACGAAAATCAAGATTGACGATTTCACCGGCCCGGAGCGCATGCCCGAAGACAAAGTGAAGTCGGTTGAAAAGCATTTGGGGCATGAAGTGAAAAAGTAGCACGGGGCGGGCATGCATCAAATCCACGACAAGGGTTATAAAAAACTCTTCAGCAACAAAGGTATCTTCCGGCAATTGCTGCAAACCTTTGTGCCCATGAGTTGGGTGAAGGATTTAGATTTCGACACGTGCGAGTGTATCGACAAGACTTTCATCTCCGAAGATTATAAAGAGACGGCGAGCGATATTATTCACAAGATTAAGCTGCGCGACAGCGAAATCTTCGTCGTCATCTTGACCGAATTTAAATCCACGGTCGAACGTTTCACTGGGTTGAACCTCTCGACTTATGTCCACGACTTCTACAAAAGCTACCTCGCTTCAAACAAAAGCGTTCGCATGCTCCCGCCGGTCTTTCCGGTGTTGCTTTATAACGGCAATCAACGCTGGACCGCGCCAACGGATTTGGCGGACTTGATTGAAAACCGCGAGTTGTTGGGAGAGTTCGCGCCGTGCTTCAAATACTTCAAAATCGCGATCAACGAATATGCACGGGAAGACTTGCTCAAAATTGGAAATGTGGTTTCAACTTTGTTCTTGGCGGAAGCGCATTACAACGCCGAGGAGTTGGAGCGCGTTTTCCTCGAAGTGTTTGAATGCGAAGAAGACAAAGGCCCGATCTCATTGCTGCTGAACTGGTTTGCGCAGTTGAGTAAACACGGGCGAATTCCAGAAGAGGATTATGGCAAACTGGAGCGCACGTTTCAAAGCAAAACGGAGGTACATGAAATGCTGATCACCGCCTTGAAAAGAGAAAAGCAAGAATACTACGAGCGCGGCAAGCTCGAAGACAAGCACGATGTAGCAATCAAAATGTTAGTCAAAGGTTTCGAGCTTGAATTGATCTCCGAGTTGACCGGCCTGTCCGACCAAGAAATTCTGCGCCTGAAGCACGATTTGGAAAACGGCAAAAACATTTGAGCCATCATATTCACCTATCATCTCGGCTGAGGAGGAAATTTTCAGATGTCAACCAACGGCAAAGCTGTGCTCATGTTGCTACCCGTCACCGGTTACCGTGAAGAAGAGTATCGCACCGCACGCACGGCTTTGGAGCAGCGCGGCTTGCAAGTCGTCGTCGCTTCCACCGTCAAACAAGGCGCAATTGGCACCGAAGGCATCAAAGTCGATCCCGACTTGTTGATCAACGAAGTGCAGCACGAAGATTATGCCGGCGTGGTGATTATCGGCGGCCATGGCTCAAGCCAATACTGGCACGATGTCAAGGCGCATGAAATCATCCGCGCCTATCACAGCAGCGGCAAAATTATCGCTGCGATTGATCGCGCGCCCGTGGCGTTGGGCGTGGCCGGCGTTTTAAAAAATAAAAAAGTTACCGGCCACATTTCCATCTTCGAAAAGCTCATCAACTATGGCGCAAACTACACCGGCAAGAAAGTCGAGCGCGACCAAAACATTTTGACCGGCGAAGGCGCCAATGCCTGCTCCGCGTTTGCCGAAGAATTAGCGCGCGCGTTCGCGTGAAGTCAGCTCGGATCGAATCAGAAAATCAAACGAGAATAAAATTCTTATAGCTTTCCCCAACGGAGAGATTAAGACCAACGGATAAAAGCCAAAGCTGTATCCGTTGGTTTTAATCTCTCCGTTGAGGACGCCCGAAAGGGCGAAGGTGAAACCAATCGCAATGCCTCCTCACCCCTACAACGCCTACGGCCGTTATTTGCAAGACAAGTTTGGCGCGCGCGTGCATAAAGTCAGCGTGCATGCCGGCTTCACTTGCCCCAATCGCGACGGCACAGTTGCTCGCGGCGGTTGCACGTATTGCAACATTGTGAGCTTCACGCCGGAGAATGCGCGTCCGCGCTTCTCAGTGAGCGATCAAATTACGAGCGGCATTGCCTTCGTCAAGCAACGTTTCGACGCGGAAAAATTCCTCATCTACTTTCAACCCTATAGCAACACCTACGCGCCCGTCGAACATTTGGCAACGCTCTTTCGCGATGCGATGCGCCATCCGCAAGTTGTTGGGCTCTCCATCGGCACGCGGCCCGATTGCGTGGACGATGAAAAGTTCGCTCTGCTCGCGGAACTTGCGCGCGAAACCGATCTCACGCTTGAGTTCGGCATCGAGTCGGTTTACGATGAAACGTTGCGCCTCATCAATCGCGGCCATGACTTCGCTTGCACGCGCCGCGCGATTCAACGCGCGAAAGATTTCGGATTGCACGTCACGGGGCACACGATTCTCGGCTTTCCCAACGAAACGCGGGAGCAAATGCTCGCCTCCGCAGACGTGATCAACACACTCGGCATTGACATTCTCAAAATTCACAACCTGCATGTCGTGCGACACACCGAACTCGCGCGCCAATATGAGCGCGAGCCGTTTGCGCTCTTCACATTCGAAGAATGGCAGGACTTTGTGATTCGCTATCTCGAACGGCTCTCGCCCGAGATCGTCATCGAACGGCTCTATGGCGATGCGCCGCGCGAATTACTCATTGCGCCGCATTGGAATTTGTCGCGCGCCGAAATCGTGCAGGGCATCGAAAAAGAAATGCGTCGCCGCAAAACTTATCAAGGCCGCGTGACGCATTCTGCGCCTGCTTATCTCCCGTCTTAACGGATTCAAATGCAAACCCGTCGCGCCCATGAAAAACGACAAGCCCGCCACGATCAAACGACATTTTTTGCTCGTGGCCTTGGGCACGCTAGCCGTGCTCGCGTTGCTCTCATTGACCGCTCCGATTCATTCTAGCGCGCCCGCTATGCCCGCGGACGAGGCACACCAACTAACCGAAAAGGTTCAAGCATGCCTAAGCTGTCATCTCAACAACGCCGCGGTCGCAAAACCCATGAAGCACGAAGTGCGCGGCAACTGCTCGTTCTGCCATCTCCGCCAATAACTCGCAAACCTCGTCGCGCCCGCTCTGCCCAACCCCATACTTCCAATCCGCGTTTTGAAAATCTCATTCGTCAACTTCTGGCGGAAATCGGCGAAGACCATCAACGTGAGGGTTTGCTGCAAACGCCGGCGCGCGTGGTGAAAGCGTGGGAGTTTTTGACTTCGGGCTACCATGCGGATGTAATGGAAATTCTCAACGGCGCGCTCTTCGAAGAGCAATACAACGAGATGGTCATCGTCAAAGACATCGACTTTTACAGTCTCTGCGAGCATCACCTCTTGCCCTTTTACGGCAAATGCCACGTCGCATACGTGCCCAATGGCCGCGTTGTGGGTTTGAGCAAAATTCCTCGCATTGTTGACGTTTTCGCGCGCCGTTTGCAAGTGCAAGAACGCATGACGAATGAGATCGCCAAAACGCTGATGGAAGTGTTGCAGCCTTCGGGCGTTGCCGTGGTCACAGAAGCGCGGCATCTTTGCATGCTCATGCGCGGCGTGCAAAAGCAAAACACCGTCGTCACCAACAGCGCCGTGCTCGGCCTCTTTCATGAAGATCGCGCTTGCCGCGACGAATTCATGCAGCTCATCGGCCATCGCCAGATGGGATAGTTCGTAGTAGCTCCTTTAGGAGCCGAACGTTCTATAACACCTGCGCCTCAAGGCGTTACTACGAACGTTCTCATACCGGTCGCTTGAAAATACCTGCTAAACGACAGGATGCCATCGCTTCGAAGCCTCGTTGCATGTCACACAAAGATTTTTTTGTCTTGTCGCTGCTTCACCGAGGGTTCATCTCCGCTTGTTTACCGAGGTGGCCTTTGCAAGCGAGCGGACATAAAGCGCTTCGCAGACTTCAAAAAGCAAAAGCGAAGCGCCGTCATGTCATTTAGAAAATTTGCACTGCCAACATGAAATGCTTTTCGCAATGTCTAAGCTACAACCACAGGAGGTCATATGAAACTCACCTTCTACGGCCATTCGTGCTTCTTGCTTGAAACCGGCACGCATCGCATCATCCTCGATCCGTTCCTCACCGGCAACCCGAAAGCGCCGCTTACTGCCGAACAAGTGAAGTGCGACTTCATTCTCGTTTCGCACGGCCACGGCGATCATGTCGGCGATACGGTCGCGCTCGCGCACCGCAACAACGCGACCGTGATTGCCAATTATGAAATCGCAACGTATTGCGCGAGGCAAGGCGCAAAGACGCATGGCATGCACATCGGCGGCAGCCATCAATTTTCATTTGGCAAAGTCAAGCTGACGATTGCACATCACGGCTCCGGCTTGCAAACCGAAGACGGGTTTCTCTATCTCGGCAACCCCACCGGCTTCATCATTCAAGCCGGCGGCAAAACCATTTATCATTCCGGCGACACGGGCTTGTTCATGGACATGCAGCTCATCGGACAAATGAGCAAGATCGACGTCGCGCTCCTCCCCATCGGCGACAATTTCACGATGGGCGTGGAGGATGCCGTGAAAGCCGTGGAGTTTTTGCGCCCGCGCGCGGTGATTCCGATGCATTACAACACGTGGGATCTCATCGCCGCGGATCCGGATGATTTCAGCCGCAAGGTGAAAGCATTGAATGTGGAAGCAAGAATCCTTGCGCCCGGGGAGAGTTATGAATTTTAAGGATGCGTTTTAAAATGTTCAGCCACGGCTTGGCATTCGCTGTTCATCAGCAAGCCACGGCCAAGCCGTGGCTGAGCATTGTCGCAACAGAACAGTCGGCTCCTGAAGGAGCTACTACGAACTTATGCCGCACTTTCCTTTGCATGCACGTATCATTGCCATTGGCAAAATCAAAGGCTCGCACTTCGCGCCGGCCTGCGCTGATTATCTTGCGCGCTTGCAGCATTACTTTGAAATCGAAGTAATCGAAGTGCGCACCACTCTCGGCCAGGGCAAACCCGAAGCGCAAGCGCGCCTCGACGAGGGACGTGAATTGCTCAAACACGCGCGCGAGGAAGCCAAGCTCATTGCGCTGCACAGCGAAGGACGGCAATATTCCAGCGTTGAGTTCGCGCGGTTGCTGCAAAAAAATCTCGATGAAGGCACGCGCAAGATCGACCTCCTGCTCGGCGGCGCGAGCGGTTTGAGCGAGGAAGTGTTGTCGCGTTGCGCGCTGCGGCTTTCTCTTTCTTCGATGACCTTTGCGCACGAGTTGGCGCGCGTGATTTTGCTCGAACAACTCTATCGCGCGGGCACGATTCTGCGCGGCGAGAAGTATCACAAATAACCTCTCAAGCAAAACGATTACCGGCAAAACTATTATAAAGGATTCGCCTTGTCACCTCTCCTCTCAACTCCCGCAACTTTGACTTCACAATATTTTCAAAAAGGCCTCGGCTTGAAAGCCGTGGCGCAAGAACAACTTGCGCGGCATTATCATAGCCACCTCGTGGAATACCTTCGCACACATGAACACAATCTGCGCGTGGGCAATTTGCATTTCTTCCTTGCCAAAGAATTCGGCTTCTGCTATGGCGTCGATCGCGCCGTGGAATATGCCTATCAAGCCCGCGAAAAATTTCCGGCGCGGCGCATTTTTCTCACCGGCGAGATCATTCACAATCCGCATGTGAATCATCGTATGCTCGAAATGGGCATCGGCTTTCTTTCCGGCCAATATAGCAAAGACATGAGCTTTGAAAAGCTGCGGGCAGAAGACGTGGTGATCTTGCCCGCGTTTGGCGTGACCACCGCAGAGTTCCAGCGGCTCAAAGAGATTGGCTGCATTTTAATCGACACGACTTGCGGCTCGGTGTTGAATGTGTGGAAACGCGTGGAGCAATACGCGCGGGAGGGCTTCACTTCCGTTATTCACGGCAAGTATTCCCACGAAGAAACGCGAGCCACGAGCAGCCAAGCCACGAAATATGAAAACGGCCATTATCTTGTCGTGCGCGATATGGAAGAAACGGAGTTGGTGTGCGGCTTTATCGCGGGAAAGTTTTCCGCGGAAGATTTTCTCGCGCATTTCAAGAAAGCACTTTCGCCCAATTTCGATCCGCGCGCGCATCTGCAAAAAATCGGCGTGGCCAATCAAACCACCATGCTTTCGAGCGAGTCCCTGGCCATTGCCGAACGCCTCAAAAAAGCGATGCGCGAAAAATATGGCGAAGCGCGGCTCGCGCAACACTTTCACAACTTCGATACGATTTGCAGCGCGACGCAAGATCGTCAAGATGCCGTGCTTGATTTAGTTAAAGCGCAGCCGCTCGATTTGATGCTTGTAATCGGCGGTTACAACAGCAGCAACACGAATCATCTCGTCGAGTTGGCGACGATTTACACCCGCGCATACCACATTGACGACGCTTCCTGTTTGGAGAGTGTTACGCAACTGCGGCATAAGCCCATTGGCCAGCCCGGCGAAACTAGTGCGCAGGATTGGCTACCGCACGGCGCAGCGCGCATCGGCCTTACCGCGGGCGCGTCAACGCCGAACAACAAAGTGGGCGAAGCGTTGGAACGCATTACTCGGTTGCGAGGCTATAACGTCGAAGATTGGTTGTTGCCGCAATCGTGAGCGCGTATTTCACTGTCGCCGCTGCGTGCGAAGCGGAAACGCGCGTGAAAGACTCGCGCTTCATTGCCTGGCTCACGCCGGCGCAATCGCGCGCGCAAGCCGAAGAACTTCTCGCCGGCCGCGAGCAAGAATTTTCCGACGCAACGCATAACTGCTACGCGTACCGCCTCGGCCTGGCGGAGCAACTCCTTGCGTATGCGAATGACGCGCACGAACCCGCGGGCAGCGCGGGCCGTCCGATATTGCAAGTGTTGGAAGCGCGTAAGCTCACCAATGTGCTCGCCGTGGTCACGCGCTATTTCGGCGGCACGAAACTCGGCGTGGGCGGATTGATGCGCGCATACAGCGGCGCGCTGCAAGCTGCCGTCGAAACCGCAACGCTCCTCCCTATCATCCGCACGACTTCATTTCAACTCACGTATCAATACGCCGACTCGGCTCACGTTGAAAGCGTCTTGCGCAAATTTGAAGCGCGCATTGTGGCGAATGATTTCGGCCTCGAAGTGCAACGTCACGTTGAAGTGCATGCCGAGCACGCGGAGGCGTTTATGTTCGAACTGAACGAACGCTGCGCCGGGCGCGTGCGATTCAAGTGAGTTTGCCCGGAAAAGGCTCTTGCCTTTGCACGTGAGAAAGCATAATTTTATTCATGGCAGAACTGCAAAGTTACATTCAAGGCTGGCGCGAACGCGCCCGGCAAGCTGAAGCCGCACGCGTGCAGCGTATGCACGAGGCGCAAAAAATCGCCGTACTCTGCGCGAACACTTTAGTCAAAGACTATAATGCTACGCGCGTTTTTCTAATTGGCTCGCTCGCCGAGGATTCCTTTCGCATAAACTCCGACATCGATTTAATTGTCGAAGGCCTTGCGCCGCACCTCTACTTCAAAGCGCTTTCGCAAATTTCGCGTAGTGCCGGAGACTTTGAAATCGATTTGATTCCGTGGGAGGGTTATAAATATAAAACGGAGGTTTTAGAAAAGGGAAAGTTGCTGCTATGATCCCGCTTTAGAGATACGGCGCGCAGCAAGATAAACTACGCTGCACGCCACGACTCTCGATCCGTCATTCAGGAAGAATCTTTTTAAGCGCTAGTACACTGTTACCTTAATTTTTTTACGTGTCCTTTTTTAAGGCACCTTTGCAGCCGCGATTTCATTGGCTGAAAAACCTATAAGAATTAAGGTAACAGTGTACTAGACCACTTCACCCGCGCGGAAAAAAGATTCTTTCTGAATGACAGCGCGAGAGGCAAGAACACACCCCTCACTTCATCGTCGTCGCCGGGCGCAGTTGCACCACACCTTCCTCGGTCATCATCTTTTCAATCTCCTCCATTGTCGTCGGCATGAAGTCCGTGAAATTCTCCACGCCGGTTGCCGTCACGACCACCACCTCTTCCATGCGCACATAGAGCTTCTCTTCGTGCACCCAAATCATCGGGTCAATCGAAAACACCATGCCCGGTTGCAACACGCCGGCTTTGTAATCGCCTACGTCATGCACGCCCATGCCCACGGGATGCGAAAGATGTCCGCGAAACTTGAGCGCTTCGCGACAAGCTTTCTCATAATGCGGCTTCGAAAACTTTGCCGTGCTCAAATACTTCTCCATCTCCCCTGCGGCCTCGTCCATCACTTGCGCCGCGCTCACGCCGGGGCGAATGTACTTGAGCACGGCATTGCGATACGCGATGATAAAGCCATACAACTCGCGTTGCGCCGGCGTGAATTTGCCATTCACCGGCCACATGCGCGTGATGTCCGTGGTGTAGTAACCATAATCCGGCGCGTAATCCATGAGCACGAGATCGCCGTCTTTGAGCGCCATGTCGTTATGAAAGTAATGGCCCATCCACGCATTCGTGCCGCCCGCCGTAATCGAAGGATAACCTTCGCGCCGCGCGCCGTTCACTTGAAACACATAGCGCGCCGCGGCGTCGAGTTGATATTCCATCACGCCCGGCTTGGTGCTGCGCATCGCTTCCATCAACGCCAGCCCGGCGATTTGCGAAGCGCGACGAATCAGCGCAATCTCGCGCGGGCTTTTGATGGTGCGCATCGCGTCGAGTATCGGCGAGAGATCGCGAATTTCAAATTGCGGATAGCGCGTGCGCAAAAGATGAATGAAATAACCTTCGCGCGAGGGGCGGCCATCCCACGGATCGGAACTCATGCTCGCTTGCCCGCTCAATGATTCGTCGCGGCTATCGGCCTCGGTTTCCGAAGGGCTGAACGGCGTGTAAATCGTCGGCGCGGGCAAACGCACCAAGCCGCTCCAAATCCAATGACGCGGCATCAACTCCACGCCATGCACCGCATCAACGCCCGTGAGTTTTTTCACCAACTCGGCATCTTCCGCGACGAGCAATTTGCCTTCGCCGCGCTCGCGCGCTTCGTCGCGATGCGGCAAATACAAAGTCGTCTTGCGATTGCGCCCATCGAGCAAGAGATATGAGTGCGGCGTTTCCAGCCCGCAGAGATAATAAAACTCATTCGACTGCCGGAATATTTTGAAACCGTCCACGCCCGGCGCGCCTTGAATGAGCGCGAGCGCTTGCTTGCCGATTTTATCATACACTTGCTCGCGCCGCGCGGCAAACTCTTCCGGCGGAAAATCGGTTTGATAGCGATACTGCTCTTGCGCGAGTGCGGCAGTTGCAAACGCGAACCCCAGCAAAACACGGAGAAATGATTTGACCATAGCGGCTCCTGATGAGGTGAGGTGATAAAACAGGTTTTTTGTTTTGTCGCTGCGCGTTATTGCGTGTCTTCTCCGCTTGTTTACCGAGGTGGCCTCTTCAAGCGAGCTGACTTCAAAGCGATGGCATCCCACTGCCACTCGCTCTGCACCACCCTGCTTTCACAAGCAAAGATGAATCTGCGCTGCACCATGACTCGCGCAGTTCCAGCGCAACCCCAAACTGGTTCTATATTGATTTGTGTGGGTAAGGAAAAACACTATCAAAGAACCTGTTGCCAAACGCCGAAGGCGTTAAATATGATAGCCCAGGGTGCCCAGCTTCTGGGCACCCTGGGGACACCCCCGCAAAGTATAGAGAACCCCGAACGGGGTTCCATAAAAGGCACAAGAAGCATCCCCCAATTAGTGTGATATTGGTGATGCGGCATTTTATCGAACCCCGTTGGGGTTCGTTGTACTCGTGGTTATGATCCCAGGGTGCGCTTCGCGCTACCCTGGGCTTTCATATTGAGCGCCTTCGGCGCTTGCGCACGAGCGCATGCACTGCAACTTTCGCTTTGCAGTTTAACCAAAAAATGCGTTTAATAAAAGCACTCAAATCATCTGCGCGACTTTCGTCGCAAGCCAGGTCTGCGGCTTGCTTCATCATTCCACGGTTCCACGAGTTGCTGTCATTCAAACCAACTTTTTTACCCACACGCAAAAGGAGCATCACATGCGACAAACGTTACGCCGCACCCTCCTCTGTTTCGCGCTCGGAATTTTGCTCTTGTCCGGCGCTGCCCGCGCGCAAAATCATTTGCTCATCTCCGAGTTCGTGGTCACGCCCACCGCGGGCGAGTTCCTCGAAATCTACAATCCCACCGCGAACGCAATTGACCTGAGCAATTACTATCTCAGCGACGAGGTGTTCAACAATAACAATAACTACGTCAATGTCGTGAAAGGCGGCTTCACCGCGTTCTCTTCGGATTTCATGGTGAAGTTTCCGAACGGCGCGAGCATTGGGCCGAAGCAGTTTCTCACTATTGCAGTCACGGGCACGGGCTTCAACACAACCTACGGCAAACGCGCGGATTTTGAAATCAAAGGCGAGGACGCGAACACGCCGGACATGGCGAAGCCCTCGCCTAATTCCGTGAGCGTGGATGCCGCCCTGTCGGACGAGGGCGAAGTGCTCATTCTCTTTTATTGGGACGGACAAAGCGATCTCGTGCAGGACGTGGATTACGCGGTGTGGGGCGACAAAGCGGAGGCGATCGATAAAAGCGGCTTGAGCATTGACGGCCCGGACGCGGATACGAATCCTTCAACTTATCGCAGCGACACGCCGGTGGAGGATCAATTCGTGGTGAATGCCGACAACGACGCGGACACCGATCCGCACGACGTGAACAATTCCGCGCAGCGCAAGCTCGAAGTGGAAGACCTCGAAACGTGGACCGCCGGCAACGGCCTCACGGGCCACGATGAGACGAGCGAGAATCTTTCGTGGATGGGCGGCATTTGGAGTTTGAACGCGAAGGCCACGCCTGGCGCGCGCGCGCTCGGCGATAGCTTGAACATTGCCGACATTCAATTCGTGCGCGCCGCGGACATCGGCGCTTCGAATCTCGACAACTCTCCGATGATCGGCGATACGTTGACGATCTCCGGCATTTTCATGCAAGGCCCGCGCGATATATTTTTGGCACAACGTTGGGGCGGCTTTATGCAAGATGAAAGAGGCGGCCCGTGGAGCGGCTTCTTCATCATTCAAAACGACAGCAGCAAATCCGGCACGCTGCTCAGCGCCGCGAAGGCCGGCGACAAAATCAAAGTGACCGGCGTGGTGGGAGAATTTCCGACCGGCGCCACGCAGCAGAGCATCACGCAATTCGCGCTGCTCACGAATCCGGTCGTGCCCATCGAGTTTCTTGATTTCGAGCTGCCGCTGCCCGCGCCGATTGTGCTCAAGCCCGGGGACCTCGGCGCGAAAGCGGGCACGACCAACACCGCGCTGTCCGAGCGCTGGGAGAGCACGTTGGTGCGCTTCGAAAATCTCACGGTGACCGGGAACGGTTTGGCCAGCAACCAGATGACCGCAGGGGATGAAACCGGCAGCATCACGCTGGACGACTATTTCCAGGCCATTTTCCGCGTGGTGAGCGCCAACAACGGCGTGTGGCCGGGATTTCCGGCGGGCACGAAAATCAATGTGACCGGCATCATTCGCGGCGGCACTTCGGAAGGGACCACCACCATCAATCCGCGCAGCCTGGCGGATATCGAAGTCGCCTCCGCGCCGCCGGAAATTTCCAACCTGCAACGCCTGCCCGTGCATGTGAAATCCGCGGACGCGCCGCTCATCAGCGCGACGATCATCGATGCGCAAACCAGTGTAGCCGCGGCGGAAATCAAATATCGCGTTAATGCCGGCGCCGAGCAAACCGTGGTGTTGAGCGCCTCGGGCAACACGTTTACCGGCAGCATTCCCGCGCAAGCCAACGGCGCAATGGTGGAATATTATCTCACCGCGCGCGACAGCGAAGGCTTCGACACCACCACGCCTTCCGATACTGCCGCATACAAATTTCTCTATTTCGTGCGCGATGAGGGCCTCACGATTTATGATTTGCAATACACGCCCTATCGCGATAAGCGCTCGCCCTATTTCGGCATGAACGTCACCGTCACCGGCCTCGTGACCACGGACTCCACGGATTTTTCTTTTTATTGGATGCAAGACGGAACCGAGCCGTGGCGCGGCATTCAGGTTTTCGATCAACGCAATCGGATTGCCCTCGGCGATCGCGTGCGCGTGACCGGAACCGTCACGGAATTTCGCGAGGCCACGGAAATCACCAATGTGGATTCCGCGATTGTGGTGAGCCGCAACAATCCCGTGCCCGCGCCGATCGAAGTGCTCACCAGCCGGCTTGCCACGGGCGCGCCCACTTCGGAAAGTTATGAAGGCCTGCTCGTGCGCGTCCAAAATGTTGTCGTGACCGATCCCTTTCCCGATCGCCCGAGTAACTTGGGCGAGTTTTCCGTCAGCGACGGTTCGGGCAGCGTGCGCATCGGCGATGACTCTCCTCTTTTTGCGGGCAACGCGGATTCCGCTTTCGCGTTGGGCGACAGCCTCATCTCGATCACGGGCATTCATCACGAAAGCTTTGCGAACAAGAAGATCGAGCCGCGCAACAACGCCGACGTGGTGCGCAAGCCGACTGCGGTGAATGACAATCCCGCGCAATCGGTGTTCACGTTCGAGCTTGCGCCGAATTATCCGAACCCATTCAATCCCGAAACCACGATTCGCTATCAAGTCGCGCGCGGCGTGAATGTGAATATCACGATCTATAATGTGCTCGGCCAGAAAGTGCGCACGCTGGTGAATGGCATCAAACCCGCGGGCGCGCATCGCATCGTATGGAACGGCAAAGACGAGCGCGGCCTCGGCTTGCCCACCGGCATGTACTTCTATAAAATGAAGGCCGGCGAGTTCGTGCAGGTGCGGAAGATGTTGCTGCTGCAGTAGAGGATTGTTGAGAACGCAGATTTATAAGGAAGAAGCGAGGATTGGAGGGATTGACTTGCTTGCGATGCGAGGTCTGCTTTTATCAAAGCCATTTCCTGAGAATCTGCGTTCCGGCTTTTGTGCGCGTGCGCAACTCCGCGGATCGATTATGAGAGCGTCTGCATAAGAAAGTTCACAGTTTCCGTCTTATACAGCGCGTTCGTGCAGCATAAGAAAGTACGGAGCCTTGACACCTGTAGTGCACCCCATTTTTTGGGACACAAAAAATGGGGGCACCACAATACTTCGCGGCCAAGCCGAATTATGCTGTGGAGCAATATGAGCTCAGCGCGCCGTTTTCGGCTTTACACGGGCCGTGCGAGCATTGCGTTGTCTCAAAAGCGTTGGTTGCATAATTTCTAAATTGTGCTACATTCGCACTCATGACCCGAACGAGGAGGGCGCATGCTTACAATCGCTGGGTATATTTGGCGCGAAGAAGTTGTCGATAAGCTGATTTGGAAGCATAATCTGGCGACATACGAAGTTGAAGAGGTTTTCAAAAATCGCCCTCGCATTCAACGAATTGCGAAGGGCCATTATCAAGGTGAGGATGTCTACTCTGCCGCAGGTCGCACCGACGCCGGCAGATATTTGATTGTGATCTTCATCTATAAACGGAACAAACAGGCTTTGATTAACACCGCACGCGATATGACTACAAAGGAGAAGCAACGCTATGGCAAAAAATAAGCTCAAAAGAAATCCCGACCCCATTCCGGAGAAATTCCGGTCGTTTGAAGCGCTTGCGGATTTTTGGGATAGCCACGACTTAACCGATTATGAAGACGACTTAGAAGAAGTGAAGTACAAAATCGCCAAGAAACCGTCACATCAATTCATCTTAAGCCTTTCCGACAAACTCACACGAGAAATGCGCATCATTGTCCGCCGCGAAGGCGTTTCCATGCAGACCTTGGTCAATCTGTGGATTCAGGAGCGGTTGCAGCAAGCTCCACTACACTCGGCACGAAAGACGCGGCGAAACATGAGCGCCAAATCTCGAGCATGACTCCATTGTATCCTCACGCAATCTTTTTATTTCCTTTTCAATGCTCACCAAATTCGATTGGCTGCGCCGCAACCGCACCGGTTCTGAACTGCTAACCACGCTGAAATGCATTGTAACCAAACCGAATTATTAAGTGGCCCCACGCTACAAGGATGCAAAACTTTACAACAGCATGCTACTGGTAACGCTCGAAATACTCGTGGTCATCGTTGCGCCTCTTTTGATTCTCTATCTCACGGGTCGCTGGCCCGTGCGCATCGCCATCCCGTGTCTGTTGGTGATTCCGGTGCTCTGGTACCTAACCTACTCGCCCATTCACGAGCTGAGTCACGTTCTCGGAACTTACTTGGTCGGCGGTTCCGTGACCGAGATCAAGCTCATTCCCAGCTTCTGGCAAGGAGAGTTCGGGCGCGCGTGGATTACGCCTCAAGGTCTCCGGGCACCTTGGCAGCAGTTCGTGATGACGAGCTCGCCCTATGCCTTGGATGGCTTGAGCGTTGCCGTGGGCTTCTTCACACTGCATCGAAGACATTTGATTCGCCCGTTTGCGCTTGGAGTCGCGTTCATGCTGCTTTGCTTGCGACCGGCGTTCGACCTAGTATGCGAGACCGTAGCTTTCGCCCTCGGGGGACAAGGGGATATCTATCACATCGCGCAGGCGACTGGATACCCGATGGTGTGGTTGAGTATGGCGATCCTCTTCGGGTTCTCGCTGCTCACAATCGCGCGCGTGCTTGTGGAAAGTGCTTCGCGGAACGGAAGGGCAGCCACCTAGAACAGACGGTTTGATTTTATTCATCTTTCGAATTTTTACTGGAAACTCAAGCCAAGGTTCATCTGATTTCAGATATATCCCTTCTTAGGCGCTGCGCAGAATTAACTTGGCAGCCCATGTTCGTAATGTTCGCAAAAAGTGTTGAATACTCTATATGCAATAGGGCGCTTGTCGATAATCGCCCTGAATTTGCCGAATGAAGTTGATGTTTCATAGTCTTGCACTTTTCTTGGCAAAATGTTACCATTTGGCCAAAGCGGATGAATATAGCTCCTGAATTTTGCACTTCTTTCTCGTTCCTTGACAAACGCGCTTGCGAAAGTGTGATAAAACCCCTTTCTTTACAGGACAAAATCACGACTAGCCGCTCTGCCCCTTAACCGCGAAAGGACACCCAGATGGTGGCTGCTCCAACGCTATCGCATTTGACCGCA
>JAYRWE010000019.1:0-12554 GCA_041918175.1 bacterium
CATTTTTGTTGAACACCTTCGGTGTTCATTGGGTTGGGCGTTGTTAGACCCAGGGTGCCCAGAAGCTGGGCACCCTGGGCTGAGGTCTGTAACGCCTTCGGCGTATGGTTGCCACACAGTGTCATTGTCTTGCAATGACCCGCACCAAACAACATAAAACTGCTCTTTGAATGTGCTTTGTTTCAGCCACACAAATCAACTTAGAACTTTTTTTTGTTCTGTCGCTGCTTCACCAAAGTGTCATCTTTGCTTGTTTACCTAACCTTTATCTCTTCGAGCGAGGTGACTTCAAGGCGATGGCATCCCGTGACCTCGTTTGCGTTTTCAAATTAGGCTTTTGCTTTTACCAGTCCGCGAAGCGCTGTAAGTCAGCTTGCTTGCAAAGGCCACTGCGGTAAACAAGCGGAGAAGAAAAGCAACAACGCGCAGCGACAAAGCAAAAGCAAACGTAAATTGGATGCAAGCAGTGAAGGTTACGTTTGGCGATTTTTGCGTTCGCGCCACAGCAATACGAGCGCGAGGCCGGGAGAGAAGATCATGAGCGCGGCCATGAGCCAGCCGAACAGCGCCATGCCGGCGAAGTGAATGTGTTTGGTCCACGGCAAGAAGGCGACCGCGGCGAAGAGGATGAGCGCAAGCAAATACCAACGTTCGCTGCGCGGCATGGTGAAGAAGTGCGACATGGGTTTTACCTTTTCTGCAACGGAGTTGCGAGAGCAAGTGTGTTCCCAAACGGAGTTTGGGAACAAGAAATCTTATTCACCTCTCGTTGCCAAACTCTGTTTGGCAACGCGGTTGCATTTGAAACTCCGTTTCGGGTTTCATGCAAGTTCTGCAACGGAGTTGCTAAAGCAAGTGTGTTCCCAAGCGGAGTTTGGGAACAAGAAAAAGCATCTTGATCACCTCTCGTTGCCAAACTCTGTTTGGCAACGCGGCTACGTTTGAAACTCCGTTTCGGGTTTCATGCAAGTTCTGCAACGGAGTTGCTAAAGCAAGTGTGTTCCCAAACGGAGTTTGGGAACAAGAGTAACAATAGCAAAGGCGTTACTACAAACCGTTGCCGGTCATTTCCCAGCGAATGAGCGAAACCGGTATCACGCCCGCGGCGTTGAGTTCATCCATGAAGCGCTTGAGGGTGAATTGGTCGCCGAGCTGCGCGCTGCGTTCCATGAGCAATTGCTCGATTTGAATTTTGCCGATGACGTAGCTGGTGCCATACGTGGGTTGTTCGAGATAAAGATGCTGCTCGAAACGCACGAGTTCGCTATCCACCGGCAGCCAGCCGCGCGGCGTCCACTGCGAGGCGAAGTGGCTCGCTTCATCGATGGTTGCGCGATTGGCGTGCATGTTGAGATCGCCGAGTGCGCGCGCGGCGCGTTGGGCGAGCATGATCCAAATCAACTCGCGCGCTTGCGGGCGTTGGTCAAACAAGCCGGCGTGCATCATCATTTCTTCCACGCCGGTGGCGAGGCCTTCGGCGCGGTTATCAAAAATATTGTAGAGCGAGGGCACGCGCCGAATCGGGCTCGCGTGCGGCTCGCGTTGCATGCGCGCGAGGTCGAACCAATGATAACCGTGCGTGCGCATCACGACCGGATCGCGATAGTTCACTTCATTAAAAAAAGAGCGGCGACCGTTTTGCGCGGGGCTGAATTTGCCGAGACGTTCGCGCAGGGCTTGATCCATGTAGTCGCGCATGGAGACGATTTCGTTCTCGTTGAGAAAGGCCATGTACTCCGTCACCGCAGCGTTCATGCGACGATCAAACTCCTCCGCGGTGGCAATCGGCTCGAGCTTGGGCAGCTTGCGATTGCGATGCTCTTCCAAACGCAGCGCAGCGTGTGCGCGCGCGAGTTCGCGATGCATGATCGTGACCAAGTCTTGCCACGTGTACGGCACGAGGTGCACGTGCTTCAAATACCAATTGTAATTCTCAATGCCCACGCCCGAAGGCCCGTTTTTTTTCGGCGCTTCTTTTTCCAACCACACACAAAATGCGTCGGTGGCCTCGACCGCGGTTTGAATCGTATTCGCCAGCTCGGCATGTGAGGCCGCGGCGCTTTGCGCGAATGCTTTTAATTCATCGCTTTGTTGCTTCATTACAGGAATGCCGGTGACCCATAGATCGCGCGCGTTTTCCACGAGATTGCTCTGCGCTTGCTGCAAGAGTGTGGGAATCGCGGCGATGCGCTGCGTGAGTTCGGTCACGTGCGCTTGCGCCAACGGCAGCGGATACGTCCATAAATCAATCGCGCCGTGAATGACCGGGCCTTCGCGCGCGGGCGTATCGCTTTGGCTATCGAAAACAAATTTATAGAACGCAGGATTGCGCGACCACGGCCGGCGCACGCGATGATCAAAGTCGAGGCCGTTCATCTCTGCTTGCACGAGACGATAATCGACTTGCTGCGCAATGGGCCACGCGCTCGGATCGATGCTCGCCAAGCGTTGTTGATAGGTTCGCAATGCGGCATGCTGCCGCGCCATCGCCGTTGCCGAATAATCCGGCGCGCCGGCAATGAATTGCGGACGCTCAAACGCGCGCCATTCGGCAAACAGCGCAGTGAGGTCTTCGTAACTTGTGCTCTTGGGTTTATTCTCGTGCGAGGAATTTTGCGCACAGCCGAAAGCGAAGGGGAGCAGAAGGGAGGAGAGGAACTGGAGCAAAGAGCGGCGCAGCATCATAAACTTTTCTCCAATGAGGTGAGCAGCGGAACCATACGACGCAGATGCGATGCGGTCATTATGGAATTTTTCCAGGAGAAACGCAAGCGAGCGGACAAAAAAACTTTGGGTGATTCTCGTGCTTGATTGTCGCCGCGGCTTTGTGCATTTTATACTCGTTGCCGGTTGGTTTGCACTCGTCATGCCGCCAACCTCCGCCTGATGCTGTAAGCATCAGGCTAAAAGGTGGAAACCCCGCAAGCGGGGTTCATACCAATTGGGTGACAGCCCCGTTCACGGGGCTTGCATCTCCTAGCCTGATGCTTCAGCATCAGGCGAAAGCTGGGCAGCATTGCCAGCGAGTAAAAAGGTTCCTACTGAATGACAGCTCGTGGAGGGGGACGAATTTGAAAACCAAAACTTATCCATGCTACGGCTCGACCGTGGCGGAACGGATTGCATAGCATGAAAATTTTTATTCTCGCCCTCATTCTGCTCGTTTGCGCATCGGCAAACACGCTTTGCATTGCGCAAACGCCGGCTGACTCTGCTTCGCACAGCGCGAGTGCAGCACCTTGGCAATGGTTCGAAGAGCATCCCGCGCTCACGGGTTTGCTCGGCGCGCTGTTGGGCGTGCTTGCAACGCTCATCGGTGTGTTCGTCTCTCGCCGAACAAAAAAGCCGGCGCAAGCTGCACGCGCGGGCGAGATCATTGCCGAGCTTGAAGCCGTGCATGAATTAAAAGAGCAAACAAAAACCCTCGCCAAAGCGAGCAAACGCGGCGAGCTCGAAGCCGAGCGCGAAATTCAAATCGAAGCCGAAGACGAAAACGAGCGCCGTTATCTCAACGGCGTGCTCGAAGAATATGGCAAGATCAGCCTCTACGGCTTTCAATCCTCGGCCAACGTGAAAGTGCAAACGCTCGAAGTTTTCACTTCGCTGCGTTTGAGCGAAGCTTGGCGCGACGAAAAACGCGAGGCCTGGTTGGAAAAAGAAGACGGCCACGCGCTCAGCCCCGAGCAAGTTTTGCAGCGCGCGTTTGAAAAAAGAAAGAAGCGCTTGCTCCTGCTTATCGGCGATCCCGGGTCCGGCAAAACCACGCTCATGAAGTATTACGCGATTTGCTGCCTCGACGAAGTTGGCCGCCGCAAGCTTGGGTTGCGCAAGCCGCTGCTTCCCATCATGCTCCCGCTGCGCAAGGTGAATGAGCGCCTGCCCTTTTGCGAGGCCTTGAGCGCGTGGGCCACGCAAAAAAATCGCGGTGTCACCCCGGCGCAATTTCAAACCTGGCTGGAAAAACGCGGCTGCCTCGTGTTGCTCGACGGCCTCGATGAAATCAGCGAGGCGCAGCGCCGCCGCGAAATTTGCGAGTGGATCGACAACGCGAGCACGACGTATCGCAACTCGCATTTCGTGGTCACTTCGCGCTACAGCGGTTATCAAATGAAAGAAGGCATCGAACTGCGCTGCGATCACGTGCGCGCCGACGTGCTCGATCTCAATTCCGCGCAGCAGGAAGTCTTTCTCAAAAAATGGTTCACGGCCGCGTATCGCGACGAGCTGGCGGTTTCGGATTTGAGCGAGGCCGAGCGCGCGCAAGAAGCCGAGACCCAAGCGCAGGAAGTCGCGGATGCGGTGCGCAATTATTTGGCGCAAGAGGAGCACGAAAGTTTGCGCAGCATGGCTGGCACGCCCGTGCTCCTGCAAATCATGGCAATTCTCTGGCGCGAGTTTGGTAACCTGCCGCCTCATCGCGCCACGCTGTATGAAAGTTGCACCAACTATCTGCTCGACTATCGCGACCGCCACAAAAAAATTCTGCCGTTGCTTCCCGCGGACGATGCGAAAAACGTGTTGCGCCCGCTCTCTTTGTGGATGCAAGAAACACTCAAAGAAGAGAGCGTAAGCGCGAAGGAGTTGCGTGCGCAAATCGCCGAGCCTTTGGAAAAAATTCAGCCCGGGCTTAAGCCGCAAGATTTCATCGACAACCTTGTGCAGCGCGCGGGCATTTTGGAAAAGGCCAGCGACGAGGGTTATAACTTTCGCCACAAATCGTTTCGCGAGTTTTTGGCGGCGGGCCAGCTTGCCGAGGAGGTGCAACGCAATCCGGAGCGCGCGCAGATTTTGGTGGAGAATTTTCACGAAGGCCGCTGGCGCGAAACTCTGCTCTTTGCGCTCGGGCTGCACAAGCCCGTGATCTTCACGGATTTCATGTCGCGCTTTCTGCCGCACGCGCACAATGAAAGCGGCTTTCCGGTGCTCTTGGGCCAAGTCATCAAAGAAGCGCGCGTCAAAGACACCGCAGCGTTCGCAGCGTTTGTGTTGGAGGAAAAACACGCTTGGCAAAAACGCTACAACGCCCTCGAATGTCTGCGCCTCATTGCTTCGGAGCCGGCGAAAGCATTGGTCAAAAAAGTGTGGGAGCAAGAGAAGAAGGAAATGCGCCTCAAGCAAAAGGCTGAGGAGATGTTGATTGCGTGGAAACTGCACCGGGTGGAAGCGCCGGCGATCAGCGCCAAACTTGGCGAAGCCGGTCCAAAGAGTTTTCGCAACCCGTTGGAGTTGGACGCAGAATATATTCTCATCAAAGGCGGCGCGTACAAATACTCTGTTACTAAGAAAGAAGTAGCTGTGCCCGATCTTTACTTTGCCAAATATCCGGTGACGAACAAACGCTATCGCCGGTTCATTGCGGGCATGGAGCAGGGGGCATGGGGCAATTTGTCGTTGGAACAGTTCGCCGAGAGCCTGCGCGCAAAGGCGGAGAAGATTGAAAAGTTCAAAAAGTATCTTGAGGCAAACCCGAAAGCATGGGCCAAGCAAATGCGCTCGGAAAATGACGACGACAAACGCTTCAACGCGGACGACCAACCCGTGGTCGGCGTGACGTGGTTTGCGGCTGTGGCCTATTCTCACTGGCTCAATGAACTGCAAATAGCGCAGAAGGCGGAGCGCAAAGAGCAGAGGGCGAAGGGAGAAATGAGTTTCCGTTTACCTAACGAAGAAGAGTGGGAATGGGCTGCGAGCGGCGGAAAGCGCCAATATCCGTGGACCGATGATAAAGAGCCGGACGATACCCGCGCGAATTATGGCGAAAAGGTCGGGCAAACTACGCCGGTCGGCTCATATCCTGATGGCGCAACGCCGGAGGGATTAATGGACATGGCCGGTAATGTGTGGGAATGGATGGAGAATTTGTATGGCGAAGGAGCAGTTTTCGGAAAGGAGGCGCGCGCTCTGCGCGGCGGTTCGTGGCTCGATACCGCAGACTATCTGCGCTGTGCCGCTCGGGTCAGCGCCCATCCCGACAGTCCATGGGACTTCGGTGGTTTTCGCTTGGTTGCCGGCCAGTCCCTTTTTTGAGACTCTGATACTCTGACCATCTGTTACTCTGAATTAAAACCCCGCGAAGCGGGGCGAAATTTTTTTTGAAAATTGAGGAGGTCTAGCAATGACAACTGCGCAAGAATTTTTGGTCATCAAACGCGGTTACGATTTTTCGAAATGGCTCTTGCAACATACCGGAAAATTTCCTAAAAGCTATCGCTTCAGCGTGGCGGCGAAATTAGAGAACGGCGCGCTTGATTTCATCGAGCTCGCGACTGTTGCCAACCTGCGCAAAGATAAAGTGCCGCTGTTGGCCAAGGCCGACGAAGCATTGGCGCGGCTGCGGCTGTTGTTTCGCCTCAGTTATGAAATGCGTTTCATCAACCTACAATCTTATGAGCACGGCAGCAAGCTCATGAATGAACTGGGACGTTTGCTAGGTGGATGGATGAAAAAGCCCAGCGCGGCATAGACACAGCAATTCCCCCCTTGAGGGGGGCCAGGGGGGTGTCGCTCGGTATCGGTATGAATTTGATTTTATCGTCGCCCTCAACAACACCTCCCGAACCCCCCTTCAAGGGGGGAATTATTCAAAGAAGAACTTGGCCGCTGGCCAGGCGGAGAAGGGCCCACCGGAGGCGCGCGCTCTGCGTGGCGGTTCGTGGAACAATACCACAGACAATCTGCGCTGTGCCGCGCAGGAGCAGGTATCGGCATTCACTGCCGAGCACTATCGCATCAAGCTTCATCACAAGCACTGTTATATTTACCCGGCGAGAGTCGGGCGGCACTTTCTCGGACAGAAAGTTTTTCGCACGCACCGTCTTTTGGCCGCGGTAAATGTGCGCAGTTTCAAGACGCGCTTGCGAGGTTGGCAGGAAAGCGCTCCCGAAAATTTAGAACAACGCCTTGCGAGTTGGCAGGGGCATGCGGAGCAGGCGGATACGTTTCGTTTGCGCGCCGCGCTGGGATTGGGCTAATCTTTATCAAAGCGAGGCGCGGGTTTTAGATTTTGCTTTTCATTCCATGAGATGATATATTTGCCGCGTTCACAAAAAGCGCATCGCAGGAATCTCAATGGAGCATTCCATGGCCGTCAAAATAACCCAAGAAGGCGTTGTGATTCCGCGAGAACTGCTCGGCGCGCTTGGGGAATGTGAAGAAGTCGAGAACCGACTTGGGGTTGTATGGAATAGGCCTGCTATTTTTCGGAGCATTCATGATGAAACACAGAATTGAATATGACTCTCCCCTCGATGCGCTCATTGTCGTGACCAAGCGGTTGAGCGCGCTTGAATCGCGCTATCAAATGAGTTCCGAAGATTTTTTCGATCAATACGCCAAAGGCCGCTTGCAAGACGAGGTTGACTTTGTCGAGTGGGCTAATGACTACCGGCATATGTTGGCGCTAAAACTTAATCTCCAAACGGCCTTGCGCCATGCTGCATAGCTTGTTGCAAGATTACTTGAGCAGCGTGAGTGCTGCCGTGCGTGCTATTCCGCTCAACGTTTTTCGCGAAGCAACCAGCCATCTCCCAAGCTCTTCAGAGTAAAGTTGTTTTGTCTTCGCCCCAACCTTCATCTCCTCCCTTGACATTCGCCTCCGCATTCCGCACTTTAAAATTGTCATCCTGCAAGAGTTTTCCCTCGTGCTTGGCTTTAATCCCAGCACGAGGAGAGGGTCTTGAGGAATGACAATCGAGGAGAAGAGTTACAAACCAACCCGCACCGCAAATAGTTTTGAGGAGGAAGAGCCATGAATCACCGTCACGCGCGCCGCTGGGCACTCTGCCTATTCGTTTGCCTTTGCCACACCGTTCTCTTCGCGCAAGCGCAAACCGCAAAACCCTCAAACAAGCTTCGCTTCGCGGTTTCATTCCCCGCGAGCAAATCGCAGACGCCACTTGATGGCCGCGTGCTGCTCATGTTCTCAACGGACAGCACGAACGAGCCGCGCTTTCAAATCAGCGATGATCCTGAAACGCAGCAAATCTTCGGCGTGAATGTCGAAGGCCTCAAGCCGGCGCAAGAGGCAACGTTCGATGCGAGCGTGTTCGGCTATCCGCTCAAGAGTCTCGCGGAGCTGAAGCCACGCTCGTATTGGGTGCAAGCGCTCTTGCACAAGTATGAAACCTTTCAACGCAGCGATGGACACACGGTCAAATTGCCGATGGATAG
The DNA here is from genome assembly GCA_041918175.1 of bacterium. GTDB lineage: Bacteria > Zhuqueibacterota > Zhuqueibacteria > Zhuqueibacterales > Zhuqueibacteraceae > JABWAN01. The sequence goes on from JAYRWE010000019.1 coordinate 8,170, forward strand.
GGGAGAGGGCCAGCAATGGAATCGCGCTCCGGGAAATTTTTATAGCACGCCCAAAAAGGTTTGGGTTGATCCGCGCAAGAATGAAGTCGTGAAAGTTTCGCTGGAGCAGGAGATTGCGCCCATTGAGCCGCCGAAGGATACGAAGTACATCAAGCACGTGAAGCTGCAAAGCGAATTGCTCACGAAGTTTTGGGGGCGGCCCATGGAACTCGGCGCGTGCGTGCTCTTGCCCGAAGGCTTTGATACGCATCCGGAGGCGCGTTATCCGCTCATGATTTTTCATGGACACTTCCCGCAAACGTTCGGCGGCTTCCGCGAAACGCCCGCGGACCCCACTCTCAAACCGGATTACAGCAAGCGCTTCAATTTGCACGGCTACAATAAAATCGTGCAGGAGCATGCGTATCAATTTTATAAAGAATGGACCGGCCCGAATTTTCCGCGCTTCATCATCATCGAGATTCAGCACGCGAATCCGTATTACGACGACTCGTATGCCGTGAACTCCGCGAATCTCGGCCCGTATGGCGATGCGATCACGTATGAGTTGATTCCGTTTATCGAAAAACAATTTCGCGGCATCGGCGCGGGCTGGGCGCGTTTTCTTTACGGCGGCTCCACCGGCGGTTGGGAAGCGCTCGCGGCGCAAGTGCTCTATCCCGAAGAATACAACGGCTGCTTTGCCGCGTGTCCCGATCCGATAGATTTTCGCGCGTACACCGTGGTCGATATCTATCGCCACAAGAATGCGTATTACGAAGAAGGCCCGTTCAAAAAAGTGCCGCGGCCTGGCAAGCGCAACTATCTCGGGGAAGTGAGCACGACATTGGAGCAGTATAATCATTTTGAGCTTGTGCTCGGCACGAACGGTCGCTCCGGCGGGCAATGGGATATTTGGGAGGCGGTGTATTCGCCTGTGGGTGAGAACGGTTATCCCAAGCCGATTTGGAATAAAATGACGGGCGAGATCGATCCCAAAGTCGCGGAGTATTGGCGCGAGAATTACGATCTCGGCCATATTCTCAAACGCGATTGGGCGAAGATTGGGCCGAAACTCGAAGGCAAGATTCACCTCTACTGCGGCGACATGGACAATTACTATCTCAACAATGCCGTGTATCTCGTGGAAGAGTTTTTAGAGAGCACGAAGAATCCGTATTACAACGGGGTAGTGGCTTACGGCGACCGCGCGGAGCATTGTTGGAACGGCGACCCCTCGCGGCCGAATGCGCTCTCGCGTCTGCGTTATAATCAAATGTATGTACCTAAGATCGTCGAACGTTTGTTGAAAACGGCGCCCGCGGGAGGGGACACGACGAGTTGGAGGTACTAGCAAGGCAAGGAGGCAAAAAGAGAAGGAGGCAAAGAGCCAATGCGAAGGATGCGATGAGTTGGAGAAATTGTCTGGATGCTGGTTGCTCGTTGTTGGTTGCTGGTCTCTGGGCTTGCAAGGTGTGCGGTTGATATGGCATCCCGTGACCTCGTTTGCGTTTTCAAATTAGGCTTTTGCTTTTCCCAGTCCGCGAAGCGCTGTAAGTCAGCTTGCTTGCAAAGGCCACCGCGGTAAACAAGCGGAGAAGAAAAGCAACAACGCGCAGCGACAAAGCAAAAGAAAAAAGCTCGTCGCGTTGCATTGCCGAGGCGCGTTGCGTTTCTGCTTTCAAATGCGGATTGCGTTCGATTTTCGAATAGATGTGGCGCGTGGCAAGAATATGCTCAAGCCCGCGCGTGACGATTTGCACAATGCTTGCGCATAGCATATTGCGAAATTGCCTGCCGTACCGCGCTATGCGAAAATGGGTTGCATGATACTTCCACGTTTTTGCTTTATCTTTCCCCCAATTCATTTCTTCCATCCACCCTTTTAAAAGGAGAAGTACATGCGTAACACCGTCGCCAAATTATTTCTCGCAGCTCTCGCGCTCGGCCTGATTGCGTGCGAACAACAAGCGCCCGTCGAAGATCCCGTGGCGCGCGGAAAGTATCTCACTATCATCGGCGGATGCCATGATTGCCACTCGCCGAAAAATTTTACACCGGAAGGCATTCCGATACCGGACATGACGCGCGCTTTATCTGGCCATCCGCAAGAATTGCCGTATCCTACTTGGGCGCCGGCAGACATGCAACGCAACGCGCTCTTTATGGGCAATCCCATGATGACGGCATGGTCCGGACCGTGGGGCGTGAGCTTCGCGAGCAACATCACGCCGGACGTGGAAACCGGCATCGGCGAATGGACGGAAGAGAATTTCATTCAAGCGATGCGCACGGGCAAACATCAAGGGCAGCCGAATGGTCGCGATATTTTGCCGCCTATGCCGTGGCCCGGTTTGAAGGAGATGACGGACGCGGATCTCAAAGCACTCTGGGAATATTTGCGCAGCGTGCCCGCGATCAAGAATCAAGTGCCGCTGCCCGTTCCACCGAACGCGCCGCCGCAACCCTCGGGCGACTAATTGACAATTCAAAAGCATTGCAAATTTAAAATTGTAAATTTTCAATTGAAAATTTGCAATGCTTCTTGGCTTTCATAAAATTTTCGGAGACTTCCGATGTCCCACATGCCGCCGCACGCAGGACGCGTGGACACGACCACCGACTACAAACTCTGGCAAGTCATTCTCGCCTCCTCCGCGGGCACCATGATCGAGTGGTACGACTTCTATCTCTACGGCACGCTCGCCGTTTTCTTTTCCGATCTCTTCTTTCCCACCGGCAATCCCACGGCTTCGTTTCTCGCGAGTCTCGCTACGTTCGGCGCAGGCTTCGCGGTGCGACCATTCGGCGCGGTCGTGTTCGGCCGCGTCGGAGATTTGATTGGCCGCAAATATGCGTTCCTTGTGACGCTCACCATCATGGGCGGCGCAACGACGGTCGTGGGCTTGCTGCCCACCTATGCGCAAATCGGCATCGCCGCGCCGATCTTACTCGTGTTGCTCCGCTTGTTGCAAGGCCTTGCGCTCGGCGGCGAATATGGCGGCGCGGCCACGTATGTCGCGGAGCACGCGCCCGATCATCAACGCGGCTATTACACCAGCTTCATTCAAACCACGGCCACGCTCGGATTTTTTCTCGCGCTCGGTGTGGTGCTCGCCACGCGCGTCGGCGTCGGTGATGAAGCTTTCAAAGATTGGGGCTGGCGCGTGCCGTTCCTGCTCTCGGCATTGCTTGTGGCGCTGTCGTTTTATATTCGCATCAAAATGCGCGAGTCGCCGCTCTTCAGCAAATTGAAAGATCAAGGCAAGACTTCCACTGCGCCGCTCAAAGACAGCTTTGGCAACAAGAAAAATTGGAAGCTCATCTTGCTCGCGCTCTTCGGCGCGACCGCGGGCCAAGCCGTGGTGTGGTACACCGGCCAATTCTATGCGCTCTTCTTTCTGCAAAAAGTTTTGAACGTCGATTACGTCACTTCCTACATCATCGTCGCGATTGCGCTCGCGCTCGCCACGCCGTTCTTCATTGTGTTCGGCAAACTCTCCGACAATATCGGGCGCAAAAAAATTATGATGGGAGGTTGCCTTATAGCCGCGCTCACGTATGTGCCGCTTTACATGGCCATGAACCACTTCGCGAATCCCATCAATCACGTCATGCTTACGTTGCTCGTGTTCATTCAAGTGATTTACGTCACGATGGTCTATGGCCCCATTGCGGCATTTCTCGTCGAACTCTTTCCGGCAAAGATTCGCTACACCTCGATGTCGCTGCCCTATCATCTCGGCAACGGCGAGTTCGGCGGCTTCACGCCGCTCATTGCCACCGCCATCGTCGCTGCCACAGGCAATATCTACGCGGGCCTCGCGTATCCCATTGCCATCGCGCTCATGACGTTCATCATTGGCATGCTCTATCTGCCGGAGACGAATCATATTCGCATTTGGGATGAAGTGTAAGAGCGAAGACAGAAAAATGTAGGGCAGAAAAATAAAAGCATCATTAAAATCTCTTTAAAGTCGAAGCGATGCAAAAAAAGCAAAACCTTTTCCGCCGAGAGCCACCGAAGACACCGAGCTTCACCGAAAAGAGCTTTTTATTCGGCGACACTCGGTGACTTCGGCGAAATTCGGCGGAGAGGCTTTTCTTGTTTGGCTGCGGCTCGTCCGCACTGTGAGAGGTTCGAAAGTAAGCCGCGAAACATAAAGAACATTTTTCTGTCTTCTCAAGCTCTCCGCTTTTCAAACTCCTGCTTGCGCTTTTCAAAAAAGCCTCCCATCTTACGCGGTCAAACGAACTGAGCTTTACTACCTGAATTTTGCACCCAAATTGTTCTTTGACAGCAATCCGCTAGCGGTTGCGATGCGGACAGGGCATACGTTGGCGCTATGAAGTGATGCCATTTTTTTTGAATCGGCTTTTCATCTTCCGAAGCGCATCTGCCATCG
>JAYRWE010000020.1:0-10285 GCA_041918175.1 bacterium
GCCGCGCCCTCTTTTGTTGAACTCTTTCAGAGTTCTTCTGAGCATGGTTGTTTCCCGAGGGTGCGCTGCGCGACCCTCGGCTTTGCTGTTGAACGCCTTCGGCGTATTCATGCTGCCCACACAGAACAACATAGAACCGAAACTTTCATCTTCCTCGAAACAAAAAGGAGAAAGCGATGTTGCTTTCTCCTTTTGTTTTCGTTGAAATCGCACACGAGGTCAACGCTCTTGCACAATCTTGCAATGCTTCTCCGCGTCTTGAAAAGTTTCCATCCAACGCGCCGGCGCAAACCCGAGATGGAGCGTGGCAAACGCCGCGATAAACAACGCGAGCGCCACCGCGGGCAGGGGATCATATGCCGGTTTTTGTTCATCATTGCGATGCATGAACATCTGCACGACGACGCCGAGATAATAATACAAGCTGATCATGGAATTGATTACGCCGAGAATGACGAGCCAAAGATAGCCCGCTTGCACTGCGGCGAGGAAAATATAAAACTTGCTGATGAAGCCCGCGGTGAGCGGAATGCCCGCGAGCGAAAACATGAAGAGCGACATCGCCACGGCAATGAGCGGATGCCGATACGCGAGGCCGCGCAATTCTTCCAGCTTGAGGTTGTCGCGTTCGCCGCGCGCAAGAAAGGCGATCACGCCGAAGGCGCCAAGATTCACGAACGTGTAGCTCAAAAGATAGAACAACACCGCGGAAATACCATGCTCCTCCAGTGCCAAAACGCCGACGAGAATGTAGCCGGCGTGCGCGATGGAGGAATAGGCGAGCATGCGTTTCACGCTTTCCTGCCGCAGCGCAACGATGTTGCCAATGCTCATCGTGGCGACCGCAATCACCCACAAAACTTGTTGCCAATCAACATTGCTCATTACGCCGGAAGCAACGATAACGCGCAGCAAAGCCGCAAACCCCGCAGCCTTTGAGCCGGTTGCCATAAAAGCGGAGATCGGTGTCGGCGCTCCTTCATAAACATCCGGCGCCCAAGTATGAAACGGCGCGAGCGCAATTTTAAAACCGAAACCAACGACCATCAGCGCGATACCCGCGGTGAAGAGCGTGGGCGAAGTAAGCGCAGTACCGTTCGCGCCATTGAGTGCTGCACTGATCACACTAATTTGTGCGCTGCCCACACTGCCGTAAATCAACGCGATGCCATAGAGCAAAAAGCCACTGGCAAATGCCCCGAGCAGAAAATATTTAAACGAGGCTTCGAGCGCATGTTTGTCCGTGCGACGAAAACCGGCCAGAATATAGAGCGATACCGAAAGCATCTCGAGGCCGAGGAAGAGCGTGAGTAGGTGTGCGCTCGCCGCCATCAGATTCATGCCCACAGTGGCGAAGATAATCAAGGCAAAATACTCGCTCACTAGCAATGAACTGCCTTCGAGTGAGTTGAGCGAGAGCAAAATCGTCAAGCCTGCCGCGATCATGAACACGACGGCAAAACCGTGGCTGAATTTATCCACGGAGATCATGCCGTTGAATATAAGTTGATCGTCATTCCAATTGTGGTTGATGATCAAGAACACCGCGAGCGCAAGGCCAAACAGTACCACCGCGGCCATCGTCTCGCGATACATGCGCGGAAAAATTAAACCCAAGATCAAAACGCCAAAGCCGAGCAGCGTCAATGCCAGTGTCGGCATGAACAGGATAAAGTCTTGCGCTGTGATGCCAATATTCGTCATCGCGCACCGCCGTTCTGGTTGGCTGCTTCATGATTTGCAGATGAAAGAGGAGAAGCCTTCATATTTTGCAAATGTTCCTCATTGCTTTGTATTGGGAACGTCGTTGTGTTCTTCGCGGCAGAGTCGTTCAACATCTCCGTCGTATCGAAATTGGCCGTTGAAGCCGTGCCCGGTTGAGCCATGACATAAGGCGCGAGATCCGGCGCGTCATTCACTTTTGCGGCGCGCGCTTGCACATTGCGAATGAGGTAATCCACAGAGGTTTCCATCTTCGCCAAGAACGGTTGCGCCCACACGCCGATGAGAATCATCATCGCCGTGATCGGCACGAGAATCATGATTTCGCGAGTGGAAAGATCCTCGAGCTTCATGTTTTCTTCTTTATCCAACTTGCCGAACATGACGCGTTGAAACATCCACAACATATAAACCGCGGCGAAGATCACGCCCGTGGCCGCGAACACCGCATACCACTTGTTGCTCAAAAATGTGCCGAGCAAAACCAGAAACTCTCCGATGAAACCGTTCAAGCCGGGCAAGCCGATTGAAGCGAGCGTGGCGATCATAAAGAACGTAGTGAAGATCGGCATCTGTCGCGCGAGGCCGCCGAAGTCTGCAATCATCCGCGTGTGACGGCGTTCGTAAATCATACCGACAATCAAGAAGAGCGCGCCGGTAGAGAGGCCGTGATTGACCATTTGCATCAAGCCGCCTTGCAAGCCTTGATGATTCAGCGTGAAAATGCCGAGCATCACGAAGCCGAGATGGCTCACGGAAGAATACGCCACGAGTTTTTTGATGTCCGGCTGCACCATCGCGACCCACGCGCCGTAAATGATGCCGATGATCGCGAGCACCGAAATGAGCGGCGAAAACTCTATCGCTGCGTTGGGAAAGAGTGGCAAACAAAAGCGGAGAAAACCGTACGTGCCCATCTTCAACAGCACACCCGCAAGAATCACCGACCCGCCAGTTGGCGCTTCCACGTGCGCATCGGGCAGCCACGTATGAAAAGGAAACATCGGCACTTTGATCGCGAACGACAGCGCGAACGCGAGGAAGAGCCAGGTTTGATAATTTTGTGGAAAGAGCAGTTCGCGAATCTGCACGAAGTCGAACGTGAGCGTGCCCGTAACGCGACCGTAGTAAAAGTAGATGAACAAAATCGCAACGAGCATGAGCAAGCTGCCGAGCATGGTATAGATGAAGAATTTCACCGCAGCATAAATGCGTCGCGCGCCGCCCCACACGCCGATGATGAAGTACATCGGAATGAGCATCGCTTCCCAAAACACGTAGAAGAGCAGCAGATCAAGCGCGACGAACACGCCGAGCATGCCGCATTCGAGCATGAGCATGGAAACGAGATAACCTTTCACGCTGCGCTTGATATTATCCCACGAGGAGAGAATCACGAGCGGCGTGAGAAAAGTCGTGAGCACGAGCATGAGCAAGCTGATGCCGTCCACGCCCACGTGATACGTTGCGCGCAACGCGGGAATCCATTCGGCGCGCTCTTCGAATTGGAACGAGGTGAGTTGATTGTCGAAGCCGAAAAAGAGCGGCAGACTGATCACGAACGCGAGCAGCGAAAACGCCAACGCGAGCGTGCGCATGAGATTCGGATACTCGCGCGGAATGAGACTCACGAGCACCGCGCCCGCAACGGGCGTGAAGATGAGCAGTGTGAGGAGAGGGAGATTGTTGAGCATGTTTAAATGATTCGATAATGTGCGATCAAACGAGGTTTCAACTTTTCTTCGCCGGAGCTTTGAACTTCTTCACTTGTTTGAGCGATTTTTTGTTTTCAGATGCAAGCCGTTTTTCCAGCTTTTTGATGTCCTCTTCCGGCGGAAGATTTTCCGGTTTGATACCGCGTTCAATCAAAGTCTTTCGGATCGCCGCGTTGTTCTTCACGTGTTCATCGGTAATGGCCGGTTCTCCGTGAAGGCTTTGCTCTTGGACATTGAAATTCGTTATCTCGGTTGCCAAATTTTTTGCGGTGATTGTTATCGTCGGCAGAAAATCAGCCAACGGGCGGCTTTGCGGAACACTCAAACGATACTTCATCTCGCGAGTATCGTAGCCGCCAAACATGGCAGCGTCACCCTTGCTGCGTATCCGGCCAAATCCTCTTTCATCAACTCCGCGTTCGTAGATAAGCTTGGAGAGTTCGACTTCACTTGACACAAGCTTTTCTCTCGCGCGCAGACGCTCCGCGAGACGAAGGCGCTCTTCGAGTAACTCCTGTTTGCGCGTTTGAAGTGCGAAATACGTTTGCGCAAAGGCGATTTCATCTTTGCGAGGGTCGCCGTTTTGTGCGATGAGATAGCACGCATAGCGCGTGAGAACGAAGTCGTCAATTTCACGTGTTGCTTGTGAACCCAACTCGACCTTTTTCGTGACCTCAAGAAAATGGTCGACAACAATACTGCCGGCATTCTCACAAGCGGTCTTCGCTTTTTGAATGACCCTGAAAAAATTCTCCCAGCGGTCATAGCCCAAGGGGTTTTGAAGATCGCGCGCAAACCAGCACTCAACTCCGTTGATTTCTGTCGCGAGGGATTCAAAATCATTGGTTAGAGTTTGTATGAGTTCTTTGTCCATATCGCATCAGTGTGCTGCAAATGCCAAAAAGGCTTTGAGGTCTTCGTGCGTCAACAACGGCTATTGCTGCAAAACTTCTTCGGCGCTGTCATCAGTGCGCAGAAATTCTAAAATCGTCTGCACCGTAAACACTTCGTTTCTCTTCGCTTTCTCCCTCACAAAGCCATCAATGAAAAAGCAAACGCGCTACAATTTCATGATAAGGCTTCCGCCATTTCGGAAGCAGCGGCCGCGACCGGACGGCTTTCCAAATACAAAGTATCGTAACTCAGATCCAATCCGCCGGGCCATTCTACCGAACCGGCCACCACGGCCGCGGCTTGAAACAGCGCGGGGTTTTGCAGGCGGATGAAAATGCCGCGACTCAAATAGGGTTTCATGTCGAAGAGGCGGTGCTCGCCGTTCTCAAACTCCAGTGCGAGTTGATAATTTTTCATCGCACATACGCTCGTAATGGAAGGACTCATGTTCATCGCCGAATTGCCCAATTGAGCGAAGGTCTCCCAAATAGACTGAGCGAGCTTGTCCTATTGCGCATTTTTGTAATTGTTTCTTCTATTCTCAATGCTCGCATATACTCCCCACCAAGCTGTTAAGGCTGATAGAATGCCGCTAATAATGCCACCGATACCCCACCGAGGTCCTGTAAGTTCTGAAGTTAATAAATAAACAATGCTGGTAACGGCTATTCCTGTTAAGGAAGCACTAATGGTTATCCACATTAACTTTTTGCTCTCTGCGAAGAAAAACATAGCTACTGCCACAGTAATTGAAGACACGATGCCAGCCTCTACTGCGGCTCCGCCACCATACGGCATAATATAACTGCTTGCTATTCCTACTACCAAAAACCAACTAACTGCATTAAGCAATAAAACCCGCTTGTCATTCAATAAAAGTGCTGCGGTTCCAGCCGAAACAGAACCAACTAATCCGACGAACGAACCCATGATAAAGCCAGCAAATAGCGATGAGAGCAACAGTTGTAAAACCGAAATGCTACGGAGCGATGGAGACTCCGATAAAAATATGTTGTGGGAAATTAAGGCAGAATCACAATAGGCAAAAATTATAGCCATTATTATTGCAATAAGCGCCGGTTTGCCTTCAAGAAGGCCCCAACGACTTGAAGCAAACCAAGCTACAAGCAGAGCAACAATTGCGATAATTTTAACTTCAAGTGCAATTTTGTTTTCTGCATCAAAATACGAATACAATGCTATAGCAAATAATGGCATCCAGGATAAGGTGCTGACAAGCCAACACCCTTGACGCTCTAGAAGGCCACGTTCATCATCTTCCAAAACAGATTTGTACGCCTTAAGCTTTTGGGGTCTAATCCATACCCACCAGAGCAATTTGATGTAGTCACCGAGTTTAAACGGGGAAAGAACCCGTTGTTTTGTAGGTACTATTACATGCTCTCTCATGGCGTTTGTCACCTAAGAAAGTTTGAGCTAATTTACCTCATCAACAAATACCCCAGCACCACAATCGCTCCAATCAACAGCGACACGGCGTAGTTCTGCACGATGCCGGTTTGCCAGCGGCGCAGGATGTTTGCGGCGGCGAGGAAGGTTTGCGGCAGGCCGTTCACGAGGCCGTCGATGATCTTCACATCGAACACCTTCCACAAAAAGCTTTCGGAGAGACGATGAATCGGGCGCACGAAAAGCGCGGTGTAGATTTCATCGACATAGTATTTGGCGGAAAGCAGTTTGTAGGCACCGCGAAAGCGTTGCGCCAACTCATCAGCTTTGCCGAAGTTCTTCAAATAAATGCTGCGCGCGAGCAAGATGCCGGCAACGGCAACGAGCACAGAGAGCGCCATCAAGCCGAGTTCCAAACTCAAACTAGCATGCGCTTCTTCATGTCCGCCGGGCGGCGTGTAGCGCGCGAAAACGGGATGGAGATATTCGCCGATCTTGTTGAACACGTGCGGCACGCCGACATAGCCGCCAATCACAGAGAGCACCGCGAGCACGATGAGGGGCACGGTCATGAGCTTCGGCGACTCGTGAATGTGATTCATGGCCTCGGGCGCAACGCGCGAGGTGCCGTAGAACGTGAGATAGATCATGCGGAACATATAAAACGCAGTCATGCCCGCAGTGATGAGGGCGATCACATAAAACGCGAGCGAGCCGTGCGGGCTAATATAAGCGTAAAGCAGAATTTCATCTTTCGAAAAAAAGCCAGAGAGCAGCGGCACACCGGCAATGGCGAGACTCGCGATGAGCATGGTCGCGTGCGTGATTGGCAAATGCTTTTTGAGATCGCCCATCTTCATGATGTTGGTCTCGCCGCTGATCGCGTGCATCACGCTGCCCGCGCCGAGGAAGAGCAGGGCCTTGAAGAACGCATGCGTCATTAAATGAAACACACCCGCGGCAAACGCGCCGACGCCGCATGCGAGAAACATATAACCAAGCTGACTCACGGTAGAATACGCGAGCACTTTTTTAATATCGGTCGCGGTGAGCGCCATCGTGCCAGCGAAGAGCGCGGTAAGCACGCCGGTGGTGGCAACAACCATCAACGCGAGCGGCGCTTGCAAAAAGAACACGCTGCAACGCGCAACCATGTAAACACCGGCAGTGACCATCGTGGCCGCGTGAATCAAGGCTGAAACTGGAGTGGGACCGGCCATGGCATCGGGCAGCCAAACATAGAGCGGAATCTGCGCGGACTTGCCGGTGGCACCAACGAAGAGGAGCAAACAAATCGCGGTGGCAATGACGGGATCGAGGCCCGCGGCTGCGCCCGCGAACACCGTGTCGAAATCAAGCGAGCTGAAATTGGCGAAGATGAAAAACATGCCGAGCAGAAAACCGAAATCGCCGATGCGGTTGACGATGAAGGCTTTGCTTCCGGCTTGCGCGCACGTCATGCCCGTGCTCTCGTCGAACATGCGATCATAATAAAAGCCGATGAGCAAATACGAGCACAGACCGACTCCTTCCCAGCCCACGAACATGAGCAAAAAGTTATTGCCCATGACGAGGAGCAACATGGCGAAGGTGAAGAGATTGAGAAACGCGAAGAAGCGGAAGAAGCCGCGCTCGCCGTGCATGTAGCCGATGGAATAGACATGAATCAAAAAGCCCACGCCGGTGACGACGAGCACCATCAACATCGAGAGCGCGTCGAGGCGAAAGCTGATGTCGAGCGCAAAATTGCCTGTGGCCATCCAACGATAGAGCGTTTGGATGAACACGCGCGAGTCGGGGGCGAGGTTGAGCAATTCAAAAAACATGACGCACGCGGTGATGAAACTCGCGAGCACTGCGCCTGCAGCAATGGTGCCCACGGCTTTCTCGCTGAATTTTCGGCCAAAGAGACCGTTGATCAAAAAGCCGAGCAGAGGGAAGAAGGGGATGAGCCAGAGATAGTTTTGCATGACGTAGTCTTTTTAAACAGCGTACCCATTTTTGTCAAACCGCGAATGAACGCCAATCAGCGCGAATGGAAAAAATTAGCGTTGATTCGCGTTCATTCGCGGTTTAGAAAACGAGATTTGAATTTCTCACCACTTCATCAAATTCAATTCATCCACAAACACGGTTTCGCGCACGCGGAAGATGGCGACCATGAGCGCGAGGCCGATGGCGACTTCCGCGGCGGCCACGACCATAACGAAGAAAACGAAGATTTGGCCTTCGATGTTATTCAACTGCGCCGCAAACGCGACGAAGGTGAGATTCACGGCGTTGAGCATAAGCTCGACGCTCATGAAAATGACGATGGCGTTGCGCCGCAAGAGCACGCCGGCCACGCCGATGGCGAACATGATCGCACTGAGGATTAAGTAATGAGAGAGAGGCATAGAGAGTCCAAAAAAGAAAAACCGGATAAACTGCAAAAGCAAATCCCAAGCTTACTACTCCAACTTCCGCTTCGCCAAGATGATTGCGCCGATCATGCCGACGAGCAAGAGTATCGAGGCGACTTCAAAAGGAAAGAGGTACGTCGTAAACAAACTCCTGCCGATGACTTCGGTGCTGCCCACGAGCGAAGTTGCATTCGGCACGTTGTTGCTCACGCCATTATTGGCGGATGCGGCAACGAACAATGCGCCAAACTCAACGATGAACGCGAGCACCAAAATGACGCCAATGGTGCGGCGCGCCACTTTGCCGGTTTCGCGTGCGGGATCGCCTTTGAGATTGAGCAGCATGATCACAAAAAGAAAAAGCACCATGATCGCGCCCGCGTACACGATGATATGCACAGTCGCAACGAACGGTGCGTTGAGCAATACGAAGAAGCCTGCAAACGCGAACAAAGTTATGATGAGAAAGATGGCGCTATAAACCGGATTGCGGTGCAGCACCATCGCCACGCCGGAAGCCACGGCGATCACGGCGAAGAGGTAGAAGAGAATTTCGTGCACGAGGTCTAGGCTCTAATTTAGTCTGCTCGCCGCCCGCGCATAGCGGTTTGCAGAGATGTGGATGATTGATATTGCAGACGAGGAGCGCGAAGTGGCGCGCGTAAGGAGAGAGCGCGCAAGGAAAGGATTTCAATGTGCGTGCGCGCAGCCGAGAAGGAGGTGGAAACACAAAGCTCGCGGGCAATTCTGTTACATGCTAGTCGACACATTGAGCGGCTCAAACTCCCACAGCCTGTTGATTCGAAAAGCGCTTCTGTTTTACTTCGACAGACGCAAAGCAGTCAGGGATTATCAAAGCGCGTGCAATATACGATCTTTGCCTAAAAAGTCAAGCGGGTTTTTGGCGCTGCCGCAAGTTCGTCTCGCGCTTTTGCGGCGGTTGCGCATGCGGCCCGCGGCTTCCGCAATCCTTTCCGCATGCGAGTATGTTGTGCACTAGGAGTGACACACGTTTGCGCAACGAAAGCGAGATTTTTCTGCGAAGGTAGGTGATGAGCAGTAACCTCATTTTTATTTTGGGCAATTATAAAAGCGGGAGCACATGGCTTCTAAAAATTTTGAGCCTGCATCCGGCGATTCGCAGCTTGAGCGAGACGCACATCTTTAATCATGTTTCCACCGCGAAGAACTTTGAGGAATGCACACGCAAGCTGTTCAACGAAGTGCCCTGGAGCAACGGCGGGACGCAGCGTTGGTTTGCGCAGCGCATGTTGGAACTCGCAGGCCCGCTGCTCAAACATTGGCGGCCGGAGTTTGCCTTTCGCGCCACGGAGCGCCCGGCGACCCTGCTTGATTTGAACCCCTTCGAGCAAAAAGCCTTGCGGCGCGCGCTTGAGCAGGCCAAAACAAAAGAAGAATATTGCCGCACGTTCTTTCAATTTCTCGCGGAGCGTCTGCGCCCGCATCGATATTTGTTGGAGAAATCCACGGACGCCGCGCGGTATGTGCCGTTCATTCACGCCGTGTTTCCCGCAGCCAAGTTTCTCGTCATCTATCGCGACGGTCGCGACGTCGTGGTCTCGAGCCGCTTCTTCACGGAGAATCATCTCAAGCGCAATTCGTGGTCGTTGCAATCGAGCATCATGAAATGGCGCGCGGAGATTGAAGCACAGCAAAATTATGGCGAGCTCTACAGTCTTTTTACTTGTTCTTATGAAGAGCTGTTGGAAAATAGCGCCGCGGTTGCGCGGCGTTTGTTTGCTTATTTGGAATTGCCGACCGGAGAAGAGTTGCTGCAAAATATTCTGCGGCGAACTTCCTTCAAATCACTCACCGGCCGCGAGGCGGGCCGCGAAGCACGCGATCGCTTCATTCGCAAAGGCGTGTCCGGCGATTGGCGAAATCATTTTACGCCCGAAGACAAAACCGTTTTCAAAGAGCTTGCGGGAGAGCTGCTGCTCAAGCTCGGTTATGAAAAGGATCACAACTGGTAAGGAGTACCGATGAAACGCCGTTTCTTTCACCTCTACGCCTACCTCCTCGTGCTCGCATGGTGCGAGCACGCTGCCGCACAAATGGATATTCCCCCCGTGAGGGGGGCCAGGGGGGTGTCGCCCGCAATTTTATCGAAACGTGAAAGCA
>JAYRWE010000021.1:0-6244 GCA_041918175.1 bacterium
CTCCGCCTGATGCTGAAGCATCAGGCTAAAAGGTGGAAGCGATCTAAAGATCGCTGATCACCCGTAGGGTGGTAGCCAACTTTAGTTGGCTTGCATCTCCTAGCCTGATGATTCATCATCAGGCGATGGCGGGCGAAATTGTTAATGCAAAATTCAGGTCGTAACTTCCTCTCAACTCGTCTCTCTGAAAAACCTTTTCTCATGCTCGGACCAATTCTAACTCTGCAACAATAGAGAAGCATTCTTACCGGATAACAGTTTTCCCTGCCCACACATTCATGTAGCCCTCGCCCACATTTTCGTGGAGTTGATCGCGTGCGTCGAATCGCTAATTTTAGGGCATACCACGAGGCCGTATTTTCATTCATCGAAAGGAAAAGCACCATGAAAAGAATCATTCTCATGCTCTTTGTGTTGGCGATAACCGCGTCGCGCACACAGGCGCAAAACAACGACACGCCCAACATCGAATTGAGCGCCGGCGTCAACCAATCGCGCTTAACGGACGAAGGCGCGGATTGTTTGTGTTGGCAAATGTTCTTTGGCGCGGACGTGATATTTCACGAGAGCGGGCCGTTGCGTTTTTCGAGCGGCGCGCAATATCGCAGCAGCGGGAGTGAATACAAATCCGGCGAAGATTTTGGCGAGGGCGAGAATTATTCGTTCGAAACGCGCGAGCGACTTTCTTATCTCGGCATTCCGTTGGAAGCGCGTTATGAACTTGGCGCGGGCAAGATCAAGCCGTTTGTGCGCGGCGGCGGCGTGCTCGGCTTTTTGCTCTCCGCGAAGAGCAAGACCACGATGACGTTCAACGGCAACAAAGACGAGAATGAAACCGACATCAAGGCGCTGAAGAAATCTACGAACTTTGCCGTGAGCCTCGGCGGCGGCGTGACGTTTCCGTTGGGCAAATATCGCGGCAACGTGAGCGTGCGCTATCTGCTCGGCGTGACGAACGTCGTGAAAGCGCAGGAGGCGCCGAGCGCGCGCACGAATGATTTGACGTACTCCTTCGGCGTGGGCTTGCCGATTTTTTAATCCTTTTTCTGCCCACGAAACACACGAAAAACGCGAAAAGCCTTTTTGTGTGATTAGCGTGTTTCGTGGGCAAAAAAGGGAATCTGCCGAAGTAGAACTATGAAGGTTATTATTACGACGCGCCTTCGTGCGCTGTCATTCCATAGGAATTTTTTTCGGCACGAGGCATTCACTCCAGCGCTTAATAAGATTCCTCCTGAATGACACGCGCTGATGGGAGTGTTTGATTTCAAATTTTGATGCTCAAATTCCATAACGGAGAAACTCCATGACCCGCGCTTTCGTATCTCGTCGCCATGCTCGCTTAAACTTGTTTATCGGTATCGTGCTGCTGTTCGCCTTTCTCACCGCAGGCTGCTGCCCGCCGGCATTGCTGGATCGCACAGCAAAGAAGTTGGAGAAAACGAACACCTCTTCGCCTTCCGAGAAACCGGGAAGCAACTCAAACAAATGAATTGCGCTTTATGAAAAGAATCTTGCTGTTGCTGTGCTTCAGCCTCGTCGCCAACCATCACCTTTTAGCCCAATCTCACGCAGTTGCCGCGTTCAACACCATGCTGCGCGATCTCGATTTGAACGACGCGCGGCAGAACGAGTATGCGATCACCGCGGCCGAATATGACACATTGCACGCCACATGGCAAAAGCTCGAAGTGGCCGACAAGTTTGAACTGCGCGGGTTCGAGCGCTATTATTGGGAAGACACCTTTGCCGAAATGCTCTTGTGCGATTTTATCGTGGGCGCAACGTGGGAAGAGCACGTCGCGAAGATGATGAAGCTCGGCGCGCGCGATCTGTCGCTCACACTCAGTCGGCATAACGTGCCGATCACGGTTGCGCGCGCACGCAGAAACTTGGCGGACTTGCTGCACAAAGGTCCGAGCATGTTTGAGGGCGAACGCTTCCTCATTCCCGAAGAAATCAAACGCGCGGCGCAAATCCGCGTGGGAGAAAAAGCACGGATGCGTCTGCAACTTTGGGAAGATCTCATTCAGCGTTTGCAAAACGCTTCGGAGCGGGAGCAGGCGGAAGCGGTCAACAAATTCTTCAATCAACATGTCGCTGCCGCGCAGGATGCGAGCGCGGCGCAAGGGTATGACTATTGGCAATCGCCCATTGAAACGCTCGCGCGTGGCCAGGGCGATTGTGACGACTATGCCGTGGCGAAATATCTTTCGTTACGCATGCTCGGCGTTCCTGCGGAGCGCTTGCGCATGGGTTTGGTAACGTTGCCGCATGTGGGCCATCATGCCGTGCTGTTGTTTTTTTCCAATCCTAAAAACAACCCGTGGGTGCTCGACAATCTCGGCTCGACGCGCTTGGGAAGCGACGCGAACACCGTTTTGAATTTGCAAGAGCGCATGAATCTCGACGGCATGCAATTGCTGTGGGGCATGAATGAAAAAACGTTATCGCAGTTTCAGCCCGGCATGAGCGAGGAAAAAGTTTCGTGTTTCCCGTATCAAAAATTTTTGGCCGGGGCCACGACTTTTTCCAATTCGTATCGGCTGCTGCCGGAAAGCGCGTGGCGGCAATGCGATCACAGTCAAGGCAAAGGCTGCATTTGTTATCGTCTCGGAGTTATGGTCGGAGTCCATCATGAAAACTAAAAACCTGTTCTCGCTTTGCGCTGTCCTCTTTGCGCTCGTCGCCTTCGAACAACAAAGCCTCGCCCAAGCCACGGGCCGGCGCGATGCGTTTTGGCAAAAGTATCTTGCGGGCAGCGCGGGCCCGGTGGAGTATGGCGCGGACGCGGCGTGCGTCGATGCGCAAGGCAACGTTTATATCGCCGGCAATTTTCAGGATGACGGTTTTCAATCCATGCGTGTCGCGAAATGGAGCGGAGGGCGATGGCAAATTCTCGGCGATCATTTTTCCGGCGGCCGCGCGGAGGCAATTGCGGTTGACGCGAATGGCAACGTGTACGTCGGCGGCGTTTTCGAAATCGTGCGCAACAGCGACGGCAGCGAAGTCAATGTGCTGAATATCGCGAAGTGGAATCAAGCCTCGGGCAAATGGGAAGCGCTCGGCGGCGGTGTTGATGACGACGTGCTCGCGCTTGCGGTTGATAACAACAATGTGTATGTCGGCGGCAATCTCACGCGCGGCTTCAATCCCAATGGCGCGCAAGTTAGCATTTGGCGCGTGGGCAAATGGAACGTCGCGCAAGCGCAATGGGAGCCGCTGGGCGACGGCATCTACAACTTGGGTGACGGCCCGGTAACGGCGCTCGCGGTTGCTGCGAACAACGACGTGATCGTGGGCGGCGATTTCACCGGCGTGTATAATCCCGGCCGCGTGCCCGTCCCCACGGAATATATCGCGCGCTGGAACGGCGCGAGTTGGTCACCGTTGGGACAAGGGTTAAGGTCGAACACGAGCGGCGGCGCGTGCGTGGCCGGCATTGTGATCGATAATGCAAACCGCATTTATGTTACCGGTGCGATTGCGACCGCAGTCAATGCGAACGGCACGAGCGTAAACGGCCCAGTGGTTTATTGGGACGGCGCGCAATGGAGCCGCGTCGCGCTGGGTGCAACGCCGTTTCGTATCGACGGCCTCGCGCTTGATGGCGCGGGAAAAATTTATTTGCTTTATAGTGTCGACGTGACGATCAAATTAGTTGAAGCATGGAACGGCAGCGCGTGGACTACGCTCGTTTATAAAAATCGCTTTCCACATCCCTCGGTCATTGCCGCGAACCCAAAGTATGCAACGGAGTATCTTTATCTCGGCGGCGCGTACACGGATTTCTACAGTCCGGCGATCATCAACAACGTGCAAGTCGCCAACAACGCGCTGTGGAACGGCATGCGCTGGTCCGATATGCTTGCGTATGGCGCGGCTGGTGAAGTGTTCGCACTCGCCTCGGACAATCGCGGCTATCCCGCATCGCTTTATCTCGGCGGCAGTTTCACCGGCGTGGAAGGCACACCCGCGAGCAACGTCGCGCGCTTCGACGGCACGAAGTGGGAAGCGCTCGGCGGCGGCGTGGACGGCCCGGTGTATGCGATTGCGCCGGTGAGTTACAATCAACCCGGCGCGTTTGTCGGCGGCGCATTCTCGTTTGCCATCAATCCCGACGGCACTCCGGTGCGCGCCATCAACATTGCGTTTTGGGATCACACACAAAAACGTTGGTTCCCGGTGGGTTTTGGTTTGAACGGCGCAGTGCATGCGTTGGAAGTTTCCGGTTATGATCTTTATGTTGGCGGCGCATTCACGCAAGAAGTTTTCGGCGCAACGTTGAATCGCATCGCGCGCTGGAGCTTTTCATCGCAACGCTGGGAAGCCTTCGGCAGTGGTGTAAATGATGAAGTGCGCGCACTCGCAGTGGGACAAGGCGGAAGCGTATCTTCGCCGCGCTCGTGGCGCAGCGTTTTTGTCGGCGGCAAATTTTCCGAAGCCACCAATCGCGACGGCAGCAAAATTTCTTGCCGCAATATTATGATGTGGGATGGCTATGACAATGCGTGGCGTCCGCTCGGCAACGGCGTTGATGATGAAGTGCTCGCGCTCGCGCTGGCCGGCCGCGATGATCATTCGCCACTCTACGTCGGCGGACGTTTTCGCACCGGCGTGAATCGTGACGGCGCGACCGTGAATCTTGATCGCATCGCGATGTGGTATTTTGGCGAATGGCGGCCGCAAGGCCGAGGCGTGAACGGCGCGGTCAAAACCATCGTGCCCTCCTATGATCAAACGCAATTCTACATTGGCGGCGAGTTCACGGAAGCGGTCAATCGCAACGGCGTGATCAAGCCCGCGAATCGCATTGCCGTGTTCGAGCGCACGTACGCAGCCGGCGTGCTCTCGGAATGGGATGCGTTCGGCAGCGGCGCGAACGACGCGGTGCATACGATTGCTTCGGTGTGGCCGTGCCCCATTAGCCAAAAAACCGAAGTGCTCTTCGTCGGCGGCAAGTTCAATCTCGCGGGCGGCAAAGAAGCGCGCGCGTTGGCGAAATGGAAATATCAAAGGCCGTTTTCGAATCGCGGCACGAGCGTGGTGGTTTCGAGTTCGAGCAGCCGCAATCGCTCCGGCGGTGGGCGAGGCACGCGCGGCGTGGTCGTGACGGATGGCGGTCGCGCGCCGTGCAATCGCGGCCTCGGCAAACCTTCCAGCGCAACGGATGATTTGATTTTCGAAAATCTCGGCTTTCGGCAATCTGCGGCCTTGACGAGCTTGCCTTATCTTGAGCCGTTTGCATTGTCGCTTTATGACGTTGAGAATCCCAACGTCGTGGTCGCGAAATTTGATAGCCTAACGGTGACGAGCGAGAATCCGCAGGCGCTCGTGCTTCTTGGTTTGAATGACACCACCGCCTACGCGCCGAATCCCGAAGGCTATTCGCTGCGCGAAAATATTCTGCTGTTGGATTTGCCCATTCTCGCCGCAAATGCGAACGAGGCGCGCGCGGTGTTTGTGCATGCCGTCACGGACGCGCCGACCATCGATATCGTCACCACGAGCGGCGCTACGCTCGTTTCAAATTTAAATTACAGCGCCGCGAGCTTGCCGATCAACCTGGCCGCCGGCCAATATGCAATCGAGCTCTTGCGCAGCAGCGATAAACAAAAACTCGGCACGCACACGATTGATGTTTCAAATCAAGCGAACGGCTACGCCGTGATCACGCTCTCCGGTTTTCTGAATCCGTCAGCGAATCAAAACGGCCCGGCGATGGAACTGGGCGTTTATGAAATCGCGATTACGCCGACGTCGGTGGAGGAAAGAAACGAGAGCGCACCGTCATCGTTTGCGCTTTGGCAAAATTATCCGAACCCATTCAACCCAACAACGCAGATACAATTCTCATTAGCGCGCGAGCAACATGTGCGATTGAAAGTGTATGATGTTTTGGGAAAGGAAGTCGCAACGCTGGTTGACGCAAGCAAGCCTGCGGGAATTTATTCCGTGCGCTTCGCAGCCAACGGTTTGGTCAGCGGCGTGTACTTCGTGCGAATGCGCGCCGGCGAGTTCACGCAAACGCGCCGGCTGCTACTGATGCGCTAGCCGTTTATTGATTGCTTCAAGTGAAATAGCTTCGCTTGAGTATTGCCTCAGCTGGACTTTATCCATTTGAATATGTTCCGGCGTAGAGTAAATTATGGTCATACTCAATATGGAGAATTGACCCGTGCTTACTCTGCCGTCGGAATTTTCACTTTTTGTTGTCGCGTTTGAACCGCTCTTTTCCAATTAC
>JAYRWE010000022.1:0-70093 GCA_041918175.1 bacterium
AATGATTCCCCCCTTGAGGGGGGCCAGGGGGGTGTTGGTCGATTGAAAAACGCCATTTAAAATTATTCACGTGACCAACATCCCCCTAAATCCCCCTTCAAAGGGGGACTTTCTCTCGCGCTGCGCGCGTTCGGTTGACGCATATGCGCGTTCGCGGGCATGACTTACAAAGCTAACCGCAACGAGCATATTATTGAATAAACCCAACTCCTCGGGGAAAACCCATGCGCGGAGAATGGCTTCAAAATCCAACCAGCAATACTGCGGTCGTTTTCGTTCACGGCATTTTGTCGAGCGGCGAAAGTGGCTGGCGCAATGCCAACGGTGCGTATTGGCCGACTTTGCTGCAAAGCGAAAAGGACTTGCACGGCCTCGGCCTCTATGTTTATTCCTACCAAACCGACATCTTCAGCGGCAATTATCAATTGGGCGATGTGGTCGATGACCTCAAAGAGCGCATGAAGTTGGATGGCGTTCTGAAAAATCGCCGCATCCTTTTCGTCTGCCATAGCATGGGCGGCATCGTCGTGCGCCAATATCTCGTTACGCGCGCGCTGGATCTAATCGAGGCCGAGGCGCATGTCGGGTTGTTTCTTGTCGCTTCGCCTTCGTTGGGTTCGGAGTATGCCAACTGGCTTGAAGCCTTTGCAAATATCTTCGGGCAAAGCCAGGCGCAAGCCTTACGCTTCGCACAGAACAATGCCTGGCTCAATGACCTCGACAAAAATTTCAAAAACCTGCAAGCCGCGGGCAAGTTGCAACTCACCGGCAAAGAATTGCTCGAAGACAAATTCATCGCGCTCAGGAAGTTTATCTTCAAACAAGTGGTGGAGCCTTTCTCCGGCGCGCGTTACTTTGGCGAGCCGTATAAAGTGCCGCACTCGGATCACTTCTCCATTGCCAAACCCGAAAGCGCGAACGCAATACAGCATCGTTTGCTCGTGCAGTTCATCAAAGACATGCAGCAAGCGCCATTGCAGTATGCCTCGCCCGCCGCACCCGCAAATGTCGCCCTCAATGCGCAGCGCGACATTTCCGCGCGCGACGTGATTGGCCGCGACCAACATGTCGATCAATCCATTACCGTCGGCAATCTCACCAACACGAGCGGCGTGGCCATTGGCCCAAACGCCAGCGTCACCATCATTCAACAACCGCCGCCCGCTTTCAACCCGCTGCACCAATTGCCTTCACCGCCGCGCGATTTCACGGGCCGCGAAGAGGAGTTGCGCGAATTGCTCGTTGGCCTCGAAAATGGCGGGGCCATGATTTCCGGTTTGCACGGCATGGGCGGCATCGGCAAAACCGCGCTCGCGCTTGTGCTCGCGGAAAAGTTGAAGCCGCGTTTTCCGGACGCGCAATTTTTTCTCGATCTGCGCGGCGCGAGCCATGCGCCGCTCTCTGCGGGCCAGGCCATGGCCCACGTCATTCGCGCGTATCTTCCCGAAGCGCGATTGCCCGAAACCGAGGCCGAGCTTGCGCCGCTTTATCATTCCGTGCTGCACGAGAAGCGCGCGCTCTTGTTGTTCGACAACGCCCGCGACGCCGAGCAAGTGCAATCGCTTTTGCCCCCGGCCCCTTGCGCCCTGCTCGTGACTTCGCGTCAACATTTCACCCTGCCCGGTTTGTATGCGAAAGATTTGAGCCAGCTTTCTTCTATTGAAGCAGAAGCTTTGCTTTTAAAAATTTGCAGCCGCATTGCCGCGCTCGCGCCGGAGCTTGCGGCCTTGTGCGGCTATTTGCCTCTCGCTCTGCGTTTGGCTGCAAGCGCATTGGCCGAGCGCCGGGACCTCAGCCCGAGCGATTATGCCCGGCGTTTGCAAAACGCGCAGCAGCGTGTGGCTTTGATTGAAGCCTCGCTGCGTTTGAGCTATGACTTGCTCGCGTCCGAGCTGCAAGCGCAATGGCGCGCGCTTGCCGTGTTCCCGGAAAGTTTTGATCGCAGCGCTGCCGCCGCAGTTTGGCAAATGGAAGCAGACCCGGCGCACGATATATTGAGCACGCTGCACAATTACAGCCTGCTCGATTGGCGAGAACACACGCAACGCTATCGACTGCACGACTTGGCGCGTTTGTTTGCCGAACAGCGTTTGGCGGAAGAAGAAAAATTTGCCGCGCAACAACGCCATGCCGAGCATTATAAAGATGTGCTGCATGGAGCAACGAAGTTTTATTTAAAAGGCAACGAGAGCTTACTACAAAGCCTACGTTTGTTTGATATTGAATGGCCGAATATTGCCGCGGGTCAAGCCTGGGCCGCGGCACACATGCGGGACAATGAAGTTGCCGCAGACTTATGCAATAACTATCCAAATGACGGCGAGTACTTCCTCAATATGCGTCTACCTCCGTATGAAAAAATTGTGTGGTCGAAAAAGGCGCTCGAAGCTGCTGAACTGTTGTCGAATCGCTGGATGATAGCGCAGCATTTGGGTAGGCTTGGCGCGGCATACGGTCGTTTGGGGCAACATAACTTAGCCATTGAATATTTTGAAAAACGTCTCGTTTTTGCACAGGAGTTTAATCACCATCGCGGCATAGCCAACGCTTTCAGCGGATTAGGCGAAAGCTACTTTAGCCTAGGCGAATACCAGCGCGCTATCGATTATCATGAAAAAGCCTTGGTGCTTTATCAAAAGATCCCCTATCCTCGCGGCGTAGCGGCTGAGTTTTTTAACTTAGGTCACGCCTTCGCTTCTTGGGGCGAAGCCCGTCGCGCTATTGGCTATTTTGAACAAGCCTTGGTTATTGATCGTGAGAATGGAGATCTTCGCGGGAAAGGAACTGATCTTTGGAACCTGAGCCTCGCCTTCGATCAACTCAACGAGCGCGAGCGTGCGGTGCCATTGGCCGAGGCTGCTCTGCAAATCTACGAACAAATTGAAGACCCCAACGCGGAGCAAGTGCGGCGCACGCTCGCGCAGTGGCGGGGGAGGGAAGATTGAGGATCGTTCATCGTGGATCGAAGATAGTGGATCGAGGTTAGAAGATAGAAGGCAGAGACAAGCCCACTCTTCCCCAACGGGGACGCATGCGAAAGCGAAGGGCAAAAGGTGAAAGGCGACAATGTTTAGAACGGCACTTTTGTACTGTGGGTGCTCATGCGGTTGAAGCCCAAAGCACGCGCTCCACTCCGCTAGGAGTGGGATGTTTATAGAAACGTTGCGTTGGGATCGTCTGCAACTCCGCTAGGAGTGGCATGTGAACTTCATTGCATTGCTGCGGGCTTTATGGTATGAATCAAAGATGTCACTCCTAACGGAGTTTGGGGAAATTAAGATGTGAGGCGGTGCTATAAACATTTCACTCCTAGCGGAGTGACAGCGAAGCTCGTGCGCACGCTTGGTGACCGTCGCGGAGAAGGCGCTGCTTCCTTCAACATGAGCCTCGCCTTCGATCAACTCGGCGAGCGCGAGCGTGCAGTGCCATTGGCCGAAGCTGCTTTGCAAATCTACAAACAATTGAAGACCTCAACGCGGAGCAAGTGCGGTGCAAGCTGGCGCAGTGGCGGGGAAGTAGCGCAAGGATTGATGATTGCTTTACGTCTTTTGTATCGTTATTTTGAATACGCGAAAACAAACAAACGCTCGCTCGGTTACGAGCCGTTGCAAACAACATGAAGAGACAAAACCAATGAGCAAAATCGTCCTGGAAGTTACTGCCCAAGGATTGCACGTTCCGCCGGCGGTGTTGGAGCGATGGGGCTGGCAAGCCGGCACGGAGGTGATCCTCGAATCGCAAGACCGGTTGCTTGCCATTCGCCCGCAGCGCCTCACGCCCGAAGCTATTTTCAATCTTGCTGCAACCTATCTTTTCGAAAAAGTCGGTGACGCGGTCGCGGCTGAAATGCCGCTGTGGGATGGCGAAAGGTGGCTGGTGAAAGTGACGCTGCCGCATCGGCAAAAAGATTTGGGCCGGCTCTTCTATTCCGCGGACGGAAAGTTCGTGCCTTCGGAATCAGACTCTCCAACCCGCTTGGAAGAAAAGGCCAATGAAGCTTGAGCTTCCAATATTCCAACAGCAAACGAGCTACACTTGCCTGCCTGCGTGTTTGCGCATGGTGCTGCAGTATTACGATCACGCCTTGCCGGAAGAGAACATTGCCTCCGCATGTCAGGTGAATCGGCGCGGCACTCGCTTTGACCTGGCAGCGAAATATGTTCGCGCGCTTGGCTTTGCCATCACACATTTCAAAAACGGTGGGCTGCATGATTTGTTTGAGTATCTTGCGCAAGGACAACCCGTCATCGTTGCTCTCGGCGCAGAACATCTGCCTTATGCCAATGATAGAACCGCGCACGCCGTCGTCGTGAACGGCCTTGCAGGAGATGAAGTCATTTTCATTGATCCTGCTCTTGGCAAAGAGACCCGCCTCACCTCCTTGATGTTTTTTCGAGCCTGGACTGCACGCGGTTGTGCGGGATTGGTGCTTGCCCGTCCTGAATAAAACAAGGCGTTGATTCCCTCATGCGCCACGACTTCCTCCTCGCCCTCTATCGAACTTTACCGGAGCCACTTATAACTTTTGCGACCGTCGCGGGGAAGGCAATGCGCTTTGGAACATGAGCCTCGCCTTCGATCAACTCAACGAGCGCGAGCGTGCAGTGCCATTGGCCGAAGCTGCTTTGCAAATCCGCGAACAAATTGAAGACCCCAACGCGGAGAAAGTGCGGCGCAAGCTCGCGCAGTGGTGGGGAGAATGAGCGTTCGCAGTAGCGCCTTATGAATTTTGACGACCAAATTCGGTAATGAAGCACCCCACCCGTATCATGTCATTCAGAAGGAATCTTTTTGAGCACTGGAATAAGTCTCCAGCGAGTAAAAAGATTCCTTCTGAATGACAACTCAATGACAACTCAATGACAACTCGTGGAGGTGATTACCGATTTTGAAAGTCAAAACCCATTAGGCGCTCCACGTTTATAGCCACGCACGCCTGATGGCGTTACTACGAACGCCAACTCTGAAAAGAATGAGGACGAGGTGAGTCTCGCCACTGTGCTCCGCTTGCCCACGCCGTTGTTGCACGCCCGCTCGTCGAATTCGCATTTGCATCTTCGCGCAAAAAATCCTACCATTTCTTCAAAATAAAATTTCATCGTTCATCATCAATCCTCGGAGGGTTGCATGCGTTGCCTTTATCCTTGTGCATTGCTGTGTTGCTGCTTCGCGCATTTGCTCTCGTGCGCTTCCGGCACGTCGGAATCTGATGCGCTCCAGCTTATTACCAAAGAGAAGATTTTGCAGGACGTGAAACTCCTCGCGGCAGATGAGATGGAAGGCCGCGCGCCAGGCACGCCGGGCGAAGACAAAGCCGTGAACTTTATTGCCGAGCGTTTTCAGGCCCATGGCCTCGCCCCGGTGAATGGCTCTTACTTTCAAGCCGCGAAACTCGTGGGCAGCAAAAAAGTCGCGGATAAATCTGCGCTCGCCATTCGCAAAGGGAATGAAGCGCTGCAATACTTCTCCGACTCCACGCTCACGTATTGGTCGAGCGCGCAGAAAGAGGTGGTGGATATTGCCAACGCACCGCTCGTGTTTGTCGGCTACGGCGTCGAAGCGCCCGAGCATGCGTGGGATGATTTCAAAGGCGCGGATCTAAAGGGCAAAGTGCTGCTCTTTCTCAATAACGATCCGCCGGTGACGGAGAACGGCGTGGAGTTGTTCAAAGGCGCGGCGCGCACATATTACGGCCGGTGGACGTATAAATTCGAGCAGGCGATGAAGCACGGCGCAGCCGGGGCGTTTATGATTCACACGACGCCCTCCGCGAGTTATCCTTTCACTGTGGTCAATCACAACGGCGCGGAAGAAAGTTTTGCGCTCGATTTGCCCGGCAGCGGCTATCAAGTCGATTTGCTCGGCTGGATTGACGAAGCAACTTCCGAGCGTATCGCGGCGAGCATGGGCACAACGCTCGCCGGTTTGTTCGAAAGCGCAAAGTCGCGCGAGTTCAAGCCGGTCGAAACGGGCTACACGGTCACGGCTCATATTGAGACCGCGATGCGCCGCGTTGCAACGAAGAACGTAATCGGCATGCTCGAGGGCAGCGATCCCGTGCTTAAAGAAGAGGTCATTGTTTTCTCCGCGCATTATGATCATCTCGGCATGAACGAGGATTTGCCCGGCCCGGATAAAATTTATAACGGTGCATGGGACAATGGCCTCGGCACTTCGTGCATCATCACTTTGAGCGAAGCTTTTGTCAAGCTGGAGCCGCGGCCCAAACGCTCGTTGCTCTTTCTCGCGTGCGCTGCGGAAGAACGCGGCTTGCTCGGGAGCAAGTGGTTCGCGGACAATCCGCCGTTCGCGCGCAATCGGATGGTGGCGAATATCAACATTGACATGCCGCAAATTTTCGGTGTGACCGCGGACATTGCCGCCATCGGTTTGGAAACGAATACGCTCGGCGCCGTGCTCAAAGAAGTTGCGCAGCAATATCACGTCACGCTCGCGAACGGCGAAAAGAAGGCGGTGGAAGTGGTCGATGATCCCAATCCCAATGCCGGAAGTTTTTATCGCTCCGATCAAGTGAACTTCGCGAAGATCGGCGTGCCCGCGTTGTATATCGATCCGGGCACAAAGTATCTCACGACGCCGAAAGCCGAGCCGAGCAAGTATCACGAGGAGCATTATCATCAACTCATCGATGAAGTGAATGAGGTGTGGGACCTCTCGGGCTGCGAGCGGGATATGCGCATTCTATTTCAAACCGCGCTCAAAGTTGCCAACGCGCTGGAAAAACCGCGCTGGGCCGAGGGCAATGAATTTGAAGAAGAATGGAAAGCGTTGCACGGCGAGACGAATCCATAAAGTTATGGCAGAATGATTTTGCGGATTTGAGAAGCAAACGCAGGAGAAGATTCTGAGCTTGATTTTAGCCGTTTGAAAAGAGCATGATCTTCATACGGTCATGCCCGCGTCTTTAAGCGGGCATGACGAATCAAGAGCGGCTCTTCTACAAACGGCTAAGTTTTTACGATTCTGAAAGCCTTTAGCCACATACGGATCAAAAATTCACACTGAAAAGCGAGAAGCTTTTCGCCTGCGTTTTTGATCCGGGTGTGCTGCTTGATGAAATTTGACGGTCACGTTCGGTAATGCTCAACCACGGCTTGGCCGTGGTTTGCTCTTGATTGCGATTGAAAGGCATGCCACGGCCCAGCCGTGGCGGAGCAGAACTTCATTACAGAACTTGAATTTCAAAAGGCTTCGGTTCGACTTGCGTGAAAGTCCGTTTTAGTTTTTAAAAGATCATTCTGCCTTCTTTTTTTATGACCATCACACCTGCCAGCGATCATTCCCTCCTCGTTTCCTTCGGCAATGAGATTGCGCTTGCGCCTCATCGACAGGTTCACGCGCTCACGCAAAAATTGCTTACTCGGCGCGCGGCGTTTATGCGCGATTTGCATCCGGCGTATAGCTCGCTCTTGATTGTGTTTGATCCGGAGTTGGCGACGTTGGCGCAAGTCGAAGCGCATGTGCGTGCGCTGGCAGAGAGCGCAGCCGAAACCGTTGCGCTTGCGCCTCGTGTGGTTGAAATTCCGGTGTGCTATGAGGAAGCGTTCGCGCTCGATTTGCCGTTCGTTGCGGCGCACAATCAACTCACGCGGGAGGAGGTGATTGCGCTGCACACGGGCGGCGAATATCGCGTTTACTTTCTCGGCTTCTCTCCCGGCTTCGCGTATCTCGGTGGACTCTCGCCACGACTCTGCACGCCGCGCCTGGCTTCGCCGCGGACGCAAGTGCCGGCGGGGAGCGTTGCGATTGGCGGTCAGCAAACGGCGATTTATCCGATGAGCACGCCGGGCGGCTGGCGCATTATCGGCAGAACGCCGTGGCGCATGTTCAACGCGGAAAGCTCTGAGCCGGCGTTGCTCGCATTGGGCGACATCGTGCGGTTCGTTGCCGTTACGCGCACGGCGTTTGATCGGCTCGCGTCGCCCTCGGTGTAATCGCACGACAGTTTTGCGCGGACGCAAAGAACGCTCGTTTTGAAAATGTGCTTCGGGCACTAGGATGCAATCGCTTTGAAGTCAACTAGCTTGAAAAAATAAAAGTCAGGTAAACAAGCAACGATGACACCTAGCCGGAGCAGCGACGCGCCATAAAAAATTTTAAATTCCCCTCCGCACCCTCTCTCCTCCGCGCGTAGTTTTCCTGTAGCATCGGCAGCGAAGCCGAGCAAAATTTTCCGCCCAGCACGCCAGTTGGCTCAACTTTGAAATCATGCCGGGTGGTTTCACCTCAGACGCACTGATGAGCGTGCGCCTAAAAAATTATTTCCCGAGCTCGCCGTAGTCCTGCCCCCTTAAGGGCATTGCACAACCACAAATTTCTTGGTCGCAACAGCCGACCACAAGGAGCGGAGACTACAATTTCGCGGGAAGTTTTTTTTAGATGTCCCCTTAACCTGCCTACTGGCCTGCTTGCGTGCCGTCACTTGTGAGTGCCGGCGTTGGGCATTCCGTTTTGCATTTGCTAAAGGAAAGCTATGCGGGCCTTGCTCAAACGCGCGAAAGATTTATTCAACGCGCGCTTTTATCTTCCCTCGCATTTTCGTCTGGGTGTGCATGACTATTTTGATCTGCGCGCACCGCAGTCGGAGTTGCAATCCAACCCCGTGCACATTGCCGCGGCGATGTCGTGGCTGTGTGCGGCGCACGATAACACGGCGGACGGCGGCGTGTCTGCGCGTTATCGCCTCGATCGCGGTTGGGCGCCTTCCTATCCCGAGACCACGGGCTATATCATTCCCACTTTCTTTGCGCATGCGAAACGCGTTGGTGACGAGCAATTTCGCGCGCGCGCTTTGCGCATGGCGGATTGGTTGTTGCCTTTGCAGCTTGACAGCGGCGCATTCCCCGGCCACGATGTCGGCAAAGCGCCGCAGCCGATTGTGTTCAACACGGGCCAGATCATGCTCGGGTTGCTCTCGGCGTATCGCGAAACGGAGCAGCACAAATATTTGCGCGCGGCCATGGCTGCGGGGGATTGGCTTGTTGAAATTCAAGAACCGAACGGCTCGTGGTTGCGACATACTTATTTGAGTCGCGTGCACACATATCACACGCGTGTTGCGTGGCCGCTGCTCGAGCTGTGGGTGGCGACCGGGCATGAGCGTTATCGCGCAACGGCAATCAAGAATCTGGATTGGGCGCTGAGTAAGCAATCGCCCAATGGCTGGTATTCCGAAAACGGTTTCAGTGATAATGAGAAGCCGTATTTGCACACGATTGCGTATACGATTCGCGGCTTGCTCGCGGCTTCGGAAATTTTGCATGCGCATAACTATGCCGGCGCGGCGGATCTGCGTTACTTCGAATCGGCGCGGCGCGCCGCAGAGGCGGTGTTGCATCGTTTCGAAATTCGCCGCTACCCGATGGCGCAATATGATCGCGAGTGGAAGAGCGCGGAGCGTTTTTCGTGTTTGACGGGCAATGCGCAAATTGCAAAGTGCTGGCTGAACATTTATGAGGTCAATCGCGATCCGCGTTTTTTGAATGCCGCGCTGAAGATCAACGATTTTGTGAAGTCGACGCAGGATTTGACTTCAAGCAATATCGGTATTCGCGGCGGCATCAAAGGCTCGCATCCGGTGTGGGGCCGATACATTCGTTATAGTTATCCCAATTGGGCCGCAAAATTTTTCGTCGATGCGCTCGTGCTCGAGGATGAAATCATGGCGCGGCTCGCGCATGAGGAAAAACATGAAACTCGTTTTGCTGTGCAAGCGGCATAATCATCGCAAAGTGCTCGAAATTCTTACGGCGTTGAGTGCGGAGAATTTGGAAGTGGCCGGCATCGTCGCGCTGGAGCCGCGCGAGGCGTGGCCTTCGCTCAAAGAAGTCGTGCAGAAAATTTATTATCGCCGCCGCGCGCAGCGCAAGCCGGAAGCAGGAAGCAAAGACCTTGCGTTGAATGGCAAAGTCATGTCTCGCGCTTCTTCGGCCAAGACGAACGGCCATGTCGCGCCGTCGGATACGTTATCGCTTTCGGGCTTGTATAAAACAATCGAAGACTACGCTCGCGGCCACAAGATTCCGCTTGTGACCGTACCGGATTTGAACGGCGACAAATGCGTTGCGGCTCTGCGTAATTTTCAAACGGAAGTGCTCCTTTTGGGCGGCACGCCCATCATTCGCGCGCAGGTGCTCGCGGTGCCGCGCGTCGGAACTTTGAATGTGCATATGGCGTGGCTACCCAACATTCGCGGCATGAACGTGGCGGAATGGTCGGTCTATACCAATGCGCCGGTGGCAGTGACCGTGCATTTCGTCGACGCGGGTGTGGACACGGGCGCAGTGCTCTATCGCGAAGAGATTGATATTGCCGAGTGCCGCAGTATTGCGGCTCTGCGCCAGAAGTTAAGCTTCGAACAACATCGCGCCCTCGCGCGCGCCGCGCGGCTTTTGGTTGATAAACAACTCAAGCCCGAACCGCAAACCCGCGAGGCGGGCAAGCAGTATTATTTGATGCATGAGAGGTTGAAGCAGGTAGTGGAGAGGAAACTGCGAGAGGCTTGATTTAACCGACGTGTTTTGGCTTTTCCAGCAATCTAACAATCCTAAGTCCCATCACTCCAAACAAAAAGCCCTCTCCGAATCATTCATCGAGGGCTTTTTTCTATGGGTGGAAATTTTTTTAAACCTCTTCAAATCATGCCACGGTCAAGCCGGGGCGCAGCATTGCTCAAAATCCAATCAACCGCCCCACTCAAATCTTCCGCGACCAAGTCCGCGCGATATTTTCCTTCAGCAAAAGTTTTTGCGCCATAACCGGTCTTCACGAGTACACGCAGCAGTCCCGCATGCTCGCCGGTTTGTAGATCACTCACGCGGTCGCCGATCATCACGCCGCGCAACTCCATTTTGAAATCGCGCGCCGCCTCTTCCAACATGCCAAGCTTGGGCTTGCGACATTCACACTCAGCCTCGGGCGCGTGCGGACAAAAATAAAAAGCATCAATATGCGCCTCGTGTTGCGCAAGCTGCGCGCGCAGCGTTTCATGCGTGAGCTGCACAAACGCCTCGGTGAAATATCCTCGCCCGACTCCGGATTGATTGCTGATCACCACCACTTTCGCGCCGGCGTGATTCAAACGCGCAATCGCCGCTTCGCTGCCGCGAATGAACGCAACGTCTTCGAGCTTGCTGAGATAATTCTTCTCTTCGATCAACGTGCCGTCGCGATCGAGAAATACGAAGAATGGAGCAGTGAGATTGCGCTCAATCAAAGAGTTCATGTTCGATCAGCTCCATCCAAATATGACCAATGAGAATGTGGCACTCTTGAATGCGCTGCGTGTCGTGCTCCGGTACGATGATGGGATAATCGACTTCGCTTGCGAGCGGGCCGCCGTCTTTGCCGAGCAAGCCGAAAGTGATCACGCCTTTGCTCTTCGCTGCGGCAACTGCGGCGCGCACATTTTCCGATTTGCCGGAGGTGCTGATACCCACCAGCGCATCGCCCTGCGCACCGAGCGCGAGCACTTGCCGCGAAAAAATTTCGCGAAAGCCAAAGTCATTGCCCGCCGCGGTTAAAATCGAAGTGTCGGTCGTCAATGCCAACGACGGCAACGGTCGCCGATCGTGATGCAGTTTTACCACCAGCTCCGTGGCAAGATGTTGCGCGTCCGCGGCGCTGCCGCCGTTGCCGCAGAACATGATCTTGTTGCCCGCTTGCAGGATTCGCGCTAAACGCTGGCCTGCTGCGAGTATTTCATGCGTGCGCAATTCGAGCAGCTTGGCTTTCGCGGCAATGCTGCTTTGAATGCGTTGGTGAATGAAGCCGGCGTTGCTTTTCATGAGGTAATCGAAGGTTAAGGTTATCACGTTCGTAGTAACGCCTTCAGGCGTCTTTCGTTAATTGACGAAGAATGCCTAAAGGCATCACTACAAGCTTAATCCAACCCCAGCCGCCACGCGTTCTCCCACCACAGCTTGATAAAAAAACTATTCTCGGTTTTATCAACTCCCGCGCGATGCTCAAAGTCGCGATAACGCGAGTGCGTGGCATTCAGTGAAACATAAAACGCTGCGCTCGGATGCCAACGCAATTCGAGTTGCACATGCTTGCTGCGCTCCACCACCCCGCTCGGAAAATTCTCAGAATAACTCTCACCGTCTGCGACATTCAGCCACGGCGTATCGAACGTGGAGTCGATGCGGCCCTCGCCGCGACGGCGCGCTTCGAACACGGCGTTGAGAGTGACGTTCGCGCCGAGGTACGCATTGCCATGCACGAGCCAACGATCAAAATCATTGCCGAGAAAATGTGCGAGCGGGCGATTGCGATGCAGAAATTTTTCCCACGCAAAGAGCGTGTTGTACGTGCGATTCGCGACGCGCGTATACTCTGCGCCGAAAGAGGTTCCGCTCAAATGAAGCGGCTCCGCAATTTCGCCGCCGAGCATATAACCGACCTCGCTCGGCTCCAAATCGCGTTTGCCCGTGCGCTCGACTTGATAATCGTCAATCAAAAGCTGGCCGTACAATTCGGCATTGGGCCGCGGCCGCAGCGTGAAATCGAGCGCGAGAAACGTGTTGCCTTTGCGTTGCTCATTCAGTTGCTCGCCGTGAAAGATGAGCAACGGATTGAGATAATACCACTCAAAGCCGCGACTCGCGCCGCCGTAAATCACCATCTGCGTTGCGGCGATGGTGAGCACGCGCGGATTGAAAACAATTTCCGCGCGCACGGCAGAGAGATAACGCTCCGCGAAGTTATGCACGGGCGAGGCTTGCAAAGAATTCGGCAAACGCACGGGATCGAGCTTGGCTGCGACATAATGCAAACGAAATTTGTTGAACGCGGCGCGGCCATAAAACTGATCAAGCGGGCGCGCATGATCCGAGAGCAGCAGCGTCGCGTCGTAGCCTCTTCCCCACCATAAAAAATCGCGGCCGAATTTAGCCACATACTTGTCGAAATGCAACAGCGCATAAGCCTGCTCCGTGTAGCCCGCAAAGCCGCGCCAACGCTTGCCGAGATAGTTAGCGTCATCGCGCAGGTCTTGATCCACGCGAATCGCATTGACCAAAGCGAGCCGGCGATTGGGAAAGAAAGCAAGATTGGTCAGCAATGCCGCGCGCGAGCGAGTAGCGCCATTGATCTTTCCCGCGCGCTCAATGATGCGCCCGCCGATTTGTAGTTGCGGCTGTTGCAAATCCGGCGGCGTTAGAAAAGCATTGAGCCGCGCTGCCCAATATTTTTCGGCGGAAGAAGCTTCCGCGCGAGTGAGGCTTTGCATGAACACGCTCGCTTCGCGTTTGGAAAAAGGCAAATGCTCGAACGTCATGCTCATTGCGGGATGGCGCAACGCGAGGCGCTGCAAATATTCATTCGCCCAATGATACGTCGGAATCGTCGCGAGGTCTTGCGCGGAGATTTGTGCGCTCGCGATGAGAATCAATGTCAGTGCGCATCGCAATGCTCTGCGGTATCGACGAAATAATTCCTCCTTTAAGAGGGGCAGGAGGGTGTTGGAGGTATTCACGATATTCATGCTTCGCTTTCTTGCAAAATGTTTTTCTCGCCTTTCATGCGAACGACACCCCCCTGGCCCCCCTCAAGGGGGGAATATGCTTGGGCAAACTGCGGCGAAGTGACCTCGCGTTTCAAAAGCTCGCGTTTGACATGGGCGAGATCAATGCGCGCATGCATATCGCGCTTGCCCATGAAGACGCGTTCGAACCAGCTTGGCGCGGGCGCCATCGCAGAATATTCGCGAATAACCTCGGCATATTGCTGCGCGATGACTTCCAAACTGAAATGTTCTTCAAATGCTCGCCGCGCGCGTTGGCCGGCCGCGGCGCATTGCTCGCGTGCTTGCAACAACCCGCGCAGTTTCGCGGCAATCGCTTCGGCGTCATGATCTTCGTCGAATGTCCAGCCGCATTGATATTCATTGATCATGTCGATCACTTCGCAGGATTGGCCCGCGAGGCCGAGCATGGGCCGGCCGCTCGCCATGTACGTGTAAATTTTCGAAGGCACGCCAAAGCCGATGACCTCGCGCTCCTGCGAGACCACGGAAATATCCGCGGCCGCAAGCGAATGCTCCATCAATTCGCGCGGTTGATAAGGAAAGAAAAGCACATTCTGCAAGCCGCGTTGTTGCGCGGTTTCTTGCAGCTTTGCTTTCTTCGCGCCTTCGCCGATGAACACAAATCGAATCGACGTTTCTTGCACTTTCTCCGCCACCTCGAGCAAAATCTCCAAGCGCTGCCGCCAACCCATGTTGCCGGAAAAGAGCACGACGAATTTATCCTGCAAGCCGTGCTCGGTCGCGAAGCGACTCTCAGTTTTTGGCATGCAACGCACGGTCTTGGCGTCGCACCAATTGTGTATGATCATGGTCTGCGCTTGCGCGTTGCGCGTTTTGATCGTCTGCTCCATATACGGCCCGAGACTGAGCGCGACATCCGCATGTTGCAAAATCCAAGTATTGAGTCGCCGCCAAACGCGATCAATCAAACTGCCTTTGCGCAAGACTCCAACGGCGCACGAAAGCTCGGGATGCAAATCATAAAACAGCGCGATGAAGCGCTGGCCTTTGAGCACTTTCATGAGCGCGCCGACGACGTGCAACATGGGCGGGTTCGTGCCGATCAACAACGGCATACGACGCGGCAAACGCAACGCATGCAGCGTCAATCCCACCGTAGCCCAGATCCAATTCAACGCCTCGCCTTTGCGATTGGTGCGCGCGAAGGGCAGACGCGGCAAGCGGCGAACTTCGACGTTGTTGGTGCGTTCATGCCAAGCCGCGCGCGGCGCGTTTTGCACATAGCCGGGTTGCAGCGTGCGCACATGCACGGCGATGCCGTTGCGCGCCAACTCATGCGCCAGTTCGCCGAAAAGCTGCGCGCTAGAACCGAGATCGGGAATGTATTGCTCGCTTAGAAATGCGATTTGAGCTGCCATGTGTGATCGTCTTTCAATACGCGTTCTTGTTGACGAAACCGTGCAGCACGGTTTTCAAAATAATTTTGACGTCCAAGGCGAACGACCAATTCTCGATGTAATAGAGATCGCATTCGACGCGCTTTTTAATCGAAGTGTCGCCGCGCCAGCCGTTCACTTGCGCCCAACCGGTGATGCCGGTTTTAACTTGGTGGCGCACCATGTAGGAAGGCACTTCGCTTTTGAATTGATGCGCGAAGTACGGGCGCTCCGGGCGCGGGCCAACGACACTCATGTCCCCGCGAAGCACATTGATAAATTGCGGCAACTCATCCAAACTGGTTTTGCGCAGAAACGCGCCGATGGCGGTGACGCGATTATCGTTTTGCCTGGTCCACGTCGTATCGCTCGAACTTTCGGTTTGCACGCGCATCGTGCGAAACTTGAGCATGCGAAACGGCCGGCGATTCGTGCCATAACGCTCTTGCGAAAAGAACACCGGGCCGGGCGAAGTCAGTTTCACCAGAGCGGCAATAAGAAGAAACAGCGGTGCAATGACGAGCAACACTACTGCGGCAAAGACCACATCGAAGATGCGTTTGCCGACGCGATAATTGAACGAATCGACCGGCGTCGCGCGCACACTCACGAGCGGCAAGCCCGCGAAGTTTTGCACTTGTGTGCGCGGCTGAATGAACTTGAAAAAATCCGGCACGATGTCCGTGGCCACGCCTTCCTTCTCACACACCGCAACCACGCGCTCGACCTTGTGCAGCGCGCGTGTCGGCAGCGCGATGATCACTTTGTCGATTTGTTTGGCTTCAATGATGTTGCTGATCGAATCGAGCTTGCCCAACACTTCCAGGCCGAGTTCTTTTTTGTAAATGCCGTTCGCGTGGAAATCGTCGAGAAAGCCAATGACGCGAAAACCCATTTCCGGATGATCGAGCATGCGTTGCGCCACGCGCCGCCCCAAATCACCCGCGCCGATCACGAGCACGCGCCGCAGATTGTAACCGCGCTTGCGCGCCATCTGTAGAATAAGGCGCAGAATAATGCGTTCGCCAAAGAGCAATGCAAAATTCAACGCGCCGAAAACCAAAAAGGTGAGACGTGAATAGCTGATCTCGCGGTAGAAAAAGGTGAAGGCGGAGATAAAAACCACGCCGGTGGAGATGCTATAGAACAGCGGAAAAAAGTCCGCGAACACGCTTTGATGCCGGCGCGATACATATAAACGAAAAAAAGAAAACAGGCCGGGCCACAGCGGCAGAACGCAACCGAGCACGATGAGATATTGCCTCGGATCAACGCGCGCCGCGTGCCGCAGGCCCGCCTCAAAGCGCAGCCAATAAGCCAGATAAAACGCCAACGCCGTGAGCGCCAGGTCGCCGGCGATGAGTAGAAGTTTTTGTGATCGTGAGTTGAGTTTGAGCATGATAAGTATTGTTAGAGCCTATCTGAAAAAATATCACAATCCGATAATTCCCCCCTTGAGGGGGGTTAGGGGGGTGTCCCTCGTTACGATGAAAACACTTGGATTCATTCTGAGGTGTTTTCAAAATAAATTTTCTCTTCGGTAACGACACCGAGCAACACCCCCCTGGCCCCCCTCAAGGGGGGATTTTCAGAGACGCTCTTAGAACCGCGCGTCCGAAATGCTCATCGCGCCAAAAAGAAAATCGGTTGGCCGGTGAGATTCACATTGCCGCTGCGCGCCAGGTCGAAACGATTGCCGAAAAGATCGAGTGCCTCGCTTTGTCGCAACGAAGCGGGCAGCGCGAATGAAGACGAGCCGGCGGCTTGCCACAACACGCTCACGCGACGCTGATCGGAGCGGCGAAAGTGCAAGAGATAAATTTCTGGATCGCTCACATGCTCGCGCTCTTCATAGTTCGCGTCGCCGAGCAGTTGCGCGAGCGTGAGATAGGCGAGCAGACCGGGCTTGGGCGCACCTTGCCAACTCGCCTCCAAGAGACCAAACAAATCCGAGCCGCGATTCACACGCTCGCTGTCCATCGCATAGCAGAAGAAATATTTCACGCCCGCGAGTTTCGCCAAGCACGCGGTGCGGACGAGATAACTTGCCATCGTCATTTCATCAATCAAATTCGGGCGCAGCGGCGGCTGCGAGGCGAGCGTCGTGTTCAGCACTTCCGTGTTTTGATAGCCATACTCCGTAATCCAAAAGCTCGGATTGTTGCCGCGCAACGTTTCGAACAGTTCATTCACTTCGCCGACACGCTTCACCAAGCCTGCTTGCTCCGGCGTGTTGTTGAAGTAGGGATGAAATGAAAGCGCAGTCACGCGCAGATCCGGCTGCGCTGCGATTGCTGCGCGAAAAAAGTCCATGGTCTCCGGTTTATAAAACTGCGCCACGGCAAAGCCCGCGACCTCCGCGGTGGGCTGCACGCTTTTAATCTCCGCAATCGCGCTTGCCAAGAGTTCGCCGTATTGCGCGGGCGTGCCGGCGAAGTAACGCGGCAGATTCGATTCGTTCCACACTTCCCAACACGTGATGCGATCTTTGTACTGCATCACGGTTTCGCGCACATACTTGCGAAACGCGGCGAGCGAGGCCGGCATTTGATTTTGAATCGGCCAGCCTTTGGCATTCTCCGGCGCCACGGCCCACTTGGGCGTGAACCCGAGTTTGCCGAGCACGAGGAAATCGTTTTGCTGCAAATAATCACTGAGCGCTTGGGGCCATTGCCAATTTTGCGGCGCAGGCTCCACCGATTCCCAATGCAAGCTCATCACATTGCGCAGATGCCGAATGCCTGCTTCGCGCAAGACCGGCAACGCGCGTTCGAGATTGTTGCTATTGAGATGCATGCCCCATTCCGGCCGGCCACGCAACGGTGGCGGCAAATCAATGCCGCGCGCAGCGAGTCGAATTTGATCTTTTTGAATAAGCGCGCCGCTCTCTTCTTGCAGTTGCCAAGTCACGTCATACACGTCGCCGTGCGGCAATTCGAAGACAACACGTTCAAGCAGATTTTGTTCGGCCGCGAGCACGAACTTTTTTTCAAACTTCGTTTCATTGCGCCGCTGCCGCGCTTTCATCACCGCGGTGAATTGCAACCGCTTCTCCTGTGTCGTGTGATTCACGAGCCGTAACGTTGTCTCCACTTTGCCGAGCGGTTGCAAAAGATTCGGCGGCGGAAGCAACGCGGCTGCAATTGCGGGCGCTTGCGTGAGCGGTTTTCCATTCCACAAAATTTCTACGGCATCGATCCCATAAACCGCTCCGGCCTCGCAACGCACGGCGAAGCGATAGTTGTCTTTTTCCGCCGCGGGCAATTGCCCCTCAAGACGATAACTTTGCCACGCCGTGGTGAGCGTGAAGTCGCGCGTGAGTGGTTTCTGCGTCTGTGTGCCTTTGCTCAAGGCTTCGTTTGAAGTCGCGTTGAACACACGCAAAGAAATTTTCGCGCGTGGTTGCTCGCTGCGCGCGTGGAGCGTAAACGCAACCGTGCCGCCTTGCTGCAACGCGAGCCACGGCGTGAGCAGAAAAAATGCGGCGTCTTTTTCCAAACGTTCCGCGTTTTGCAAATCGATGCTGAGCGAACGCTTGCCCTCGTGCGCATGCGTTGAGTCAACCAACACGCGTGCGCCGATCATCCCGTCGCTGACGGTCTTCCAATAAGCCGGGCCTAATTCAAAACCCGCGTTATAAACTTCCCGCGGCGGTTGCTGCACGCGCGGCACTGAACTCTCGTCCCTTCGCGTTTGCGGCGCACAGGCGGAGACGTTGCTCAGGCTCATCACGAAGAGAGCAAGTGCAAACGTTTTAGAAAAACTTTTATGTGACTGAAGCTTGCGCATAAATGCAAAATGCCATAGTTGAAGCACCTGAACTGACGGATTAACGTTTGTCGTAACGCTAAATGAAATTTGATTTCCAAAATCTGCGATCCCCTCAACGCACTGTCATTCAGCAGGAATCTTTTTACTCGCTGGGGATTCTGCCCAGAGCTTAAAAAGATTCCTGCTGAATGACATCATATGGGAGATGCGCTCGATACGAATGAGGCGTTTCTATAAAAGCCGCGACACGCTCGCCGCATTGGTTTAGCTTGATCAAGCCAAACCGAGGTTAACGCCAATGCACCATCTTATTACGCGCGGCGAGACGCCCATCCAATTTGAGTTGATAAAAATAAACGCCCGGCGGCAAGTGCGCGGCGCGAAAAAACGCGCGATGTTGCCCGGCGAGACGTCGCGCGCGCACCAATGTCGCCACCCGCTGCCCCGCGAGATTATAAACTTCCAACTCAACATATGCAGC
Source organism: bacterium (assembly GCA_041918175.1). Taxonomy (GTDB): domain Bacteria; phylum Zhuqueibacterota; class Zhuqueibacteria; order Zhuqueibacterales; family Zhuqueibacteraceae; genus JABWAN01. Next base: position 19,199 of record JAYRWE010000022.1, read on the forward strand.
TTGCGACAATTCATAATTGATCTGCGCCGAGTTTTGAAACGGATTCGGATAACTTTGCGCCAACGCATAAACGCGCGGCGGCTCGTTTTCTTCAACCTCGGAAGGCTTTTGCGCCATCACAAAAACCCATGCAGTATCGCGCTCAACGCCGTTGCTTGCAACGTAATAGAAGCGGTCATCCTGCGCGCTTTTGCTCGCGAGGCTGTAACGCACGCTTTGTTGATCCGCCGTAATCGAGGCTTCGCCATAACGCGGCGTGCTCACGGCGATCACGCGCAACGAATCGCCGCGCGGGCCAAGATCATTTTTCAAAACTGGAATGAGCAGCGCGCCGGATTTGTGCGGCGCGTAGTCATGATTGATCGAAAGCAGTTGGCGATAATTCGGCGCAGGTGTAAACAAATCCGCGAAGGTGAGAAACGGAAAGCCAAGCGCATCGGCATAACGAATGATGCTTTGTGCCTCGTCCAGCATCGTAACCTCGCTGCCCGTATAACTCGGCGAAGGCTGCGTAACGATTGCGCCGAAATCGAAAATGAGCAGGCCTTTGATCGCAAACGCTTCGTCGATCTCAGCTTTCATTTGCGCGAGCGTGCGCGGCGTGCCGGTCACATTGGGACCCGCACTCACAGAAGTCGGACGAAAGAAACGCAACTGCTGCGGCTCATCCAGCGGCAATTCGTTCGGCCGCCGATCACCTTGCCGGCGAATTGTCGGGAAGCGCTTCAGCGCCAACAATTCTGCATACAACTCCGGTGTGATTTCATCGCTCGGAATGGAGAAACACCAGCGTGCCTCAAAACCCGCTTGTTGAAACGGCGCAAGCTCATAAACTTGCTGCCGATCTTCGGGCGAGAGCGTTGGCAAAATTTTATAAACCGTGCCGTGATGCGTCGTGCTCCAGTCATAGTTGCGCACAAGCTCATTGATGCGCGCGAGGCCGACGTAGCGCGTCCAAATGCCGCTTTCGCCGCGCCTCTCTTGCAGCTCGGTGCGCGCCATCTCATAGGTGAAATCAATGTTCGCGCGAAAGCCTTCCGCGAGCAACCACGGCGTGAGCAAGCTGTCTGCGGAATCGCGATAGTGATTGAAATGAATGATCGCGGCCGGCCCGCGCGGCGCAGTGTGTTTCACTTCCGCAATCCACAACACTTGCTCCACTTCCGCCAACGACGCGCGAAACCGCAAGAAACGCGCGTGCGCAAGGTCTTCCGGTTTTGCGCCGCCGACGGGCGTCCACGAAATCGTGGTGCCGCGTTGTTGCCAATGCGTGACCGGCAAATGCTTCCCGCCTTGATCCGCATACACGGGTTGATGCAAACGAAAACCTTTTTCCGCGCTCGTGAAGAGCGTCACCGTGAACGGCGCTGCATTGTTGTTGCGCCGGCAAACCGTGTAGAGCACTTGTCCGCGCAGATCAATATCGATCAGCGACAATTCCAAAGTCGCGTCGATCGTTTGCGGCGGAATGGTCCATTTGATCGCGCCGCGCGTGGGCGAAGCAACCGTCGTGTCTACTTCCACCCGCGTGCCGCTTGAAGCTTGCCATTGCTGCAAATTGTCCCCGCGACTGAGATAACGAAACGCGGTCGAATCGGGCGACCAATAATTTTGCGCCTGTGCCGTGCGACTCGCGAGCGCAAGCATAAGGCTGAACACAAGAAAAGTTTTCTTATTCATCGTATCCCACAATGAGGCTTTTTTGTTTTGTCGCTGCTTCACCTAGGGTTCCTCTCCGCTTGTTTCTCTAGGTGGCCTTTTCAAAGCAGAGTGGCTTCAAAGCGACTGCATCCCATCGCCACTCGCACTGCTCCACCTTACTTGCAATATCGATCATCACCCTCAAAACTGTCATTCAGCAGGAATCCTTTTACTCGCTGGAGAAGCTTCCCAGTGCTTAAAAAGATTCCTACTGAATGACACAGTCTAAGAGGCCAGCTCACCACTGTCATTCAGCAGGAATCCGTTTACTCGCTGGAGATATTGCCGAGTGCTTAAAAAGATTCCGCCGGAATGACACGATCAAGGAGGCGGGTGCAATTACCGCGTTTAATCCTCACGCACACTAAACTTCAAATGAACCGTCTTTCTTTTCTCCACCACCCGGCCGTTCAAACGAAGCTGATAGAAATAAACCCCGACCGGCAAGTCCTCGCTGCGCAATTGCGTCAAATAATTTCCCCGCGTTTGCGCCGCGCGCACGAGTGTCGCCACAAGCTGTCCATTCAAATTGTAGAGCAACAATTCCACAAACGCGGGCGCTGCAATCTCATAAGCAAATACAGTAGCATCATAAAACGGATTGGGAAAATTTTGATAAAGCGCATAACCCTTGGGCAACGCGCCCACCGTCCCGCCTGTGGCATTTACAAAAACCCACGCCGTATCTTGCAACGTGCCGTTGCCCGCGACATAATAAAAACGCTCGTCGCCGTCGAAGTTCACGCGCGGCGAGTAAGCAAGCGCGCGCCGATCTTCTGTGAGCCGCACCTCGCCGTGTTGCGCCGGACCGAGCGCAAGCACGCGCAACGAATCACCGCGCGCGCTCAGATCGTTGCGCAATACCTCCAGACGATACGCGCTGCCTTGCAACACTTGCCAAAAATTATGCGGCACCGTTGGGTAATCATGATTCACCGATATGCCCGGCTGCTGCGCGGGATCGGGCGCGAACAAATCTTTGAATGTGAGAAAAGTGAAGCCCAGCGAATCCGCATAGCGAATCAAGCTTTGTGCGTCTTCCAACAGCGTCACTTCGCTGCCAGTGTAATTGGACGAAGGCTCGGTCACGATCGCACCGAAATCTAAAACGAGCAAGCCTTTCATCGCGAACGCTTCATCGACTTCGGCTTTCATCTCTTGCAGCGTGCGCGGCGTGCCGCTCACGTTTGGTCCGGCCGCCGCGGAAGTCGGGCGAAAGAAACGAAGCTGCTGCGGCTCATCAAGCGGCAACTCGTTCGGGCGTTTATCGCCTTGCCGACGAATCGCGGGAAAGCGTTGCAGGTTTAACAACTCTGCATAAATCTCGGGCGTGATTTCATCGCTCGGAATCGAGAAGCACCATTGCGTTTCGAAACCGGCTTGTTGAAACGGCGCGAGTTCATAAAGTTGTTGCCGCTCTTCGGGCAGAAGCTTGCGCAGATCGCGATAGAACACGCCATGATGCGAAGTGCTCCAAGCATGGCTCTGCACCAACTCCGCCAAGCGCGCGAGTCCGATGTAGCGCGTCCAAATGCCGGCGTGGTTGCGATTCTCGCGCAACTGCTTCTCGGCAAACGCATACGTGAAGTCGAGATTCGCGCGATAACCGTTCGCGAGCAACCACGGCGTGAGCAAGCTGTCCGCACTGTCGCGATAATGATTGAAGTGAATCACGCATGCCGGTCCGCGCGGGCGAATATATTTGATTTCGTCGATCCACAAAACTTGCTCGACCTCGGTGCGCACGGCACGGAATTGCAACGTGCGCGCATGCGCCAAATCTTCCACACTCGCGCCGCCAAACGGAACGAGTGTGAGCGTGCGGCCACGTTGCTGCCAATAATCCACGGGCAAGTGTTTGCCCGAAGTATGCACATACACCGGCTCATGCAAACGAAACCCCTTGCCCGGCCCAACCAGCAGGTTGATGACCATCTGCCCCGCGTGATTGTTGCGTTTGCACGTGGTGTAAAGCACGGCCTCGCGCAGATCGATATCCACCAAGCGCAACTCTAAAGTGGGGCGTCGCGCATTTGGCGGAATCGTCCATTTGATGGAACCGCGCGCGGTGCTATTGGCAACAGTATCCACTTCCACGCGCGTGCCGACGGAGGCAACCCATTGCTCCACATTTGTGCCGCGACTGAGATAGCGATATGCCGTCGAATCGGGCAGCCAATAATTTTGTGCATGCGTGGCGGCGCAGCACAGCATCAGAAAAAAACTTACCCAAGAACGTTTCATGACGAAACCCCGTCATTGCTTCAACAACACCAACTTTTGTGTCGCCACCTCGCCGGCGGCTTTGAGGTGGATGAAGTAAATCCCCTGTGCCAAATCGAAACCTGTAATGCGCAGCCCGTGCCAACCTTCGTTTTGTGTGTCGCGCACGAGCGGCCGCACGAATTGCCCGAGCGCATTAAACAAATTCGCTTCCACTGCGCTGCGTTGCGGCACGTAATATCGCAAGATCGTGCCCGTCGTAAACGGATTGGGAAAGCCGCGCTCCAGTTCCAAACGCCGCGGCCGCGTTTGCGTTTCAGCCGTGTCGAGCGCTTGCGCATCATTCACCCAAATCGGACTCGTCCACGCCCACACTTGCCGCGAACGCTGCTGTCGCGGAATAAACATGTCTTGCTTCTGTTTTGCGCGCACATAATAAATCGCTGCGCCGGCGTAGTTGCTATCGACATACGCCGTGCTCACACTCTGCCCTGCGCCGAGCACGCGATGAATCACTTCGAAACGCGGATGGCCGCTTTGCCACTGCCCGCGGCGACGATCCCACTTCAACACTTCGACAAACTCCAACTCCTCCGTTCCCGTGATGCGCACAGTGAGACGCGGCGCATACGGCGGCTCTTTGAGCAGTTGCGCGCCCATCAATTCGCCGTCGATGTCAAAATGCACGAGCATGCGTTGCCCGGTCGTGGCATACGTGCGGCGTTGTTGGAGCGCTCTGAAAATCGCGTCGCGCGTCAGTTCCGGCGCATACACTGCGGCGAGGCCGTTATAATCTTGGCCGGGGCGCGCCGAGTGATCATCACTCGCGGCAATCACGCCCAACGTTTCATTCGCAGCCCACGCATCTTGCGCGTAATGCGGTCCGGACGAGCTGCCTTTGTTCCCTTCAAGCGAAAGGTTTTTATATGAGAGCGCATGGTCCGGTGCATAATACTCGCTCGTGCCGTGGCTGGAAAAAATTTCGATCAACGGTCGCAACTTCGCATCGCCAAAACCGCGACCGAAACTCACCATGGAGCCAAGACCTTCGATGCCGTTCCACAACACGCCGGTGTGATGCGGAATCGTGAACATCTTTGTGCCCGGCGGCAGCACGTTGTCTTTGATCTGCCAAACTTTTTGAATTTGATCGTACTCTTCTTCGCGCAAGAGCGGAAGCTGCGGCACAAGTTCATCGGGCGCGTTGAAATAAACATTGTGATGCCCCGAAGGCGGCGTGGCGCTGAACTCATAAGCCGGAATCGTGACAAACTTTCCCGGCGTATTCCAATTAACCGCGGCGCGTTTCGTTGTCTCCCATTCGCTCGTGCTCAAGCCGCTGTTGCTTTTTAAAAAGAATGAAGCATGATCCGTGAGTGCAAAGAAATCGAGCGCCGCGATTTCACGCGCGGCGAAGAAAGCGTCATCGCCATAGCCGTCGAAGCTATACACGGAATGCGTGTGCAAGTCACCCCAATAAATTTTCAGACTCTCTGCTTGCGCCGTGACGGCAATGGGGTTCGAGCGTGCCTGCCAGGATTTGCGCGGCGTGACGAAGCTGATTGTATGCACGCCCGCTTGCGCGAAAGTGACGGCGATATTTTTTCTACCGCTGTCGCTCGCGAGAAATTCAACTTCACCGGGAAAATTTGCGCTCGCGTCCGTTGCGCTGAGTTGCACTTTGCCGGTAAATGAAGCCGCGAGGTTGTTCAATTCATCCAATACGACGAGCTTCAAATGCGTCGGCGTGCTCGCGCTAATGGTCGAAGGCAAATAGCCCGCGAGACGATAGGGCGCGCGTGTGGCAATGGTCAAACGCGGCGCGGGCATGAGGTCGAAATAAATGCCGTTGCCCGCGGGATCGCATGCAACGCGCACGCTGTCGGTGAAATTCGAATACGGCGCTTTCAATTGCCCGAGCGGCGCGTTGGCGCCGAGCGTAAATTGCAACGTGTCGCCGCGCACGAGCGCCTGCTCTTGCACCAAAGCCGTAAGCACCCAGGCATTGTTCTCCGCGCCCCAATTCACTTGCTCGTCCACGCGCGAACTTTGCGTGATCGTTATCCGCGCTTGCCGATTCGAGGTGCGCGCGGTGACATAGTTCGCCGCGTTCGCATCATCAGCTTGCAATGCGCCAAAGCCTTTGGGCAAACGCACTTTCACGCCGCCGCCGATTTCGATGCGCTCGCTCGCCACGATGAATGTCACTTGCAGCGTCGTCTTCGCGCCGGCCAACACGGTGTTCGGCGCGAGTGTTGTTTGCATCGGCATCGCAATATTCGAGGTGCGCGGCGCACCGCCCCACAGCGCGAGCATAAACGCAGCGCCGAAAACGGCGCGCACAAGCCAAACACGATATTCTGCGCGGCGGCGCGTTGTAGTCTGCGATAGGTTCGTTTTCATTTGTGCATGTATGGAGCAGTTCGAGTGGCGATGGGATGCAGTCGCTTTGAAGCCACTCTGCTTTGAAAAGGCCACCTAGAGAAACAAGCGGAGAAGAACCCTCGGTGAAGCAGCGACAAGACAAAAAGAGCGCCTAGTTTTTAATCGTTATGGCGAGCCGCTTTGCAAACGCGAGGTGTCGCCAGCGAGTAAAAAGATTCCTTCTGAATGACATTCAAAACGACGCTTGCGATATGCCGCTGCCTTACAAATATCCCAAGCTGCGCAAGTGGTTCTTCAACTCTTCGGTGCTCTCTTCTTCGTCTTTTTGAAATTGCCAAGTTGCGTTTTCCCACGTGTCGATGAACTGCATCGGCTGCTTTTCGGTAAACAGTTCTTCGAGCACGCGGCCATCCATATCGCGGCCAATGGGCAAGCCCAACAACGCGAGCAACGTCGGCGTGATGTCGAGCACGCTTGCGGCTTCGAGTTGATAGCCACGACGAATGCCGGCGCCGGCAGCGATCAAAATGCCGTCGGGATGATGATCGCCGGAAATACCGCCGGTGTCGCCTTCGATAATTTTGTTCGCGGCAATCACGCGCCCGTCGGGCAAACGCACGGCGAGATCATCCAACTCTTCTACTTCGTCGCGCAAGCGAATCTCTAAATTGTTCGAAGGATCGCGGCTCACATTGAAGAGCATGGCGTTCGAAGCGGCGAGCCGAATGCGGCGCAGGTCTTCTTCCATTTGTTGGATGCGCGCGGCGTTCTCTTCTTGATCGCGAAAAAACGTCGAGCCGCGAATGTTGAACGTGCGCACTTTTTCGAGATTCCAGCCGAGCGTGGCCATCAACACTTCGGGCAGAATGCGCACGGTGCGATCGGGCTTGCGGCCTTGCGCCTCGGGCACGGATTGAAAACCGTGATCGGAAAGCACGAGCACCACAGTATTCTCGTCGCGCAGATTTTTGAGAATGTAGCCGAGCGTCGCATCCGAGCTTTCATAGGCGCGATAAATCGTGTCGCGATACTTGGCGACTTCCGCGGCATTCACCTCGGCGAAGCGCTCGGGCTCCATGAACTTCCAATAGTTGTGCGAAGTGGCGTCGATGAGCATGGTGATGTACATCGACAGCTCGGTTTGAAAGGCGCGCGCTTGGCGCACGAACACGTCGGCATAAAATTGCGCGCCAATGCGTCGCGTCTCAAAAAACTTTGCGAGAAACTCGCCGTTCAGTTTGATTTGCGCGAGCGTGCTGGCGGCGGCCGCGAACGAACGCGGGCGCACGCCAAGTTTGCGGCATTGCCAGGCGAGCTTGAGCAATTCCGCGGGCGTTTTGCGATGCTCGGAGCGTTGCTTCACGTCCAACTCGCGAATGGGCTGCAACGAAGCGGGGTGCGTTTCCACGCCGCGCGAGAACGAGCCGGGAATCACAAAGCCGTTTACTTCCGGCGGCGGCCACGTGACCATGTAGCTGCACAAACCGGTTTTGATGCCGCGTTCCGTGGTCATATCCCAAATGCGTTTGCAGCGCACGTTTTTCGCGGCCACCACGAAGTCCCACACGCCGTGTTTCTCCGGGCGTTTGCCCGAGGCGATGCTGGTCCAAATTGTCGGCGAAACCATCGGCTCCAATGATTTGAGCACGCCGGAGCTGCCCTCATTGACGAGGCGCTGTAAGTTGGGCAATTTGCCTTGGGCGAAGAGCGGCTGAATGATGCGCCACGTTGCGCCGTCGAGGCCGAGCAGGAGAATTTTTCGTTTAATAGGGGCGCTCATATGTTGTGTCGGAGTGGTGGCGTGTTGGAGTGCTGGAGTGTTGGAAGAGCAAAACTCCAGCAATCCAAATATCCACCAATCCACTACTCCATTTTTAAAATTTCATCATAGATTTTGTTGATCACTTCGGCGTCGTCTTTAAACTTCGCATACACCGCTTGCCGCGCGGCTTTGCCGATACGCTCGCGTTGTTGCTCGTCTTTAAACAGAGCAACGAGACGTTGCGCAATGGCTTCGCTGTCATGCGGATCAACGAGGAAGCCGTTCGCGCCGTCATCGATCTGCTCAGGAATGCCGCCGAGGCGACTCGCGAGCACGGGTTTCTCCATGGCCATGCCTTGCAGCACCACGCCGGGAAACGGATCTTCGAAGATGGAAACTTGCAACATGGCATCGCACGCGGCAATGAGCGCAGGCACGTCGTTGCGAAAGCCGGTGAAGAGCAAATGGTTTTGAATGCCAAGCTCTTGCGCCAAACGATGCAGCTCTTCCGCGTATGCTTCATGCCCGAGGACCGTGCCGCCGACGATCAGGAGTTTGCAATGCGGCATTTGCGCAATAAGGCGCGCGCCCGCGCGAATGAAATATTCATGCCCTTTCAAACGCACGAGCTTGCCGATCATGCCCACGACATATTCTTGCGGCGCAATGCCGAGCGCGGCGCGCAACTCGGCCCGCTGCGCTGCCGAATATTTTTTCGGATCAAACACGCTCGCGTCCGGCGGGCTGTCGTAAACCACCGTCGCTTTGCGAAACGATTGGCCGAGCATTTTCTCGCGCGTGGCTTGCGACACGGCGAGTACGCGCGTGGAAAGCAATTTCATCAATACGAGAAACGGCGCGACCATCCACTTGGGCCGCACGGTGCGCAAATGCCAAATCACTTTGCTGCCCGCGAGCCAACCCGCAATCGCCGCATGAAAATCGAGCAAGTCGTTCGCATGCACAATCGCCGCGGGATTTTTTTTAAGCCAACGATAAAGCTGCGCAATGCCGATCACGGTATCGACGACATATTTGAACGGCTGCGCGCGCTTTGATAACTTGTACATGCGGCGATTGGCGTAGATCGCGGCAAACTCTTTTCGCGCAACGGGAAATTTTTCCAGCGCGGCTTCATCTTGCTGCGGCAACGCGAGCGCGATTTCTTTGTGATGGCGCTGGGCCAAGGCTTGCGCGGAGTGCATCATGCAATACGTCGCGCCGCTTTGCAGCGAAAAACTGGAGGTGGAGAACAAGACTCGCTTCATGGTTTGCGCTTACTTGCGCGCCTCCATGTAAAACGAGTCAGGCTTATATTCGCCGCGGGTTTCATTGCGCTCCAAGCCGTATTCATTCCACTTCGGAATGAGGCTCGTGTCGAAAGTCTGCACTTGCGGATTTTGAAAACCGAGGCGCAAAAGCAACGCGCTGAGATTGATGCGATCGTACATCCACTGATGAATCTCGCCGCGCTTGCGTGCATCGCCCAACACAAGATTTTCGAGCCAACGCCGCAGCGGCGATTGTTGCCGCGTGCCCGCGGCCTCGCGCCGCACGCATTGTTCGATCATGGCCGCAATGTATTTGTCGTGGTGCGTGTGCTCCGTTTTGTCGCGGTCACATTGTTCGAGATGCGCGAGGTATGTGCGTGCAAGCTTCTCGAAATCCGGCACGGCGATGCGCAACACGCCGCCGGGTTGCAACACGCGCTTGATTTCGCGCAAAAAAAGTTCGGCTGTGGGTTGATCCAAATGCTCGAGCAAATGCGAGTGATAAATCGCCGCGGCGGAATTGTCGGCATAGGGCAAACCGCGCGATAAATCATGCACGACGATATTTTCCGGCAACGCGCGATAGCGTTGCCCTCTTTCGCCACGAAAGAAAAACGGCGCGAGCGGCCGCAGCAGCGGATTCTTTTTAAACCGCAGCGCAATCGACCAATCAATGTTGATGACCTCGAGATGGGCGCAGGCTTTATAACCGCAGCCGAGGTTGAGCAATTTTATGGGAGGTGTTTGAGGCATTTTAGTTCTTTCGCTTCATAACTCCGCTGGGAAACGCTTTTGTGTTTGAAGCTTCGGCTTACTTTTTATCTGCAAAGGAAACGGAGTTTCTTGCTCAAGTGTGTTCCCAAACGAAGTTTGGGAACAAGAAGAATCGTGCGCTCTTCTAGTTTGTCATTCCGGAGGAATTTTTTAAAGCACTGGGTAGTATCGCCAGCGAGTAAAAAGATTCCTGCTGAATGACAATATTAGAGGCGCGCCGTGTGAGCGATCTTGTGCTCTAAGGAGCCGTTCATTGCTTGCGGTTCAACACGCTGTTGCGGCGTTTCGTCTTCTGCGAAATCATAGCCGAATTGTCGCGCCAAATTTCCCGTGAGCTGTTCAATCTGCGCAAGCTGCTGCGGCTGAAATTGTTTTTTGAATTTGAAATTGCGGCTTTCCAACTGAAAGCTTTGAATAAAGCGACCGAAGCGCTCTTCCCAGGGCAGATCGCAAAAGCGAAGCACGCCGCGCAACACCTGCTCCGGGTTTTGCATAAACTCTTCGTAGCGCACTTCGTGATATTGCGCCGCAGGCAAAACCTCTTTTGCAGTGAGCACGCATTCCACTTCGGCAACCCACAAGTGCGCCGCGAGCATTGCGGCGTCGCGGCCAGCACGCACCCATTCTTGCGGCGTCACACGATTCTCACTCCACACGCGCAGTTCCGGCCACCAATCGACTTTCAAGAGCGAAGCGGTTGCCGCGCGCGGATCGCGCAATACATGAATAAAAAGCGCATCGGGAAAGATGCGATGCAGATAACGCATGCGTCGTGTGTTGCGCGTGTTCTTATTCACAAAGCGCACCTTGCCGTGCATGCGTTGCGCCTTCGCTACTGCGGCGCGAACACGAGCTGCGATTTCCTCGTTCACATGCGTTTCCGTCAACGGCGGGTCGCACGGACTATCGAGCACGGGATGCGCATGATCCCACGCGGCGTATGCTTCCGAGGGCATGGGCAAAGCTTTGCCGCGCCATGCGCGCAACGCGGGCAAACGATAGAGCGATGCGAATGCGTTGAGCATAGGCGCGCGCGGCCAACGCTCATCGAAATTTGAAAACCACGAGAGCGCGGCGTGGCCGCACAACATGTGATAGAGAATCGTGGTGCCGGAGCGTCCGCTGCCGACGATGAAAATGGGGCGATCGATCTTGTGCATGCGTGTCAAAGACTATGCGCTACAATTGCCATGCGTTGTTTACTCTCATGACTTGTGATGATCAAAACCGGCAATTGTATAAGCCTCCTCGATTGTGTTATACAGAAGGAATCTTTTTAAACACTGGGCAGTATAGCCAGCGAGTAAAAAGATTCCTTCTGAATGACAGCGCCGAGGAAGGATTACCGATTTTGAAAATCAAAATTCATCAGAAGCAGATTTGCACTTTCTGCCCGAGAAACACACGAATGACGCGAAAAAAGCTTTTCGCGTGTTTCGTCGGCAGCAAAAAAATCGCTTGAAGTAGTATTTCAATGCAACGCTGCCGCAAACCGCGAAGGCGCCGGCGCGGCGGCTTGGGTTTGCGCGCTTTTCATTTTGGCCGCGGCAATCTGGCGCGTGGCAACGGAGCTCATGCCGAGCGCAGCGCCGATGAGCGTCGCAATCAAGGGAAACTCGGATTCACTCAACATGCCGACATACCACAGCATGGCGAAGAACAAACCGACGAAAGCGCCAATCATGCCCACGGCGTTATCCACCAACTCTTTCGGCAAGACGGCGCTGCCTTGACGCAAGAGCCGCAGCACGCGCATGAGCGGAATGTGCAGCAAGATGAGAAATAAGATCAAACCGGGGATGCCGGCTTCGGTGGCGATGATCAGATAAATGTTATGCACCGTCGCGCGAAACCATGCGGGTATAAACGGGTTGCTCTCTTGAATCATGATTTTGGAATTGCCGGGGCCGACGCCGAAAACATAGTTGTCTTCCAAAACAGTGAGCGCGCCTTCGATCAAATCCGTGCGAATGTTCGAGCTTTTGTCGTCAAACGTGCGTTCGGCGCGCGCCAACGCGAGCTTCATGAGAAACTCGGTTTCGCTCGGCAGAACCGTATAGGCCGTGATCAACAACAACAGCGGCACGACAAGGTAACTTACCCAACGACGTTGCTTGGACCACACGCTGCGATAGCGCCGATCGACAAGAAGAATGGCCAAGAATCCGAGCAGGAACGCCATCCAATTGGCGCGCGAAAAAGTCAGCACCAAAGCGAACGCGCAGAAGCCCCACCATAAGCCGAAGTTGCGGCGCTCTTTGAAACTTGCATGGCTAATGCGCGCTTGCAAGAACGGCATCAACATCACCAGCCAATTGCCGAAGTAGTTCGTGTGCATGAAGGTGCCTTGCGCACGCGTAACGCTGCTGCCTTCATACAGCCAGCGCGATTCCCGCGCTTTGAGGATGCCGAAATATTGCTGCACCACGCCGAAGCTCGAATGCGTGACGGTTTGAATCACAGCCAGAGTCGGCTCTATCAAGAGGCACAAGCCAATCGCATAGAACAGCGTTTTGTTTGAAATAAAGCCGCCGAGGTTGTGGCGCATGTAAAAGATGATCAGATAACCGCGCAGCCAAAACCAGAGCCACTCGCTGCTGATCAAAAAGTCGCGGCCATAATAGGCGCAGAGGCCGAGCCATATAAAGAACAGGCCGTAGAAAAAGTCGAAGCGGTCAAACTGAAAACGCACGCGGCGCATGCAAAAACGCATGAAGAAGCACACGTATAAACCGAAGAGCGGAAAATCGCACAGATAAATGCGCACGTGCGGCATAATCTCCATCGTCAACGGCGCCATCATCGTTGCGAAGAAGGCAAAGAACAGAACGGTTTCTAGTTTTTTATCCATGGCTCACTTTTTATCTGCGAGAACGCGATAGTAATCTTGCAGCGTGCGTTGCGCGATGTGCTCCCATGACAATTCATGCTGCGCCCAGGCATTGGCGTTTGCGCCCATCGTGTGGCGCAGTTTTTCGTCTTGTAACAGGTGCACCACCGCGCGTTCGAATCGCTCTTCTTTGCCGGCGGGAATGAGCATGCCGGTTTCGCCGGCAACGATGTTCTCGCGCAAGTCGCCGACGTCATAGGCCACCACCGGTTTGTGAAACGCATAGGCCAGCGGAATTACGCCGCTTTGGCTCGCTTCTTCATAAGGCAAAATCACCACGGCGCTGCGGCGAAAAAAATACTCCACTTGTTCATCGGGAATGAAACCTTCATGCACTTCAAAGCCGGGGGTCGTTTTCAGCGTTGCCACCAACTGCCGCACTTTGCTCATCGCTTCGCGTTGCGGCAGCCGCGTGCATTTTCCAGCGACGAGGAATTTTGCGTTAGGCACCAAGCGCTGCACTGCGCGCGCAATTTCCGCCAAGCGATAAATGCCTTTGTTGGGACGCAGCTCGCCAAAGAACAGCACGGTGTGTTGCTCTTCGCATACCTCGGCATGCCGCTGCTGATTAAACGCGGCGAAACTGCCGTGCCGATTCACGGAAATTTTTTGAGAAGGAATACCCGCTTGCAACAACGCTTGCCGGCATGTTGCGCCATGCACGATGAAGTGATGCGCATAATGCCACGCAACGCGCAAAGTGAGTTGCGTATAGACGCCGCCCATCGCGGCCAACGGCTGCGGATTGTGCTCGGTCATCAACAACGGCCAACGCGGAGCGAGCAACGGCCACAAGCCCAATTGCCAACGAAAGCCCGTGCCCGCCGTGTCGTGAATCAAATCGGGTTGAAACTCTTCCACCAAGCGCAGCACTTCGCGATAACGCGCGGGATGCGGCAGCGACAAGAATTTCTGTTTTTGAATTGCGACGACTTCCAATTCTTTGGCAAAGGCAAAGTCTTTCATCTCTTCGCAAATGATGGCGCGCACGTGTGCGATACGACTCATGGCGTTTGCCAGCAACGCGCCATAGTAGGCGATGCCTGCGGGCGGCGGCAAAGTGAGCATCACCACGCGCGGCTTGGGGCGTGCGGGAGCGCAAGTGGTTTCTGCGCTAAATGTGCTATTCGTGACTTCAAACATATTTCAAAAAGAACGGCCAAGAAAAATTCATTTTAGATAAAGCAGCTTTTGCGTTTTCACGATTTCACCGGCTTCGAGCCGCGCGAAATAAACTCCGCTGGTTAGACTGGCTGCCGGCGTCCACGCCAAAGTGTGAAAACCTTCCAGCATTTCTCCGGCGTGTACCATCGCGATGAAACGGCCCGCGGTATCGTACACGCGCAGGCGCACGAAAGTATTTTGGCGCAATGCAAATGAGAGCTTCGTGCCGGCATTGAACGGGTTGGGATAATTCGGAAAAAGCGCATAGCGCTCTGGGCGTTCGCGCTGCGGAGTGCCCTCCACCGCAGTGGGCGGCGTCGGCTGAGGCACAGTGAACCATTGCACGTCGTCAAAGCTCACGCTCACTTTCGGCGCGCGGCCCTCGGGCGAATAGTTATCGTTAAACACGCCGAGCGTGATCACGATATTGTCGAGCGCCAACTCTTCCCAATTCAGCTCCGGGAAATAGCGCTTGAAGTCGCTGCGCGGGTACATCGTGAACTCTTGCCAAGTATCGTAAGTGATTTTGCGCGTCAAGCTCGCATGCGGGCCATGCGTGAGCGGCATTTCAAACGCGCGCCCCAAACCGTAGCCGATTGCGAATTGCCGCTCGCGCACGCCTTTGTGATAGCCGGCGACTTCGATGAACGCTTGGCACAATGCCGGGAGTTGATAATCAACGGAATCGATTTTGTATTTCAGCTTGAGCACAGGCCATTGCTCATGCGCCGGTTTCAACACGGCTTGCCGCGCATAGGCCATAAGATAACTTTCCGAAGCATTGGGCAGGTTGCTCGCTTCGGCATAGAGATGCAGAAAATGATTGTCGGTGGCGAGGCGTCGCTCACGGCGCAACACCGGCGGCGTATCATAAGGCAGGAGGTGATTCACCAACCAGCCGGAAGTAAACGGCTGCTCAAAATCGCCGTTGCGTATCGCGTTCGTCGCCGGTAGTTTGCCCTCGGGTTGCAAATAGCCATACGTCGCGTCGTCATAAACCGGCAGCGCTTGCGGAGCAATCGTAATCTCCTCGCCCGCGAGCGTGTGAAACGTAATTGCCTCGCACTCCGGCCCGTTGATTCGCACCATGCCCACGCCCCAAGAAGATTGTGCGTGCTCTTGATAATCATACAAACGCACGGAATGCGCAACGTTGGGCAGAACGATGAACGCGGTGTTTTTGTATTGCCACGAAATGAGCGGAATGGCCGAGACCGGATTGTGAACGTGCCCAAAGAAAGCATACTTCACGTTGCCGTGGCGCGTCAATGCTTCCACCAAACGCGCGCGATATTTCGGGCCTGGGCCGTAATGATCGAAACGCACGTGCCCAACCGGCAGGAGCGGATGATGCGTAAAGAAAATCGTGGGCCGCGATTGATTCGCTGCGAGGTCATTTTCTAACCACTCGATAAACTCGGGATGACGCCCGAGGTACGCATCCACGCCGAACCCGACGCCGCCGGGCAAAGAGAAAAGCACGAAATGCCACTCGCCCGCATCGAAAGAATAATTCACCAACTCCGGCGCTTGCACTGCTTTTTGCGCAGAAAGGAAATTCGCAAACTCCACATGCTTCACGGGATTGCTGGCGAGCGTGTCAGCTTTGGGAATGTGATCATGGTTGCCCATGAGCATATAAAGCGGCGGTCGCAAGCCTTTGATCGCCTCGAGCAATACTTGATAATTTTCCCATTCGCCATAATTGTGAATGTTGTCGCCCAGCGTGACGACAAATTCCGGTTGCAGCGCATTGGTGAGCGCGACGGATTGCCGCAAACGCGGCGTGACCAATTCGTGTATCGCCTTGTTCGAAGGCGTATCAAACTTTGTGTTCGGCGCCCAATGCGCCACCTGCGGATCGCCCCAAATGGCGAACGTAAACGCGGCCTTCTTCGTGCCGATCGTCGGAACATAGCCGCAGTTTTGCGGTTGCGCCAATGCGTTTGCAAAACACATGGCCGCAGCGATTAAAAACGTCCGCTTCAAATCTGTTTTGATTGGCTCATTCATAGTTCCGCTTTCGACGAAATGCCGACCCTCGCGTTTAAAGATAACCCAATGCCTGCAAATGCTTTTCAATCTCTTCTTGCTCCGCGGAATTTAACTCGACTTCGTCTTTCAACTCGAGCTTGGTGTTCGCATAAACGACTTCATGGCCGCGCTGCGCCGGCGTGAACCATTCTGCGCGCACATCGCCGTCGCAATGATTCGGAATTGGTAAGCCGAGCCAATGCAACAGCGTCGGCATCATATCTTGCAAATGCGCTTGCGGTGCGGCGCACAAGGCCGAGCACTCGATCTCCGGCCCGGCGAGAATGAAGATGCCTTCGCGCGCATGCGTGCCTTGCTGAAAATCTTCCTGCGGCACGGGCACAAACACGTTGCCGGAGTTGAAATAAGTTTTCGAAGAAAAAGTATAGCCCGGCATCGGCTCGACAATCAATTGCGGCAAACGCGCGAGCGCTTCGCCCGCAAAACCGTCTTCCCGGCGAATAATCTTTTTCACCACCGGCTGCTCGGTATGCGGATCGCGCCATGCTTTCAACTTCGCCTCCAGTGTTTGCACGTCTTGCAAATTCGCCTGCGGGCCAAGATAGATATAGCCCCAAAATGAGCTCACGGCAAAGAACCGCGAACGTTCGTGATCGATGCGCTGCGCGCGCAGTTTATTGCCCAAAGCATTGCGCCGCGATTTGGGCAGCCAACGTTTGCGCAAATGCAGTACATCCGCCTTGCGAATCACTTCCGCCCAACGCATCCACGAGGTGCGGCGATGCTCCGCGGGAGCGAGAAAACCGTGCGCGTGCAACCAGTGATTTAATTCCACGCGTTTGGTGTGGCGTTGAAAACCGTGATCGGAAACGATTACAAATAGCGTTTCCTTGCCAAGATACGTTTTCGCTGCTGCGACCAAACGCCCCAACGCTTCATCCAGCGGCACGAAAAATTGCCGCGCCACTTGCTCATAACGCGCGCGCGAAAACGCGGGATGCTTCTCTTCCAAATATTTCCACAGGGGATGCTGCAAGAAGTCCACGCATTGCCATTGGAGGAATGCAAAATCCCACGGCTCTTTTTTGAGCAAATAGAGCATGGCCTCGGTGCGGCTCTGCAGAAAGCGCTGCATCAATTTCAGAAAACCCTCAAAGTCATCGTGCAAGCCGCCGCGCTCTTCTTCTTCTTTTAATAAAGGCCACTCGTACCCAAGATGCTGCTCGATTTCAGCGAGCACGTTCGCGGGATGCGTGAAAGTCGATTGCCGGCTCGGCGTCATGAGACCGCTCACCACCACGCCGTTGATTTCCGGCGGCGGATACGTGACGGGCATATCCACCACAGCCACGCGCTTGCCGTGTTCGCTCAACACTTGCCACAGCGTCGGCGCTCGCAGCGAAGTCGCGTTCACGAAATGCGTGTGATGCGTGCGCGGATCATACGCCATGAAATCGAACACGCCGTGCTTGCCGGGGTTGCAACCGGTCATGAAGGTGCTCCACGCCGCGGGCGTGATCGGCGGAATCGTCGAGTGCAACACGCCGCTCACGCCGCTTTGCGCGAGTTGCGCGAGATGTGGCATGCGGCCCGCTTCCAGCAAGGGCCGGAGCACGGTCCACGTGCCGCCGTCAAAGCCGAAACAGAAGACGCGACGAGAGTTGGGAGAATCTTTGGGCATTTTTATTATTGCAATTCGAGAATAGGTTTCTTATTTCATCCCGCGCACGAGCGCAAACCGGTTCATCTTATAGGAGCTTGATCATGAAAACTTCTTATGTTGAAAAACAAAATGACGGCTATTGGATCGCCGAGAGCCGCGTCTCGCTCGATTCCGTTGTCTACGGATTTTGGAACGGACAGAGCGCCGAAAGCATTGCACAGGATTTTCCCGTGCTCACGCTGGAAGAAGTTTATGGCGCGATCACATACTACTTGGCGCACCGCAAAGAAATCGATGAGCATTTGCAGATGCGACATCGCGATTATGAGAGCCATCGTCAAGCAGCACGCGACGCGGATCCGATGTTTTATCAAAAAATAGCGGAAGCGAAGCGTAGCTTGGAGATGGCAAGATTATGAAAGCCCACAACACCTGCCCACGCAAATTGTCGCTGAAGAACTCGTTTTAATTTGGCTAGCAACCGAAGCCGAAGAGTGGCTGAATCGCATCGCCTATCTTCCTCTTTGATTCTTCGCAACCGACCCCATTTTCTTCCCCACCCGCTCCAACATCTCCCGATCATCTTCGTGCAAACAAAAAAGCCGCATGCCGATCACATAGAGCACGAGTAAAATCATTCCCTGCGCAATGAGGCCGAGCGGCGCAGCAAACCACGCCACGATTCCCGCGCCTGCGCTCGTTAGCAAGAGTTGCAGCGTCAATCTGCTATAGGGAAACACGCCGAGATATTTGCGCAGCGCGAGCAGCCGGCCGAGATTGAGCAACGCAATGCCGGCGCCGGTTCCAATTGCCGCGCCCACTGCGCCATAGCGTGGGATGAGCCACACGTTCAAACCAATCGTGAGCAGCGCGGTGAAAATCACAAGCGCAGAAGCCGCGCGCTCGCGCCCGATCATTTGCAGAAATTGTCCACCCGGGCCGACGCCCGCGTCGATGAACGAAGCGAGCGTGATAATCAACAACACCGGCAACGCGGCTTCGAACTCTGCGCCGAACACGTGCAGCAGATTGCGGCCGAACACGAGGCAGATCAAACAGAGCGGCATGGTCACGAGCATGGCCCAGCGCACTACGAGGCGATAATAGTAGATGATCGTGGCGCGATCCTCGCGTGCATGCGCTTCGGCAATGGCCGTGCTGAACATGGGCACGAACGAATTCATCGCAATGCTTTGAAACGCCGCGAGCCGAAACGCGGCGTGATACAACCCCACTTGCACGACGCTGCTGAACGCGCCGAGCAACAAACGATCGCCTTGACTCATCAGTGTTGTGAACAAGCGACTGAACCAAATCGGCAAGGAGAAGCGCCGCATCTCTTTGCCGAGATTAAACTCATCCTCCATATTCCCCCCTTGAGGGGGTCCAGAGGGGTGTTCTTCGCCGCGTGTATTCATCTCAAAAGCACACCCCCCTTTATCCCCCCTCAAAGGGGGAATGTTCTGATACACTCTCCGCAAACGCAGCAAGCCATAACCGAGCGCGAACACCGTGCTGATCAACAACGCAAGCCACGCAACCTGCGGCGACATGATATTGCCGAACGCGGCCAGCGCACAAAGCAGCAAAAAAATGCCGGGGCTTATGATCTCGCGCATGATAGCTTCCGCTTGCACCGCGCGAAAGCCGCGCAGCGCAAAGCCGAGCCAAGTGACGCCGCATAACAGCGGCAACACGAGGCTGGTCCACATCAGAGTCGTTGCGAATGCGGGATCATGAAAGAGGTGGTTGGCAATCGGCGCGCGCAGAAAAAAGAGCGCGCTTCCTAAGAGCAGCGAGACGATGACAACGCGCGCGCCCGCGAAGCGCAACACGCCGCGCACGATTTCGGGACGCTCTTGCGCGCGCCCCATCGCAATAAAACGCACCGTGGCTTGATGCAAACCCGCCTGGCTCATCGCGCTTAAAAAACTCAATACGGAATAGCCGAGCGTGTATGCGCCAAACGCGGCTACGCCGATAAAATTTGCGAGCACGAGTTGCGTGAGAAAATGAAACACTCTGCCCACGGCAGTGCCGAGGAACACAATGCCGCTGCGTTTCGCCATCGTCGCGGATTGTTTGCTGCGTTCCTGTGTTGGTGGTGGGGTTTCAGTTTCGATCACGCTGCACTCTGAGTAGAGCGAAGTCGGGCTTGCACAAAGGATAGTTCAAATTATTAAAGCCGTCGTGTGCAAGTCCGACTTCCCTGATTGATTAGAGCGCCTAATGAATTTTGATTTTCAAATTCGGTAATCGCCCTCAAAAACCTGTCATTCAGGAAGAATCTTTTTACTCGCTGGAGACGCATTCCAGTGCTTAAAAAGATTCATCCTGAATGACAGGACGCGGGGGGCCGTCTCGTTGATCGTCAAAATTCATAAGGCGTGACTACGAACTCACAGCCGCGCATCCGCTTCGGCTTTGTTTGCTTCATACCAGCGAATGGTCTTTTCCAAACCTGCGGCCAAGTTGGTTGGCGGTTGCCATTGCAACACGCGCTTCATCTTTTCCGTGGCGAGCACTTTCTTGAATTGACCATCGGGCTTCTCGGTGTTCCAACGAATGCTGCCGCTGTAGCCGCTCGCGTGTTGAATCGTCTCGGCCAATTCGCGAATGCTCGTGCCCACACCGGTGCCGATGTTCATCGGCTCCAGTTCATTATATTTTTCGGTGGCGAGCAAAATCGCCTCGGCGCAATCATCGACATATAAAAACTCGCGAATAGGTTTGCCCGTGCCCCAAACCTCAACTTCCGCTGCGCGATTGAGTTTGGCCTCGACAAATTTGCGAATGAGCGCCGCAGCCACGTGCGAACGGTCGGGATGATACGTGTCGCGCGGGCCATAGAGATTCGTGAGAATGAGATGAATGCTATTCAAGCCGTATTGCTTTTTATAAGCCGCGCCTTGAATGTTCATGATCTTCTTCGTGATGCCATAATTCACCACGGTCTCGTGTGGTAAACCATTCCACAAATCTTTTTCCGCCAACTCGTTTTCCAAATAGCCGGGATACGAGCACGCGGTGCCGATCTGCACGACCTTCGCAACGTTGTGGCGCTGCGCCGCTTCCATGATGTTCGCGCCCATGACGAGATTCTCATAGAAGATGCGGCCGGGATAAAGTTGATTGATCCAAATGCCGCCGTAATAGGCCGCGGAGTGGATCACGATCTCGGGCTTATAAGTGGCAAAGCACAGCTCGGCCGCATCGAGGCGCGTGAAATCATAATGCTTCTTGCGCGGCACGAAGAACTCGCAGCCCAGCGTTTGCAAACGATCAACAATGTGGCTGCCAAGAAAGCCGCTGCCGCCGGTGATCAATACTCTTTTATTTTTCCAAAAGCTCATGATGACTCCGATAAAAATCTTTCACTGTCATTCTGTAAGAACCTTCCCTCGTGCTCGGCGCAGCTCTTAATTAAAATGTGAGGGTCTGCGAGCGCGCAATCAATTCCCCCCTTGAGGGGGTTAGGGGGGTGTTCTTAACAGCGTTGAAGGTTTTTAAATTGCGCACGTTGCCGGGCTACCCCCCCTGGCCCCCCTCAAGGGGGGAATTGCTCAATCAAACATTCGCATACGGATTTTTCACGTCGATCACTTGATAGGCTTTGATCAACTCGGCAATGCCGTCTTCCACGGAGATCGTCGTGTTGTAGCCGAGTTTGTTGATCTTTGCATATGAAACTTCATAGTTGCGTTGATCTTCATCTTTACCCACGTCCGCGAAGTGGAGATAGAAATCGACTTTCTCGCGCACCACGGTGGCGATATCTTCTTTGCTGTAATTCATGTTCTCGGAACCGACGTTGTACACTTCGCCGATCATGCGCTCGGCATTTTCCAAAGCGAACATGAAACTGCGCGCCATGTCGATCACATGAATGAACGTGCGCTTAAAAGCCTTCTCATAGATGATAAGATTGCGCGTCTTCACGGCTTGATAAACAAAATCATTGATGAGCAAATCGAGACGCATGCGCGGGGACACGCCGAAGGCGGTGGCGAAACGATAGCAAATCGTGTTGGGAGAATTGAGCAGGTGAGTTTCGGCTTGCGTCTTCGTGGCGCCGTAAATCGTCAGCGGATTGAGCGGCGTGGTTTCCGTACAAACTTGGCCGACGACCGCGCCATAGTTTGAGCCGGTGGAGGCATAAACGATGAGCTGATTGCGGTCGCGATTTTTCTCGACGATCTTCGTGCCGATCACGTTTACGTCGTGCGCCAGTTGTTCGTGTTTCTTGCACGCGGGATAGCCGACGATGGCCGCGAGATGCACAATCGCATCCACGCCTTGCGTTGCTTGGCGCACGGCATTTTCATCGAGAATGCTGCCTTTGTGAAATTCAAAACGCGCGTCGCCGAAGAAAGGGAGCAGCGCGTGGCCGCCGAACATGAGGTTATCCAACACGCGCACGTGATGGCCCGCGGCCAGCAAGCGCGGAATCAACACGGAGCCGACATAGCCGGCCCCGCCGGTGATGAGCAGTTTCATGAGGGAACTCTCCTAGTAAAAGTTATCGTCCTGATGCGAAGTTTGTAGTAGACCCTTTAGGATCAAAATGTTCGGAGCGGGTTGCGCCTGAAGGCGCTACTACGAACGTTCATTTCACTCGACTTCATATCCAAGCTCGCGCAGCATGTCGTGCGCTTCGCGCTTCATGCCTTGCACCAATTCTTGCGGCAGCTTTTCGTAATTTTTCAAACTCGGGTTGAAGCCTTTGCTCATCGAAGCAATGGGATCTTCGAGGAAGCCGGTGTCGTGTTGTTGCTTGTGAAATTCAAGCACCTGCGGCTCCCAAGGCTCGCCGAGAAACGCGAACAGCTTGCGCGCGATCGGCTCCGGGCTTTGCGCGAGCTCTTCGTAGCGCACAGTGAAAATGCGCTCGCGGTGTGCTTGCTCGAACTGCAACATCTTTTGGCATTGCACCGACCAATAGCGCGCCGCGCCGAGGAACGGATCGCCGCACGCTTCTTGATGCGGCTTAGCCAGTTTGAACACTTCGCGCGTGCCGATGGAGCAGGCGACATCAAGCCCGTTGCGATAGATGAAAACGTACTTGCAATGCGGCCCATAAAGCTGCTCGATGAAATCGAGGCAATTGATGTATTGCGGGCTTTTATCCGCCCAACGCGGCTTGTTGCGCGAAGCCGCATAGGCGGCAAAGAAGTAATCGGCAAGCTCGCGCAGCTTGAGCGTTACATGCTCATTCGAAAAGCCTAAGCCGCTCAAGCCGAGCAGCGCGGTTTCGTCGCGCCACATCTCGCTCATGGGCAAAAGAAAAACCGATTCGCGCGGCACCGCGATGCGCGAGTGGCTATCCAACACCAAACGCAACAATGTCGTGCCGGAGCGATGCACGCCGATGATGAAAATCGGCGGCTCGGTTTGGCGTTGCACCGTCGGGAGCGCAAAAATCTTTTGTCCGCGCGTCTTGCGAATTTTGCGGCGCACACGCGCTACCAGGCCGAGTTTGTTGCGCGCTTCATCATAACGAGGCGCGGTTTGCGTCGAAGAGGTCATGAAGTGTCGTGCGATTATTTGCGCTGCCGATACAAAGCTTGATCAACCACGCCGATCATCTTTTCAACCTGCAGGGTGTTGCCCAAGAAAGCGTTGATGCGTTCCGCCTGTGTCGCCGCGTCTTGCATCACTTCCGCATACTCGACATAAAGCGTGGCGAAATTCGGCTGCTGTGCGAGCCAGGCAAACGTGCGTTCGAGGTGGCGTTGAAACAACTCGGTCAATTTCTCCGGACTGACCGCATTCGTCGGCTGGCCGCGGCGCACGAGCATTTGCCTTTGCGAAGCGAGCGTTTCTTCAAGCTTGCGGCGCATGAACACGACGCGATAATTGAAATCTGCCGGCAAGTGTCGCAGCAATTCCGAAATCATTTTGACGACTTTGCCTTGTGCCTCCGGCAACCAAGTTTTGTCGTGCTCGATTTGCTTGACGCGCTCAAACTCGTAATAGCCTTTGGGATTGTCTTCGTCCGCGGTGCGGAGGTGATCCGCAACCACGGGCAAGCCGCCGGCTTCAAGCATTTTCATCATCATCGAAGTGCCGGAGCGCGGCAGGCCGGAAACGATGGTTACAAATTTTTCGTTCATGTCGTACTTTTGCTGGGAGTCACGGAGCCTGAACGGCGCTTGCGTTTTTTCTCGCCGTCTTTGCCGTAGTAGTAGTAGTGATAGTAATAGTAATAGTTGCCGTACAAGCTCTCGATCTGCACGCCGTTGAGCACAGCGCCAAGAATGCGCGTGTTGACATTCTTCAACAACGTATAGGCCCGGAACGCAGCTTCGCGATCCGTTTGTCCGGACTTGACCACGAGAATCACGCCATCGAGGCGCGAACCGAGCACAGCCGCATCGGTGACGGCAATGATCGGCGGGCTGTCAAAGAGCACCATGTCATACATGGTTTTCATTTCTTCCAGTGTGCGCGTCATCGCATTGGATGCTAGCAGTTCCGAAGGATTTGGCGGCAACGTGCCGCACGGCATCACGAAGAGGTTTTCGATTTCGGTTTTCTGCACGGCTTCTTCAATCGTCGCACGACCGACGAGCACGTTCGAAAGCCCGACGCGGCGATCAACTTTGAAAATCGAATGCAACACCGGACGCCGCAAATCGGAATCGATCAACAACACGCGGCTGCCCATTTGCGCCATAGTGATGGCAAGATTGGAAACCGAAGTCGATTTACCTTCGCCCGGGCCGGGGCTGGTGACGAGCAACGCGCGCAAATCTTTATCAAGCTTCGTGTATTGCAAATTGGTGCGAAAGGTGCGATACGCTTCGGAGATCGGTGATTTCGGCGCAAAGTGTGTAATCAAGCGAGCGGCCGTGGCCTTCGCTTCATCCGTGTTAAGCGCACCGTTTTTGCCGTTCATGTGCGACGGAAAAATTTTGAGACGTTTGAGCGCTTCATCTTCTTTGATCACCGGAATGGAGCCGAGCACGGTGACGCCGATCTTCTCCACGTCTTCAATCGAGCGCACCGTGTTGTCCATAAACTCATACAAGAAGGTCAAGCCAAAACCCAGGCTCAGTCCGAGCAACACGCCGATGACGAGATTCAATTTCGTTTGCGGGCGAATCGGAATGCTCGGGGCGCGCGCGGGATCGATGATGCGCACTTGCCCTAATTGCCCCACCTCCGTAATGCGCGATTCCTGATACTTTTCTTCCATCATCAAATAGATTTTTTCATCCACCGTAGCCGAACGTTCCAAGCGCGCGAGCTGCAAGCTTTTCTCCGGCAATGATTCCAATTGGCGGCTGTATTCGCTGATGATGCCTTTGAGCGCTTCGAGCTTGGGTTGCAGCGCTTGCAAACCGGCTTCCAACTCGATCTTGCGTTGGATCAAGCTGGAGCTGAGAGCAACGGGATCGAGCACATCCACTTTCGCGAGCTTGACGATTTCGTCGCGCAATTGTTTGTTGAGCGCTTCGATCTGCGTATCGTATTTGGTGATTTGCGGATCGTCTTCGCGATACACACCTTGATTGATCAAGTTGGTCACATAAAACGCGCGCTTGCCTTGCAATTCGCCGATTTGTTTTTTCAAAGCCTCGAAATAAGGCGTCGAGGAAATGTTTTGCAGATCGATATTCCCCTTGCTGAGATCAAGCTGCTTGTTGATGTAAGCCAAGCGCTGTTGATTCGAGTTGTAATCCGTTAACGCTTCGTTGTACAAGCCTTCAAACTCGGCGAGCTTTTTGATCAACTCTTCCGTCTCTTCCGAAAGCGCCACCACTTTTTCGGTTTGCTTGAACTGCTTCAGTTCGTCTTCGGATTTGCCGAGTTGATCTTTGATGGAAGAAAGTTGGTCTTCGAGAAAATTTTTCACCAAGCGCACTTCTTCCTGGCTGCTCAAGCGATTCTTTTCGCTG
Organism: bacterium; assembly: GCA_041918175.1. GTDB lineage: Bacteria > Zhuqueibacterota > Zhuqueibacteria > Zhuqueibacterales > Zhuqueibacteraceae > JABWAN01. The sequence goes on from JAYRWE010000022.1 coordinate 44,928, forward strand.
TACGCCGTGGTCAGCGTATTGGTGATGAACGTCGCCTCCTCGGGCGAGGCCGCGCTCACGCGAATTTCGATCATGTCCGTATCGCGAATCGGTGTGATGGTGATGCGCTCGCGCAAATCTTCCACGAAATCGTCGAAAGTGGCTTCCTCTTTCGCGGTATCGCTCGCGCCAAAGAGACTCATCACCCAATGCCCGGCGTCGGCGAGCAGGCTCATCTTGTTGGCTTGCCGCCGATTGATGATTTCCAATTGATCGGCAAACTCGGAAGTTTGCAGGCGCGTAATCACGGTTTCCGCCAGGCTGCGGCTGTTGAGAATTTCCACCTGGTTGTTGATCATCGTTTCTTTTTTCATGAGGCCGCCGATGTCGAACAACTCATGCTCCATGCCCTTTTCTTCGATCATGAGCTTGGCTTTCGCCTCGAATTCGGGCGTTGTGGTCCAGGTGATGTAAAGCGTGATCGCCATCACCGCCAGAAAAGTGCTGATGATGATCCAGCGCCCGCGGTAGAAAATCCGCATATAGTCGTTGAACGAGGTTTGCCTCTCGTGTAACTCTTCCATGGTTGCAATTTCCGTTACTGATTATTCAAATGTGAAAGATGAAGGGAGGGCCAGCACAAGCCTTGCTCCCGAAAGAAAGCCTCCACCGTGTCGCACGCGCGCGCCCTGCAACTGCGTCGCGAGAAAATCTTGCGCGAGGAGCGCAATTTTTTCTCGGTGCAAATTAGTTGCGGTCGTTCGCGACCGAGACCCAAAAATAAATCTGTCCGAGCACGGCGATTTTAGAGGCGAAATCGAGAACTTTATTGACGGTATTGAAAGCGGAGCCTTCCACTACGATCGTATCGCCCGGCTGCAATGCCGGAATCAAATTGCGATCGCCGGATTTGAGATACTGCTTCACATCCACTTGCAAAACGCGACTTGCCTCTGCCTTCTTTTTTTCGGCAAGGTTGGTGCCAGTGGCAGAGTTGTTTTGCGGAGCAGAGCCTGAAGCGAGAACTTGGGTGTTGGTCGTCGGTGTCGCCGCTTCAAACGTGCGCACAATTTTGATCGCTTTGACTTTGGCTTGTTCGACCGGACCGCCGGCAAACGAAATGAGGGAAATGAGATCGGTATCTGTGGGCACCATGTATTGTCCCGGTTTGCGAACGAAGCCCCAGATATTAACACGCATGAGCAATTCGTCTTCTTCGCCGAGGAAATATTGTGCACCGCGATACGGCGTTGCGCCTTTGGGTTTGACGTCTTCCGTCTCCACCTCTTGCGCAAAGCTGGTGGTGGAAAGAAATGAGGACACGACTGCGGAAAGGAGCAGCAAAGCTGCTCGCAGGATAAAACGAGACATTGTTACACCCATAGATAGGTTTATTCGTGGTGCTTCTCCCATCCTTGAGAAAAGCAGGTCAAACGTGAGTTACGCATCCGTGTAACTTGCATTCGACGATGGCGCATCTTCTTCTGCGCGCTTCTTCCAAATGAAACTGCGCATGAGCAGATGAGCCATTGCACACGAGATTCGAAGCCATTAGTATCTACCACGCGCGACGAATGCGTAAAGCAACACGAAGCAGAACGCAAAAAATGTGGATCGCGGCTAACGAATTTGTTGCCTCAGGGACTTGAAAAACATTGCGCAGAGTATATGTTTGGTTAAAAATTAAAATCTGTTATCTTGCAGTCATGATCACAGCGGAACACTTCTGTAAGTCGTCGGTTGCCGTGAAATAGAGCGCACCCGCTCTGCAAGAAAAGGTTGTTCCTCTCGAACACGATTTTTTTAGGAAAGAGAATTCCATGTCACGTTACTTTCTTCGCCAATATGGGCTGGTGTTCGTGTCGGCATTTGTCGTTGTGACACAAGCACAGGCCCAATCCTCAGAACAGGTTCGTTTGCAAGGCTACGCGCTGCGCGGCGACACTTCTGTTTTTGTGTTTGATGAAAAGCTCTATCGCGTGCAGCCGCAGCGCGTGCTCGTCGAAGGCGACATGCGCGGGTGGAATCATGACATGAATGATAGAGAATGGAAGATGGCGCGTTCAAAAGACGAGACGGGAGTATGGCTGCTCGCTCGTTTCAATCCCGCGTTTGCGAACATCAAGCCGGGCGCGCAGTTCAAATTTAGAATCGATGACGGTGTGTGGTTGGACGTGCCCGCTTCTGTGCCGAATCAAAAAGGAGGAAATTTGGTGTTTGCGCATGAGATCACACCCACGCAGGTGCGTGCCGAGCTGGTGAGCGCGCAGCATGTGCGTGTCCTTATTACTGGAGACAACCTCAAGCTCTCGCTCAAAGCGAGCGATTATCGTTTGAGCATGGCGGACGGCTCCGCGCTCGCGCTTGCCAACGTGCTGCGCATTTCGCCGAGTGAATTGCATCTTCGTCCCGTGCAGCCGCTCGATCTCAAGCGCGTGCACTATGTCGAGGTGCTTTATCTCCAACAAAAAGCTTTGGCTTCATTCGACGGCTACTTTCGGCATTTGTATTCGAACAAAGAGCTCGGTGCGAATTACAATGCGCAAAGCAATCAAACGTGGTTTCGCGTCTTCTCTCCGCGCGCAACGAACGTGAAGCTTTATCTTTATGAACAGCCGGAAGGCGAGGCTTTTCAAACGCACGAGATGCAACGCGACGAAGACGGCGTGTGGGAGTTTGCCGCGCCGGGCAATCTTGCCGGCAAGTATTATGACTTCACGGTGCACGGCGCGAACGATCCGGGCAATTATTTTTATGAGCAACGACCCGTGCATGTGAATGATCCCTATGCGCGCGTCAATGTCGATGCCCAGGGCCGCAGCCGCGTGTGGCCGCGCGTCTCACCGCCGCCGCCTTTGCCCCACGGCCGGCCACACATGAAAGATTTGATTGCGTATGAAGTTCATGTGCAAGACTTCACCACGGCGTTGGAGGGTTTGGATGAAAAAAAGAAAGGCGCGTTTGCGGGAATGGCGGAGTCGGGCTTGCGCAATGCGAAAGGCGAGAAGATCGGCTTCGATCATTTGGTGGAGCTTGGCATCAATGCCGTGCATCTTCTTCCGGTGCAAGAGTTCATGCACTATCCCGATGACGAATGGCAAGAGGCGTTTCTGAATGATCCGTACATGATCGAGCGCGGCATCCATGAGCACAACTATCAATGGGGCTATCGCATCTCAAATTTCTTCGCGCTCGAAAATCGCTATCGCAGCAAAGGTACGGAGCACGGCGCGCAGAACGAGCAGTTCCGCGATATGGTCGCGGCTTTTCATAAAAAGAACATTGCCGTGCTGCTCGACTTCGTGTTCAATCACACCGCGGAAAACATCGATAGCCGCGATTACGTGTTCAACTTCAAAGCGTTCGATGCGCAATACTACTATCGCACCGACGGCAATCTCAAGCTCGTGGGCGTGTTTGGCAATGAGACCAAATCCGAAGAACGTTTGATGACGCAACGCTGGATCATCGAGCAGTGCAAATTTTTTGTGGAAGAATACGGCGTGGACGGTTTTCGCATCGATCTCGCGGGGTTGACGGATAAACAAACCATGCTCGCATTGCGCGAAGCGCTTGGGCCGGACATCATTCTCTACGGCGAGCCGTGGATAGATTCGAGCGATCCCAATTTTCAAAACAATCCAGATTGGGATTGGTACAAAGCCGATGCGCCGATCACGTATTTCGATGATGATTTTCGCAACGCGGTGCACGGCCCGCCGAGCGCGCCGAAAGACAAGTTGAAAGATCGCGGCTATGCGGGCGGCAATCGCGAGCGCGAGAACGCGAAGAAAGCCATCGCGGCAAATTTTCCCACGGAGCACACGCCGCTCAACGGCATCAACTACATGGACATTCACGATGATTGGGCCATGGCCGATCGTTATGCGATTTCCGATTGGGACGGACGCAAAGGCGTAGATGAAGGTCCGTTCAAAATCGCGACGGCGATGCTCTTCACTTCGCTTGGGCCGATAGTGTTGCACGGCGGCACGGAGCTTATGCGCAGCAAAGCTTCGGCTCCGCTCGAAGAAGTCGTGAAGCAAACGCGCACCGGCCCGATCTATTTGCACGGCAAACGTGACACCTATAATTTGCGCAAAGCAAACGAGTTTGAATGGAGCAACAAAGGCAAGAGTCGCAGTGGGAGCGCGAATGATTACGACAACATGTATCGCTACTGGCGCGGCTTGATTGCGCTGCGCAACAGCAAAGCCGGCGAAGTCTGCCGTCTCGCAGAAAAACCGCCGGCGGATTATGTCAAATGGTTCGAGCCGGAGAATGTGAATTTGCTCGGCTACATGATCAGCGAGCGCTTGCTGGTGTTGGTAAATACTGACACGCGCGTAGGCATGTTTGATCACGTTGTGCTGCCGGCCAATTCAAATTGGAAGCTCGTTGCCAACGACGAGCGCGTCGAGCCGGAGAAAGGTATTGCCGGAAAAAAAGATAGCCGTCTGCGCGCGGAGGCTAGCATGCAACTTGAAGTGCCGGCGCAAAGCGTAAAAATTTGGATAAGGGAAAATTGATGAACCAAACGATCTTGCAGAACCCCATCGTGAAGCGTTATGGTGTGGTCATACTCGCATGCTTGACGATCGGTCTCGCGCCGTATGTGCCGGAGCCACACATCTGGGGCAAGCTGCGTTGGATAATGGGAGGAGCGGAAGGAATGAAAAGTATTGATTGGTGGGACACGGTGCAGCACGGCTTGCCGTGGCTAATCTTGCTGTGGTTTGCGCTGGAAGATTTGACGAAGAAGGTACTCCCCACAAAAAAATAGGCTATCAGCGAGCGCCGCCAGTACTGCGCTGATAGCCCTTAGCCGCTCAAGGCTCCACATTGCTGCGAAGCCGAACAGCTTTTGATCTTACAACGAAAACCCACGTAGTTTTGTTCCCACACGACTAAAATTTTTTTAAAAATTTTTGCCCGCGATAAGGGGGAAAATGCCTTGAAAAAATTAGAGCGTCAGGGTATATTGCCAGCATGCGAGAATCTCTATGAATCATATCTATTTAGATTATTGCGCCACGACACCGCTTGCCGCTGAGGTGTTGGAAGCGATGCGGCCATATATGATGGAACATTTTGGCAATGCTTCGAGCATTCATAGCTTTGGTCGTGAAGCCAAAGTGGCAATCGACGCGGCGCGCGAAACTGTTGCGCACGCCTTAAACGTTTTGCCGCAAGAGATAATTTTTACCAGTGGCGGCACAGAGTCGAACAACACGGCGCTTTTCGGGATCGCGCAGCATTGCGCCAGGCCTGGACATTTGATCACAAGCCGGGTTGAACATCCGAGCGTTGTGCAAACTGTGCGCGCACTTGAAGCGCGCGGTTGGGCTTGTACATTTGTTGAGCCTGATGAAACCGGCATGATCACTGTGAATGCCGTTGCTCGCGCTCTGCGCGAGGACACGTTGATCGTTTCGATCATGCACGCGAACAATGAAGTGGGCACGATCAATCCGATTGCCGAACTCGCAACGTTCGCGCAAGAGCGAGGCATTCTTTTTCACACGGATGCGGTGCAGAGCTTTGGAAAAATTTCTCTCGACCTGCGCGCTGTGCAAGTATCCTTGCTCAGTTTGTCGGGGCATAAAATTTATGGGCCGAAAGGTGTTGGCGCATTGTTCGTGCGTCGCGGTGTCAAGCTCGCTTCGCTGCTACATGGCGGCAAACAGGAGCGTGAACGTCGGGCGGGCACGGAAAACGTCGCAGCAATTGTTGGCTTGGGCAAAGCCGTTGCTTTGCGCAAAGCAGAGCAGGAGATTGAATGGCAACGCTTGCACAAATTTTCCGAAAGCTTCATTGCGCGCGTGCGCGAGCTTTATCCGCAAGCAAGTTTGAATGGACACCCAAGCCATCGGCTGCCTGCCGTGGTTAATCTCTCTTTTCCGGGCATGGATAGCTTGGCGATGGTCATGAGTTTAGATTTGCAAGGCTTCGCGGTGAGCAACGGCTCCGCGTGCAGCTCCGGCAGCGTCGAGCCGAGTCACGTATTGCGCGCGATGAAAGTCAGCCGCGAACGCGCCAACTCTGCGATTCGTTTTAGCTTCGGGAAATATACGACCGAGGCGGAGATTGACGCCACATTGGAAGCTCTGCAAAAGATTCTCGCGAAGCGAAGGGCGCATAAGCGGAGAATCGAAAACTTGTCGACAGCTTAAAAACTTTTTCCTGTAATGGAACAAACTTCCGGCTTTTCCGTGTGCGTTTTTGATTCGTGTGTGCGCCGGGCTTTAAGCTTTTTCTGCGGATGTTTTTGTTTCGCGTGTAGTCAAAAAAAACTGTCTTTCACCTCGTCTTCGTTTTTTTTATTAGCCCATACTCATGTCATTAAACTTGTCTCCCAACCCTCAAATCCCCTCCGGCAACGGCGCAACCGTCGTGGTTGCCATGAGCGGCGGCGTGGATAGCTCCGTAGCAGCCGCGTTGTTGCACGAGCACGGCTATCGTGTCATCGGCATCACGCTCAATTTGTGGGATTATCACGCGAGCGGCGGCAACATAAACTTCGAAAGCGGTTGTTGCTCGCTCGATACGATTGCTGATGCGCGCGCGGTGTGTCACAAGCTCGGTGTGCCGCATTATGTCTCCGACTTCCGCGAGTATTTCGAACGCAGCGTGCAAGAAAACTTTGTGCAGGAATATCTCTCCGGCCGCACGCCGAACCCGTGCGTGCGCTGCAATACTTTTATTAAATGGGGCGCGATGCTGCAACAGTCGGAGGACCTCGGCGCAGATTTTTTAGCAACCGGCCATTACGCGCGGGTTTCTTTCAACGCTTACTCGCAGCGTTGGGAATTGCGACGCGCGATTGATCAACACAAAGACCAAAGCTACGCACTGTGGGGCGTGCGCCAAGCTGCGCTCGCACGCACACTCTTTCCGCTCGGTGAATTAACCAAGCCCGAAGTGCGCGAGATCGCACGCGCGCTCGGCCTCAAGACCGCGGAGAAAAAAGAGAGCCAAGAGATCTGCTTCATTCCCGATAATGACTATCGCCGTTATCTCCGCGAGCGCGCGCCCGAGCAAGTTGCTGCGTTTGGCGAAGGCGCGTTTGTCGATCAAAGCGGCGAAGTTCTAGGCGAGCACCACGGTGTTCCATTCTATACCATCGGCCAGCGCAAAGGCCTTGGCCTCGCTGTGGGACGCCCCATCTTCGTTACGCACATCGATCCGAGCAGCAACACCATTACGCTCGGCGATGAAGAGGAATTGCTCCGCCATGAGTTCATCGCGACCTCAGTGAATTGGATTGCCGAGCATCGTCCCGCGAATGGCAGACTCGTGACAAGCAAGATTCGTTATCGCGATGCCGGTGCCGCGGCGCGTTTGTACGATGCTGAAGAGCACTCCGTGCGCGTCAAGTTTCATGAGGCGCAACGCGCCATCACGCCCGGGCAATCTGCCGTGTTTTATGATGGTGAGGTTGTCCTCGGTGGCGGTGTGATTGACGACGTGCTTGAAGCATCGTAATCGCTCAGCCACGGCTTGGCCGTGGCGAGCTTTATACAAAATATCCTATCTGACTCAAGCCGCGCTCGTGCGGCTTTTTTTATTACGGCTCAACCACGGTTTGATCGTGGCTTGCTTTGTTTGAGTCGCTCTGCAAGTGCGCGATTCTTTTTCAAAAAGAAAAGCCACGGCCAAGCCGTGGCTGAACGACAATCGGATAAACGGAGAATGCAATGAGCGTAACCCTAGAACGTAAAAAAATCACGGCGCCCGTCCTTCTCGCCATGAAGCAACGCAGCGAAAAAATTGCGGCGCTCACAGCTTATGATTTTCTCACGGCAAGTCTGCTTGATGAAGCGGGCGTTGACGTGATTCTTGTCGGCGATTCAGTGGCCATGGTTTTCGCGGGACATGAAACGACTTTGCCCATCACACTCGAAGAAATTATTTATCACACGCGCGCGGTACGGCGCGGCTTGCACAACGCATTGCTCGTGGCCGATATGCCATTCCTCTCTTATCAAGTTTCGCCCGAGCAGGCCGTGCTCAATGCCGGCCGGTTGCTCAAAGAAGGCGGCGCCGAGGCCGTGAAGCTCGAAGGCGGCAGTGTCATGGTCCAAACGATTCGTCGCCTCGTGCAAATCGGCATTCCGGTGATGGGGCATCTCGGGCTGACGCCGCAATCGATCAATGCCTTCGGCGGCTATGCTTTGCAAGCTTCGGAAGAAGAGAGCGCGAAGGTTTTGTTGGAAGAAGCGGTGCAGTTGCAAGAGGCCGGGGTGTTTGCGCTCGTGTTGGAAAAAATTCCAGCACAGGTTGCGGAGCAGGTCACGCGCGCATTGCGCATCCCCACGATTGGCATCGGCGCGGGACCGTCGTGCGACGGCCAAATTTTGGTGACGCACGATATGCTTGGCCTGTTCGAAAAATTCAAACCGAAGTTTGTGCGGCGTTATGCCGAGGTCGGACGCAGCATGCGCGAAGCGTTTAGCGCGTTTCGGCAAGAGGTGAAAGCCGGAACGTTTCCCGCGGAGAAGGAGAGTTATTAAACAAAACGAGGTTCACGTCTCAAGCTGATGCGCGCTTGTGAGGCGCTAGCCCAATCGCCACATACAACCGGGGCTGCGCTAATTTTGCCGAGAGGGTCGTGCGAAAAAATCCCTCGCGCTCGGTTTGCTTGCGAGCACGAGGGAAGTTTTTTGGGGATGGACAAAAAGAAAGGAGCGTTGCAAGTGGTTTCAAAGTCCCTTCTTGTTAACCTCATCAAGTAGTTGCTTGCGCCCGAGCGCAATCTCAAAATGTTGAATCGCCGAATGCGAACCGAGGTAATACAAATAACCCAACCCGAACCCGGCAGGAATTCCCAGGAGCGAGCCGACAATAATTTTCACCCAGGGAATTGCGCCGAGGCCAAAGACGACACTCACAGCGACAAGCATCGCAAAGGTGAAGACGGGCGTGGCCATGATGAAGCCGCGGCCAATAGGCGCAGGCGCGTGACACCAGGGCGGGCAAGGCGTGTGTTTGAGGCCGATCACCTCGCTCGTGTAAGCCAGCACACTCGGCGCAGCGCGATGCCCTTGCGCCGAGGCTTCATCCCAAATCGGAATCCAATAGATGCGACGTTCTTCGTCGCTGCCGTGATGCGGCGTTTGCAGAGACATGATTCTTCTCCTAATTGAGGTTGAAGGTGAAGGCTGCAATTCCTGCAGTCGTGATTTAGTGGATCGAGCCGGTCAAAACAAATGCCGACCAAAACATGGGAAAGGGATACCCGGGATATTGCGTGCGCAGTTCGCGCACCAGTTTGATTTGTGCCGCACGCAGCGCACGCCCCGGGGGCTGTTGCTCGACGATGAGCGCGGCGTAAAAATACTTCATCAACTCAAACGTGCGTTGATCATCGACGGCCCATAAACTCGTAATCAAACGTGCGGCGCCGGCACATAAAAATCCCTGCGTCAAACCCATCATTCCTTCTCCGCTGATTTCCTGCCCCAAAGCCGTGTTGCATGCCGAGAGCACGATCAATTCGGTGTGATGCAAATTGAGAGGCAAGAGATCGTTGACCAAAAACAAACGATCCTGCGCCGGAGGTTTTCCCGATGCGGGAGTGAGCGCTCGGCGCAGCGACGCAAACCAGTTGAGCGTCGTGCTCTGCATTTTTCTTCGCCCTTCCTCCAACAATAAATACGAATGGAACGGCAAAGCGTCGTTTAAATCCGCGTGTAATGCAAGGTGCGTCAGCGCATGCGGTTGTTCCAACAAATCCGCCAGCTCTTGGCGCGTGAGCTTCGTATAGATTTGCTCTTTTGTAGCAGTTAGAATTTGTGCGACTTCCGCCGCTTCCGTCACCGCATGCGGAATGGTTTGCGAAGCCAACGCGAGCACGAGCGCTTGTTGCATTCGCCTCGCGTCGAACGGCAATTTTTGTTCGCGCAAAATTTTGAGCACGGACAAACTGGGCGCGAACGCAAGCTCAAACTGCTCAATGAGAAACGGACCACCGCGATAGGGCAACAACGCCGCGAAGGGGAGATAGTGCAATGGGCCATCCGCAACAATGTACAAACTGCGCACGCCACGTAGCTGCGCGGCAAGCGGTGCAAGCACTTGTTGATAAGCCGCCAGGCACGCGCGCTCCGTGTCTGCAATCAAACCTTCGCGCGCTTGGCGCAGACGGTGAGCAAATACCTCGCGTTCCTCGACGCCTAACACATGGCGCAGCTCTTTGACCGTTTGCGTAAGTTGCGCGCGCGTCACCGGCAGGCGATGCGCTTTGAGATCGCCACGATGGATGAAAACGAAATAGCACGCGGCAGCGGTGACGCGATATGCGATCGCCGCGGTGGAATCATCAAACGTGCGGAAGAGCCGTTCCACCTCAAGCTGTTCATCCGCAGGCTCCTGTGCAGCGGCGTTTTGCAAACGCGCCAACACCGCGCGGCCACGGCTCTGTTCCATAAAACGCAAAGCGAGTTCGGCGTCATGCAAGTCGTCAACCGCAAAAGCTATCGCGTGGTCGAATACTTCTTGCACGGCGCTAAAATAACTCAGGTTGAATTCCAAACGCGCAATATTGTTGCGAATCAATTCCAAATGCCGAAGGGCGGCTTGATAATGTTCTAGTGCGCGTTGTTTATGCCCCGCATGCGCTTCAATTTGCGCCATACGAAAATGGCATTGCCATAAAACTTCGCGCAATTCGGCAGCCTCGGCAAACGCCAGAGCGGCTTTGAAATGCACCCGCGCCGTGTCATGCTTGGCCGCGCGCCAAGCAATTTTTCCCAAGCCCAAATGCGCTTGCGCTTGCCCTAATGCAAAGCCGCGCTTGCGGCTCAACGCTAACACGTGCGCGAAGGTTGCGCGCGCATGGTTTACCTCCTGCATTTGTAAACGCAATTCCCCGAGTTGATTCCACAGCTCCATGACTTCCATGAGCGTATCGGCGTGCGCCAGGCTTTTGACGGCATGTTGTTCATTTTGAATTGCGGCTTCCCAATTCTCCGTGCGCGCATAAATCAAACCGAGGAGGCCATAGGTGCGCGCTTGGCCGGCGTGATCGCCCAACGTCAGATAATTTTGCAACGCAGAATCTGCTGCGACCAAAGCGGCAGCAAAATCATTAAGCTCGAACAGCATGCGCGCTTGCAAAAGAAACAGCGGCGGCAAATCAATGCGCTCGGCGACCACCCGATGTAATGCAATGGCAGCGGCGAGCGTATCCATGGCGCCGCGATATTCTTGTTTGAAGTGCTGCAGGAGCGCACGCTTTTCAAGCAAATCCGCGGTAACATAACGATAGCCGTGCGCGCGACTGAACTGCAAACCGCGCTGCACCAGTTCCGCGGCATAGGCGAGATCGCCGCGCGCCATCGCCGCTAGCACACGCCCATGGAGCACGTGCGCGAGGGTGATGGTTTTGCCGATACGCTCAGACAAGGCCTCGGCCCGATTGTAGTAAACCGAGGCGGAATCGCGCTCACCCACTTCGCCAAATTTTTCCGCGCGCGCCAGGTATGCTTCTAATTCGCCATCACGATAGCCAATGCTTTGGCTCAATGCCAGCCAGCGCGAAATCTCTGTTTGCAACTTGGCGGCGCGTTCGCCTTGCCGATCGCGATAGAAATGCGTGAGCCAGAGAATGTCGGCGACTTTTTTCTCGTCACCCAATTCGTGAAATTGCGCACGAGCATAAGCCAAGCACCGCAACTCCAACGCGCCGTCGGTGACGTTTAGGTTCAACCCGCGAATAAAAAACGCATTGGCCAACAGCCATTGCCGCAAGCGCGGAGGATCGTTTTGAATATGCTCCTGCAAATATTTTTGTCGGCGCAGGAAAAAACTATCGGCTTGCGTTCGCGCCATAAATTCGGCAAGCTGCGTTGCCAAGCGCGCATTCAGTGCGAACGAATCCGGTTGGGCGTAATAGTGATAGCGGAGGCTTTTTTCTAAAGAAGAATGAAACAAGACACTAGCTTCATACGGCTGCTCTGCTGCTAGCGCAGCAAGCGCTTCGAACGACCCGCTTGCGAGCAGAGCCTGCTCCCGCGCTGGAAAGCAATGATCGTAGGGATTGTTGCGCAACAGAGCGATAATTTTTTCTTCGGTAAGCGTAAATGGGGGGAGCGGAGAATGACAGTGTAGATGTGTGAGCAGAAGGAGAAGGCAGAAAAAGAAAAAAGCCGTGTGCCCCGGCGTTTCTAATCGAAATCGACGTGCACGAGAGCAACGATGCAACAGCAAATGCCTCCGACGGCGCAAGTTCATGAGGAATTCTTGACCTCGATGTTTTCATCGTGTGGTTGTGCAGCGTTTGCCGGCTTGGTCGCAACCGAAAATTTGAATCTGGACACGTTTGGAAAAAAAGTCGATTAATTCCCCGCTAGCGCCTCCAATAAATGTGAAACCTCTTGTCCATTTAGGGGCCGCTGCGCAGGAAGTTTGGCGAGCATGCGTTGCAGCAAGTCTGACAATGCTCGCGGAAAAGACGTTGCCAACGGTCGCGGCGTTTCATTCACAATGCTATAAGCGAGTGCTAACTCGTTGTCGCCAGTAAACGCAGGTTGGCCTGCGAATAATTCATACAGTACCGCGCCGAAAGAAAAAACGTCGCTGCGCGTGTCGAGTTCGAGATTGCTCGCTTGCTCGGGCGACATATATGCGAGCGTGCCGAGCATTTGGCCCGCTTGCGTTAAACGCGTTGCATGCGATAAGCGGCGCGCGATGCCGAAATCGAGCAGTTTCACCACGCCGTCGTGGCGCACCATGATGTTGCTCGGCTTGAGGTCGCGATGGATCAAAGGAATCGCGTGCGCCGCGGCCAAAGCGGAGGCAATCTGTTTTGCGATTTCAAGTTTACGCGCGAATGTCGCCTCGGGAGATTTGGCCCAGTGCTCCAAACGCAATCCTGCGACGTATTCCATGCACAAACACGGCGTTTCGTTTTTAAACGCGATGCCGTAAATCGTCGCGACGTGCGGGTGATGGAAGAGCGATGCCGTGCGCGCTTCGGCGAGAAACCGTGTGCGCGCATGCTCTTCGCCGAGCAAATCTGCGTGCAGAATTTTTATTGCAGCCAGGCGCTGCAAATGCACGTCGCGGCCGCAATACACGATGCCCATCCCGCCGCGTCCAAGCTCGTGTAGGATTTCATATTCGCCCACGCGCTCGCCGGGCTGCAAATTGCCGGACATGGCAATGGTTTGCTGCGTGCTTGTTGCTTGCTTCATTTGCGCAAGCCAAGTTTGAAACAACGGCATGCGCACTTGCCATTGACCTTCGTGCGCGATAATCAAACCGAGTGCAGCGAGCGTTTGCAACGCCACGCGCGATTCCGTGTCGTGCATGTTGCCGCCCGTAGCGTTCGCGCAGCGCTGCAATAAAAGCTGCTCAACGGGTTGCAACGTGTTCCAATCAACAGCGAAAAAATTATGCACCGTGGCATCGTTTTGCAAATGTTGATACGCGGCAGCAATCTCGCCCAACTCCACTGTGCGTTTGGCGAGCAATTGCAAAACGAAAGGATGACCGCCGCTGCGCGCATAAAGCTCACGTTGCGCTTCATCGGCAAAGCCGGCGTGCGCAAGAAAGACGCGCGCTTCCGCTTCGGACCACGGCGCGAGATAAAGCGGAGGAACGAAACCATGCAAGAAAGGCGAAGTGCCGGTTGCATCAAGCGTTTCTAATTGCGCCAAGCGTCGCGTGGCCGTGAGAATGCAGCGCACATGTTCGTTTTGCAAAACACGCCGCAAGCGCGCGAGTAGGTGCGGATCATGTTTCGCGACGGTGAGCAAGGCCTCGGTCTCATCGCACAACAAAAGCAGAGTGCGGCTCTGCGCTTTCGCTGCTTCGCGAAGTTTGCGCAAAATCTCCGGCGTGGAAAGCGTTTCCCACGTTGCTTGCTCGCGAAAATGGTGTGCGTGTTCTTCCAGCGCAGCGAGCAAACTTTCTCGCAGCGTGAGATCATCTGTTGCGCCGGCGCAATCCCAATAAAGCGGCAGAAAACGCGATGCGGCGTCATGTCGCACACGACGCTCGATTTCGCGCAACAATGAAGTCTTGCCCATGCGCCGCAATGCCGCAACCCACACGCTGTGCCGCGGCCCCGTAAGCAATTCGGCAATGATGGCTTCGCGACCGAAAAATTTTTCGCCGCGCACCCATTGGCCTACAACGAAGGCGTTGTTTACTGTGTTGGCAATCATGAGGCGGATTTGCTTTTCAAACGCAGAACAAAATTCTGAAAGTTTTTTCTCGGCGACACTCGGTGACTTCGGCGTATTTCGGTGGAAAAGCTTTGCCGCCGAGCGACACCGAAGGCACCGAGTTTCACCGAGAAAAATTTTCTTCGGCAACACCCAGTGACTTCGGTGAATTTCTTATTTAACCCGACTCGTTCGAGTTACGAAATTTGATGATCAAAACCGATGATCAAGCACAGACTCCCAAGCGCATTAGAAACTCATCACGACGGAGCCGAGGCCTTCTTGACTGTTTTCGGAAAGGTCGAGACTGATTTCAAACCGAACACTTTTCACGATCAAGCCGAGACCGCCGGTGAAATGCCCGCGCGCTTGCAGTGGAGGATATTCTCTTTGCAGCGTCTCGTCACGCGCGAGGGCGCGAATGCCAAATTCCGCGGCGTGATAAAAGCCGAAACGCAGCGGCATCTTGATTTGCGAGGAGAAAAAAAGATGCTCGATGCCCACATGCCACGCCCAAATATTTTCACTCGTCCAATCTGCGCGACCATCGCCGTCAACATATGCGTCCGCGGGAGTGAGCACATCATCTTGCGGCAGATTTTTATCGGCAATATCGCTCAGCAACGTCCGGCTGCGATGCCAAATCGCATCAAGCGCGAGCGCAGTTTTAGCTTCCGGTTTCCACACGAGACCAACGCCGAAATTATCCGGCAAATCAAATGCAAAAGTGGTGTTGGCTTCTTCCGCTTGCAAGTCGAGTGCTGCGCTCGTCGCGCGTGCGGGCAAGGAGTATTGCGGCAGGGTGAGCGTTTGGCTCAAGCGATACGCAGGCAAATAATTATACGAAAGGCCCAGCGTCAGCGTCGAACTTAATTCCACGAGCGCGCCGAGATTGAACGAAGGGTGAAACTCTTCGTGGCGGGTATGATAAATACGATACAACCCGCTCGGCTGGTTTGCGCCGCGCGCGCCGCCATTGATTTGTGTTGCAAGCCAAAGCTCCGGCGCAAAATAATGTTGCTCATGCAAGTTGAAACGCAATTGCGTTGCGCGCAACGCGAGGCCGAGCCGCACGCGCCGCGAGAAGGTTTTGGCGACAACGAGCGCATCTTGCCAAACTTCGAGCGCAAACGCGCTGCGCACGCCGGGAAAATTTCCGGAAGCGCCGAGTTGTTCTTGCAAAGTGAGCGGGCCGGCATAATCGCGCGCGAGATATTGTTCTCGTTCATAATCAAAGCCCGCACGAAAAGCGAGCTGGCGATAGAACGCCAGCGTGAGGCCTTGGAAGGGATAAACAAAACTCACGAGCGCGCTGTTGAAATGCATGCGGCTTTCGACGTCCTCGGGATTTTGCGAATAAGAAAAATTGCGCTCTTCGCGGCCCCAAGCTTGATTCAAACTAATTTCGGGTCGCGTTAAAAATGCCGCGCCTGCAGGATTGAGCGCTGCGGCAGTGGCGTCATTCGCCACGCCGAGGAAAGCGCCGCCCATTCCGGCGGAACGCGCCGCAAGATTGCGCGGCGCAAAGCGCAGTTGTGAAAAAGAAAATGAGGGCGAAGGTGGTCGCGACCGCGTTTGGCTTTGCCCTTGTTGCAGAGAAGCACCAAGCAAAAACGCGAGCGCGCATGTGGGGACAACACGAGAACAAAGAAGAGAGGTGAGCATAGTACAACTCAATCGTGCGGCGTGAACGAAACGAACACAGCGGCTGTGCGACCAGAGCAGTAGCGGCGAGATTTAAAGAATGATATTGAGGCGAGCAGGGAAAAGCAAGGAGATTTTGGGGAGAAGGAAGAGGGGTGGATTGTTGGATTGGTGGATTGTTGGATTGTTGGAGTGATGGAGTGATGGAGTGATGGAGTGATGGAGTGATGGGAGCGCCACAATTTGGTACCGCACCATCAATCCGTCAATCCATCAATCCACTCATCCAGTTGAAAATTATTCCTGCGGCGGGTTGTCGCTGTTTTCGCCGTTGGTGCTTTCTTGTTGTTGGCGCTTGGCTTCGCCTTCGAGGATGCGGCGGAGACGATCCAACTCGCGTTCGGCTTTGCGGCGCTCGTCTTTGATGCGCTCCAGTTCCGTTTCCGCGGCTTCGGTTTCGCGTTGTTCTTTGATGATCTGCTCGAACAATTCGCGGCGGCTCTCGGCTTTGCGCATAAGCAATTCACGCTCGCTGCTGGAATAGAGCGACGTGGGCAACAGGGTGAGTTTCATGCCGAGCATCGCGCGCCACGAAGGATAATTCGGCAAGCCCTGAATGCGCGACAGACCGCGATACACCGTGTTGTCTTTTTCGCCGGAGAGACGAATGTCGGAGTTGAACTCCAGCGTCATCCAGCGATACGCTTTATAAGAAACGCCGGGGCTGAAATAGGCAACCGTTTCGCGGCTATAGGCCGAAACCGGCGGCGTGGTCAAGAAGCCGCTGCCCATGATTTCAAAGCGAAAGTTGAACTTCTCCGAAGGGAAAATCACCGCGGCGCCATACGTGAACTCTTGCGTCATTTGCTTCACCAACGAAGTGTCTTGCAGCAACGGCACATTGTTGAGCTTTTCGCCGACGTCGTTATGATTCCAATAGCCCAAATTGAAATGCGCGCTCACGCCGTCTTCGGGGTAAAGCGGATCGTGCGCAAAAGAAGCCAGGGCCGTGAGGCCGAAGCTGAATTTGCCTGCGGAATAGTTTTCAAACGGAATGTTGTGCGTCTTGCCCGTGGGAATGCGCCCGGCCAATTCCACGCCGTAGTTCATCGCGCTGCCGCGTGCGCCAAACGAGCCGATCTTGAGGCGCAACGTTAAGTCATGGGGCAGATCAAAACCTTTGCCGCCACGATTGGTGTCTTGATAAAGCGTTGGCGCCAGCGAAGCTTCAAAATGACGGCTGATGCCGTAATTGAGCGAGAAACCACCCTGCACCACCCAGTAGGTCGTTGCGATCGTCGCGCCGTTGCGAATCGCTTCCGCGACTTTGCCGTTGAAACGCGTATGCGCGCCGAGCGTGAGATAGCCCGGTTCCAAATTCCACGCGGCACGCACCACGGAAGGGCCGCGCCCACCGTTGAGTTGCGCCAGCGCAGGCGTGTTCGTGCTCAACAATGCCGCCAGACCCAAGAAGCCGAGCGCAGACCGCACGAAGGTGAACCGTCGAGATGAAAAATGTTTCATGAATACTGTCTCCAAATGTTTTGACAAATTGATCAAACTTCCTTGTTAATCAAACTTTCATAGAAACGACTTGAAGCTTGCAAGCCTTCCGTGGCTCTATCAATGCAACGGACGCAAGTCTTCGCCCGATGCCAGAGGTTCACACGCAAAAAACGTTCGGGCGCATGAGAAGCTTTCGGCAGAGCAGGGAGTACGATGAAAAATCATGAATGAGAACGGAAAAGGCAGCGTGCGGTTGGGAGGGCAGCCTCCCGCTCAGTTGCGGGCCATGGGAGAATGAGGGCGCGAGCCGCGCATTCATTCTTCCTGAAAAGCACGAATCCCTTTCTCAAAGCGCTAGCGCCATACACTTTTGTGCCTTGAAATACCAACACTCTTGCCGCGTTGCGGAAGTTTTAGATATTTATTCCGTACAAACATTTTATCTGGCGAAAGCGCGTCAAGGGATGTTCGACGCAGGTTTCTTTCCGAAACCATGCGCGCCATCGGCTCCAACGCCGCAAAAACGGCGCGAGCAGAGCTTGGACGTCACGTTGGAACACGTTGACTTCCTTTCACATATATGGGGTCGATCCTGACTTAGGCCTTGTGAAATCCAGACTGTTGTAGCAGCGCGAGCGCACATTTGCGTAAACCTCTTGCGCGCGAGAAAGGCTGTTGACGTTTTGTCGTTAAAAGCTTATTTTGTTGTAACAATTGCAAAGCTGTAAGGTCGACACACAATGCGCGACCACGGATAACCGGTGGAATATCCTGCTCCAGTCCTCAATCATGCGAAAACGAAACGTGTGCTTCAGCGAAGAGCATGTTATTGCCAGGCGGTCTCGCTGAAAACAACTTGATCATCTTATCATATGGAGAACACCATGTCCCAAACTCATGGCGAACCGCGGGTTTTGCTTACCGGTATTGGACTCGTTACCCCGCTCGGTTTGACGATCGAGGAAAATTGGTCAAACCTGCTCGCGGGCAAATCCGGCATTGACAAAATCACGCATTTCGACGCGGCGCATCTGAGCACGTTCATCGCCGGAGAAGTGCGCAACTTCGATCCCGGCCAGTATATGGATCACAAGGAAGTGCGCCATTACGATCGCTTCGTGCATATGGCCATTGGCGCAGCAGACAAAGCGCTCGCCAATGCCGGACTGACCGCCGAAAGTTTACCGCATGATGACACCGGCATCATCGTCGGCTCCGGCATGGGCGGCATGGAAACGTTTGTGGACAATACCCGTGTGCTCATTGAAAAAGGCGCGCGTCGCGTTTCTCCGTTTTTCGTTCCCGCCACGATTTCCAACATGGCTTCCGGCTTGTTGACGATTCGATATGGCGCGCGCGGTCCGAGTTATTCCGTGGTCTCCGCGTGCGCGACCGGCGCGCACTGCATCGGCATCGGCATCGACATGATTCGCCGTGGCACCGCCGAAGTGATGATCGTTGGCGGCTCCGAAGCGGCCATCATTGAATTGGGCGTGGCCGGATTCATCGCGGTGAAGGCACTCTCCAAACGCAACGACGCGCCGCAACTTGCGAGTCGGCCGTTTGATAAAGATCGCGACGGTTTTGTTTTGGGAGAAGGCGCAGGCGTGTTGGTTTTGGAAAGTGAAGCGCATGCACGCAAACGCGGCGCGCGCGTGTGGGCAGAAATGATGGGCAGCGGTTCTTCTTCGGATGCATATCATCCCACCGCGCCATGCGCAGACGGCACCGGCGCCGGCCTCGCCATGAAAACCGCATTGCGCGATGCGCGTTTAGATAACGAAAAGATCGGTTATATCAATGCCCACGCAACTTCGACGCCGTTGGGCGATGCCGCAGAGACCGCAGCAATTAAGAGCGTCTTTCAAGAACACACGCCCAACGTCGCGGTCAGCTCCACCAAATCCATGACCGGCCATTTGCTCGGCGCCGCGGGCGCAGTCGAAGCGGCATACTCTGCACTCGCGTTGTATCATCAAGTGCTCCCGCCGACGATTAACTTGGAGAATGTCGATCCCGAATGCGACCTCAACCACGTGGCTAATACCCCGCGCGAAGCGAAACTGCACTACGCGCTCTCAAACGCTTTCGGTTTTGGCGGGACGAATGCGGCGCTGGTGTTGGGGAGGTATGAGGGGTGATAAAAGCGTAACGCGTTTATTAAAACACGTTGAATTTCAGTCAACCTGTTTGAGTGAGAGATGAAGCCGCGAGTTTATATCGAAACCACAATTCCGAGTTTCTATCATGAAGATCGCAAGGAAGCCTTCGTCATTGCACGAAGACACTGGACTCGTGAATGGTGGGACGAGCATCGGCACTTGTATGAGATTGTAAGCAGCCAGGCCGTTTTGCACGAACTGCGTGCAGGAGATTACGCCAAAAAACAAAGATGTCTAAATCTCATGCGCGACGTTCCGCTTGTTCCGATTCTACCTCTGATTGCTACCATCGTGCAGACTTATATTCGAAACAAGATCATGCCGAATGACGCGGGAGGTGATGCATTGCACCTGGCCCTAGCATCATTTGAAAAATGCGATATACTCTTGACTTGGAACTGTAAGCATCTGGCAAATGCCAACAAATTTGGTCATATTCGCCACATCAATAATATGCTGGGCTTGTTTGTGCCGGCGATCGTTACTCCGCTTGAACTTTTAGGAGAGACCTCATGAAAAAAGATCCAACGCTCGAACGCATATGGAAAGTGCGCCGGGAAATTTATGCGCAATGCGACAACGATCCCCAAAAGCTCGTCGAGTTTTATCTCGAACAACAAAGGCTGAACCCGCAGCAGTTCCCGAAAAAGCCTCGCAAGGTGAGAAACAAAAATGGAAAGCATTTGGGAAAGGTTCTTTCTGGTGCAGCATTGCAAATGGAAGCCTCGTAATCATGGCGGGGAGCTTGGTTCGGTGGGCGCTTATGGCTGGAGCGGCGCGTGGAATACGCGCTTCCTCATTGATCCCCGCGAGCAAATGTTCGTGATCGTCATGACGCAGTTGCAACCCTATGCCGCCGTCGATGTGATGGACAAATTCACCATGATGGTTTATCAAGCGCTCGTGGATTGAACGAAAAAAAGAACCACGGATTGTTTCACCAAAAGTCCTCGTAATCCGTGGTTCGCTCTTTACTCCCTCAATACTTCATCTTCAACTTCGAAGCCGCGGCTTGATCCACAATCACCGTGGCGTTGCGGTGCATCTGCACAATCGTCGCGGGCCACATCGCAGTGATCGGCCCTTCGCACGTCGCCGCAATCGCATCGGACTTGCCCACTCCGCTCGCGAGCAGCAACAACTCCTTCGCATCCATGATTGTGCCCACTCCCATCGTGATTGCATACTTGGGCACTTCTTCCGGTGTTTTAAAAAAGCGCGCATTTGCTTCGAGCGTGGTGCCCGTCAGCGTTTTGATGCGCGTGCGCGAGCCGAGTGAGGAACCCGGCTCGTTGAACGCAATGTGCCCGTTCGCGCCGATGCCGAGAATTTGCAAATCGATCCCGCCGGCTTCCACCATCTTCTCTTCATACCACGCGCAAAACGCGTCGATGTCTTTCGCCATGCCCATCGGAATATGCACGAAGCGGCCATCCACATTGATGTGCTTGAACAAATTCTCCCACATGAAATAGTGATAGCTTTGATCATGCTCCGGCGGCAAGCCGACATATTCATCCAAGTTGAAGGTCGTCACTTTGGAGAAATCCAAACCTTCGGCATGATGCAAACGAATCAGCTCTTTGTACAAACCGAGCGGCGTGCTGCCCGTCGCAAAGCCGAGCACGCAATCCGGCTTGCGGCGCACGCGCTCCGCCACAACCTCCGCGGCGAGCTTGCTCATCGCATTAAAGTCGTCGGTGATTTGAACTAACATGGAGACTCCTTTTGTTAGATCGTTCAGCCACGGCTTGGCCGTGGCTTTTGTCTTGAATAAAACACGACCAGCTTTTTTCAAACAGAACTGAAGCCACGGCCAAGCCGTGGCTGATCACACCTCATCACTTCGAGGCCACGCGCTTCGCCGTCCACTCGCCGCCGCCCATGCGAAACGTAAAGCCTGTGGGCATGCCCTTCGCGTCCAATTCAAAATCCAAATCGCCTGCGGTTTTGAGCATCGTGAATTTGCGCTCTGAGAGCGGCACAATTTCAAACTTGCGCGCGCCCGCCAAATTCGCAATCAACTTGCCTTCGACAATTTCGAACGTGTACCGTTGATTCGCATTCACCGCATACGTGCCCGCATAACGCGCGAGCACCTCGGGCGCAAGCGTCATCGCGTTCGCGGGCTTGCCCATCGCCGGTTGCCATTCAACGCGATCGGGCAACTCACGCAGCCAAATATTGCGATAGCGCACTGGGTGGCCGTGATCCTGCAACGAGATCGGCAGCTTGTCTTCATGCGCGGCGTATGGATCATACTCCATCCAATTCGTCGGGCCCCACAACGTTACGTTATCATGCACCAACACGCCGTTGTGCAAAACCGTGATGCGCGCCGGTTGCAACAGCTTGCCGTCTGTCGCAAAACGCGGGCGGCGAAAAACGATGTCGTAACTTTGCCATTCGCCTTGCTTGCGTGACGCATTGACGAGCGGCGGCGCTTGCCCGTAAATCGCAGCAGCCTGACCATCGGCATAGGTTTCGTTTTGATAGGAGTCGAGCACTTGCACTTCATACTTGTTCATGAGATACACGCCGCTGTTGCCATAGTCCTGCCCTTTGCCTGCGTTTGAAACCGGCGCAGCCCATTCAATGTGCAATTGCACGTCGCCGAAACCTTGCTTCGTGCGAATATCGCCGCCGCCTTTTGAAATTTCCATGTAGCCGTTTTCCACTTTCCATTTCGAAGGCTCGCCCTTCATGTCGCTCCATTGCGAAAGGTCTTTGCCGTCGAAGAGCACCACGGCGTCGGACGGCGGCGTGGTCATCGCCGATTGGCCGGGCGTAACTACCGCAGGCTTCGGCCGCGTCAAATCGTGCGCGCGCCATTGCGCGAAGCTGGCGTTAGTCATAGTCATTGCGCTCACGATGAGAAGACAAAAACTTTGCGCCAAACAGCGCCATGAGTTTGCTCCATAGCTCATAACCGCATCTCCGTTTGATAAGTGTGGAAGCTCACAACCAAGAGGTTTGTCCGATAACAAGATACTGCTTCAGATCTAATTTGTAATACCCTCCTCGAAATGTCATCCTGGAAGGACTTTCCCTCGCACTCGGGCCTCTTTCCAGCGCGAGGGAAGTTCCTTCAAGGATGACAGATTGAGGCGAGTATGCGCTGCCGACTTTGAAAGTCAAAACTCACGAGGCCTTTCTTGCGAGCTAATTCTTCATCAACTCCACCACATCGCCCACGTGCACTTCGCCGCCTTGAATCACAAAACAATTCAAGGCCAATCTGCCGTCGAAGCGTTCGACGATACTGGCGAGCACTTCGCGATCTTGTTGCAGCGTATCGGGATCGAAAGTCGTCATCACGCAACGGCCTCGCAAATCTTGCACGCCAATCAACACGGAATTGATGCGCAAGACCTGTCCCGGCCACGTGCGTTCCGCCAAGCCCTCGACGCCGCCAATAACAAGATTCGGGCGCAAGCGGCGGCCGTCATAACCAAACGCTGCAATCGCGCCATCCGTAGCGACCAAGAGCGGCAGAATATCAAACCGCTCTTCGCCTTCGTAATGCACGAGCCGCGCGTTCGCGCCGATTTCTTTTTTAATGTCATCGGCAACGCTGGCGCTATTCCACGGCCGTTCATCAACCAAAGGCGCGCCGTTCGCATCGAGC
Organism: bacterium; assembly: GCA_041918175.1. Taxonomy (GTDB): domain Bacteria; phylum Zhuqueibacterota; class Zhuqueibacteria; order Zhuqueibacterales; family Zhuqueibacteraceae; genus JABWAN01. Next base: position 68,018 of record JAYRWE010000022.1, read on the forward strand.
CGCGCTTTGTGCCCCAAAAGCCGCGGATGCGTGCGCGAGGTAATGACGCGACCGCGACCGTTTTGCACGTGCACAATGCGATCGCCCGCAATGCCCAACTCGCCGAGTGTGGCGTGCTGCAATTTTTCTCCGGCCATGGACTTCACGGGATAACGCCAAATTTCTGCAACCTGCATGCTTCATCTCCTTTTTCTCAAACCGCGAATCGGCGCGAATGCGCGCTGATTACTACTCCGAGCCCGAATGAAGTTTGATGGCCCAACGCGATAACAGACGAGCCTCCCATACTCTGTCATTCAGCAGGAATCTTTTTGAACGCTGGGCAGGATCTCCAGCGAGTAAAAAGATTCCTTCTGAATGACAGCGCTCGGATGGCATTTGTGCAGTTTAAATTCGCGTTGCTTCGCGCGCATTCGCGGTTTAAAAAAGCCAACCTCACTTCATCTCCGTGCGAATCTCGCCCGTGTTTTTATCTTTAAAAATATACTTGGTCACGCCGTCGGGCATGCGTTCGTGTTTGATGAGTGTGTGACCTTCATACATTTGCTGCGGCGCGCGAAGCTTCGGCGTGTTCGTTTCACCACGCCAGTCTTCAAGCTGCACCGGCTCCCACAATTTCGTTTGCGCAGATTTATAACACGCATCGAGAATCGCGTTGACCACATAGCCGTCATAAAACGTTTCCATCGGCGCTTTCTTTTCATCCCACGCTTCAAACATTTCCGCGAACATGTGCACGTAGCCGAGTTCATGCACTTCATCGCCCACGGGAAAGAGCCAGCCGCTTTCGCGTTCGGACTTCTCGGCAACATAGCCGCCGCTTTCGCCGCTCGTGAACATTTCAAAGCCCGTGCGCAAAAAGTGATTGAGCCAAATCGTGCCTTGCGTGCCCGCGACTTCATCGCGCAAATCCATGCCGCCGCGAAACGCCCAACTCACTTCGAATTGTCCCATCGCGCCGTTCGCGAATTTAATCAAACCGATGCCGTGATCTTCCGCTGCGATCGGATGCACGAGCGTATCGGCCCAACACATCACTTCCACCGGCTTGATATGTTTGCCGACAAAGTTGCGAATGATTTCCACACAATGGCAGCCCATGTCGATAATCGCGCCGCCGCCCGCTTGATCATTATCCCAAAACCACGCGCTATGCGGCCCGGGATGCGTCTCACGCGAGCGCACCCAGAGCACGTCGCCGAGCGCGCCTTTCTGCACGGAGTGAATCGCCTTCAAAGTTTTCGGCGTGTACACGAGGTCTTCGAGATAGCCATGAAACACGCCGGCCTTTTCTACAATATCGAGCATGCGCTTCGCTTCCGCGGCAGTGCGGCCGAGCGGCTTGGTGCATAAAATCGCTTTGCCCGCTTTGGCCGCAAGCGCGATCGCCTCTTCGTGCATAAGATTCGGCAAACCGATCACCACGCAATCCGTGCTCGCATCGTTAATGGCCTGCGCGAGATTGTTGGTCGCTTTTGGAATTTTCCAGTCGCTCGCAAAACTCTGCGCGCGTTTTTCATCACGCGAGTAAATTACTTTCACGAGATCGCGCTTGCGCTGGCTGTGCAATGTCATCGTATAAAACAAACCGATCAACCCCGAGCCTAACATGGTGATGCCGTGAGATTTTTCCATGACGCTCCTCTTGTGTTTTTATTTTGGGATGAGATCGAATGACTTTTTAAAATTGTCATTCAGAAGGATTCTTTTTACTCGCTGGAGACTTATGCCAGTGCTCAAAAGGATTCCTCGTATGTTCAAAGTTGTGGTGTATGCAAAGCTCGTCATCGTCACTTTTTCTTTTTTCTTTCTTTTTGTGAATAAGTGTGGATATGTGGATAACTCCGCGATCCGATCATCCGATGGAAAATGAGCACGGAGATTCCTTGGCCTCGAGCCCGTTCAGGAGTTTGTGCCGGTTCCATCCAGGAATGGATCGTGGAATAACTTGGTGCATGACACCGCAATTCACGAGGATGATGCTTCCTGGTTTTTAACCTTTCCATCACTCACCGAAAGAAAGAGGTGCAACATGACGCGGTATTATCTCGGCATCGACGCGAGCAAAGGCTATGC
>JAYRWE010000023.1:0-15787 GCA_041918175.1 bacterium
AAGACGATATTTGCCCGCTTCAATTTCAGATACAACTTTTTGTTTGAAAGCGAGACTGTAACGATAATGCGCTCGCGTCTTTGACATACGCCACCTCCGAAAATAGGTTCAAAAACTGTCAACCTATGCTAGGACGTGACACTGATTACTGGTCACTGATCATTAAAGCTTCTCATGTTTTGTCGCTGCTCGTATTAGCGTTCATCTCCGTTTGTTTACCGAGGTGGCTAGCCGACCAAGCTGACTTAAAGCGCTTCGCAGACTTCAAAAAGCAAAAGCCTTGTGCCGCGGTTTCTTCTTGTTGCCTTTCTCGGAAGAAACTTTCCTCGTGCTCGGCACATAGGGCATTGGGAAAGTCCCCCCTTGAGGGGGGTTCGGGGGGTGTCACTGCGTCACAAATCACCAAAGCAGTACAGACGCGTGATTTGATCACTCTGCAATAGCACATTCGTGAGTTTTAAAGTGCTCGCTCATGCTGGAGAACACCCCCCTAACCCCCCTCAAGGGGGGAATTGTAGCGTCCTCGTACTTTTCAAATACCTTAATACAGAATGACAAACTTGAGATCTCCCACTCATCACCTCAAGCCACAGTCAAACCGCGGCCGAACGCATTCAAAGGACCTCATGCACATCGATCAATCATGGTATCATCGCCCCGCAGGAATATCAGAGCACATTTCCGCGGGCGGCGTCGTCGCGCGCGTGGAAGGCGAGCGCATCTATATCGCCTTCACCACTGAGCGCGACCTCGACAAATACGTTCTCCCCAAAGGCCACGTCGATCCCGGCGAATCTTTCGAACAAGCCGCGCGCCGCGAGATTGAAGAAGAAACCGGCCTCACCGATTTGACTCTGCTCGACCAACTCGGTATGAAAGCGCGCTTGAGCTTTTGCAAAATTTCGTGGAAGGAGACGCACTACTTTCTCTATTACACCGATCAAACGCACGGCACGCCCACCGATTCACATTATCACGACGCGCTCGTTTGGCTCCCGCTCGATGATCTCGCGCATCTCTTCTGGCCCGAGCAGCGCGAGTTGATTGAAGAGAATCGTGCGAAGATTGAAAGCGAGATTAAAAATTTGGCGCGTGAATGTGATCGAAGTTTGGAGCATGTTGCAAGTACCTTAACACCCCCCTGCCCCCCTCAAGGGGGGAATGATGATAGGCGTGCCTCGCGCGAGAATCATCATCTTCGAAGTAGGATTGCTGCGGTCGAGATCACACAAAAAAATTCCCCCCTTGAGGGGGGCCAGGGGGGTGTCGCTCGGAATCTTGCACTCTTCCTATTCACTCTTTCCTCAATCGCATTTTCACAAAGCAACGAGTTGCGCCAAGACCTCGCAACCGCGAATGCAACCATCGCCTCCGCCGAACGCGCGGCAAGCCCGCTCATTGCGTACGTGAAGACCTGGCGCGAAGTGCGAGCGAGCGAAGAGAACAGCACACTCTCCGCCGCAACACAAGCGCAATGGGCGCGCGACATGGCGCAGCTCAATCAAAGCTATCAAAGCCTGCTCGTATTTTCCGAGCGTTATGAGCCGATTCGAAAACTCTCTTCGGAAAAATTCATCACGTGGCTGGGCAGCGCGAACCAAGACGAGTCCGCCGCGGCGCAGTTCGAATTGCTGCTCACTTTGCTCGAAGCCGAGCGTGTGGTTTACAACCTCACCGATTCTCTGCAAAACGCCGCGGGCAACTCCATCGTCGTGAAGAATCGTTTGAATGAAGGCAATCGCTCGTTTGGCCTGCAATACGGCCTCTTCGAAAAAATGAGCACGGATTATTTTGATCCCCAAAAGCGACAGCGCACACGCTCGCGTTTCTTTCAATTAAAAAAACAAACCGCTAAACGCACAGCGCTCGCCGCAACGTTGCAACAACGCGCAGAGGTGCTATTGCTCGATCCCACGCTGCGCCGCGTCGCCAACCAAAGCGATGCCGCAGTGATTTGGCGCAACTCGCTCGCGGGTTTTAGTGCGACGCTCGATCCCGCGACGGATTTGACGGGGCGCACCGTGCATAACATTTCGCAGTTCTTCGGCAACTTCGTGGGCACGAATCTGTTTCGCGTGATGAATGCGATCGGCATTGGCGAATCACGCGGGCATGCGCTGCCGGCATTTTACAAATACTATCCGCATCCAACCGACGTGCAACACGGCGTGCATCCAGCGCTCGTCAACGCCATCGCAAGCCGACTCAAGCCCGGCGATTTGTTGTTCGAAAAAACGCGCTTTGCGATTACGGACAAACTCATCCCCGGCTATCTCGGCCACGTCGCGATCTATTTGGAGAGTTATGAGGCGTTGCAACAGTTCGGCGTGTTCGCGACGAGCGAGATGCAACAGGCCGCAGCGGGCATGCGGGCGCATGAAATCGACAGCACATTGGCGGAATATGCGCGCGAAGTTGAGACCTTAAACACAAAGGAAGAATGGCTGCGGCTTGCCATCATGCGCCGGCGTATGGCGGCAAAAAATTTTAATGGCCAAGCTCTCAACCCGTTGCTCTTCGAAGCGCTCTATCGCCTCAAGCACGAGCATGCGAACGTGATCGAAGCTTTGCGCGACGGCCAAACACTCGCGCCGCACGAAGGCGGCGTTACGATGAATCCGTTCGAGCATTTCTTTTATATCGATGATTTTGTCGCGACGCGTTTGCGCGAGGGTGCGGCTCGCGCGGAAGATTATCGCGAGCAAATGGCGCGTTTCATGGCGCTCGCGCTTTTGCAATATGGCAAGCCGTATGATTTTCGCTTCGACGTGAACACGCTCGACGCCATCGTGTGCAGCGAGTTGGCGTATCAAAGTTTTGTGGATATTAAATTCAACACAAGCGTTTCGCTCACCGGTGCGTCCATCTCGCCCGATCAAGTGGCGCAGGCCGCGGGCATTGCCACTCGCCTCGATACGATGCGCTTCGCGCCACAATTCGAATTGGTGGAATGGTTTGAAGACGCGCGGCCGCTTTATCCCACGACGTTGCTCCAAAATTTCGAAGCGCACGCAAACGCTTCGCTGTCAGGAAATGATTCACTCAGCATTCGCGCGTTCATGGCCATGGTGCGCGAAGAAAACGGCGGTTTGAAATTGCTCTCAACAAGTGAGCGTGAGCAGTTCGAAACCTTGCAAGCAGAGGCGCAATTGGCACGCGCACGACACAGCGCGACGCTGCAACAAATCGCCGTGCAAGAGTCTGTGCCCGCGCTCACGTCGAGCAGCTCCGAGCGTGAGCGCCGTTTGCAAAATTTATACATCACTCTCGATCAAAAAATCACACACGCACAAATGCGCGGCAAATCGCAAACGGAGATTGCCGCGCTCAAACAAACCGCGCTGCAAAACTATTCTCTCTCCTCGCAAGCGGAGAGTGAACGCCTCGCGGCATGGTCCGAAACTTTTGACCGTTGGCAAAACGGCGCGGCGTATCGTCCGAGTTATCCGGAATTGTATTCCGGCGGCGAACGTTTCTTTCTCGCGGTGTTTCGCTCGGCAAGTTTGTACGATGACGACGGCTTCGGTCGCGGCGTTGATTTGCAACTCGCGGGCAATCACGAAGCGCCGCGACGTTCTGAGCTTTACACGCAGCGTTATGCGTTTCTGCCTTTTCATGTGCAGTTTTTTGATGACGAGGGTAAAGTGACGAAGCGCATTCAAGGCGGCGCGGCGCTAGCGGCGATTGCGCGCTATTATCGGCATGGAGATTATGTGAAGATGCAGGCGCTCGATTGGCGCAACGACGCGTATGCGACCACGCTCTCGCCGTTGCAACTCGAAGCCGGCGGCGATAAAGGCCCGCTCTCTGCCTTGCTCAAGTTGATGACGATTGGCAGCGGTTATTATCGTTCGGGGCTATATTTCGGCGAGCATGCGCGCGTGGAGGCCGCGCAATACGAAGCGCGCGATGGCAAGCGCGCGTTTACGGCGGGCAATCTATTTTACGGCGGGCGCGCGCAATTGACGGTGGGAAAATTTCGGTTTTATAGTCGCGGCACACTCGGCGTGCGAGTGGGAGAGTTCGGCGAGCGTGAAAAGCAAGTGGCGCAAAAAGATTTTCCGGAAATTCGCGAGTGGTCGTTCGGCGTGGAAATTTTCGGGGCTTCACTCTATCGCGACAACGCGCATCGCGTGGAGTTTGGCGTGCGCGAAGAAGATGCGCGCTTCGTGCAAGGCCGCCTCACAAAAGATCGGCAAGCGCGATTGTCATATTCGTGGTCGTGGGATTTTTAACTTGCACGGCTCGCTTTAAAACAAAACTCCCACGAAAACGATTTTTCATTTTCGCGGGAGTTCTTTTCCTCGTGGGAGAAAAATTCTGCGTTGCAACTTGTCCGTTTAGCTCTACTCTTTCTCGATGGCGTTGCGCATGTCGGTGAGAAAGCGCTCCATCGCGCGTGTGATCGAGCTTAACACGGTGGAATTCATATCGTGTTGATAATGATTTGTGTAAACGACTTTCGTGCCCGCCGCGGTTTTGGTGAGCGACCATTCGCTCGTTCCCGGCAGCGGCCCGCCGGTGCGTTTATAAACCAAGCGCCCCAACTCTTGATCATAGGCCACCACTTCGACGTTGTATTGCACCTTCGCCTCGCCCGGCCCGGCAGTGACGACGTAATGCGCGCCCACTTGCATGCCGCCTTCCGCAGCTTCCACTTCTTGAAAGATCGGCGAGACTTTCGGCCAGCGCGCAATGTCCAAGTATTGCCAGACTTCGGCAAAAGGTTTTTTGATTTCGATGATCTCTTTGAGCATGGACATGGCGCTTACCTTTTTATATGCAATCGGGTGCGAGGCATTTCGTTGGCGCAACGGGCGAATGATAAGAAGAACCGCTCAGAGAATCAAGAACTATGTCCGCATGAAAATAAAAATGGCGCTGTGATTGCGCCATCTTACAAAACGAGTTTGTCAATGTGGAGCTGACCAGGATCGAACTGGCGACCTCTTGAATGCCATTCAAGCGCTCTCCCAGACTGAGCTACAGCCCCTTTTTAGAACGGGGACACAATAAAAATTCCGTCACCCAAAGTCAAGGGCTTTTTCCGCTTGCATCTGCGCGCAAGAGCGTTACATTACAAAAAATTCCAGATGCATTGCACACAGAGCAAAAGCGCACGCGGACAAAGCTTTTCGGCGTGTGTTTTTGATCCTTGTGTATTACGGCCTCTTCTTTATCAAACACGAATACCGGCATGCAGTATCGCAACGAGTTCAAGCGCATGGATGTTTTTCGCTGCCGCCATGATAGCCACGAAAAGTTCGAATACAAAGTTTCAGCGGTTCATATTCTCGAACGCAAAGCGTGCTTTCCGGATGGCTGTGCGTATCATCGCTGGCGCTGCAAGTTGTTTGAGAAAGGCAAAGCGTGCGTGCGCGGCTATAACTTCGTCGGCAGGCTGTGCTCGGGTTGCGAATATTTTATTGAAGACAAAGTGAGCAATCGGCCGGAGTTGAAAATTTCGGAAGCCGAGTATGAGAAATGGCGTGAGCGTTACGATGAGTTTGCGGAATGGGTGGAGCGCATGCAGAACCGGCAAGTCAGTGTGTTGGGTTTTGTCTCCGCGGTCAAGCCGCGCTTTCAGCGGTTCATTTATCCCAAAACGCATGAGCTGCGTTTGCGCGGTTTTCAAATCGCGTTCGACGAGGCTTTTATCGAGCACGATCATCTGGAGGATGATTGCTACGCCGTGATTGGGCGTGAGCTGCAAGATCGCCTGCAATTTGTGCCCGGCACGAAGCTCGAATTTCGCGCAACGTTCACGCTCAACCGCGGCCGCGTGTTGTTGGAAAAAGTGCATCGTGTCGAAATTATCGAACGCGGCGACGAGCCGGCGGAATGGAATTCCAGCAACGCATTGGTCGCGCGCTCGATTGCAATCGGTTTCGAATGGCAACCCGCGAAATGTCTCAAGTGCAAATACGGCGTGCTTGCGGATGTGGAAGATCGACGTCAACCTGAGACGATTGAAAAGCGCCAGCTCTATTGCCTGCAAGGCATGCCGCATCCGGATTTGTGCACACTCGTGCCGGGAAGATCAATCGGCGAGGATGAATGCCAGAAATGAGCGTTTCAAAACGTGACACTCCCCTCCCGCTTGTCTTTCCATAACACCAAACTCTTTTGCTTCCCTCCTACTTTCACATGCACAATATTTTGCTGCGCTTCGAATTTTTCCATGAGCAAGGTGTTGCGGATGGCGAGCTTGCTCACGCTCGGCACGTTTGCGATTTCGACGTAACACCACGTTTCATCAACTTCGATTTCTTTGCCGACATAGGAGAACGCCAACGTATCGCCGTCAACTTGTAAAGTCACGCAGCGCTTGAGATAGTTTTGAATATAGCGCTCGGCGTTGGCAGATTCCTCCTTCGAGCCTAAACGCAGCCGCTCTTTGGTGTGCTCCTCCAGCACGCTTTCCAAATCTTCCGTGAAAATTTTGAACGTAATCTCAAGCGCTTTCGTCTTGGCATTATGCTCAATCGTGCAAACGCTGACGTAAAAGGGATGCGGCGCAGCGTTGAGCAACAACAAGCCGAACATACCAATGCTCGCAAGAATCTTTAAAGCGTGCCGCATCGCAGTGCTTCGTTTTCGTTTCATGGCTTTCGCTGGTTGAAAATTTCGTGCTTGTTTCCGGTGCGTTTGCTGGTTAATATAACACGGCGTCATGCTTCGGCCAATAAAAATCTCCCACCATTAACTTTGGAGAGAACATGAAAGTCCGCCTTTTCCGTATCATGCTGCTCCTCTCATGGTGTCTCTGCTTCATCTTGCCCGATAGTCACGCGCAAGAGACCACGAGCACCGACAAGTTTCGGCAGCTTTATGAAGAGTTTCAAACGCCGAATGTGTATCACAACGCCGCGGGCGCGCCGGGGCACATGTATTGGCAGCAACGTGCGGATTATGATATGAGCGTCGAGTTGGACGACGCCACGCAGCGCGTCTCCGGCGTGGAAACGATTACGTACTTCAACAACTCACCCGACGTGCTCAACTATCTTTGGCTGCAGCTCGATCAAAACCAACAAGCGCGCGACTCCGACACGTACAAAACGCGCACGAGCACAATCTCCGATCAAATGAGCTTCAACGCGCTCAAACAATTTCACAACGATTTCGAGGGAGGCTTTCATCTCGACTACGTTAAAGATCGCGCGGGCAATGCGTTGCCGCACGTGATCAACAAAACTATGATGCGCGTTGATCTGCCGCAGCCCTTGCGCCCACAAGCTTCGTTCACGCTACAAATCAAGTGGTGGTACAACATCAATGACCGCATGAAAGTGGGTGGCCGCAGCGGCTATGAATATTTCGCCGAAGACGGAAACTATCTCTATACCATCGCGCAGTTTTTTCCGCGCATGGCGGTTTATGACATGGTCGAAGGCTGGCAGAACAAACAGTTTCTCGGCAGCGGCGAGTTCACGTTGCCGTTTGGCAATTACACGGTGCGCATTACTGTTCCTGCGGATCACATTCTCGGCGCCACGGGCGTGCTGCAAAACAGCGCGGAGGTGTTGAGCGCGGAGCAACGTGCTCGTTGGCAACGCGCGCAGACCGCAAGCGCGCCCGTGATGATTGTGACCGAAGCCGAAGCGCGCGCCGCGGAGAAATCGCGCGTGACTGCGAAGAAGACGTGGATCTACAAAGCCGAGAACGTGCGCGACTTCGCGTTTGCCACTTCGCGCAAATTTATTTGGGATGCGATGGGCGTGAAGTTCGGCGACCGCACCGTGATGGCGATTTCATATTATCCCAAAGAAGGCAATCCGCTGTGGGAGCAATACTCCACCAAAGTCGTGGCGCACACGCTGCGCGCGTATTCAAAGTTCACGTTTGATTATCCTTATCCCGCTGCGATCTCCGTGCATACGGATCGCATCGGCATGGAATATCCGATGATCTGCTTCAACGGCGGCCGGCCGGAGAAAGACGGCACGTATGACGAGCGCACGAAATACGGCATGATCGGCGTGATCATTCACGAAGTCGGCCACAACTTTTTTCCGATGATCGTCAATTCGGATGAGCGGCAATGGACGTGGATGGATGAGGGCTTGAACAGCTTTGTGCAATACCTCGCGGAGAAAGAATGGGATCGCGATTATCCTTCGCGGCGCGGGCCCGCGTATAAGATCGTTGATTATATGAAGGGCGATAAAAGCGGTCTCGAACCGATCATGTCGAACTCCGAGCAACTGCGGCAATTCGGCAACAATGCGTATTCGAAACCTGCAACCGCGCTCAACATTTTGCGCGAGACCGTGATGGGCCGCGAGTTGTTTGATTTCGCATTCAAAGAGTATTCGCGCACGTGGATGTTCAAACATCCCACGCCCGAAGATTTTTTCCGAACGATGGAAGAGGCCTCGGCGATTGATCTCGACTGGTTTTGGCGCGGCTGGTTTTACACCACGGATCATGTCGAAGTCGCGCTCGAGGACGTGAAATGGTTCAAGATCGACACGCGCGATCCGGAATTGGAAAAGCCGGTGACACGCGCGGAAGAGAAGAGTCGGGCGCAATTCATCGGCGACATTCGCAATCAAACCGCCATTGCGCAGCCGATGATTTTGAAAGATGCGGCGCTGCAAGATTTTTACAACAAGTATGATCCGTTTGAAGTATCCGTGTTGGATAAAGAAGAGTATGCGCGCTATCAATCCCTGTTAGATGAAGATGAAAGAGCGCTCATGAAACTCGGCTACAATTATTATGAGTTGAAATTCTCCAATTCCGGCGGCTTGGTCACGCCGTTGATTTTAGAGTTTGAATTTGCGGATGGGACGAAAGAAGAGCAGCGCATCCCCGCAGAAATTTGGCGCTACAATGACAAGCAGGTGAGCAAGGTGTTTGCGATGAAGAAAGAAGTGCGCAGCATCACGCTCGATCCGCATTTGGAAACCGCGGACGTGGACGTGAGCAACAACTCTTGGCCGCCGCGGAGCCAACCTACGCGCTTTCAACTTTTCAAGAACCGCGAAGACAAACAGGAAAATCCGATGCAACGCGAGCGCCGCGCGAAAGAGTTGGAGAAAAAAGAGAAACGGACGGAGTAAAATTTAGGCGAGAACATAGGGTTGTCATTCAGTAGGAATCTTTTTACTCGCTGGAGATATTGCCGCGCGCTTAAAAAGATTCCTTCTGAACGACAGACTCAAATCAAAGAATGGTTTTACCGGAAATCGTTTTGTTTTTGCGCGCAGTTTTTTCGCTTGTTTCGTGGCCCAAGCTTTTAATCTCAACTAAGCTTGTGGGACAAGCCGCGCCTTTGCGCCGCGGCACTCCTCCCCCTCTCCCAATTCCCGCAAGAAATCAAAAGTGTAAATGCCTTCGTGATGCCCGTCGCTCCAATTGAAATTGAGCGCATAACGCCCCACCACTTCGGCTTCCTTCAAATCAAGCTCGTTGGCAATCATTTCATGCGGCTGCAAAATGCGCAACGGATTCGCTTTCGGCGTTTGCGTTTTCATGCGCGCCTCTTGGCAGGAAGCGCACGGACATTGCTTCCGCAAAAAATTCAGCGGATAAAAAGTGGACTCGCCATCGTCCCATGTGATCTTTAAAGTTTGCGCGTCGGCTTTTTCGAGATTGATCGGCAGCATACGTGTTCTTCTTGGAAAAATTTTTAGTTTAAGCCTGCGAGGCACACGAATAATCTTTTCGCGTCATTCGTCTGTTTCTTGGGCTGAAGTTTTTGCTTTATGATGACGCGCGCCATTATACAAATCCCAACCTTCGAAAGCAACTCTGCCAAGCCGTGACAACTTGAGCCTGCCTGTCATTGCCAGCCTGTCAAGCTCCTCCTTCATGACACACGCGCATTGAAAACTTGTCGCGAGACCATTCTCGCTTCGGCCAAACTTGCCGCAAAAGCGGAGTGGCATATCGGTTGCGTTCAATCAGCGCGAAAGCGATGTGACAACAAACAAAAACTAAAACCATACAAAAGGAGCATCACCATGTTAGTCAGATGGAGTCCCGCGATCCCCGCGCTGTTTTCGGAATTGGAGCAGAGCATTTTGAGCGATTGCGCGCCGCGTCAAACCAGCCGCGCGTTTGTGCCGCGCGCGGAGATCATCGAAAGCAAAGATCATTTCTTCGTGCGCGCTGAATTGCCGGGCGTGAAGAAAGAAGCGGTGAAGATCACGCTCGAAAATAATCTCTTGACGTTGAGCGGCGAAAAAACGACGGCCGAAATAAACGCCGAGCAAACGTATCACCTGCGCGAAACGCGCGCCGGCCAATTCGAGCGGAGCTTCCGCTTGAGCGAAGGCATCGACCGCCAAAACATCAAAGCCGAGTACAAAGACGGCGTGCTCGAAATCACGCTGCCGAAGACGAAAGAATCATTGAGCCGCGAAATCGCCATCAGCTTGAATTAAGCGCAAAAGATTGCGCAAGCGCTCAGGATTGGCGTAACAAAAAAGCCGAGCTTGCACACGCAGGCTCGGCTTTCTTTTTTAAACTCTCAGACGTGCGCATTCAAAAAGCCACGCTCGTTTCTATCTTATTCTCAAAATGTTTATAGCTCGAATACGTCGGCTGCACGGTCAAGCGAATAACATAGTTGCCCGGCTTGAGTGGCGGCGTGGTCGCGCCAATCGCGCTGCCGAGTAGTTCCGCATCCACTGGGCGCCAATTGCCGTCCACAAACTCTTGCCGCGGCCCGGGCATGCGCAGAATTTTTTCCATAACCGTGGCTAATATTTTTTTTTGCGCATCGAGCACTTCGATCTTCACATAACTCGCTTCAGTTAAAAAGTAATCGAGCCGAAGCAATGCCGGGCTGTTGTGCAGCGCAGCGCGGAAATCTCGCACGTCCGTTCCCACCCAATAATATTGCGCGGCCTCTTTCTCCGCAATAATCACTTGCCCAAAGCGTTTGTAGATCGCAATGCCGCGCGGCTCATTAAACTCCTTCTCTCCTCCCCCGCGACGCCCAAAGAACGTCAGATGCGTGAGGTTGCGATCAAACTTGTGAATGCCGTGATTGCCAAGATCGGTAATGTAAACGTTGCTGTAGTAATCAATCGCAATATAACCCAACCTCGCATTCGGCCTGCCGCTCTCCCCTGCGGACCAACTCGCAAGCACTTCGCCGTTGAGCGAGAGCTTCTGCACGCGTTGCGCGTTTTGATCGACGACAATAAGAAATGCATCATGAAAGTACGACCACTCGTCACTCGTTTGCGTGACGGCAATCGCGGAGGGATTTTGCAGCGGCGTGCTCACCGGCAGCGTGCGTTCGAGTTGGTCGTCGCGATAAACGAGTATGCGATGATTGCCCGTGTCCGCGATATACACCGTGCGATCGCTCGCTATCGCCACATCGCGCGGTGCGTTCATGCCTGTGAGGCTGCGCACGTACTTCAACTCCCTCCCCGGATTAAAAAAATGCACGACGCGATTGTTGCCCGTATCCGCGAGATACACGTCGCCTCCGCGGTGCGCCGTAATGCCGCTTGGCTGCTTCAATCTCTTCTCGCCGCTTTCATTGATGCCGTAAAAAGAAAGCGTGGTCTTCGAGGTATTATAGATGATCATGTTGAAACCGGCATTCACGCCGAACACGGTCAGCTCGTCGTCATCGCCGGGCCGCTTCGCATCTTCCCAGCTATCGAGTCGCACCGCAGCCACGCCTTGCGGGTCTTTGACTTTCACTTGGCCTTTCGTGTACAAACGCAAATGTGTGCTCGTGGCTTTTTGCACCCAAATGTGGAGAATCGGCGGGAACACGAGCGTGGAGGGATCATACTTCTGCGCGAAGAGCGGCGGGCAAGTGAGCAGCGAGGTGAGAACGACATACAAAATTCGTCCGCGAATAATTCCCCCCTTGAGGGGGGCCGGGGGGGTGTCGTCCGCGCGATGATGCGCAAATTGAAAAGCGGAAAGGCACACTTCTCCCATGCGCGTGTCATGCAGGAGGAATCTTTTTACTCGCTGGAGATGCTGCCGAGCGCTTAAAAAGATTCCTCCTGCATGACAGATAAAAAGGAAGGTGCGGTCAAGGAAGTGAAGAACACAGCGCCAGAGCTTCATATGAGAACTTGCCGTCAAATTTTAAATTGCAAACTTTCAATTTAAAATTTCAAATGCTTTTGCCCGATAAAAAAAGCCCCGCTGCGCAAGCACAACGGGGCCACTCATGCTTCCGGGAGCCTCCGCCGCATCTTGCTAGCAGACGATTCCGGAGGCTCCCATTTGTTTATTTAAAATAGGACCACCTCCTTTTTTCAGGGCAACCGACAACGCGCCGAAAACCTCCCTGATAGATTTCCCGCGCCGTGTGGATTGTGCGATCTCCGCTCTGCTCGTGCAGCGCGTTGATCGACGGCCACAAGCTAACATTTTCAAAACGAAAGTCAACCTTTTCGTTTGCGCCGCGCCTTGACATTCGTGCGCGGAGGATTATATTCAATGCTCGCTTCTTCTCCGCTTCATACTTTTCATCTAAATAATCTTGAGCATTTCCAGGCGAACGAATGGCTTTTTAATGAAAGCGTGACGACACGTATGGATGCACCGATAAAGCCTCAGAGAATCTTGCTCACATTGAGCCTGGCGTTGCAGTTCAGCTTCATGCCTCTCTTTGCGCAAAACGATCAAGTCAAATTCCAACGCCTCGGACTCGAGCACGGGCTTTCGCAGAGCACGATCTTTTGCATACTGCAAGACCGCCGCGGCTTCATGTGGTTTGGCACGCAGGACGGCCTGAATCGCTTCGACGGTTACACCTTCACAGTCTATCGCCATGAGCCGCGCAACGCCAACTCGCTGTCGAGCAGCTCGGTGTCGGCTCTCATAGAAGACTTCGAAAACATGTTATGGGTTGGCACCGATCGTGGCCTCAATCGGTTTGATCCCCGCACTCAAAACTTCACGCGTTTTTCCCCCGAACCTGCCGATTCTCAAAGTAAGATCAGCAACGCGATTACTGCACTCTTGCAGGATCACCAAGGCATGCTTTGGGTGGGAACGGGCGAGGGCCTGAACTGGTTTGATCAAACAACCGGCAAATTCACGCGCTTTTTGCTTGGGACACAAAGCGAAAACGTGGCGAATGCCGGCTGGATTTACGAACTATATGAAGACCACTTGAAAAACCTCTGGGTCGCTGCAACAAGCGGGCTGTATATGATAGATACGAGCAGAAAGAATCTTTCTCGCCTTACTCATTATACGGCTTCAGAATACACCTGCATTACGAGTATCATTCAGGATCGCTCTTTGAAGTTTTGGTTTGGAACGAACAAAGGACAAGTGGTGCATGCTCCGGATGAACCGAATTGGAGTGATTTTTCGCAGAATGCGCCAACGGCACAGACGCTCAACTTTTCGAGCGTGATATCATCTCTACTTGAAGATCGAAACGGCACGCTTTGGTTTGGCCCCAGTAACGGCCTTATTGCCTATGACCGGACCGCGCAGCGCTCAACACGGCTTGTACACGATCCCCAAGATCCTGTTAGCCTCAGTAACAACATTATCACTTCACTTTGGCAAGATCGTTCGGGTATGCTCTGGGTCGGAACTCTTTCGGGTTTAAACAAACTCACACTTCCGCCGATTTTGTTTCAGCACCTCTCGCATACTTCTTCTGAGCTGAGTAACAATTTTGTTTTGAGTTTTCTAGAAGATCAGTCGGGTGTGTTATGGGTCGGAACCGCGGAAGGTCTGAATCGCTTTGACCGCCAAAGCGACCGCTTCACTCGCGTCGTCCATGATCCGCGTTATCCGCAAAACATTTACAAGAATACTATTAACGCACTCTATGAAGACTCTGCCCAAGAGCTTTGGGTCGGAACAATGTCGGGACTATACCGGCGAACGTCGGCAGCGAACTTTGAACCTTACACCTATTTTGGACAAGGCGCTCGCGCAACGAGCGGCAACATTATTAACTTTATTCAAGAAGACCACCACAAAGCGCTTTGGGTCGGTACGAACGGTGGCCTGGACCGGTTCGATTCCACCCGTTCACACGTCACTCGCTTTTTGCCTAATCCGAACGATCGTTTTAGCCTGAACAGCACGTCCGTGGCGAGCTTTTTGGAAACACGCGACAGCACGATCTGGATCGGCACGGCCGGCGGATTGCATTGCCTAAATCGCAATAACTCACAGTTCACCCGTTTTACCTACAACCCGAATGATCCCAGCAGTATTTCGAGCGACTTCATTTTTACCATGCACGAGGACCGGCACGGCGGGATCTGGTTGGCAACAGATAATGGTCTAAATAAGCTTGATCGCGAAACCGGGCGTTTCGTTTGCTATACCACCCAAGACGGTTTGGCCAGTAACCTCGTTGTTGGAATATTGGAAGATGACCATGAAAACTTATGGGTGAGCACGGCGCATGGGCTTTCCCGCTTCAACTATCGCACGCTGTCTTTCCGCAACTATGATGTCGAGGACGGTTTGCAGAGCAACGAGTTTAACGGGGCTTATTTTAAGAACTCCAAAGGCGAAATGTTTTTGGGCGGCATCAATGGCTTCAATGTCTTTCATCCCGATAGCATCAAAGACAACCCCTATATTCCGCCAGTGTTCATCACGCGCTTCACGAGTTTCAATGCCGACGAAGCGGAGGGGCGCGCGGTCGTGGATGCGAATATTTCAGCGAAACCGGAGATCGAACTTTCCTACAAAGACAACATTCTTACGTTTGAATTCGCGGCGCTCAGTTATCGCGCTAGCACGAAGAACCAATATGCCTACAAGCTCGAAGGCTTCAATGACAATTGGATTCACCTCGGCACGAAGCGCGAGGCGACTTTTACCAATCTCGATCCGGGCGAGTACACGTTGCGCGTGAAAGGCTCCAACAATGACGGCGTTTGGAACGAAGCCGGCGCTTCGCTCAAAATCATCATCACGCCGCCGTGGTGGAAAACGTGGTGGGCGTATGCGTTCTATACGCTACTTTTGCTCGGCGCCGTTTACGTCCTGCGGCGTTATGAGTTGAACCGCATGCGCTTGAAGAGTCAGTTGGAGTTGGAGCACGTCGAAGCCGAAAAGATGAAAGAGCTGGATCACCTCAAGTCGCGCTTCTTTGCCAACATCTCACACGAGTTCCGCACGCCGCTGACGCTCATTCTCGGCCCGGTGGAGCAAATGCGCAGCAATGATTTCAAAGGGAATGTGCATGAGGCCTATGACATGATTCTGCGCAATGGTCGCCGCTTGCTGCGTTTGATCAATCAATTGCTCGATCTCGCGCGCCTCGAAGCCGGCAGCCTTGTGCTGCACACGCAACCCGCGAATATTGTGGCTTTCATTAAAGGTCTCGTATTCTCTTTTGCCTCCGCGGCGGAGAGCAAAGGCATTGATTTGCGCTTCACGTCTGCGGAGGAAAATCTTTTCGCTCATTTTGATCACGACAAACTCGAGAAGATCGTTTCGAACTTGTTGTCGAATGCGCTCAAATTTACGCCGGAAGGGGGAAAGATTAGTGTTCAGTTATCAGTGAACAGTGATCAGTTATCAGTGAACAGTGATCAGTCATCAGTGAACAGTGATCAGTCATCAGTAGCCAGTGAGCAGTCATCAGTAGCCAGTGAGCAGTCGCGGCGCAAGCCACTGATCACTGATAACTGGTCACTGAATACTGGTAACTGTTTACTGATCACTGTGTCACGTCCTGAAAAAAGTTGACACTTTTAGGGGTTAGTCTTTTGGCTTTGGCTTTGGCTTTGGCTTTGGCTTTGGCTTTTCCCAACCCCAGTAAGTCGTAGGCTTACTGGGGTTGGGAAAATTTTTCGATTTATTTTGC
>JAYRWE010000024.1:0-89550 GCA_041918175.1 bacterium
GCAGTGAGGGCGAGAGTTTTGTTTAGAAAGACTGCTGCAAACAGCAGCACGACCCGCAATTTTTCCCACAAAACGAAACTGCCACGCAAGTGTTTTTCACCCTTGCGTGGCCGTTCAATATTTGAACGCATGCCGTACCTTTGCGGCTAGCGCAGCAACAGCATCTTCTTTTTCATTGCAAAGCCCTGCCCCGCGATTTCATAAACATAAACACCCGAAGCCAAACGCGCGTCGTCAAGTTTGAAACAATTCCAACCTGCGAACGCAAGCCGCGTTTCGCGCTGCACTTCGTTGCCCGCCATGTCATAAATCGACAAGCGCACTCGCCCGTCGTGCTTCATCGAAAAACGAATCGAAGTGCCGGCATTGAAAGGGTTCGGGAAATTTTGCTCCAGCGCATAATCCCAACTCTGCGTTTCATCCGTGACCTCGGAAGAATTGCCCACGGCTTCGAGGCCAAACCACAACGTCGGCGTTTTGGTTTGATCAAAGAGCACGCGGAAAGTATTCGGCGCACTCGGCAAAACTTCGAGGCACGTGGCCGTGGCTTCACCCGTTGCGGTCAAAGGATAAACGCGCAAGCCCTTGGCCTCAATATGAAATTCGACTTCAAGCTGCAGCGGCAAAATCTGCGTCGGTGCGCGGCCCCAATTATTGTGCAGCGTGTTGTTGTTCTCCCAAATCATGCCCGTGTTCTGCGCTTGCGAAACCAGCGTGAACAATGAGCGCGACGCGGTTGCGAGCGGTTTGTCCGAAAGCGCCAGCCACGTGCATGCGCCGAAATCCGAGCCACCTAGCAACTTCATCTCGCCCAACGGCTCATTCGCAAAATCATCAAAGAAGCCCGTGGCAGCAATGAAACGCGGCGTGATCACTTTCAGCAAGCCGTCCGTGTCCCAAACAATCTCACCGGTGTCGGTGACATACGGACTGCGCGGCTCGCTCGGAAAGTTGGAGAAGTCCGCGGGCGTGGCGCTCGTGAACGTTTCATTCACAATCGCATGCTGCAAAGCGAGCTTGTCGGGAAATCGCGGTCGAATATCAAAACCCAAATCACGTTTCGGCGCGAGCAACACATCCTCGGGATGATAACGCGCGCCGAGCGTTTGCTGCGCGCCGCGAATCAAACCCTCGCGATACGCATACGCGCATGAAGGCATCAGCGCCATCATCACGCTGTTGCGATGCTGCGCAAAATAATCGTCGATATAATCCGTTTGCCAATCGAGAGCGCCGTTATAATCAAAGAACATCAAACCGTCCGCGCGATGAAAAGCGGAGTAAGCGGTGAGAAAGAGCGCGCCCTCGGCTTGATAACGATTCGGGAACGCGTGATTGTACTCGCTCACGGTGAAGGGCTTGTTCGCCGCGATTGTGCCCGCGAACAAATAGGGAATCGTGCCGCCGACATTCTCCGGATCGCGCACCATCGCTGTGTTGTTGATCAGCCAATCCGTAGGCGACCACGGCTCGTTTGGAAACTGCGGATGATCCCAATAGTTGTGATTGTCCACGTAATCCATGCGCGCTTGCACCGCCAAATCCGGCAAGCCTGCGTACAAGTTCGTGCTCGTGATCGGCACGCGCACGCCGAGCGTGTTCTTCAAGTAGCTCGCCATCTCGTCAAAGAAATCATTTTGCAGTTGGATATAAAACGCGGTCATATCGGCCACGCGCTGCTTCGTGAGCGCATTGGCGGCACTGAATTCAATGCGGCGCACGGTTCCGGCCTCGAGCGTTTCATTCGGCTCCAAGCCTTGCACCGCCGCGGCCCCGAACGCAACGTCATCAAACCAATATTGACCAACTTCATCGCCCAGCATGAACGCGAGCTTGGTATCGCCGAGCAAAGTTGCGGGCGCAATAAAACTGAACGTGAAGCGCTGCCAATTTGTGGTGAGATTAAAACCCGCGCCGGTATAAAAAGTATACGGCGCGCTATTCTGTTGCACACCCACGAAGATGGCGCGATTACGATCCGAGCGTGCCGCGAAGCTCACTGCATATGCGGAATCCTTTTGCATCGTGAGCGTGACTTGTTCCCATTGCACGTGCCAATTCGTACCGTCAATTGTCGAAACATTCACACGCGCAGAAGCTTGACCTTGATAAGGACTGATCGCGTCTCGCATCGTCGTTGCCGCGGCCGCACCGTGCAATTCCAAACGCCACGACGTGAGATCATTTTCATAGCCGTGGTTGCGCACTTGATTTTGCCCGCTCGTTATGCCTTGATTCCACGCTTGCGCGAGCGCAGCGGTGCTGCCATATTTCGCGCGCAAGAATTGTTGCCAGAGATCATTCAACATGGCGTGGTGCCGCGCGGTGAGCACGCCGCCTTGCGCGAACGGCTTGAGCACGTTGCCGCGCCACATGCCATAGAGCAAGTTTTCGTTGGTGATCTCGACCATCGCCATGACTGCATCATTCACGAGCGCAAGGCCGGTGTAGGGGTTCACGTGTGCGAGCAATTGCCGCGCATATTCTTTTTGCAACTCGCGCAATTGCGGATCAAAGATCGTCACACCCTTGCCGTAATTCCAAAGGGAGTCGGCGTGCAGCACGCCATCGGCATTGCGAAACGTGCGCGACACGTGCAGGTTCATGTTCACATACACGCCGTTCGCTTTCAATTGCGCAATAAGATATTCGAGGCGATCTAACGTTTGCGGATTGAGATGGCGCGTGTCGCCGCTTGGTTCGAACAAGCTCATTGCGCTCCACGGATTATCAAGATGGTGCATGCGCACAAGATTGAAACCAAACTTGCGCAAGCGACCCGCGATAAAAGGCGCTTCATTCTTGGCAGGAAACGCACCGTCCGCCACGAGATTCGTGCCGAAGAAACGCAGCGGACTATCTTGCACGGCAAACTCGCCGCTTGGAGTCGCTGCAACGAAATCATTCGCCGCGATCGCGCGCAATGGAAAGCTCGGCAAGAAACTCGCGCTTGTAGTGTCGTGGGGAGGAAGATAAAAGCTGAAGCCGTTGGGAAAATTTTGGGCGGCGAGAGAAGTGACAAGGCTCGTCAGTAGTAGGGATATTTTTAGATTACCTTTCAACATACTTGCTGGGAAGTTAGTTTTAGAAACAAAGACAGGCTGCCTTTACTATGATTTGAATTGAAGGCACTCTGGGTATTTCTCAAACTAAAACCAAATTAGCTATTGGCGTGTAAATATCTTCCGACGGAGTTTTGATCGTGACGATGAGGGAATACCTTGTTAGCCGATTCCATTTCCCCAAGTGTTTTCTTTCTCTCCACCAGCCGTTTACCGGGAAAATAGCAAGGTATCCCTTTTCAGCAAGGTCTGCTGCAGTGCCTCGCCAAACATCGGAATGTATCGAACCCCGCGAGCGAAGCTTGAAGCCGAGAAGCCATTCAGAGGAATCGCTGGATGTACTTTCATCATGGATGTCTTCTTCGCGTGCGACTTTGTTGATGCGCTGCCGAAACTCTTTTGTTGTCTCCGTTGCCGATTTCGTATCGAACCTTAAACCATGAGAAGCATATCGAAATTTCTTATTCCACCCTCGACGAGCAGGGCTAGGCTCAATGAAATAGGATAAAGTGACGCGCATTTCCACCTCGACCTCACCCAAATCCATCAAGACTTCACGCGGCCACGGCAGTTCATGTAGATGCATTTCGTTAGTTTTGATCTCGGAGCCTTGCTGAACATAAGGTTGAAGCGAGTTTTGGATAATCAGAGTCAGAACGTTGCTCGCGCTCCACCGGGCGCGATTTAGGTCGGGTACACCAAAGCCATAAGTTCGCAACAAATTCTTAATCTCGTTCTTTCGTGGATGTCGCAGATCTAAGCCGCCCAACATTTCCGTCGTCCAAGAAGCAGAATGAATGAGCAACCCTCGAATCGTTTCCGGCCAGAAATTGGGATAAAGCGCCTGAATCATTGCTGCCATTCTTGCCGCAAGAGCAGTGGCAGCACTTGTGTCACCTGTGATTGTGAAGTAATTAATTTCGGGTTGATAATAGGTGGAGAGCAACTGCAATGAGTCGACATAATCCGTCGATTTTGTTGCTGGTTCTCTAGCCATATTGCCTCCCTCAAGAACAATATCAGGCTTAAATGGCCATTGCTTTTGCCAAATCAGCGATGTGCTGCTAGCGGGGCATAACCCTCCTTTAGCTGCAAGTAAAGCCCAACCTGGATACAGAAGATGATCAATCTGGTCTTTTTCAGTATAAGCGCCAACGGTTATAGCATTCCATGATTGTCCCGGGTCGTGAATCGCTTCCGTTTGGTTGGCTTCGGGATAATGTTTCGCTACATCAAAGCCTATGTTTCCTGCTGATATCAGCAATAAACGCTGCTTATCGTCATCTGCTCCGGAACAAAGCTGGTCTATCGCTGCAGACCAAGACGACGGCTGGCCGCGATCTCTGAACTCCGTCGTGGTGATAGCAAGAGAAATGGCGCGATTTCTGAAAGGAGCACTAATCTCGACACGGGCAATTGATTCTTTGGTGATCTCGCCATACAATTCGGGCGGATTCGCTGCCGAAGGTGGAAGAATTTTGCAAGATTCGAGTCTGTGCTGCAATTGAATTGACTCCTTGCTATTCAAGGCTTCGGAGAGATCGCCATACAGGCTGAGCCCCGCCATTTCAGTACCGTGACCATGATGGTCTGCCACACCCCATGACGGATTGTAAGTATGCATATCACTTAAGGCTAGCCCCGGTTCGATTAACGGATGGCCGTTGTTGATGCCAGTATCAAGTATGCAAATCGCAGGGGCAGCATCATTTGGCGACACAAGCCGCGATTTGAATCTTTCTATCCATTCATGCTGCTGACTCCTAGCAAGCCTGACGAAGACCTCTGCGGTAAATCTAGCGCGCCGCAGTTCGGCCAGACAATTGAGCAACAGGATTGACTCAAGAAATTGCTGCTTGCTGGCAAAAGCCAAGAGAACGGTGCGTTCAGGAAAAAATAGGTTGTTTTCTGTGAGAGCAATATCATGCGCGTTCGCCTGTGCTCGAAATAAGTTCAAGATTTCGTTTTTCTCTTCTTGGTTTTCACCTGCTCGGAGCCAAACTTCCCACCAGATCGGATCACTCAAGGTAATATCATCAAAATTGCCTTCCTCTACCCAGAAAGCCTTGAGAGATGCCAGCTTGATTTCCGCGATATTATCAACAAGCGTTTGATGCTTGGGTTTTTCAGATTTTGGAGTTGTTTTCTTCAGATAACTATCCACAATTTTAAAAAAATGGGTTAATTTTCCTTCGGGCACATAAACTGTCGCATAAGTCGTTTTCTCTTCATCGCCCTCCTGCTTTGTAGCCAATAATTCAATTCCGCTACGTTGATCTTCCAGACTCTCTAATTGCAGTGGGTAGCCCGGATCGCTTTCGAATTGAATACATAAACCCAAATCGGAGCGAACTCCAAGAGCAGAGCGTTGCCCGGGCAATTCTACAGCTTGCTTTTCAATAAGGCGGAGTTGCTCCTTAAGCTTATTGCCGTGAAGTTTTCGATCCCTGGTTTGGAGCAAAAACGTGCGTCTGGGGCGTCCTGGATAAGTATAGGGTTCCCTTGTTAGCGTATTTCTCAACAGGAGATGAGGAAGTTGCGAGTTATTATTGGAAGGCATGTGAAGGGCTTAATAAGTTTCTATCTATTTTCGGAATGATTTCTTTTCATCTATGAAGCTCAAAATGCCTGTTGTTACAAGCGTATCGTTGTCATTGATAATTATTTCCTTAATCGCCTCCTCACATGCTTGACTGATTTCGGCGAAGCTCAGACCTAAGGCGGATTCTGCGATGCGGGCAATTTCGATACTTGAGTCTCCACGATCTTGCAGCCGTGTTTCCAGAAGCTTAACGATTAGCGTTTGATCCGGCAGTTCATATTCGATAACGTCATCGTAGCGGCGATATAATGCAAAATCCAGGCTCTGAGGATGATTCGTTGCCGCTATAATCAGGCTCGAGGAACGATCTCTTTCGATAAACATCAAAAAGCTGTTCAACACTCGACGAATTTCACCGACATCGTTGAGTAAACCGCGTTGTGTTCCGATGGAATCAAACTCATCAAACAGATACACGCCGCGAGTTTGCTCGATAGCATCAAATATGAGACGAAGCTTTGCCGCGGTTTCACCCATATACTTTGTAATCAAACCGTCTAAACGCACCTCGAATAATGGAATGCCCAGTTCTCCCGCCAAAGCTGAAGCTGACATGGTTTTGCCACAACCAGGCGGTCCAGTAAGAAGAAGCTTACGTCTAGGGTTTAATCCATGCGTCTGCAGCTTGGTAAGATGCCTTTGCTCATTCAAGATTCGCGACAGCCTTTTGAGAAGTTTGGGATGAAGGATCATGTCGCTTAGTCGAACTTTGGGATAATCAACCGACAGCAATCCACTAAGTTCGCCCCGTGGTTGGGCAATTGCAAGTGGCTGCCGATTTATAGTTGAAAAGGCCCCCCGAGCTTTGGCGCGATCAACTAATTCCCGAAGCTCCTGTGCAAATTTGCCGTGTCCTTGTCTGGCTTCATTGGCGGCTACTTGCATTACAGTGGAGTAGAATCGAGCTTCATCTTTTTCGATTACACTCTTTAAGATAGTTTTGATTTGTTGCGCAGTAGCCATCGAGGTTTCCTCAATCTGTTGGGGTATTGAGAGCCGTTAGTTATCGCACTAAACTTACGATCGACAAATGGGCAAAACACCTCAGATTTTCTTAATCTTCCAGCAATACATCCACGACTCCCTTCACCGAAAACAATTTTTCATGCTCGAACCTGAAAGTATTGTGCACGTAATCACCGCTGGGCAGGCGATAATAGAGCGGCTTATATTGCTCGCGATTCGCGCTGATATGATGCAGCGCGGCCACGAGCGCATCAACATCCTTTTCCGTATTGTAAATGCCGAAACTCGCGCGCACCATGCCGCGATGCAGCTCCGCGAGATTCGCCAACTCTTCATCGGAAAGTTGCTCCGCCTCTTCGGCAAGACTGAGCATCACCATCTCGCGCACATAAGGGTGCGCGCAAAAACATTCATTGCGCACCGAGATGTTGAAATAATCATTCAACACCGCGGCGGTTAAGCTGTGATCGAAGTTGCGCAGGTTGAATGAAATTGCGCCGGTGCGTTGACACAGTTTGGGATCGGTCTCGCCATAGATGATGAGATCGTTTACCTCGCTCATTCTCTTGAGCGCGTAATTGATGAGGCGTGTTTCATCCTCGGCGATCACCTCCATGCCGACTTTGTGCAGCGCATACAACGCTGCGCCCAAAGCAATCGTGCCGACAATGTTCGGCGTGCCCGCCTCTTCGCGGTCGGGAAAATTTTGCGAGATGGTATAGCGATTCACCCACACCGTATCGACCATGCCGCCGCCGACTTCTTGCGGCTCAATATCGGCAAACAAATCTTTGCGCGTGACCACGACGCCGGGCGAGCCGGGCGCATAAATTTTGTGGCCGGAAAAAACGAGTACGTCGAGGTTGCGCGCCGCGTTCGCATGGCCGCTCATATGAATCGGCTCGTGCGCCGCCATTTGCGCCGCGTCAATCACAATCAGCGCGCCGTGGCGATGCGCCATCTCCGCGACTTCGTGAATGGGATTGATGATGCCCGTGACGTTCGAAACGCCAGTGAGCGAAATATAATTCACGCGATCTTTGTGCTCGTTGAGCGCTTGCTCCATCCGTTCGAGATCAACACAGCCGAGCGAGTGTGCGGCCATTTGCGCAGGCACATGCACGACTTCGCGATAATGTTTGCGATGCGGCAAATCGTTCGAGTGATGCTCCATGATCGAAGTGAGCACCACGTCGCGCTCGGGCCGCTTCTCGCGCAGCGTGCGCGCCACGCGATTCATGGCCGCGGTCGTGCCGCTGCCGAGAAAGAAGGTCGTGTAAATTTTCGGATCGGCATGCACGAACTCCAGCACCATGTCATGCACCCAGTGATACTCGTGCGTCGAGAGCTTCGCGCCGAAGTGCATCACGCTGTGTGTGTTCGAATAGTACGGCAGATAACGATCCAATACTTCTTGCACGACTTTAAGCCGCAACGTGCTCGCCGTGCTGTCGAGATAAATGCGTCGCGTGCGCTCGCCGTTGGCCAATTCATAACTCGTGTTTAAGCCAATCGCATCGCGCCGCAGTTTTTCCAACAAAGCAACATGACCGTTTGCATGTGACATCGCAAGAGCCTCCGTCAAGTGGATCTATTCTGTTGTCGTATTTTCTGTGGTTGATGAAGCCTCGGGCGTAAGATACTTCTTTGCCGCGGTTAAAAATTCTTCCGCGGCGTTTGCCGCTTCGATGGCGTCCTGCTCGTTAAATTCCGCATCCCTGACATAATCCGCTGCTTGCCGCTTGTTAAAGCCATCGATCAAGATGCGGTGGAATTTTGCGTCAAGTTTTCCCGTTTTCGCAAATATTTTTCCCTACTGCGCTCGAACCGCTTGGTGCGAAGAATATTCTTCGCCTTCTTCCCACAATAAACCTTCGGCAACATAAAACATCGCGTAATAAGCGCGAGAAAGGGCGATCTCATAAAACTGCGCTGCGATGAGCATGTCGGCGGCGCGAATATTTTCTTCAGCCTTTTGCAGATATTCCACGGTTTCGGGTTTCATGCGACCTCGATTCCATCTTTCCGAAGGTTGTTCATAAAGAAAGACTTCTGCTCGCGCCACTCGCGTTCGCGCAAAGGAATAAGGGCCACCAAACTATCATAATCCAAAGAAAGCCGCGCCGCGATTTCGCTGGTGCGCTTTAGCTCCAATGGGGCACGCTCATAATTTTTCAAAATCATCGCCACATCGAGGTCAGAATCTTCATGCGCTTCGCCGCGCGCGTACGAGCCGTAAAGAATAAGCGCGACGAGTTGATCGCCGTAAAGTTTTTGCAACTCGCGCTTCAACTCGTGCAGAAGTTGGTTTATTTGTGAGGTGCTCATCGTTTGGCCTCACTGGTTGCGCCAAGCGGCTCCTGCGTTCTTATCTGATGCCCTCGCAGAAACTCTGCGGAACTCATCCTTTTCTTCCCCTCCAATTGCAACTCACGCAGCGCGAGCGTGCCTTCGCCGGTTTGAATCCACAACTCACCATGCGGCGCATCAACAAAGCAAACTTGGCCGGGAAGAAAATCTCGTGAAGCATGCTCGCGCACTTCGCTTGCGAAAATTTTGAGCAGTTTGCCCTGCCAGTGTGTGTACGCGCCGGGCGAAGGATTAAGTCCGCGAATGTAATTGCACAGCACGGCCGCAGATTTGTTCCAATCTAGTTCCGCCATTTCTTTTTTGATCTTCGGCGCAAGTGTGATTTCGCCTTGCTGCGGCCGGCTCTGCAAATTTCCTTCGGCCAGTTGAGTGATTGTTTCAACGAGCACATTAGCGCCAAGGATTGCCATGCGATCATGCAGTTCACCCGCGGTTTCATTCTCTCCAATGGCAACGCGCTCTTGCAAGAGCATCTCGCCGTTGTCCATCTTTTCATCAATAAAAAAAGTCGTCACGCCGGTTTCGGTTTCGCCGTTCATAATCGCCCATTGAATCGGCGCGGCGCCGCGATAGCGCGGCAAGAGCGCGGCGTGGAGATTGATTGTGCCGCGTGGCGGAATCGTGAATACTTCGCGCGGCAAGATGCGAAACGCCACGACGATGAACAGGTCGGCATGCAACTCTTGCAGCGCCGAGATGAATAGAGGGTCGTTGAGTTTTTCAGGTTGAAGAATGGGAATGCTGCGCTGCAAAGCAAATTGTTTGATCGGCGTTTCGACGATTTGCAAGCCGCGGCCAGCAGGCTTATCCATGCCCGTGACCACAGCGACCACTTGCGCGCCGGAGTCACAAACCTTCTGCAGCGAAGTCAACGCAAACTCCGGCGTGCCCATGAAAACGATTTTTATATCTTTAAGAAACATAAGAGCCTCGTTTTCAACATTACACTTTACACTTTACACGTTACACTTTACACGTTACACTTTACACGTTACACCAAGACTCGTGTAACGTGTAAAGTGGCGATTACTGATTCCCGCCCTTCCGCTTCGACTTTTCCTCTGCCAACTCGCGCAGCGTTTGTTCGGCAAGCTCCTTGAGTTTCTTATTGAGCAACTTGCGGCGCAACGGGCCGAGGCGATCCACGAAAAAAATGCCATTGAGATGATCAATCTCGTGTTGCAACACGCGCGCAAGCATGCCTTCGAACTCTTCTTCATGCGCGGCGCCGGTCACATCGTGAAACTGCACGCGAATTTGATTGGGCCGCTCGACGTCGTCATTGATTTCGGGAATGCTCAAACAGCCTTCTTCATAGCTCACGAGCTCGCCCGCGCTCGCCGTGATCACGGGATTGACAAACACGCGCGGCTCCGCGCCTTCGATCACCAAACCGACTTCGACCACACACAACGCATTCGATGCGCCCGCTTGATTGGCCGCGAGGCCAATACCCTTGGCCTCGCGCATGGTGTCAATCATATCCGCGGCTTGTTGCTGCAATGCTTCATCAAACGTGGTTTGCAGTATTGCTTTTTGTCGCAAGATGGGATCGCCGTACTTGCGAATTTTTAAAACTGCCATTCCGTATTCCAATGAAAATGTATGACATGTTTTTCAAGTAAAGCATTTATGTAAGCGGATTGAGAAGGAAACGGAGAAGGCTTTGCTTTATCCGCTTCATTCGTTCATCCGCTTACCGTAAACTTTTTAAGTTGCCTCACAACCGGATTACGACTCTGAAGTAGTCGGCGTCAGCTTGCGCGCGATGCCACTGCGCGCGATTTCGACTTTCACGTTGTCCGCGATCTTCACGATCAGCGTTTGTTCTTTTTCCTTCACGCCGACAATCGTGCCGTAAATGCCGCCCGCGGTGACAACGTCATCGCCCTTCTGCAAGGCATTGAGCATGGCTTGATGCTCCTTCTGCCGCTTGGCTTGCGGACGCAGAATGAGAAAGTACATGATGACGAAGATGAGCACGATGGGCGCCCACATCATCAAGCTGCTCGGCTGGCCGGCGCCGGCGCTTTGCAACAACATCAGGGGTAAAGACATCTTCCCTCCTTGGGATGAGATTCGAGGTGATTGGTTTAATAGCAAAGAATTTTAAATTTTCAATTGAAAATTTAAAATTGAAAATTCTTTTCATCTGCCACACGATACTCCCTCCAAAATTCTGCTTGCCATTCCACAAACGCGCCGTTGTGAATTGCCGCGCGCATGTTTGCCATGAGACGATGATAGAAACGAATGTTGTGCAAACTCGCCATGCGCAGTGCGAGAATTTCCTGCGCATAAAACAGATGGCGCAGATACGCGCGCGAATACGTGCGGCACGCGTAGCAATCGCACGCAGCTTCGATGGGCGTGAAGTCTTCTTTGAAACGCGCATTGCGCAGATTGAGCGGGCCTTGCATGGTAAAGACTTGGCCTTTGCGTCCGTTGCGCGTGGGGATGACGCAATCGAACATGTCCACGCCTAAGTTCACGGCTTGCACCAAATCTTCGGGCTTGCCCACGCCCATCAAATAGCGCGGCTTGTGTTGCGGCAAGAGCGCGGTCGAAAGCTCGAGCATTTCGAGCATCGCGGGCTTCGGCTCACCGACGGCGAGGCCGCCTATCGCATAGCCGGGAAAATCGAGTTGCAACAATTCTTCGGTGCTACGTTGGCGCAAATCCGCAAACGTTCCGCCTTGCGTGATCGCGAAGAGCGTTTGTTCGTGTCCATACCAGCCTTCTGAATTTTGCCACGCAAACAAACAGCGTTTCGCCCATGCGGTCGTGAGTTGCAGCGACTGCTCAACATATTCGCGCGTGGAAGAAGCGGGCGCGCACTCATCGAGCACCATCATGAAATCCGAGCCGAGCGCGCGTTGCGTGCGAATCACACTCTCTGGCGTAAACTCATGGCGCGAGCCGTCGATGTGTGATTGAAAGCGCACACCGTTGTCGTGAATTTGTCGCAACGCCGCGAGACTGAAAACTTGAAAGCCCCCGCTATCCGTGAGAATCGGTTTCGGCCACGCGGCGAATCCGTGCAAGCCGCCAGCTTGACGCAACAAATCCTCGCCGGGGCGAAGATAGAGATGATACGTGTTACCTAGAATGATTTGGCTGCCGACTTCGAGCAGCTCGTCGCGCGAGAGCGTTTTCACCGTACCCTGTGTGCCCACAGGCATAAACACCGGCGTGAGAATTTCACCATGCGCAGTTGTGAGTTTGCCACACCGCGCGCGGCTGCTTGGGTCTTGCGAAAGAACTTGAAAGGAGAAGGACATTAGTTCTGCGCCAGCTCCAACTCGTCAAAGATTTTTTCGGCGTCTTGCACGGTCGCGGCGCGTTTTAGTCGCTCGGTCAATTGCTGCAATGTGGGAATTTGCCGAATCTTTTGCGCGCGTGTGTCCAAGCCTTGTCCCGCCTCACCGAATTTGAGTTCTATGATCGTGCCGATGGCCTGGTAAATCGTCGGCAAACTTTCCTCGCGTCCCTTCTTTATTCCAATGCGTTCTGCAGTTGTAATGTGCGGCATGGTCGCCTCCTCTATGGCTTTGACTTCTTCAAAAATTTCGTTCTCTAATTCTTCCGGAACGGTGATGATCCAATCAATAAACTTGTATAGCGCCAGGATTTTTTCTCTCGTCAAACCGCGACGATAGAGTCCCAAGAGAAAGTGCTTTTTCCAAGTATACTTCTCACGCTCATTGCCGCGCGCTTCCAGCGCTTTGAGATACGCCATGACGGCAATCGCAAACGGGTTCGAGTTCGCCTCAAGCTCTTGCCAACGCTCGCGATAATCAATCAACTTCACAATCGGATAGCGGAAGATGACTTCGCAGCCCCAGCGCGAGCGTTGATATTCACTCGCGCGATAGTTGGGATTCTCGTCGGTCAAGAGCGCAAGGCTCGTTACTTCGCGTTTGAATTTGTCGAACAAACGATAGTTGTAAACGAACATGCGCTCCAAGAACTCGGTTTGTTCATAGCCTTGCACTTCGACATGAATGAGCAACCATTCTTCAGAGCCGTCGCGCAGGTAAACTTTCGCGAGCTTATCCGCATGCCGGCGGCCGGTCTCGCTGCTCTTGATGATTTTCTGCAGTTCTTTATCCAAGAACACATGGCCTTTGGACCAATCAAGGTCGCCGTGAATCTCGGGAAAGAAGAAGAGCAGAAAATCTTCGAAGAGATCTTCGATGATTTCTTTCCACGCGCTGTCGTAATCGGGCATATGAACCCTCCCCGTGAGGTTACTCCAAAATTTACCACACTGTTTTGACAAACCGCGAAGCGCGAATCATCGGAACGTGAACCACGGCGTTCCCCGCCTCCATCTCTGTGAACACCGACTTCACAAATTGGCTCAGTTTGCGTTTTTCCAGATAGAGCACGAGAGCCATCGTATCAGCGACGTACTCACTCGCGAGGGTAGCGTTCATTGTAGCCCTCGAATTCTTTTTCTAAATGGCTCGCTTCCTTTTCATCGAGCTTGCGTAATTCGGAGTTCAACATCAAGAATCGCAAGTCTTCGCTAAACGCCGTCGGCTCGAATTTGCGCTTGCGCACGAAATAGATAAAATCCACGATCTCGGCGAGCATTTCCGGCGGTAGGCCTTTGATGCCGTCGATGACCATTTGGTGATAGGGTTGTGAAGGTAATTGGTTTGTCATTGTGTTGCTCTCATTTAATCTAAAACAATTCAATTCGTGTTTGATTGAGAAAAAGCGAAGGCAGAAAAATGTAAGGCAGAAAGATAAATAAACCGTGTGGCGACGATGGAATATAGCCTCCACACATTTTTCTGCCCTCCATCTTTCTGTCGTCAAGTCTTTTGACTTAGATCAACTTCGCCAGCGCCTCGTCCACTCGCTCCACCGGCACCACTTCAATCCCTGCGGGCTTCTCCAATCCTTTCATCGAATACTTGGGCACAATCGCGGATTTGAAACCAAGCTTCGCGGCCTCGCTCAAACGCTTGTCGATTTGCGGCACGGCGCGCACTTCGCCGCCGAGGCCGACTTCGCCCATGACAATCGTGCGCGGATCAATCACGGCATTGCGCACGGAAGACGCGGCCGCGACAAGAATGCCGAGATCCGCGGCCGGTTCATCAATGCGCACGCCGCCGGCAACGTTGACGAACACATCAAACGTGCCCACGCGAATGCCCACGCGCTTCTCCAACACCGCGAGCAGCAACGCCAGCCTGCGCGAGTCAATGCCATTCGCGATGCGTTGCGGCATGCCGTAGGTGCTCGGCGTGAGCAGTGCTTGCACTTCAACGAGAATCGGGCGCGAGCCTTCGAGCGAGCAAATCACCACCGAGCCGGAGATGTCATCCTTGCGCTGCGAGAGAAAAATTTCCGAAGGGTTCGCCACTTCGCGCAGGCCGTCTTGCCGCATTTCAAACACACCGATCTCGCGCGTGCCGCCGAAACGATTTTTCACCGAGCGCAAAATGCGGAACATGTGATCGCGGTCGCCTTCGAATTGCAGCAGCGTATCGACCATGTGCTCGAGCACTTTCGGGCCGGCGAGATAACCTTCTTTTGTAACATGCCCAACGAGAAAGATGGCGATGTTGCTCGTCTTCGCAACTTGCAGCAACGCGAGCGCGGACTCGCGCACTTGGCTTACGGTGCCGGGCGCGCTTTCGAACTCGGGGCGATACACGGTTTGAATCGAATCCACGACAACGAGGCGCGGTTGAATATTGCGAATGGCCGCGAGAATGTCGTTGAGATTGGTTTCGGCTTGAATGTATAGATGCGCGGAGTCCAAGCCCAAACGATGCGCGCGCATCTTCGTTTGCGTGGCAGATTCTTCGCCGGTGACATAGAGCACGGGCGCGTTGGGTTGCGCGAGCGCCGCGGCTTCTTGCAAGAGCAGCGTGGATTTGCCGATGCCGGGATCGCCGCCAAAGAGTATCAAAGAACCGGGCACGATGCCACCGCCGAGCACGCGATTGAGTTCATGACTGCTGCACAGAATGCGTCCACTCTCATCATGCGTAATCTCGCGCAGCGGCACGGGCTTGCTTTTTTCCGCGACCATCACGGTCGAACGCGCGGGCTGCGGCGCAATCTTCTCTTCGACAAAAGTATTCCACCCCTCGCATTCGGGACATTTGCCGAGCCAGCGCAAACTCCGATGGCCGCAATTGTGGCAAACGAATTGGGTGGTTTCTTTTTTGATGCGAGGCATTTGTTGGTGATCAGTGATCAGTTATCAGTGAGCAGTCATCAGTTGCCGGTTTTGTGCTTGCCACTCCGTTAGGAGTGAAATGTTTATAGCAAAGCTTCGCACCTCATTTCCAAAACTCCGATAGGAGTGGCATGTTTGGTTTTCGCTATCAAACCCGCGCCGCTTCAATGAAATCTACATGTCACTCCTAACGGAGTTGAAGGCTATCTCCGCGCAACGTTGTCTATAAACATCCCACTCCTAGCGGAGTTGTCCGCGTGGCGTGCTGTTGGCTTTGACCGGATGGTCAACCGCAGAACTAAATTGATGCGCTACGTTGATAGTTTGCGCAACAGTTGCTCTTGCAGAGCAATGTTTATAGACAGCAAACGATTATTTTCAAGCGTGACCTCTTGCAAGCGTTTCACTTCCGCGAGCAATTGCTGGTTGACTGCGTCCATTTGCACGCGCAGAGCAGTCAAGTCGAGGTCTTTACGAGTAGCATTCAAGATTTTGCTCTCGGCTTCGTCCATCTCATCGTACCATGCTAGCAACTCGATTTGTTCTTCGGCAGAGATCGGCTTGCCGCGTGTGCTTCTATCGTGCAGGTATTGTCCGCGAGCAGTTGTCGTCATTATTATTTCGTACCGCGTTGCATCGATGCAGAGTTAAGAGCTCGTTCGATATTCCGTGCAACCACATACGACCTATTTCTCTTTTTCATGGTAAAGATTTTTCATGTCAAGGGGCTGCAACTCGTGCAATAAATTTATGTGTGACTCAAAAATTATGATAGCGTTCAGGCTGACAAATTCTTTAAAATAGACCTTTGTGAATCTTGGAAATCTGAATTTTAGTAGTTGGTCAGTAATTAGACCAACCTGCTCACTCATTCCTTTATTGATCCAAACGAAAGAACCGTTTCTAATTCTCAAAATTTCTTTAGTTCTATCGCTATTTGACACTGTGGAAACCATCGCATGACTAGGATGGTACAAAAAAATTCCTCTAAAGTCTAGAGCCCCAATTGTAAAATCCCATGGGCGCTTCATCTTGATGCCAAAGAAATTACCCGAGGAGAAATCAAGGAAAACTTGATCCAAACAATCGAATAGAGGTTGTCTGTCTTTTGATAGAGAATATATTTTTACGTGGTCAAAAAAGTCCTGAATGATAGCCTCTCTACTATCCCATATTTCATTCACCTGACGTATTATCTTCTTATCTATTTCATCAGAGTTTATTTCTTTGAGTAGCTCATCTTTGTATATCTTGCTTTTCTCATCAAGCTTCTGAAAAGAAACCAATAGATATGAGGCGATTACACCAAGTGCCAAAAGAATCATTATGGGGATTCTTTGGGCAAGCCATGGGACGTTATCAAGAAGACCCAAGAAATCGAAAACAGGTATTATTAAACAGGCTAATGCCGTGAATAGTATGATCAGTTTCTCTACTTTGTTCGGCATGTTCATTTCCAGTTATGAGAGATACTAGCTAAAATTGCTGGGCGCTTGCAGAACAAAGCTCTCTGCAACTGTAGATGAAGGGTAGATCGATGCGTTTTTTCCGTCTGCGTTTTTATTTTGTGTAGCCTCGGAAGATTTCACCACGCGCAGTTCGAATGCGAAACAATCGCCTTCACTACCTCACCAAACTCCCCTCCACGAACTGCCGCACTCTCGGCTCATTGGTGCGGCGCACTTCTTCCGGCGTGCCGGTGAAGATGACTTTGCCTTCGTGCAGCATGGCAATGTTATCGCCGACTTTGAACGCGCTCGCCATGTCGTGCGTGACGACAATCGAAGTGACGCCGAGTTTGTCCGCGCAGTTGATGATCAAATCGTTGATCGAGTCCGCAGTGACCGGGTCGAGGCCGGTGGTTGGCTCGTCATAGAGCACGAATTCGGGGTTCATCATCAACGCGCGCGCGAGGCCCACGCGTTTGCGCATGCCGCCGGAAAGTTCTGCGGGCTTGAGATTCTGCGTGTTCGGCAAATCCACAAGCTCTAAACTCTCCGCCACGCGGCGCTCGATCTCGCGTTCATGCATGAGGCGATGAAAGCGCACGCCGAGCGCAACGTTTTCTTCCACGGTCATCGAATCAAACAAGGCCGCGCCTTGAAAGAGCATGCCGAACTTGCGCCGCACTTGAAACAGCTCGCGCACGTTCATGGCCGTGATCTCTTCTTCCTCCACAAAAATTTTTCCCGACTCCGGCTTGAGCAAACCGATGATGAGCTTGAGCAAAACGCTTTTGCCCGTGCCGCTGCGGCCGATAATGACTTGCGTTTGCCCATGCGGAATATCGAGCGTCGCGCCAGTGAGCACGTTTTTGCCGTTGAAGGATTTGTGCAGGTTGCGAATCGAGATCATCAAGAACAAAAGCCATGACAGAAAAACGAGGGACAGAAAAATGGAGATTAACAGTTTGCCAAAGTGATGATGCCGAAATAGATTGGCTTAAAAATTTTTCTGTCCTTCATTTTTCTGTCTTCAAATGTTTTGTGGAATGATTCAGCCGACCAATTTTCAGCCAAAAGGTTTTTTCGGCGACACTCGGTGACTTCGGCGAAATTCGGCGGATGAGCTTTTAATCGCGCTCTTGTTAAAAGATAATCGTCGCGAGCAGATAGTCGTTAAGCATGATCAAACCCGCGGAGAGCACGAAGGCTTTGATGGTCGCATGACCCACGCCTTCTGCGCCGCCGCTGGTTTGAAAGCCAACGTAGCAGCCCACGAGCGCGATGGTGCCGCCGAACACGGTGGCTTTGAGCAAGCCACCGATGACGTTGCGCACCACGAAAGTTTGCTGCACGCCTTCGAAGAACACGCGGCCGGTGAGGCCGATCAACAAATTCGAAACGACGAACGAACCGAGTATGGCGATGAAGTTGGCGAAGATGGTCAAGATCGGCGTCATCATGGTTGCGGCGAACACGCGCGGCAGAGCGAGATAGCGCACGGGGTCGATAGCCAACGTTTCGAGCGCATCGATTTGCTCGGTGACTTTCATGGTGCCCAACTCTGCTGCGATAGACGCGCCGACGCGACCCGCGAGCACGATGGCCGTGAGCACTGGGCCAAGTTCGATGAACACCGCAATGCTCGAGGCCGAGCCGATGTAGCTATATGGAATGAAGCCTTCGAATTGATATGCAGCCTGCCACGCCGTGACCGCGCCCGTGAACACCGCGATGATGGAAACGAGCGGCAGTGAACGCACGCCGATGAGGTGCATTTGCTCCACCAAAAGCTGCCGATCGCGACCGAGCATGTGCGCGTGCCGCATGATGCGTCCGAACAAAATAAACATCGCGCCGGATTGTTCGAAAAATTCTAAAACAGTTCGACCAACGGCGCGAAGAGGACGCTCGATCAGCGCAGTCACGTGTGATGTCCTGAAAAATTGCAGGGTCAAAATCATTGACACATCATGTGCTCCTTTGCGCTATCATTCAAAAGGAATCTTTTTGCGCACTGGCTACAACTCCCAGAACTGAAAAGGACTCCTGCTGAATGACAGGTCCAAGGTGGCACAGCGTGGTAAATTGAAAACCTAAATTCATTCACTTGCGCGCCGCAAAGTATTGAACCGGCTGTGGAAAGTCAAGCTCAACTTAGGCGCATGAGCAAGTGCGGCGTTGCATTCCGTGGATTTTGTGTTATATTCATCGCCGATTATTCTACCTGAAAGGAAGTCTTGCATGAAGCGCCTCGTCTCGCTTCTTTTTTTCATAAAAAGCCTCGGCGCGACGCTTTACGCGCAAGATCAAGCCAGCGAAAATTTTCCGCCCGTGGTTTTGCCGAACACAGAAGTGCGTTTGCTCCATTCACATGAAGCGCAGATTGCCTACAAACTCTATATCAGCCTGCCGCAAAGTTATCGCGCGAGCACGCGCAGCTATCCGGTGGTCTATATGCTCGATGCGGATTACGCATTTGCGCTCGCGAAAAATATTTGCGATCATATTGCCGAGCGCAATCAATTGCCGGAGCTGCTGCTCGTGGCGATTGCGTATGACGGTCCGCCGAATTACCGTTTGCATCGCACGCGCGATTACACGCCGACCAAAGTGCTCGCGGGCGGTTATGGGCCGGAGTATCAAAAGCATTCCGGCGGCGGCGAAAAATTTCGAGACTTCATTCGCGAGGAGTTGCAGCCGTTTATTGAGAGCAATTATCGTGTGACAGACGAGCGCACATTCGTAGGCCATTCTTACGGCGGCTTGTTTGGTGCGTGGCTCGCGTTCACACAGCCGGAATTGTTCTCGCACTATGTTCTCGTCAGCCCGTCATTGTGGTATGATGAACATCTTTTGTTTCGCATTGAAAAAGAGTTTGCCGCGCAGCATGATACGTTGGCGATCAAACTACATCTCTCTGTGGGCGCGCGCGAAATCAACGCCGAGCGCAACATGGTGGCGGACTTGCAAAAGTTTGCGGCACAGATTGAGCGCCGCAACTATAAAGGTTTGAAGCTGCATTGGTTTGTCTTTGAAGAGGAAACGCACAACTCGGTTTTTCCGTTGGGCTTCACGAAGGGGATTAGATTCATTTATGAAAATTAGGTTTTAGCTTCGTGTAAGGTGTAACGTGTAAAGTTGAAGGAAGAGGAGTTTTCTGACTATGAAGAATGCATTACGGCACCGCTTGCTTATTGCTTGCGTTGTGTTATTCAACCTGCTTGGCTGTGGCAAGGAACAAGACGCTCACCAACAAACAAAAAACATGCGCACAAAAACTTTTTGGCTACAAGGCCCCGCGAGTCGCTTGTTTGTTGATCACGGCGGAAGCGGAAAAACGCCCGTGGTGATTGTGCATTCGCTCGCGGGCAACACGACGCAATGGGCGCCGCAGCTTGCGCACTTGCGTCAAACGCGGCGCGCGATTGCGTTCGATATGCGCGGGCATGGGCAATCCGATCCCGCGCCGAATGAGGATTATTCGCTTGCGGCTATCGCGGGCGATCTCTCCGCCGTCGTCGATTCACTCGGCTTGCAAAAATTTATACTCCTCGGCCACAGCTACGGCGGCGGCGTGATCGCAACGTATGCGGGCATGCATCCTGAGCGCGTCGCAGCGCTCTTGTTCATCGACGCCATTGGCGATTCGCGCAATGCGCCGCGCGATCAGATTGATCCGTTCTTGCAGGCCATGCGCTCGGAAGCTTATTCGCAACTCGTCGAAGGACATTGGCAGAGAATTCTACAACGCAATTATATACTTGACAGGACAAGCTAAATTTCGTATATTGCGGGCGTACAAAAAAAGGAGCAAACCATGCCCGCGAAGAAAGTCAACCCGAATCTGTTCACGTTAAACGACCTGCAAAAACGCTTCCTAACGGAAGAAAGTTGCCATGCGTTTGTGGCGCAAGAGCGTTGGGGCGATAAGCCCGTTTGCGTGCATTGCGGCTGTGACCGCAAGATTTACGTCTTGAACGGCGGCAAACTTTTTAAATGCGCCGACTGCGGGAAAAAGTTTTCCGTGCGCATCGGTACGATTTTCGAAGACAGCCCGTTACCGTTGCAAAAATGGTTTCATGCCATGTACGTTGTCACTGCGCACAAGAAAGGCATCGCATCCACGCAACTCGCAAAGGACATTGGCATTACGCAGAAATCCGCATGGCATATGCTCCACCGTATTCGCTACGCCATGGGAAGCAAAGAATTTCACCAGCCGCTTGACGGCATCGTTGAAGCCGACGAAACCTACATTGGCGGCAAGAAAAAAGGCGGCAAGCGCGGACGTGGATCAGAGAACAAAACGCCCGTCTTCGGCATGCTTGACCGCGACGACAAAACCGTGAAGACGCAACCCGTGAAATACGTCAACGCCAACACTTTGCAAGGCATCATCAAAGCCAACGTCGCGCCGGAATCAACGATCATGACCGACGAGTGGGGCGCATACAACGGCTTGGACAAATCCTTTGCCGGACACGAGCGCGTGAACCACGGCGAGCAAGAATATGCACGCGGTGAGGTTCACGTCAACGGCATGGAAAACTTTTGGTCTCTGCTCAAGCGCGGCATCGTCGGCATCTACCACCAAGTAACGAGCAAGCACTTGCACCGCTACTGCGGCGAGTTTGATTATCGCTACAACTCCCGCGACGAGAAAGACTGTGATCGTTTCACCTCCACTTTTGGCAACATCGAAGGGAGATTGACTTACAAAGAACTGATTAAGGCGGCTTAGTTTGCGATTAAATTGCGGGCGCGTTCGAGCGCGCCCGCTTTGTTGCTACTACACGAAAAGCAAAGGCAATCAAATGGATATTTACGCAAGCAGAAGCGACATAGAAAAGTATGTCATGACCAGGATTGTTGAAATAGATAAACAGGCTACGGCTAATAGTTCGCCTAAATCAATTGTAATAAGCAATATTATACCGGATGAATGGCTCTCATCTGATTTTAGCATTAAGTTAGATTCCGGCACTAACACTGGCAATATACGTTTAGCAAAAAAAGTTTCTCGTAAATATCCTAATCTTGATACTTATGTCTATCAGTTGCAAAAAGCGCTCTTAATTGTTGTAGCACTATTAGAACGATTGCACAATGAAAAACACATAATTTTAGCAAGAAGCTCAGACGCAAGAACAACTAATGAAAAAGCATTTGGAGCAACGATTGATAAAAGCCTATTGAGCGACAACCCACTCACAATATCATACCCAGAATTAACTGAAAAGCTATTACAACTTATGGTAAAAGAGATTGTGCCGATGACTAGTCTATTTGAACGAGTCGAAAATAACTTTAAGACGGACTCTCAAATTATTCGAGAAATAGAAGACCAAAGACACAATGATGTTATCTCATTACAACAACAACAAAATGCGAAACTTAACAAGCAACAACACTGGGCTTTGGGTCTTGCCGTATTTAGCGTAATAGTTTCATGCTTTAGCGCAATCTTCACAGCTATATCAACGACTAAAATTGAAAACAGTCCATTATTACCATTAAACGTTAGTATTGTACCTAATGTAGTTAGAATTGATTCAATAAAGAATATTGATTCTTCATTCGTTTCTATTGATACATCAGCAATAGTAAGTGATTCATCAAAAATAATAAAGTGAGTATCTTACACATCAAGCATCTATGTCGATTTCTTTGAATAAAAAGTATTCGTATACCAATAACTTTTTCGAGTTGCTTCTATTCTCTTTTTATATTCGTCATCAATTTGATTAAGTCTTTCAAAATATTTTTGTGTTTCTCTCTCGAATTTTTTTCCTGACATGTAGAAGCAAAAAAACAACACAACTACACAAACACAAATGAACAAAAAAAATGTGTTTGAAGAAATGAGACTCGCAACACCATGAGAAAATCCCATGCCAAAATCAAAACCCGCAAAACCGAACAAGCCCGCCGAAAAACGCGAGCCGAAAAAGCACGCCGAACGGCTACACGTCGATATGCCCTTTGACGAATTTATTGCCCGTATCGTGCGTGTCAAACCGCCCGTCAAAAAATAGACAGGCGTTTCTTTTTTTAAAAGCATCATTGGATTTCTCCGAAATTTACTCTTGTCCTGTCAAGTATGTAATTGCGTTCTACAATATGCCGATAGCACGGTGACGAACGCCGTGCTCGCGAGTCTGCGTCGCACGCCGCAAGCCGCGGTGGTCGGCGCGCTCGAAGAGATTTTCAAATATGATCCCGCAACCACGCTACAAAACTATCGCGGCCCGATGCACGCCATTGTCTCCGGCTTGCCCGATGATCCTTCCGCGCTGCATCACCATCTTCCGCAAATGACGCACGTTGCCATGCCCAACACGAGTCATTGGCTGCAAATGGATCAGCCGGATTTGTTCAATCAACATATGGAGGAATTTTTGAATCGCGTGGAAGGAGCGCAATGAGTTGGAAGCTTGGACTGCGCACATTTGCGTGCGCAGCAATTTTATTCGCAAGTTGCGAAACGCCCTCGCGCAACCCGCTGACAGAGCCGGAAAAGTTTGCGGAGGTTTATACTACGCTGCAAGTGCTCGCGGCGCAAGATAGCACGGCAGCAACACCGGTAGATTCCGTTCTGCAACAGTATGGTTATACCCGCGCACAA
Source organism: bacterium (assembly GCA_041918175.1). GTDB lineage: Bacteria > Zhuqueibacterota > Zhuqueibacteria > Zhuqueibacterales > Zhuqueibacteraceae > JABWAN01. The sequence continues at coordinate 23,276 of JAYRWE010000024.1, forward strand.
TTTGAAAAGGCAATGCAGCATTACAACGCGCATGCGGAGGCATGGGCAAAGGTGGTGCAGCATAGCGTGACGCGTTTAGATTCTTTCGCGCGCGCAGAGGCGCGGCAGGATTCTTTGCGCCTGAAAACAGGCGAAGCACAAGCGCCGTGAGTACGTTTCGTATAGATTCTTGCCCACGAAGCACACCAAATGCACGAAAAAATCTTTCGTGGGCCAAACTAAAATTGGCCGACGTGGAATTGATTCTTAATGAAGCTGCAAACGCATGCGCTCAAACTTGGCATCTCCCCGCATACTTTTCGCCCTCCTCTTTCTCCTCGCGCTTGCGCTTCGTGCGCCGGAGCTGAATCTGCGCCCCATGCACGGCGATGAAGCTGTGCATGCGATTAAATTCGGCGCGTTGCTCGAAGCCGGCGATTATCAATATGATCCTTTCGAGTATCACGGCCCAACGCTCAACTATTTTAGCTTGCTGCCCGCGTGGTTACGCGCAAACGGAAGACTCGCAGAAGTTGACGACGCCACGTTGCGCGCCGTTCCGGTGTTCTTCGGCTTAGTGCTCATCCTTTTGCTGTTGTTGCTCATTGACGGTATGAGTTGGCCCGTAGTGCTCGTCGCCGCGTGCTTCACGGCGATTTCGCCGGCCATGACTTTTTATAGCCGCTACTACATTCAAGAAATGCTATTGGTGTGCCTCACCTTTGGCGTGATGGTTTGCGGGTATCGTTATGTGCAACAACCGCGTTGGCATTGGGCGCTCCTCACTGGTTTGTTTATGGGATTGATGCACGCCACAAAAGAAACATTCATCATCGCGCTTGTCGCGATGTGCGTTGCCGCGCTCGCACTTTTTTTCATGCCGACTGCACCTGCAACACGCCAACAAAATTCTCCGCGCCTCGTTGCGTGGCCGCATGCACTCGCAGCGCTCGCAGTAGCGATGAGCATTTCGGCGTTGTTCTTCTCTTCGTTCTTCAGTCATCTGCGCGGCATCATCGATTCCATTCTCACCTATGAAACCTATCTCAAGCGTGCAGGCGATAACGGCTGGCATTTGCATCCGTGGTATACCTATTTTAAATGGCTGCTTTATACCAACTACGAAAACCGCCCGCTCTGGAGCGAAGCATTCATCGTTGCGCTGGCATTCCTCGGCGCCGGCATTGCCTTGCGTGCGCGCGACTTTAAACACGGCGACCCAGCGCTTTTGCGCTTTCTGGCGTTTTACACGCTCGTGATGACCATCGTGTACGCGCTCATTCCTTATAAAACGCCGTGGAATCTGTTGGGCTTTTATCATGGTATGATTCTGCTCGCGGCGTACGCCGCAGTGTGGCTTATGCAAAACATGCGGCGGCGCATATTGCAAGCAGGCATGGCGACGTTGCTCGTGCTCGGCAGCGCGCAGCTTGCCTGGCAAAGTTATCAAAGCAATTTTAAATATCATTCTGACGGCTCGAACCCGTATGTTTACGCGCATCCCACCACCGCGGTGTTTACCATCGTTGAGCGCATGCGTGAAGTTGCACGCGCGCATCCCGAGGGACGCAACATGTACGTGCAGATCATCAGCCCGCAAGATGATTACTGGCCGCTGCCGTGGTATCTCCGCGATTTTCCCAACATCGGCTGGTGGAATCATGTGGACACGCTCGCGCTCGCGGCGCCGATGATTCTCGCTTCGCCGAAAGTCGAACGCGATTTGATTCACAAACTTTACGAAATGCCTCCGCCGGGCGAGCGTGAATTATATGTGCCGCTGTTTGATGATTACCTCGAATTGCGGCATGGTGTGGAATTACGCGGTTATATTACGCGTTCGCTGTGGGAACGTTGGCAGGAATCGTTGGAAGAATAGGCGAGTCGCTTTTCAAGCACAGAATAAAATTTTGAAAGTTTAGGGCAGAACAATTTGTCGGCAGAATGATTTGAAATAATTCTGCCCAAGCTTTTCTCGGTGACACTCGGCGTCTTCGGCGCATCTCGGTGGAAAAGCTTTGCCGCCGAGTGGCACCGAAGGCACCGAGTGTCGCCGAATAGCTGCTTAGCAGTAGCTTCGATTTGCAGTGCGTCTGCAAATCGATAAAACTTTAGCCCCTCACTCTAATCGTATAACATGTCTGCTCCCACGCTCGACCTCTCTGCTGCAACGCTTGATCTCAAAACGCATGGCATTCAGCGCTTCGCGCATAGAGCCATGGCCACCGTGTTTGAAATTTTTATCCAATACGACAACGCCAACTATGCGCAACAAGCCGCGCACGAAGCGTTTCATGAGTTGGATCGCCTCGAACAGGAGTTGAGCCGCTTCCTTCCTAACAGCGATATCGCGCGCATCAATCAACTCACGCCGCAGGGAACGATTTGCCTCGGCGAGGCCGCGTTTGCCTGTTTGCAGCAAAGCCTGCTCGTGCATGCGGCAACGCATGGCGCGTTCGATATTACCGTCGGGCCGTTGGTCGATATTTGGCGCAACGCAGATAAGTCGCCGCGCACGCCAAGCGCACAGGAATTGGAACATGCGCGCCAACGCGTGGGCATGCAACATTTCAAACTAGACGAAGCGCAGCATACCATTACTCTACTCAATGAACATCCGCTCGGCCTCGATCTCGGAGCTTTCGGCAAAGGCTATGCGGTGGATTGTCTCGCGGAATTGCTGCGCGAATGGAGTATTTCGACCGCGCTCATTCACGGCGGCATGAGCTCGCTCTTCGCCATGGGCGACCCGTTTGCAACTGCGCCAGGCTGGCCGGTTGCGATCAACAATCCGTGGCAGCGCGCGCAACGTGTCGCCACTGTGCATGCGCGCGAGTGTGCGTTGAGCGGTTCTGGTTTGCAAAAGGGACAGCACATTATTGACCCGCGCAGCGGCCAACCCGCTCTGGGGCCGCGCGCCGCATGGGCCGCAACGCCAACCGCGGCGCGCAGCGACGGCATTTCCACTGCGCTCATGCTCATGAGCGCCGAAGACGTTGCAACCTATTGCGCTGCACATGCTGATACGTGGGCCATGCTCGCAGCGCCGGAGAATGAAGGCGAACTACGCGCCGAGCAAGTTTTGAAATTTGGAAATGTGGAAGGCCTGCTCGTGAGTAGTGAGTTTGATTTTCAAATTTGGCAAGCTCCTCTATGACCTGTCATTCAGAAGGAATCCTTTTAAGCACCGGGCAGTAGCGCCAGCGAGTAAAAAGATTCCTTCTGAATGACAGTGTGCCGGAGGCGCGCGTGCTTGATTGCCGCTTTTGATCATCAAAACTCATAGGCCATTAGCAATTGCTATTTTCACAATGTAAGCTTGAATTTTTTACACACTCGCCACCTCCCCGCCCGGCCCTTGTTGTTGCTTGAAGTTACCTCCCTCTTCGCGCTTGCCACTCCAGAAATTTTTACACGATTCCTTTTTTCTCTCCTCTCCGGCCCATCGCGCTTCCGCTCTTCTTCTTATTAAAAACAACATGCAGCCCGGCGTCTCGCTTCGTGGCAGCGCTTTTGCCTTTGTTCAGGGCGAAGCTCATCAACAAAACTACACGTGAGCAGAATGCAAAACGGATTAAACAAGAGGAGGCGTCATGATGACTGCGTTACCATTTTTCTTGAACGGGCTGCTGGGTTGGGCTGCCGGACACGTGTCGAGCTTGTTGGATCGTCATTCGCATTGGCTGCGCTTGCTGAATTATCCGGTCGGCATATTGGGCGCGGCCCTCGGCACGATGCTGAGTCAGTCGTTGCAAAACCTCCAGAACAAATTTTTAGTCACCGGTTTGCTGGCCTCCGCCTGCGCGTTGCTTTTGTTTCGCCTCGTGCGCGGCTGGTTCATGCGTGAAGGCTTGCATTCCAATATGGAGCGCGGCTTGACGCTCTAATCACTGATATCAATTCCTGCCCACGAGGCGCGTGCAAGAAAACGAACAATCTTTTCGTGTGCTTCGCGTGTTTCGTGGGCAGAAAAAGAATCGGAGCAGTAGAAGCAATTCATTTTCTAATTTAAAGGAGTCGTCTCATGAAAAAACTCGTATTCGCAGTCGGTGTCATCGCACTTGTGCTCATCGCGTTGGCGCAACAGGACGTGTTGTGGAGTCGCTTGCAATTTCTCGATGCGCCACAGGTGTATGTGATTCAAAAAGGCGAGTCGTTGAGCAAGTTGGCGCAAGAACATTACGGCGATACGGATTATTGGCGCGAATTGGCGCTGGTCAATCGCGCGCCCAAGCCAAATCACGTGCAACCCGGCGAAGAGGTTTTGCTTCCCGCAGCAAACGTGATTCAAGAGTTGCGACGCGCGCGCACGATCTCGCGCGTGAATGATTTGATCAATGCGCAACATGCGCTCGCCACACGCGTTGCGACCGTGAATGAAACACCGGCTGCACCAACCGCGCTCGAAACGGCGCCGGCATCAACGAATGAAGCACCGATCACCGTGGCCATGGGCGGAAATGCGAATACGCCCGTGGTCATGCCCGCCGCGCAATTGACGCCGCAAGAGCCGGTTGCCTATGACGAGGAACCGGTTGCACAGGACAGCAGCAGTTCATGGTTTTGGTTGATCTTCGGTTTTCTCGCGTTGGGCGGCGTGGCCGGCTTCGTGGTGTATCGTCGCCGGCAAGAAGCGGAAGAGTTGGCGCTGGCGCAAAACGACAAGGGCAAAGTGCAGAGCGTATCGGCAAATTTTCAAGTGGATCGTCGTTCGCAGGGGACGAGCAAAGTCGAGCGCGTGGTGTTGTGAAAACGCGCTTAAGCTTGCCGCAACAAGTGCGACAACAAAGCGAACGGCGATCCTTCTTTGGCAAAAACAAACTGCATCACACACGTTTTCCCAGATCAAATTGTTTTGTGAAGTAGAATGGCCGCAGGATGGCAAACCTGAGTCATGCAACGCGGAGTCGAAGCATGACTCAGGCCTCGGCGCAGGAGCAGCGAGCAGCACTTAAAATTTGAAACGCACTTAGAAGTTTCCATACTTCCAATCCTCGAACCAGGTTTAGCGTAACTCTTCGTTGCGGTAAACCTCGACCTACCGAAAAGAGCGCGGTGATAAGCCGCGCTCTTCTTTTTCCACCCTGATGTTGTACTAGGATAAAACCTCCGGATTGCGCCTCATCGCCGAAATTCCGGCTGCGGGCTTGGAAATCAAACAAAAATTTATTAGACTCGCCGCGCTTCACAGCGACGCAAGAGTCGGCGCCCGCAATGAAAAAATGAACCGCGTCTTTCAGGATGCGTCATGCGGAAGTCGTTCCGAATTTAAGCGAACACTTTACCTCAAGGAAAGCAGCAGAAATGAGCGTGTGGAAGATTCAAGATGCGATGGATTTTTACAGCGTCAACAGTTGGGGCGCGAATTTTTTTTCGATCAATCCCCAGGGCAACATTTCCGTCTATCCCACCGGCGATCCCGAGCACGCCATCGATTTGAAAGTGCTCGCCGACGAGATTCAACAGCGCGGCATTCAGCTTCCTCTGCTCGTGCGTTTCTCGGATATTCTCCGCGCGCGCATCAAAATGCTCTGCGCGAGTTTTCAAAACGCGATTCACGAGTGCGGCTACAAATCCGTTTATCGCGGCGTGTATCCCATCAAAGTCAATCAGCAGCGCCACGTCGTCGCGACCATTGTCGATGCGGGCAAGCCTTTTCATTATGGCTTGGAAGCCGGCTCGAAACCCGAACTGCTCACCACGGTCGCACTCATCAACGACCCCGAAGCGTTGATCATTTGCAACGGATACAAAGACGAAGAGTTCATCGAGCTTGCTTTGCTCGCGCGCAAAGTGGGCAAGAACGTCATTCTTGTCGTGGAAAAGTTGAGCGAGCTTGAACTCATCATTCGCATTGCCGAACGATTGCAAGTGCAGCCGTGCATCGGCATTCGCATTCGTCTCTCCGCCAAAGGTTCGGGCAGATGGGAAGCCTCGGGCGGTGATCGTTCGAAGTTCGGCCTCGGCCCGATTGAATTGCTGCAAGCCGTCGAATGGCTGCGCGAGAGAAATTTGCTGCACTATTTGAATCTGCTCCATTATCATCTCGGCAGCCAAATCACCGCGATTCGCAGCGTGAAAGATGCGTTGCGCGAGGCCGCGCGGTATTATGTCGAACTCAAAAAGATGGGCGCAGCCTTGCAATACCTCGATGTCGGCGGCGGCTTGGCTGTTGATTACGACGGCTCGCGCACCAACTTCGCCGCCTCCGCGAATTACTCCATGCAGGAATATGCGAACGACGTCGTGTATCAAATCATGAGCACATGCGACGAGGCCAAAGTTGAGCATCCCATTCTCGTGAGCGAATCGGGGCGGGCAGTGACGGCGTATCATTCCGTGCTCGTGTTCAACGTGCTCGGCGTAACCGAGTTCAAACCGGTCGAGCCGAATGCGCCTTCCAGCGAAGACGCGCCGCAACTCGTTAAAGATTTGTGGGATTCTTATCAAAGCCTGAGCCGGAAAAATTTTGAAGAGGCCTTTCACGACATTCAACATGCGCGCGAGCAACTCCTCAACATGTTCAATCTCGGTTATGTCGATCTCAAATGGCGCGCGTATGCCGAGTTGATTTATTGGGCCGCGAATTACAAAATCTATCGCCTCACCAAAGACGGCAGCTACATTTCCGACGAACTCGAAGGCCTCGAAAAATCCCTCGCGGACATTTACTTCTGCAACTTCTCGCTGTTTCAATCGCTGCCCGACATGTGGGCTATCGATCAAATTTTTCCCATCATGCCGATTCATCGTTTGCAAGAAAAGCCCACGCGTAACGGCATTCTCGCGGACATCACCTGTGACTCCGACGGCTGCGTCGATCGCTTCGTGGATTTGCGCGACGTGAAAAACGTGTTGCCGCTGCATGAGTGGAACGAAAACGAAGACTATCTCATCGGCGTGTTTCTCATCGGCGCGTATCAAGAGATTCTCGGCGATTTGCACAATCTGTTCGGCGACAACAACGCCGTGCATATCGCGCTCGACGGCGAGAAGAACAATTACCTGATCGAGCACGTGGAATACGGCGACAACGTTTCCGAAGTGCTCGCGTATGTGCAGCAGAGTAAAGACGATCTCGTCAATCAATTTCGCCAAAGCGTGGAAGCCGCGGTGCGCGCGGGTCATTGCACGCTCGAAGAAGCGCGCCGCATTTTGGAAACGTATCGCAGCGGGTTTGACGGATATACTTATATGGAGAGGTGAGGAAAACGGCAACCTGAAGTCGCCGCGCCCTCTGGTTGTCATTCTGGAAGAGACTCCCCTCGTGCTTGCTACAAAACTTATTTTGAGATCTGTGTCGAGTGCGAGGCAAGGTCCTTCAGGATGACAAAGAGAGGGTGCGGTTAGCGAAGCAATATGAACCATGTGGAGCCTCGCTTTTGAAAACGACGATTACGCCTCGCAGCCGTGCCGCCAATCTTCGCTCTGAACGGCATTTCCTCGGAACGGCAACGTTTCTTCTTTTCATTCTCTCCGCCTGCCAACATCAAATCGCCGAGCCGGAGCCGCCGGCGATTGTTCCGAGCTTCGGCGCGGTGCAGATTCAAGCGAATCAGCACAACGTTCTGAGCGCCATTGCGGAAGTGCGCGTTACGAATGCGCAAACGGTTGTGGTCGAATACGGCGCGGACTCGCTCTTTCAACACAGCACGTCGGTGATGCCGGCCGGTGCGAGCTCCACGCAGCTTGCAGTTTTGGGTCTAGCGCCGAACACGAAATACTACATGCGCGCACGCGCGACTTCTCCCACCGGACATGATGCGACGAGCGCGACACGAATTTTCACAACCTCTGCTCTGCCCAACGAGTTCACCGCATTCACCATCCTCACCAACAAACTTACGGCAACCGGCCTGGTGATGTTGAGCTTTATCTCCGCGGATCCCGCAGCAAAATCTTTCGCGCAAGTCATCACGAACGACGGCCGCGTCGTTTGGTATCGCGAGTTTGCGCAGTCTGTCGTCGATTTGCAAAAACAACCGAACGGCCATTACACCGCTTACACTTCGCTCGATGCTTCGCCTTCGCGCTTCTTCGAATTTGATCATAGCGGCGAGGTCTTGCGCGAGTTCGCGGCGAGTGGAGGTCTCGCGACCGGGCCGCATGAGTTGCGCTTATTCGACAATGGCTATTGCCTCTTCGGCATTGAGTTTCGCAATATGGATTTGACGGCAATTGGCGGAGCGGCAAATATTGCCGTGCGCGGGCTTGTCGTGGAGTACCATCGCGGCAATTCGAATTTACGGTGGAATACTTTCGAGCATTTGGAAGTTGCCGAAGGCGCAAGCGACATCGATTTGAACACCGCGCCGGTGAATCCGTGGCACGGCAACGCCATCGACCTCGATACCGACGGCAACTTGCTCGTCTCGTTTCGCAACAGCGATCAAATCGTCAAAATAAATTCTCAAACCGGCGCGATCATGTGGCGTTTAGGCGGAAAAAAGAGCGACTTCACTTTTGTCAACGATCCGCTCAACGGCTTCTCGCATCAACATGGCGTGCGGCGCTTGGCGAACGGCAATCTCATTCTTTTCGATAATGGCAATTTTCATACGCCGCCCACGAGCCGGGCCGTGGAATATGCGCTTGATGAAAACGCGAAGACGGCGCGCTTGGTGTGGGAATATCGTCACGATCCCGTGCTCTATGGCTTCGCGCTCGGCTTCGCGCAACGATTGGCGAATGGCAACACGCTTATTTGTTACGGCATCGCGCAACGTATCATCGAAGTCGATGCCGCCGGCAATAAAGTTTGGGATTTAAAAATTGAAGAGCCGAATCGTTTTGCGTATCGAGCGTTTCGGATTGAGTCGCTGTATTGAGCCATTGCTCTCGGAGAGCATTACTTTTGCGAAAGTATTTCAACTTACCGGGTTTTACGCAATAAGTCAATTTTCCGTTGTTCAACTTTAATTCAAAATGGGAATACTTCTATGAAGCAGCTTTATTCAGTTCTCGCCGCTTTTGTTTTGTTGTATGGATTGGGGCTTACTTCGGTGCGCGCCGCGGACAAAACTTACATAGCCGTATATGAGCAGCTCATGAATCTGGGCCGCAGTCCGGCGCGCAAGGCAACAGTGCAAAACCTAACCCTGCTCCGAGACGAGGGGCAATTTACTCTCACCCAAGGCGAGCTTTATCTTTTCTCACGCGAGGAAAACCACATCGGCGCCGCGCTCTTTCTTGGCAAAGGCAGTTTCACCATGACGCCGCCGACCGCCATTGAGCAAGATCAGCTCGAGCGTTTTTATAAAACCAAAACGCTGGTGAAAGAGTTTGACATGCTCTTCCTGCTTTTCGCCGACACGACGCAGCAAGAATTGCAGAGGCATCTCAACTTCGCTGCGCCCTCCACCGAGCATGATTTGAATGGGCAAGTGAAAGCATGCTTAAAATATGTCAGCGAGAATAAGGGTAAATGGTTCGACAGCGATCTTACGCGCGCCGCGCTAAATGATTTGCAGAGCGCTTTGTTTTATGCGCAATTCCGCATGGGTTCCGATGATCCCATGTTCTTTCGGATTAGTCCTGACGAGGTGGAGGAAATCAGTTTTCAACGCCGCGCCGAAACCGCGCATTTCGTGCAAGCCGCTGAAGCCATTTGTCAATTTCATCAACGCCAAGACTACCAAACCGGAAAGCATCTTACCAAAGAGAACAAGGACCTTGTGCAAATCAACCACTATCGGGTTGAAGCAACGGTCAATCGCAACGTCGCCGGCAATCACGGTTTTTCCGCAAACACGGAGATCGAATTCAAAGCGCTGCAGCCGGAGCAAAGCTGGATTTATTTTTTTCTCTTTTGGGATATGGAGGTCGATTCCGTGGTGTGGGACAACGGCGAGGCCGCGGCTTTTTTCAAAGAGAAGAACAACTCATTTTTGTGGGTGCATTCTGCTTCCAAGCTCGTGCCCAATGAAGCTCGAAAGCTCAAACTCTATTATCACGGTGAATTGATCGACAGCAATGAAGGCTGGCTCGTGATCAAATCGCCCACCGGTTGGTATCCCACGCATGGCGAGCGCGCGTATGCCACGTTCGATCTCACGTTCCATACACCCAAACAAATGACGTTTGTGTGCGTGGGCGACAATGTTTCGAGCACGGAGCAAGACAATTCGCTCATCACGCGTTGGGTTACGCCCGAGCCGATACGCAACGCTTCGTTCAATATCGGTTATTTCAAAAAGCATGAAGTGAAAGACGAGCGCACCGTTCCAGTCACGGTGCTCATGGCGGAGAACGTGCATAACCAAATCGGCCAGGCCTTGGCACGGCGCGGCGTTCTCTCCGGTCGCGGCATGGAAAAGCAAGTCGGGCAAGACGTCGCGAATAGCTTGGTGTTCTTCTCGCATCTCTTTGGCAAGCCGAATATCAAACATTTTTATGCGACGGAAACGCCGGTGAGCCACGGCTTGGCATTTCCAGGTTTGATTCATCTCGCATGGTCAACGTTTCAAGTGAACGATAAGGAAGGCAATGATCAAATTTTCCGCGCGCACGAGGTCGCGCATCAATGGTGGGGCATCGGCGTGGATTTCGAAACGTACCACGATCAATGGTTGAGCGAGGGGCTTTCGGATTTCTCCGGCTTGTGGTATATGCAAGTCGTGTTGCGCGACAACAAAAAGTATTTCGACCGGTTGAAAGATTGGCGGGAAGCCATTTTCAACAATCGCAAATTTTTATTTGGCAGCGGCCAACAAGCCGGGCCGATTTGGCTGGGCTATCGCACGAGCACGAGCACCACCGCGGAAGACTATAGCTTGATCATTTATCAAAAAGGCGGCTGGGTGTTTCATATGCTGCGCAACATGTTGCTCGAATATCTCACCATGAAAGAGGACGTATTCACGAATATCTTGCAGGAGTTTTATCAAACTTATCGCGGCAAAAAAGCTTCAACTTTGGATTTTCAAAGCGTGGTGGAGAAGCACGTGGGCAAAGACATGAGTTGGTTTTTCCAGCAGTGGATTTACGGCACGGACATTCCCGAATATCGTTTCTCCTACAAGTTGGAGGAAACCCCGCAAGGCAAATGGGTGGCGCATTGCAAGATCGAGCAGCGCAACGTGCCGGAGAATTTTCAAATGCCGGTTTTAATGTTGATTGATTTCGGACAGGAGCGCTTCGCGCGTTCGCGTATTTGGGTGAAAGGGCCATTGACACGGGTCGATTTGCCGCTTATGCCGGTCAAACCGGAGAAAATTATTTTCAACGATCTCGATTCGGTGCTGTGCGAAGTGAAAAATGAGAAGTGGGTGGAATGAGTTGCCGGCTCTGCTCTCAAGCCGAATATCATGTCGTCGTGGCAATGGCTTTAAAGCAAAAGCTTCAGACAGAAAAATGTAGGGCAGAACAATAAAGCGCGAAGATCAAACTGCGCGAGTCGAAATCAAACGAGAGAAAATTTCCAACGGATGAAGGCTGCCAATGGATTTTGCTTCCGCTGTCCGCAAGCCGTAGTTATTCGTTGGAAAAGTCTTTTTGCTTTTGTTGTAACGATTCCACTCTTTCGGTACCAACGTGGATGCGCCGTAGGAATTTATCCGCTGTATTCGTGAAATCTTCTTACAGAAAAGCTTCTGCATTAAAACCACTGAAGTCACTTTAATGAAAAATGAAAGGAAGGATATGCGCCGCTTCAAGTTTTGGCTGTCGTGCATGATGGTGATTGGTGTGACTCTCGCTGTTGCTCAAGAAGGCGTTCCGCTTTTCACCAAAGATTTCACACCCGAAGAATTTGCGCAGCGTCGCGGCAAAGTTTATGACGCCCTCGGCGCGAACGCGATTGCCGTGCTGCAAGGCGCACCGAGTCCCGCGGGCTATGTGCGCTTTCGGCAATCGAACGAGTTTTATTATCTCTGCGGCATCGAAGCGCCGCATGCGTATTTGTTGCTCGACGGCAAAACGCGGCGCGCTTCTCTCTATTTGCCGCATCGCAATGAAAGCCGCGAGCGGAGCGAAGGCAAAGTGCTCTCCGCGGAAGACGCCATGCTCATCACACAATTGAGTGGCGTGGAAGGCGTGTATGCGAGTGAGTTTCTCGGCGAACATCTCGCGCGTGCGGCGCGCACGCCGGACAAGACCGCACTCTACACTTATTTCGCTCCGGCAGAGGGCTTTGCCATGAGCCGTGATTTAGCTCTGCGCGCAGTCGCAGATTTTGCCGCGGACCCATGGGATGGTCGCCCCTCGCGCGAAGGCCATTTTGTGGAATTGCTCCGCACGCGCTTTCCACATTTTGAAATTAAAAACCTCACGCCGATTGTCGATCAACTGCGCTTGATCAAAAGCGCCGCGGAGATTGCAGTCATTCGCAAAGCGACGCGGCTCTCGTGCTTCGCGCTCATGGAGGGCATGCGCTCCACCAAGCCCGGCATGTTCGAATATGAGTTGGACGGGATGGCAAAGTTCATTTACTACCGCAACGGCGCGCAGGGCGAGGCCTATTACTCGCTCATCGCGAGCGCGAGTAACGCGTGGTTTGGGCATTACAATGCGGGCAAGCGGCAAATGCAGGACGGCGATTTTTTGTTGATGGATTTCGCACCGGATGTGGGCTATTACATGAGCGATATCACGCGCATGTGGCCGGTGAATGGCAAGTTCAATCAATGGCAGCGCGAGCTGTATGATTTTTATCTCGCGTGCTATCAAGCCATTTTGCAAGCCATTCGTCCGGGCGTGACCGCGGCGCAAATCAAACAAGAAGCGGCGAAAGTGATGGAAAGCGTGTTGGCGCAGAGCACGTTTTCGAAACCGCACTATCAAACCGCGGCGAAGAATTTTGTGGCCGCGTATCGCGAAGGCGCAAACAACCCCGAAACGTATATGGGGCATTGGGTGGGCATGGCCACGCACGACGTCGGCACGCACACCGGCCCGCTCAAAGCCGGTATGGTCTTCACTATTGAGCCGTCGTTGCGCGTGCCCGAGGAAAAAATCAATATTCGCTTGGAAGATTTGATTGTGATTACGGAGACGGGCAAGGAGATCATCTCTGACTTTGTGCCCATGGATCGCGCGGGCATCGAGAAGTTGATGGCAGAGAAGGGATTGTTGGAAATGTATCCGGCGGCGCAGTGATTTTTATGTCGCGTGGCTACACTGCGGGAAAAAGCTTTTCGAGTTCATTGAGAAATTTTGCAACCGTGACGATGCGGACGCTTTCAAACTTCTTGTGCGGATAATGCTTTAAATTCTTCGTGACCAAAAAATCGGCCTTGCCAACCAGGGCAGTTTCGAGAAATTTATCATCGTCAGGATCTTTACATACGTGAAGCGTGCTTGCAATATCAACGAGTAGAGAGCGTTTGCGCAACAGATAAAGAAAGATGAGCAAACGTGCGGAAGTAATCTTCTCGGATTGAGCCAGCACGCCTTCATACTCTCCTAAAACGGACAGAGAGTTAACCCAATCAAATTGCCCTTTGAAAAAACGGCGAAATATTTTCGCCGGCGCGCCCTCGCGATTGGCCAACCCTGCAAAAACGACATTGGTATCAATGACGGCTCGCATATGTTTTCCCCTTTGAACCTTGCTCGTGTCGATAGCCTTCGATACAAGCCTCAATCTCTTTGGACGTAATCCCGCCGTTGGCGTCAATTTCCGATTGAATTTGTTCAACGATCTGTTCGAGATAAGACATCTCTTTGTCAGCGTTCATCTGAAGAAATTGCAGCGCTGATTTCAATGTTAACGTATCATTGCCGTGGAATCTCTGCTGAGAGATTTCTTTGAAACTTGAGGCAACGCCGTCCTCGACTTTGAGAATAAGTTCCGTCATAGTTTAAGACTCCATTGCTAGGTTTGAAGAGTTTCGCCCCAAGCTTGTTGTGCTCTTGCTCAGATGACATAAAAACCTCGCATGCTTTTAGCGCACCCACCGTCGTTCAATACCCGCCATATGCTCCGCCATCCACGAGAATCGTGCTGCCGGTGATATAACTCGCGCGGCGGCTCGCCAAGAACGCGACGAGCGCGCCCAACTCATCGGGCCGGCCCATGCGGCCGAGCGGAATGCTGCTCACCATGCGCTCCATGGCCTCTTGCAGCGTGATGCCTTCGCGCTTGGCTTGCGCTTGCATGATCACATCCACGCGATCGGTGCGCGTCCAACCTGTGCCCACGCAATTCACCGTGATGTTGCTCGGCGCCAGCTCGAGCGCGAGCGATTTCGCCAGGCCCGTCACGCCGTTGCGCAGCGCGTTGGAGAGCACGAGCCCGTCCGCCGGCTGCTTTGTGACCATCGAAGTGAGATGAATGATGCGGCCCCATTTTTGTTTTTTCATGTGCGGCACCGCGGCGTGACAGAGATTGATCACGCTCATCAGCAACATCTCGATGCCTTGGCGCCAGTGCTCCTCTTCCAATTCAAAAAATTTTCCCGGCGGCGGACCGCCGACATTCGTCACCAAAATATCCAACCCACCGAGTTTCTTCACGCACGCCTGCGCCAATCGTTCAACGTCTTCCGCTTTCGTCACATCCGCAACTTCATATTCAACCTTCACTTCTTCTGCAGCGAGCGAGCGCACGGCCGCCACAGTTTGTTCGAGCGTCACTACGCCGCGCGCGCAGAGCATGACGTTCACGCCTTCTTGCACCAATGCCTCCGCCACCGCGCGTCCGAGTCCTCGACTCGAAGCCGTTACCAATGCGGTTTTGCCGCTAATGTCTAGATCCACAGTGCTCTCCTTCCGTAAAACTTTTCAGAGCATTTCAAATTTTAAATTGAAAATTTCGAATTGAAAATTTTAAATGCTTTTGTTCGCAACCGCCACTCTCAGCAAACGAGAGCGACTTTATTTAATCTCCGCGCCCGCGCGCCAATCGAAACCGATCTCGGCATCGTCGTGCGCAATGCGGCCCTCTTCCGCAGGATCATAAACGCCGGAGGTGATATAAAACAGATGCGTCGCCCCTCCGCCCAATGCTTTGCAACCGTGCGCCACACCTGCGGGAATTTTGATCACACAAGAAGCATAGTTCTCTCCGAGAAAGTAGGTGGCCAATTTTTTATACGTGCGCGACTCCGGCCGTTTGTCAAACAATGCCACTTTGAGATTGCCCACGGGCACATACCACCAGTCGATTTGCGTCTTGTGAATGTGCCACGCTTTGGCCACGCCGGGATACATGAGCGAATGGCTCCATTGTGCAAATCCTTCTTTGAAAAAATCATCCGTGCGTCGAATCACCTCGCGAAAAAAGCCGCGTTCGTCACTATGCGTCGTGAGTTGCTTCAGCATCACGCCTTCGATCATGCAAGAATCCTTTAGTCAAACTTGAGCTACACCGCATTTTGTTTAAAGGGGAAAAATTGAAGGGCGCAAATGTAGAGAATCACCTTCCGTGATGCAAACTTTTTTTGTTTCGTACAGAAGATAAAAATGCCTAAAAGTTCTTAGCCGCACCGAGAGCAAGTGCACACGTGAAGTCCGCGCGAAGCTTTACGAGTGTGTTCTTCATTCGCGTGTTATGTCAGCGCTTCATTGCCGGGATGATTTCAAAATCTGCTTCGCGGCTGAAACGCTGCTGCGTGTTCAAGTCCATGACTGTGAGCGTGAGGCGATAGGCGCCGGGCTTGGTGTTGGGAAGGGCAAGCGCGTGGTGAAGTTTTTCTTCAGCAGAGGTTCCGCTCGCTTGAAAGGAAGAAGTGATGGCAACCGGGCGCTCATTCATTCCAAGCCAACGCCCGAGAGATTTGAGCGCATGGACGATTTGTGAAGAAGCGTTCGGCGCGGGCGCAATCGTGTACTCGATGCGAAAGCGTGTTTGCGCTTCGGCGTTGAGAGCGAGGTTGTAGATTTCATAGTAAAGGTAAACCGTGGAATCCGCTTCGAATTGGCGGCTTAAATTGGGAATGAGCGCCAGTTCGCCTTTGCGATACACCGCCAAATCCGCGCTTGCTTCGCTAACGCGCGAGGCAAGCACGATGCTGCTCAAACGCAAGCTGTCCGTGGAAAAATTTTCGATGCGGAGTGTGTCGCGCTCCGCACCGGAGTGACTGGTTGTGTGATCTCTGGTTTCCAACGAATAACGAAAGCCGCCGCGCGGAGCATGCATGGTCCAACGATCAATGAGCAACGCCGCGCTGTCGTTCGCGGCATTTTGAAAGTTGAGTTTGCGCTGTTCCCGCCGTGCGAACTCGGGCTGCCAACCGTCATCGCACAAAAAGAAGCCGCGTTCAATTTGATACTGTTGCTGCGCCGCGTTTTTTGACGTAGGCGCAAGCCCATTTGCCGCGAGGCCGTAATAGATTTCGAGCAAAGTGCTGTCGCGCTCAGGCGCGCGAAATTGCGCGATCACGTGCGGAAAACGCAGCCGCTTGCCGCCGTGTTCAAATTCAAAGCGCTCCGGCGTGGCGCGTATTTGTTGATCGAACAAATTTTTTCCGTCGCCATTTGGATCCATGCTCCACGCGAAGGAATAGTTTTGATTGAGAAAGCGATCTTCATAGAGCATGTGAAAATCGCCGTAGTCCCACACTTCTTTCGAAGCATTGAGCGTCACACGTCCGGTTGGCGTCGAGGTGAGATCGGCGCGCGTGCGGAGGCGGCCTTTCGGAAAGCCGAAGCGAATGAGTGCTTGGCCGCGATCGGTTTTCCAGCCGGCAATTTTTCTTTCGGGAAAGGAGAAGCGGAGATTCGCATACGCCATCCGGCTGAAGTGCTCCAGCATGCGCTCGTTTGCGGAAGTCATGAACAACGGATCGCGCGCATTCCAAAAATTTTGCTCTTCGATGTGGCGTGTTGTATCCGAGGTCGCAAGATATTCTTTCAACTCCTTTGGCGAGAGCACGGTGGCTAAAGAAAAAAACAACCGCCGATCCTCGTGCGGCATTTCTGCGAAAGCGGTATCAAACGCGCGCTGTGCCTCTTCGGTTTGCTGCAAGCGCGTAAGCGCCAAGCCGAGCAGCAGGTTTAAATCGAAATATGAAGGTTGATGAAGCAGTGAAGACGCGGCCTCGGGGCCTTTCGTGACCGTGCGTTGGATGAGTGCGGCTTGCAGCACCTCCGCCACCTCCTCGAAACGCCGCGCTTCGAAATACATTCCCGCCAAACGATACGAGGCCGCGAGCAAATGGGGATCGAGCGCAATGGCCGTGCGGTAAAGCTCTTCTGCTTCGCGATAATCCTCTTCGGCAAAATCAGAAAAGAAGATCGTGGCGCTCTCGTGCAAGCTCACCATCTCGCGATAATGGAGCATGTCTTCTTCTTTAAAAAGCGCGAGATGATAATAGGGCCGCGCGTCCGCGGGATCGAGTTGCATGATGCGTTTAAACTCGTTTTTTGCCTCACCGACAAAGGTCCGTTTGATGTGCAACTCCGCGAGCGCGTAATGAAAGTTTGTATTTTTCGGCTCCAGTCGCAGCGCGCGTTCCAACGCCAGTAACGCGCGCTCGCGGCCCCACACGGTTTCGAGACGGGTATAAGCGAGGCCAAGCTCGAGCAACGCTGCGGCGTTCTTTTTATCTAAGCGCGTGACTTGTTCGAGTTTTTTGATATACTCTTCAAGAGAGAGCGAATCACGCGCGGCGAGAGTGGCGCGGAGAAGTTCTTGGGCTTGCAGGGTGCGCTCATTTCCGTGGGAGGGAAGCGCAAGCAAGAGGGCAAATGTGAGGAGGGGGATCATGATCAAAAAACACTACTCGTTCGGAGGATGCCAACCCGCGCTCACCCAACGACGCCGCGCAGGTAAAATGAATTCGTTGTTGAGGTGTAACGCTGCAATAGTCGCTCGACCGCAGGCTGTGACTCCAATAATTTTTAGACCGTCTTCACTCCATCTAAAATATTCGCTCCAAACCTGCTGCTTGGGATTGAACAATGATGCGTGCTCGCCAGTCTCGGGATCCACTCCCTCGATCTGCACACCCTTATAGCTATTGCACCAACTACAAGAGAGCCATAAGTTGTCTTCATCGTGAGAGCCTCCACGGCCCACCGGAATGAGGTGTTCAATCTCTAATTGTGCGCCGCTATATTCCTGGGAGGTAAGGCAATATCCGTAACGATGACGCGCACGCTCGGCAACTTGACGGCGGAGCGCTTTGGAAAGATATTGACGGGCCATTATACCGCCGCTGGTGAATAAAGCCCTCGTTGCCGCAAGAGCGCATAGGCTTGTGCTTTGCGAAGAGTGAAGCGCCCGTATTCCTTCCGCAATTCGTTTAGCGTTTGCAACTCGGAAGGCTTCAGCGCCCGCTTGTGTTGTGCAGAGGATAATGTGCGCAGGCGGGTTTGCTCTTTGGCCGGCATGAAACCGCGCGCCGCTTCCCACAATGCTTCGCTGGATAATCCACTCATCCTCGCCAACTCATTGGTAAGTTCGGCGGGAACATCATCAAGTGAGGGCAGAGCGACGCTAAGAGTTTCCAACATAATTTCTTCTAACGGTCGCTGCAATGCCTTCGCTGCATGTTGCGCACGACGATAAACCGTTTCCGGCACGTGTAATGTTATAGATTGATATGTCATCTGCTAGCGCCTCGCTTCTCCAACTCCTGCCCATACAAATAAAACCAATCGTCAAAATTGTTCAACACGTCGCGCAAGGCCAATGCGCCTTCGGAACTGAATACGCCTTCGACCTTTTGCCACTGATCTTCAAACTTGTGCGCGTTTTCTGCGTGGAGAAATTGCACGAACTCGAGGAAAGCGTATTGCGTGTCAGTTGGACGAAAGCGAAAGGCTTCGAAGAGGCTGTTGCTCGTCCGCGCGAGACGTTCAAACTCATCCGCGGCTTTCACGTGCGCCTGGCGCAATTCGCGTTTGCGCGAAGCCCACACGCGCGACTCCAACAACGCATCGACCAATTGGCGTTGGTTGTTCGTCAATTGCCGGCGGCGCAAAGCTCCGGCGCTGACTTCATAGAGCAGCTTGCCGGCCATGCCGCTTTCCGCGAGCAAATTGGCAATTTCGCTATAGACCAAAGCCGGAGTCGTTTCTACGCGCGGCATTTGGGGATAGCGCAAACCGATGCCGCTTTTCACGCGCGCGGTATCGGCGCTGAACGACTGCAAACGCAAGCCCGGCCCGCTCTCGCGCGGAGGCGGCGGCGTCGAAATCTCCGGCGCGGGTTGCGTTGCGACAGGTTTGGGCGGAGGCGTTTTCTCTTCTTCTGGCGCAGCCGTTTCGCCGCGCCAATAAGCGGCGTACTCTTGCGGCTTCATCACGCGATTGCGGCTGAGGCGCACGAATTCGATTTTTTCCAGGCCGATCGCTTCGCCGTATTTGTACGCATCACGCGCAGAGGCCGGTTCGAAATACACCTCACCTTGCCAAATATCCGTAACCGTGCAAGCCAACTCGCCGCCGCCTTTGAGCACAAGCGTGACGCGCTTTTCCTGCGCCGAAAGATTTTGTGCGGCGCAAAACACGAGCGCGAGGAATAAAAGAAAAAACCTTTCGATCCGCATGCACGCGGATCGAAAGGTTGAATCGAGAATTGTGTTCATTGTTTTAGAATCGGAAGGCGAGGGTGACGAGAGCCTGGTTGAGGCGAATCTTTTCCGAAGTTTGAATGGCATCGATATCATTTCCTGCTCCATCTCCAAAGTCTCTGATTGGGTCTTTATACTCACGCCATTCGCCGGTCATGACGGCAAGATCGAGACGTACTTGTTTGTCGAGAAAGATGCCGAGGCCGGCGGTGTAAAATTCTCTGTCCGCGTCTTTGGGGAGATTTGCCAGCGGCGAGGGATCACGAAACGCACCGGCACGCACTTGCAAGTCAATCAACGGGATGGTGAATTCCGCGCCCAAACGCAGGCGCACGGTCTCGCGATAGTTGCGCGCCAGTTCGTCATTGGCCTCGCTGCGCGACAGCCCGTCGATGGGAGGCTCCGTGGTATAGCGAATCTGCGACCAATCATTCAACTCCGCACTGCCGGAAATGAGCAAGTTGGCGAGGTTGATCGCGCCGCCGCCGGCGAGCGAAAACGGCGAACGGATCTTATATTCAAACTCACCGTTGTCATTATAAGTGTCACGATCCGAACTGCCGTCAACCGTTGTCTCTTCACTCACTTGCCAGCCGTCTTTCACTTTGAAAGTCGTGGGCGTGCCGAGCGTGATGCCCAAGCGCAGCAATGAAGAAGGATGATACATGGCTGCAAGCTTGACATTCCAGCCCGAGTATTCGGAGAGCACATTGTCGTCGTGGCGAAATTCGTTGAAAGTATAAAGATCCAACTCATCACGTTCAACAAAACTGAATTGATAATCATTCTCGCCCGACCACGCATTGAGCGCAAGGCCGACGGAAATATTGGGCGCGACTTCCGTACCGAGGGCCGCAGTCCAATTGTTCAAACTTCCTTCTTCCAACTCACTCCAACGTTGGCCCAAGGAATCACCAGGCGTGCCATTGAACCAAGAGAAACTAAAATTGCTGTCATACGGCCGCACGCGATGATAGCCGAGCGAGAACACGAGACTGCCGCGATAGGTGGGAATGGGATACGCGAGACCGAAACTATTGAAGCGCGTGAAGCTTGCTTCGTCGGGAGCGCCATATGTGCCGAAGGTAATATCGTCTTTGCGTTGCGTATGGCTCAACGTCGCAAATCCTTCGATGCGACGAATTTGCGTGAGCGCCGCGGGATTCCAGTAGGCCGCGCTGTAATCGTCACTCACACCGAGATATGCGCCACCCATGCCCAACGCGCGTGCGCCAACGCCGAACTCAATGCCGCGTTGAAACACTTCTTCTTGTGCTTGAACATTGACGGCCAACATCAGAGCAGCGGCCAAGCAAAAAGCTTTTTTGGTCATGAACAAACTCCCTAAGCTTGGAAAGTAGAGTGCGGGATCTCTATGATTGGATAGGTGGATTTGTGGATTGATGGAGTTGTGAAATGTTGTCTTATCTTTAACCATGAATCCAACACTCCAATACTCCATCAATCCAAGTCGCTGTTAGTTGCGCGAACGGCGGTTGGAGCCGCTGCTCGAATTATTATTGCTCGAACTGCTGCTGTTGCCGCTGCTGGAGGAGCCTTTCGAAGAGCTGCCGCTCGAAGAATTGCCGGAGCGCGATACGCCGGAAGATGAGCCGCCCGAATTGCCGGAGTTCGAAGAACGGCGAGACGTGCTCGTTGAACTTCCGCTTGTGCCGCGCGAAGAGGAGCCGGAATCATCCGAGCTTGAGCGCCGCGAAACTTTGTCATTTTCGGATTTTTCACGTTTCGAGGTGCGACGCTCGGAAGTAGATGAAGGCGATTTCGCCTCCGTCGGAGTCTCACGCGTGCGCGCAGGGCGGGCAACGGAAGTGCTGCCCGTGCTCGGCAAACTCACCGTTTCATCCGTGCGCGAATCCGAAGCGCCACGCCGCGCGGTGCGACGACCATCGCTCGCAGAGCCGCTGCCCTCCGTGCGCGTGTCGCGAATCGCTTCCGTATCCGTGCGTCGTGTGCGACGATAAATGCCGTCCTCGCCGCGCGCGTAGGTGGTGCCTTCGGGCTTGCTCAAATGGCTGCGATCCGAGCCGCGACGCGCGACCGCACCGCCGCTGCCTTCATCATTGCTCGAAGAGCGACGACCAAAAGGGCGCTTCTCATTCACATGCGCACGATCGCGGGGCACATAGGAAGAATTGCCCCAATAGGGATCATACCAACCCCAACGCGGTCCCCAACCCGCATAGGCATAACGATCCCACCACGGATCATAATAACCACTCCAGCGCGTGCCGCAAGACCAATCCCAGTAATCGTAGTCATGATATCCGATGCGCACATACCAACCGGAATGAGGGTAACGATAGCGCCACGCATACCAAGGATCCCAACGATCCCAATAATAGCGGCGATAATAAGAATCATCATACACGTAAACATTCGTTACGTGATCATAATCGCGATAATCACGATCCTCATCTTGATAATCGCGCTCATCTTCCGTCGCGGACTCGCTATACTCCGGGCGCGTTTCGACAGGCTCTTTTTTCACGACCTGCGTGTAACAACCCGTGAGCGCGAGCGCCATGAACATGGCAGCGAGAGCAAACACACTAGCTTTGAGTTTCATAAACCTGCTCCTTTCAGCACTGGCTGCAAGGGTGAAATAATATAGTTTGATTACGAAGGGAAGTCGCACAGAGGTTTAACCTCTTGGGTTACTTTGTGTTCCCACATTTTTAAGGCAAGGCATATGCCAGTGGGAAGTGCGGCGAAGCTCTGCTTCTGCGCTTGTAAATAGTAGAACTTATTGCGCGAAATGCCGAAAGCAACTGCGTATGTGTACCACAACCGTGTGTTGAACGCACGCAGGTGTGAAGAGGTTGGACAACATCATCTCGTTTGAAAATGCTTCCCCACCTTCTTCAAAACCTTCTGCAACGCTTCATCCTCAACCGCAGCAATCGCTTCTTTAATCGGCAGCCATTGGCGGCGACGGAAAAATTGTTCTTCCCAAGTGTCCAGCATCTTTGTTACGCACAACAAGAAGACGCGCACATGGCAAGTGCCGCCCCATTTTTCATAGGAATAATTTCCGATTTCGTTTTCATCTAGTTTGCCCATCACGCCCGCTTCTTCGAGCGCCTCTTTCGCTGCGGATTCCGCGGCTGAAAGCCCCGACTCAATGATGCCTTTTGGAATAATCCATCGCCCTTTGCGCGTGGTGATGAGCAGAATTTCAATCTCGCCTTTCACGTGACGATAGGGCACAACCGCGGATTGTTTGAACGAAAGCTCGGTGATCTGAAAGTCGGGCATGGCAGTGTATTCGCTTAAGAAACCTGTTGCTCCACACGCGGCAAATTATCATTATTTGAGGCAAAGTCAAGGCTGAGTTCTAATGAGCCTGAAAGACAGAAAGATGGAGGGCAGAAAAATTTTAAAGTTTACTCAATGCCCGGATGAAAATTGTTTTGATGACGTCAAGCTTT
Source organism: bacterium (assembly GCA_041918175.1). Lineage (GTDB taxonomy): Bacteria > Zhuqueibacterota > Zhuqueibacteria > Zhuqueibacterales > Zhuqueibacteraceae > JABWAN01. Next base: position 46,161 of record JAYRWE010000024.1, read on the forward strand.
ATTTTTCTGCCCGACATTTTTCTGTCTTGGCTTTTGTTTAAACGTTGTCTGTCTTTTTCAAAAACAGCAATCGCGTCATGTCTCAACCCAGCGCTCTCATTCGCTCCAAGCAAACGGAGCCGCACGAAGATTTGCTCGCGCTGCTCGACAAGTATCGCCGCAGCGCGTTTCAAAAGCCGATTGCGGCACACACGCGCGCGGCATTCGAGCACGCGGAGCGACTCGTGCAAGCGCACGGCCGGCCTGTGATTCTCGACTCCTGCTGCGGCGTGGGCATGAGCACCGTGCATCTTGCGCGCGAATTTCGCGATCATTTCGTATTAGGCATTGACAAATCCGCGGCGCGCATTGCGAAGCACCATGCCTATCGCGATGCCGCGCTCTCAAACTACGCACTCGTGCGCGCGGACGTGATCGATTTTTGGCGTTTGGCCGTGCAGCATGAATGGCGAGTCGAACGGCATTATTTGCTCTATCCCAATCCATGGCCGAAAATCACCGCGCTCAAAAAACGCTTTCATGCACATCCCGCGTTTTTAGATTTGATCAAGCTCGGCGCATACTTCGAGCTGCGCAGCAATTGGCCGATCTACTTGCGCGAGTTCGAAGCCGCATTCTTTCATTGCACCGGCGCACGCGGCGCCTTCGAAACCTTCACGCCCGAAACGCCCATCACACCGTTTGAGAAAAAATATTTGCGCAGCGGGCATGCGTTGTTTCGATTGAGGATTATGCGTTCGTAGTGACGCCTTCAGGCGTTTGATGTCGATTAGATTAAAATGCCTAAAGGCATCACTACGAACTCATGCCGTGGCTGGACAGTTTACTTGGCTCCTTGGCTCCTTCTCCCTTTTGGCTCTTTACCTCAACACCGCCATCTTCTTCATCTGCACAAAACCGCCGCCTTCCAACCGATAAAAATAAATTCCTGCGGGCACAATTCTACCCAAATCATCTTTTCCGTCCCAACGCGCGCTGTAATAACCCGCGCGTTGTTCACGTTGCACGAGCACACGCACTTGCTGCCCAATCAAATTATAAATCGCCAGCTTGATCTCGCCCGCAACGCTTGCGGGAAGTTCATACGCAATCGTCGTGACCTCGCGAACGGGATTGGGGCGGCTATGATGCAACGCAAATTTTTTCGGTAATGAATTGGGAGCATTGTCATCAACACGAGTGTTGCCAATCGTCAACTCCACGGGCACGCTCGTGACGGGATGAACGGGATCATTCGCATGAATCTCGATGGTAGCGAGGTGAGTGCCGGCCTGCAATCGCTCCGTATTGATCGCAAGCGGCACGACGACATTACTCCCGCCTTGCACTCGCGCGGAATCAATGCCAAATTGCAGCCAGAAAGTGGAAGAAGAATCGCGCACGCTAAAATTTAAATCCAATATACCGAGATTCGAGACGATTAACGAGTCGGTGAACACGATGTCGGGCAATAAAGCCCAACGCAACTGTCGTGGCTGCACCGCAATCTTCGGCGCAAAATCGCCGCGCAGATAGAACGAAAAATATTCGCCGCCGCTCGCGGCACGCGGCGCATAACCTACTCGCCCGCTGTCGTCCGCGGCGGAAATGAAATAATAAATGCGCTGCTTGCCATTCAACGGAGGAATCTCCGCGACAAACTCTTGCGCAATGCCGGTCGGCGTCATCGCGATAGATTGAAACGGCGCAATGCCGGTCGTGTTATAGTGCAGCCAAACTTGTCCACGCGCCAACGCCACCGGCTGCGTGAGAATGATCGGCGCAGAAACCTGCGCAGTGATGCGATATGGCCCAATCGTGTTGATCGTATCTGCGAGCGGCGCGTGCGCGACGATCGGCTCTTCACCCACGACATACGCGAGAAACAAATTCGGTCCGCGATTTTCATCGATCAACTGTTTAATCGCACTCGTGTCAGGATGAAACGCGTTGCCCACTTCGGGAGTGAGAGAAAAAATTTTCGGCTTCGAGGTTTGTTCGCCATAGAACCAATCATCCGCCTCGCCATTCACCGAGTAGCCGACCGTCTCCACGCCGAGGCCAGCATGATAATCGTGATATGCAACCATGCTATCCGCGAGTGCAACGAAGCTTGCATGATCCGGCGTGTGCTGCGGAATATAGCCCCACGGATAAATCAACAGATTGCCGAATGAATGATAAGACAGCGCCGCGCGAAAGCGGCGCGTGAGCACGAAGTCTCGCAACGCCGCGGTTTCCGGCTCGGAAAAAGGTGCAGTGCCGCGATACGTTCCGCTGCTGCCGCTCGGGCTGGAACCGATGTTGTCATAGCCCCATTTGAAAGCATAATTGCGATTGAGATCAACCCCGAACGAGCCGCCCGCATTGCGTCGCCGATTCTTGCGCCACCACAAATCTTGTTGATGCACATAATCCAGTCCGTCGGGATTCAAAGTGGGGATGAGCCAAATTTGGCGCTCGTTGACGAGATAGGTGACGTAAGGATCGCTGCCGTAATTTTGCAGCAAGTAGTTCATGAAATCGAGCACGATCTCCGGCGTGATGATTTCGCGCGCGTGATGATTGCCGATGATGAGCACCTCGGCCTCGTCTTCGTCCGCGAGCACGTTGTCCGAAATTTTCACGGCCCAAATGTCGCGGTCGGCGAGCGTTTGCGTCTTCTCCCAACTGTCGCCAATATCAACAAGCTGCACGAGCGTAGGATAAAACGCCTCGGCAAGTTGCAGCTCCGTGAGCGTTTCTCCGTAGTCGTGAAAGCGGTCAAGATAACCCTGCGCGCGCAACGCGAGCGCGAAGGTTTCGAGATTGGCGTTAAGCGTCGTATAGGCCACGCCCAGGCTGGCAAGCCGAGCGCGGTCGTCCTGCGTGGCGATAACTTCAAAAGCGTTTTGTTGAGGATCAAACTCCGCCACATCCAAATCGAGTGCGAGAAGTTTTTCCAATGTGGATTGATCGAGTGCGCGCGCATCAATGTGCAGCATGTGGCGCGGCGCGTTTCGATATTCCGGCGCTTGCGCATGCAGTGGCTTTATTAAACAAAACAAAAGCAGGACGGCGAGCAACGACGCAGAAACTTTCATCGCGATGCTCCAAGGTTTGAGGTGAGACAACACGAGATGATAGAAGGAGGCGGCCCTTTTACGGAAGGAAAAGTAAAGCGAAGGTCGGCAAAGAGCAATCGGAAAAATGCGGCTGGTGGCGCGCTTCAGCTAATGAACTCGAAGTAGTTGTCGCGATGCACGGTTTGAAAGCTGGCGTTGGGATAAGTTGCGAGCCATTCCTGCGGGGGCTTGGCTTCCTGCGCCTGCCATTTCATTTCATAGCCGAAGAGCCGGCCTTCGCGCTCTTCAATCAGATCGACTTCTTTTTTATCGTACGTGCGCCAGAAATAAAAATGAGTAAACTCGCGCAGGTATTCTTGCCGCTTGATGCGTTCCACGATGACATAGTTCTCCCACAATTGGCCAATATCGTTGCGCATGGGCAGCGGGTTGAAATTGCCGATGAGCGCGTTGCGAATGCCATTATCATAAAAATAAAACCTCGAGCTTTTGCTGATCTCCTTGCGCAGGTTGCGGCTAAACGCGCTCATGCGATGAACCACGAAAACTTTTTCCAGCAGATCGAGGTAACGTTCCACCGTATTCTTGCTCATTCCCAATTGTGTGCCCAACTCATTCAATGAAACTTCTTTGCCAATTTGAAAGGCAATGAGCTGCAAAAGCTGCACAAGCTTATGCGAATGGCGAATACCTTCCAAAGCCAAAATATCTTTCAATAAATAAGAGTTGACCAATTCGCGGAGGTATTCTTCGCGTTGCGCCTTGCCGGATTGTGTAACGACTTCGGGGTAAGCGCCAAAGAGCAATCGCGCTTCCAAGTTGGCCGCGGTTTCGTGGCGCTTTTCCATTTGCGAAATCTCCATCTGCGCCAATGGAAAAAGTTTTAGAACATGCTTTCGGCCCGTCAAAGGTTCGCCCACATCTTTGGCAAGATCAAATGAAGAAGAGCCGGTCGCAATGACTTTCACTTGCGGTAAATGATCAACAATGAGTTTGAGATTCAAGCCGATCTTTTCAACGTATTGGGCTTCATCAATCACCAACAAGGTGTGATGGCCCACAAAACTTTTGAGTTTTTCCAGCGACTGGCTCCCCAAATATTCTCGCACCACTATGTCATCACCACTGACCGACAAGATACGATCTGCTTCCGCGGGATTTTCTTCGCGATAGCGCGTGATAAAATTTTTGACAAGCGTAGTCTTGCCCACACGCCGTGCGCCATAAAGTACAATGACCTTTGCGGGCATGAGCGCTTGCCGCAAATTTTCAGCTTGTCTTTGGGGAATATACATTGACCATTCCTTGATAAATTCTGTCAGTCAGTAGACAGAATTTATTCGAATTTGGTCAAAAAGCAAGCTGTGGCTATGAAATTCTCAAAAGGGCTTAAGCTCAGGCCAGTTTTTAATTGCACGCACATCCGCCGCCTGAGCCACCCATGCCGCCTGTGCTCGCTTCCAACGTTTCCAACCAATGACGCTCCGTTGCTTCCTCGCCCTGCGCTTGTTTGAAATCCATAATGCGCAACGCCAAGTGCTCGCGCTCATAAGGCTTCACTGCCGCGCATGCGTTCAAGAGCATCGCCGCGCTCACCGCCAAAAGCATAAACCATCCGCGTACTCGTGACATATCTGTTCCTTTCATTTTTCTCTGAAACCGACATTCGCTTTTTTTGTTTTGTCGCTGCTTCACCGAGGGTTCGTCTCCGCTTGTTTCTCTAGGTGATCTTTTCAAAGCAGAGTGACTTCAAAGCGACGGCATCCCGCTGCCGAGCTGTGATTTTCAAAATCGGTGGTGGCAAATATAAGTCGCCAACCCGCACGCTCCCCCACTTCAATCTCCAGATCGCGACTTGCCGCTCGCTGCGCCATTTGCCTTTTGCTCCAACAATTCTTCAATCTCGTTTAAAATGCGCTTCCACTCTTTGCCGTCATAGCCGCTGTGGACGTAGCGCAAATTGCCGTTGCGGTCAATGAGATAACTGCTCGGCATAGTTTCGGGATCATAGAGCTTCGTCACTTTCTTCGCGCCGTCCCACAACGTCTCGAACTTGAGGTTGTACTTGTTCACGAAGCTTCTCGCATTTTCCATTTCATTGTCCACCGACACCGCGAGAATCACCAACCCGCGCTTGCCGAGATTTTCCTGCAACAATGAAAGCTCGGGCAACTCCTCGCGGCACGGCGCGCACCACGTTGCCCAAAAATTCAACAACACCACTTTGCCGCGCAAGCTTGACAACGAAACCTCTTTACCGCTGAGTGAAGCCAAAGTAAAGTCGCGCGCCTTCGCGCCGGGCTTGATTTCCGGCGAAGTCGCGAATAAGCTGAGAGCTAATATCATTTGAGTGAGCATGTGTCCTCTTTAAGAATGATTTGTGATACTTTTTTAGAAATGTCATCCTGTAAGGACCTTCCCTCGTGCTCGGAACAACGTTTGTTTGGAGAGAGGTTTCGAGCACGAGGGAAGATTCTTCCAGAATGACATGAGGCGGGAACGTTTCTCTTTTAACGTGTCATTCAGGAGGAATCTTTTTAAGCACTGGACATGATCACCAGCGAGTAAAAGGATTCCTTCTGAATGACAAATCTATGAGAGAGTGCGCTAGCAGCACGCGCACCTCATTCATACTGTCCGCCCAAATCCACCCACGTGATGAACTTCCTCTTCTCCGCCGCAGTGAGCGCGCGCGTGCTGTCGGGATGCGCGCCCGCGCCTTGCCGTGTGCCCACGCCGAGCAACACGTCGATCAACCGGCTCCGGCGCGCGAACGGCGGGTTGTCCACTTCCACCAAACGCATGTTGTTGCGCGAAGTGCTCATGAGATTGCGATACGCCGCGGTATATTCGCCCGCCTGCGCGAGCGACAAATCCAACGCCGCCGCGGGCGAAACACCGGAGTGGCAGCTCACGCATTTCTGCTGAATGATCGGCGCGATGGCGTTGCTGAACGCGATCACCTTGCGTTGCGCCTGCGCGAGATTCAAGTCCGTGGGATCTAACGATGCCGCAATGGGATTGGGATTTGACTTCACGCCGCGCGGGCCGTGGCAGCCGGTGCAGTTGTTGAAATTTTCGCCGGGCCGCGCATAGAGCCAACTGCGCTTGATCACCACCGCGCGTCCAAGCGAGTCGAGCGTGTTGAATGAAATCGGAATGTTGATCGGCACACGAATCGCGAACGAGCCGTCCGCATAAACCGGCGCCACGCCGAGCACACGTTTGCGCTCGAAGCTTGTGAACTCGCTGCGATCATTCTGCGTTGCGCCGATGCCTTCAATCACCATCACCGAATCGATCTCGCCGGGCAGCGGAATCGCTTGGCCATCGAGCGAGCGGCCATCGCTGCGCTTCTGTCTGAAATAAACATTTTGATTCACGAACACACCCGTCGTCGCGGTCTTGTCAATCGTCTCCGGAATCACCGGCGGCTTCTCGCGCGGCGCAACCACCACCGCATCCAACTCGTGCTCATTCGGATTGCTATAGAGCAACGCCAAACCCGAGCCGTTACGATTGAGCGTGTACAAACCATAATCGCCGTCCATGCCGTTCGGCGAATAGCTCGCGAGCAAACGACCGTCGGGCAATGGAAAGGGATACTTGAACGAGCCGACTCCGGGTTGATTGCCGCCGCCCATCGGCACATTCGGCGTGATGTTGGTGAAGTCCGTGCTCTGTGCGGGATCGCCGGTGGTTTGATCGGAATTTAAAACCACAAGCGGGCCGCGATCCACGAGCACTTGATCCGACATCACCGCGACCACTTTGCCGTCGGGCAATTCGCGCGGATGAAAAAAGTTGCGCGTCATGCCATTGTTATGCGTGCCAAAGAAGAGGAACGTGGATTGACCGTCCGGCTTGGTGAAGAATAGCGGAAAACGATTCTGCGTGCCGTGATGCTCCCAACGCGTCCACACCACGCGGCCATCGCGCATAACCACGGGGTCGAAGTCGTCGCTGTTGTTGAATGAGATGCCCTGCACGTTGCCGCCGTTCGCGTCCATCGTGTGCAGGTTCTCCACTTCGCGGCGTTCGTACTCGTCGCGAATGTTGCGTTGATTGCACGTGTACACAATCTTGCCGTTGGGCAGATAAGCCGGATCGGCTTCGTCATAAGGCGTGTTGGTGATGCGCCGCATGTTCGTGCCATCGACGTTCATTTCGTAAATATCGAAATTGTTCGCACCGCTTTGCCGCATGCTAAAAATCACTTTGCGGCCGTCGTAAGAAACTTCCGGATCGACTGCCGAACCGTTTGCGCCCGTGTACTGTTCGGTGAGATTGGTGATTTTGCCGTTCGGCGAAATCGGTTTGAGCAATACCAGATCGGCGTCGTCATTGCCGATGAAATTGTTGTCAAGCGTGCCGCTCTCTTTGGTGCGCACGAAGATGACGCCGACTTGATCGGCATCAAGCGCTAAATCATCCGGCGCGCTTTGGCAGGCGAAGATGGTTGCACTCGCGAGCACAAACGCCGCGGCTTTCGCCTGTTTGAAAAGCTCCGCTTTTCGCACGGTTAAAGTATACATAAAGGATCTCCTTGTCCGTCTGTCATTCCTATTTTCTTTTTCAGCCTGAATAGCCAGTAATCAGTAATCAGTAATCAGTTACCAGTTACCAGTTACCAGTTACCAGTTACCAGTTACCAGTTACCAGTTATCAGTTATCAGTTATCAGTAAACAGCATACAAAGAACAAATTGCTACCCAGTGATCACTGATCACTGGTCACTGATCACTGGTCACTGATCACTGGCAGCTACTTCATCATTACAAGCTTCTTCGTTGCCGAAAAATTGCCCGCGCGCAGTTGATACAGATACACGCCGCTCGACAAGCGTCTGCCGCTTGCATCCAATCCGTCCCACACTTCCCGATACGTGCCCGCGTTGAGATCGCGCTGCACCAACTCGCGCACAAGTTCGCCAAGCATGTTGTAAATGCGCAGCGTCGCGACGCCGCGAAAATCTTGCGGCAGCGTGAACGTGATTGTTGTGGTGGGATTGAAGGGGTTCGGATAATTTTGCTGCAACGTGAACGCTTGCGGAATTGCGTTGCTGCTCTCTTCGAGTTTGGGCGGATGCGTGGCGTCGAAGTTTGCCTCGCGCAGCCACACTTCCGCGACGCTTGCCGGGGCCGCACCGTTTGTTTTCACAAAGCGAAGCTGCAAATTGCCATCAACAATTTCTTGCGTTGGAATTGCGAACCACTCCGTGGTTTGTGCGTTGCCAGAAATCGTTTGGGCTTGATGAAGAAGCTTTTCATCCGCAAACAAAACTTGCTCGACGGTGCCCTCCGCAGAGAAATACGTCGCGCGCGTTTCGTAACTCACCTTGGGGTTCAATCCTGTAAAGCGATACACAACTTCGCGCGCATCAGTTGCGAGCGTTTGTTGCGGTGCATCGCCGAAGCGATTCACGCGCGTGCCGCGTGCGAGATGCGTATCGTGCGAGGCCGCCGAGCCGCAGTCTTCATAATAATAGAGCGGCAGATAAAACGCCTCACTCTCGCGCACGGCTTCGGGTTTATCATAGGTCGAGCGCAGCGTGTGGCGTAACTTGTAAAAGCCTGGCGCAATCATTTCACCAACAGCGTTACGACGATCATATTGCAAAGACACGGCGCCGGCATTCGCATAGCCTTCGTGCAGCGTGTTCATGGCAAGGTTGTTTTGCGCGGCAACCAGCTCGGTTTTCAAATAGCCGGGGTCGGTTAATTTGCCCGCGAGCGATAATGCCGCAAGATCATCACGCAAGCGCAAGTGCTCCATCTCAAAATCGATTCCCAACTCATACCGCCGGCCGCCGGAGTTTTCCGTCCAATGTTCGAGCAGAAAAGCTTGATCATATCCCGACCATTGCGGCTGCGTTGCGTTCGCGAGTTCGAGCGTGCCGAACAATGTTTGAAATTGCAAAGGCCGGAAGCTTTCATCTTCCGCGCGCAAGGTCGTGAGCAATTCCAAGTTCGGCGAAAATTTTTGAATTTGACGATAGGCTTCGTCGGAGAGATACACATTGCCCCAATGATCCGTCGCAAGCGCGGTGGGCACGGTTTCTTCGCCGCACGCCGCGTCACTGATGTGGCGCAAATTTTCTCCATCAAAAAAGAGCCGCTGCACTTTGCGCGAAGCCGCATCAGCGATATAAACATTGCCCTCGCTGCGACCATCGAACCGGCCGAGCGCAATGGCAAAGGGATCAATCAAACCCTCGCTTTGATGCTGCAAAATCCGTTGCGAAGTATTGAGTCGATACGCGAGCAAAGCAGCTTGTCCGCGATCAATCACCCACAACACGTCGTCGCTGCTATCGAAGATAGTGCCGCGATCATCCCACGCCAACGCGCTCGGTTGCGTCAACTCGCCTCCGCCAATCTCCTTCACAAAGGCGAGCGTAAGATTTTCCGCGGGGCCGGTCAATTGCAAAACGAGCACGCGACTGTTGTCCGTATCCGCAACATACACGCGGCCCTGCGCATCCACCGCAATGCCTTGCGGACGTTTGAGCGGCATGCCCGTATCGCGTCCGTCGTAGGCTTTGATCCATCGTTGATAATCGCCATACACAATGCGATTCCACGCGGGATCGGTAACGAGTTGCACATAACTCGCACTAATGAACGGCGCGGTGTTGAACTGCTGCACCTTCGCAAAGAGCGCCATGCTCTGCGGCAAGCCGAAGAGTTTGCGTTGCAAGCGTGTTTGCGTAATCTGTTTCGACAAAATGCCGAGGCCGTGCTCCGGTGCAATTTCTTTGTTGAGGAAAGAATAGTTTGCCGTGTTGGTGGAGGAGTTCAACAATGTCAATGAAGCTTCCGAAGTTTTTTGCAAACTTGCGGGCGGAGCAGCTTGCGCCAATTGCGCCAAGCCGGAGGACGAGGCCAGCAACCAACGTTCGCCTTGTTTGACAAAACGCAATTGCGCAGCGCCGTTCGCAAACGGAATGTTGCAAAACGCCTCTTGCTTCTGCGCGTCGATTTGGGTTGTGAGCGCATGTGAGTGCGCAGCGGTTTTGGCAAGTGAGTGGGGTGCGGCTTCAGCGCGATAGTCTTGCGCGAGAAGGTTTTGATAGAGATGAGGATCGCGTTGCTTCACGCCCGCAACCACGCGCTGCGCCAAAAGCGCGAGCACGGCTTCATCATTTTGCGCGACGCGACGATAGCCCAAAGTCTTCGGCTCGGTTGCGCCCACGGAGGTGGTCCATTCCAGCAAAGCTGCGCATGTGAGCAACAGCAGCTTCTTGTAATGAGGTCTGCACATGGTTTCCTCCTGAAAGGTTTGTGCGGGAAAATTTTTGCGCTCGTAGTAACGCCTTCAGGCGTTCGGCACTCATAAACTAAAATGCCTGAAGGCATCACTACGAACTTCATTCAATAGCGCACCGTCACGCCAATCTGATAAATGTTCGCCGTAAATGCGTTCGAAGTAAAGAAGCGTTCGTACTTCACGTCCAGTGTCGAGTTCGCCAAAAACGGCACGGTGTCGCCGAGCGGTTCGAGGCCGTATGAAATCATGAAGCCGAACAGATGCGAATAAAACGCTTCGAGCTTGTAATCATCCGTATAGAACGCCGAGCTGGTGAGCAGCGGATAGTTGACGCGATAGAAATCCGCGGCGGTTTGCGTATAGAAACGATAGCGATAACGCATCAACAAACGCGGCGAAATTTGTTGATGCAGCTTCACGCCGAGCGTGTTGGAGAGGATGCCCCAATCATCGCCATAAAGCCGATAATCCAACCATAACGAAGCGCGCGCCGGTTTAAAATAAGTGTTGAGCTTGGCAAAGCCCGCGAGCCGAAAACGTTCGCGCGGATGATTCTCCAGCGTGGGCGTGCCGAGCACGAACACCGTGCGATACGGATTGTTTTGATAGCCGGTCACATACGAAACGTCCATGCCAAAACGCATGAGCGTTACGGGTGAGAGTGTTTGCGTGATCGTGGCATTGGCGAGCACGTTGCGGCGTTGATACGCGCGATTGCGTCCAATCGGCGTGATCGTGTCATGCCCATAGCCCACGCCCAATGCGAGGTTCGTGTTCTTGCGATTGAAGTCTTGATTATAACCCGCGCTGAACAAGCGTCCGGTGTAATCGTTTTCGAGCGAGTAATACGCGGTGAGATTCCAACGCTGCGTGCTCAGGTTGGCGAGGAGTTCGTTGCGCGTCTTGCTATAGTAGCCGTTGCTGCTGCTGTCAGAGGCAGGCTTTGAAGCGCCGGTGGTGCCGTCGAGCGCAACCGGCTTGGCGGAGATGCCGCGATACGGCGGAATGCGCACGCGATCCATCGTGTATTGCAGCGAGAGCGCCGCGTTCTGCGCCAGCTCTTTCATGTACAATAACGAGGGCGAGCGCACGAGCAAGCCGCCGCTGTCGGTGAAGAAATTGGTTTTGAGCGAAACCGAATCATCGGTAAAGCTGGTCGAGGCGATTCCTAAAATCGTGCAAAGCACGGCGACCATGAGCAAAAGGCGAAAGAATCTATGCATCCTGCATGCCTTGTTTGAGATTGAGGTGAGAAGCGTTGGTAGTAGCGCCTTCAGGCGCAGACCTGATTGAACACTTTGCTCCTGAAGGAGCGACTACGAGCGCTTATCGAAATTTATTTACGCAAAAGAAAACGGCGCGATAGCCGGAAGCCGGACACGAACAACACCACGTCCATTCGGCGTTGCGAGGGATAACGAAAACGAAACGGAATTTACAACTTCGTGCTTGAGGTTGTAATTGCCCACAGCCTTGTGGGCGGATCAAGAAGGTGGGCCGCGAATTTATGTTGAAGTTTAGCTGCAACTCGAACGCGGCGCGATGAGGTTGCGCATAATAAGATGACAAGCATTGTGCCAAGCGGCAAGCCTTTAGTTCGTGGCACTCAATACAAACAGAAATAGCCATAGCAAACCTGGCGGAGTATCTCAAGCTTGTTCCTGCCGTCAAACAAGCGCCGGAAGGTTACGTCTGGCTGTCTTACGATCACGAGGCCGATACATTGTATATCAACTTCAAAAAGCCGAGTTTCGCAACAGATAGCGAGATCACAGACGACGACGTTATTATCCGCTATGAAAACGATAACATCATTGGTCTATCCGTGTTGCATGCGAGCACCCGATGACGGGTGCTGAAAAGCCGCTACGTTCTCAACCTGCCCCGCCATATTCCCACCAAGCGCCACTTGAGATTTCGCATAAAACTGCTTGATTGCCCGTCACAAATAATATCCCAACACCAACGCCATTTCAAGATTCTTGTTCGTCCACGCGTTGTTGGCGCGGCCGCTAGTGAAGAGGTAATTGTTGAACTCATAACGCAGCGCGAACTTGCGTTGCGTCATCACTTTTGTGCCGAGGCCGAAGCCGAACGTAAAACTGTTTTGGCTGTACAAACGCGTGAGGCCCACATGAAAGATGAGATACGGCTCTATTTTGCCGGAAGAAAAAGACTGCGTCGCGCGCGCGCCGTGATACACCACGCGATCCGAGCCGGTTTGCAAAGTGATGTTGCTGACGCGACGCACGAAATCTTGCTTGGCACGCGCGAAGCCCAACACTGCGCCGACGCCGAAGCGGCGGTCGATGTTGTAGTAGTAGCGAATGCCGTATGCGAGCGAGGTTTCGTAACGGTCGGGAGCATAAAAACCGAGCGTGGGCGCCAGCTCGTGCTTCGCGGACTTACGCGTTTGGACCTGTGTGCGTGCGCGGGATTGCGCCTGGCCATGCGCAGACTCGAGCGCGCTAACGATCAAAAAGAACATGACAAGAAAGTGAAGCCCAAAGCGGTTGTTCATATATTCTCCGAAACTGTATCGAGGGGTTTGTAGCCAGAGTTGTTTGGCGCTCGGCTTATTGCAGCTTACGCTCACAGTTTCCCCCAACGCACACCAATTGACAGACCAATGGTAAACTCGAGAAAGTTGAGCGTGCCTTGCTTGCGAATCGCCGTGAATTGGCGCAAATCCGCGCGCAGCCAATTGCTGTGATTCAAACGCCGCTGCACGCCGATGCCGTAATTGAGCGCCATGTTCGAAATAGTTTTGCCGCCCGCGGATTGAATCGGCACGGTGTTGATGACGCCCGTTCCTGCGGTAGCGTAACCTTCAAAGCGGCGTGCGACCGGTCGCACATAGCGCGTGTTCACGTGCATGAGATAGATCGATGCGATTTGTCCGGCGACATACTCAAGCGAACCTTCAAGTTCCCAACGCGGCAAGTTGCGATAATAAAAACGGCCGATATACGCAAAGTCGCCGCCGAGCGTGCCGAGGCCGAGCACCACTCCGCCGTCATAGGGCGCGGCACTCTCTGAATTGAATGCGTTTTCCTCTCCGTTTTTTTTGTTGAGAAAAGAAAAATGCGCGGCGCGCTTGCTTCCTATGCGCATCCAGCCAAACTGTTTGCGCGTTTTAAGCTGCGCCCAGCCTTTGCTTGTTTGCATGACGCGCACCGTGTCGCCCGCATTAAGCACCGCAATCATTTTACTTTGCAGGGTCGGTTTTTCGAAAAGCGGCGAGGTTTTATCTTTCAAGACGGCGATTTGAGCAAAGCCGAAGCTGCTCCATAAAATCGCACAGAGAAGGGAGATTTGGGGTATGCGTTCCAACACAACGATTCGCTCAGTCCTTGCGCTTGCGAGAATCCATCAGAAAAAATAACTCATGCCCGCGGCGAGTTGCCAATATGATTTCCACACTCGTTTACTTGTGGCGTGTTCGAGCCGGCGCTCTTCCCACCTCATGAAATGATTTTTACCGTAAAATAATACCGCCCAACGCGGACAAACGCGCACGCACCCTCCCGCGCCAAGAGCCGGGACGAATTTATTCTCATGCTGCGCGCGTAAAGTGATAGTCTCCAAAGTGCCGCCGGGAATTGTTAATGTGCGCGTTCGCCAATAAAGCAAACCTGCTTCGGTTTCTGCAAACACAGCGCAGCGCTGTTTTGCCTCTAGCCACCAAAATTTTTGCAAGGCCAGTGCGACACGAATCCAATCACTTTTTAATTCCTTGCGATCGCCAAACAAATTGAGCGGTTGTCGCGCCTGATGATAGGCGCTCTCCCATGCGACACTCCAACCGTGTTTGAGCCTTCGGCCAAGCGTTAACGCAATTCCAGGGCTTGCGTCCAAATTCATTGAAGGAGCATGATAAACCGCAAAAGCTTTGGGTTGAATAAACCACTGTGGCTTTGCAGGCGTGTTTTGCGCAAGCGCATTCCATGCCGAAATCACGGCGAGAAATATTGAGGCGCGAGCAAACCCTTGCATGAATTTTCACTTTCGTTAATACGAACGTTTGCATGACGAATAGCCAGGTTTTAAACAGAATAATACCGCACAACAACTGTGCTGCAGCATGAACGAGCGCGAGAAAACAATCTCATGACGCTCTAGTCATTTTATGCAGATCACAAAAAAACTGCGCGCGAAGTTTGTTTGGAAAAATTAGGTAAGGGGGAAACCAGGGGGGTGCGAAGGTTTGATAGAACGAATTGAGATTCAGCCGAAAAGCGCGGCGAGCAAAGAACTAGGTTTGCAATTGAAATCGCGCCTGCTCATCCGCGTGATACGAGCTGCGCACGAGCGGGCCGGATTCGACGTGGCGAAAGCCGAGCGCAACTCCGGGCCGAAATCAAAACCTTGGAATGTGCAACAATCGGCGTTTCCCATGAAAGATCAAAACGATTTGTACCTTCCTCAATTTTGGCCGCAGCCAATAAATAATGCGATAGTTGCCGTGCAACAACTCACGCAAGTTACGCATCTCGAACTCGGGCACGATTCTGCCAAGAACGGGACTATGACGCAGTATTTCGACGCGACGCAAAATTTCATGGCGAAGGTTTTCTGCGGCAATGGGTTTGTCCGCAGCGATATAGTCGATGATTTGCCGCAATGAGCGCCGAGCTCTTAGCGTCCATTCAAGCGCGTATTCCTCTTTGTCGCTTGTTTGATCCAGCCTTTCGACTCCTTTACGATTTGTTCGTGGGAAACCACATCTCCACGTTCCGCCTCGGCCATAGAAGCTCGCACACTTTCGCGAAAGCCGGCAAGCGCTAGCAAGCGCTCGTATTCCGCAATATCCATCAAAACACCCGCAGCTTCACCTTTGTTCGTCAAGAAAAGAGGTCTTTGATTGCGGCGTACTTTGCTAAGAAGCTTTACGGCTTCATTGCCAAACGAGCCAATCGGGCAAATATCTTCTGAAGGAAGCATATGCGTCATAATCATTTTCTCCATCAATGTTGAAGCTGAAACCGCGCCTGCTCATCCGCGTGATATGAGCTGCGCACGAGCGGGCCGGATTCGACATGCCGAAAACCGAGCACGGAACCAAAGCTTTTGTATTCTGCAAATTCCGCGGGCGGAACAAAGCGCTCGACCGGCAAATGTTGCGGCGTAGGTTGCAAATATTGCCCAATGGTAGCGATGTCCAAACCTACTTTACTCAAATCGCTCAACAACACTTCGACTTCATCTTTTCTTTCGCCCAAGCCGAGCATGAAGCCCGATTTCGTGGTTGCCCCGTGTAGTTTCGCGCGTTGCAAGAGTTCGAGTGATTGCTCATAATTCGCTTGCGGCCGCACGCGACGATATAGGCGAGGCACGGTCTCGACATTGTGGTTCAAGATTTCCGGCTCGGCTTCGAGCACAGTCATGAGTGCAGCTTCGTTGCCTTTGAAATCGGGAATGAGCACTTCGATGGTGCAATCAAACACGCGCTTGCGAATTTCGTGAATGCTTGCGGCGAAGATCGAAGCACCGCCGTCGGGCAATTCATCGCGATTGACAGAGGTGAGCACGATATGGCGCAGATTGAGATGCGCTATCGCGTCAGCGAGTCGTCGGGGTTCATCCAAGTCCAAACTCGTTGGGCGCCCTGTCTTCACCGCGCAAAAGCCGCAACTGCGCGTGCATATATCGCCGAGAATCATGAACGTTGCGCTGCGACGACTCCAGCAATCCGCGATATTCGGGCAGCGCGCCTCTTCGCAAACCGTGTGCAAACGATGTTGATCCACGAGACGTTTGATCTCGCTATAACCTTCGCCGCCGGGCAGTTTGACCTTTAGCCAATCGGGGCGGCGCGCGGCGCGAAGCGGTGAAGATTGTTGTTCGAGAATGGGAAGGGTGATATTCATTTTGGTTGAAGTCATTTTTTCACGGCAGCGCGTTTGCGCTTCGTTTTCATCTTTTCGATCACGGCTTTCGGCAAAACCATTAGAACAAAACGATCAGCCGAATACAAGTAATCTTCTCCACTCTCGTCGATAACGCGAAGGTCGCCATCCACTGTCGCAGTATCATCGGACAGAACTTTATAAATCTTAAACAACTCCAGCGAAGCGGGATAGCGGGAATTGTCAACGCAAACCGCAAACTTCGGCGTGTCGTTCCGTTTTCGTTTCGTGGTTTTTGTTTTCAATCCTCCACCTTCAATCTTCTATCCTCATTGCTACCTCGGTGGCTCGAACGCTTCAAGATACTCCACCACTCTCTGCAAGAACTGCCCGCCGTAAGCTCCGTCGATGATGCGATGATCATACGAGAGCGAGAGATAAACAATGTCGCGAATCGCGATGCCGTCGCCGACCACCACCGGCGTCTTCTTGATCGCACCGATGCCGAGAATGGCGACTTGCGGTTGGTTGATCACCGGAATGCCGAAAAGATTGCCGAAGCTGCCCATGTTCGTAATGCTAAATGTGCCGCCTTGCACTTCGTCGGGCTTGAGCTGCTTGTTGCGCGCGCGATGCGCGATGTCGTTCGTGGCGCGCGCGAGGCCGACCATGTTGAGCGCATCCGCGCTTTTAATTACGGGCACGATCAATCCGTTTTCGAGCGCAACAGCAATGCCGATATTGATGAACTTCTTGAACACAATGTTGGCGCCGTCGAGGCTCGCGTTGATCATCGGAAAATCCTTGAGCGCGCGCACGGTCACGTCGATGAAGAACGGTGTATAGGTGAGCTTCGTGCCTTCGCGTTTTTCGAATTCGTTTTTCACGCGCTCGCGATATTGCACAATCTTGGTCATGTCGCACGTCGAGACCGAATACACATGCGGCGAGGTTTGCTTGCTCATCACCATATGCTCTGCGATGCGACGGCGCATGTTGTCCATGGGCACGATCTCAACGCGATCTTGATCATACACCACGGTCGGTGCAGCCACAGGCGCAGCGGGTTTCGAAGCGACGGCAGGTGCCGCAGGCGTCGAGGGCGCAACCGGAGCCGCAGCAGGCTTGGGCGCAGTGCGCTGTTTAAGATAGGCCATGATATCGTTCTTTGACACGCGACCCCCCATACCGGTGCCGGGGATCGCGGCCAACTCTGCGTTCGAGATCTTTTCTTCTTTCGCAATCGCGCGCACGAGCGGCGAATAGAAACGATCATCCTCTTGCGCGACGACTTGCGGCATTGCTGCCGGAGCCGCAACGATTGCAGGAGCCGTTGATGCAGGAGTCGAAGGCTTGGCTTCTTCTTTGGGTGCGGTCATGGTCGCAGGAGCGGAAGCCGCTTTGCCATTTGCCACGGCCTCGGTATCAATGCGCGCGATGGGCGTGCCGACATTCACGGTCTTGCCTTCTTCCACCAAAATTTCCGTGATTACGCCCGAAACCGGCGCGGGAATTTCGGAGTCAACTTTGTCCGTGCTGATTTCGAGAATCGTTTCGTCGCGTTCAATCTTGTCGCCGGCTTTCTTCAGCCATTTGAGAATCGTACCTTCAGCAATGCTCTCGCCCATTTGCGGCATCGCCATATCGATTTTTGCCATGTTGCTTTCCTTGTGTGGTTTATCGTGAGAGGATGTTTTGCTTTGAAAAGTTATTTGACGAAATAGATATAGGCGTCGTCAACCGAGACATGATCAAGCCAATAATCTCTCAGCCTTTCTCCCGCCAAATTGCTGCGATATTTTTTCGCATAAGCGCGTAATGCCTTGATCAAGGGTTTCTTCGTATCAAGCGCCAAAACTTCGGGCAATCTCAAGTGTGCAATTTGCTCGGGTTCCTGTGCCATGGTCTCGCGTATTTTCCGGTAAGATTTCAACGGCCCGTGCCTATCCTGCCAAGGGGAAGAGAGCACAAGCCGCCACTCATTATGCTCTATCGTCCACAACCAAAATGCCGCGACGACTCTAAAATCCGTTTGTGCAAGACGCTGTAACAAACTTTTTCCCGCGGCGATTTTTTCTCTTTCCAAAACGTCTTTTACCAATATTTCTTGAGCCATGCCAATACTCCATGGTTGCTAGCAATAATCGCGGTCAAAAGATTGGAAGCTGTTTCAACACTTTGCCATTCATAGCGCGAGGTTTCGCTCCAAGAGCGCACGAGCGACCAGTATTCAGCAAAAATGTCATCGGAAGTTAGAGCAGCTTCCAGTTCTTTTTCCAATTTAGCCACTCGAACCAATTTGGTCAAGTCATGTGTGGCTCTCCACGACGCGAGATTTTTCTGGAAACTCGAATCGCTGCGTCTGTTTTGCAATGCATGCCTTCAACGCGCATTCAACCGCATAGCCCGCCAGGTAATAGGCGCCTTCGTAGCATTTTTTTTCTAATAAAACACTGGCTTCTTTAATGCGCAGTTTTGCCAACCGCTGAAAATCAAACCGATTCATCCACCCTCCGAACTTTAGTTACTGCATCTTCCAACTCACCGCCAAGCCGTCGCGCACGGGTAATATTACGGTCCACAGATTTGTCGCGCTGAACGCCGCGCGATTGTATTCCACCACGCCACGTGTGGTCGCATCGGGTTTGGCATTGAGCACGCGACCATGAAAGAGCGCATTGTCCGTGATCAACAATCCGCCCGCGCGCAGTTTCGTCTCGGCAAGTTCCAATGCGGCGGGATAAAATTCTTTATCAACATCGCAGAAGATGAGGTCGAACGGACCTTCCGTCTTCGATAAAATTTTCAGAGCATCGCCGATTTTGAGTTCGACTTTCGGAAGCAAGCCCGCAACTTTGAGATAATCTTCCGCGAGATCGACATTGTTCTGCGAGGCTTCGGTGCAAATAACTTTGCCGTCCTCAGGCAGAGCCATCGCGATCCAAAACGCGGAATAACCGAAGCCCGAACCCATTTCAAACACGCGCCGCGCGCCCGTGATTTTCACATATTGATAGAGCACGCGCCCCACTTGCGGCCCGATGATGGGAAAGTCGCGCTCCTTTGCGAAGCGCTCCATCTCGATGAGCTTCGCATGGCGCTCGGGCAAGAGCGAATCGAGGTAGCGGTTGATGTCGGGGTGGAGGAGATCCATGGGCAGTGTTTAAGTTCGTGCTCTTATTAACGATTATCAAAACACTCAACCCAAAGTTCTTTACTATCTCTGAGCACACCAAATTCAAAACAAGCTGGTTTTGCCGAACAATCAGAATAGAGCGGCCGATTGAAGCAAAATGTACCTGGATTTAGAAAACAGTATTTTTCCATAGCGCGAAACTGCTTGCCACTTGCGGACCAACCTCGGTTGAGGTCACGACGCTGCACAAAAACATTTGCCTCAATGCCGTCAACTGCGCCGCCAAGAGAATGTGCGATGAAATGGCCTTTGTCCCAACGCTTGCCAAAATACAACTCAGTGCGACCGATCCAGCCGCGCAACCGATTATCATCGCGTTCTCTTTTTGAGGGTGCCGAGCGCCCGAGCACGGCTACCAATCTAGCCTCGGCTTTGTCATCACGCGGAGCCACACCTTTAGCCGTTAGCGTGGCGTAGTCATCGAAAATATATTCGAACGAGCCGTGCGTGAAGCAACAAATATCCGTTTGATGTGGAGTCAGGTCTTGATAAATTTCGCACCACCGATACGGAAGCTCTTCCTGCAAAAAGGCAATAGTGTCTTCGATGAACTGTGTGTCAAATTTCGCCAATAACGTTTCGTATTTGATACGACCTTCACACAGGTAGGCTTCTGCCATGGTACTCGCACTCCTCGCAGGTTAAAGCGATCACCGTGTACTAGACTCCAAAACATATTCATGACTAATGCGAGCTTTGTCCGAGAAGTGAATCGCAGGGCAATCGTCTTTTGGGTGTCGCAGCCGCGCAATTTTTCGATAATCGCATTGCACGACATGCTGTTCGCTAATCGGCTTTACCTTCCCTACCGATCCACTTCTCCCAACACAATATCAATGCTCCCGATGATCAAAATCATATCCGCGATCATTGCGCCGCGGCTGATTTCGTCGAGCAAGCTCACATGCACGAAGCACGAGGAGCGGCAGCGCACGCGGTCGGGAATGTCCGTGCCGTTGGAGCGGAGATAGAAACCGATTTCGCCGCGGGGAGCTTCGCTGCGCGAGTAGCATTCGGCGCCGGCGGGTGGGCGCATGCGGCGCGGAATGCCTTCTTTCACATCGCCTTGTTCCGGGCATTGCGCAAGCGCTTGCCGCAAAATTTTCACGGACTGTTCGATCTCTTTGATGCGCACATAATAACGATCAAACACAGACCCAACCGGGCCATACATGCCTTCGCCTACCGGCACCTCAAACTCGAATTGCGGATAGAGCGAGTACGGCTCGTCTTTGCGCACATCCCATTTGATGCCGCTGCCGCGCAGCACCGGGCCGGTTGCGCCGCAATTGATCGCGACCTCCGGCGGCAAGATACCGACGTCCACGGTGCGCTTCACGAAGATGTGATTGCCGGTGAGCAGGCGATTGAACTCCTTCATATTACGTTCGAACTCATCGAGAAACGCGCTCGCTTTTTTCAGCCAGCCCGCAGGCATGTCGCGACTGAGGCCGCCGATCCAAATATAATTATAAAGCAAGCGCGCGCCGGAAATCCATTCAAACAAATCGAGAATACGTTCGCGGTCACGAAAGGCCCAAAGGAAGGGCGTGACTGCGCCAACGTCGAGGCCGAACGTGCCGATGGCCATGAGATGGCTGGCGATGCGCATGAACTCGCCGCAGATCACGCGAATGTATTCCACTTTCTTCGGCAACTCTTTCACGCCGAGAAGTTTTTCCGCGGCGAGGCAATAGCCCCAATTCATGCTCATAGCCGCGAGATAATCGAGACGGTCGGTGTAGGGAATGACTTCATTCCAGCCGAGATTCTCGCCGTGCTTTTCAAAGTTGCGATGAAGATAGCCGATGTGCGGCGTGACTTTTTTTACGATCTCACCGTCGAGCACAAGTTCCAAGCGCAACACACCGTGCGTGGAAGGATGCTGCGGCCCCATTTGCACGATCATGTCTTCGCCGGGAAAGTCTTTGCTTTGGCGCGCCTGCGACATGACTTCGTAATTGTGCTTTTCAATCGCCGCAGTGGGATCGAGATCGACGACCATTTGGCCTTCGTTTTCGAAGTAATAACGCTGACGTTTGAAGATGTTGCCGATTGTGCCGAACATGTTTTGATTCCCTAGGTTAGTGAATCAGCTTTAGATTGTCGTCAACAGATTTGGTTACACACGGATCAAAAACACTCACTGCAAAGCTTTTTCTGCGTGCGTTTTTGATCCGTGTGTAGCTAATAAAAACTTTCATCCGCTGGATATTTTTTTCAAATAGCCATTCGGATTGAAGCTCATAAAAAATTTTTCGCGCGTTTTATCAACAACAAAAGATTTGTTGTCTTGCAAGAATGCTTCGAGCGCTTCCATTGGACCTGGCCCATATTGCGGTGCAACCGGGTGGCCGTTGATGCTCGTGTCTTCCACTACCATGTAACTGCCCGGCGTAACCAACTCACTGTAGATTTTCATCTCTTGCAGCACATATGGCATCGAGTGATCCGAGTCGAGCACGGCCATGACGGTTTCGTGGGGCTGAATTGCAGCGCGCACTTGCGCAATGATTTCTGGCGCAATGGTGGAGCCGAGCAAATAGGTGATGCGTTCGTGCTGCGGCCGTTGCGTGTCCGTTTGAATATCTATCGTAATCACGCGACCGTGCTTCATGAAATCAAACAATGCAGCGAAGAACAACGCGCTGCCGCCTTTATATGTGCCGCACTCGATGATGACATCGGGCCTGGTTTCGTGGATGATCTCTTGGTAAATCCAAACATCGAGCGGGCATTTGAGTACGGGAATTCCGAGCCAATGCGTATTGAGCCACGGCCGGGAAGGAGAGTGATAGTAGAGCTTATGAAACTGATTGGAGATGGTGCGCGCGATGAGCGGGTGAGCGAGAAATTTTTGATGCGCATTGCGGAGCGCATTGAAGGCCCGCTTTTTCAAACCATCCTGAGTTTTGCTAGGCATTTGCTTGCTCAAGCCGAAAGATAGCCACTCTCAAGCATACTCCAATCAATGCGCTGCTGGTTCTGCAGGTGCCGCGACAGGTTTGGGCTTCGGCGGGGCAGCAGCAGCTTTCGCGGCGCGAGCAGCAGCGGCGGCAGCTTCTTCCGCGGCTTGCTCGGCCAACATTTTCGCGGCGAGTGCTGGCTCATATTTCGAGAAGTGAAAGATGCCGTTGCTGCGTTCATAAACCGTGGACTCGTATTTGTCCGTCATATACAAACATTCCGTCGGACACACGGTCGTGCACAAATCGCAATAGCAGCATTTGAACATATCGATATCGAAACGCACCACGTGCTGGCGAATGGGATTGCCGGTCGAAGCTTTGCCCAGATCTTCGGTGGGCTTGGCTTTCACGCAGTCGATATAAATGCAATCCACCGGACAAATGCGCGCGCACTTGAGGCAGCCGATGCAATCATCGACGTTGTTGAAGAGCTGCATCCGCGTGCCCGCGGGCAGATCCGCGCGCTCGTGTGGAAATTGAATCGTGGTCGCCGGGCGGAAAAGGTGCTTCCACGTTTCGCGCATACCGATGAGAACCGTATAAACGCCGCTATAGATGTTTTTGAAGTATTGGCTCATGCTCCTCGCTCCTTTGGGGGAATCGTACTTTTATGCTCGCGCCGCGTTCAACGTCATTGGGAATATCAATTCATGAGTGTCGGTGGCATTGATTGAAGCTGCCCGTTCTGCAAAGCTTTCAAGATCTCATCCTTTGTCTGTGCAGCGACCACTAATTTGAGCGCAGCGGTCAGTTTCTCAATCTCATTGACGGCACGGATGATTTGCTTCTCGTTTTCATGCAATTGAAAGCGCGTGGATAAAAGCATGATCAAAACTTCCTGGCGATCTAGGAGATAGCCTTTCTCTATCCCTTTCTCCATTCCTTTCTCCATTCCCCTCTCCATTCCTTGCTCTATCCAGCGTTGGGCTAAGGTCGGCATAATATCGTCTCCTTTTAAATTGCTGTTTAAATTGCTGTCTTCCAACATTTGTTCAAGCTGCGTGACGGGAATATCATGTGTCGCCGTCACGTAAATCAGCAAAAAGATAATCCGTTCCTCTTCCCGCATAAAGCCGAGTTGATGCCACAAGCGGAACACCTGCCGGATGAGTTCCAAATCTTTGCGAAACGCGGCTTTCATCAACATCATCGCAGAAAGCAGGAACACGTTCGCGCGCAAGGGTTGGCTGCTCTCGGCTTGCCAATCCCAAACGTTGGCATCAAAAAGCACGTAGGAAAAATTGAGCAGGAACGGCTTCAACTCTTCTTCGATCGCAAACTGCTCATGGAATTGCGTCGGAATCCGCCATTCGCTCTCGCCGTGATAAAACACCAGCGGAATGATGACGCGCAGCGGCTTCTTCTCGTCGTGATCTCTTTGCCACGCCAAACTCATATAGCGGAGAAGTTGCACAGGCACGCCTTTGTCCGGATGCGATTTGTGCTCGAAGAGCAAATACACATCAACCGGAAATTCTTGCGTCTTGGTCCGGCACTTCACCACCAAATCTGAAAACGAAGCTTTATATTCCTCCGAAACATAAGAGGTCGAATCGAGCGTGAGGTCGGTAAGATCGAGCCGCGCTTGTAACACCGCAGGCAGAGCCACTTTCAGAAAGGTCTCTGCATTAGCTACTTCAGAGAAGACCTTTTGAAAAAAATTGTTGTGGAGATTGTCAATGCCCGACGACATTCGCGCCCGCCTCTCTCTGAGACCTCACTGATTACTGATTACTTTTCTCAACCGACTTGCCGTTCTCACTCACCACCGGCAATCTCTTTTCAAACGCAAACACGTAATGTCCACGATCGGGATTCACGGCGAGCGTGTCGAAGTTGTGCCAGTCTTCATCATAAGGCACGCGAATGCCGTGGTAGTATTCTTGCACTTTATAATCTTTGCGCAACGGCCAACCTTCCCAATCATCCGGGCAGAGCATGCGGCGCAAATCAAGATGGCCGTCGAAGGTGATGCCAAAGAGATCATAGACTTCGCGCTCATACCACTCCGCAGTGCGCCAGAGCAACGACACGGTTGGCACGTGCGCGCCTTCGCGCGGCATTTCGATTTTCACCGTGAACCAATGCTTGTTCTTGAACGAGAAGAGCTGATAGATCACGCCTAGCTCTTTGCCGGCGCCGAGATCATAGCCTGCAAGATCATGGCACATGTCAAAATATAAATCCGGCTCGTCTTTCAAAAATTTACAAATTTCTTGCACGGCTTGCGGCGCGACTTTGATCACGGGATCGAGGGCTTTCTCATCGAACGCCAAAATTTTATCGCCGAAGCGCTCGCGCAATCTTTGAGTGATGTCTGCGGCAGTCATTAGCCTACGACCTCCGTGAGTTTGCGTCTGATATGGCTTTCACCGCGAATTTTTTCTTGCAGCTTGAGCAAGCCGTCGATCAATGCTTCGGGCCGCGGCGGGCAACCGGGCACATACACATCCACGGGCACGATTTTGTCAACGCCCTTGAGCACATGATAACCATGCTTCCAATACGGGCCGCCGCACGTGGCGCAGCTTCCCATGGACATGACGTATTTCGGCTCCGGCATTTGATCGTACAGCGTCTTCACGCGCAGCGCCATTTTGATCGTGACCGTGCCCGCAACGATCATGAGATCGGTTTGCCGCGGACTCGGGCGAAACACGCCGGCGCCGAAGCGATCGAGATCATACTTCGAAGCGCCGACCGCCATCATTTCGATAGCGCAGCACGCGAGGCCGAAGGTCATGGGCCACACCGAAGAGAGCTTCGCCCAATTCAAGAGCGAGTCAATCGAGGTGACGATGACGTTGTCGCCATAACGCCCTTCTTCCATGAAACGTTTTTCTTTCTGAAGAAAAGGCTGTGTGGGATGAGACATTTTTCCTCCGCGATCCAAGTTGCACAACGAGCTTTAAAAGGATGATTGAAGCTTATCACCGCAGAATTTCATCTTTACCTTTGATCACCATACCTGGTTCATTACTCTCAATATCGTCTATGAGTTTTCTAACTTCGTTCTTGGTACAATGCCCGGCTTTCCAAAGCTGGCGCAAAACGCGCTTGAGGTCTAATGCTGAAATACCATTGGCAAAGCAAAAATTGTATACACGTTTATCGGATGATCATGGCTCTTTGCCAAAGAAGCGCACGAGATCTTCAGCCATAGCCTCGGCGGATTCACCTTCTACCTGGATTTTGCACACAAAAATCAGTGTTTCGCATTTGACCTGCGAATTTATTGAGCGAGATCGAAGTGCAAGATTTTTTTGACCCACCCATTGGGTGGGTCGCCATTATGATGAAACCCGCATCAAATAAGGGTTCTAATCAATGATGTGCAAAATTCAGGTTCTACGATGATCGGAATATTGCGCTCGTGCAGTGCTTCTTGAAAAGCCCAACGGTTGAGGCCTGCGATTTCGGTTGCACGGCCGAGAGAAACTTCGTCGGCGCGAAACAATTCCAGCGCCAGCTCCAGCCGCAAGGGTTTGTTGTTGAGCAGGAGATTGCGCACGGCTTCGGAAACGAGTTCGTCTTTACTTTGATAAAGCCCCGTCCGAAGCAACGCATCAATGTTCTGATCGGCAAACGCAAAAGGAGAAGCGTGCATAGTCAATTCTTGATTCATACTTTTATCACGAAACTGTTTCAATACCAAAGCAATATATCGAAATGAGGCAGGATGCGCAAGCGTGAAATCCTACGCCAAATCCGGTCGCGCGACATAATGCTCTTTTTTCGGCTCGAAGCTCAACAGCGTGTCGCGATCCAGCAGCATGCCGTTGCGCGAGTACGCGGAGATTTCGAGCACGCCGGTGTCCATGCGAATCGCGTCTTCCGGGCAGGCTTCCACGCAATAGCCGCAGAACACGCACTTGCCGAGATCGATATCGAACTTGAGCGGATACTTTTCGATCTGCTTCTCCGGACGCTCGCCCGCGACGATGTAGATGCACTTCGCCGGGCACACGGTTTCGCACATCATGCACGCGACGCAGCGCGGCGTGCCGTCTTCGCGTTTGGTGAGACGATGCAGCGTGCGCAGCCGCGGCCAAAAGAGCCGCCGCACTTCGGGATATTGAAACGTGATCGCGCCTTTCCAATCGCGCTTCACGCCAATGCTTGCAAGCGTGAAATGCCAGAGATTGAAAAAGAAGCGGCGCATCGTGAGTGCGAGGCCGTCCCAAATGCGCGGAAGATAGGTGCGTTCCCAAAAGGTGAGCGGTTTATATTTGTCGTGGACGTTCATTGTCTAACTCAAAATTGGAGTGGTGGAGTTTTGGATTTGTGGATTGATGGGCGGCTGCAAGCCCTCCATCAATTTCATCATGCTGCCATCAATAAAGTCTCAATACGCAGATCGTTGAAAGCCGGTTTGACATAGAGCTTGTCGCGTCCCGAAGGAGCGAGAATAAAAAAACGATTGAGAGGAGAGCTTTGCAACAGTTTTAGCGCAAGGGTTCTCGCCTTGTCGCTCATTTCCTGCAAGCCATAAAGCTCGATGCGGCTCTTTTTGCTCGTTTGGCTATAATCAAAGATGGACAAGGCGATCAGCGTTTTCATCTGTTGATCCATACGCAGCAACAAGCTGTCATTGATCGAAAGGCCGATGCCGGAACGAGCCGCACCGAACGAAACATACAGAATGTCGGCCTCGGCGTCATACGAGAAAGAGATTTTCATTTTCGAAGTCTTGCCAACAATGATCTTGTGGGATTCCGATGATGCCACTTCTGGTTTCAACGCACTATGTGCTCTGTGACTTGTTCCAACTCAAAGCTGGTTTTGAACCCGCAGAAATTGGACGTTTCAATGCACTATGTGCTCTGTGACTTCTTCCAACTTCTACTCATCCACTTTAATCCGCGCGAGTTGAAGATGTTTCAATGCACTATGTGCTCTGTGACTTCTTTCAACTTCAGTAGGCATGGCAATGTACCGCGCCGCTCAGTTGTTTCAATGCACCATGTGCTCTGTGACTTCTTCCAACCTGGCGCGCATGGGAATCTCTATCCCGACTTTCACACGTTTCAATGCACTATGTGCTCTGTGACTTCTTCCACCTGTAACAAGCGAAGGGAAAAGCGAATGAAAGCGAAGTTTCAATGCACTATGTGCTCTATGATTTCTTGCAACGGCGATCATCGACGGCTACGCCCGCGACGATTCACGTTTCAATGCACTATGTGCTCCGTGACTTCTTCCAACTGAAAGCAGCGTCGAACATATCATTGAGAAGTACAAGCTTCAATGCACAATGTGCTCTGTGACTCCTTCCAACAAAGTTTTGCACGAAAAAGTGTTGTGATACTTTTCAGTTTCAATGCACTATGTGCTCTGTGGCTTCTTCCAACAATACGCATGAGCGAAATAGGAAAAAGTTTTCGCCGGTTTCAATGCACGACGAGCTCTGCGACTTCTTCCAACAGAGTTTAACACGGACAAGGAAGGCAACACGCAAAAGTTTCAATGCACTATGTGCCCTGTGACCTCTTCCAACTGTTCGTATCAACAATGAAGATCGCCGCTGTCATCCGTTTCAATGCACTATGTGCTCTGTGACTTCTTCCAACTTGATCACCTCAACGTGCGGATGATGACGTGTTCATGTTTCAATGCACTGTGTGCTCTGTGACTTCTTCCAACATACTTGAAAACGGCGGCATCGACTTGGACCGTCATGTTTCAATGCACTATGTGCTCTGTGACTTCTTCCAACCGCTCGTTTTGCTTTTCAAAAAAGCTCTTGCCTCGTAGGTCTGCACAAAAAACTTCGCAGATCGTTTTTCTGCACAAAAGTGGAAGTCTGCCGAGAAGTTTTTTATTCTACGCACAGCGCTCCTTTTCAAGTTGTGCGAAACAGAGTTTCGCGCGCAATTGCGTTCCCAATCTGGAGATTGGGAACGAGAACGCATCATTGCATCACTCCGCATCGCCATCAATCCAAAACTCCATCAATCCAAAACTCCATCAATCCACAACTCCACCAATCTCAACCTTCCTCACTGCAAAAAGAGAATCACCGCCGCGGTGATCACGATATTCGCGAGCGCGACGGGCAGCAGAATTTTCCAACCGAGGAACATGACTTGATCATAACGAAAGCGCGGCAGCGTCCAACGAATGATCATCATGAACCACATGAGCACGACCATCTTCAGCGAGAAGCTGAGGAATTGGAGAATCGTCACGGTCAAATTTGAAAGCGCCAACGTGCTGCCCCACGGGAAGTGAAAACCCTCGGGCATCAAATACGGCACTTGCCAGCCGCCGAGAAAGAGCGTCACGGTGATCGCGCCGATGAGGACGGTCTCGATGAGATCGGTTAAAAAGTACATGCCGAAGCGCATGCTGCTGAACTCAACGTGATAGCCGATGATCTCGCTCTCGCCTTCGGGCGCATCGAAGGGAATGCGTTTGGATTCCGCGATGCCGGTGGTCAAGAAAAGCAGGAAGCCAATAGGCTGCACGAAGATGCCCCATTTCGGAATCCAGCCGAGCCACAGCTCGCCTTGCGCGCGCACGATGTGCTGCAAATCGACGCTTTGATAAACCATGAGCACGCCGATGATGGAAACGCCGATGGCGACTTCATACGAGATCATTTGCGCGGAGGCGCGCAGGCCGCCGATGAGCGCGTAGTTGTTGTTCGAGGCCCATGAGCCGAGCACCACGCCATAAACCGCCATGGACATGAGCGCGAACACATACAAGATGCCGACATTGAGCGAGGCGATTTGCATCACGACTTCTTTGCCGCCGACGATGAGCGTATCGGCAAACGGAATCGCGGCGAATGCAACGGTGGCGAAGAACATTCCCAAACCAGGCGCGAACGAGAATAAAAATTTCTCCGCGCCTTGGGGGCGATAATCTTCTTTAAAGAACATCTTCAGCGAGTCGGCGATGATGTGGAAGAGGCCGAAGAGTTTCAGCCCGAAGATCGAAGCGCGATTCGCGCCGACGCGATCTTGCATGAGCGCGCTCTGCTTGCGCTCCACCCACGTGAGCACCGCGGCGGTGTTGAACACGAAGATGAGAATGAAGAAGAAAATTTTCAGAAGTGTGGCGGTGATTTCAAACATGGCTTTCTCAAAAGTAAAGTAACGTGTCATTCAGAAGGAATCCTTTTACTCGCAGGAGAGGCTGTCCAGTGCTTAAAAAGATTCCTTCTGAATGACAGACTCGGAGGCGGAATCGCGCAACTCGAAACACGATTAGTTTAACGTCATTCAAAGATCGAAATGAGGCGCAGCTTGTCCGGCACTTTGTTTAGCTTGCGCGCGGCGATCTTCGCTTGCGGGTCTTCGCCGAGTTTAATGCCTTCTTCGCCGAGCGCTTCGTAGCTCAATCCCGCGAACGGCTTCACTTCGCGCGCGAGTGCTTTGAAAACGTCTTCGGCTTCGAACGCGGGCACGGACACATTCAACAAACGCCCGAGCTTTTTGAGCATCATCCACTCCGGTTGCGCGTCGCCGAGTGGGTCAACGGCTTTGCGCATGCGCTGCACGCGATCCGCGAAATTCGTGAATGAGCCTTCTTTTTCCAACCAAGAAGCGGCTGGCAGAATCATGTGCGCTAACTTGCTCGTCTCGTTCTGATTTGTACCGATGAAGACAAGGGTCGCAACGTTTTGCAAGGCTTTCAACTCGCTCGTGTCAAGGCCGTCGTGCAAATCATGATGAAAGATGAAAAGCACGGAGAGCTTTTTCTTGAGCAAATCGCGAGCGGCTTCGCCGTTCACATTGAAGCCGAGTAACGCCGCGCCGCGCGTGTTGGGATTGCGATCTGCTTTGAGCAGAAAATCATCGTGCGCCGGCGTTTCTTTCGGAGTGACCGTCGCGGCAACGTGCGTGATGCCCAATTTGTCCGCAAAATTTTTGAGCACGAACAAATCTTCATTCGTCATTTGCGGCGAGGCGAGAATGCCAATCGCGTCTTTGCTCGCGGACTTCACTTTCTGCGCGACGGCTTCGAGCGCGACCTCCCACGAAGTTTCGACCCATTGCTCGCCGTTCTTCAGCATCGGCGCAGTGAGGCGCGAGGCATCATCCACGCCTTTGAAACTATAGCGGCCAATGTCGCACATCCACCATTGATTGACTTCGAGATTAAAGCGCGGCTTGAGACGAACGACGCGGCGACCCTCTGCATGGTGCTTGCGCTCGTTGTTCGCGTGAATTTGAATATTGCAACCCGTGCTGCAGCCCGCGCAGATTGAATCCGTCGAATCCAAATACCATACGCGCGCTTCGAAGCGAAAATCTTTTTCCGTAAGCGCGCCGACCGGGCAAATGTCAACGGTGTTGACCGAATAAATATTATCGAGCTTCTTGCCGGGATACGGCGCCAGCTCCGAATGATCGCCGCGATTGAAAATGCCCAGCTCGTTCGTCTTGCTCACTTCATCGCAGAAACGCACGCAGCGGCTGCACAGAATGCAACGCTCTTGATCGAGCATCACGTGCGGCCCGATGTCGAGCGCTTTGTGCTTCTTCACTTTGTCTTCGACCATCTTGCTGTCGTGTTGGCCGACGCGCATGTAATACTCTTGCAGCCAGCACTCGCCAGCTTGATCACACACCGGGCAATCGAGCGGATGATTGGTGAGCAAAAGCTCGAGCACGTCTTTGCGGCCACGCAGCGCTTTCTCGCTTTGCGTATGCACGACCATGCCCTCGGCCACGGGTGTATAACACGCCACTTGCAGCTTGGGCATCTTTTCGATTTCAACGAGGCAAATGCGGCACTGGCCGACGATGCTGAGGCCGGGATGATAGCAATAACGCGGAATCTCAACGCCGAGCTTTTCCGCGGCTTGAATCACGGTCGTGCCGGCTTCGACTTCGATCTGCTTGTTGTCTATGGTGATGTTGGGCATGTGCTTTGTCGATGATTTATTCCGGAGAGTGGTTTTATGATTTATGCTGCAGGTGTCGTTTGCTGTGCGAGACGTTTCGTCGTGCCGACCAGTTCTTTGACTAGAGCAGCATCGAAGCCAATCGTTTTGAATCCATGCGCCAGCGCGTTGCGGTGTTTCTTGACACTCGTCAAAAAATTATAATCTTCTCTGGAGATCGCGCCGTTCGCTACCGCTTCTTTGAGAATATGCACCGGAGCCAAACGCTCATATGAGACGCCTTCCGCTTCGGTTAACAACCGCACTACGGCTTCGGAGATGGACCATGCTTGCATCAAAGCTGCATCGGTAAATCCGGACTCCAGGAGTTTTTCAGCCGTTTCAACACCGTGCTGAATATCTTCTTTTTTTAATGGCTGTGCATCCCTTGAAGCTGCAATCTGCTCTTCTTCTCCTCCAACTAGAACCAATTCGAAATTCCACTTTGGTCTAGCGTGAAGCAATCGCGCCAAATCTCTAATTTGGGGTTCTTGGGCTAAAGCTTTCCGCGACCTTACTTCCACAACGATTGCCTCATCATCTTTTCTTACGAGCAAGTCGGGATGGAAGCCGGATAGAAAATCAGGCAATTGCTCAACTATGGGTTTCTCAATAACCTCATAACCTTTGCTGCGATATTCTTCGGCGATAGCGGCGGCGCGCTGCTTTTCCTGCGAAAGTATAGTTTCCATTTAATAGATCACCTCTTGATTGGGCGCTGCATCGACGACGATATATATAAATTCGTTGCCGCGAGCGAGACCGTCAGTCAAAATTTCAGAAGTGTTTTCAACGCGAAGAACGCGGTTGAGATTGCGTTTTCGGCATAAAATGTCCGTCACCTGTTCATCGTCCAAGTAAGCCAACTCTTTCAGGGCATCTGAAATCGGTTTGGGAATATTGTCTACATCCATCGCCGCGCCCTCGTAGAAATAAGTGATGGTCAACATTACCGGCTCGGCAACAGGCAGTTCTCCACTCGGCCAATATTTCTCCGCGACCGCCCGCACCTGCTCCTTCCACTCGCGAACACGCTCGCGGCGACGAGCTTGTTGGGAAACGGGAGGGCCATCAATGATAAATTCGAATGGCAACATCAATTTTAAAAAATCTTTTGTTTAATGGCCATGAATCTAGGAGTGCATTCACTCACTAAAAAACTACAACAACCGCAACTGCGGCGAGCCGTCATCCAAATATCGAAACACGTTTTCCTCGATCACGTCTTGCAAGCCGCCCAATTGGTTGATCGTCTTTTTAATTTGTCGAACGACCTCTGCAAGATTCTTCTGAATTTCCTCTGTCGTAAAACGCAGCACTGACCAGCCGAAGCTTTCGAGCATATTGTTGCGCTTCTTATCGCGCTTCACGTCTTGCTCATCCAAATGGAATCTGTCGCCGTCGCATTCCACATCGATATTTCGGGCTTTGCAAAAGAGCGCGAAATCAAGATAAAATTTCTTGCTCTCCTCCTCCACGAGATATTGCCTCTCGGCCTCGATCTTCTCCTTGCGTAACGCTTTCCAAAACGTTTCCTCCAACGGGCTTTCATAAAAGACTTCGTTGATTTCAGCGGCGTTTTGGAAATGCCACAGTGTCGTTGGAATGAACAGGATGCGGCGCGGGCGACGGCTGATTATCGGCACGTCACGAACGCGGTGTTCGTTGAATTGGATTTTATAGTAGTCGTCCTCGGCCTTGGGATCGTTTGGCATCTCCGGCAGCAGTTCCTTGCGCTTGACGATGGTGATGCCTTTGACTTCGCTGTAGCATCGAATCCGATAAGCTTCCGGCCCAAATTCTTTGGTTTGATAAAAAGCGATATGCCTCAGGCTTTTATCAATGACGCTCTTGGGAACTTGCTTCGTCTTGACGGGAATGCGATACCAATACCGCTCTTGCGCGATTTTAAAGTCACGCTTGTTGTTCATCAAGGCGATGAGGAAATCTCTTTGCATCGATTGTCTCCATCACACGCGCGATATCCGACTTGGGCAAGGCGCGCAAATCTTTCTCGACCGAAGGCTTGGGCGTAACGTCATACAAGGCCATCTTTCTTCAGCCTGCGCTTCAATTCATCCAAAGCAATCGGCCTCTCATCGCGACGCCGGGCAACCACGGTCAGATCGTGCAAGTCTTCCAAAAGTTTTTGATACTGCTTTAGCGAGATAATAACGCCGGTCTTCTTGCCTTTGGCGTTGACGACATACTGTGTTTGCGATACAGCCATGTTCATTCTCATTAGTTTGTTACATTCACTCTTCAAGCTTGTGTGATGATGCGGCTTTCACCTCCGGCGCACGTCCCCAATCTTTGCTGTCGCGGTTGTGGCTTGTTCAATACACTTCATCGTGAGAACCGATTTCTCCCAATAGAATTGCCTCTTTTTCACCAACTTCGACGAATTTGAATATGATGCGAAGATCGTAACCTGCACCACATGCCCATAAGCCCTGAAGCTCGCCCTTCAACTTGTGCGTTCTGAGACTCGGATGAAAGGCATCATCTGAGAGCAACTTCAAAGCAGCATGAATTTCAGAGGCTAGCTCCGGCTGCTTTTTGACAAGCTTCTTCGCAGCGCGCACAAACGCGTTTGATCTTATAAGCTCGCGCGTCACAACATGATCTCAGCCATGAGTTCATCCGGCGTTACCACACGACTATTGCCCGTTTGAAATTCTTCGTAAGCTTCTTGAACGTTCTTGGCCAACTCCGCGCGTCTGCGCGCCAGCAATCGCTTTTTGAGAATATCGAGCAGGCTCTCCTGTTCTTCCACCGTCAAATGATCGGCTGCTTCCAAGATTTCACCGAAGGAGGCAATTGCTTCCATAATTCTTTTCTCCAAATCTTTCGCGCATTTTTTCTATCTGTGCTTTGGCTACGCTGCCTTCACCGCCGGTTTCCAATTCGTGAACTCTCCTTCGTGGCATTTGCCGGTGCGCGCGTGCGCTTCGAACTCTTCACGGTATTTTTTGATGAAGCCAAACGTAGGCAACGCCGCGGCGTCGCCGAGCGGGCAGATCGTATTGCCCATTACGCCGTTCGCGATGCTCCAAAGATTGTCCACGTCTTCCATTCGCGCTTGGCCGTGCAGCATGCGATGGAGCACTTTATCCATCCAGCCCGTGCCTTCGCGGCACGGCGTACATTGGCCGCAGCTTTCGTGGTGATAAAAACGCATCGTGACCATCATCACATCGAGCAAGCACGTGCCTTCTTCAATCGCGATGATGCCCGCGGAGCCGATCATCGAACCGATGGCCGCGAGCGATTCGACATCCATCTTCACGTCGATCTCTTCGGGCCGCAGCACCGGCGAAGAGGAGCCGCCGGGAATCACCGCTTTCAACCTCTTCTCACTGCGCATGCCGCCCGCGTGCGTGTAAATGATGTCGCGCAGCGTCGTGCCGTGCGGCAATTCATACACGCCGGGCTTGCTCACGTGGCCGCTCACGCTATAAAAACGATAGCCGCCGCATTTTTCCGTGCCGAGCTTCGCGAACCACTCGCCGCCGTTCTTCATGATCGAAGGTACATACGCAATCGTCTCGACGTTGTTGACAATCGTCGGCGAACGGAAGAGACCTTCGATGGCCGGAAACGGCGGCTTCATGCGCGGCCAGCCCTTCTTGCCTTCGAGCGATTCGAGCAGCGCGGTTTCTTCGCCGCAAATGTATGCGCCCGCGCCGCGATGTACATAAAGATTCAATTCGTAATCCGTGCCGAGCACATTCTTGCCGAGCATGCCGTTTTGATAGGCCTCATCAATCGCCGCTTGCAAGATGCGCGCAGGCTCCACGTATTCGCCGCGAATGTAGATATAGGCCGTGTGCGCGTCAATGGCCTTCGAAGCGATGATGATGCCTTCGATGAGCGCATGCGCCGCGCCGGTGATGATGTAGCGATCTTTGAACGTGCCAGGCTCGCTTTCATCCGCGTTGATAACGAGGTACTTGGGCTTGGGCACATTCTTCGGAATGAAGCTCCACTTGCGGCCAGTCGGAAAGCCCGCGCCGCCGAGTCCGCGCAAATTGGATTTGATGACTTCGTTAATGACTTCTTCCGAGGTCATGGCCAGCGCCTTCTTCGCGGTTTCGTAGCCGCCGAGGGCGAGATAGTTTTTGAGGTGCTGGCATTGCTGCTGGATGAGAGGCGTAAGAATGCCGCCGTTGGGTGTCATGTGCGATCAGTTCCTTTTCAAAACGATGGCTGGCGAAACCATTAAAAAGCTTTTTACCGCTAAGACGCGAAGAGCGCGAAGGGAAAAGCTAACTCAATTGCAATGCTTTGCTCTTTGCGAACTTTGCGCCTTCGCGGTAAAATTTGTTGCACAATCAAACTTCAATGCGTGTTGATTTCAATGCCCGTGCGCTTGATGTCGAGCACGATGGGCAGTTCTTCTTTCTCAAACTCTTCGGGCGAAAAACAAATCGGTTCCAAATCAACGTTGTAGCGCGAAGCGCGGCCGAGAATTCTTAGATTGATGTCAATCGAGTTTTCGGTATTGAGCGCCGGCGTGACGATCGCCAAGTCAATATCCGAATAATCGCGCGCGCGATTATTCGCATACGAGCCGAACAAATACGCCCGCTCAATGGGAAGCTCGGGCCGAATCTTCTCCAAAAAAGTTTGAATTACGGCAATGGCTTCAGTTTTTGTGTAAGCCATGTGATCAGGCTCTCGGTTTTGGTCAAATACTCTTTCGCTTCTTTTTTGCCGATTGCTTTTGAAAGAGCCTCGATGGTTTCTTTGTAACGCGCATTCAAGTAGTACCCACTGAGGTTTCCAATCAGCGTGCGTGTTTCTTCGGCAAATTCAGGCAAAATGCCTGCGAGTTCTGCTAACTTTGGAAGGAAATGAATCGGCTTAATCTCTTTGCCTTGAAATGCCAAAATTGCTTTCAGCGCCTTCTCAATGGCTTGCTGGCACATGAAGACGACGTAGAGATAGCGGCCAGCTTTGTACATGGCTCGCGCTGTCTCGAAATCATACTCGACCCGATCCATCCAGATTTTCACGGCGGAGGGCCAATTTATTTTGCTCGCTTTGCGCATACTCATTGAATAAAGCTTTGACGGCCTCGACAGCAGATAGAGATAGACCAGTCAGATTAGCTTGTTTTCCAATTTCCCTTACTAACATACTGTGGTGTGCACTCAATCTCTTTAATTGCGATATCAAAGACTGCGCTCGTGGCTGTCGTGAATGCAGTATAAGCTTTATGGGCAAAGACCATTAATGTCTCTATGTCAAGCTCTGGTTGATCACCAAGAG
Source organism: bacterium (assembly GCA_041918175.1). GTDB lineage: Bacteria > Zhuqueibacterota > Zhuqueibacteria > Zhuqueibacterales > Zhuqueibacteraceae > JABWAN01. The sequence continues at coordinate 82,658 of JAYRWE010000024.1, forward strand.
CTAGTGTGAGTACGGCTGCACCTTTACTAGAGTTTTTCCATCGGTTTCTTCTTTTGAATTGAATTCCATAATTTTTCAGTAACGGGCGCTGATCGTGTACCCACTGGTTACGATAGTTCGTAACAAATTTCCATTCGGCATCATCTACTAACGCCGAAAGATGGCATGTAACAGGATGGTCCGGTTGCGTTGATATGAAGTACTTTCCAATTTTTATTGCCAAAGAGGTGGTCGATGCTTTACCATGTTGGTCAATGTCTGATTGTGGGATATTGTAGAAGACCTTTAAAAAATTGGCCAAGTGTTCTGCGGCTGAATAGAGTCGCAAGCAGACATCGTCTGCATAAAATCTCGACGTAAAAATCTTCGTAAACGTGGCCTCTGCTTTTTGATTTTCCATCTTAAGATAATAGGCATAGTTTGCTTCCATCTCCGATAACGCTAATCGTGCTTCATTGATATAGTCAATGGCGTCATGTAGACAAACAAATGCCTCCGGCCATCTTGATTTTGACCCATACACTATTGCCAAAGTATCTGCGTCATACATAATTATATCTTTTAAGTTATCTGGCGTTTTGATCTTGAGAGCAATTGTTTTTAGTTCATCATCGGTCAATGGTCCTCGCATCGTACAAACTCCTTAAGGTATATGAGGCTGCGTTCCTAATTTTGCCCTCAACTCTTCCCAAGTCACACCCGCTCCAGGTTCTCTTTTATAATCCTCAAGCCTTCTATCCAACTCCCGCTTCTGCGCTTCAGTCAAATTATCTTCGTCTTCCATCCACGCCGGAACGCGCGAGCCATAAAGCACGTCGGGGGCGATGTCTGCGCCGTTGCTCCATACAATCGTTCCAAGCTCTTCATCAACGCGAACCGTGCGGAAGTATGCAAGATCGTTGCGTATCGGCTCGAAGATCGGGCCGCGCAAAAGCGGCTCAAGATCGACTACTTTCTTCTCGCTATTCGAAAATTCCAAGAGCACTTCGAAATTTCCCAATGGCTTGGCAGAAAGAACGCAAATCATTGGATGGCCTCATTGGGCACAGACGACAAATGCGCTGGCTCTTCGCGCTTAAATTTGAGCGCTTGCGCAATCTCCTGCGCCGTGGTCGAAGGGTCTTGCCGAACAACGTACTTTCGCGAACGAATCAGCATAGGAAGCTCGCCGGGTGGCAACCCTTGCTGCACGATTGGTATGATGGGCTTGCGCGTTCCTAGCGCAGCGCCCAATTCAAACGCGACCCAATTCGATTTGGCAGCGTCCTTGTTCAGCACGAAAATAATATTCCGGCTCTCATCCAACCCTTCGCGTAGACGTTCAAGCAGCAACTCGCCGGGTTTGATCTGAGTATCATCATACCAAACCGTGACGCCTTGCGCTTTCAAGGCGTTTGTCAAATCCCGCACCCAGGCGCGATCTTGAGATGATGATGAGATAAAGGCGTCGTATTTCATGGCCGTGCATCACCATTTTAAAGGTTCGTTTGTAGTAATCCGATTTTTTAGTTGTTCGAAATATTCATCCACCTGATTGAGGTCAATGAAGTCGCGACGTTTCATGAACACCGGAACTTTGGCCTGCATTAGAAAATTTTCCGAGCCTACACCATACAACACCGTAATGATCGGTATTTTCCTCAACCACGCTGCGCCAATTTCAACCCAAATATAAGGCCGATCAAGCGACCAGGGCGTAATCAAAACCAACAACTCATCGGCCTGCTCCAGAGCTTCGTGGAGTCGCTCTTCAAAATCTTCGCCGTGATCAATATGAAGTTGATCGAGAAAGGTGTTCGCGCCACAGCTTGAAATTTTCTCAGCGATACGCTGCGCAACCCAAGTGTCGGTTCCGGCGTGGCTAATAAAAATTAGCCAATTCTTCTCGGTGGTCATGAACGCTCCAAGCTACTTCATCTCCGCCAAAATCTGATCAATCTTCTCCATCGTGAGATGATCGACGTACTTCTCGTTGCATTGCATCATGGGCGCGGTTTCGCAGGAGGCGAGGCATTCAACCGTGCTGATCGTGTATTTGCCGTCGGCTGTGGTTTGGCCGTCTTTGATGCCGAGCTTCTTTTCCAAATAAGTCAGCATCTCGCGGTGGCCGCGCAGCGTGCAGGAAATCGTGCGGCAGAGTTGGAAGTGATAGGTGCCCACCGGCTTTTGGCGGAACCACGTGTAGAACGAAACGACTTCCTTCACCTTCACGACCGGCACTTCCACAATCGCGGCGATCTCGGCTTCGAGTTCTTCGGGCACGTAGCCCAACTCTTCTTGCACAATGTGCAAAATAGGCAACAACGCCGCGCGCTTAACGGGATAATGCGTGAGCACCTCGCGGATGCGCTGCATGGATTGATCGGAAATTTTCAAACTCATTGACGGTTATCCAATTTGTGAATCAATTTATGCAAAACGATTACTGGCAAAACAATTCAAAAGCGATGACAGAAAAATGGAGGACAGAAATATAGAGATTCGGCGTCACTAAAAAATCTTTTCAAGTTTTATTTTTCTGTCCCACATCTTTCTGTCATAACTCTGCTTGAAATCACCTATCCAACTCGCCCGCGATCATATTCACCGTGCCGAACGTGGCGACAATATCCGCCACGGGAATGCCTTCGATCATTTTATGAAAGCCCGACATCAACGCGAAGCACGGCGGACGCACGCGCACGCGAAACGCTTTGTCCGCGCCACTGCTAATGACATAAAATCCCAACTCGCCGTTCGCGCCTTCGACTGCGTGATAGGCCGCGCCAATGGGCGGTTGAATGCCGTAGCCTTCCATCACCAACATAAAGTGATTCATCAAGCCTTCGATACTGCCATAGGTTTTTTCTTTGCCGGGCAGCACGACTTTTTTGTTATCCGGAAAAATATTGCGGCGAAACTCCGCATTGCCGCCGGAGAGCGTGGGGTCGGTGTAAGCTTGAATCTGCAACAGGCCTTCGGTCTTGCCGAACTTGCCGAGGTCCGCCATTTGACTGCCCTGCAGCACTTTGCCGGTGTAATCAACGTTGATCTCGCCGCCGGGAATTTTTTCCAAACATTGTTCGAGAAGGTATGCGCTCTGCTCGATCTCTTCCATGCGCACGAGATAGCGATCATAGTTGTCGCCGTACTGGCCGTAAGGAACATCAAAGTTCAAACGATCATACACGAGATACGGCTCGGCTTTGCGCACGTCGTAATCCACGCCGCAACTGCGCAGCATCGGGCCGGTGAAGCCATAGCTAATCGCGGTCTCTTTCGCAATCACGCCCGTGCCTTTCATGCGATCGACAAAGATGCGGTTGCGCGTGACGAGTGTGTGCATCTCTTTCATGGCTTTGCGCAGCTCACCCAGAATCTTGCGCAAGTTGTCGGCGAACGTGGGCGTGAGATCGGCCTTCACGCCGCCGATGCGCAGGTATGAAACCGTGAGCCGCGCGCCGGTGATTTCTTCCACCAACTCATACAGCATGTCGCGCACTTTGACGAAGTACAGAAACGCCGTCATCGCGCCCAGTTCCATCGTGCTCGCGGCGATGCAGGTGAGATGATCGGTGATGCGCGAGATTTCGGACATGAGCACGCGAATGAATTGGCAACGCTCCGTTGTTTGCAAGCCCATCAACTTCTCCACCGCCATCGCATAGCCGACGTTGTTGATGAGCGGCGAAACGTAATTCAAACGGTCGGTGTAGGGGAAGACTTGATTCCACGTGACGGACTCCGCGTCTTTTTCAAACGCGCGATGCAAATAGCCGATGGCGACGTCGGTGCTCTGCACGTTTTCGCCGTCGAGTTCGAGCAGCAAGTGAATGACGCCGTGCATTGCCGGATGCGTGGGGCCCATGTTGAGCATCATGTTCTGCGTGTTCGCTCCGGGCTGCGGCGTTTTGATGCGAAACGTGTGCGCGTGGCCGTTGCTGCTCGCTGCGCCCATTTTCTCGTTGGTGATGAGCGGATGCCGGCGCGTGATGGGATAATCTTTCCGCAACGGATGGCCTTTAAATTCTTCGTACATCAAAATGCGACGATGATCCGCGAGGCCTTTGAAGCGAATGCCGAACATGTCCCACACTTCGCGTTCATACCAACCCGCGCCGGGCCAAAGGCTCGACACCGAATCAATGATCGGATCGATCTCCGCAACCGGCACGCGCAAACGCAGGCGCAGCTTTGCGGGATAGGCAAAGAGATTGTAAACGATTTCGAAGCGCTCGGCCTGCGCTTCGGGATAGCCGTCATAATCCACGCCGCCGAGGTCCATCAAAAAATTGAAGGAGGGCTTGTGCTCGTCGCGCAAGTAGCGACAGACCGCGAGCAATGCTTCGCGTTTGACAAAGAGCGCGTGCTCCTCGGCCTTCGCAGGCGCGATCTGCACGGCCTCGGGGAATTTTTGAACAATCGTTTCTAGCCAAGACATAAATTTTTATCCACGAATGAGGTCAATTGTCAAACTTTCTCATAGAGCGACAAACATTTCATTGTTCGATCACAACGCCAAGGCTCATCCATTGCGCGCAAGTCGATACAATTTTTCTCACGACGCACCATTAAGTACAATAACTTTCTTTCACAGAAACGAAAATCGTAATATTCGAGGCTCTTTTTTGGTTTCATCGGTTAGATCGTATTCAAGGGATGCCAAAAAATTCTTTGCTTTTCGCTGCTTATTAGATACAGTAAAAGCCTCCCATCCTGCGAGAAGTTTGCAACACCCCAATGTGCCCATCGGCCCTAGCCCTGCTAAAACTATCGTTCGTCTATCGCTGTTAAATGGCGAAGAGTATGACAAAATCACACCCTGATCACCAGATCGACAAATAATATCTTCATGAGCGAAGGTGCTATATGTTTCATCCCATTTGAAGCTGGAGTGCAATACAGATTCTAACTTTTCAAAAATTTCTTTAGAGACTGCGTTCGATGAAGGGCTTCCAAAACAAATTAGATTACTATGTTTGTTAATAGCACTGTCCATATCGAAAGATATCTTAAAATCTTTTCTAAGACTGCCTAATGCACTTCCAATTTCTACTTGTCCTAATGTATCATACAAGCCGGTAACAAGGAAGCCACTCTTATTGGCTGTTGCAGTGCCATCCGCGTTTGGTTTTAATAAAGAGATCGAATATAGTGTTCCAGATTGAGTATTGATAGTTAAGCCAAAAGGCAAAGAATACAGGTTACTTGAAATTAAGGTGATGCTTCCTTTAAGTTTTCCAAGTATACTCTTTTGCCAACAAGAACCAATGTATTTCGACGTGCTGACAATAGTTGAAATTAAATCTATCTCGAACTCAATTCCTTGATAGGATATCTTCATATTCATACAACTTCTATTAGCACGGCGAAATGTCTCATTCGTATTCTCTGACAGTACATCAACCGGCAGAATCGTGTCGATGCCTTGCACGGTGGAGTAGTTGTCGTAAAAGCCGCCGGTGCAGGTACACACGCCGAACGCCACGACCCATTTGGGCTCGCACATTTGATCGTACACGCGGCGCAAGATCGGCGCGATCTTCTGGCTGATCGTGCCCACGACAAAGAGCATATGCTCATGCGCTTTGAGGACGCGTGTTAAACTGCTTCGGGCAATCTTTGAAAGATTGCCGCTAGTCAAGACATCAAGCTTTATCCACGAAGGAGGTCGACTCTTGCAGTTTTACGTGTGCTCACGCGGCGACTTTTCTTTTTCTGTGCATTGGAGATTTTTATGAGAACGAGCAATGCTTCATTGACGGAATCTGAGTCGGGGAAAGCCGCTGCTACTTCGGGCGACAGCACCACGAAGTTGCTTCCTGCTGCAAGGCGTTTGACGTACTTGCCGCGAACGCCTTTGCTGAAATCGTATTCATCCAGCATGTCGGGGTCGCGTTGGGATTTAGAAACCTTTTTCATAGTTTTTCCTTTCATGGCGAGTGGCGCGTCGCGCGCTGATGATACGTATTCTATCTCCTCGAGAAACATGAACTACAACCAGCAATTTCTTGCTCATCGATAAACCAACGATGACAGCACGATCTTCATACTCAGAATGCAACGGATCTTCAGTCGTCACTGAGAGCGTATCAAAGAAGACCGATGTAGCTTCTTCGAACGAGACACCGTGCTTTTCGAAGTTTTGCCTGGCTTTTCGAGGATCCCATTCAAAAATCACGTGCAACCTCTCGGTCAACCGTAAATGCTGGGTTCATTTCGTAGACATGATCCCACAACTCCAGCAATCCAACACTCCATCACTCCAAGTTTCAATACTCCTGCCTCTGCTTCTGAATCTTCTCCTGCAACATCATCACGCCTTGCAAAACAGTCTCCGGGCGTGGGGGACAGCCGGGAATATAAACATCAACCGGCAAAATCGTGTCGATGCCTTGCACGGTGGAGTAGTTGTCATAAAAGCCGCCGGTGCAAGTACACACGCCGAAGGCCACGACCCATTTCGGCTCGCACATTTGATCATACACGCGGCGCAAGATCGGCGCGATCTTCTGGCTGATCGTGCCCACGACAAAGAGCATATGCTCATGCGCTTTCGAGGTCCCGCGTTAAACCGCATCAGCAATCTTCCAACCTGAATTTGGCACGCTGTTCGTCTATCTCGAAACAAACAGTTCGACGGCTAAGTCACTCCGCTAGGAGTGAAATGTTTATAGACAGTGTTGCGCTGAGTGCTCTCAACTCCGCTAGGAGTGGCATGTGGATTTCGTTAAATTGGCGCAGGCTCACTGATACGAATCAAACATGTCACTCACAACCCGGACAAGCCGGTACCAAAAAGGAAAAGCTTCCAACGGATAGATCAAACCCAGCGGATGCCAGAGTTTAGTTTTGATATCGCCCCGTAGACGTGAGTGGTCTGCAATCCGTGGGCACACACGGATCAAAAACGC
>JAYRWE010000025.1:0-36662 GCA_041918175.1 bacterium
AAACTCCGTTTGGGAACGCGCTTGTGTTTGAAACTCCGTTTCACGCTTTCACGCTTCATTTCCAAAGTGAAGAGATCTTATTGAAAAGAGAAACGGAGTTTCTTTGGCAAGTGTGTTCCCAAACAGAGTTTGGGAACAAGAGGAAACGGAGTTTCTTTGGCAAGTGTGTTCCCAAACAGAGTTTGGGAACAAGAAGAACCAGCATCCAGCCTCACTCCGCTTTCCCCAACACCTCTTGCTCGGCATGAAACCCATCCGCAATCACTGTCTCTTTCAAATTCTCTTTCGTCACGGTGAGCACTTCGAGCAACACGGTCGGCACTTCTCTCGCGCCGTTGTGCGTGCTCGCGCGGGTAATGATGGATTTGCGCGCTGCGAGTTGCACCGCAAGCTCCGCGGCGCGCGTGGCCATTTTTTGAATCGGCAAATAAACCGTCATGGCCTGCGTTCCCGCGACGAGGCGTTGACATGCAACCAACTCGGCATCTTGCCCGGTGACTAAAATTTTTCCGGCGAGGCCTTCTTCCAGCAATGCTTGAATCGCGCCGCCCGCGGTGCCGTCGTTGGAAGCGAGCACGGCATCGAAACGCGCGCCGTGTTGCGTGAGCGCGGCGTTGGTGATCTTCTTCGCGTTCTCCGGCTTCCAATTTTCGGCCCAATCTTCGTGAATGATCTCAATCGCGCCGCGTGCGAGATACGGTTTGAGAATGTTATCTTGCCCTTCTTTGTATTGAAACGAACACGGATCCGTCTTCGCGCCGAGAATGCGCACGAGACGCGCGGGCAATTGCGGCGGCAGATGATCGACGACATATTGCGCCTGCAATTCGCCGACACGCACATTGTCGAAACAAATATAAAGATCGAGCGCACAATTGCTGATGATGCGATCATATGCCATCACCGGCACACCGGCCTCGTGCGCGAGTTGCACGGCTTTGGCCATGGCCTCGCCGTTGTGCGGCACAATCACGAGCGCGTCGATGTTGTTGCTCAACAGCGCTTGCACGTCCTGCATCTGCCGCGTGTCGTCGCTGTTCGCGGATTGTACGAGCACCTTCGCGCCGAGCGCTTCGGCTCTTGCCACAAAGAGATCGCGATCACGTTGCCAACGCTCTTCTTTGAGCGTGTCCATCGAAAGGCCGATGACGAATTGCTCATCGGCGCGCTGCTTCTCTTTATGCGCCGAGCGCGCACGCAGCCTCCAGCCACTGAAAAGGCTCGCGAGAAAAACCAAAAGCACAAGAGTGAGGCGTAGTTTCATAGCGCCGTCCTATTTTAAGGCAAAAAGATTTTTGGCAAACCCATTTAACCGCAAAGGCAAAAACTGGTGCGTTAATACTGCCGAGAACTTCCATTGCTTCTTTAGAGGGATTTTATAACTTGTTGCTCGATCAATCAACCGAACTCGAACCCACAGGGAGCACAAGATGGCAACAGAACCTCGTCGCATGGCGCGGCACACGAAAATTTTTCTCGGCCTCGTGGTCGGCGCGTTCGCCGGCGTGATCTGCAACAAATTTTTTAGCGGTGCGCCGGCTCTGGCATTGGTGCAAAAGTATTTGAGCGATCCCCTGGGCCGGATCTTTTTGAACATGCTCATCATGGTCGTGGTCCCGCTGGTGTTTTCGAGTTTGGCGCTCGGCGTCGCGCAAATCGGCGATCTCAAACAGCTTGGCCGTATCGGCGCGCGCACCGGGCTTTATTTCTTCCTGGTGACGGCCATTGCGGTGTGCATCGGACTGGCTCTGGTCAATACCATTCGACCGGGCGATCATCTTTCCGCGGAAACCAAAGATCGCTTGCTCGCCACTTACGGCCAAGAAGCTTCGACCCTCAAAGGCGCTGCCGATCAAACCGATTTCGGCATTCAAACTTTGGTCGGCATCGTGCCGCGCAATCCTTTCGCTGCTGTTGCGCGGCCCAATCCTGATATGTTGGCGTTGATCTTCGTTGCCCTCATGACCGGCATCGCGCTGACGATGATCCTGCGGGAGCGTGCGCAACCGGTGCTCCGACTACTCGAAGGCGTGAACGACGTTGCGGTTGCCATCATCAACATAGCCATGAAGCTCGCGCCGTATGGCGTGGCCGCGCTCATTTTTAGCGTGACTTCGCGTTTCGGGTTCGAATTGCTCGTCGCGCTCGGTTGGTACGTCGTCACCGTGCTGCTCGGCTTGGCGCTGCATCTCTTCGGCGCGTTTTCATTGTTGATCAAATTCTTTGCGCGTTATAGTCCGCTCAAATTTTTTAAGAAAGTGGAAACCGTGATGCTCACCGCGTTTTCCACCAGTTCGAGCAATGCGACGCTGCCCACCACGCTCACGGTTTCGCAGGAGAACCTCGGCATTCCGCCCAAGATTGCGGGCTTCGTGATTCCGCTCGGCGCCACCATGAACATGAACGGCACCGCGCTGTTCGAAGGCGTGACCGTGCTCTTTCTCGCGCAAGTGTTCGGCGTGGATTTGAGTTTCAGCGCGCAATTGGTCGTGGTGCTCATGAGCGTGCTCACCGCGGTGGGCGCGGCCGGCGTGCCCTCCGGTTCGATTCCGTTGCTCATCCTCGTGCTGCAAATGGTCAATGTGCCGCCCGAAGGCATCGCGCTTATTCTCGGCGTGGATCGCATTCTTGATATGTGCCGCACCGTGTTGAACGTGACGGGCGACATTACCGCAGCCGCGTACATCGCGCGCACCGAGGGCGTGGAATTAAAAGAGTGAGCGACATAAAAAAAGCGGCGAAGTCGGGCTTTCATCGAGTATCGCCGACTTCAATAGCTTTCTAACGAGCAGCGCATGCGGATCAAAAACGCACGCGGAAAGGCTTCTGATTTTTCAGTGTGTGCTTTTGATCCGTGTCTTGCTCACCTCTTTCTGATCACCCACACAGATCAAAAACGCACACGGAAAAAGCTTCTGGCTTTTCAGCATGTGTTTTTGATCCGTGTGTTGCTCAAAAAACTTTCAAAATTTTATTCTGCGTTTGGTTCGCTAATTCGCCTACTCCGGCTCCTTGCGAAATACCTGCTCCCTCCGCTGAAACCCGTCTGCAATCACCGTCTCCTCCAAATTCTCTTTCGTCACGGTCACGACTTCAAGCCGCACCGCAGGCACGTCTGTCGTTCCGTTATGCACGCCGTGTCGTGTAATCACACTTTGGCCGCGCGCCAATTTCACGGCCAGCTCCGCAGCTTTTGTTGCCAAACGTGGAATCGGTTTATAGATCGTCATGGTTTGCGTGCCCGCGGCAATACGTTGACACGCAACCAACTCCGCGTCTTGTCCGGTCACGATAATTTTTCCCGCGAGGCCTTCTTCCACGAGCGCCTGAATCACGCCGCCCGCGGTGCCGTCGTTCGAAGCGAGCACAACATCGATCGCCGCACCGTGTTGCGTGAGCGCCGCATTCATAATCTTCTTCGCATTCTCCGGCTTCCAATTCTCCGCCCAGTCTTCATGAATGATTTCAATCTCGCCCGCTGCGAGCACCGGCGCGAGCACGTTGTCCTGTCCTTGTTTAAACATGTGCGCGGCTTGATCGGTCTTCGCGCCGAAGATACGCACGAGGCGCGCCGGCTTTTTTGCGGACAGATGCTCAATCACAAACTGCGCTTGCAGCTCGCCGATATGCACATTGTCGAAGGAGATGAAGAGGTCGGGCGCGCAATTCGTAATCATGCGCTCATACGCGAGCACGGGCACATTCGCTTCGTGCGCAAGCTCGACCGCTTTTGCCATGGCCTCGGCATTGTGCGCGATGAGCACGAGCGCGTCGATGTTATTGCTCAACAAACTCTGCACGTCCTGCATCTGCCGCGTGTCGTCGCTGTTCGCCGATTGCACGAGCACCTTCGCGCCGAGCGCTTCGGCGTGCGCCACAAACAGATCGCGGTCGCGTTGCCAGCGCGCTTCTTTGAGTGTGTCCATCGAAAGGCCGATTACGAGTTGATCGTCGGCTTTCTTGTTTTCATTTTGAGATTGACGCGCGCGCAACATGAGGCCAAGAAGGAGACTTAAGAGGAAAACGAGGATAACAAAAATGAGGCGAGGAATCATGAACCGAGCAATTCGTATCTAAGAAGTTTGATGGTCGCAGAAAAAGCAAAGGCTTTTCCGCCGAAGTCGCCGAGTTTCAACGAAAAAGCTTTTCTTCGGCGACACTCGGTGGCTTCAGTAAATTTCGGCGGGTGAGTTTTTCCTGTTTGGCACTGACTCGTTCGAGTTATGTTGAAACTTTTGCAGCTTAACATGCCACATGCGCTTATCTGCGCTCGCGGAATTTACAATGCAAGCCCGAATGTCATCTTCCAAGAGCTGCGGATAATACTTGGCACGAATCTCATGAAATGAAATGCCGGCTTCAACCAATTCGAGCACCATGTAAACCGGAATGCGCGTGCCCTTGACGCACGGTTTCCCGCCGAGTATTTGCGGCGTTGATACGATACGATCATTCATACTGGAACCTTCTATTATTGCGTTTCAAATTCCATCAGCAACTTGAACGTTGCATTCGACTGCCAGATCGGGCCCCGGCGCTTGAGCGACGCAACAATATAACCAAGCCGGTTTTGACAGGCAAAACGTTTTTATAACAGCCGCGAGCGAAGTCGGACTTTCACGCGACGGCGGTCGGGTTTTCAAAACTCTTTGGGTGAAAGTCCGACTTCCCTGAACGACTTTTATTTCTGCTGCGCCGCATTCCGAAACACCTCCTCGCGCGGATGAAAGCCGTCGGCGATCACGGTCGTTTCCAAATTCTCTTTCGTCACCGTAACCACCTCGAGCAGCACCGCGGGCACTTCGAGTTTGCCGTTGTTGACTGCGCCGCGCGCGATCACGGGTTTGCCGCGCGCCATTTTTACGGCCAACTCCGCGCCCGCGCTCGCCAGCGCACGAATCGGCTTGTAAATCGTCATGGCTTGCACGCCGGAGGCAATGCGTTGGCATGCGACCAACTCCGCGTCTTGACCGGTCACAATAATTTTTCCCGCGAGGCCCTCTTCCAACAACGCTTGAATCGCGCCGCCCGCAGTGCCGTCGTTCGAAGCGAGCACCGCGTCGAAGTTGGTGCCGTGTTGCGTGATCGCGGCGTTCGTGATTTTCTTCGCATTCTCCGGCTTCCAATTCTCCGCCCAATCCTCGTGGATGATTTCAATTTCGCCGCGCGCCACGAGCGGGCCGAGCACGTTGTCCTGGCCTTGTTTGAACATGAACGCGTTGTTGTCGGTCTTCGCGCCGAAGATGCGCATAATGCGCGCCTTGCGGCCTTTCGGAAGTTTGTCCACGAGATATTGCGCCTGCATCTCGCCCACGCGCACATTGTCGAACGAGAGATACACGTCGAGATCGCAATCCGTGATGACGCGATCATACGCAATCACCGGCACGCCCGCCTCCCGCGCAAGCGTGACCGCCTTTGCCATGGCCTGCCCGTTGTGCGGAACGATCACGAGCACATCCACTTTGTTGCTCAACAAACTTTGCACGTCCTGCATCTGCCGCGTGTCGTCGCTGTTCGCGGATTGCACGAGCACCTTCGCGCCGAGTTCTTCGGCTTTGGCCACAAAGTAATCGCGATCTTTCTGCCAGCGCGTTTCTTTGAGCGTGTCCATCGAAAGGCCGATGACGAGTTGCGCGTCATTGGTCGTTTCGGCATTGGCAGAGCGGCCGCCCATCGAAACTGTAAGCCCAATGAGCAGACTGAGCATGAGAGAGATCGTTACGAGCGCGAGGCGAAGTTTCATGAGGAGGGTTCTTTCAAGTTGGTTCGTTGCAAGCAAGCCGATTTAAAGATGTCATTCAGCAGGAATCTTTTTGAGCGCTGGAAACCACCCTTCGTATCACACACAAAAGCGCGCGCAAAGCCGCAGAGACGCAAAGAACTCGCAAAGGAACTCCGATTAAGTGACTTTCCCATTTCTAAACCGCGAATAGGCGCGAATGAACGCGAATTAAAAAAATTAGCGTTCATTCGCAGCGTAGCTCTTGCGAAGAGAGCGGAAATTCCTGCCGCGCGCGTTTTTTCGATTTGGTGGAAGTATTTGCCATGGGCAACCTTTCATGACGTTAAGAATCGTTTAGACTAGTGGCTCCGCTTCATTTTGGGTTCGCGCCCATCGTAGCGCCAGCCCCTTGTGGGCTGCTGTTCATGCACGATGCGATGCCCCACAAGGGGGCAGGGCTACGATTTCAAAAAAAAATTTCGAGGCGCTCGCTAGCGCTCGCTTTGCAAAAGCCAAATCAAAAGCAAAAGAGTAAAGAGTGTAAAAGGGCAAAAGCTTAAAAAAGAGCGTCCTGCGCGCAACGAATACCGACACTGCCGCCCTGATCCGTTGCAGTGAGCCTGCCGCGATCCGCACAACGGAGGTACTGAGGATCGCTGTCCCAGGAACCGCCACGCAACACACGCGCAGTTCCACTTGCGGGACCTTTCGGATTATCACGAACACGTTGTTCGTAATACTTTCCATCATACCAATCCTCGCACCATTCCCACACATTGCCGGTCATGTCGTAAAGCTGAAACTCGTTCGGCTCGAACGAGCCTACGGGCGCGGTGAAAACATAGCCGTCGTCATAACCTTCCCAAATGGGCCAGCGCCAATTCGGAAATCGCCGCTTCAGCGCAAGCTCCGCAATGTTGCCGCCTCTTCTGCCCACGGGATCGCCGTTGCCCCACGCATACTTGTAACCCTTGCTGCCGCTGCGCGCGGCATATTCCCATTCGGCCTCCGTGGGCAAACGTTTCTTCGCCCATTGCGCATACGCCTTCGCATCGTTCCAACTTACATGAATGACGGGATGATTCTTCGAAGCGCTCGCGATAAGCTTGCCTTCGGCGTCGTGGCGCCAATTCACGCCTTCTTTCTTTCCCCACTCCGTGCCGGTCCACGCATAGCTATGGCCTTCTTTTTCCGCATCGGTTTTATAGCCGCTGGCGTTCACAAATGCTTCGAACTTGGCAACCGTGACTTCAAATTGATCGAGATAAAAATCTTTGACATAAACTTCGTGCATTGGCTTTTCATCGCTGTCGCCGTCATTGCTGCCCATCATAAACGTTCCGCCGGGAATGCGCACCATGCCTTCGGGCGCTTGCGGGGTGGCGGGTTCCATCAAGGGCGGCTCTCCATCACGCTTGGACTTCAACGTGACCGGTGTCGTTTGGCCTTTGGCAATGGTCACGATTTGCGTCACAGTCTCGCTCACGCCGCGTATTGCAATCTTGCGCGAGCCGACGGGCAAAGAAAAATCTTTCGCGTCGCCGTTCTCAATCGTGTCTACCAACTTGTCGTCGATATAAACCTGTCCGGAGAGAAAAGCAATCACGCGCGCGATGCCATATGCGGCAACGACTTCTCCTTTGGCTCGGGCATTCAGCTTTTGCGCATAGTCATCAAGCAGGGCAATGCGCTGGCTCTGCGCTTGGGGATTTACGAACACGAACGTGCCGCGATAGTTCGTGTCGAGCGGCTCCAAATGCGGCGTGACGCTTTTGTTGTAGAGGGCTCGAAATCGCGCGATCTCGCTTTTCACCTGCGCGAGAATTTCTTCGATGGTGATGAAGCCGTCGCGGCCTGTGCCTTTGTCCGCGCTTCCGGTTTTGGCCGCGTTTAAGAAAGCGCGTGTGAACACGCCATTGCCTTTGCCGTCTTTGCCTTCGACTTCATAGGTTTTCTCATCAGCCGTTCCCGCGGTCATCATCAAACGGCTCCCATTACCGCTGAGCGCTGCGAGCAAATCGCCTTCGCCTCTGGTTGTGACTGCGAGGCCCGAGGCACAGCAATCGAACACGAAGAGTTGATGGTTGATGTTCAGCTCGCTGCTCCAATCCAAAGCCGTGCGAATGGGCATGACTTGCGCACCCACAAAATCTCCGGACAAGGCTTGACTGAACTGCATGTAGCCGGTCTTGCCTTTGTTGTCCGCGCCGTGGCCGGAATAATAAAACAAAAAACGGTCGCGCGGCTTCAAGCTGCGGCCGATCTTGTTGCGCACGTAGCCGTCGATCAAATCGCGGTTCACGATCTTCTCGCTCATCACGTACACGGTATCAAAGCCGCCTTCGTGGAGCAAAAACGCGCGCATGTCGGCCAGATCGTTTTTCACGAACGGCAATTGTTCGGGGAGATGCGCATACTCGCTCACGCCCACGAGCAATGCGACACTCACGCCAAAAGGCAATTGCTCCTTCGCCGGCAGCACGACTTTGAAAAGTTCTTCCACCTGTTGAAAGAACCACGGCAGCGCATTCACGGCTTTCATGCGATGCCAACGCTCCACGCCGTCTTTGAGCGGCGTGCGTTGGATATCGCTCTGCGGTGTTTGCGGTGCCGCGCCAAAGAGGAGCAGCGCAAGCGCGGCCACGAGAAGTTTGAGTTGGATTGCTTTCATGAGCTACCCGTTCGCATCAATATTAGAAAACATGCACACAACAATTCCCCCCTTGAGGGGGGCCAGGGGGGTGTTGCTCATATCGTAAAGATTGGAGATCGTGATCGTCCTCTAAAACCCCCCCCTAACCCCCCTGAAGGGGGGAATTTTCTTCGCCCTCCCCCCTCACCCCTTCTCCTTCTCCGCGCGGCGATGGTCAAAATACTCCTTCCAAAAGAAGCCGTTCTCAAACGCGACGAGGAACGTCATCATGCGCGGAGCGTCGAGGCGGCTCAAGTCAATGTTCGCGTTTTGCAGCGCGCCCAAAAGCGGAATGAAAATAATCGGCGAAGCGAACACCGGCGCGAGGAACAGGCCGAGATCGAACTTCTTGCGCGTGCGCTGCGGTTGGCTGAAACGCGCGTGGCCATATTGCGCGAGCATGCCGAGCAGCATGCAGGCATAGAGCACGATCACGAAATAAACGTCATTCTGCTCGTTACCGCGCGAAGCCGGTTCTGCGCCCAAAGGAAAATCAAAGAGCGCGTGCAAGAAGGCAAAGCACAACACGAGCGCCGCAAGCTGCACAAGCAACGCGCGCGCGTTCTTGCTTTGAGTATAACGATAGCCCGCGAGCAAAACCAGCGCGAGCAGCGAAACGCCGGTAAGCCCAGTCATGAGTGGAGTCATGGCGGATTCCTTTTTGATAAAAAAAGCCGAGGCAGATTAACTAAAATGCCTCGGCTGTTTGCTTGGAGCGCTGCTTGAGTGCGAATTTTAAAAAACCACGCCGAGGGTCACGCCGAGAAACGAAGTTGTCGAGCCTTCGGTGAATACGAAGCGTGTCAAACCTTGAATGATGATATTCAGCTTTTCGCCGGCAGGAAGCTCAAGGCCCGCGCCAGCAGCGACGCCAAGTTCATTGCCGTCATTTTTCGCTGTTGCGGTTTGGCCGAGGTAGGTAACTGTCGCCTCTTCGCTGAGAGCGTTGTAAGTGCCCATGCCGAAGAGAAAAAACTGCGTCGGCGCAGTGGGCGGCGTCAAATAAGGCCGAATGCCGATGCCAAGCTCAAAAATCGAGGCTGTGGCTTCGACCGTTGCATCCGTGCCGGTCAAACCGGCATCGGCCAACACGGCGTCCTGATCCACGGTGAACCCCTCAATGGCCGCGCCGAAACTCACGCCGAGATTGGGCGAAGGGAAAATTACATACTGCCCGTGCAAGCTGCCGCCGACTTTGTAATAATCTTTAAATTCCTGCGGTGCGAGCGGAATGGCCGCACCGGCGAACACTTCGATTTGCCGGCGACGATCCTGCCCGAACACCGCGCTCGCGCAGAGCACGCAGACCGTAAGCAGCAAACCAATTTTAGAAAGTTTCATAATTCCTCCTGTTGGTGACGAGAGCGGTGCGGTTTGCGCACCGATGCTCTTTGGTTATTTGGTGATGACACGATCGCGAATTTGCGGTGCGCCGCTTTTGGCTTTCACCACGGTCGCAATCGCGTAGCTTTCAAACACTTCTTGCAACTGAATCTCGCAAAGTTCGTCGATGGCTTTGCCGATGACTTGATTCGTAACGGGATGCACGATCGGCTCGCCTTCGCGATACACATGGCACTTCATACCTTTGCGCACGTTGTGTGCGCGGCCGAGATCAAGCGTCAACCGCTCGCCTTCGACTTTGATCACATAGCCGGAAATCAACGGCATATCGCTTTTAATTTTGCCGGCGACTTCGGCAATCAATTCATTAAGCGCGGCGAGCGAGAGGTTTTTCGTGAGTGCGTCTTTCGCGGTCACAATCGCCGCGCTTTCGGTATCAACGAGGCGCGCGTCAATCGTCGCGGTGTTGCCCGCCCGCACCACGCTGCCGCAAACCACGGCATCAACGCCGAGGCCTTTGCCGATTTGCGCCGCGGTGGAAGCATCGAGCACGCCGCTCAAGCCGAGCTTCTGTTCTTCTAAAATTTTTTCAAGCTGTGCGCGCTCGATGACTTTGAAGCGATTGAGATTCACAAACACGGTCGTGAGCTTATCGAGCAAATTCACTTCGGCCAATTCGCCGCCGAGATTGTTGGCCACAAACGGGAGAATGGCAATGCTGAGGCGATCGCCCACCAACGTGGTCGGCGCATTGTCAACGCTCTTCGGCAGCTCGGGCACCGGCTCCGACATCTTCGGACTGGGCGCAGGTTCGCCGCCGCCATTGATGCGCTCCAAAAATTCTCGCGCCCGCGGTGAAGGCGATTGCTGCATGGAGAGCCGCAAAAATTGCCGCGCGCGTTCATGATTGCCGAGGTGATAATAACAGATGCCGATCTCGCGATTGGGATAATACTCGATGAACATCGCGCCGGCTGCGCGCGTTTTGCCTGCGTCATACTTGCGTTGTTCCAAGGCTGCGCTGAAGCGCGTTATCGCAGTTTGCCAATCCTTCTGTGCCATCGCGGCGATGCCCGCAGAATAAACTTTATACCACTTTTCTTGGGCCTGAGCCGGCTTTCCGTTCAATGCGGAAAGCATAAGCGTGCTCAAAAGAAAATTTAGGATAAGATATGAAGCTTGTACTCGTTTCATCTTGCTTATAGTCCTCGAAGAAGGTCGGAGTTTGAGACCGACGACGTGCGGGAATCGT
Source organism: bacterium (assembly GCA_041918175.1). Classification (GTDB taxonomy): domain Bacteria; phylum Zhuqueibacterota; class Zhuqueibacteria; order Zhuqueibacterales; family Zhuqueibacteraceae; genus JABWAN01. The sequence continues at coordinate 11,014 of JAYRWE010000025.1, forward strand.
TTTTTGCGCGCAATGATGCGCAAGTTTTTGTTCAAAGTCAAGCCGTTGTCGGTCGAAGAAAAAGTTTGCGTTTGCCGGTTGCGCTTCCTATCGTATCAAAAAAAAACGGAATCAAACAAGGATCATTCATGGATACCTCCCGCTTGGAGAAACTGCAAAAAAGTTTGGAAGTCACGCCGACCGATGCGTTTACGCGTTACTTGGTGGCTTTGGAATGTGTGAAGCTGCATTTGAATGAAGACGCCATTGCGCATTTTCAGCAATTGCTCAATGAGCATCCGCACTATGTCCCCACTTACTATCAATATGCCCAACTTTTGGAAAATGTCCAGCGGCAAACTCAGGCCGTTGCCATTTATCGCGCCGGCATAAAAACCGCACAGGCCGCGGGTGATACGCATGCCGCAAGTGAGTTGCAAGCCGCGCTTGATTTGTTGGAATAATGCTCTCCCCCAATTGCAGATTCAATAACTTTCGCGTTTCAAACAGAACGTCATTCCCGCGTGCGTTTGGTGGGAAGCTACCATTTGAGGATCATGGAGGGTCTAGCGTCATAACGCTTTGAGGAAAAATTCAAAAGCAGGCCAGCAAAAATTGCCGTCACGACTCCGTTGCTTCTCGTTCGCCTCGCGGCAAGGCCCCCTCATACAATTCAAACTCCAACAACCGGCACTCGATCTCCCCATTAAAAAACGGAATACGCCGTTTCGTTCTTAAGCCAATGCGTTTGGCGAGTTCGGAATTGCCGGTGAAAACATAGCCGGTGCGGCCTTGGCATTTCTGTTTGAAAAAATCGCCGAGGGCTTTGTATGTGCTCGCCAACTCCGCGGCTTCGCCCATGCGTTCGCCATAGCCGGGATTCATAATCACGAGGCCGTTGCCTTCGGGCAATGGCGTTTCCGTGAAGTCGCATACTTTGAACTCGATCAAACGATCGACGCCCGCAGTGAGCGCGTTTTGCCGCGCGGATTGAATCGCTTTGGGATCAATGTCCGTCGCGATGATCTTGCAAGCGAGTGTTTTACGACTCGCTTCGCGCGCGGCTTTGCGCAGCGCATTCCAGGCGAAGGCATTGTACCATTTCAAGTGCATGAAACCGTAGTTACTGCGCAAGAGTCCCGACGCTTTGTTTAATGCAAACAGCGCGGCTTCAATCGCCAACGTGCCGCTGCCGCACATGGGATTGATGAAATGAGTCATCCCGTTCCAACCGGTTGCTTGAACGACGGCAGCAGCGAGCGTTTCCTGCATCGGCGCGCCGAGCGGAATTTTGCGATAGCCGCGCTTCGCGAGCGGCTCGCCCGAAGTGTCGAGGTACACGCTGCAATCTTCATCTTGCCAATGCATGAAGATCACGGCCTGATCGCGCTTAGGCCCGCTATCCGGGCGGCGTCCGAGCCTGCGTTGAAAGCGATCGACAATTGCGTCTTTGCATTTGAGATTCGCAAAACGCGTGTCTGTGATGCTTTCCGTATGCACCGCCGAAGTCACGGCAAAATAACTATTCTCCGTGATATGCTCCTCCCACGGCATGCGCGTGATTTTTTCATAAAGCTCTTCCGGCGTATCAACCGTGAATGACTTGAGAAAGTAGAGCACGCGCTGCGCAGTGCGCAAATACAGATTGAGCTTCATCGTGTCATCCAGCGAGCCGGAAGTGAGCACGCCCGCGATCATTTCAGAGTGAATCGGAAAGCCCAACGCGCGCAACTCTTCTTTGAGAAAAGGCACAATGCCTTTGGCACAGGTAACGAGAATTTTGCTTTCACGCATAAGGTGATCAAGTTTGAAGATAAAACAACTTGGGGAACACACGGATTAAAAGCGCACACCGAAAAGCAGGAGCTTTTTCCGCGTGCGCTTTTGCTCCGTGTGTAGTTCAAAAAAATATTAGACATCCTTGTTTCTCAAATCAATTCATGTGCTCGCAACACTTCGAGCAAAAGCGGGCGATATTGCTGCGCGAGTTGTGCATTGGCGAAACCGAGCCAACCAATCTCCGCGTTGGCAATGGCGGGCGCATCGAACGGCTCGCCGTTGGGCGCGAGAATCACCGCGCCGGCCTCGGCCGCAATCAACCACGTGGCGAAATCATACGGATGCGAGCACAACATCTCTGCTTGGCCTTTGCGTTGGAGCAAGCGATTCATGTTCGGACGAATATCAACCACGAGGCGCTCTTGTCCGCGCACGAGCGCATAGAGTTGCCCAGCAGTGGAGAGATGTTGATCTTCAAACACGAGCGCACGATCGGCTGCATGCTCGGCGAGCGCGCGCCGCAAAAAATCTTCTTCCACCGCCGCCATTGCTGTTTTGCCATGTTGAAAGAAATTGACGAAAGAAATAAAACTGTGTCGCAAACTCGCCGCGGGGTCGGCGCGCCACGGCGATATGCTCGTCTCGTGCGTGAGCAAATTTTCCACGAGACGATACGCGCCGCGCTTGGGCGCAGCCCAAAGCGTGTCGGCGTACAAATACTTTGGCAACGGAATCTCGGTTTGCAAGGCAAAGAGCGTTTGCGACAAACGTGTGGCCTCGCCCTGCTCCGGAAAGATGCCGGAGAGAATCCAGCCGCTCGATTTGGCAAACATCACGAGACGTGTGCCGTCAATCGGATCGAGCAGCACGCGATAACGCGGCTCGCCTTCTCCAAACTTGAGCGTGTCCCCCACTTCAAATTCTCCCACAAGCACGAACGCCGGTGCTTCATGTTGATGCGCCTCGAGATATTCGAAGAGCCGCTGCTCCGCGATTTGATCAATGCCGAAGATCGTATCCACTTCCACCGTGGCTGCCGCGGCGCTGAGTGCGCTCATGGGTTGATGTGCGAGGGCATAGCGCAAACCTTCGCGCATGTGCCGATGCGCGCCCCACAGCAGCAACGCAAGTTTTTCTAAAGGAGAATTTTTTTCAAGGGGAAAATCGGGAAGAGGAAAAGAAGCTTGCACGAGCGATTGTCCTTTGCGGCGCTAAATTTTAGGGAGAGGTCAGTCGAGTCTAAAGAGCGGCGGACACCTGCGCCCGTCGATGATAGAAGGCGAGGCGACTGCCACTTTTTCAACCATTGTTTTACTCCGAGCGATTGGGTATTTTCTTTTCATCCGATGATCTTAAAATATTCTCCTCCTGCCCGAAAAGCAAGCGACATTTACGGCGCATCTTAAATCATACAAGGAGCTTCGCATGTTCTGCTATTCCTGCCAAAACGAAATCACACTCGACGGCAAGCCGAGCCGCAAGGATACGTGCCCGAAATGCGCGGCGTATCTGCACTGCTGCCACAATTGTCGCTTCTACGACGTGAATGCGCATCATCAATGCCGCGAGCCGCAAGCCGAATTTGTGCTCGATAAAGAATTCGGCAATTTGTGTGAATACTTCGTGGCCGCGCCGAGCGCGCCGGCAAAGGGGAACGATCGCGCCGCGGAAGCAAGGAAGAAACTCGAAGCTCTGTTCAAAAAGGACTGATTGGTCCGTCTGCGCGACTTGACTTTGCGAGAAAGAAGCAATACCCTTTGAAGACGCGATTATCGAATAACTGCAACGGGTGAGGTCACTATGAAAATGAAACTGAGCACAATGCTCCTACTCGTCAACTGTTCTGCGCTCTTCGCGCAAAACGATTGGCGCTTCGGTTTTGAGTATAACGAAAACTGGCCGCTGTGGTCGCCGCGCTGGGCGCATCCCGCGCATGGCCAATTGCTCACGAAACTCGCGCAGGTCACGAGTCGCGGCGCGATCAACGTCAATGGCATGGGCAATTGGTCGAGCATTCAACGCGCGGAAAATGACGAATATAATTTCGTCGTCGCAGACTCCGTGGTGCGTTTGTTTCAAAGCCACGGTTTTGAGTTGACGTGGTATTTGAACTGTGAAGCGCGTTGGGCTTGGGTGAATCCGAATCCGCCGATCCGTTTCGGCGCGAGCATGGCGCCTGCTCCAGATAAAGAAGGCGATTGGCAAAATTTTGTGCGCGCCGTGGTCGAGCGTTACGATGGCGACGGCAGCGATGACATGCCCGGGCTGCAATTGCCGATTCGTTTTTATATCATGACCGGCGAAGTGAAATTCGACAAGACCGGGCTCGGCGATGCGGAGAGCCCGCCGTTCTGGGCAGACACGATTGAGAACTTGCTGCGCTTGCATCGCCTCACCTATGCTGCATTGCGCGAAGCTGATCCGCGCGGACAAACGAAGCTCGTTTCAAGCGGCGCAGTGTTGTGGGATTTCTACGCGGATTTTCCAGCGTATCCGGCAATCGATTCGAGCGACGGCGTGCTGTGGCAACGCTTGCATGGCGCGAACAATAAAGGCAGCCGTTACATTGACGGTTGGAACGCGCTGAAAAAAATGCTCGCGAGCTTCGGCAATGACGGCGACGGTCTGGAGTGTGACTATATCGGTTGGCATCCGCATTTCAGTTGGCGCGTGCTCGATCAAGAGTTTCGTTTCATCCGCGCGTATGCGGGCAACAAGCCGATTTATGTCGATGACATGTGGTGCAACATTTTCGCGCAAGGCTATAACGCCGGCGTGTTTCCTGCGATTCCCGGCGAGGCGCAATTCAACGCGCCGCCACAAAATCCGCCGCCGCCGATTGCGTGGGTGCAAAATGTGTATGGCGATTTTCCCAACGCGCTTTTTCCCACGCTCAATCCGCATGATGAGTTGCGCCAAGGATTGAAGAGCGGCAATGTCGCAATCACGCAGTGGTATGAGGCCAATGGCGCGCGGCAATTGGTGAAGTCCATGACCACGGCTTTGGGCGAGGGCGCAGAGCGGGTTTCGTTTTCAGGCACGAATGACGTGGCGCAATTACGCAATGCGCCGTTTGAAGAAATTGGCTGGATCAATCTGCTCGGCACGCGCACGGAAGGCTATCGCGCGAAGGCGCAGTTTTATACCTATCAGTTGCTCGTGGAAAAATTGCATGACTTCACTTCCGTCACGCAACTTGAAGTGAGCCGCAATCCGCGCACACGCGTTTATAAATTCGAAAGGCCGCGCGGATCGATTTACATTCTGTGGAGCGAGACCGGTGCCGCGCCGCCGAATCTGAATTATGACATTCCCACCGGCGAAAGCGTGACGTTCGCTGAAACCGCGAACAAGTTGCTGCGCACGAAAATTATCACCTCCGCCACACAACCCTTTGCACGCATCGACACGGTGGTCGCGGCCAATCATCAAGTCACACTCGCATTAGGTTACGAGCCCTTCATGCTCGAACCGCTGCGTGGAGTCAGCGTTGCCGCAAACACGGTTGCTTCGCCGCCGGCGCGCTTCGTATTGCAACAAAGCACGCCCAATCCCGCGCGCAACGGCATGAGCCTGCGTTTTATTTTAAATGAAAAGAGCGAAGTGCGGTTGGAAATTTTCGCGCTGCATGGCCAACGCGTGCGCGTTTTGTTAAATGAAGAAAGAGCGCGCGGCGCGCAGCAGGTGCATTGGGAAGGAAAAGATGAAAACGGCCGTTTAGTTCCGACCGGGATTTATTTTTATCGACTCACGGTCGGCTCCGTGCAGCAAGCACGCAAGTTGGTGGTGCATTAGGAACGACGATCAAATTTCCCGCCAGTCAACGCGAATGCTCGCTAATGTTTAAATTCGCGCTCATTCGCGCGTATTCGCGGTTTAGAAATGGAAGAATGATTGAATCGGTAATCCTTCGTGGCGCGCGTCATTGTTGCTTCAACTCTTCTGTGATCGTGCTGACGTTTTCCACCACTTCCCATTTGTCAAAATCAAGCTCCAGCCATTCGTTTTTAAAACGCAACACCATGCGTTTGGCTTCGGGATAGTGTTTGAGCATGGGGCTTTCGAACAGCGCGCAATCCTCGCATGTCACCGGCAAATTATTTAAGAAGCGCGTGACTTTGCCCGTGTTGGCGTTAAAAGAAAATTCCATGCGGTCGCCGTAGATGGTTGAATAAATGATTTTGTTTTGCGCGGCAAAGTTCGTCAAATCCACTTGCGTGACCGCGCGAATGCGGCGTTGAAATTCCTCCAACGTTTGACTCTCCGTGGTCGTGCTCACTTCGAGAATGAAGCCATTGCGCATGCCGGAGGAAACCAACAAGCGACCTTCGCTATAATTTTCGAAACGATATGGCTGTAATGGCAACAGCGCAAAAAAAGTCTCGGCCGCTTGTCCAAAGATCCAATCAGGCGCGCGAAAAGTTGTCGTCGTGTCGGCATTCAGCAGCGTGTCCAATTCTTGCGAGAAGAAGCCGTGCAGCCGCACCGCGTCTAGACTGTCGGGCGTATCATAAAGCGCGAGCAGCACATTGCGATGTTGAAAGAGTCGCTCATTTTCACCCGCACCGCGAAACAGCGCCTCCGCACCGGCTTGTTTGAGAGTCGCCTTCATCTCCGCCAGCAGCAAGCGCGGCTCCGCTGAATGATACCGCCCCAACTCGCGTTCCGAAAAGTTCGGCGAAGTAATAAAGACCACCGGATGCTGATCCTGTTTGGAACGATAAGTCAAGCTCCATGCGCGCTGCTCTTTTGGTGAAATGGCGCCGCCCGGAATAGAGCCGAGGGCATATTGCCGCGTGACGTAAGCATATTTGCAAAAGCCGTCCGCGAGCGCATCGCCATAGCGCAACGAAGCAGGAAGGCGTTTGTGCTCGCGATGCACGATGCCGCCGATGGGGTCGCGCTTCGTCGCAAGCTGCGTGATAATCTCCGGCAACTCGTAGCTGCTCAATGACGCGAACAGCAACTCCGCGCTGGGAATCATGCGGCCCACACCGAAATAGAGCCACGCGAAACCGTTCGTCGGCGCCTCGCGCGGAGAAAGCGCGAAGCTTTGCGCGTTGCGACTATGCGCGCCGGTATACATGCCGCCCATGTGCTCCGTGGCAAAATCGATGAGCAACACGTGCAATGCGACTTTGAGTTTCTTGCGCAAATCATCGTCGCGTGTGAACTCGTGTAGCAGCGCAGCCGCCGCAAAGAAAGCGGGCATGAACTGCGGCGAATCAAATTCGATCTGCCCGTCACGCACGAGCGCTTCGACCCATTGCGTTAAATATGCGCGCGCTTCGCGGCCATTCTCCGCAGAAGACTTGCCGTTGAACCATTGCTCCGCTTCCATCTCCGGCCAAGTTTCCGCGGCGAGCAGCAACGCCGTGAAATATAATACGCTCTCGTGCTCGGAGGTGCCGCGATAGAAAGCAATCTTGCCCAAGCTAGCTTTGATCTTTTCGGCGAGCGCGGGCGGAAGATTTTGGCGGCCATACATGTACGTTGCCATCATGCGAAACGCATAGGCCGCCTCGTTGTTGGCGGCAAAGAGCAAATCATTCATCATGCGCTGCGCTTCGCTGATGCGTTCGCCCGCGGCATAACGCGCGGCGACAGCGGCAAAACTTGCGCGGTCTTCCTTCTCAACAAAATACGCCAGCAAGGTTTGCGCGCGATCTTCAAATTCTTTTTTGGGATTCGGCGGTTCGGTGGGCGTTTGCGCCGCGGAAAAGCGCACGGCCAGCAGAAGAAAAATCAATGACGACGCGAGCACGCGCCCCAACAATCTAGGCGCGCGCGCTTTCACTTCCATGTGAGCAGGCATGAAGATTCCTTCGAAGTAATTGCAATACGAGTTTCTTCGTCCCGATAAACTACCGCATACCCCACGCCAATGCGGAAAAAGATGAAGCCCGAGAAATTTGAAAGGACAAAATGAATCTACGCATGAAGAAGGTTTTTCTTCTCATCACTCTCGCTGCAAATTTCGCCTCGGCGCAATCCAGCGAGGCGCCGGCAGCCAAAGCACAGCGCATGCAATGGTTCCGAGAAGCGAAGCTCGGCATCTTCATTCATTGGGGCATTTATGCCGTCAATGGCATCGACGAGTCGTGGTCGTTTTTCAACGGCTACATTTCACATGCAGATTACATGAGGCAACTGCGCGGCTTCACGGCGCAGAAGTATGACGCGCACGCTTGGGCCGCGTTGATCAAAGAAAGCGGTGCACGCTATGCCGTGCTCACTGCAAAGCATCACGACGGCGTGGCATTGTGGGATACCAAGCAAAACGAGTTGAGCGTTGTGAAGCAAACGCCGGCTGCTCGTGACGTGATCGCACCGTTCATGGCCGCGCTGCGCGCGCAAAATTTGAAAGCCGGTTTGTACTTCTCGCTGCTCGATTGGTCGCATCCCGATTATCCGAATTTGACCGGCACGCTGAAGCGCTATGAACAAGACTCGACGCGGTGGGCGCGGTTCGTGCAATTTAATTTTGAGCAATTAGAAGAATTGGCCTCGCGTTACAACCCCGATCTTTTTTGGTTTGACGGCGATTGGGAGCAGAGCGCGGAGCAATGGCGCGCTGCGGAGATTCGCGCGCGTTTGCTGCGCCATAACCCGAACGTGATTTTGAATTCGCGTTTGCAAGGCTACGGCGATTATGCCACACCCGAGCAAGGCGTGCCGATTACGCGACCGCAGAGCGAGTGGTGGGAGTTGTGCATGACGATGAACGATTCGTGGGGCTATCAAGGCAATGATCGAAATTATAAAACCCCCAATCAAATCATCCGCATCTTTGTCGATTGTATCAGCAACGGCGGCAATCTTTTGCTCGACATTGGCCCTAAGGCCGACGGCACGATTCCCGCAGAGCAAGTGGCGATACTTAAAGAACTCGGGCGTTGGACGAGGAAGCACAGCGAAGCGATTTATGCAACGCACGCGGGCATGCCGCCGAATTATTTTTACGGTCCAAGCACGCTCTCAGCCGATAGCACGGTGCTTTATCTTTTTCTGCCCTATCGCCCTCATGGCCCCATCGCGTTGAAAGGCTTGCAGAACGCGATCAATCGCATTCGCGTGGTGGGCGAAGGCACGAAGCTCAATTGGCAAATTTTCATGAAGCAATATTGGAGCACAACGCCCGGCATTGTTTATATCACTCTGCCCGAACACGCGCTTGATGAGCAAGTCACCGTCATCGCCGTGCAACTCAAAGGCAAGCTGGATTTGTTTAAAGAATAGAGAATCTCGTTGCCACGCTCCGCGTGGTAATGCAGCCGTTGCGCTTTGTTCTCATGTCTTCATTGATTGAAGCCCACTTCTTTCCCAGACAAAGCTTTGCTCTCTTTCAAAAAATGGCTTTGATAAACTCTACAAAGGTGGGATTGGCGAAGGTGAGCGCGGCGAGGGCAATGGCGATAAACATATTCATCTTGAAATGCAAGCTGGAGAATTTTTCATCAACGACTTTGAATTTCTCCGCCATCACGTTTTCGAGGTTTTTGAACCGCTCTTCAAAAAGCTCTCGCGTCACGAGTTCCTGCTTCAAGTCGTCTTTGATTTCGATTTTCAGAAACTGTTTTTGCTGGAGGATTTCTTCATTGGCGCGTTTTTGAACGGAGGCAACCGCGGCTTCCATAGCTTTGGCAACGACCTCGGCTTTTTGTTTTCCGCCAAGATTTTCAACCAGCACGTCGAACGCTTCACGCGGGAGGGTGTAAGTTTCCACGGCTCGCTCTCTTTTTAAAAGTTATCGCCCGAACGCTTTCAATTGTGCGCGCAATATAAGCAAACCGTCTCCGCCAGGCAAATTTTATTATTCACTCGCGTTTCTCACTCGTCCTTTGCAGGACACGTGAACCGTTCCTATCGCCTCTGCTGCGTGTTGCGCGGGGTGGCGCGATTTCTCCCCGCGCCGTGGAAAGACGCGGAACCACTCTCGAATTTTTCTAGCGTGATTTATCCCTCCCAGCCCCGCGATTCATCGCGGGGTGTGCGCAGTATTTTCGCCCCACGATTCGCCCCACAAAACCCATTTGCGCCCCATCATTTCGCCCCATAGCGCGTCCCCTTCCCCACTCCCGTGGTTTTCACCCAATCGGTTTCGAGCAAAGCTTGCAAATCGCGCGTGGCTGTGTTCTTCGAAACGTTGAACAATTCGCGATACGACATGTTGGTGAACTCGTGGCCGTCGTTGATCATTTTGCCCAACGCCTCGGCTTGGCGTTCGTTCAAGCCCATGGCTTTGAGATCGGTCACGCCCTCGCTCGGAATCAATTCCAGAATGCGTTCGCCGGGGCCATAAAATGTCACTGCGAAAAAATCGCCGAGGTCTTCAAACTTAGGCTCCGGGAGGCCATGCGCGTGCATCAAACTTTTCATGCGCGCGATGCCCGTGCCCCACTTCTCGATATAAAAACTCTCATAAAGAAAATGCGCGAGCACTGGGTTGCGCAACACATGCGCACGCTCGAGATTCGTGAGATTCACGCCTTGCGGCAAACCGCCGGGACTGTTGATCTCGATGCGATCCGAAAAAATCATCACGCGAATTTCCGCGCCAGCGAGTTGATAATCGCGATGGCACACGGCATTGCACAAGGCCTCGCGCAGCGCTTCGCTGGGATATTCGGCGACTTCACGGCGGCGCAAACCAACGACTTTGGCGGCCGTGCGCGTGTTGCGCCGAATGAATTGCTCCGCGGCTTCAATCATCTCCGGAACCGTGCCGTGCAAATCCGCGCGGTCGATGAAACTCGTCGTGGTTGTGCCCTGAAAACGCGCAACGCGTATTTGACTGTGCGGCAGCCACGCTTGCGGCTCGCGGCCAAAGAAAAGCATGCCGCCCAAAGTTGGCGTTAGCTTGCCTTCATGCTCGCGCGCCGCGCCCAACGTCGTCATGACTTCGGGAAAACGCAATGCGGGCATGCGCACGCCGCGTTTCGTCTCGCGTTGCTCCAAAAACCATTGCACGCGCGCTTCGTTCAAATCCGTGAGTGAAGCCGCTACCAGAAGTTGTTGATCGAAAGGAGTCAGGTGTTGCGAAGAGGTACTCATGAGCGCGAAGTTTTTGCGCTCAATTAAACAGCCGGTGGGAAGAGTTGCAAGCTTATTTTTAATCGGCAAACGCGAACGCGTGCGCCAATTTCATCTCTTTCATTGTCGCATAAAGATTTTGATTGATCCCCGCGACCTCGACGACATATCCGCGACGGCGCTGATGCTTCACAAAACGCACGAGCGCTTTCATGCCGCGACCGCTGAGCACGAGCAGGTCATTCATCTGCAAAGACCACTTGCTGCCGACAAAGCTCGAAGCGCTGCGCAAAAACTCCAGCATGGAATCAACGCTGGCGCCGCAGATAACGCCTTTGAGCGTGATCTGCACGCGGCGCTCGCCTTCTTTCACTTCCATACGCACGCCGGCAGCCGGCGCCAAATTCGAGTTGACCGTGGTTGCGGCGAGGGGCATCATGATTTGCAACATGGGAAATCCTCCTAATGTTGATCGCTCCACTAAGAGCGTCGATTAAACTAGCTACTCAGTTTTCAAAACCGCGACTCAACGCAAATGGTCGCTAATTCTTTTTCATTCGCGCCCATTCGCGGTTTCGAAGCTGATCCTGAAATTTAAAAAAGCCGTCGTCGTAGCTCATCCTAACCCCAACGAACGGCGCGAGCCTGCGAGAGCCATCACTCCGAATCGCTCGATTCACTGCTCACCGATGTTGGAGTCAACTTTTATACCACGCGCACAGCAACATACGCCGCAGAGAAAACACTGAAAATCCAATGCCGTGGCCTGCGCTCATGGCAGAGGCGCAAGCGCTGCTTTCACAAAAATGGAACGCTGCTTACAGACTTGAGTTTGCCGCTACGAAATGGAATGTGATTTTCAAGAGGGTTATTGCGGGAAAGGCGCGGCGTATTCGAATGGCACAAAACGTTTCGGCACGAACAAAATGAGGCGGTCACAACAATGTGGTAAGCTCGACTAGCATTTTAATCCGCAGCACATCCTGCTCAACAACGACTTCATAGGGGTCGATTAAAACCGGCGTCACCCCCGCGCCGCGAGCGCCGATCACATCGCGGTCGTAGTTGTCGCCGACGTAGAGACAAGTCTCCGGCGCGAGTTGCATGCGCTCCAACGCCAACCGAAAGATCGTCGGATCAGGCTTCTCCACGCCGACGATTTGCGAGTCTATGATGCATTCGAAAAAATCGGCAAGCAGCAGATGCTTCAACATCCGCTCCACTTTGCCGTCGGCATTGGAGACGACGGCCATGCGATAATTGTGCGCACGCAGCCATACAAAAGTCTCGCGCGCCGTCGGCTCCACATAATTCCACAAATGCACGCGGTGATGATGCTCGTGAATCAGCTTGAGCATGCTTGGAATATCGTGTGCGCTCGCGCCGACATATTCCAGCCAGAAAGTGAAGAACTCTTTCCAACGATCGCCCTGCTTCCCGCGCAAAAATTTTTCCCGGCCCAACGCCGCGCCTTTTGCCAGGGCCTCCACCTCCGCTTGTGTATTGAACTCCGCGAGCATGCTTTGCATAAAAACATAATCCGGCGAGAGAATCGTTTGACCGACATCGAAAAGTATCGCGGAAATGTTCGGAGGAAATTTCATGTGTGGCGAAAGGTCGATTACAAATGAGCTGCTCTTTTTGTCTTGTCGCTGCTTCACCCAGGGTTCTTCTCCGCTTGTTTACCGAGGTGGCCTTTGCAAAGCAGGGTGGCTTCAAAGCGACGGCATCCCACCGCCGCTCGAACTGCTCCTCCTCTTCTTTCCAAATTCATCCGCATTCAAGAGTACAAAGCAGCTCACGTCCGAGGGCGCTACTACGAACGAATCACGCGCGTGGCAGAATTTTATACCGCGCCAAATCCGTTGCCGCGACCGCATTCGGAAAAATCGCGCGCGCCTCCTCGGCCATTGCCGGAATCTCCGTTGGGCCAACGGTGCCGCTGAAATGCGTGAGAAAAAGCTGGCGCACGTTGCTCGCGCGCGCCACTTCCGCGGCATCGTGCGTGGTCGAATGCCCGGTTTGATGCGCCCAGGTTCGCTCGCTCGCGGGAAAGGTTGAATCCGCAATCAAGGCATCCGCATTGTGCGCGAGCAGTGCTTGCCCTTCGCACGGCGAGGTATCCACGCAGTATGCGATTTTCAAACCCGGCCGTGGCGGCCCGAGAACTTGGTGTGGATGAATCTGCGTTCCATTCGCGAGCACAATGCTTTCACCGCTCTGCAATTTCCCGCGTCCCGGACCATTGGGCACGCCGAGCGCTTCGGCTTTTAGCACCTCAAATTTTCCGGGGCGCGGCGCTTCGATCAACGCATAACCGAGCGTGTAAATGCGATGTCGCAACGGCTGCCATTCAACGTGATACTCTGCGGTTTGCCAAAGGATCGCCGGCGTGAGCGGCTCGATCTCGTGCACGTGCAAATCATAATCAAAGCCGAAACTGCACAGCGTTTGATGAAAATGAATATACTCCGCGATGCCCTTGGGGCCGAAGAGATGAACCTCTTGCCGCAAATTTGCCATTTGCAAACTCGAGAGCAAGCCCGGCAAGCCAAAGAGATGATCGCCATGAAAGTGTGAAATGAAAATATAACGCAGCTTGCTCGGCTTCAAGCCCGCGCGGCGAAATTGCATTTGCGTGCCCTCGCCGCAATCAAATAAAAAAATCTCGCCGTGGCGCAACAACGCCGTGCCGGAAAGATTGCGATGCGCCATGGGCACTGCGGAGCCTGTGCCGAGAAAGATGAGGTCAATCATGACTAAATTTTTTTCACACGAAAAAGGAACTGCCACGAAAATGTCTTCTCCTTCGCGAGAGTTCTATTTTCGTGGGAGCAAACCTGATGAGGCATTTTTCAAAGAATGAATTGCACGCGCCGTGGCAGCACATCAATCGTCATCGGCGTCGCGCCGAGAATTTCGCCGTCGGGCGTGAGCAATTGCGGCGTGCCCGCTTCGACGTGCAAGCTGCGGCAGCGAAAAATTTCCACTTTGGGATGATCCACATGCTTGCCGGTGTAGACTGAGGGAAACGCGCGCAGCAATTCCATGCGTGAGACTTCGTTGAGCACAACGACCTCCATCACGCCGTCGTCGATTTCCGCGTGCGGCGCAACCCACATGTCGCCGCCGGTGTAACGCGAATTGCAAATCACCGCGAACATTGCGGTGCGCTCAACCGTTTGTTCGTCGAGTGTCATGCGCAGCCGCGCAGGCTGAAATTTTTGCAGCGTGACGAGCAAGCCCAACACATACGACACCGCGCCGAAGCGTTTGAACTGCTGTGAGTTGATATTCACTTCAGAAACAAAGCCGATGCCCATCACATTAATAAAAAAATATTCCTGCCCATGCCACGCCTCCGCGTTCTGCAAACGACAACGCAACACATCAACGGGTGTGGTTTTGCCGGCAAGCAATCTTTGCCACGCGGGCTGTTCATGCGGCGCGCGAAACTCCTTCGAAAAAGAATTGCCCGTGCCCGCGGGAATAAGCCCGAGCGGCGTGTTGAAGCCTTCGTGTTTGAGGCAGCAATTGAGCACTTGAAACAAAGTGCCGTCGCCGCCGAGCGCAACCACGGCATCCCAAGCTTCATGCAAACGCGGCGGCAGGGCTTCATAAAAATAGCCGTGACTTTGCGACACGAGCACCTCGCACGCAACGCCTGCTTGTGCGAGATTGCGCTCGGCCTCGCGCAAAATATTTGCGCCCTGCCCTTTTGCCGAGCGCGTGTTGGCTGCAATCAAAATTCGCTTCACGATTTTCCTCGCTCAGAAAAAATGGCCAAGCCCACGCCGAGCAACGTCAAGCTCCCGCCGAGCATCGCCATCGCGCTGATTTTTTCTTCCAAAAAAAGAACGGCGAGCAAGCTCGCGCCAATGGGTTCGCCCAACATGGCAATGGAAACCGTGGGCGCGGAAAGATGTTTGAGCGCCCAATTGAAACTCGTGTATCCGATCACTTGCGGAATAAGCGCGATGCCGAGAAAGGTCGCATACGTTTGCCACGAATATCCGGTGAGCGGCGAACGCGTGGCCCACGCGGCGAGCAACAACAGCAGCGCCGCAGAGGCATAACACAACATCACGTACGGCGCAGTGTCCATGTGCTGGCGCAGCTTGCGGCCGATCAAAAAATAAATTCCCACGAACAAGGCTCCGGCCACGGCGAGCAAATTTCCCCAAAGCGAATTGGGGCCGCCGGCGCTCTCTTGCAAAGTGATGAACACTGCGCCGGCAAACGCGAGCAGCAAGCCCCAATACAACAGCGCCTGCGCTTTCTCGCCTAAAATGAAACGCGCGCCGAGTGCGACAAAGATCGGCGCGGTGGCCACGAGCACAACGGAGTTGGTGACGGAAGTATGATGCAGTGACGTGATCCATGTGGCGAAATGCAGCGCGAGCGCAAAGCCCGCGAGCCACCCCCAGCGCAATTGCGCAAGCGTGAGTTGTCGAACGGCTGCGCGCGAAGTTGCGGTGCTCGTCACCCAAAAGAAGAGTGAAGCGAAGCAGAGCCGATAGAATGCGATCGTCAACGGCGGTGCTTCGCACCAGCGAATCAAAATTGCGGCGCATGAAATTGCGAGGACGCCGGCGCCCAATACGCTCAATACGCGCTGCAGGGAAACTTTGGCCGTGTTTTCCGGCATATGCCTGGGTCTTTCGGTTGGCTCGGATTCAAACTCGTCTTCGCGTACGCTCTCACTGTGCCGGTTTAAGCGTATCGTTGCAAACGGTCAGGATAAAATCACGCAGCGTCTCATAATACAATTCGCCGCCGGCAATGAACGTATCGTTGTGATCCACGCCGACGAGCGTGACGAAACGTTTCGGCTCCGCGGCGCGCGCGTAAAGTTCTTGCCCCAATTGAATAGGAATGATGCGGTCATGATCGCCATGCAAAAATAATTTGGGCAAAGTGAGCTTCGCGACTTTATCGACGCTGGCCCATTGCATGGTTGAGAGCCAATGCACGGGCAGCGCGCCGAACATGAGCTTGGCCATGTCGCGCGCATGCGTGAAACTCGATTCGACGATGAGGGCAGTGAGCGGACGGCGGCAGGCGAGTTCGATCACCACTGCGCCGCCGAGAGAATGACCATGCGCCACAATCGGCAGGTGCGGTGTCTTCACTTTTAACCAATCATATGCGGCCTCGGCATCGCGATAACAACCGGCCTCGCTCGGAGCACCGGCGCTTTTGCCATAGCCGCGATAATCAAACATAAAGAGGTTCACGGGAATTTCTTCGCGCAAAAGTGCGAGCCATGCGGCACGATCACTCACGTTGCCGGCGTTGCCATGCGCCATGACCAAACTTGCGACCGCGGCGTCATGCGGCAGATACCAGCCGTGCAGCGCAACGTCATCGCTAGATTTGAACCAAACTTCTTCGAGTGATTGCGCGAAGGCGCGCGGCATCGGCTCCTCGCGCCACTTGCTTGGAAAGAAAACGAGATGGCGCTCAACCAAACGCAGGAGCACGAGCAGAACGATGAAGGCAAGTATGGCATAAAGCAGGAATCGCAGCATGGGCAGGCATTCGTGGGTGATCTTTGAAAGTGCTTTGATCGCAACAGCTATACTCGTTAGGCGTGAGAATAACACTCTCCATTGTCATTCCCGCGAACGCCCATGCGCGTCAACCGAACGCGCGCAGCGCGAGAGAAAGTCCCCTTTGAAGGGGGATGTTGGTCACGTGAACAATTTTAAATGGCATTTTTCAATTGACCAACACCCCCCTGGCCCCCCTCAAGGGGGGAATCATTCGCTTGGGTTGACGCGAATGCGCGAACGCGGGCATGACTTACAAAGCTAGCCGCAACGAGTATAATCATCCTTATTGATGCGCAAGATAGTCAAAGATCAAACGAAAGGCAATCTCGGCGTGCGCTTGATTGCATGAACGCACAGCCAAACGGGGGGAAGACCTTGCGAGGAATTTGAAGGATATAAAAAAAATTGCCACGCTGCGGATGCAGGCGTGGCAATTCTTCGAACAGAGGTTTTACTTCATTAAGACAAGTTTTTTGTGAGCAGAGAACTCGCCCGCTTTGAGCACATACACATAGACTCCGCTCGCCACCGGCACACCGTGATCATTCGTGCCGTTCCAAATGATGCTATAGCGACCTGTGTTCATCGCACTATCCACCAAGCGGCGCACCACTTGACCGTTGAGATTGTAGATCGTCAGCGTGACGCTGCCCGCTTCGGGCAAAGCAAATCGAATCGAAGTTTCAGGGTTAAAAGGATTCGGGAAGTTTTGCGCCAGTTCGTAACTGTTCACGGGCGCGTTCTCACTTTCTTCAGCAAATACTTCACCCGCGGCCTTCGGCAAACTGCCCGGCCCCGGCAGCGTGCCCGGGGAATCATGATGCAAGAACAAGCAATCGTTGCTCACCACGATTTCTTTCGCGCAAATGGTGCCGCGCAGTTGCGTGTTCTTCACCAGCGTGACGATCGCGTTCGGCGCGTTAAACGTGCCGAGCATGAACGCCTCGCGGCCCCAGTTCGCGCTCGTCGTCTGCTTGGTGTTGAACGTGACGAGCTTGCTGTCCGCTTCGCCATTGGGCAAGAGGCGAATCTCGATTTCATGACCGAATTGGAGATTGGTGACGACGTTAATCGTGATCGGCATACCACTCGACAAATCGATCTCGATCACGCCATGAATCGCCGTGCTCGAATTACGTAACTCGTTCATGTAATAATCGCCGCTCGTGAGCTTGAGTTTGCCGCCGCTGTTGATCGTGACGATGCCATAAGATCCCGGCGCGAGCGTGAGCGAGCCGCTGTTCGGCACGGTTTTGTTTGCACCGCCCGCGGAGTAACTCAAACTCGGCAACGGCTGTGAAGGCACGGAGCCAATCGTCTTCGTGCCGGTGATCGTGCCGGAGTTGCTGATGCTCGCTTGCGATTTCACGTTGCCGTTGATCGTGTTCTGTTTGTTGATCGTGATCTTGCCAATCGCCGTGAGATTGGAATTGTACGTGCTCGGATAGCCTTTCGTCACGGTGAGCAAGCCGTTGGAATGAATGTCACCGCCGGGCGTGGTTTGCTTCGTGCTGTTCAGCGTGACTTTGTTCGCGAGAAAGACGAAGGGTTTGACGCTCGGTGGCGTCACGCTATTGACTGTGATGTTCCGATTCGCGCTGTTCGTGCAACTGTTGCCGTCGGTAAAGGAGTACGTCACCGTGTGCGTGCCGACTCCGGCAACACTCGGATTGAACATGGTTCCCGATACGCCGGGGCCGGAGAAGGTTCCTCCTGCGGGTGAAACCGCACTCGAAAGATCGAACGCAGCATCGGTCACCAAGAACGGGCCAACGGGATTGAATGTAACTGTCGGCAACGGATTCACCGTCACCGCGGCGCTGCCCGAAGAAGTGCCGGTGCAGTTTGCATCGCTGATCGCCGTCACCGTGTAAGTCGTGGTTGAAGACGGATTCACATTGCGCGTGGCCGGACTGCTCGTCACGCCGTTTTGCGTTACGCCATCAGACCACGTCAGATTCCACGGCCCGGTGCCTGTAAGCGTCGCAGTGAGCGTAGTCGAACTGCCCGCGCAAATTGTGGCGCTGCCGCTCACACTCGCGGTCGGCACAGCATTGACCGTGATATCTACTTCATCATAAACCGCCGCAACTACGCCGTCATCTACCGTAAGGCGCAAAGTATAAACGCCCGCGAGTGTCGGCGTGAATGTGGGATCTTCCACCGTCGCATCGCTGAATTGCGCGCTGCTCGTGTTCGGCCCGGATTGCACGGTCCATGCGAAGGTGTAGGAGCCATCGCCGCCGCTTGCCGTGCCGTTGAGATTGGTTGAACCGCTGAGGCAGATCGTGGCATCATTGCCGGCATTCGCCATCAGCGTATTGGAATTGACGTTGACATTCTTCGTTGCGCTGTTGCTGCACGTCGTCGCGCCGTCGGTCACGCTCAAACTCACGACCATCGTGCCCACGCCGCCCGCGGTGATGCTCACTGTGCTGTTCGCATTGCTCCCGTTAATCGTGCCGCCGCTCACGCTCCAACTATAACTCGGGCTACCTGCGTTCGTGGTTGCAGAATACGTGTGCGTCGTGCCGGTGACAACGGGATCATTGCCGCCGATGCTCACGGTCGGCAACGGATTCACCGTCACCGTGGCGCTGCCCGAAGAAGTGCCGGTGCAGTTTGCATCGCTGATCGCCGTCACCGTGTAAGTCGTGGTTGAAGACGGACTCACATTGCGCGTCGCGGGACTGCTCGTCACGCCATTTTGCGTTGCGCCATCAGACCACGTGAGATTCCATGGCCCAGTACCGGTAAGCGCTGCGGAGATTGTTGTCGATGCGCCCGCGCAAATCGTCGCGTCGCCGCTCACCGTTGCAGTGGGCAACGGATTGACCGTTACTATTGCGCTGCCCGAAGATGTGCCGGTGCAGTTTGCATCGCTGATTGCCGTTACCGTGTAAGTTGTCATGGAAGACGGACTCACGCTGCGCGTGGCCGGGCTCGTTGTCACGCCGTTTTGTGTTGCGCCATCAGACCAAGTAAGATTCCACGGCCCGGTGCCCGTGAGCGCCGCAGAGATTGTGGTCGAAGCGCCCGCGCAAATCGTGGCGCTGCCGCTCACCGCTGCGGTGGGCAGAGCATTGACCGTGATATCTACTTCATCATAAACCGCTGCAACGACGCCGTCATCTACCGTAAAGCGCAAAGTATAAACGCCCGCGAGTGTCGGCGTGAATGTGGGATCTTCCACCGTCGCATCGCTGAATTGCGCGCTGCTCGTGTTCGGCCCGGTTTGCACGGTCCATGCAAACGTGTAAGAACCATCGCCGCCGCTCGCAGTGCCGTTGAGATTTGCCGAGCCGCCAATGCAAACTGAAGCATCATTGCCCGCATTCACGGACGGGACGGGCGGCTCGTACATGTTCGCTTCCCACATGCCGCGACCGTGCGTGGCCGCGCGAATCAAACGCGAGCCTGCGTGAATTTCCAGCTCCATCACAACAACATTCGGCAGATCGTCGCTCCATTCATTCCACGACGCGCCGCCGTCATTAGAAAGATACACGCCCAAATCATTGCCGACGTACACATTGCTCGGATAAGCCGGATCAACGGCCACTGTATTCGTCGGAAGACTCGGCAAGCCGTTGGTCACGTTCGTCCAGTTGGCGCCGCCGTCGGTGGTTTTGAAAACTTGGCCGCTGCTCGTGCTAAAGCTGCCGCGCGTGATATAAGCGATCTGCGCATTCGTGGGATCGACCGCAACGTAATTCATGCTCGAAGTGGGCAAGCCCAAGCCTTTGGTGAAAGAGCCGCCGCCATCGCTGCTGTAATACAACGCGGTACTGCCGAGCACATAAATCACTTGATTGTTGCTCGGCGCGACTTTGATGTCTTTATCCAAATCTTCCGTGGCATCGAATAACAGAGACCAATTGCTGCCGCTATCAGTCGTTTTGTAAAGCTTGTCGTCGCCCGAAGTTGTGCCGATGGTGTAAAGCGTGGTGTTCACGCTCGGGTCCATCTCAATTGGCGTCACCCACGGCCCACTCGGCGCGCCGGTGTTGATCGAACTCCAACTCGCGCCGCCGTTGGTGGAGCGCAGACGAAAGCCGTTTTGATTCTCGGCGTAAACGATGTTCGAATTGGTGTAATCGTAAACCACTTCCATGCCGTCGCCGCCGCGGCGTGCGGTCCAGGTCGAAATGTTGCCGGTGTATTGCTGAATGCCGTTATCCTGAAAACCGCCCATCAAATTGTTCGCGTTGTCCGCCGCGGTGCCCAGCTTGTATAATTGCAGCGAATACACGCCCGCGCCGATGTTCGTCCACGTGCTGCCGCCGTCGCTGGTGCGATACAAACCGCCATCGCAACCGACATACATTTTGCCGGCATTAAATTCGATGGCATGCACATCCGCATGCACGCCGTTGAGGCTTGTCGTGGCTTGCGAAATCTCCGTCCAATTCACACCGCCGTCCGTGGATTTATGCACATAGATGCCGCCGACATAAACCGTATTGGGATCGGTCGGGTCCACTGCGGTCACGTTATCATACCAACCCTGATTGCTGAAAAAATTCGGCGTCGTGGCGGTCAAAGTCCAATTGCTTCCGCCGTCCGTGGTTTTATAAACGCCCAACAAGCCGTCGGAGGTGTTCGTAAAGCTGGCATACAACACTTGCGAATTGGAAGCGCTGATGCCCATGCTGATGCGTTTATGCGTGCTGGTCGCGGGCAGGCCGTTCGTCGTAGTGAGTTGCGTCCACGTCGCGCCATTGTCTGTGGATTTGTAAATGCCGCCGGTGCTGGCCGTGCCATTCACGGTGGTAAAAACGATGTTCGAATTGCTCGGATCCAAAACCAAATCAAAGGCATTGGTCACGACGAGCGTCTGCGTCCAGTTCGTGCCGCCGTCGGTCGTGCGAAAGAGGCCGTTGCTCGCCGCGGCAATCAACACATTGGGGTTGCTCGGATCGATCACAAGTTCGTTGATCTTGCGGCCGGCGGAATAGGCATAACTCAAACCGGTGTTGGACCAACTTGCGCCGCCGTCGGTGGATTTCAACACGCCCACGCCGTTGAAGCCGCCAACATTGCCGTAGCCTTCGCCGGTGCCGAAATAGATAATGTTCGAATTGGTGGGATGCACCACGATACAACTGACGGTGAGCACCGGCAATTGATCCTCCATCGCCACCCAGGAGAGGCCGTCGTCCGTGGATTTCCACAGACCGCCCGAGGCGGCGCCGGCATAGATCACGTTGGCATCGTTCGGATCAAACGCGAAATCCAACATGCGGCCGGTGCGGCTAATGTTGGAGTTGAACGGATTGATGAGATTGCTCGGGCTTATGGACGACCAATTTGCCGCGGCAATCGCGGCAGATTTGCCCAGACGTTGCCGCGCTTCTTGTTTCTCAATCCACGCATTCCACAACGCGCCTTCGGGATATGTGCCGTCGTCATTCAAGCGGTTTTCAATAAACCACTCCATGCGCTTGAACGGTTTGTAGCCGCTGCCTTTGGCCTGATTCACTTCATCGGGCCGGCTTGCATAAAATAAGCGCATCTCATCCAGCGCGTTTTTCACGTTGACATTCTGCACCGCGATTTTGCTCAATTGCCCCGGCGCTCCGGCTTTGGCCAAAGGCTGCGCGGAGGCAACCCACGGCACAAGCAGCGACAGAGAAGCGAATAGAAGCAAAAGTTTCTTCAACATAGAAGCTCCTCACTTTAAATGATGGAAGGGGTCCGCAGTTAAATAATTGGTGGGCCGGAACAATTCGGCTCTCGAACAATTTAACCACATCGTTTATGATTATGATTAGGTGTTGAACACAGCCATGCTTGGGGAGAGGGAGTCAGCCATGACAAAGGAGGTTTGTCTAAACTTACTCCACTATGTTACCGCAACGCGCGCGGAATGAATATCAATTAGGTTGCACGCCAAAAAATTTTACCGCTGGGGCGCACTATTGCCTACGGGGCAAAGGCTTGGCGTTTCGCAATTCCAGCGTCAGGCGAACCTCGGTTTGCAATTCTTGCAATAGCTCTTTGCACTCCGCTTTCTGCCGTTCGATCTGCCGCAGCGAGAGCTTTGAAAGCTGCGTGCAAAACGCCAACGCCTTCGCGGTCTCCTCGTACTCCAGACATAAGGCGCGAAAGTCAGGATCGGATCGCAACAAATGTTCAATCTTTTCCTGCCACTGCGGGAAACGCTTGGCTAAATGCTTTGGCATGTTCGTTTGATTATACAGGAACAACAATTGGGCTGAAACAAAGGTAGGAAAAGTCAGACCGGAAAGCTTTCAACCCCGTCTCAAAAGCTTTTAATATCGTCTCATGTGTTTCTGGTTCTATACTCCTTACGGGTTGGTTTGTAAGCCCCTCAAACTGTCATTCTGAAGAATCTTCCCTCGTGCTCGGAAGAAATTCAAGCCCTGAAGCGCGTGGCGAGCACAAGGGAAGTTCCTTCCAGGATGACATTGCTCTAGGGGAGAATTACAAATCAACCCGAAAACAGTATATGTTGATTGGCATGGGTAGCCAGCAAGCCCCATAGACTTTTTTGTCGGCTTTGCCTGACGCCGAAGGCGTCACAGAAGAAAGCCAGGGTGCCCAAGAAGCTGGGCACCCTTTTTTGTTCATGACAAAAGCTACTTTGTCAGCACCAATTTGCGCGTCGCTTCAAAGCGTTGGCCCGAGCGCTTTGCCACAGCAAACATGCGGCAGAAATAAACGCCGGAGTCGAGGCTGCGACCATTTGCCGCGCGACCATCCCAGCGCACTTGATGCGCGCCAGCCGCAAGCGCGACATGGAGCAAACTGCGCACGCGCCGGCCGTTGGCATCGAATAACACCAGCGACACGTCCGAAGCTTCGGGCACAGCGAAATGAATCGTGGTTTCGGGATTAAAGGGATTCGGCGCATTGGGCAAGAGCGCAAACTCCGTGGGCACGCTCGCGAGGTTTTCTTGTACGCTCGACACCGCTTCCGCGGTCGCCGTAAAAATTATCGGCGAGCCACTCAAACCTTCGCTCGTCGCGGTGACTTGATTCAGGCCCGGGGTTGCGCCCATTTTCCATTTCGCTGCGGCTTCGCCTTGGTCGTCAGTGGCGATCGTGATGCTCTTCTTGTCGTTTGCGAGCACGCCGTTGCCTGCAAGGACTTCAAAGACTACGGGAAAATTTTTCACGGGCGCGCCAAGCACATCGTGCACGCGGACGATAATCGGCTCGGCAAGTTGCGTCTTCACTGGCGCGGCTTGGTGGTCTCCGCTCACTGCGTGCAATGATTCCGGCGCTGCGGCGAAGAGAGTAAAACTCGTTTGCAGATTCGCGTTCACGCTCGCGGCAATCAGCGAAGTATCGCCCGCCGTTGCGCTCGCGAAGAAGTGCGCACTCGTTTGGCCGCGCGCATCGGTTTTATTTTGAAACGAAGAGCGGCCGTTTTCAAAATGTCCGCCGCCGTTTTCAATCGCAAATTGCACTGTCGCCTCGGCGACGGAGTTCCCATATTGGTCCGTCACGCGCACCACAAGCGGCGCTGCTTGCGTTCCCGCAGACAGCACTTGTTGATCGCCGCTCACGCGTACCAATTCCGCGGCCGCACCTGCCTTCACATTCGCATAGCATAACAGCGGCGAGTTGAGCAAGCCGCCCGCGCTGATTGCGATTTCCACTTCGCCGGTAATTGTGCCCAATGTGACTTCCGCAGCAGCGCGACCGTTGCTGTCAGTGTTCACATTCAGCTCCGGCGCATTGTTCGCAAAATGCGCTTCGCCGCTTTGAATCACAAACTTCACCGGGTAACCGGCAAACGGCGTGTTGGTTTGATCATTCACGCGCACGAGGAGCGCTTGCGCCAGCTTTGCTCCGACCGTGCCGCTTTGATTACAGCCGCTCACGAGTTCCAAACTCGTGGCAACACGATTTTCTTTCGTGGTCGCGGTGGCAACGTTCGAGATTTCACTCACGTTGTTGGCTTCATCGTGCGTGCGCAGCGCAAAGTAATACTTCTTGTCTTTCTGCAACCCGTTGATCGTGATTTGCTGCGTTTCGCCTGCCGCGGCGGGCGTGGGAAGATTTGCAGCCAGTTTCGCTGATGAAAAATTGCTTGCGGTAATGGCCTTCGTGTCATAACGAATTTCATAGTGCTCCGCTTGCCCGTCAAGATGATTGTCTCCCGGCGCGGTCCATGCGAGCGTGACACTGGAGGCGCTGCTGTCAACCGCGCGCAAATCGGACACGGCCGCGGGCGCGATGTCATCATTGCCCAGCCAATACACGGTGAAATCATCGACTTGATTGTTCAAGTCTTGGCCGTGAATAAATACGCCGGTGTACCATTCGGGATTTTGTGCGAACTCTTTCGAGCCGTCGTGTAGCGTGGCATCCCATCGGTCGTTGATGTAGTAATCGAAGTACACGGCTTGCGGCTCATCGTTTCGAATCACCGCGGTGATGAGATCGCCGCCTTTCGGAATGGGACGATGCGCATCCGCGCGACCAAACTCTTTGCTCTCTCCCGACGTGTATTCCCACGTGCCGTTTTTAATCGCATAGAGCCACACGGAGTTTTGATTGGTCCGCCGCCACAGCCAATAGCCACTGCCTTGCGCCGACGGCGAGTCGATCATCAATGCGTGCGCGCCTTCGCCAATGCCCACGGCATCGGCGTTCTTGCCCCATTTGTACGTGACCATGATGACTGCGCGTTCGACATTGTTAAAGACCGGCGTGAACACGGCGAGATAACGCCATTCATAAATGGCGCCGCTGTTCAGCACCAGCTCGCCGTTTTTAATCGCCCAATAGCGCGAGTCCAAAGCCCAATTTGGGCCAATATCCGTGCGGTTGAAATTATCGGTAACGCTCAAGGTGTCAGAGCCGGTGCGACTCGTGCGCCATTGCAACTCCAAATCAGAGGAAAGCCCGAGGCTTTGGCGCAATGCGGCAACGTGCGGTCGCGCTAGCGTTAATCCCCCCTTGAGGGGAGTGTACTTTGATAACGAGTCTCTGCTCTCACGTGTCGATATAGTTGCGAGCGACACTCCCCTGGCCTCCCTCAAGGGGGGAATATTCGAAACACGTTTCGAATCAATTCCCCCCTTGAGGGGGGTTAGGGGGGTGTGCTTTGATAACGAATCGTTGCTTTCACGTTTCGATAAAATTGCGGGCGAGGGCCCCCCGGCCCCCCCCCCCGGGGGGGGGTGGCGTGTGTCCTTCTTACCCGGTTTTACACCCCCCCTCCCCCGCCCGCGGGGGTGGGGTGTGGGGGCCCCCCCGCCCCCCACATCTTGGCCTCCCCGCGGGGGGGGGGGGGGGGGGGGCCCTCGCCCGCAATTTTATCGAAAC